>JAMPEF010000029.1 GCA_023665275.1 Alistipes senegalensis | reverse complement strand
TGTTATGCCCTATCATCTCTGTAGCGTTTTATTTTTAAGTAGATTCACTATAGTATTCGCAAACCTCTCGTTTACGCTACTATCTCAGGTCTGTTATTTTTCTTCAAACAAAAATCTCCTTAAATAAAATCTAAGGCAAAGTCACGTTCCGCCACTTTGCCATTGGTGCGGGTGACAGGACTTGAACCTGCACACCTTTCGGCACAAGAACCTAAATCTTGCGTGTCTGCCAGTTTCACCACACCCGCATATTAAATTTTGTTATCTAAATTGGTACAATATTATTTAAGCCATTGTATAAATGCAGTTTTATCAGAGCTGTTATAACCCGCATTCCTATAAAATGAAAGTGTTTTTTCATCTTTTGAACCTGTAAGAAGCATTATTTTGTAACAATTATTTGCCACTGCTATTTTTTTGGCATAGTTCAAACATTCTGTAGCATATCCATGTCCTCTATATTTTTCAAGAGTAACTACATTTTCTACAAAAGCATATGAACGTATGCTTCTTGTTAAATTAGGAATAATGACACATACGCATGATGAAACAATTTTTCCATCAATTATGTTTACCAGCAAGTGATGATTTTTATCGTTTAGTATTTCATTCCATACTTTTTCCAAAGTTTCCGATTGTTCTGGGATAGAATCTTCATGTAATGACAAGTATAATTCTAATAATTCTTTCTGTTCATCATATTGTATTTCACGAACCATAATTTTCTCTTTTCAAATTATAAATTTGTGTAAAAAGATTACTGTAATGTAGTAGCACCATACTCGCATATGACGGTGGAATTATCAAATTCCACCGTACAAATTTTATTATATCATATTAAATAATGTTTGTCAAGTCCTGAACGGAAATTTTTTTAAAATCTGAAATCACGGCTTCCGTTTTTTATAGCATCAAGGTTTTCAATAGCTTTTTCCTTAACTTTAGGGTTAGTAACTTTATAGATTTCACGGGAAATAAGAGCTTCACCGACGGCTTTTGTTTCCGGACTTGCATAATCTTCAAGATATTCCTGTAATGTCATAAGTGCATTAGGGTGACAGCAGTTCTGAATCTGACCAACTTTACACAATGACATGAAACGGTCTCCGGTACGGCCCTCACGGTAACAAGCCGTGCAGAATGATGGTATATAATCCATATTCATAAGCCATTTTACAACTTCGTCAAGTGAACGCTGGTCGGAAACGTCAAACTGTTCAGTATCGTGCGGACGTTCTTCACTGGAATATCCCGCATAACCACCGACAGAAGTTCTTGAACCACCTGAAATCTGTGAAATACCCAGTCCGAGAACTTTATTTCTGCACGTTTCGTTTTCACGGGTGGAAATTATCATACCGGTGTAGGGGACAGCTATTCTTATACAGGCAATTATTTTTGCAAAAGTATCATCATCAATGCTGTTATCAAAAACATTAGGGTCAATATAGGAAGCCTTTTTCACACGGGGAACGCTTATAGTGTGAGGTCCTACACCGTGTACAGCTTCAAGATGTTCAGCGTGCATAAGCAGTCCGGCAAATTCGTATTTATACATATCAAGTCCGAAAAGAACACCCAACCCGACATCATCAATACCGCCTTGCATGGCTCTGTCCATAGCCTCCGTATGATAGGCGTAATTATGTTTAGGTCCTGACGGGTGGAGTTTTTCATAGCTCTCCTTATGATAAGTTTCCTGAAAGAGTATATAAGTACCTATGCCGGCGTCTTTTAGTTTGCGGTAATTTTCAACAGTAGTTGCAGCGATATTGACGTTTACACGTCTGATAGCTCCGTTTTTGTGCTTTATGGAATAGATAGTATTTATACATTCAAGAATGTATTCAATGGGATTGTTTACAGGGTCTTCGCCGGCTTCAATTGCAAGGCGCTTGTGTCCCATATCCTGAAGTGCGGTTACTTCTGAAATAATTTCTTCCTGTGTAAGTTTTTTACGTGGAATTTCTTTATTCTGATAGTGATAAGGACAGTAAACACATTGATTTACGCAATAATTCGACAGATACAGCGGTGCAAACATAACAATTCTGTTACCATAGAAAGCCTCTTTTATTTCACGGGCAAGGGAATACATTTTTTCAATCATTTCAGGAATTTCACACGCTAATAAAACACTTGCTTCACGGTGAGTAAGTCCGGCACATTCAACGCCTCTTCCGGTTTTTTTCGGAGCGGCTTTTTCAAGGATTTTTTCTATAAGTTCGATGTTATTTTTATTCTGTTCAGCGTATTCAAGGGTGGAGAGGATTTCCGCATCATTTATAAAATCCTCTGCTTTAAGTGATTCGGGGTTATACATTAAAAATTCCTCCGTTTATTTTTTTGATATTACAGCTTTTGCAGACACGCCCTTTATCTGTCCGAGCCTGCCCGTCAGACTGCTTATGCGGTCGGGTACAGCGTCAAGGGCAACAGAAATCATTGATATGCCACGTTCACGGTAGGGAATGCCCATTCTGCCTATAATTATCTCGCTGTATTCGTGAAGTATGCTGTTTACTTCCTGAACAGCTGACGGGTCATCAATGACAATAGCTGTCACAGCAATTCTCTTCTCCATTGAAATACCTTTCTTAATAAAATATCCGTCTGAAAAAACAAACGGACATAAAAAATTCCATGAAAATATTTCCGGCAGAATCCGGATTCAATCCCGATTAACCGCAAACATCTGTTTTTCCTTTTCCGGCAGCGGAATAAATCCCGATACCCGACCTATGTTATTATATCATAATATTTACGCTTTGTCAATGGTTTTATTGTACATTTCAGACAATAAATGTTAGTACGTTCAAACAAAAAAATAAATAAAAACTATAGACAAAAATATTTTTTTGTGGTATAATAAACAAGGAATATAACTTTGTGAGGTGATTTTTTATGGGTTTATTTTCTTCTTTAGGAAAACCAAAATATTTTGACAGCAGTATAACGCCTAAGTGCGATTACTGTCAGTACGGTAAACGTACAAAAGACGGCGACAAGGTTCTTTGTGATAAAAACGGTCTTGTCTCAATTGACCATTCATGCGGAAAGTTTTCATATTCTCCGCTGAAACGTATTCCGGTTAAACAACTTAATTTCGTCGGCAGTATGGCGGACGAGGAACTTTATCTGGAATCAGCCGGCGACCGTGCCGAAAAAGATTCTGAAAATAAATAATCACATAAAATGAAAGGTCGTGAAAAAATGGCATTTATTAAACTTCATGCATCTACAGGCGAGGAAATACTTGTAAATACCTTTAATGTTTCTTATGTAGAAAAATATGAATATGAAGACAGAATTTATCCGAAATGTCACAGTATTATATTTTTAAATTCATATACAGATGACGAGGAAGACACTGGCTGTTTATATGTATATGAAACTCTTGACGAAATTGCATACCTTGCTAATAAGTAAAAATAATTACATGACAGGAATTTTATGCCGGAAAATGCTTGACAAATCTGAATGTATATGATAAAATATATCTATATAAATTCAGAATAGGAGAGATGCAAAATGTACGGATTTATGATGCTTGCGGAAAATGCCCCGCTTACCGGCGATAATTTCCCAGCAACAGCACTTATAATAGTAGGCGTTATTGCTATAGTGCTTGCCGTTGTGACAACAATTCTATCAAAGAAAAAGAAATAATAAAACTTTTCCTCCGCATATACTTTTAATAAGTACATAAGCGGAGGTTTTTTTATGATTTGCAGACTTGAAGACTTACGAAAAAAAGAAGTCATTGATATTCTTACCGGAGAACGTCTCGGCTATATTGATGACGTTGAAATGAATGTTGAAAAATCAGCCGTCCAGTCTTTCGTGATTTACGGAAGAGAACGATTTTTCGGCATTTTCGGCAGGGAAGACGATGTCATTATACCATGCAGTGAAATAAAAGTCGTCGGGAATGACGTTGTACTTATAAAACACACCGAACAGCTGAATATAACAAAAATTGTAAATAAAAACCCTGAAATTTCGTGAAATCTCACAAACATAAAAAGCTTGACTTTTTATGGATAAAATGCTATAATATTAAAGCAATTCGCACACCGGAGCTTTTGCGGGTTGGTGCGTCTGTTATGGGCGTTGTCTGCAAGTCAAGCACGGTGGAGGATTAATTTTAACCAATCAGGAGGAACTACACATGGGAGTAGTATCAATGAAACAGCTTCTTGAAGCTGGTGTACATTTCGGACATCAGACAAGAAGATGGAATCCGAAAATGGCACAGTACATTTTTACAGAAAGAAACGGCATCTACATTATCGACCTTCAGAAGACAGTTAAAAAACTCGAAGAAGCTTATATGTTTGTTCGTGACATCGCTGCTGACGGCGGTGAGGTTCTCTTTGTAGGTACAAAGAAACAGGCTGGCGACTCTGTAAGGGAAGAGGCTACCAGAGCAGGCGCACACTATGTAAACGCAAGATGGCTCGGCGGTATGCTCACAAACTTTAAGACAATTCAGACAAGAATCAAGAGACTTGAACAGCTTCACACTATGGAAGAAGATGGCACTTTTGCACTTCTCCCCAAAAAAGAAGTTGTTAAACTCAATCTTGAAATCGAGAAACTTGAAAAATTCCTTGGCGGTATCAAGAACATGAAGAAGATTCCGGCAGCTCTCTTTATCGTTGACCCACGCAAAGAAAAGATTGCTGTTGCTGAGGCTAAGAAACTCAACATTCCGATTGTTGCTATCGTTGACACAAACTGCGATCCTGACGAAGTGGATTATGTAATCCCTGGTAACGACGATGCTATCAGAGCTGTAAAGCTTATCGCTGGCACTATCGCTAACGCTATTATTGAAGGCAGACAGGGCGACGATAACACAGTTGAAGAAGTACAGGAAGTTTCGGCTGAAACTGCTGAATCCGCTGAATAATTCAGAAAATCAAAACCCGAATTATTTTAATGGTTCGGGTTTTTAATAAATATATTGGAGGTAAACTAAAATGGGAAAAGTTTCCGTTGCTGATATAAAGGCACTTATGAAGTCCACAGGCGTAGGCATGATGGACTGTAAAAAGGCTCTCGAAGCTAACGAGGGCGATATGGACAAGGCTATTGAATTCCTCAGAGAAAAAGGTCTTGCTACACAGGCTAAGAAAGCCGACAGAGCAGCAGCAGAGGGTATTGTTGCCGCTGTTGTAGATGGTAATGTAGGCGTTCTTCTTGAAGTAAACACTGAGACTGATTTTGCAGCTAATACAGACGATATAAGAAACTTTGTATCTGCTGTAGCAAATACAATCATTGAAAAGAATCCGGCTGACGTTGAGGCACTCAAGGCTGAAACAATCAGTGGTGGTACTGCTACTGTAGGTGAAGTTCTCACTGAGCTCGCCGGCATGAAGATAAGAGAAAATATTGTTATCCGTCGTTTCGTAAGAATGGAAGGCGTTCTTGCATCATATATCCACAACGGTGGTAGTATCGGCGTTATGGTAAAGCTTGATACCGACCTTTCTGCTGAACAGGTTTCCGCTATCGGTAAGGACGTTGCTATGCAGTCTGCCGCTCTTAACGCTCCGTATCTCTGCCGTGAAGATGTTCCGGCTGAAGTTCTCGAAAAGGAAAAGGAAATTATCCTTGCACAGATGGCTGAAGACCCGAAAATGTCAAACAAGCCTGAACAGGTTAAGGTTAAAATTGCAGAGGGCAAGGTTGGCAAATATTACAGCGAAAACTGTCTGCTTGAACAGTCATTCGTAAAGGATGACAAACTTTCTGTACAGGGCTATGTTGAGGCTGAGGCTAAGAAGCTCGGCGGTTCTATCAAGGTAGTTGATGTTATCCGCTATGAACGTGGTGAGGGCGTTGAAAAGAAAGAAGATAACCTTGCTGACGAAGTTGCTAAGATGATTAAGTAATCAATTTATAAACCGGTGCTTTTCTGAGTGCCGGTTTAATTTTATATCTTTTGTTGAAAACTATTGACATTTCCGGAAAACAGTGTTATAATTAATAAAATTTTTGAGGTGATTATTATGAAAACGATAAATATTATTGATACCTGTCAGTTAATTAAAGATGCTGGAATTATTGATTTTTTAATAAATAAAGGCGAAAGAGTTTATATTTCTCAGGGAATAATTAATGAACTTGATAAGGTCATCAATAGAAATGACAGTGTTGATTCAAAAAGAGCAGAATATGCAAAGAAAAAAATCTATGGAAATCAACTGTGGATTGATTTCAGAACTGAAAAGGGTGTTGGTGATGCTACTATACAAGCAATCATTTCACTGATTATGGGTGAAAGAAGGCTTAAAAATATAAATGTATACACTTTTGATAAAAATTTGGCAAAAATATGCAGGGCTCAGAATAACAATCCTACTATAAATCACGATTGCTGTATTGAAGCTTATCAGTACAAAAAGGGAAGGGTAATTCTCACTCCTGAAAATAATGAACCGGACGACGATATAATAAAAAAATCTGACGGCGGTGAATGCTGGCGTGAAGAGAATTATTTTTCGTCTTTTGAAACTGACAGTACATATATTCTGCCTGTTAATACAGATTTCGGAAATATAAATCTGAATGTTATAAAATACTGGGCTTGGCACGTCAAGGCAGAAGATTATTATAAATTATATAAAAAAATAAATCTGCATAAGGGAGATATAGTAAAAGCAGATGTCCTTACTTTTGATAACACCTGTGATGTCTATGCAAGACTTTGTGCATATAGCACAAAAACCGGTGGTTTTTGCAGATATGATTCTATCTATCTTACAGCTGGAGAATGGCATACTTTATCACTTGAAATTGATAATGAATACGATTATATAAACATTGAGTTTTTTGCAAAGAGTGATTCTCATGGTGATGAGCAATGGGACGGTATGGACGGTTACATTAACTGTTTCCATATAGAAAGAAATTCCGCAAAAAATTGATTATTAATTTAATATCGTTAAATATGTGTCCGTGGTTTGTTAATGTATCACAAAACTACGGACACAATATTTTTTACAGAATCCCTTGCAATATTTAAAAAAATATGATATAATATAGTCAATTGAATATTATATCCAATTAATGAGGTATTTTTATGAACAGAAATATTGAAAATCTAATTTCCTCAATCGGAAAAGTAATAGTCGGTAAAAATGATACTGTTATACGCCTTATTTCGGCTATGCTTTGCGAAGGACACGTACTTTTGGAAGATGTCCCCGGTGTTGGAAAAACTCAGCTTATCACGGCACTTTCACGCTCCATAGGCGGAAAATTCAACCGTATTCAGCTTACACCGGACGTCATGCCATCGGATATTTCGGGTTTTACCATGCTTGACCAGAAAACAGGAAATTTTATCTACCGTGAAGGTGCGGTTATGTGTAATTTTCTGCTTGCCGACGAGATAAACCGTGCATCACCTAAAGTTCAGTCGGCGTTGCTTGAGGCTATGGAAGAGCATCAGATTAGCCTTGACGGTGTAACGCACCAGCTCCCGAAACCATTTCTTGTTATGGCTACACAGAATCCGGTTGAAACTTATGGTACTTTTCACTTGCCGGAAGCGCAAATGGACAGGTTTTTCATGAAACTTTCAATGGGTTATCCGTCCGAAGAAGAAGAAATAAAAATTCTTGAACGCACTGAAATGCACAATCCAATAATGAATATTGAACAGCCGGTCATGACCCTTGATGACATCATCAAGTTGCAGAATGAAGTTAAAAAAATTCGTGTGACGGAGCAGGTAAAAAATTATATTGTTAAAATTGTTTCCGCTACCCGTGACGACAGAAACACCACTCTTGGAATAAGTCCACGTGGAAGCATCGCACTTTATAAAGCCTCAAAGGCATTCGCCTATATTTATGAACGTGATTACGTCACACCCGACGATGTGAAAAATACTGCTGTTTCTGTGCTTTCGCATAGAATCATACTCTCACCACAGGGAAAAACAGCATTCGGCACAAGCGAAGAATACGTAAAAAATCTGCTTAAAAGCTGTGAAGTTCCGTCCATGTAGGCAGGTGGTGCTTATGATACGGATAATAAAAAATCTTATAAGCATATCAGCGGTGGCGTTTCTGCTGTATATATTCACGTTCTACATAGACGGTGAAATGGGTGTTATTTTATTGTCGTTCATGGCGTCAGCGCCAGTTTTTTCGCTTATATTCGTGCTTTACAGCCGGAACAGAATAAAAGTCTCTTTCGATTGCGACGGCTATGTAAAAAAGGGTAGTAAACTTAAAGTTACTGTCACTGTAGAAAAAAATAACGGTCTGCCGTTTGCACTGATTGATATAAAGCCGTCTGTTTCGGAAGTTTTCGGAAAAGACATTAAAATTTATCGTCTTTCCATGCTGAATGAACGTAAAAAAGATTTCACTTTTACAGTAGATGCAGTAACCGGCGGAAACGGTGAAATTTCAATAGAAACTGTATATTCATGCGGATTTTTAGGCTTTATCAAACTAAAGGCAAAAACACAACTTCCGTCACCTAAAAGCGTGGGAGTAATTCCGGAAATTCCAGATATAAAAGCATCTTCACAGCTTTTCCGTTCAATTGCTGATGTCGTCATGACAAGCGACGAAGAAGAAGATAACGATACCGCTATGATGCTTTCCACAAATACAACCGTTGGCTATGAACACCGTGAGTACGTTATGGGCGACCCGTTAAAGCGTGTAAACTGGAAACTTTCCACGAAAAGAGGTAAATTAATGGTTCGTCTTGATGAAGCGGCAGCTTCTGTGCAGCCGGAAATTTTGCTTGACCTCTACAGGAACAGCATCGTAAAAACTGAAGATTCTGTAATCAGTGAGGAAAAATTACTTATTTCAGTTTTCGGATTGCTTACGCTTATGGTCAGACAGGGTATAGCGTGTAGCTTTACGTACTACAATCCGACGGGTGAAATAATTACGGAAAGCGTTGATAATCCTGACTATCCGGTGCAGTTATTGTTGAAAGTTCTTTCCGTGAAAGTAGTTCCGGACAGGCGGATTGATATTCTGCCGGAAAGTTCCTCAGCGTGTGCGTGTGTGGTCTCAACTACCGATACCGGCGGAAACTTCACGGCGATAACGGACAAAATCGAAAATCATGAAAATACAAGTATTCTTGGTATATCACAGAAAATGCCTGCTCCGGCAGATATTCCGCTGTGGTATCTCGACGAAAACAACAACTTTATAATGGTGTAAAATTATGCAGAAAAATAATACATTAAAGGATTTTATTTTAAAAATTGTCTGTGACCCCGTGCTGATATATACCGTTATTATCATGATGTCGATAATGTACCACTACAAAAGCGAACATACTATTATATATGGTATAGCATCATTTGTTATAACCGGACTTTCTTTCAGGCTTTTCGATTACATGACAAAGCATAAATTTATCGGCACAATTGGATATATATCGCTTTTTCTTGTTTTCTTATATGCTGTGGGGTTTGTACAGAAAAACGGTGAAAATTCCTATCCGCTTAGTTTCGGAATATGGTTTCTTACACCACAAGATGTGCTTGATTATAGTCAATGGTATACAATAGAAATATTTTTGTTATTCCAGTTATTCATGATGTCAGTAATATATTATTTCACAAGAATCCAGTACAGGATTTTTATGGGATTTCTGATATTGATAATACCATTTGCCATATACGGCAAGGAATACGAAAAAATGCCTACATATTTTATAATCATGCTTGCGGTATCATATATAATTATAATGATAGATTTCCGCCAGCTCCGGAATACAGATAAAATAGAAATAGTAGGCAGAAAAGATATATGGAAGTCTTTAGCGGCGTATGCGGTGACATTTGCGGCTGTAGCGGCTATAGTTCCGAAACCGGAAATTGAGGCAGACAGAGATTTTCTTGATACACTTATTTCCGCCGATCAGTTTACAGACCGTCTTATATCTATGTTAGGCGTTTTCAGGGATACAACCGATAATGAACATTTCCGCACCGGTAACAATACACCTGTTTATTATGTCAGTTCGCAAGACCCTATGCGTCTTAAACTTACAACTTTTTCAACTTATAACTATGAAAATGATTCATGGTCAGTTGAAGATGATGACAGAAATTTCATGACAACATTTAAAACAGATAGTAAAACTATCCGGAATGGTCTTTATAATTTTGAAGAAACCGGAAGTCTTACAAAAGCAATTCTGCATATGGCTGAAATAAGTCCGGAATTTGCAGAAAAATATAATCTTTCCGGATTTTCGCTGGAGCAGGTAAAAATACCGGAAAAACGCTGGATTTCTATAGCTTCAAATATACGTGGTTCACAGTTTGCACCCGTGCCTCAGATGGTGCAGGATTTCTGGTCAACAACTTATCAGGAAGAAATAGCGCTTATTCATTCCGGTACTATATATGCCGCCGGTGAAACAAGCAAGCGTTTTGCCGTCGATGAAAATTTTATATACAGCTATACACCGGACATCTTCTTTATTGACAGTACAAACAAGGCAATTACTGATAATATGTCGGTTGAAAATTACGCTGAAATGCTTACAGATGCTTTAATGATTGAATATTCCGATATAATTTATAATGAATTGGAAAAATATATTTCATATAGTGATTTTCTTCTTGATTACGGAAACAGTCAGAAAATATACGAACTTGCACAGCAGATTACAGACGGTTGTATTTCAGATTACGACAAGGCAACGGCTATTGAAGCATATTTCCGTGATAACAACTATGTATATGACCTTGATTACCGCAAGGGAAAAGACGATAATGCAGAAGATTTTATTTTCACTGCAAAGCGTGGTGTCTGCTATGAATATGCTACAGCAATGGTATTGCTTGCACGTGCGGCAGGTATTCCGGCGAGGTATTGTGAAGGTTATAATATGTCACGTCTTTATGAAAGAACACATTATTATGATGGAACAGCAACCACAACTAACTTTATAATTACGGGCGACGACGCCCACGGATTCCCTGAATTGTATATCCGTGGTTTCGGCTGGCTTTCATTTGAACCGACCGTCAGCAGTCCGGAAGAAATCCAGCAGAATACAACAGCGTCCGGCGCACTTGCAAGAGCAGGTATAATGATACTTATTGCCGCCGTTCTGGCAATCATGGCAGTAATATTTTATCCTGTAGTTTCACACAAGATGTTCATTTTAATATACAGCAGAAAATCACCGAATGATACCGTAATAGCTGTAATGCACAGAATAAGCCGTCTTTCCGGTGCGAACACCGGATATACTTCACAGGAGGTTGCCGGATTGATACTTTCTGAATGGAATGTTGATATTCATAATACAGCACAGCTTTTTGACATGGCAGTTTATGGTGAGGCTGTATTGAATGATACCGACAGGGAAACAGCTATAAATTCCTGTATAGCGGTTTACGAAGCCCGCAAAGAACAAAAAAGAAACAGGAAAAATAATAACAAGGAGATTTTACATTAATGGAATGGACTGAAGTAAATGTTTATACGGCTACACCAGCTATAGATTTGTTGTGTTCAAAACTTGAGGATATAGGCATAAAAGGCTTTGCTATACGTGATGCGGAGGATTTTAACGAGTTCCTTGAAAATAAATACGGCAAATGGGACTATATCGACGATGACCTTATGGGTCTCACACATTGTGAGACTTGCATTACTGTATATCTTCCTGATAATAATCAGGGCAGAGATATGCTTTCGGCTATACGTTCAATGCTTGCGGAAATGAAATCCGCCGATACTGACGGGATTTATGGCAGATTAGCGGCTGAACTTTCAAGCATACGTGAAGAAGACTGGGCTAACAACTGGAAACAGTATTTTAAACCTATAAAAATAGGTGATAAACTTATAATAAAGCCATCGTGGGAGGAATGTTCCGACAGTAAAGACAGAAAAATTCTTGAAATTGACCCCGCTTCAAGTTTCGGAACGGGTCAGCATCATACAACACGTCTATGCCTTGAACTTCTTGAAAAGTCACTTACAGGTGGGGAGCAGGTACTTGATATGGGCTGCGGAAGCGGTATACTTTCAATAGGTGCTATTCTTTTAGGAGCTAAAAACGCCGTTGCAGTTGATATTGACGAAAATGCTGCGGCAACTGCGGCGGAAAATGCAGAAAAAAATAACATTCCGGAAGAAAAATACAGAACTTATTTCGGCAATATCCTTACTGACAAACAGCTTGCCGATATCATAGACATGAAATATGACATAATAACAGCTAACATAGTTGCTGATGTCCTGATAGCTATGAAAGACTATTTTTCACGATATATCAAGGAAAACGGAATACTTATAGTTTCCGGCATCATTACTGAACGTGCAGAAGAAGTTATTTCGGCTATACTTTCGGCAGGATTTGAAATGACAGAAATAAACGAAAAAGAGGGCTGGGCAGCTGTCAGCTTTATAAAAAAATAATCATATGCCGGTGGGAAATATTAACCACTGGCATATTTTTTTATTGCTTTTACAGTTTTTTGTTGACAAATATAAAAATTTGTGTTAATATATATATATCAGATTTTTTAAAAGGAGAATGATTAAATTGGCACTTTTCAGTAAAAAGAAAAATCAGCCTCAGCCGGAGGAAAAAAATCCGGCTAAGGAAATCAAGACTCAGGTTCTTGAATGTCTCAATGAAAAACTCAACGGCAATCTTTACGATGAATGTGTAATTATGCCAAGAGGTTTCACAATTGATATTCAGATGGGCAGACAGGAAGAAAAAGACGGTATTAAACTTTTGCAGGTTGTTTTTATCGTCAGAAATGATGAATTTGACGAGGCACTTATTGAACCCGTCGACGCTCAGGGCAAAACGGAAGAAGACGCCGTTAAAATGGCTGTTGAAATGTTCTATGGCGCTGTATGGCACCCGCTTGACCAGGCAATGAACAAGAGGAACGGTCTGCATCTTTCTATAAACTATCTCCGCCAGCACTATGATTTTGATATGTATGCACAGTCTGTTGTAAGAACAAGTACAAGCAATGGTCAGCCGGTTATGCTTATCAATTATATCAAGTCTGAAATACCTAAGTATATCGGTTCTAAAAAATATTACTGGGTAAGAATTTACCTCTCAAAATACAAGGACAGAAAAGTTGTTGAAGTCCGTGTAAATGGTTCTGTATGTGCTGAACTCTCACGCTTCTATCAGGCTTATGTTGATTCATGGAACTGTGAAGAAGCCTTTATGATGGAAAAACAGTACGCTATATTTGTTCAGCGTGAGGACGACCAAGCCCCTGAGGCATATAAAAAAGAACACGTCGTTGAATGTGCTAAACAGTGCATTGAGATGATGGAAAACTGCAATTCACGTGATGAATATATGGAACTTGTCACAAAACTGGAGGAAATTACCGGCGACAAGAATCTTGCATCTGAAATCAGAATTTTCATTCCTGAAATTTTTGCAAAACTTACACTCGGCTACCGTGAGGGTGACAGCCTTTTCCTTATTGAAGATGAAGGAACTATTGAATTTAAGAAAACCCAGCTCCGTTCATATTTCTATCTTCAGCAGGTAGTGCTTGAATAT
The DNA here is from genome assembly GCA_023665275.1 of Alistipes senegalensis. Taxonomy (GTDB): domain Bacteria; phylum Bacillota; class Clostridia; order Oscillospirales; family Ruminococcaceae; genus Ruminococcus. Next base: position 10,335 of record JAMPEF010000029.1, on the reverse strand, counting down.
TTCACTCAGAAGCCGGAACGTGAAAAGATTATGAAGATTGTTTCAAACAGTGTGGCTTTCAGAGAACTTAAAAAGGCACATGAACAGGGTCACGAACCTAAAGACCTTTTTGTACCGGGAACATCTTACAAGACCGGAACAGATGATTATAAGGTATGGTAAAAAATATGCCTGCTCCTGTCGTTTCGACGGCAGGACAGGCTGATTTTTAATTAAATGCATAAATTTAACCTGAAATAAGGAGTAATAATCATGGAAAACCTTAAAGCTAAATTTCATCTCCCCGGAATTACGGGAAATTTCAAGCTGAATCTTGTACTTATCACTATGCTTGAAAACTGTCCGAATTATTTCCGTGAGGGTGTGGAAATAGCTTCATGCTATGGAGCTTTCGCACCGTCTGTATGGGCTGGCGGACGTGTTCTCACGGGCGGAATAAACAGTCCCGACCAGATAAAAACAGTAATTCTTGCCCTTAATGAACGTGGTATACCTCTTAGATTTACTTTCACAAATCCGCTTGTAAAAACTGAACATCTTGGTGATTCGTACTGCAATATGATTATGCAGCTTGCAAACAACGGAATGAATGAAGTTATTGTTTCTTCTGATATTCTTGAAGATTATATCCGTAATATGTACCCGAATTACAAGATAACAAGTTCCACGTGCAAGAGAATCACTGAACCGGAAAAACTTCATGAAGAACTTGAAAAAAATTATAATCTTGTTGTCGTTGATTATGACCTGAACAATAAATGGAATATTCTTGAAAATCTTCCGCATAAGGAAAAATGCGAATTTCTTCTTAATTCAAGCTGTTTCCCGAACTGTCCGAAACGTTCACGGGAGTATGAAACAATCGGTAAGCACCATATAGACCTTAATAATTATCTTAAAACCGACCGTTCACAGCCGTTTGAACCTACACAGGCTCTTGACGAAATTTTCAGCTGTCCGGCAACAAAACGTATGCCGTTTGAAATACGGAAACTTCCGCATCATATCAGCCCCGACGCTATATGGAATGAATACATACCAAAGGGATTTAACCAGTTCAAGATTGAGGGCAGGGGAGCAGGCAGATTAAGAATTATAGAAAGTTATATGTATTATCTTATCAAGCCTGAATATCGTGACGAGGCATATTTTATGTTCATGCATAACCTTGAAAGAAACGGCGTTGTAAAAATTGATAATGTATAACAAGGAGGAAACAATGAAAAATCAACTTTGTATTGTGCTTGATTTCGGCGGACAGTATAATCAGCTTATTGCACGTCGTGTGCGTGAATGTGGTGTTTACTGTGAAATAAAGAAATTTGATACTCCGATTGAAGAAATAAAGGCTTTAAATCCTATGGGAATTATATTCACTGGTGGTCCTAACAGTGTATATGAAGAAACTTCACCACATATTTCAGCAGAAATTTTTGAAATCGGTGTGCCAATTCTTGGTCTTTGCTATGGTTGTCAGATTGTAGCTTATACACTTGGTGGACACGTTGAGGCTTGTACAAAAAGTGAGTTCGGCAAAATTGAAATTTCACAGAAGCATGAAAGTCCCATTTTTAAGGACGTTCCGGAAAAAAATATTGTATGGATGAGTCATAATGATTATGTAAGTCAGTTACCGGAGGGCTTCCATGTTACTTCCGCATCTGCTGACTGTCCGTGTGCATCATTTGAAAATCCAGAAAGAAAACTTTATGCTTTGCAGTTTCACCCGGAAGTCACCCACAGTGAATATGGTAAACAGATGTTACGTAATTTTTTGTATGAAGTGTGTGAATTTTCGGGCGACTGGGTAATGGACGATTTCATTGAAACTACAGTTGAAAAACTCCGTGAAAAGATAGGCGACAAAAAAGTTATACTGGGACTTTCCGGTGGTGTTGATTCGTCCGTTGCGGCAGGACTTCTCAGCCGTGCAGTCGGCAAGCAGTTGACTTGTGTTTTCGTTGACCAAGGGCTTATGCGTAAGAACGAGGGAGATTTTGTTGAGAAAACTTTTACAAAACTCTTTGATATGAATTTTGTCCGTATAAACTGTCAGCAACAGTTTCTTGAAAAACTTAAGGGAGTTACTGACCCCGAAAAGAAACGTAAAATTATAGGTACGGAATTTTATAACGTTTTCTGGAATAAAATTCGGGAGCAGGGGACAGACGGCTTTTTCGCACAGGGTACTATCTATCCGGATAGAATAGAATCAGGTAAGGGAAATTCAGCAGGTCACGGAAGTACGGCTGTAATAAAAACTCATCATAATATGGTTGAAATGCCGGAAGATATAAAATTTGATGGAGTTATTGAACCTCTCGGAGATTTATTTAAAGATGAAGTACGTCAAGTCGGCGAAAAATTAGGCATTCCGCACGAACTTGTATGGAGACAGCCATTTCCTGGTCCGGGACTGGGTGTACGTATTATCGGTGAAATCACTGAGGAAAAAATTAAAGTTCTTCAGGAGGCAGATGCTGTTTTCCGTGACGAAATCGCAAAAAGCGGTATAGAAAATCAGCTTAAACAGTTTTTCGCTGTACTGCCGGATGTCAAGACGGTAGGTGTCATGGGTGACCACAGAACGTACGACCACCTTATCGCTATCCGTGCAATTACGACCGACGACTTTATGACTGCCGACTGGGCAAGAATACCATATGACGTTTTAGCACGTGTTTCCAATCGCATATGCAATGAAGTTGAACACGTAAACAGGGTAGTGTATGATATAACTTCAAAGCCTCCCGGAACTGTTGAGTGGGAATAATACTCGAACACGCTAAAATGACGTAAATACGTTGTTTTTGCTGTTGCCATGATAACATTGGCAACGATTTGGCAATAATTCTCTGTTCCAGCCTCCCAGCGTTCCTTCCGGTATGCCCAGTTCTTCTGCTGCACGTTTTGTTCCTGTCTCCCTGGCAAGCTTTACTGCCTCCACCTTGAATTTTTCATCATACTGTTCAAAAATCAAATGCAATAAAGCATTTACAGGCTTTAATGAATTGTGAAAGGTTAGTTGTTTTTGGAGACAGCAAAAATGATATAGATATGTTCCTGTTGGCTGATGAGGGATATGCTGTTCAAAATGCTAATGATGACTTAAAAAAATATGCTACTGCAATCATTACGTCAAACGATAACGATGGTGTTGCTAAGTGGCTTGAACATAATTACAATTGTGTAAATTCTGATGTGTACGAAAGAAACGAAAAATTCCACGAGGTTGACAAGAACACATGCTTATGTACAGAATTTCAAAATATAATCCTGAAAACTATTCTGACGAATGGACTTCAATTACAGATGTAGGCAACAAACATTATAATCTGACTATCGACGAATATTTACGGTATGAGGAACTTTATATAAAAATTCTTATGACAATAATCAACAATGATATAAAAAGCAATGTCCGGATAGAAAATTTTGAAAAAATTCCTCAGCGGACCGAAAAATTTTTCCGGAAATACAATATAGACAATTCCGTAATCAGTATATACAAAAAAGATTATCAGGATATTATTTATAAGTCTCTGTATGACGGAAAACGTGAGTTGAAGTACAGTGATATTCCGCAACTTTTAAAAATTTTACTTAGGGAAGAGGCTTGGTTTGTAATTATTACAGACCGTTATAAAATTGATGTCGGATATGATTATTATATTCATATATATACAGAACGCCTTTTAAAACCTGATAATCTGCCAGAAGATATTTTCTTTGAAAGAATATATGAAAACTGGGGATAGGAACTTAGTTCCTATCCCCTTATTGTATCAAGAAGCTTTTCAGCTTTTTTGTATTCAGGATTTCGTGCAAGAATTTCTGTCAAAAGTTTTTCCGCAAGTTTATAATCTCCTGTTTTTGTACATATTTCAGCATATTCAAAAGTCGTTTTATCATTTTTAGGGTTAAGCGTGTAAGATTTTTCTATGCATTCAAAAGCTTTGTCCGTATCTGAAATCTTCATATAACACTGAAATAATCTCTCATAGGTCTTGAAATGACTTTCAATTCCATTTGATAATTTAAAGTATTCAATAGCTTTCAGATAGTCTTTCCTGTCAAGATATTCAATACCCATATAATATAAGTCCATTTTCAGACTATCAACGTCTGCCGGTGCGAGCTTGTCTATGTGTTCAATCATATATTAGTAACCAAGTTCCTCACCGACTAATATAACTTTTATACGTCCTTTATGGCGCTGTTTTGCGGAAATAAGGTAATTACAGCATATTCTTCCGTCACCGGAACAGCCATCAGTCATCTGACTTCCGGATTTTGAAAGTGAAATACATTCGCCGGTTTCCCTGCATGGTGTCGGACAGTCAAGGCGGATACAGTTAGGTGGTGCGGCATCTCTCTTAACACGCATTTCCGCATCGTCAAGATTTTTTACAATCTTGTTATATCCTGCAATTATAACAACAGATTTCGGACCATATGCAATAGCAGCGACCCTGTTGCTGTTGCCGTCGACGTTATATAACACACCGTCTTCAGTGATTGCATTTGAACTGGAGATATACACATCAGCGGAAAAAGCCTTTATATATATTTCTTCAACTTCTTCACGGGATTTTCCGGTGCGGTCAAGGTAGGTATAGTCGGGGGAGCGGAGCAGGTCAGCGATACCGCATTCAGCCATAGAGACAGTACCACCACTTGTTATAACATCGCCATTTTTCAGGAGCGATTCAACAATAGGTCTAACGTCGTTTTTTGTTTCTGCATAATAGAACTCCATGTTATTTTTAACGAGGTTTTCACCTGTTTTCTTTATGCGTTTTTCTATTACAATTTTTTTATTTTCGTCCATAATAATTTCCTTTCAAAAAACCGACGGTTCTGGAAGAACCGCCGGTCATAATATTTTATTCGTGAGCGGGTTCAAGAACAGCATAATTGCCTTCTGAACGCTTGTACACTACATTTATTTCACCGTTTTCAGCGTTTGTGAACATAAAGAAATTATGTCCAAGCATATTCATCTGAAGAATAGCCTCGTCTGTGTCCATGGGACGCATCTTGAATTTTTTACGTCTGATTACTTCATAATCAGTTTCCTGAACAGGTTCAGCAAATACTTCCTTGAAAGCTGTGTCCTTAAGACGTTTTTCAATCTTTGTCTTGTTCTTGCGAATCTGTCTGATAATCTTGTCAATAGCGTCATCAAGAGCAACGTTTTTATCCTCTGCGGAACGTTCTGCACGGAAGATAATGCTGTTGTACTTTACAGTAAGTTCGATAACAATCTGATTTCTGATTTCCGAAATAACGATTTTAGCGTCTGCCTCATCACCGAAAAACTTGCTGAGTTTCGTATTAATTTTTGACTCTGCATATTCCGTAAAATTCTGCGGAATCTGCATTTTCTTAGCAGTGATAGTTGTTTTCATGTAAGTCCTCCTTCAGACACCGGCTTTTACAACCGATGTATAAATTCTATATGTATATTATAACATAACTTTCTGAAAATATCAATAGATTTTTGTTAAGTTTGTAAAAATTTACAAAATATTTATAAAAATTTGTGCATATCCGACAACTATTGAAGTTATTGCAGTACTATCGAATCAAGCATAGTACGGGCTATCTGTTCAGTTGTTGCGAAACCGGAATTTTTATCCTCAATCAGTATACAGAAAGCTATCGGCTTGTTCGGGTCATCAACGAAACCGACCAGAAGTGAATTTTCTTTTTCACCGTCCTGAACCTGTGCAGTGCCGCTTTTTACACCAAGCGGATAACCACCGATTGAATAAGTATAATGATTTGTACCGTTGGTAAGCATAATCTGCTTTACAGTGGAAGCCGTTTCCGCTGAAAAAACCTGCTTGCTGAATTTAGTCTGTGCTGTTTCGGTTATATCGCCGGAAACATCGGTAACATAATTTATAAGGTGCGGCATTGTCATTTTTCCCGTACCGTTAGCAATAGCGCTCTGCCACATCATAAGCTGTATAGGACTTACCATCGTATCGCCCTGACCTATACAACCCCATTCAGTGCGGAACTCGTGTTTATCAACAAGGGTAGTAGAGGCTTTTTCACACCGTATTCCATCTATGTCTATGTATTCCATATCGTCGCCATTGACAGCATAGCCCAGTTTCTGATATTTCTTGATTATATCATTGATTTCAAGTTCACTGTTTTCTATAAGCTGTGCAAAGAAAGGATTACAACTGTTTTCAACAGCCAGCTGTATATTCTGTTCACCGTGACCGCTCCAGTTGTGACAGTCTATAATATCACCATTCATGTTGGTATAGTGACCGGAACAGCTGTAAACTTTTGAAAAAAGATTATCTTTTCCAAGAATTTCAAGAGCGGAAATTACAGTTGAAATTTTCTGTGTAGAGCCGGGGACTGTACAGTACATATTTTTTGAAATAAGCGTACCGCTTTCAAAGTACTCTATATTATCATAACCCTTTGTCACGTCCAGTGAGGGCAGACTTGTACATACAAGGATTTCACCGGTCATGTAGTTATAGGCAACTGCACACCCTTTCTGGAATCCGTATGCGTTATATACCGCACGGTTAGCGGCGTGATCAAGAGTAGTATAAATAGCGGCTTTACCATCATTGACAGCACCGGAAGAAAAACTATAATTGCTTAATTTTTCAAGATTACGGGAAACAAGTGTATTAGTCATCTGACCTTTATTGTCGCCGATAAGATTTCCCACATCAATGAAGAAGTTATCTTCATACCAGCCTGTGCCTGTACCGTCGAAAAGCACACCACCGTTTCTGTCATAAACCATACCTAAAGCCTGACGGTCTGAATTAGACATATAGAATCTTGCCTCTGTACGTATTTTCACCGTAAGTACAACCATAAGTATAATGAAAATCAGTATAAAAAGACTGGTTATATATTGACAGCGTTTTATACCTTTCATTGTGTATGCCTCCTTATAACCGGATTTTTTATTTCCGGAGACTGTGCCGCCATAAGTATACCCGCCATAAGTCCGCTGGCAATCATTGAACTACCACCGGCGGATATAAAAGGTATCGTAACACCGGTAAACGGAATAAGATTACATGAACCGAAAATATTCAATGACATCTGCATTATAAAATATGCGCATACACCTGCCGACATCGTTGCATGATAGTATGAACGGGGAGGATTTATAAGCGGTATTGCAACAAGCATGATTATAGTAAAAATAACCATAAGGGCAAAAACAAGCCCCCACTCCTCACTTATTGTAGCAAATACTATATCATTTTCATAGGCAAATACTTCATGGAGATTTCCGTTGCCTGCTCCCTTGCCGAACCAGCCACCATCCGCTATTGCTATAAGTGCCTGTGACTGCTGCCAGCCATTGCCGGAACGGTCATTCCATATATCAGTATGCAGACGTGCTTGAACATATTCCGGTGCAAATCTAAGGGCTATTATTGCTGCTATAAGAAGAATTACTCCGGCAGTTATAAGCGTTTTCTTTGAAAATTTAGCTTTCGGGTAACATATTCTTGTGAAAAATCCTACAGCGAATATCCCGACAAATGTAGGCAGACTGCCAAGGTCACGACACCACCACTGGAGCAGGCATATTGCTGCTGTAAGTCCGTACAGTGCAAAATTTTCATAGACCACAAAGAAACAGGCTATCTGCTTTTTATTCTGCTGTTCTGCAACGGAAGTAGCACAGGCAAGTACAAATAAAGGCTTTATAAATTCTGATGGCTGTATTGTTATTGAACCGATTTCTATCCACATACTTCTTGAACCGGTAAGGGTGAGTATTACAAGCATAAGTATACCTATTCCAAGATAGATATATTTCTTCTGCATCTGAATCCACTTGTGATTTCTGCACAGTACAAAACCTACTTTAGCAGCGGCAAGCGAAACCATACAGGTTATATAATGCTTTACAGAAAGATTTACTCCGCCACTGAAACACGACTGGAAAATAACACCCATATTTAAAATAAGTATCAGCAGAAAATCAATAACAAAACTTTTTTGTCGGAAAATCTGCATAACTATGAACCAAGTCAGGTCAAGGACAAGTACAGCAGCCGCAAGTATTATTACTTTAGTTATACTTTCATAATTTCCGTTAAGCCAGACATTCAGAAGCATAGCTGAATGTGTTATCATAACAAAAATACATGATATAAGATACAAAAAAATATTAATGTACATTATCGTTGTTCCTCCTGCGTCTGAAAACAAGTCTTCTGCTGCCAAGATTTATAACGTCATTTTCACGGAGAATGCGCTGTTTCACAAGATTTCCGTTGACAAATACACCAGATTTTGACCCTATGTCAATAATAGTCCACGTTCCGTCGGCGACGGTCAGGATTGCATGATAACGTGATACTGACAAATCCGGAAGACGTATATCAGCAGATGCGTGTCTTCCTATAAGAATTTCGTCGCATTCAAGAGGGTAGGAGATATTATTTTCTGAAAGCTCCATGAATCCCGAAATTCTGTTCCAGTAATGCCATGCGTGTTTTCTTTCATTATGGGATATAAGAAAAAAAACAAATACGGACAGCGTAAGTATACCAGCCGACACAGCGCATAGCATAAAAGCCGGCATACTGGTTAAAAAGTCCATTAAAACACCTCCATAGTTTTGAGAATATAACATATTATAACATATAATTGCAGATTTTTCAATAGGGATTACTGATATGTATATATTATGTAACCGTTCTATAGATAAAAAGGAAGTCCGGAACTTTTCAGCTCCGGACTTCCTTAGAAAGATAAGTACATATATTACTGATAATCAACTGAAAAATAATTCTGGCTGCCGTCTCCGAAGAAATACATATATCCCTGTGAGAATGCATACGGGTTACTGAAATACAGGTCAACAGCGGCTATTACGTCATCATTCACTTCACTTGAATAAGTGCCAAGCCATGCATACAATTCAGAACCTTCAAACTGATACGGCTGTGAGATAACATCATATACTGTATTCGGGAACAGAGGGCTTGCAACTCTGTTCATAATAACTTCAACAACATATGCCTTGCTGTAGATGTCAATCCAGCTTGAACCTGCTTCGTGTGCCACAGCATTACAGAGAAGGACATAATCATAGTCTGAAACATAAGACGTATTGTAATTATAATAATCAATAGTTTCAGTTGTGAAAGTTTCTTCTATAATGGGAGCTTCCGTTGTAGTTGTGGTAGTAGTTGTTGTTGTTGTTTCTGTAGTTGTAGTCGTCGTTGTGGTGGTTGTAGTAGTGGTCGTGGTTGTCGTGGTAGTTGTTTCTTCTGTAGTTGTGGTAGTTGTAGTTGTTTCTTCCGGAGCAGGTGCTTCAGTAGTAGTAGTTGTTGTTGTTGTTTCTTCTGCTGCCGGCATTTCGGTTGTAGTTGTTGTTTCAACAGCTTCTGCCGGTTCTGATTCCATATAGAACCATTCAGCCGGTTCACTGAAAGAATCATATGCGGGAACGCTTTCAGTTTCAGGTTCTGTAAAAGATTCTTCATACTGTGCAGCGGGAATAACAGTTGTTGTAGTTGTAGTAACTGCAACTGTAGTAGTTGCTGCGGTTGTAGTAGCTGCTGCCACTACTGAAAATTCTTCTTCTGATTCATCATAAAAAGATGTTGTTGTTAGAGTTACAGTTTCTTCGGTGAGGACTGTTTCTGTAACATCTGATTCTGTGTAGACTGCTGGAATTTCTTTTAACATAACATCAGCAATAACTTCTGTATGTGCTGATGTTTGCGAGATAATATAGTTGTTTGTATCTGCTGTGATAACTTCTGTATTTTCAACTATGGGTTCAGCGAAATTCGGCATAGCATTTGCGAGCTGTTGATTACTGAAATCGAAGATATCCGAATCACTCAACCTACCCACCTTGTTTTCTGACATTGCATTATCAACGATAAATACACCGCCTGTAATGCAGATTGCAGACATTGCACAAACACAAACTGCCGTTTTACCTTTACTCATCGACTCAATCCTTTCCCCGAAAATTTTTTCGGAATGTCCATAAGGACTGAAATAATAATAGCATATATTGCTGAAAATGGCAATACTTTTTAAAATTTTTCCATTTTACGCCCAAAAACATAAAGTTAAAAAAAGCATTATAGGGTGAAATCTACAAAATCAATTAATAAATTATTAACGAAATGTTTCTAATTTTATTATAAATTATAATATATAACAGTTAAAAGTTACAAATTTATTACAACAGATACAAAACAGTGAAACTTTTTTTCAAATAAATACCTTGATTTTTAAGAAAAAATGATATTATTCCCCTTATTTTTCGGTAAATCATGAATTTATATATTTTTGTAATAA
>JAMPEF010000028.1 GCA_023665275.1 Alistipes senegalensis | reverse complement strand
TCAAACATCTGAGTATAAAGCATTGCAACAAGAAAATTATACGTTGAATCAGTTGCTGGAATAATCAGGAATAATGCTGTTTTTCGGTCGCCCATAGTTTCAAGCCTGATGTTGTCGCAACAAGTCAAATTCATCATGTTGTCCATATTGAACATGAAAGTTTTTACATTCGCACTTGACAGAAATGACTGTCCTGTTTCTTCTGGAGCATTGCGGACTTCCTTATACAAACGTCCTGCAAGAGTATCACCCTTGCGTTTTTCAAGTTCTATAAAGTCCTTATCAAGCGGACAAAGAAACGCTTTTGACTGTCTTTCACGGAAATCTTCTTCACTTTCATCAGGATTTTTTTCAAGGAAAAAACCATCCGGATTCTTTCCGTTACTGGGCGGATATTGCAGACGACGCATTTTTTCTGTAACTGAAAAGAAATTAAGATGTGATGTATCACGTGTTTCAGGGATAATTTTTCCGTTTTCGTCAAATTCAGCATTATATTCACTTTCTTCAAAAAGCAGAAAAGTTATTGCTTCAAGCATTGACTGTCCTTTCTGACTCCAGAAATCTTCCTTTTCACCTTCGCCTTTTGTGGACTTAAAAAGCACATTGACCATCTTTTTTATGTTATCCTGCGATAAATCGCCGTTGTAATCATAAACGTAATGGAACGGATTATAATTGTTGGAATGCTCCATTTGAATAAGATTCAGGACACGCACTTCATATCCGGCTTCGGTCAGCATTTTGCCGGTAGACTGCAAAATTTCACCTTTAGGGTCTGTTATGACATAAGATGTATTCAACTGCATTATGTTTGGCTTTGCGTAAAATCTTGTTTTACCCGAACCAGAACCGCCGATTATTAGAACGTTTAAATTAAGTAAATGCTGCCGTGAATTTAACGAAAGCTGTACTTCTTTTGTAAGCACAATATTGTTATCAATTGTCACTCCGACAAAATTTCCTTTTTCATCAAAAACACGTTTTCCGTCAGAAATAATTGGTTGAAAATGTGGCTTTTCATTATTTTCAGCAAGCGATTTCATTTCTTTTTCATCGCCCCACTTCGCCGAACCATGTTCAACGCCACGCCGATGAAGACGTTTTTTATCCTCTGTATACTTGTAGAGTACATAAATTCCGGTACTACATATGCCTAAAAACAGCATTTTCGGAGCATATCCGCCTTTATTTTTCAGTGAAGAAAAAAGAATTTCCGGATTAGTTATAACCCTGTTTACGCCGTCACCAATCAAATTTATATCAACTTTTCCGTCTGGTTTTACGGCAAAATCCATAGCAGCACCCACGAACCAGAACGCAATAATTATCAGCAAAATTATTATTCCATAAATGACAAGCGTTGATTTGCTTGTTTTTTTAACGCCAACTTTTGCCATTATCTTCTACCTCTTCCGGTCGGCATATGAACGTCAGGAGCGTCTGGAACATCTGGTACATCTCCTGCAAAATCAGGTATTTCAGGTGAAATATCATTCTCATTATACTGAAAATCATTAAATTCTTGCGGAATTTCTTCATGAAAATCTTCTGAAACTATAATCTTTTTATTTTCAAAATCTTCAATATTTTCCTGAACTTTTTCAATGACATTTTCAGCAGTTTCTGGCGAAACTTCAAACTTTTCACTGATTTCATTTATTGCTTTTTCAGGGTCTGAAATTTCAACTTCTTCAGACTTATTTCCAGACTTGACAATTACTTTTGTTTCATTTTTTTCGGCTTGTGTTTCCACACGGATTTCCTCAATATTCAGCACTTTTTCTGCACTTTGCGACTCTGCTTTTGCAAAAACTTCCTTTGAAATCTGTTTTGCGACATCTTCCGGAATACCTTGTTTTTTGTAAAGTTCCGTAAGCTGATGAAGAGCGTTTTTCTTGTCTGAAAAAGAAAGTAAGAGCTGTTGCGTATCAGATGAAATATGTTCATTTTCGTTCTGGTCAAATTCCAATACATTGATGGTACTTTGTACTATAAATTCATCTTTTCCGGTACGCTGAATGTCATTTGAAATGCTGTCTATCGGCAATTTTTTAGTAAATGTATTTCCGTTTTCGTCAGTCCGTATCATGCCGGAAACTATTTCAGGATTTGTCATATCAAAGTCTGATTCGCTGAATTTATAATCAAAACTGAAATTTTTTTCGTCCTGTTTTGAGTAATAATTAGAAACTTTTTCAGCCTTGTCAACCAGAGCTTCAATAATTTTTTTGTCACTGATTAACAGGCTTTTTTGCAGAATATCAGTCATTTTTGCCCTTGTCATTTTTTCAGGATTAAGTACCGCAAATTTGCCGTTTTCGTCTTGAAAAACAATTTTCGGTACGCTGTCAGACTTTGGCGTTACTCTCCAACAAGTGAAATTTTTTGTGTAAATACTTTCATTCTGAAGCGTGATGTTTGTGTCAACTTTTGAAAAATTATTCTGCGGATTTTTACTGAAAAATTTCTTTTTTTCCTCACCATGCAGATTTTCTTCACCGAATTTTGCACAAGCAATATCGGCTTTATTTTTATCATATCCAAAATTTTTCTGAATTTGTTCAGAGAGTTCTTCACGTGACGGAACATTTTCAAAAGATATTTCTTTTCCGGAATGCTTATCCTGAATTACAAAAAAGTTTTCATTTTTAGTAACTGTCATATTTGTATTTAGTTCATCACACTTCTTGACAAACTCATTCCTTGCAATCATAATCGCTTTTTCGTCGGATTTTTCGTAAAGACAGAATTTTTCACCGTCTTTTGTAACTCCGAACTGTGCAGCCAAATCATAATTATTCAGTTCGCTTGTGATGAACGGAATTTCCCAATCTTTTACCTTGAAATTGCCCAATTCCTGTGGACGTTCGGCGAGTTTATCTTTCATCAAATCGGTACACATTTTCTGAAAAATTTGCAAATCACTTGTGCGGACATTTGCGTAATTATTTTCCTTGTGTTTGTCACTGGTGAATGCTATGGGAATACCATAACTTTTCGCCATTTTGCTTAATTTTTTCATATCATCTTTAGTAAGTGCGTTTTCAGAAGTTGACAACGTATCGCCACTTTTTTTAGCATTTTTCACAAGTTCTGCCATACTTACTGTACCAGACTTTATTTCCGATAAATCAGTTGATTTCGGATTTTTCTGTTTTTCTTTTGCGGATATAGCCTGAAGAAGTTTAGCAATATTGTCAATCACACTGTCAACAACACGTTGACCGATTTCAAGGCTTTTTTCGGCTGCCTGCATACTAACCTGTAATGTAGCACCGGCAACCTCATCACTCATGCTCATAGTTAAAACCTCCTTTAAAATAAAAAAGCAAGCCAGAACGACTTGCTTTTGTTTTGTATTGAATTTTAATTAAAAATGTTTTTATGCCATAATACAATCAAAATATTCACTTTATGATGTTATTTTGAATGAAATATCTTTCTTTAGCTAATTGATAAATAGTTGCTAATCTGAAATCATCAACATCAGATATAATTTCATTCGTATGTGAGTTATACCAGTGTATTCCATTGGTATAACAATGATGGTAAAGTATAGTAATATCACAGTATTCTGAAATAATTTTTCCTTTTTTAAAATATCTACCTGCATTAATAGAATGATTTCCATTAGCTACATAACATAGATTTATATCTGCATAATAATATGAAATATGATTATATTCGTCATATATAAATGCCTTATCTTTAATATTAAGAATGTTATTAAATTGCCTTGTAGTATTCCAAGGTCTAACATAAATATCTGTATTTTCAATCATAATTTCCTTTTGTCCACAAAATATTTCAACACGATTTTGATTTTCATCATATATATGAATTGGAAAGGGAAAATTATATGGTGATGATGGTTGTACAATAAAAGGTTCTACAATTCCAGAAGAACAAATATCTTTTTTCAGTATATCGATAATATAATCAAGTAATATTAACTTTTCTGAATTAGATTTATCATTCAAATAGCTTTTTGTCACTGACATTACATAATCAAAACTTATTTTAGAAACTGGTACATTTTCATAATTATTCTTTTTAAACTTTTCACAAATTTTTCTTATCAGATTCATTTTTCACCTCAAAATAATTATTATACAATTCAATCATATTGAAGTAAATGCGTCTTTGAAGCAGGTTTTCACAATGATGAAGCGTTATAAGTTCATGGCAGAATTCAGGATATTTTTTATTTTCTAAATTCAATTTCATTTTCAAAAACGTGCCAAGATACAAATAATGATTTCCCATTTTAAGTCCGAGTTCATATTTTTTATCGGGGGAAAGCTTTATAAACTGTTTAAAGAATCTTTCAACATCGTTTTTAGCTTTTTCATTATCAAAGATTTTAGAGTCATTACAAAGTACACAATTATACTCACTCAGTTCTTCAATATATTGATTTAGCTTTTCTTTTCTGGATTGAAACATATCTTTCTCCTTAATTATATACCTTTTTTTGAAATTTGTCAATTCCTGTTTATATGTTCTCAGAACAGGAGCATATTTTACTTTTCTGAAAAAGAAAAGATTTATTTCTTATGCAGTATCGGGTCATCTGTACGCCCAACAAGATAATCAATACTAATATCAAAGTAATCAGCTATGGTTATTAATGCATTAATTGATGGACAACATCTTCCGCTTTTCCAATCGCTGATATTTCCTGTTGAGATTCCGGTATCATCTGAAAGTTTCTTAACCGAAATATCTTTTTCTTCTATAATTTTAAATAAATTCGGAATTTTCAACATTTTTTCTTCTATTTGACCCAAGCCAAGTAAATAATCTGTTGAAACATTAAGATATTCCGCTATTTTACATATTTAATTATTTGTCTTATAGTCACAATTGGTATTGTTATAGCCAATATACGCAACAACATTGGTAACATTTCCTTTATTAATTTATTCACTTCAATCAGCAACGACAATTCATCACTGGTTGTTTTTTCAATTTCTTGAAATGAATTTTCTGCAAGTTCTGTTATCAAATCTTTAAGGCACATAAGAGAATACGTAAGCAGTATGATTGCAATCACACACAATATTACCAATATTATTATCTTTACAATACTTATTTTGTCAGGAGTTTTTTTATAATCTGAATCAGGATTAAGGGAAAACTCCGAAAGACCGGAAACAACTACATATCCGGAGCTGTCATTGTCTATAAGTATGCACGGCTGATTATTTTTGTAATAATAAGTAACGTGCCATTTTACGCCGTTTTTGTCGTAAACAAATTCATTATTGCTTACATATATGCCGTTTCTGTCTTTAAGTTCCGGAGCAGCTTGTATGTAAAATCCGCTCACTTCATACGGTTCAGTTTCATTGACAAGGAAATAAGAACAATGTTTTTCGGTTTTATGTTCAATAAACGATACAAGGCTTTCAAGATATGAATAACGCATTTCTTCACTGTCTGGCAGCTCATCATAAGGTATGAAAATACGCTTGTTTTCCTTAATGTTGTCTAAATTGATGTTCTCAAAGTCTTCATCAGAAAAAACGGCAAGCTCTTTGTTTTCGTTGATTTTTTCTTTATTGAGATTGATTGCCATAGTTTTTATTCTCCTTTGTTTTTTCACGAATTAAATGATGATAATATGCAACAACATTTAAACGATTTGTAATTACATAATAGTCCAACAAACAATCTGCTGTAAGTACGCCCAACATAATTATAGCGAATGTATCGGCAGCATTTGAATTTCTTATACATAACGCAATTATTAACATGAATATTTTAGGAATAGAGCCTAATTTGTTTATCAAACGACAACGATTCATAAATTCAGTAGTTACATTTATCATATTAATAATCAACTCTTGATTATCAGGGTATATATCTATGATTTTTTTCATAGTTCTTTTGTATTTGTAAAGTTGTATAGCGTTATATATTGAAAACATTAATTTCACCTACCGTTTCTTTTATTAATTTTAATAATTGATTTTCTTTATCGAGGATATATCAGAGCAGAGATTAAGACCGTTCCAGTTTCCTATTCCCCAAGAACCGTAAAAAGCGACTATTGGCGGAATGTTATAATCATCATAGATAAATTCTATGATACATTTTCCGTTTCCCTCACCACCGAACCAGTGAAATAGTCCGTCCGGAATTTCGTCCCCATCAGAATCATCTGCCCAACCTTTGCTGTCACAAATTTGTGTTGTAAACTGTATTCCGTTGTCTAATTCAATCAGAAATCTGTCACCAACGACTCCATAGAACAGCCCCATAGCACAGCAATAATCGCCATTAGCTTTACGCCTGATACCCGTTCCGGTAACGTTATCAACAAATGAACCATAAATTGCACTACTTGACGGCATTAATGTCAGACCAGAAGCACGTTCTCCGGCAAAACATGAAGTCCAACCGTCCTCACGTTCAAACTCCTCTATAACTTCAACTGCTTGTGTATGTCCGTCCAGTTCAAACGGAACACAGATAATATTTTCATTCGTTTCAGAGACAGGTGTCAGCGTAATGTGATAGTCAGAGTTTTCACGCAAACCTGTTATGTAGCAGATATTATCTCCGGAAAACACATAGTGTATATTTTCGGCATAAGGTGCTTGCGTTGTGGCAAGCACGCTGTATGAACATTCGCTATCTGACTCCCATTCAACTTTAAGGCACGAAACAGATACCGCCGATACAGTCGGATTTTTGGCGATAGCAAACGGATATGTTACAGTAGTTGTTGTAGTTGATACAGGTTTTGAAGTTTTCGATGTTGTTGTAGTCGTAACTTTTCGTGTTTTGCTTTTTGAAGTCGTTGTAGTCTGCATTTCAGAATATTTTGCATTGCTTGTGGTAGTCGTTGACACAGCTTTTGTATCAGTTGAAACGGCAGTACACCCTGCCAAAGCCATTGCACAAACAATAGTCTGTATTAGATAATAGCCTGTATATTTCTTTTTAAGCATAATTTTTAATTCTCCTTTCTGTACTTTTCTGAAAAAGAAAATCAAGGTTTGAGCCGTGCCTTATTTCTTTCGGCTTCTTTGGTTTGGTACAGAAGTTTCTGAAATTTCTCAATAAGTTCTATTTCAAAATCATCAGAATCATCAGTCATATCAATCATGCTGACATATGCAGTTAAAATTGATTCGATGTCAAAATAATGCTTATAAACAAATTCAGCAAGAGTCATTTCTGTTTCCGGTTCGTCGAGTTTTGGCACATCGTTTTCTGAAAAATCATCATCAATATCAGTTTCTTCATCTAATTCTGCTATATTGTCTTCCGAAAATGTGACACATGTGTCAACTTTTTTTGACGATTTATCATAGGTATTAACTTCTTCTATTTCTTCAGCGTATTCTGATATATCATTTTCAGAAAAATCATCATCAATTTTTATTTCTTCTTCCTCATCAAGTTCTACTGTATCGTCTTTTGAAAATGTGACACATGTGTCAACTTTTTTATTGTCGTTCATTTTTTTGACATCCTTATGTGAAATTTTATCAGGAGTAGATTTCATAATCTCTTCCTGTTCATTTTCATCAAGCCGAGCTATTTCATTAGCTGTAGAAATTGAGATTTCACCATTACTTATGGCTTCTTTTACAGGTTCAATAGCATTGTTATCAATGTTTTGTATCTTCCTGACTTGTGATGTAGAAACACCCAGATATTCTGCTAACTTATCTCTTACACGTCCGAACTTCTCACCGGCACTCTTTTTATTTTGCAGAATCCTGTCAACGACTTCATAGCTTTTCCACATTTCTGAATCAGAAATCTGTCTGCTTGAAACGTTCAGCAGTACGATGTCAAGGAGTTTATCGTCATTATCGTCATAACTCTGAACCAGACAGGGCAGATAACGGGAAATATTTTCCCCGTTATCAAGTAAGTACTGCACCGCAGCTCTTCTTCTATGACCGCTGATAATTTCATAACCGCCGTCATCAAGCGGACGGACAACAAGATTGTCTTTTATTCCGCCTTGACCAAGAATTGTTTCCGCAAATTCTTCAATGCGGTTTATATCGAAAAAGTTATCCTCAGAGTTGTGCAGTTCGTCAATATCAATCATCTTTATGCTGTCGGTAAGCGTATTTGCGACGATTGCACCGAGATTTTTTAACATCATTTTTGCCATAGTTATTTGCAACCTCCTATAATTTCGTTTGCGAGTTCCTCATAAGCATTTACTATTTTCCATGAATTTTTATTCTGTGGGACGTTCTTTTCACGGAAATACGCTTCAATTGGAAGTCCCTCTTTCTGACTTTCACGGACTGTCTTTGAATAGGGAATAACCGTTTTCATAAGACGTTCCTGAAGTATTTTTCTGAATTCCTCAATAATTTCTGCGTCGTTGTGTGCCTGATACATTGTCACGAACACACCGCCCAGTTTTACACCCTGTTTGTTGATTTCGTCCGTAACTCTTTTCAGACCGGCGATTTCAAATTCACCGAGAATAGTCGGAACATAAATCACATCAAAGTTCCTGATTATCTGTCTGACCTCATCACTGATTGTTGGTGGTAAGTCAAACAGAATGTAATCGAAATTTTCGATTTCTTTTTCAGCAAGGTCTTTATAGCGTTCCCAAGTTGTATGGGAGATTTTTTCATAGTCCGTCGGTAAAATCGGACTTGCATTTCTGCTTGTCATGAAGAAAGAGAAGCAGTTTTCCTGTGTGTCGCAGTCCACGACAAGCACATTTTTATCTTTTTTCTGAAAGCTGTACGCCAGATTGATAACGGAAGTTGTTTTTGCAACTCCGCCCTTGTTATTGAAAATTCCGATTTTTTTAGTGTTTTCCATATATTCAAACCTCATAATAAAAGAGTAGTATTTTTTTATGTTCTTCTCCAAGAACCGTTTATACGTTTTGCAACCATTCAGGATTATCATGGATATTTCCCATAATTTCAACCTTACGGTTAATATTGCTTAACAATATAGATTTAGGCATTTTAACATTTTCAGCAATAAACATTCCGAAATAATTAATCCATTTGACCTGTAAAAACATATTGCTGTAAATATTGCGATAATTGCGATAAAATACTATATCACCGACACAAATTCCATTGCCTTTCTTGTCGTAAAGTTCCGTGAATTGTCCGACTGTTTCCGGAATGACCTGAATACTTGTCAGCTCATCTGAATCGTTCAGCCTGACAATACAAGTCTTGCGTGAATTTGAAACCGGCACGCCATAAACCCATTCGCCAGTACTTATGCTTTTCCCCCTGAATGCAACGTCACAGTTTATAATATTCATAATATTTAAACCTTTCTGAATTACTTTACTGAAAAAGAAATATTGATGTAGTCAAATTCAGTACATACATTTTTTTAGTGTGCTTACACCGATGTATACACCATTTGTTTTCACCTGTAATAAGCCGTTTTTTATGGATATACATTTTTCATGATGTAGGTGATGTAGGTATTTTTTATTCTTATAGGAAAAATATTATTTTATATAGAATTATAAGTGATTTTCACCTACACCACTTACACCCACTGCCCCTATTGTCCGAAAAACAGCATTTTTTTATGGTGAAGTATACCTACACCACACATACATCGTTGCTTACACCGCATTACCCATGTAGAAATATGGATATTCGTCTTTCCACTGATTATTCATTTCATATTCAGTAAGCGTAACACCGGTTTTTAAACGTTTGGTCATATCGCTCCAGTTTTTCTTGCAGAACGCCGAAATTTCTTTGCGGAACTCAGGTGCAGACGGAATACGTGTAATCCCCTGTTCACCGCACCAGTGCCGGAAAAATTCGTAAATTCTTTGCGAAGTCAGACACGGCTTTTCACCGGAAAAAAGCGGACGTGTATAGGTTGTCCAGAACTCTACCGGATAGGAATTTTCACGCTTGTACTCATTAAGATTTTCAAGACAGTCTTGTGTGATGCTGAACTGGTAGTTTCTGCCTACTGCTTCCCTCAGAGCCATGATAGCTTTGAAAATTATTCCGTCACGTTCATCATAAAGTTTCTGCAACAGATTAGGGTCAAGTTTGTCTTTTGTTACTATATTCTGACATTTTACAATGATAATGCGGTTATAGACATGGTCGCCCTTATCACCGCCGAAATGTGGTAAATCGTTCATTCCGTACATCAGAAAACCTTTGAATTTGAAGTCAAATGGTTCTCTGTTCTTGAATTCAATTGAAATCGAGTCGCCACCTGTCAGATTTTTGAACACCGCATTTTCCTCAATTTTCATGAATGACAAATCGTTTGAGTAAATCAGACGTTTGTTATATGCAGCAGTTTTCCCGAAACGTTCATTAAGGCTTTTTAGGTCACGTTCGGCAACATTTTTAGAACCTAAAAGCATTGCAATCAGATTTATCAGCGTACTTTTTCCGGTATCTCCCTTGCCGAGCAGAAACAATGCTTTTTTGAAACGCCAGCCTTGAATGTTAGAAATAATCGCTCCGATGTACTCTAAAATCAATTGTTGTGTCTGAATATCGCCGTTTGTGAACGTATTTAAAAAGCCGTCAAAATTAGGTGTTGGACTTTCTTTGCCGTTCCAGTTACACGGAATTTGTATTGATGACATAAGCTCTGGCGTATGTTTAGTGAGTTGCAAAGTGTGGATATTTAAAATTCCGTTCCTGAAGTTGATGTAATCTTCACTTGTGTTCATGATGTCATGCGGACAATGAAGACAGGTGCAGTCGAGAAGTTCAAGAGCCTGTTTGAGTATGGACGGATTAACCAGTCTGATATTAAAATTTTCGATATATCGCATTAAAATCTGCATTATATCGCTGTCATTGACAGTCTGATAAACGCCGTCTTTGTATATGTAACGGATTTCACTGTCCAAAGCACCGTTTCGGAGCATGATACAAGTTTCTGATTTCTGAAAGAACTTGTAAAGAAACGGCACTGAAATTTTAACCTTGTCGCCATTATCCACAACGAATATCGGGCGAACCTGATAGAATACCTCATCTGTTTCACTGTTTGTAAGTTGTTTCTTGTACCACAGTTCTCCGGCATGGTATGCACTCTCCGGAGTTGTGTAATGTACACTTTCGGATTTGATTTTTGACATAAATTCCTCCTGATTTTCTGCTTTTCTTTTCAGAAAAGTATTGACTTTTTGAGGAAAACATGATATAATAATATCAGAAAAATTAATCCATGTTTTCCCTATTTAATGCAGTGGTTTTGCCCGAACCGCTGCATTATTTTTTTATGTATTATGATAACCGACGGGAATTTCACCACGTCTTTCCAGTTCATATCTGAGTGCTGCAACAGATACACAGCATTTAACAGGCTGACCACAGCCTATTTCACCCCAAATTTGATTGCGGATTTCGTTCAGAGTCCAGTTCTTAACCATTTCCAATTCCCAGTCGTAAACCGGTTTTCCGTTGTATTTTCTTACTGTTTCTTTATATTTCATTCTTTTCACCTCCTGTTAATTCAGTACCATTCACCGTTTCCGTTAAAGTGAAAACATTCATTACTGTCACCGATTTTGACCTCAAAATGAAGATATGGTTTTCTTGTTTTTGTGCGTGATACGTATTTTACAGCTAACGGTTTAATTTCGGAACGTATTTCAAGTCCCTGTGCATTGTAGAAACGGACAAGCATTTTTTTGAAAAATTCCTCATTCACATTAAGTTTCTGATAACCCTTGATTTTCGTAATATCAACGTCGTGAATAGTTTTAAGGTCATCAGTACTTCTCAGTTTATAATCTTTCAGACCGTTTTCGATGTATCTTTTTTCAAGTTCTTTTCCTGTCATGGTAATCCCTCCTTTTCGATTTGCAGAAACTCATCATAATCACAATGATTTCTGTTTATAAACTTTATGCATGGCAGACCGTTTTTGTTTTTGCAGATATGCACATCTACATCAACATTTTTCATAAACAGCCATTTTCTTTCACCTGAAAATCCGATGTAGAACATTGGTGGAAGAGTGCATTTATAGACATTTCCCTTATGCTCATAAGCGGAAATATATCTGCCGTTGTTGTCGGTTGGTTCTAACGAAAAATGTTCACCGTCCTCTGTCTGATTGAAATAAAAAAACTCCATTCATTTAGAACGAAGTCGTTTTTTGCTTACATACTCCGTGTTTGGTGGTATGTAAAAAATATATCATAATCCGAATATTAACCCACAGCACAAATCCCTCCCGATTAATTTCGGGAGGGAAATTTTTATTTTATGGAGGAAAAACAAATGGAAGAAGAAAAAATTTACTGCTCTCACTGCGGTGACATCATCGAGGGTGATGACTACGACACCATCTATGGCGAGCCAGTCTGTAAGGACTGCATCGACAGCTACGCCGTAACCTGTGACAGATGCGACGAGTTTATCTGGGACTCCGATGCATACAGCGACGGAAACATCTGTCTTTGTGGTCGTTGCTATGACAATTACTACAGTCGCTGTGAGGAATGCGATGCAATCATTCATAATGACGACACATATGAGTACGAGGACGGTTACTACTGCCGTGAGTGCTATGAAAATATTCGCAGAAGTACATCAATCCACGAATACAGCTACAAACCTATGCCTGTTTTCTACGGTGATTCAAACCGCTATTTCGGGGTGGAGCTTGAAATCGACGGAGCAGGCAAGGACGACGATTATGCCAACGAACTTCTCGACATTGCCAACGAAGGCGATGAACACATTTACATAAAATCCGACAGTTCACTTGAAGATGGTATGGAGCTTGTTTCTAACCCTATGACACTTGACTACCATAAAAGTTTCTGCTGGGAAGATGTTATGAGTTACGCTGTCAGACTTGGTTATCGTTCACATCAGACAAGCACCTGTGGTCTTCACGTTCATGTGAACCGTGACAGTTTTGGTCTTGACCGTGACGAGCAGGACGAAGTTATCAGCCGTATTCTGTACTTTGTGGAACACCACTGGAATGAGATGCTGAAATTTTCACGCCGTTCTGAATATGCTATGAACCGCTGGGCAGCAAGATACGGCTATGAAAGTTCCCCGAAAGCGATTATGGACAAGGCAAAGAAAAACTACGGTCGCTATGTCGCTATAAATCTATGTAACTATCATACAATTGAGTTCAGACTTTTCAGAGGTACTCTCAAGTACAATACGTTTATTGCTACTCTTGAACTCGTGGCAAAAATCTGCGAGCTTGCAGTTTTAATGGACGATGACGGAATTTCAAAAATATCGTGGTCTGAATTTGTGGCAGGAATTACCGAACCTGAACTCATTCAGTATCTTAAAGAACGCAGTCTTTACATCAACGAAAAAGTCGAAGAAACGGAGGAATTTTAATTATGTGTGCATTATACGGCTGGCTTGACTGCGGAAAGAAACTTCCGCACAGGCTTTTAAAGAAACTCACTCAGGCACTTGCAAACGCCGCTGAAGAGCGTGGCACAGACGCTGCCGGTATCTCTTATGTGAAGAATGGTCACATCACAATTTATAAACGTCCGAAACCTGCCCACAAAGTCAAATTCAGCATACCAGAAAACACAGTTGCAGTAATGGGACACACAAGACTTGCCACACAGGGCGATAAGGAAAACAATTACAACAATCACCCATTCTATGGCAATGCTGACAAGGCTTTTGCCTTTGCCCATAACGGAGTTCTGTACAATGATACGGCACTCCGCAAGTTCCATAATCTGCCGAATACAAAGATTGAAACGGACAGCTACATTGCAGTTCAGCTTATTGAAAGGCAGAAAAAACTTGACTTTGATTCGCTGAGAAATATGGCAGAAGACGTTATGGGAAACTTTGTGTTTACCCTGATTGACGAAAACAACACGCTCTATTTTGTCAAAGGCAATAATCCGCTGTATCTGATTTATCTTGAACGTCTTGGACTCTACATCTATTCTTCAACAAAGTCAATCATGGATAAAGCACTGAAATCTGTCGGAATGCAGTATGAAAAACTTACCATTATAAAGGTATGTGAGGGTGATATTATCTCTATCAGTTCAGACGGCAAAATTGACAGCAGTCGTTTTACTCCTGAAGATTATTCGTTTTTCGGTACAGGTACAAGCAACAAGAAAACTCGCTACAGCTATGAATGGTACGACTGGGAAAACGACGAATGCTGCGAGTATACGAGCGAGGAAGAATTCCTGTTTGATATGTGCAACTGCTATGGCGTTGATGAGAACGATATTATCCTGCTCCTTGATTATGGCTATACTGCTATGGAAATTGAGGAAATGTTTATGGATACTTATCTGCTCCGCTCGTCAATACAGGAAGTAAAGCACAATAGCTTTTATGACGATTTTGTTTAACAATTAAACAGAGCTACAACCGTCTCAGAATATTTAATTTCTGGGACGGTTAATTTTTTGTCAGAATTATGATTTTACATCGGCACAAACAGTTATGTAAAAATATTTACCAGGAGGTATTCTTATGGGAAAAACCAAAAGAGGACATAATGAAGGGAGCATAAGGGAACGCAAAGACGGCAGATTTGAAGTACGTGTTACGGCTGGCATTGACTTTGAAACAGGCAAGCCTAAACGTATCTCATACTATGCGAACACAAAAGCGGAAGCCGTAAAACTTCTGCACGAAGTTGAGTACAATATCCACATCAACGAAATGGTTGACCCGACTTCAACCAAACTTGTTGACTGGCTTAGAATCTGGCTTGAAACGTACATGAAAAACAGTCTGAAACAGTCCACATATACGAGCTATGCAGGCTATATAAATAATCATATCGCTCCTGCATTTCCCACGCTCAAACTCAAAGACCTTACTTCAAAGCTGTTACAGGATTTCTATAACTACAAGCTCACGGAGGAAGGACTTTCACCGAAAACAATCGCAAACCTTCATCGATGTCTGCACAAGGCTCTCAAACAGGCGGTACTGGAGCATCATATCAGTTTCAATCCCTGCGATGCTGTCAGCCTTCCACGCAATGAGAAACCGCAGATTGAAATTCTTACCCGTGAGGAGCAGGAACGTCTTATGTACACGAGCTACAAATTCAGATATGGCATATTCATCAGGCTTACTCTCGCTACTGGTATCAGACTCGGCGAACTTCTCGGCTTACGCTGGGAGGACGTTGATACAAGAAAGAATATGCTGAATATCCGCCGTACTCTCAACCGTCTGCCGAAAGTTGACTACAACGGCACAGGCAACTCCACTGAGATAGTCATACAGGAACCAAAGACTAAAAATTCCACACGTTCAATTCCGCTTATGCAGGTGATAATCAGGGACTTACAGCAGTGGAGAAACGTCCAGCTTTCAGATGCCCGAACCGCAGGAGCAGTGTATACCGATTCGGGATTTATAGTTACCAACCCACTCGGAGGATACATAGAACCACGTACTTTCAATGACTACTACGACGAAATTCTCGAAACATCAGGACTCGAACACTACACATTCCATGCATTACGCCACACATTCGCAACAAGAGCTATGGAGCAGGGTATGGACGCTAAAACTCTCTCGACACTTCTCGGTCACTATTCCGTTGCATTCACACTAGACACATACACACATGTTCTCGACAGTCAGAAGCACGAGGAAATGAAACTCATGGAAGACCTTTTCAATATGCCGACAATTCCACAGTATCAGTCCTATCCTGTTATAGTCACACCTGCTCCGAATGGTTTCATTCTCAATGCTGTTGACTTTGAAGACCTTAAAATCGAAGCCGACGACATCAACTATGGCATAAGCTGTATACAGTCAGCTATAGTACAAACACTCTCAAACATATATCCTCCCTCTCCCACTCCGAACAACGAGCTTGTTGTAAATATAGGTGAATTTGTTATTATGGTAAACGTTTAAATTATAAGTGCAGCTATCAATGCTGCACTTATTTTTTGTCGTTTTGTTATTATACAAATACTTTCGTCCACTGTTTTAATTTTTATCCTTACATAAAGTGCTAATTAACGCAGTTTTAAGTACTTTGTAATATAGCAATTTAAAATATCGTGGACATTTTCATTTGTTAAGTGATGAAATTTTTATCTGTAAAGGCATATCGTTAGTTATGTTGTTGTCAGAACATTCAACTCCACTATACATTATCGCCTGTCCTACTGTCATTTTTTCAAGCACTTCTTTATAATAGGAATACCTTGAAACTGATATTGACTTAGCCACTGCTGTAGATGATGAACTGTTCATATGCAGTGCTATCTTTGTCGCACTTTGGTTAAATAATTGTGCCTTGCTCTTTGAACCTTTATTTGACAAAAACTGTGTTGCTGATATAAGGTTCAGACCTATGCTTCTGCCCTGTCTGAAAATAATATCCGCTACTGTCTGGTCATTATTTTCAGAAAACTTCTTGTCAAAATTCAGAGAATTAATTTCGTCAAGAATAACATATACATCATTTTCACGACTATGATTATTATTGTTAAGATTATTAAAAATATTTTTCAGTATATTTACTGCTTCCACAGGTGTACAACGAATTATATTTATACACGAATCATTAGTTTCTGAAATGTATGACTGAAAATAACAATGTCTTATGTTATTTTCAGAAACGCCGTTTTCAAAAACTGAATGTCCAGTATTTTTTATAAATCTATCATTCATGTAAAAAATTTTATATTCGCTGTAACTTTCAGTTTCCGCAAAGTCAAGAATAAGCACATTTTTACCAGCCTTATATAACCGTTGTGCGAGCAAAAACAAAAGCGTTGTCTTTCCAGAACCTGAATCCGCCTGTATGTAAAGATGCTGATTTAAAAGTTTACTGTTTCCTATACTCCAATATACTGGCAATTCAGTATCAAGTGTAGTTCCGAGAAGTATTCTGTCCATACTGTCATTGTTATCGGGTGGCTGATAGCCTAATGTAGAAACTGCTTTTTTCCTGATAACAGGAACAATTTTCTTAGCCTCTGCTGTAAGCAGATTTTTCTTCAGGGCAACAAAATTCATTCTGTCTGACGAATTTTCAGATACACTCGCCTTATACAACAGCTTATCTCCATTATTTGTTACAAGATACCCTTTTTCACGTAATATACTTCTCAGCCTTATTCCGTTGCTTTTGGGAGTTCTGTCTATCAATCCGAACGGTATCATCTGTTCAAGCCTTGCAAAATCGTTTACACTTGTAAGGAGCAAATCACCTTTAACGTATATCGGAAGATTTTCTGTCGAATCTATATTTCCAAAAGCGATTTTACCCTGTTCAATAGCCTTGCTGAGAACAATTCCGAACTGTTCTGTTATGTGGTTTTCATCATAAAATAGTTCTGAATTTCTTAAATACCATGATATATCCGCAATAATTTTCTCCGACTGCAAACCTATATCAATGCCTGTTTTAAGCATTTTATCACATACTGTCTCTATCATATGAAGGGTACTTGGCAATGAATCTTCTTCGCACTCAGATGTATATTCACTGGTATCAAAGAACATAGGCAATAATTTTTTTGTTTCAGCAATCTGAATCACCGCATTTCTTATCCTGTGTTTAAGCCTGACAACAGCACCAAAACAGTCTTTTAATTCGCATATATCAGATACATCAATCCATATTATGTCATCAGAATATTCTTCAAATACACTGACGGTTTGAGCCTTACTGCATATAATCATACAGTTACACTCAGCAATTTCACCCTCGTCCGTTCTTCGCCGTACAAAACAGTTATAAAGAAACCTCATATTTTCCGCCAGACGATTTTTGGTTGAAACATCGTCTTCAAGAATAATCATTTCATCTTTTCGAGAAAATACAATATTCCTTAGTTCTTTCAGCTTTACATCAAGCGATATATCTGTATCACATTCACGCTCATATACTTTAAAGAAGTTTCTGAGCATCTGCTTTTTTTCCTTTGTGTCACAACCTGTTACAGCTACAATTTTGTTAAAAGTATGACCATTATCTTTCAGCAAAGTATACATAAATGACGATATATCCAGTATCATAAGCATATTCAGAATTCTGTGATTCTGAATTGCAGACCTGATAACCTGACAGTCTATATCATTCTGTGATATTTCCGCCGTTTCAAATTTCGCCTGTTTTACTGTGTCTGTTTCGTACTCCTCATTTCCGTCTTTGTGGGCAATAAAGTTGTATGATTCATTTTTCAGGTAAAACCCAGGCTTATCAGCTATTTCAATCCTTTTCTCCTTCATCACACTTTTTATATAGTTAAAAAGTAATCCGTTCATTCTGGAAGCCTTTATATCTGCTGAAAATATGGCATTGTTTGACTGCTTTTCAAATTCTGATTTAATGTGATAATTAATAAAATCTCCATGTTTGATTATCACAGTAAATCTTTCACAATATACATTTTCACAATCTATTATTACAGTATCGGAGTATGACCTATCGCCGGCATAATACATCTTCCGCACTGCACAATTTATACAGAAATTTGTTACGTTTTTTCCAAAAGAACTGTTATTCAGTTTTACTGAATTGTCGGGTATCTGCAAACCTCCAGACGAAGTCATTCTGCTCTTGTTTGTCATCTTACTCCTACTTGTCATAAGATACATTTTCCTGTTCTGCGGGTCATTGCTCAGCCAGCTCATTTCCTCTGCCTGAATTGTATTTGACTCTGTAAATGCCATTTTATCACCCCATAATATTGATTGACAATAATATAATTTTATGTTAAAATATCAGTATAAACCTAACCAAAAAAGGAGAATTTCATATGAATGATGATAAACTGATATCCGATTATCTGGATAACTTAAAAAAGGAATTAGGCATAGACGAATCAGAAAACACTTCACTCGAAACAAATAACACTGATTCCACTGTACAAATCACATCAAACACAGATATTTTTGACAACAAAGAAACATATCAAGCACAGAATTATGTTTCGTATTACAATTACGGTACTGCAGATAATACGAATTTTTCTATTTCACAAAGCTTTAATTCATACAATTATTTGTTAAGATGCTATAATAAATGTGTTCAGATACCAAATTGTCCTGTAAATGTTTATACATACTTTGACAGCAACTATAATGCATATCTGTATACAATAGGCATCACCGGTCAGCCTTTACTTTTTGCTAAAATATTACTTGAAGGCTCTGAATTCGCTGTATATCAGAACTATCAGAAAATAGGTACTCTTTATGGAAATGATAATGAACAGACCTGGCAGTTTATTCCAAACGGTATGTCTGTTCCCAGTCAAAACCCTCAGTACATTCAACATAGTACACCTGACAAGCCTAAATACAGCTATATCTTCAATAACGTACCATACGAGCAGGCTTCTGAAATCATTGATTCAGTCACAAGAAACAATCCGTCCAGCAACGTCCAAATCAACTTTACTTCTCCAACCACAGCTACAGAAGATTATGCCAATGAAATCGTTATCCATCCTGAACATTATAGCACAGATTAATAAAGAAATCAATACAAAAATGGAGCAGGCTGTAAAACCTGCTCCATACGTTTGTTTGATTATTAACCAAGGTTAACACAAATTCTTATCATCAATTACTACGCCATATTTAACAGCACACAAACGTCGCACTTTTGGGGTCATTTTGGGGTCAAACTCAAAATAATGGACAAAAACAAATACTTCAAATTTCTTGAAAATACCACATTTTACTATCAACTTTATAAAACATTGTCTGCAATAAAAAATATGCAAATTCATTTTTTGTCTATTTTTAGGCAAAAAGCACCATGCAAATAAAATGAGATTTATACCTCCACTCACGATATTTGCTATGGTGCTTTTCGATTTGGTTGCGGCGGCTGGATTTGAATAATGAACCAACCGTTTAACAACTTATTATGATGTTGCAAAAACAACGCAATATCGGGAAATAATAACAAGTTACAACAACTTTACTCCCCTATCTTCTGCTAAGTTTTTGTAACTTTAACGGACAAACAACGGACAAAACGGACAGATTTTCTGCATACTCCTTATTATTAAAAAGCTGAGTTTTTACCTCAGCTTTTTTCTATATACCCGACAAACATTTTGTTAATTTATAATTACATCTTCATCAGTTATACCACATATTCGGATTCAGTTATTTTGCAATAAAAGTCATATGTCACCATTATAATAAAATTACTTTTGTAGTAACTATTACAAGATATACAATTTTTTTAAAAATATATTAAATTTTATAAAATATGTTCTTTAAATTTAGAAATGGTTTTTTTGCTCAACTCATAATGTGCATATATGTCATTAAATAAAATTGGTGTTCTGTTACAATTATTGTTATAAAATTCATTCCATGTTTTATTTTCCATATGTACTTCTTCTAATTCCTCTTGTATATAACGACTCCAGCTATTATGATTTTTTAATTGTGCTAATAATTCTGCAATATATGTACGGTTTAATGGGTCATTAGTAATTAATGAAAATATTTTTTGAAGTATTTTATCATCTTCAACAATATCAACCACTTTTCCATTATTCCAACCATTATCATTATTTATTATAAAAGCTGCTATTTTATCACTTGAAATTTCATCAATACCTTAAACAGCATTGTATATTGTAATAATATCACACAATGCAATAAAAATCAAGTCTTTTTGACATTCCTTTTCCATATCAGAATTATCATATAATATTTTCGCCAAATTAAGTGCATGATTTATTTTTTCTTTAACCCATAGTTGAGAATTACAATTATTGTATTCATTTATAATATTCAGTTTTATATTACAGTCTCCTGTAACTACATTATAAATAGTAGTGAGATAATGAATAGCGTCATTTAATATCTCTTTGTAAAGAGATTTATCCAAAGAATGTGAACAAATGAAACCTAAGCTTTCAAGTGTACTATTTAGCTTTTCTCCCATCCATGGTACAAAGTTAAAACCATTATACTCATTTGTAATAACTAATTTAATCATTATAATTTTAACTCCTTTGTTAATTTCTGATAGAGTTTCATAAGTTCTGCCACGCACTCGCTCTCCGTTATCTTCTTGTCGAAACCGTAAGCCGACATAACCGCAAAGTCATTCCGTTGATGTGCTTTTCTTAATTCTGGAGGCATTGTTAATTCGTCGTATAAGTCGGCTAATGAACAATCCGGATAGAGATTTCTTGCGTTTAGGATAGCCTGTGCGGTGTGTTCTATTTTCTTTTTCCATTCAGGTGTGGGATTGCACCAAGGGAAATTATTGTAAACTATTGTTGTTGAATAACTGTAATCACTTTTTAATCTTCCGCAAACTGTTCTAACCCATGCCATATGTACATTAGATGTTAATATGCCAAACATATATAATGTAGCATCAGGAATTGTAAACAGTTTGTCCCCTGTAATAATGTCATCAGTTAAAAATCCGAATGGTATATACCTTCTTCTTTCAGATGAAACTTTTGCAAATGCAATAAAATTTTTTGATGGTGGTCTGTATTGTCCAAATCTCCATGGAATATTTGCGGATAACTGAGTTTGTTTATTTTTACTTGCAAGTCGAAAATCTTTTACAGCTTGTACTCTTTTCAAAATTTCCGGACAGCTTTTTAATTCTTTAGGGCTTATATCAGGAATCCACAAACACCATCTTTCAATGTTATTTATAAATTCTTTACCCATCATAAAACGTCTGAAATATTTTTCTGATTGTGGTTCTTTATGTATAAAATCAACTTTTTCTTCAGGCGTAAACAAATAAAATCCGTTATCCGTTGCCTGACTTCCTCTGACAATAGCAGGTACATCACATATTGGTTTGCTCCGTTCTTCAACTATAATATCAGGAGCATTTAACAAATAACCATTTATATTTTTTACTTCTGATACTGTTCCCGAAGAATAAATATATTTTTTTCTGTCTGTAGAACCGTGACTGAAACCAATAATAACACAATGAACATGAGCCTTTAGACTTGCTTCACTATCCCATATAAAAGTTTTATGGGCAAAATCAATATGAATATTTTTATCTGATAATTTTTTCCAAAGAATAGTAGCCTGTTCCCCTTGTGAAACAGAATTTGTTGATACCAGAGCAGTTTTAATAGAAGTATCAATCATTATATCAGCAGATTTTAAATACCAACAAGTCACATAATCAAGTTTTCCTCTTTTTACTTCTTTCCAAATATTATCCATATCCTCACGTTGAGAATCAGACATATAATTAACTCCTACAAATGGCGGATTACCCATAATATATGACAATTTGTCTTTAGGCACAACGTCCGCCCAGTCAATGCGGAGAGAATTTCCCTCAACGATATTCGCATAAGATTTCAACGGTAAAAAATCTAAATCATGTTCAATGATTTCTTCCGTTTCTCTCATCATCTGACTTTCGGCAATCCACAAAGCCGTTTTTGCGACAGTTACAGCAAAATCGTTAATTTCTATTCCGTAAAATTGGTCTATTCCGACTTTAATTAAGTCATCATCTATGTTAAATTGCTTTTGTCCGCCGTAAATAACACGTAAAGCCTCATTTTCAAGCCGTCGCAATGATATATAAGTTTCGGTTAAGAAGTTACCAGAGCCACACGCTGGGTCAAGGAACGTGAGTTCAGACAATTTTTTTCTGTAGTCATTTAATTTCTGATTACGGTTTTTTTCGACTTTCAGCGACTTGATTTCATTTAGTTCATTTTTTAAATCATCTAAAAACAGTGGGTCAATGACTTTGTGGATATTCTCAATGGACGTGTAGTGCATACCTCCCGACCGACGTGTTTCGGGATTCAGTGTACTTTCAAATACTGCTCCGAAGATTGTCGGCGAAATATCCGCCCAGTTGAAAGACTTGCTTGCACCGTTTACCAGTAAATCAACAATTTCTTCTGTAAATCGTGGGATTTCTATATTTTCGTCCGCAAAAAGTCCGCCGTTTACATATGGGAATGCCGATAAATCATCATTCATATAAGGGTCACGGTCTAATATAGGCGTATCCAACACCTGAAATAGTTCAATCAAGGCTTTCCGCACGTCTATTAACTGAAAACGCTGTAAATACTTTCCAAACATCTTATGCTGTCCAAAAATGCCGGAATCTTCTGCATACAAACAGAAAACCAGTCGTACACAAAGCATATTCAGACTTTTCAGCGTTTCCGGACTGTTAGAGTTCTTGTATTGCTTCAATATCAGGTCATACAGCTTGCCGACAAGTTCACCGGCTTTCAGGGAGATTTCTATTTCCCTTTTAATGCTGTCATTACCTGTATCAACAAGAAATTGAAGTCGATAATAGTCTTTTGATAAATCTTTTAAGAAAATTTGTTCAGGTTCACCGTTAGGCTTTTCCATATCGTACACAAGAAATTCCGCAAAATTACAGGTAACTATCCAGCGTGGGCGTTTCGAGTACGGCAGTTCCGATGCGTAGCGTTTAGCTTGCTGAAACGGTGACAGATATGTACCGTCCGACTGCTTGATAGCTTTCCGGAGGTCTTTATCAATACTTTTCTGCTCAATCATAACGTGCGTTGCATCAATATAGCCGTCAATGAAAGATGTATGGTCAAGTTTCACCTGTTCTTCAAAGACAATATATTCCGTTGCATCGGACACACCTAAAACATTCTGCAACAAGTCTATCCAAAATTTTTGCGATTCACCTTTTTCGTAACCCTTTCCGTTCCACCTTTCAGCGAACACTTTAGCAGATTTTTTCTGTTCCTTTTCAGTCACAACAATCCCTCACAATCCAAACTTTGTAAAAATTATAGCATAATTGTCTGAAAACGTCAATACTATTTTTTGCTATCTTCATCATTTTTGATACCATAAATTTTAAGGTTATCTTTAAGTTCATCTATGTTTTTGCGTTCAAAATATTTTTCTTCTTTTGAATCAGTTGTAAAAAGTTTTTGAGTTCTGGTATTCGGCTTACAGCAATTCCATTATAGACAAATCAATAAAGATACGATATAATAGGTAGT
>JAMPEF010000027.1 GCA_023665275.1 Alistipes senegalensis | reverse complement strand
ACTGGGCGGTAACGGTGTGATGACGCAGTTGCACACTGCCTTCATGGAACTGCCTACAGAAAAGGAGTCCGACAAATGAGAAACTGGAAAAAATGGCTGAAAGTTGCCGGCATACGTGCTGTGAAAACCGTTGCTCAGACAGCAGTTGCCATCATCGGAACGTCTGCTGTTATTGGCGATGTAAACTGGCTTTCTGTCGGAAGTGCTTCAATGCTTGTCGGTGTACTTTCGCTCCTGACAAGCGTGGCAGGTCTGCCAGAAGAATAAACAAAGGAGAAATATTTTATGGAAACAAAAAATTACAAATATAATGACACGTCCATGCTTGCGGAACATTTTAGTGTTTCGGAGTTTCGGTGCAAATGTGGCGGAACACACGACACAGTCATTAATCCTGAACTTCCTGAAAAGCTTGAAAAGCTCTATAAAGCTCTCAACTGTTCAGCTATAGTAATAAACTCAGGATATCGCTGTCCGACGTATAGTGTGAACGTTGGTGGTAGTTCTTCAGACTATCACACGAAAGGTTATGCTGCTGATATTGTGTGCTATGACCAGTCTGGAAATAAAATCTCATCAAAGAAAGTTTCATGCGTTGCTCAGGGCGTTGGTTTCGGCGGTATCGCAAACATTGACAGTTCGTACACAGCCACACACGTTGATGTCCGCACTTCAAACTTCTGGAAAGGCGACGAGGTTGTGACTTCTGACTATTCTGTAACAGATGATTTTTACAGTTATTATGATATTCCGAAATCTTCCGGAAACGTATCAGCCACCTCAGAAATCGTTGCAATAGGTATTGATGTATCAGAACATCAAGGTATAATAGACTGGGATAAAGTCAAGGCATCAGGCAAGGTTGATTTTGCGATTATCCGTGCCGGTTACGGAAAAGAAATCAATCAGGTTGACCAGCAGTTTGAACGCAACTACAGCGAATGTAAACGGCTTAATATTCCCGTTGGTGCTTACTGGTATACTTATGCCACAACCGCTGATGAGGCAAAACAGGAGGCTTCTGTTTGTCTCAAAACGCTTGCCGGAAAGTCGTTTGAATATCCGGTTGCATTTGATATTGAAGAAAAATCCAACCTTATCCGTGCATCAGAACTGTGTGAGGCTTTCTGCTCTGAACTCGAAAAAGCAGGATATTATATAGCTGTTTATAGTTTTAAATCGGCATTTGAAAACAATATCACCAGCGATATTACAGAAAAATATGATACGTTTTTGTCGCACATCGGTGCAGAACAGACCGACTATTCCAGTGATTATGGATTGTGGCAGTACTTCTGGACGGGACGTATTGATGGTATCACCGGTAATGTTGATTTGGACTATTCCTATAAAGACTATCCAGAGATTATAAAAAATGCCGGTCTGAATGGCTTTTCAAAATCTGATACTCAATCTTCAAATCCTGAAAAGAATACTCTTGAACAAATTTTAGACCATGTAGCAAGCATTGATGAAAAGCTGAAACAGTAACTGCAAATAAACATATTCTGACATAATCAGACATTAATTTCCAATATTCATACTTGTATTTTCTGTCAGGTATGTTATAATCTAATTATAGAATTTTACATTTAATTCTATAATTAAAATTAAACACAAAGGAGATTCAATTATGAAGAAAATCAGAAAAATCTTATCTGCAATTTCTGCAGTTGCACTTTGTAATGCTTCGTTTGCAGGTATTACATCAAATGCAGCCGGAAACGAAAAACTGAATACATATGCATTATATTGCGATGTTGACTCCGGCTCAGGTGTTATGTGGGCTGATGTGACTTTTAATTACAATAACATTGATATGGACAGCATGGAAATTGAAGCTGGTAATTTCGGTGGATATGTTACACATTCAACAATTACAAAAGTCGATAACAAAACTGTTGTCTATGGAGCTTCTTTCAGAGGGAACGGTGCCATTACGGCTCCCGGTGTTCTTTTCAAGTCCAAGTTTTGGACAACAGATAATATGAAACTTGATGAAGATAGTATGAGCACCTCTGCTTTTGATGCATCCCGTAAATTTATGGGTCATGATATAGTAAATGTTTCATTTGTTTTAATAGGTGATGTGAATGAGGATGGAAAGATTAATATGGCTGATGAAGTGACCGTTACACAAAGCCTTGGTAATCCTAAAGATTATGGACTCACAAAAAAAGGAAATTATGCAGCTGATGTTAATTTTGATGGTGTAGTAAACAATGATGATATAAAACTTATCAGAGATTATAATAATGGAGTAATCGACTGGTTTGAGTAATTATAAATCAAAATAAAAAAAATGCCCTGATTTTAAATTCAGGGTATTTTTGTTGCTTTTAAATCTGTACAAAGAATATATTGCTATTAATTAACATATTTCGACATAATCAGACATTAACTTCCAATATTCATACTTGTATTTTCTGTTAGGTATGTTATAATCCAATTATAGAATTTGAAATTTAATTCTATAATTAAAATTAAACACAAAGGAGATTCAATTGTGAAAAAAATTAGAAAAATCTTATCTGCAATTTCTGCAGTTGCACTTTGTAATGCTTCATTTGCAGGTATTACATCAAATGCAGCCGGAAACGAAAAACTGAATACATATGCAGTATACTGCGATGTTGATTCCAACTCAGGTATTATGTGGGCAGATGTATATTTTCATTTCTACAACATTGATATGGACAGCAAAGAAGTTAAAACCGGTAATTTCGGTGGAGATGTTACACATACAACAGTTACACAAGTTAACAACGAAATTGTTGTTTATGGTGCTTCTTTCAGAGCTGGAGGTGCTATTATGGCTCCCGGTATTCTTTTCAAATCCAGATTCTGGACACCAGATAATATGAAACTTGTTGATGGTACTATGAGAACATCTGCTTTTGATACGAAGCGTAAATTTATGGGCAATGACATAGTTAACGCTTCGTTTGTCTTAATAGGTGATGCCAATGAGGACGGAAATGTTGATATAGCTGATGAAACTGCTATTACTCAAAGTCTGGGTAATCCTCAAACATACGGACTCACAAAAAAAGGAAATTATGCAGCTGATGTTAATTTTGATGGTGTAGTAAACAATGATGATATAAAACTTATCAGAGATTATAATAATGGAGTAATCGACTGGTTCGAGTAATTATAAAACAAAATAATGCCCTGAATTTAAAATCAGGGCATTTTTGTTGTTTTTTTCCATGTGGTTGAAATAATGTCAACAGGCTCTATTTGATATTATATTGAGGTTATCAGGATTGATTCCAAGTTTTTCGCAAATCTTTCTGATTATTTCAGCCTGTATGTTATTCAGGTCTTTGTTTTCTGTGATAATTGTCGTGGTAACGGTTTCAGCAGGATTTGAAGTGGAGGTTGTCGTTGTGACTTCGGTGGTGACAGGTTCTGACATTGTTGCAGTAGTAGTAGTTGTTGTGGTTTCGGCAGGAATACTGTCAGAAGTAATCACATCTCCGGTAAGGTCATCGGAAGCTGCAAAAAACTGAGACCAGTAATATGTACCGTTTCTGTAGGTCACGCCGATTCCGATATAGTCAAAATTCTCGCTCAGGATATTTGCACGATGTCCGGATGAGTTCATCCACGAATTCATGACATCTTCCGGCGAATTCTGTCCGTATGCGATATTCTCACCTATATAGCGATAGCGTATTCCCATATCGGTGACAGCAGTAAAGCAGCTTGTACCGTTCGGACGGGTATGAGAAAAATAAGTCTGAATCTCATTGGCACGGACTATAGCGGCATCACTGAGTGTATCTGAATATTTCAGGAGTTTGAGTCCATTTGCGGCACGTTCACGGTTTACTATCGCAGCTACCTGATAAGTATATTCCTGAAGCTGTTCGCTGTCATAGCTTGCGGCATAAGCGGTTTGAGTAACAGTCTTTCCGCTGAACGGCATGGGCGATATTACTGCTGAGAGCATTACCGCACATGTGGCAGCGATTGATATTAATTTCCTTTTCAAAATATTTACCTCCAAAATTATTATTAAATTCCATATTTCAAGAATAACATTTTTTAGCCATAAAGTCAATGCAAAAATATTACCATCAAGTAAAAATATTTTCTTAATCCGGTTTTACATTAAATTGCAAATATTGATAATAAATTAAAATGATATAATTATATTTTTTTGATGTTTAGAACTACAAGTTGAGTTTTATAAACTGTGCAAGTTTAGGATTCGGATTTTTATATTAACGGGATACTGCGGTTTGTCGATTTTTTAATATAGATAACATCTATACGTTAATGCATTTCCGTCCTTGTCAAATTCAACGGGTTCATTTATATAGATGTCACCTGCTGTTTTCTTGGCAGAACGGAAACTCATAAGTATTTCGTTTTCTATGCACCGGCTTGCATACGTGGCGAACTTTGCGCCGTTTTTGTAGTCAAATGTAGAAACCGCCTTTATAAGTCCTATAGTGCCTATTGAAATTAATTCGTCCTGCTCCGGTACTGTTGATGCGTATTTTTTCACGATATGGGCAACAAGTCTTAAATTATGCTCTATCAGCTTGTTCCGTGCGGATTTGTCGCCGGCTGCTATCTTTATAAAGCATTCTTCCTCCTCTTTTTTGGACAACGGCTTAGGAAAAGCATTGTTTCCCTCCACGTGCAAAGCAAAAAAGAAAAGATTTCGTATAATTTCTATAAACAAATATATCACCTCCACAGATATATTATGCCCGACAGCTTGAACAATAGTTCTTTTTTTGAAATTTCTTCTTGCAAAAATTTCTGAAATGTGTTATGATAGTAAGGTACTTTTTTAGAACAGAAAGGATAGATTTTAAAATGGCTGATGGAAAAAATTACGGAAACGACAGTATAACTATGTTAAAAGGTGCGGACAAAGTCAGAAAGAGACCCGCTGTTATATTCGGTTCGGACGGTCTCGATGGCTGTGAACATTCTGTTTTTGAGGTTATTTCAAACTCAATTGATGAAGCTCGTGAGGGTTACGGACAGAAAATAATCGTTACACATTACAGAAACCACGATATTGAGGTTGAGGATTTCGGACGTGGCTGTCCGGTAGACTTCAATAATAACGAACAGCGTTATAACTGGGAACTTGTCTATTGTGAACTTTATGCAGGCGGTAAGTATGACGATACATCAGAATCATATGAATTTTCATTGGGTCTTAATGGACTCGGACTTTGTGCCACACAGTTTTCTTCTGAGTTCATGGACGTTGAAGTTATCCGTGATGGCTTTAAATATAATCTGCACTTTGAAAAGGGGGATAACGTAGGCGGTCTGCATAAAGAACCTTGCCATAAAAAACAGACCGGAACTAAAACCCGTTGGAGACCTGATTTAGAGGTATTCACGGATATAGCCGTTTCTGACGATTATTTCTGTGACATTCTTAAGAGACAGGCTGTCGTAAATCCTGATATATTGTTTGTATTCCGTTCAGAAAATAAAAACGGAGACTTCACGGAGCAGGAATTTATATACGAAAACGGCATTACAGACTATGTCAACGAAATAGCAGGGGATAAGGCTATGACCTCAATTCAGCACTGGACGGCGGAAAAAAGAGGTCGTGACCGTGACGACAAACCTGAATATAAAGTTAAATTGGACGTTGCTGTAACTTTTTCCAATAAAATAAAACTTACAGAATATTATCATAATTCAAGTTTCCTTGAACATGGTGGCTCACCGGAAGACGCTGTAAAACGTGCTTTTGTTTATCAGATTGACAGCTTTATAAAACAAAATAACGGTTATCAGAAAAATGAAAGTAAAATCACCTATACAGACGTTGAGGAATGTCTAGTACTTGTTTCTTCGTCGTTCTCAACACAGACTTCATATGAAAATCAGACTAAAAAGGCTATTACGAATAAATTCATACGTGAGGCAATGACAGAATTTCTTAAACATCAGCTTGAAATATACTTCATAGAAAATCCAGACGAGGCACAGAAAATCTCCGAACAGGTTTTAATAAACAAGAGGAGCAGGGAAAATGCCGAAAAAGTCCGCCTGAACGTCAAAAAGAAACTTACCGGAACTATTGACCTTGCGAATATGGTTGAAAAGTTCGTTGACTGTAGGACTAAAGACGTAACAAGACGTGAAATATATATAGTTGAGGGTGATTCGGCTTTAGGTTCGGTAAAGCTGGCACGTGATGCGGAGTTTCAGGCAATAATTCCCGTGCGTGGCAAGATATTAAACTGTCTTAAAGCAGAATATGCAAAAATATTCAAGAGCGAAATTATAACAGACTTAATCAAGGTGTTAGGCTGTGGCGTTGAGGTCAACACCAAAGCTAATAAAGACCTTTCAAATTTCAATATAGACAATTTCCGGTGGAATAAAATTGTAATCTGTACTGACGCCGACGTTGACGGTTTCCAGATTAGAACGCTTATTCTCACCATGCTTTACAGACTTACTCCGACGCTTATTGAAAAAGGGTACGTATATATAGCGGAGTCGCCGTTGTTTGAGATTAACACAAAAGATAAAACATACTTCGCATATACGGAGCAGGAAAAACAACACATTCTTAAGATGATAGGCAATAAGAAATATACCATACAGCGTTCAAAGGGACTTGGTGAGAATGAACCTGATATGATGTCACTTACCACAATGAACCCCGATACAAGACGTCTGATAAGGGTCACGGCGGACGATATAACAGAATCGGCAGAAGTCTTTGAAATGCTTTTAGGCGACGACTTACAGGGCAGAAAACAGTATATTTCCGAATACGGTGCGGATTATCTGGAACTTGCGGACATAAGCTGATAACTTTATATTTTGTGCATAATTTATAGTAGACCTACGGTCCGGAGACAACATCGTTTGTACATTTTTAACAGAAAGGAGTAATTTTACAATGGTAAGTAGTAATTTTTCGGAATTGATTTTTATTTTACTTTATGTTGCTTTTATAGCATGGATAATTATATTATGTATAAAAGAAGCCAATAAAATCATTAATTCAGAAATTTCAGAAAAGGAGCAGGATAAGCCAAAAAAGAAATTTTCTGCTATGATATGGATAAACTTTATAATAACTTTTGTAATGTGCCTGACGTATGACGGTATAGCCAGTGGAGTATTTTTGTTTTTTATAATAGGCATAACGTTTATATGGTTACCACTGATGCTTACGGGATTTAATATAAGAAATTTGATAAAAAATAACCATACGGCAATAAATACGGACGTAGCAACTATATTTATAGGCGGAGTATATTATATTATGCTTGAAGGCATAACTCTTGACGAAACAGGCAAAGACTATACAGAAGCTATATATCCCGACCAGTATCACGCAATGTTAAACAATGAATACGGTGCTATAATAGAGTGGGTAATGGTAATAGGCTTTATAAGTATGATATTGCTTTGTGTAAGAAAACCCATGAAAACACCGCCTTTGCAGTCTGCATTGTGTATAGCGTTTACTTCAATAATGCTTCTGCTTATGGGAACGATACAAATTCAGATGATATGTAACTTTGAATCGGCATTTATAATGTTCTATCTGTATTATATCAATCTGATAATAATTTCCGCAAGGCGTATACACTATCACATCACGGAGCAGGTGAGGCTTGCAGATGAACGTGAAACGGTATTCAGGACGAAAGCAGGGGAGAAGTTACATAAAATAATGTCCACCATATCGGGAATGACTAAATTCAGCTTTATGCTTATACTGCCGATAGTTATAATATGCGAGATACTTTATATAGTTTTCGGACAGGGTGCGGACGGCTTTATAAAAGCGTTCACAATGACTGCCGACTGGACTTTTTCCACACAGATACCGCCACCGCCTTTGGAGTACGAGGGACATTATTTGTGTACTGTTGCTTCCGGAGGTCACAAAAAAGTAGTAAAGCCGATACGTTACGGAATACGCCGTAATCAGAAGATAGTTGTCAACAGACAGTTATTGATAGCAAATGCCTTTGAAGACTTGATGCATGAACATTTCCCGAAAGCACACAAGAAGATAAGAAATTTCTATGATGCGTATGGCTATCCGGTATCAAGGCATATAACTACACGTACAAGGGCGGATATAGTATATATCATCATGAAACCGCTTGAATACTTATTTATAGCGATACTGTATATGTTCGACGTACAGCCGGAAAACAGAATAGCCGTACAGTATTCAGAGTATAAAACAAGATAAAAAATAAAACTTAATACTGACATAATGTCATAAGTTTTGTGTATAACGTACAAGTCAGCTTGTCTTCGGACGGTAGGCACACTATGAATTATGCACAAAAAACAACAATATAAAATGCCGGAGCAGGCAGAAAAGGAGAACTTTAAATATGGCAGGAAAAAAACAGACACCTAAAAAACCGGTTTTCAGGCATGATGCTTATATAGAAGGGTCGGGGAGTATAGTAGACGAAAAAATCACCGACACCCTTAAAAAGAACTATATGCCATATGCGATGAGCGTTATAATATCAAGAGCGTTGCCGGAGATAGACGGCTTTAAACCGTCGCACCGTAAATTGCTTTATATGATGTATAAAAGGGGTTTACTCAATCCGGATAAAGAGCGTTCAAAGTCTGCAAACGTGGTAGGCGAGACTATGAAACTAAATCCGCATGGTGACCAGGCTATATATGAAACTCTTGTCCGAATGACAAGAGGCAACGAGGCATTACTTCACCCGTATATTGACTCTAAGGGAAATTTTGGAAAGGCGTATTCAGGCAAGATGCATTTTGCCGCACCACGTTATACAGAAGTAAAGCTGGAAAAGATATGTAACGAGCTTTTCCGTGATATAGACAAAGAAACAGTTGACTTTATACCTAATTATGACAATACCATGCAAGAGCCGACATTACTTCCGGCGACGTTCCCAACGGTATTGGTCAATTCAAATACAGGTATAGCCGTATCAATGGCAAGTAATGTATGCCCGTTCAATCTTGCGGAAGTATGCGAAACAACCATAGCACTTATGAAAAATCCGGAACATGATATTATTACAACTCTTAAAGCACCGGATTTCCCAAGCGGTGGATTTATACTTTACGACAAGAACGAATTACGGAAAATCTATGAAACGGGTAGGGGAAGTATAAAAGTACGTTGTCAGTATCACTATGATAAGTCATCTAACTGCATAGAAATAACACAGATACCATATACAACTACCATAGAGGCGATTATAGATAAAATCGTTGATTTGGTAAAGTCTGGCAAGATACGTGAGATTTCATATATCCGTGACGAAACAGACATTGACGGTCTTAAAATAACCATTGACCTTAAACGTGGTACAGACCCTGAAAAACTTATGCAGAAACTTTACAGGCTTACGCCGTTGCAGGATAATTATCCGTGTAATTTCAATATACTTATTGCCGGAACACCTAAAGTAATGGGAATAAAGGAAATTCTCACAGAGTGGACGACTTTTCGTGAGGAGTGTATATATAGAAGAACTTCATACGATTTACGAAACAAAAAAGAAAAACTGCATTTACTGGAGGCACTTTCAAAAATTCTGCTTGACCTTGACACCGCTATAAAAATTATCCGTGAAACACAAAATGAAAATGATGTAGTCCCTAATCTTATGAAAGAATTTGACATAGACAGGGAGCAGGCAGAATATGTTGCAGAAATAAAACTCCGGAATATAAACAGACAATACATTTTAAGACGCATACAGGAAGTTGAAAGTCTGAAAAAAGACATTATAGAAATGGAAGAAATCTTGAAAGACAAAAATAAAATCCGCAAAATAATTATAAAAGAGTTAAAGGATGTTATTAAAAACTATGCACAGCCACGAAAAACACTTATTTCTGAATACACGGAGCAGGATATTGAAATAATTGACGATACACCAGATTATCCGGTAAATATATTTATATCGGCAAGCGGATATTTCAAGAAAATAACTCCGCAGTCCTTGAGAATGAGCAATGAACACAAACTCAAGGAAGGGGACTATATAAGCCAGAGTTTTGAGGCAACAAACAAAACAGAACTTATTTTCTTTACAGATAAATATCATGCATATAAATCAAAGGCAAGTGCATTTGATGATACAAAAGCAAGTCTGATAGGGGATTATATACCGGCTAAACTGTCGTTTGAGGAAGACGAATCATTGAAAATACTTATCCCGACTACCAATTACAGCGGATATATGATTTTCTTCTTTGAGAACGGAAAAGCCACTAAAGTACCGCTGAATGCTTACAAGACTAAAACAAACCGTAAAAAGCTGACTAAAGCATATTCCAACAAATCACCATTAGTTGATGCCATATATATTTCTGATGACTGTGATATATTATTAAGAAGTTCAAGCGGTCATACACTTGTTTTCAATACATCAATGCTTACAATCAAAACAACAAGGGACTCACAAGGCGTTCAGGTAATGTCACTCCGTAAGAAT
The DNA here is from genome assembly GCA_023665275.1 of Alistipes senegalensis. Classification (GTDB taxonomy): domain Bacteria; phylum Bacillota; class Clostridia; order Oscillospirales; family Ruminococcaceae; genus Ruminococcus. Next base: position 14,519 of record JAMPEF010000027.1, on the reverse strand, counting down.
GTAGTTCTTGCATCGGCTGAAAAAGTTTCTGTTGAGGATTATGAAAAATTCAATGTCAGGAATATACCATCTGCCGGAAAACAAGCTAAAGAACTTGGAGACGCTAATCAGCTTGCATTGATTTAATAAAAGACGGTCGGTTGCCTGAACGGGTGCCCGACTGTTTTTTTTATTCAGATATCAGACAACAGAAAAGCAGGAATAGGACAGGGGAGCATGTCATTGTTTTATATAAATTATAAAACGCTAAGGGAGAGACTGTTAAAAAGTGTATTTTTCAATAATTCATAATTGCACCAAATGTATGTTTGGTGCAATTTTTGATAGTTTTCAACACTCAGAACGGTAAGTCACCATCATCATATGATTCAGGTACTTGAATTGTTTCTATATGTATACTTTCAAACTTACTACAGCAAAGTGTACAATCACCGCATAAGTCACCACAGTATTCATGGTTAGCATAATATTCAAGAACTTTAGAACGTTCGCTATAAAAGCATTTCTCAAGGTGCTTGCATATACGACATAAATGTTTTATCCGCATATCAAATGGGACATCTAACGGATATGAAGCCGATACAGTTTCCGGCACGTCGTCAGAATGTTCAGTTTCAACAGGTGCAGTAACTTCAGGTGTAGCCTCTTCTGTTTCGGGTTCGTCAGTCGATGCAGTTTCCGACACGTCGTCAAACTTTTCAAGTTCTTTAATGTGAATAAAAGAGCAATCGAAAAAACCAATTCCAAGGACTTCACAATAATTAAGATTGTCGGGTATATCTTTTACAATACCATTGAAAACTTCAACAAGTTCACCGTCAGGATTACGAGAATAAATTTTAATCATCATATCAGGGTCATTATTGTTGATAACATCAATAACTTTTTCAGTCAATTAATTCACCTCTCTTTCTTTTCGTCGGATTTGTACAATATGCTGTATCAGGCTTGTTGCATCATAAAATCAGATACAGCAATATGCACAAAGACCGGAGAAACAGGGGGATTCACTCCCCTGTTTTTTTATTCTTAGGAGTAAAACACCAAGCAAAGTCCTTCTCATAAGCACAGTGGTCACCATCACACGACGGAAGCCGACATCTGAAACCCTCACATTCAGCACCAAGAAAAAGACACTTTCGGCAGTAGATACAAAAACACTCTTTAGGACTGGAATGCAGACCGAGCAAGTGCCTGACGTCAACAGTGACTTCATTAAAAGCCTCAAGATAAATGATAGCTTTTATTAACTCAAAACAATCACTGACATCAATACGACGAAATCTAACATTTGATTGCATCTGACTGACATTCTCTTCCAGCCGGTCAAGATTATTGCGTATGTAAGAAATAAGTAAAATAATTTCTTTTTGAGTCATCTTCTCACCCCCTACTCCAATAAGATTTCACCAGTTTGTAGGTCAACAAAGAAATCATCTGAAAAGGTAAAAACAAACTTATCCGGAACTTCGATAGCATAGAGATGATACCTTCCACGACACCAGACATACTTAGAAAAGGCAACGAACTCACCGTCTTTTGCCTTGTCATCAGTATGTACTAAATCACCATCAACAACGTCACCAACTAAACCCAGACGCTTACGAACTGCTTCAAAAATGCCACCAAAAACTAAAAGTCTACGATTATGAAGAGCAGTAGCAAAAGTATATACAACCTTGTCTGTAAGAAAACGACTGTCGGTAAAAATATAGTCAGACGGTTTTACAGCATACTTGGCAACTTCTGCAACTGCCGAAGAAATTGTACTGAGTTCCGGACGATTGGGATTATAGTGTATCTTGCGCACATCAACCTGAGTTATGGATTTGTCTTTAGTAGCTTTCTGCCACATAGCCAAAAAATCAGACTGATTAAGATAATCATCAGAACGAAAATAATCTTTATCAACAACAATAAGTACATGAAAATGTGGGTGAAAATCATCACGTTCACGATTATAAGTAATTTCAAGACATTTAAGATAACCTTTACAAATACGCTTAAAAGCCTTATAATTAAGCATTTTTGCAAATGACTTATTTAAATGGGAAATGGTATCTGACAATGAAGAAGCCGATACATTACGAACAGTCAGAGTAAGCATTATAAACTGATAATCATCTTTCATATAGTCAACGCAGGAATGAACCTGACTATATATCTTCTTAGACCTACGCCAAGCACACATAGGACAAAGCCTGTCACGGCAAAAATGAACGTCAGAAGAAAGCTTTACTGCTCCAGTATCAGTATGACCAAAATTCAAAAAATAAGCACAGGAGCGAACATTATCCGATTTTTTATCAAAATTGAAACCGCCAAAACCACAGCCTTTATTATGAAGACGAGCATAAGACTGATACAAATAACGTGTGTATCGCTTACGTTCTCTAAAGCTGTTTTGTAATTCTAAATCAACAGTTTTTAAACATTCCGTAAAGTTCATTTATTAAAACTCCTTACATTTTAAGTAATAGCTAAATTCAGAGGTAAATCAAGTAAGCAAGACGACATAGTCGACCGCAACTTAAGAGTTATTTCTATATTATCAAGTAAAGGCTAAGGCGAACCACTCGCAGAAAGATTTTATACAATTTGTAATATGAAAGCAGGGGGACGCCCCCCGGCTTGCCGGGGGGGCTTGTCCCCCCTGCCCTGCCTAAAGCTTTTCAGGAAGTTCAGATTTTACTTCCCATGGTATAAGTACTGGCTCTTGCTGATAGCTGCCGTTGATAAGCTCATAAGAATCGACATTTTCATAATAATGAGGTCTCCAAAAAAAGAAATCTGTAGCAAGAGGTGCAAAAACAAAGCCATCAACAATATTAAAGTTGACTATATCAAAAAAGAAATCAATACGACGAACACGGGAAAACTCAAAAAAAGAACGTTCAATATAGTAATATTGCTCCGTACGGGTACGAATTTTCAAGTCAACATCTTTGTAATACTGACTTGCATAAATAAAATCACATTTAGACTTACGATGCTCGGAGTAAAAAAGCTTAAGATTGTCAGAAAATTTTTTGTAATCTCGTGCATCAGAGAGAAGCATAATCTCATCAACCAACATCAAACAATCCTCATATTTGTAAATGCCCAGTTTATCGTAGTCAAGCTTGTAGCAACCCCCGCAGGAAAAATTTGTATAAACATACTTGTAATTTTTTAAACTTCCAAGATTAAGACCATGGAAATTGATGTTTTTACCCTGTACTGCACGCTGGGCAATCATACCAAGAAAAAGCGACTTGCCAGAGCCAGGCAGACCAAAAATGCCGGAAATCATATATAATCACCTCCTAATAAAAAGAGTGTAAGAAAGTTTGAAACACCCAAGAACCATTAACACGCTAAGCATAGTTTCAAAATACTTAGTATTTAAAAGAAAAAGTATAGTGTTTAAAAAAACAGTCATCGCCTACGCCCCCAAGAACCAATGAAAGTCAAAGTATCATGAATAATAATACAAAGACATTTACAGGAAGTAACAAGAATGATGAGAGAAACGGAAACAATGAGTATTTGAGAAAATAAAAGATAATTGGAATCTTCAGGAGTAAAGAAATAATTAAAAGCTCCTAAAAAAATATCAAGAAGTTCAATAAGCAAAAAAATCACTCCTAATCATCATTGAACCCAAAAATTGCAAGAACAGTTGATAATGTAAATAAACCTACAAAAATATCAAACAAAGTAACTGAATTATAAAAAAAAGGAATATAAGGCTCAAATATAATAGTTTCTTTCATAAAATCAGTAATTTCAATAACTAAATCACGAATAAAATATAAATCAACATTTCCCAAAAAATTACCCCCAGTGACATAACCTAAATACAAAACCAAAGCCCAAAGTAGCAATAATGGTAAAAGAAAACCAGTCAGGAGCAGAAAAAGAACTGAAAAAATTCGCAATGTAATTAGAAAATCTAGGAATATTTTCAAGAACTATATGAAAGTTTCCACCAACCAATGAAAGCAAGTTAATAACATACTGCCAACCACTATATACATTTTCAATGATACTGAACATAGTTTCACCGCCTTATAAAAAGAACATAACAACAAAACCAAGGGAAATAAACATTAAAACAATGGGCATAAGTCCGACATCTTCTATAAAACTACTTGAAAGGGTTACCAGACCACCGGCAGTTTCCAAAGCCTTGACCGGCAAAGGCGAATCAAGAGCAAAATCAACATTAGGATTTTCAGCAAAAAAAGCCGGTTCAGTAGTAAGTACAGGATATTTTTTATAAAACTCTTCCGGAAATGTAACATTAACTGTAACTGTCACATTAACGTTGACATCGCCAGTCATGACCGGATAAGTGCCAGTAACAGTGCCGGTTGAAATAGAATTATTGATTTCATTCATAATAGCTACAATGTCAACGTATTGAACATCATCACTGCCGAACTCTGCATTTATATCCGGAAAATGTGAAAATATATCATCAAATGCAAGCTTAAATTTAGGGATAACGTCCGCATCAAGAAAGCCGGAAAATATATCAGGGTCAAACTCAATACTATTTGTTACATTGTTGTAGGTATAGCCATAATCGCTGTAATTGCTTACATTATTTTGTGTAATCGTATCACCTGCACCGGAATTAAAATAGACATTAGGAAACCGCCAGTAACTATTGTTGGTATAATAGTTGTTGATAGATTGAGAAAACTCGTAATCATTACTTAATGTTGAAGAAATAGAAAAAACATTTGGCGAATTGCTCGCCCATTGACTATAGCAAATCCACATAGCAGTAACAGCAACATCAGAAGAAATATTAAATTGGTTGATGCTATTAGTTGAACTTCCCTGAAATCTAACCCAATGAACACCTTTAAGACCATGTGAAGTATCAGAAAGAAAAGAAGAATCAAGACCGGAAACGTTGCTTTCCAATCCATAATAAACAAGTGAAAAAGCCTCGGTGGAATTGAATTTTTTAGAAATGGAAGAAACAGAAATGTCAAATGAAAAACTTGTAGTGCTATGAAATTGATTTGTACGCCTGTACATTACATATCCGGTCTTTTTTTTGGTACTTCCTACTGGGTCAGATGTCATCAACCGACACTCAATAATTTCATAAGTTCCATTTTTATAAACAACCCTGTTTTTGCCGTAAAATTCATACTGAAAAGGCACAGTGACACTCTCAACAGGATTTTCAGAAGTTCCGGACGGATATGCAGGATTATCTTTTATAAATAAATTCTTAATGTCATTAAACCCAGTTTCCCAGTTGTCAAGGTCAAAAAATGCCGTATCTTTCCAGTAATTGCTAATAATATCAGTAAGTTCTGAAGCATGGGCTTGCAAAATCGGACATTTAAAAGCCGTTTGAGTTACAGACTGTATTTTTACGATTTCGTCCATTTGCTTTTGGTACTCATCGGGAGTAAGTTCAGTATATACCGGAGTGCTATTTTCCTTTTTCGGTTTATACTCCGGAAGTTCTGTACAAGAGCCAATGAAGTACATAATAACAAGAAACACAAGTACAAAAAGTAAAAGTTTTTTAAGAAATTTTTTCATAAGTTAATATGCCTGAAAAAAGGGGAGAAGTTTTACCCACTACCCCCAAGAAAGTTTATCATCTTCTGCGACGTCTACGACCCAGCAAGCTAAAAGTAAGACCCATGACAGAACCAACCATACCAACAACGACAGGAAAAGCTAAAGTAGCATCACCCATAATGGTAGTAGTAAGAGATTTCATTTCACTAATAATAAAAGTGACAACAGTTGTAACGGTCTCAGGCATATAATACACCCCCTTTCATTACTTAGCATCATATACAGGACGAATACCAATAATTTTTAATTCGTTCTTGGTGGGCATATACACCAAATCAATTTGCTTTTTATAAAGCTTTTTAAGTACCTCATCAACAGCAGACTCAGAAACCCCCAAAGACTTAGATAAATCAGCCGTCTTAATTTTAACCTCAAAACCGGAAAATCCAAAGTTCTTGGAAGAGTCATTATTATCATCAGATACACAGCGGATATAACGACTATTATAGTCGACAGACTCTTTATTATCATTCAAAAAGCTACCGGCATTGATGCCATAACCTATTAAATACATTGACATTTTTTTAAACTACCTCCTTTTGTTATATATAATTCAGTACCAGTATGGTACTAAACATATGATAACACGGAAAAAGAAAAAAGTCAATACTGAAATAGTACCAAAATGAAACTATCTTTTTTGTGCAATTTGTAGTATTATAATAGTACAAAGGTGGTGAGACAATGAGAGTAAATGAAATTAGCTTTAATGTAAGAATATCTGAAGAATTAAATGAAAAGATAAAGAGGATAGCTGAAGAAGAAAATAGAAGTAAAAATCAACAAATAGAATACATACTAAAAGAATATGTTAAAAAATATGAAACGGAAAAATCATCAGTATCAATTAATCAAAGTTATAATCAAAGTGCCAATGTAAATATAAACAATAAATAATGGCATAAAAAATGCAACATAAAGAGAGGAGGCAAGAATATGGATTATAAAGTAGAAGAACTAATTGAAAAACTTACAAAAATAAAAAAAGACGGATACTCTTACGTTACAATACAAGAAATAGATGTTGAAGAAGATGAAAGAGAAGATTTTGAAGAAAATTTAGCTTATGGTTACATGACTTTTGAAGCAATAGATGACTACGGTTATGTCGGAATAGATTATGAAGAAGTAAGAGTAGTTTCAGACGAAGAAATAGAAAAGTATGCAAAACGAAACAAAAAGTAAAAAAAATCCGGTTATGCTTGCTGATGGGCAGGCATAGCCGGATATTTTTGCACATTAAAAAGAAAAAGGCAAATAGTTACCGGAAGTATCAAGCCCTGATAAAGAAATATGCATAAAGACAGGAGGAACAAGAGTAAAATATTTTCCTTGTTTCCCCTCCAAAAATTTTTAAAAAGAAGAGTTCGGAGGGGAAACCGGAAAATATTTGTGGATGGGCTTGTGACCGCCCCCCACGCCCCCTGACAGCCCCCCTTTCCGACAAACACTTGAAAAAATGGGTATTTGTCGGAAAGGGGGTGATACTACACCCAACAAACATCTAAAAAATTTAAAATAAACCACACCCAATAAAAAGCATTTTGCTGAATATTTGTATGTTTGGTGCAATTTTTAATAGTTAAAATAATAATAAAAATAACTAATTGCATAAATTGTAAAATCACGGAAAAATCCTGTTTTAAGTCTTGCAAATTTTTATTTGACATGTCCGCCGAATATTGTTATAATAAAACTGAGGTGATAAATTATGCCAAGTTACAACAATGTCAGCAATCCGGAATTTCTTAATGATTATCTTGTACATCTTAAACTGGTGAAAATGCTTTCTGAACGAACTATAAACGAATATTACATTGATATACGTCTTTTCCTTAAGTACGTACATAAAAACAATATTAACTTTGATGCTGAACTTGATATAATAGACATATCCGGTATGACTACAGACGAAATTATAAAAGTTTCCGTTTCAGATGTATATAATTTTATATTTTACGTTTCCGATGAACGCAATAATAATCAGCGTACACGTTACCGGAAGCTGTCGTCTCTGAGAAGTTTTTTCAAATATTTAATAAAAATAAAACATATAATCGAAAAAGACCCTACAATAGATATTGATATGCCTTCTCCTAAGTCCGCACTTCCTAAGTATCTGTCACTGGAAGAAAGTAAACACCTTCTTGAAACCGCCAGTAACAGCGATTCTCTGCGTGATTACTGTATGATTACCCTTTTACTTAACTGCGGTATGCGTCTAAGCGAACTGATAAGCATAAATATAGCTGATATAGATTTCACTGAAAATAGGATAAAAATTCTCGGAAAAGGCGAAAAAGAACGTATTATTTATCTTAACAATGCTTGTATATCTTCCCTGAAAAACTATCTTGAAATAAGAAAAGATAACTCTAAAGCTGAAAATGAACCAGCTTTATTTATAAGTAGTCGAAATAAACGGATATCTAAAAGACGTGTACAGCAGATTGTTGAAAAAACTATCCGGAACGCTGAACTTGACGGCAAAGGCATAACTACACATAAATTGCGTCATACAGCGGCAACACTTATGTATCAGTACGGTGAGGCAGATATACTCACTCTTAAGGAACTTTTAGGACATTCCAGCATATCCACTACTGAAATATATACCCACATTAATAATGAACAAGTCCGTAATGCTGTTGAAAACAATCCCCTTGCCGATGTGGACTTTAACAAAAAGATAAGTTAAAATAAATTAATATATTAAACTTTATCATCATGAAAATATCTGTTTTTTGTGCATAATGACAGTAAATAGTAGTGTTTTCCTTTAGGAGTGAAACAACATATTGCACAAATTATGTACTGCCTGCTCCGTCTTCTTGCTGTTTGGTTATTAATTTTTTATTCTATTATTAATGGAGAAATAAATATTATGAAAATTGTCTGTAAACAATGTCATCAGGAATTTGAACTCACTGACTCTGATATTAAATTCTTTACAAGCAGAAATCTGAATATTCCTAAAAGATGTAAAAAGTGCAGAGATATAAACAAGTTCAGAAAGAATAACTCTTATGAACAGTCTTTTTCAGATTCAAAATCTCGTTTGGATTCCTTTCTTCCCTCTTATAAAACTATGGCTACTATAGTAGTTATTGTTTCTGTTATTGTAATGGTATCAATATTTTTTTGGGTCAAATCTACAGAGTCAACTTCAGTACGTTATATTCCTCCGGACAGAACAGTTACATATTATCTCAATACATATCGCCATAAGTTCCACGAAATAAATTGTAATAGTGTTCAGGAAATGAATCCTAAAAATAAAGAAGCTTTCTATGGTACAAGAGAAGAGGCTATTGCAAGAGGATATGAACCATGTAAGAATTGTAAGCCATAAATATAAAAAATCCGGAGAATTAAACTCCGGACTTTTTGTGTTTTGTGTGTTAATTATGAATTAATTTCAGGAATTTATATCCTGCTTCCTCTATAGCGGACTTTAATTCTTTCTGCCCTACCCCATTGCTTTCTATTACTGCTGTCCCCTTTTCGTGACTTACTTCTGTAACCGTCACACCGATTTCCTCCAGTGCCTCACGGACGTGTTTTTCACATTTTCCGCACATCATGCCTTTTATCTTTATAGTAAATGTACCACTTAAAGAATTATCTTTATTTTCGTGACGTTTTATCTTTCTGTCATGACCTGAATCGTGTATCTTCACAAGATTAAGTCTTAATGCATTAGTCACAACACAGAAGCTTGATAAACTCATAGCCATTGCCCCGAACATAGGATTTAACTGCCACCCGAACAGCTTTATATATACTCCTGCCGCAAGCGGTATGCCGATTACGTTATATATAAATGCCCAAAACAAATTTTGGTGGATATTACGGAGTGTAGCCCGACTTAATCTTATAGCCGCCGGAACATCACTCAATCTGCTTTTCATTAATACAACGTCCGCTGAATCAATTGCAATGTCTGCACCTGCTCCGATAGCTATTCCGGTGTCTGCACTCGTAAGTGCCGGTGCGTCATTGATGCCGTCGCCTACCATTGCAACACGTCCTATTTTTTTCAGACTACAGACAGCTTTTTCTTTACCGTCCGGAAGCACTCCAGCTATTACCTCGTCAACACCTGCCTGTCTGCCGATAGCCTGTGCAGTGTGTTCATTGTCTCCGGTAATCATAACAACATGAATACCCATATTCTGCAATTCCTTTACTGCCTGTGCGCTGTCTTCCTTTATAACGTCCGCTACTGCTATTATTCCGACAAGTTTATTACCCTCTGCAAAAAATAACGGAGTTTTACCGTCCTCTGAAAGTTTTTCAGAATACTCTTTCATATTTTCCGGTATGTCTGCCTGTCCGCTTATAAAGCTATAATTTCCGCCGGAAAGCTGTATGTCATTCCTTAATGCTTTCAGACCGTTTCCGGATAATGCCTGAAATCCTGTCACTTCATCAGCGTGTATGCTACCCTGCTCCGCCATTATTAATATTGCTTTCGCTAACGGGTGTTCGCTTTTACGTTCCAGAGAGTATGCCAGTGACATCAAATATTTTTCGTCATAGCCGTCTGATGTGATTATATCCGTGACTCTTGGTTCACCGGAAGTTATTGTACCTGTCTTATCCAGTGCGACAACGTTTACTTTTCCCGTTTCCTCCAGTGAAACAGCAGTCTTGAATAATATACCGTTCTTAGCACCTACACCATTACCGACCATAATAGCCACCGGTGTTGCAAGTCCTAAAGCACACGGACAGCTTATTACAAGTACAGATATAGCACGTGCCAGTGAATAACCTACCGTCTGACCGACTACAAGCCATATTATAAAAGTCAATACAGCTATGCTTATTACAACAGGTACGAACACTCCGGAAACTTTATCGGCTATCTTGGCAATAGGTGCTTTTGTAGCCGATGCCTCACTTACCATCTGTATTATCTGTGAAAGTGTAGTGTCCTCACCTACTCTGACCGCCTCACACTTTATAAATCCTGACTGATTCAGTGTAGCACCTGAAACATTATCGCCCACTGTCTTATCTACCGGAATACTTTCACCTGTCAAAGCGGATTCATTTACAGCACTTTCACCCTCTATAACTACAGCGTCCACAGGAATACTTTCACCAGGACGTACTACAAATATATCCCCTTTTTTGACCTGCTCCACCGGTATGGTCTTTTCCTGACCGTCTTCAATAATAACTGCCGTTTTCGGTGCAAGTTTCATAAGGCTTTTAAGTGCGTCGGTAGTCCTGCCCTTTGAACGTGCCTCAAGCATTTTCCCTACTGTAATAAGCGTTAAAATCGTTCCCGCCGATTCAAAATAAAATTCATGCGAATAATGTGCCACCGGCAGACCTTTCATTTGTGCGTCTGTCATGGCAAGTAATGCCCATATGCTGTATACAAATGACGTCCCTGAACCTAATGCAACCAGTGTGTCCATATTCGGCGACCGTTTGAACAGGCTTTTAAATCCGCTTATAAAAAACTTCTGATTGATTACCATTACTATTCCGGCAAGTAACATCTGTATTATGCCAAGCATGATATAATTTCCGTCCATGAAAGCCGGCACGGGAAATCCCCACATACCATGTCCCATAGATACGTACATCAGCAGGGCAAGAAATCCTACAGACGTTAAAAGTCTTTTTTTCAGTACTGGTGTTTCGTGGTCTGCCAAAGAATCTTCGTCGGTGGTAGTCCGTGAAGTATCTGAACCACCTTTCAGGGTTGCACCGTAACCGGCATTTTTTACGGCATTTATTATATCACTGTCGGAAGCCGTCCCATCAACGCCCATTGAGTTAGTAAGTAGACTTACCGAACATGACGTAACGCCGTTTACTGAATTTACAGCCTTTTCAACTCTCGCTGAACACGCCGCACAGGTCATGCCCGTAACATTGAATTGTTTCATTTATATTCTCCTTTCTGAGTGTTATATACATATTATAACACGGAAAATATAATGAAATCACGTATGTTGCATATGGTTGACAGAAAATTAACAATTATCTTATGATATTCCAGTCGCTTTCCTTAAAGCCGACAAGTACGGAATTATCAGTTACAAGAATAGGTCTTTTAACTAACATTCCGTCTGTCGCAAGAAGTTTTAACTGTTCGTCTTCAGACATTTCAGGGAGTTTATCTTTAAGATTCATGGATTTATAAAGCAATCCGCTTGTATTAAAGAATTTTTTTAATGGCAGACTGCTTTTTTCATACCATGCTTTAAGTTCTTCATAGGACGGATTATTTTCCTTTATATCCCTTAATGTATACTCAACGCCGTTGTCGTCAAGCCATTTCTGTGCCTTTTTACAGGTTGTACATTTCGGATAACATACATATAACATAAATATTTACCTCCTTACATATAGCAGACAAGTATTTCAATATCCGTATCGCTGAAAACTCCTCTCACCTGCTCCGATACGCTTTCCCAGTTCATGCCGTCAAGTCCGCACGCAATACGTGGCATAGCAAGTTTTTTAATACTCTTTTCAGTGACCTGTTTTTTCAGTTCATACAGACATTCTGCAACGCTTTCCATATTGGGTTTACGTCTCCAAGTTTCTTTAGTCACAAGATTGAATACCCTTTCAATAAGTATGCACTTTCCTGACTGTCCGGAGTTTCTGAGTTTGTTTTTCATGTCAAAACGCTTTTTAAATTCAAGTGCTATACCCTTTCCTAAAACAAAATCCGCACTTACGCAATGCACGAAATAATATTCTTCAGATACGGAAAACAAATCACGTTTTTCTTCATGATAAGTCATTTTGTCATCTCCAGTAAATCTTCCTCACTGATTACCGCAACACCCAGAGACTGTGCCTTTGTAAGTTTACTGCCAGCATCCTCACCGGCAACGACGTAATCAGTCTTTTTAGATACAGAACCGGAAACTTTTCCTCCGAAACTCTCTATTAATTTTTTAGCGTCATCACGTTTCATAGTGGGAAGTGTTCCGGTAAGCACGAAAGTCTTTCCCTTGAATCTGTCGTCATTCGTTGACTTTTTATCATATGTCATATTAAGACCACATTCACGGAGACGGTTAATAAGTTCAATGCGGTGAGGTTCTCTCAATGACCTGTAAACACTTTCCGCAATAATATCCCCGAAACCCTCAATATCAGCTATTTCTTCTTTTTCAGCATGGAGCAGGCTGTCAATATCCGGAAATCTTTCACATAAAAGAACCGCATTTCTTTGACCTATGTTATGTATTCCTAAAGCATATACAAGGCGTTCAAGTCCCCTGCTCTTTGATTTTTCTATAGCATTTATAAGGTTTTCAGCGGACTTTTCTGCAAATCTCTCCAGTGTGACTAACTGTTCCTTATTAAGTGTGTACAGGTCTGCCGGTGAGTTTACAAGACCATTATCAACAAGCATTTTTACATTAGAATCACCTAAACCGTCAATATCCATAGCGTTTTTAGAGGCAAAGTGTATCATATTCTTTAAAAGCTGTGCCGGACACTCAACGTTAGGGCATCTCAATACGCTTTCGCCGTCATCACGGACTGCCGGTGTACTGCATACCGGACAGACTTCGGGCAGTCTGAATGTGACGGAATTTTCTTCATGGCTTACCGACCGCAAAACCTCCGGTATTATATCTCCTGCCTTACGGACTATGACCATATCGCCTATTCTGATATCTTTTTCAGTTATGAAATCCTGATTATGCAGTACCGCTCTTGAAACGCTTGTACCTGCAAGCGTAATCTGTTCAAAGACCGCTACAGGTGTTATAGCTCCGGTGCGTCCTACGCTTACTTCAATGTCAAGAAGTTTAGTCTGTTTTTCTTCCGGCGGATATTTATATGCAACTGCCCATTTAGGAGTTTTTGAGGTACTGCCCATCACATCACGCTGTACAAGATTATTTACTTTTACTACAGCACCGTCTATATCATATAAAAGCCCTGTTCTTTCGTCGCCTATTCTGTTTATTTCACTTTCGATTTCATCGTATGTATGACATACTTTATATGATACTTTCTTAAAGCCCAGTTCTTTTATATAGTCAAGCGTTTCACTATGTTCTGAAAAATCCCGCCCCCTGCACTGCTGTATATTGAAAATAAAAATATCCAATTTTCTTGTTGCAGTAATTTTCGGGTCTTTCTGACGGAGTGAACCTGCTGCGGCATTACGTGGATTTTTAAACGGCTGTTCATCATTGAGTTCCTGAATTTCCGTAAGTTCAATAAAACTGCTTTTCGGCATATATACCTCCCCACGTACTTCAAGAAATTCCGGAGCGTCTTTCAATTTCAGCGGAACAGAACGTATAGTCTTTATATTTGCCGTGACATCCTCACCTGTGTAGCCGTCGCCACGTGTGGAAGCCCTTACAAGTATTCCGTTTTCATATTCCAGCGAAACGGAAAGCCCATCTATTTTAGGTTCTACCGTATATTCCGGTGTGTCAAGTTCCGCACCACACTTATCAAGAAAATTTTTAACCTGTTCAAAATCGAAAACATCTTGTAAACTTGCCATCTGTACGATATGCTGAACTTTTTCAAAAGTATTAAGCGTCATACCACCTACCCGTTGTGTCGGTGATTCAGGACGTACCAGCTCTGGAAACTGTTCTTCAAGACTTTTAAGCTCCTCCATCATCATGTCAAAATCATAGTCGCTTATATCAGGATTATCAAGAACGTAATATTTATAACTATGCTCCTCTATCGTCGCTGAAAGCTCCTGTATGCGTTTTTCAGCTGAAATTTTATCCATATTTTTTACCTCCGCTGCGTATTTCAGTATGTAATTATTTTATCATATTTTTTAATTCAAGTCAATTACAGAATGAAGAATTTTTATGCAAGTGCAACATACTTAATCCCATTATACGACATTTTTCGGTTACAATCTGTAATTGGTAACAATATTATTACAAAAATATATA
>JAMPEF010000026.1 GCA_023665275.1 Alistipes senegalensis | reverse complement strand
GTTAAGTCAAACGGTTTTCAAGACCGCCTCGTTATGACCGCTTCGATACCTCTCCGTGTTTGTTATTTTGTTTCTGTGCCTTACGACTATTATATTATAGCACGGCTTTTTAAAAAAGTCAAGCCTTTTCAGCGACGAAAAACAAGAAATTTTTTCTAAAATTTTTGTATAATTTTAACAATAAGTTGCTTGCGATAAGAAAAAATTACAGATTTAAAGATTTTTTTCAAAAATACACTTTACAGAATTGCTTTTTTATTGTAGAATATATATAGATAAATTTTTTGTGAGGTGCTGATATGAACCCAAAGTATAAAAGAATACTATTAAAGGTAAGTGGCGAGGCTCTCGCTGGTGACAAGAAAACCGGTCTCAATTTTGACATTATCACTGATATCTGCAAAAGCATAAAAAAATGTGTTGATGTCGGTGTACAGGTTGCCGTTGTGGTCGGTGGCGGAAATTTCTGGCGTGGTCGTTCTTCCGGTGCTATGGACAGAACACGTGCCGACCATATAGGGATGATTGCTACCGCTATGAATGCTCTTGCAATCGCTGACGTTCTGGAGTCTCTCGGTTGCGTCGTAAGAGTTCAGACCGCTATCACCATGCAGCAGGTAGCTGAACCTATAATCAGAAACAAGGCAGTCAATCACCTTAATAAAGGAAGAGTTGTTATTTTCGGTTGTGGCACAGGTAATCCGTTCTTCTCGACCGATACGGCAGCTTCTCTCCGTGCCGCTGAAATTGAAGCAGACGTATTCATGAAAGCAACAATGGTTGACGGCGTTTACGACAAAGACCCACATAAATTCGATGATGCAAAGCGTTATGATACATTGACATTCAGTCAGGTACTCAGTGACGATTTAGGCGTTATGGACAGCACAGCCGCTACCATGTGTCGTGATAACAACATGACAATGCTTGTTTTTGACATTTCACATCCCGATAATATCTATGATGCAGTCATGGGTAAAAACGTAGGAACTGTAGTGTCCGTTGAATAATTTTAATTGAAAGGAATTTTTATCATGAAAGAACAGATTAACAAAGCTAAAGAAAAAATGAACAAAAGTCTTAACGCCCTCGGCAATGAATTTGCTTCAATCCGTGCTGGACGTGCTAATCCCGCTGTACTCGACAAGGTTCTTGTTGACTATTACGGCGCACCTACTCCCGTAAATCAGATGTCAGCCGTTTCAGTTGCTGAGGCAAGAATACTTGTCATTCAGCCATGGGACAGGTCAACACTCAAGCTTATTGAAAAGGCAATACTTGCCTCCGATATCGGCATTAATCCTACCAATGACGGTACTGTTATACGCCTTGTATTCCCACAGCTTACGGGAGACAGACGTAAGGAACTCTGCAAAGATATAAAGAAATACGGTGAGGAATGTAAAGTCACAATCCGTTCAATCAGACGTGATACTATGGATAAATTCAAGGCTATGAAGAAAAATTCCGAAATCACTGAGGACGATATGAAAGACTGTGAAAAGAAAGTACAGGATTTGACAGACAAATTCTGTGCAGAAGTGGATAAGGCTGTTTCTGCTAAAGAAAAAGAAATTATGACGGTATAATTAATTATGGCATTATTTGGTAAAAAAGAAAACAGGGAAGAACAGTCATTACCGACTGTTCTTCCGCAACACGTCGGCTTTATAATGGACGGTAACGGCAGGTGGGCTAAAAAACGTGGTTTGCCCCGTTCATTCGGACACCGTGAGGGTGCTAAGAATTTCAAGAAGATAGTCCGCTACTGTAAGGATATAGGCTTGAAAAATATTTCATTCTATGCGTTTTCAACTGAAAACTGGCAGAGACCCGACGACGAAATAAATACTATAATGGAGCTTTTCCGTGACTATATCGTTGATGTAAGAAACTTTTTAAGTGAAAACACACGTATGATTTTTTTAGGCGACAAATCGGCATTTGATGATGATTTACGTGAAAAAATGATAAAATTAGAAGAGGATACGGCACATTATACAGAAATGAATTTAATGATGGCTGTCAATTATGGCGGTCGTGATGAAATAGCACATTCCGCACGTATACTTGCACAACAGGCGATTGACGGAAAAATAAAGCCTGAAGATATAACGGAACAGTCCATAGCAGATAATTTATATACGGCTGGTTTTCCGGACGTTGATTTACTTATCCGTCCGTCCGGTGAACTCCGTTTATCCAACTATTTAATATGGCAGTGTGCATATGCGGAATACTATTTTACAGATGTTCTATGGCCTGATTTTTCCCCGAAAGACCTTGACAAAGCATTGATAGAATTTAACAACAGAAACAGACGTTTCGGAGGTGTATAATGCTTACAAGAATTATTTCGGGTGCTGTAGGCGTATTGCTTCTTGCGGTAGTGCTGTATTTTCATAATACAATAGTACTGCCCATAGCTGTGGCGGTAATAATTGCAATCATGCTTTACGAACTTCTGAAAGCTGTAAAAATGAATAAGTGTATACCTGTTCTTATTGCGTCGGAAGTATGTGGTATAGTTACGCCATTCATAAGCAATGCTGTAAAAACCTGTTATAACGACTACATGGGCGGAGTAAGACTTTCCCCTGATTCAATGCCATCTGAAATTTTTTCCGTTATTCAATTTTCAGTAACTCTCCTGTGTGCTTTTGTGATATTCGTGACATGGCTGAAAAAACATAAGGAAATCCGCTATGAACAGATATTCTTTGTACTTGCTGTCATGGTACTCGTACCACAAGCTATGTCAACTATGGTACGCATCAATAATTTTGACAGTGATGAGGGGCTTTTTCTGCTGATAATGGGTCTTTGTGGTGCATGGATTGCAGATACTGGAGCATATTTTTCAGGTGTTGCATTAGGCAAGCACAAACTCTGTCCCGAAATCAGTCCTAAAAAAACCATAGAGGGCTTTATAGGCGGTATTCTTACAACCGGTATCGTGTATGCTGTAGCGTTTTATATACGCAGTAACTCCGATGTCAGATTTGCTTTGATTGCCTTTATTATAGGTGTGGTCTGTGCGGTTATCGGAACAGTAGGTGACTTGTCCGCCTCAATGGTGAAACGTCAAATAGGCTTTAAAGACTATGGAAATATTATGCCCGGTCATGGCGGACTGATGGACAGATTCGATAGTGTATTATTCGTATTGCCTACATTTTACGCATTTATTGTAATTATTAGTGTAATATAAAAATCAGGAAAGGAGACTAAACGTTTTTTATCACAAGGCGGATAGTCCCTTTTCACTTTTCAGAATTTATATTCATACTGAATAGCTATCGGAAAACTTTCATATAATTATCAGAAAAACATGATTTTTCTTGCAAAAAAGGAGATTATAATAATGAATAAAACAGTTTCTGTTTTAGGCTCAACCGGCTCTATCGGTACGCAGTCGCTTGAAGTATGCGAAAAACATAATTTCAGGGTAGCAGGACTTTCCGCCAACAACAATACTGAACTGCTTGAAATGCAGACAAGAAAATTCAAGCCGGAATATGTCTGCATATACGACGACAAAAAGTATACAGAAATGAAAAACCGTCTTTTAGATACGGGCGTGAAAGTACTTTCCGGAATGGACGGTCTTTGTGAAATAGCATCATTGCAACAGAATGACATTGTATTAAATTCCGTCGTGGGTATGGTGGGACTTCTGCCGACTCTCACGGCTATAAATGCCGGTAAGGACGTTGCACTTGCAAACAAGGAAACACTTGTAGCAGGTGGTGAAATAGTAATGTCATCTGCACGGGAAAAGGGCGTTACTATTTATCCGGTAGACAGCGAACATTCAGCTATTTTCCAGTGTTTACAGGGTAACAAGAGGGAACATTTAAGTAAAATTATCCTTACGGCTTCCGGTGGACCTTTCTTTAATAAAACTTACGAAGAACTGAAAAAAGTCACAAAAGCCGACGCACTCAGACACCCTAACTGGAGTATGGGTAACAAAATAACTATAGATTCCGCCACACTTATGAATAAAGGTCTTGAATTTATAGAGGCCAAATGGCTTTTTGACCTCACCCCTGAACAGATTGAAATTGTAGTACACAGACAAAGTGTAGTACATTCAGCGGTAGAATACAATGACTATTCAGTTATTGCACAGTTAGGCGTACCAGATATGAAAATCCCGATACAGTATGCTTTACTTTATCCGGACAGACTGGAATGTCCTACCAAAAGACTTTCACTCACAGATTACGGAAGTCTCACGTTTGAAAAGCCCGACTATGAAACGTTTAAATGTTTATCAACAGCGATAAAGGCTATAGAAGCCGGTGGAGCTTATCCGTGTCTTGTAAACTCTGCAAATGAAGAGGCTGTAAAAGCGTTCCTGAATGACGAAACGGAATTTATACAGATAGGTGAAATAGTATCGTCCGTAATGGAAAAATTCTCACCTGCTCCGATAAATTGCTATGAAGACGTCGTAAAAGCGGATATTTCCGCAAGAGAATATGTCCGTAATATTATAAAAAAATAAATATCACGAAAGGAGACTGATATTACAATGGGCATAATTATTGCAATAATAATTTTCGGACTTATTGTCATGGTACACGAGTTCGGACATTTTATATGTGCAAAATTAAGTGGTGTAAGGGTACTTGAGTTTTCTATAGGTATGGGATTCAAATTATTTCAGAAACAAATCGGTGAGACTAAATATTCATTACGACTTCTGCCACTTGGTGGTTTCTGTGCTATGGAGGGAGAAGACGAAGACTTAGACGACCCACATAGTTTCCGGAGTGCTGTACTCTGGAAACGTATGATAATACTTGTTGCCGGAGCAGTCATGAATTTCATACTCGGTTTTGTGACAATAGTAATTATGATGTCAATGCTTAGCTCTGTACCTACTAAACAGATAGAGGGTTTCAGTGCTATACAGCTTGAAGACGGCACACTTGAAAGACGTTCCGGCAGTTATGACAGCGGTTTGCGTCATGACGATATTTTCTATAAAATAGACGGTACAAGAATTTTCAGTATGCTTGACATCAATTATATTCTTTCAGCTTCTCCCACGAATGTACACGACGTCACAGTTATACGTGATGGCGAAAAACTCGAATTTGATGATGTAACTTTTGAAAATGCAAGCGGAGGTACTGTTGATTTCGGACTTGTCCAGAAAGAAAAAAATCCGCTTACTATAATAAAAGGTTCAGGGGAAATGTTCATGTCAATGGGTCATATCGTGGGAATGTCATTGAAACAGCTTGTTTCCGGTCAGGCGAAAAAAGAAGACCTTTCCGGACCTGTAGGCGTCGTGACGGCTATAAACGAAACCACACAGGAAAGTGAAGATATAAAAGACATGATTTTTCAGCTTGTCTATATGACATCGCTTATTACAATAAATATAGGTATATTTAATCTTCTGCCAATTCCGGGACTCGACGGCGGACGGCTTATTTTCTGCTTTATAGAACTCATACGCCGTAAACCCGTAAAGCCTGAGCATGAGGGTTATGTGCATCTTGCTGGAATGGTTCTTCTTTTCGGCATAATGATTATGGCAACATATAATGATATAGTACGTCTTATAACGGGCGGTGTATAATCTTAAAGGCATGGAAAATTTATTTTTTTCATGCCTTATGTAAAATAATGGAGGAAATTTAATATGCGAAACGTAAAAACGGTAAAAGTCGGAGACTGTGTTCTTGACGGAAAACATATATACATACAATCTATGCTGAATGCACGTTCTGACGATATAAAAGGAAATGTCCGTCAGGCTGTGGAACTCGAAAAAGCCGGCTGTGAGATTATCCGGACAGCTATTCCCGACATGGAGGCGGTAAAACTTATTCCGGCTATAAAGTCAGCCGTGAAGATAACACTTGTTGCGGACATTCATTTTGATTACAGGCTTGCCCTTGAATCAGTAGCGGCAGGCGTTGACAAAATACGCATAAATCCCGGAAACATAGGCAGTAATGACAGAATAAAAAAAGTAGCTGATACGTGCCGTCAAAAGAATATCCCCATAAGAATAGGTGTGAACTCCGGTTCTCTTGAAAAGGAATTACTTGCAAAATACGGCTCACCAACACCGGAAGCACTCGTTGAAAGTGCCATGAATCACGCCCGACTGCTTGAACAGTTTGATTTTGATGACATTGTAATTTCTATAAAATCATCAGATGTAAAGAAAATGATTGCATCATACAGGCTTGCCGCTGAAAAATGCAGTTATCCGTTACATTTAGGCGTTACGGAAGCCGGTACGGAACATATGGGACTTATAAAATCTGCTGTGGGAATAGGTTCGCTTTTATGCGACGGTATAGGTGAGACTATCCGTGTATCGCTTACTGCCGACCCTGTAAAAGAAATCTATGCTGCACAGGATATTTTAAAATGTATCGGAAAAAGAAAAAGTGTCAGACTTGTTTCATGTCCCACGTGCGGACGAACAAGAATTGACCTTGTGAAAGTCGCACATATTGTTGAAGATACTGTAAGGGATATGGACAAGGATATAACTGTTGCCGTAATGGGTTGTATCGTCAACGGACCAGGGGAGGCACGTGAGGCAGACATCGGAATTGCAGGCGGTGACGGTTGTGCGGTTATATTCCGTAAGGACGGTACACAGCGAAAAATCAGAGAGGAGGATATTGTCAGCGAACTTATTGCTGAAATTGACAAGTTATAAATCATGAATATAAATTTAGCTGAATTTTTAAAGGAATATACTGAAATTCCGGAAAGTACACGATGCGGTGAAATTTTCAAGATACTATATTCTGAAAAACTGGATAAAATGACTTTTATGGCGTATTTTAAAAAAATAGTTCCAAGTAAAGATATTTTTGAATTTGAAAAGGTCGTCGGAAAGGTATTAAAAGTAAACCGTCTGCGTCTTATGTGCCGCTATCCGTCGGAGCTTTTCAGTATGGATTACTTCGATGATATGACAGAACTTCTGCGCCGTGATATATCTGTGATAAATGGACATCTTAACGATGCCACTAAAAAATTTGAAAATAATATACTTACAATAAATATTTTTCATGGCGGACTTGATATGCTTAACAAATATCATTTCTGTCAGAATTTTTCACAGCTTATATATAATCAGTACGGAATTGATGTTAAAGTAGTTCTTTCAGGCGGTGAAGTTTCCTCAAAGGAATATAATGAAATGATAGATAAAATGTCAGCTGAACTGCCTGACTACAGCAGTCAGCTTGCACCGGAAAAAAACGTTGAAAAATCTGATATTATAATACCGGATAAGCCCGTTGATATATCTTCTCTTGATACTGAATTTGACCCTGAATCCGCTGAAATTATTTTCGGAAAAGCTATTCATACAAAACCTGTACCGATAGTCGACGCCGTACAATTTACCGGAAAAAAACACGTCATTATAGGCGATGTTTTCGCACTGGAATTTAAGGAACTCCGCAATGAAAAAACAGTTTCAACATTTGACATAACAGATTACAGCGGGTCACTTAAAATAAAGGTCTTTGCCGATAAAGACAAAATCGGCAACATGAATCTTTCAAAAATAAAAAAGGGAAGTACTCTTATTGTCAGCGGAAAACTTGATTTTGATAAATACGCCCACGATGTAGTTATAACGCCTGATTCAGTCATAAGTGTGAAAAGAATACCCCGTATGGACAGCTATCCCGAAAAACGTGTTGAGCTTCACTGTCATACTAATATGTCTGCTATGGACGCCGTCACTGACCCCGTAACTCTTATAAAAAGAGCGGCGGCGTGGGGACATCAGGCAATGGCAGTTACCGACCACGGAGCTGTACAGGCATTTCCAGACTGTATGTACAATATGCCGGATAATTTCAAGGTAATATACGGCTGTGAGGCGTATATTGTCAATGACCTTGACAAGCAGACTATACTTAAAAATCCCGACAGCAGAAGCATAAACGACGAAATAATAGTTTTTGACGTTGAAACAACAGGTCTGAATTTCAGTTATGACCGTCTCACTGAAATAGGTGCAGTAAAACTGAAAAATATGCAGATTGTTGATACTTTCAATACAAAAGTCAATCCTATGAAACATATTCCGGAAAAGATTACCGAACTTACAGGAATATCCGATGATGACGTGAAAGACGCTCCGCCGGAAAAAGAAGCAATAAAATTATTTATGGATTTCTGTGGGAAAAATCCCGTACTTGCGGCGCATAATGCAAATTTTGATACAACTTTCATAAATGAAGCGTGCAGAAGAAGTGATATAGATTTCAAATATAACTGGATTGATACACTTATACTATGTCAGATAATGCTTCCGGAAATCAGCAGACATAAGTTGAATTATGTTGCAAAAAAACTCAAACTCGGAAAGTTTGAACATCATAGGGCATCAGATGATGCTTTTATGCTTGCAAAAATATATATTGAACTCGTCGGAAGACTTATTAATGACAAGGGCGTTGAAACTCTTGACGACCTCAACTCAAAAGCCGGTGAAGTAGATGTAAAAAAACTGAAATCCTATCATCAGATTATTCTTGTAAGAAATCAGGAGGGACTTAAAAACCTGTATAAGCTGGTATCTTATAGCAATCTTGACTACTTCTATAAAAAACCGCTTATCCCGAAATCTGTTCTACAGTCGCACAGGGAAGGGCTTATTTTCGGTAGTGCTTGTGAGGCTGGTGAACTCTTTCAGGCTATGCTTAATAACAAGCCGGACAGTGAAATTGAACGTCTTGCATCATTTTATGATTATCTTGAAATTCAGCCTGTATGCAACAATGAATTTATGATACGTGACGGAACAGCCGAAAATGAAGAAGAACTCCGGAATTACGTACACAGGATAATTGCGCTTGGCGATAAGCTGAATATTCCCGTATGTGCAACGTGTGACGTACACTTTATAGACCCGAAAGACGCTATATACCGAAAAATTATTCTTGCAAGCATGGGCTTCAAGGATATTGAAAATCAAGCACCGCTGTATTTCCGGACTACAGAGGAAATGCTTGCGGAATTTGAGTTTTTAGGTGCGGACAAGGCAAAGGAAGTTGTTATTACTAATACAAACATGATAGCCGATATGGTAGAAGTTGTAAGACCTATTCCGAAAGGAACTTTTACTCCGACAATTGACGGTGCAGAAGAAGAACTAAAAAAAATAACACACGATAAAGCATATGAAATTTATGGTAATCCCTTACCGGAACTCGTGGAAAAACGTCTTGACAGGGAACTTTCATCAATTATAAAGCATGGATTTTCAGTGCTTTACATAATCGCACAGAAACTTGTATGGAACTCCGTTGAAAATGGCTATCTGGTTGGTTCAAGAGGTTCTGTCGGTTCGTCATTTGTGGCGTCGATGGCTGGTATTTCGGAAGTAAATCCGCTTCCTCCGCACTATGTCTGCCCGAAATGTCAGCACAGCGAATTTATTACAGATGGTTCATATGGTTCAGGTTTTGACCTTCCAACTAAAAACTGCCCGAAATGCAATACTGAAATGATACGTGACGGTCATGACATACCATTTGAGACGTTTTTAGGTTTTGACGGCGATAAAGCTCCCGATATTGACCTTAATTTTTCCGGTGAATATCAGTCGAAAGCTCACCGATATACAGAAGAACTTTTCGGAAAATCAAACGTTTTCAAGGCTGGTACTATTTCAGCGGTTGCCGACAAGACCGCATACGGCTATGTAAAGAAATACTGTGAGGACAACGGAATAACTCTCAACAATACTGAAATGAACCGTCTTGCTATAGGCTGTACGGGTATAAAAAGAACTACCGGTCAGCACCCTGGCGGAATGGTTGTTGTGCCGTCAGACTATGAAGTATATGACTTCACGCCAGTACAGCACCCTGCGGATTCCACCGATTCGGAAGTGATAACTACACATTTTGACTTTAATTCACTTCACGATACCATTCTTAAACTCGACGAACTCGGACACGTTGTCCCCACACTTTACAAGCACCTTGAAGACCTTACCGGCATGAAAATAAAAGACGTCCCGACAACCGACCCCGATGTTATACGTATGTGTACAGACTGTTCCGTACTGGGAGTAACTCAGGAGGAAATATACTGCAAAACCGGCAGCCTTGGCATACCGGAAATGGGTACTAATTTCACCATACAGATGCTTATTGACGCACAGCCGACCAAATTCAGCGACTTTCTTCAGATTTCTGGACTTTCACACGGTACGGACGTATGGTTAGGCAACGCAAAAGACCTTATAGACCAGAAAGTATGTACGATTTCCGACGTTATCGGTACTCGTGACAGCATTATGACATATCTGTTATATAAAGGCGTACCACCTAAAGATGCGTTTCAGATTATGGAGTGGACTCGTAAGGGAAAAGCTCCGAAAAACTTTACACCGGAAATTATTCAGATGCTGAAAGACCACGACGTACCAGAGTGGTACATTGAAAGCTGTCTTAAAATAAAATATATGTTCCCGAAAGCCCACGCCGCCGCATACGTAATAGCCGCCATAAAATTAGGCTGGTTTAAACTGCATATGCCGCTTGAATATTATGCCACGTTTTTTTCAGTACGTGGCGGAGATTTTGATGCTGAACTTGCCGTGCAGGGTAAAGAGGCAGTCCGCCGACGTATCGGAGAACTTAAAGAAATGGGTAACAATCGTACAAAGAAAGAAAGCGATTTATACGATATTTTACTGATAACAAATGAAATGCTTTCACGTGGATTTGAATTTCTGCCGATAGATTTGCAGAAATCTCACGCTGTTGACTATCTTGTTGAGGACGGCAGATTAAGAATACCATTTGTTGCCATGAACGGCGTCGGTGAAAATGCCGCATATGATATTTACAAAGCCGTACAGCAATGTGACTTTATTTCAATAGAAGAGTTTCAGCAGCAGAGCGGGGTGTCAAAAACTACAATAGATATGCTTAAAACCGTAGGTGCTTTTGGTGATTTACCCGAATCTGCACAGCTGACTTTATTTTAACTTGACTTTTTTGTATTAGCGTGTTATCATAGTATCATGTTAACACGCTAAAGTGAACGGAGGAATTTAATGAAAAATTATGACCTTATAACTCCGGAGGGTACTAAAGATTACCTCTTCGGTGAATGCTTAGTAATACGTGACGTTGAAAATACCCTTGTCAAGCTCTTCAAAAGCTGCGGTTACAGTGAGATAATCACTACAGGGCTTGAATTTTATGATGTTTTCAATCTCAATTCACGCTATTTTCCACAGGAAAACTTATACAAGATGACCGACAGCAAGGGCAGACTTCTTGTAATGCGACCCGATACAACAATGCCGGTGGCAAGAGTAGTGGCAACACGTCTGAGAGACGCTATTTTTCCGCTGAAACTCTTCTATAATCAGACTGTCTACCGTACCGAACCTGCTTTAAAGGGCAGAAGTGATGAAATTGTCCAGACAGGCATTGAACTTATCGGCTCACAGTCAAAATACGCCGATTTGGAGGTTATTTCAACTGCTGTTGCTGCATTGAAGTCTTTTGGTATGGAGT
The DNA here is from genome assembly GCA_023665275.1 of Alistipes senegalensis. Lineage (GTDB taxonomy): Bacteria > Bacillota > Clostridia > Oscillospirales > Ruminococcaceae > Ruminococcus. Next base: position 13,653 of record JAMPEF010000026.1, on the reverse strand, counting down.
TTTCACTTGAAATTGGTCACATAGGAATTTTCAAGGAACTTGTCGAAAGACTGGACGTTTCCGACAAGATAAAGGAAAAAATCCGCCGCCTTATTGAAACAAAAAATTTCCCTGCACTCAATGACTTGCTTGATTCTCTTGAAAGCAGCAATATAACTTATGCCCTTAAAAAACTCCCTGCACTTTTCGGTGGTGAGGAAGTATTTGAACAGGCAGAGGAAATTATGCCCGATGAAAATATAAAGTATCTTCTTGATGAACTCCGTCAAATTTACAATAATATCGCTGAACTTTGCGGAAATGATGGTGTTATTACCGTTGATTTAGGACTTGTCAACAAGACCGACTACTACACCGGACTTATTATAAAGGGATATTTACAGGGTCACGGTGAGGAAGTACTTTCCGGTGGACGTTATGACAAACTTATTTCTGAATTTGGCTATGACGCTCCGGCTGTAGGATTTGCAGTAAATGTAAACGCTGTTGCAAAACTTATTGAAAAAAACGGCGTTATGCCAGCTATTCCACGCATAGATGCTATTGTATATGCAGAAGAGGGATTTGAAGTTTCCGCAATAAAAACCGCACAGGCATTACGGGAGCAGGGACTTGTTGTTGAAAATGCGCTTTTCGATGACCTCGAAACCGTAAGGGAATACGCTATAGAAAAGAAAATCCCACGGGTTGTTGTTGTAAACAGTGATATTATGGAGGCTGAATATGAATAAACCAATAAGAATAGCTCTCACTAAGGGCAGACTTGAAAAAGATACAGTCGGACTTTTCGACAAACTCGGATTTGACTGCACAGCGGTTCACGAAAAAGGCAGAAAATTAATTCTGCCCATTCCGGATGCCAACATGGAAGTAGTTCTTGCAAAGGCAAACGACGTTATTACATACGTTGAACACGGTGTGTGCGATATGGGTGTTGTCGGAAAAGATACCATAATGGAAATGCACGGCAAATTTTTTGAACTCGTTGACTTAGGGTTCGGACGCTGTAAATTTGCCCTTGCAACTAAAAAGGGTTACGATTTCTACAGTGGTTACGGTGTAAAGACAATCGCTACAAAATATCCGAATGTGGCAAGAAACTTTTTTGAAAAAAAAGGCATGGACACTGAAATTATAAAAATTGAAGGTTCTGTTGAATTAGCACCGCTCCTTGAACTTGCAGACGGTATTGTTGATATTGTCGAAACGGGTACAACTCTTAAAGAAAACGGTCTTGAAGTCATTGAGGACGTCGCACCGATTTCAGCAAGACTTATTGCAAACACTGTAAGCCTTAAACTCCGTAAGGACGAAATAAACAGATTAATCACACTTATAGAGGAGAATTTATAATGAAGAAAATTTATGCAGACGGTACAGCAGAAGTTGAGTTCCTTAAAGAACTCAGCAGACGTGCAGGCGAAACAGACAGAAAAGTTACGGAAACTGTTTCCGCTATCATAGAAGACGTAAAAAACAACGGTGATACAGCCGTAAATAATTATACACTCAGATTTGATGGGAAACTTCCTGAATACTATGAAGTACCAAGAGACGTTATAAACGATGCAATGACTGAGGCAGACCCTGAATTTGTAAACGCTTTACTCAATGCACAGGAAAATATTGCGGATTTCCACAACAGACAGGTTGAACAGGGGTTTATTAATGCCAAGGACAATGGTGTTATTTTGGGACAGAGAATAAGAGGTCTTGAAAGAGTAGGTCTTTACGTTCCGGGAGGTACTGCCGCATATCCGTCAAGCGTACTTATGAATGCCATTCCGGCAAAAATAGCAGGTGTAAAGGAATTAATAATGGTTACACCTCCGCTTAAGGACGGTACACCTAATAAGGATATACTTGTTGCAGCTGCCATATGCGGTGTTGACAGGGTATTTCTTGCAGGAGGCGCACAGGCTATAGCGGCACTTGCATACGGTACTGAAACAATCCCGAAATGTGATAAAATAGTAGGTCCTGGAAATATTTTCGTTGCTACTGCTAAAAAGTTACTTTATGGCGTCGTTGACATTGACATGATTGCAGGACCAAGTGAAATTCTTGTACTTGCCGACGAGACGGCTAATCCGAAATTTGCCGCTGCTGATTTGATGTCACAGGCGGAACACGATAAATTAGCATCTGCAATAATGGTTACGACAAGCGAAAAACTCGCTGATGATACTATTGCAGAAATAAACCGTCAGAAAAAGTATCTTTCAAGAAAAGAAATTATTGAAAAATCCCTTGATGATTACGGTGCAATAATAATCACGGACAGTCGTGCAAAAGCGGTTGAACTTGCTAACGCTATAGCTCCGGAACACCTTGAAGTCCTTATGAATAATCCTATGGAACTTCTCGGAAGTCTCGACAATGCCGGTTCTGTATTCCTTGGACACTATGCAAGCGAACCACTCGGCGACTATTATGCAGGTCCTAACCATGTACTTCCCACAAGCGGTACAGCAAGATTTTTTTCACCACTCGGAGTGGCAAGCTTTACAAAACGTTCAAGCTACATATACTATACCCGTGAGGCACTTGAAGAGGCTAAGGACGATATAGTACTTGTTGCCGAAAAAGAGGGGCTTACCGCACACGCCAACGCTATTAAAGTACGTTTTGAATAATCGGAAAGGCAGTTGTTTTTAATGATAAATAAATGGGAGGATAATGTTCGTCGGGTAGTGCCATATACACCCGGCGAACAGCCTAAAGAAAAAAATATTATAAAACTCAATACTAATGAAAATCCTTATCCGCCTGCTCCGGCAGTACGTGAGATTCTTGACAATTACAATATTTCGGATATGCGTTTATATCCTAATCCGGATTCTGAAATCTTAGTAAATGCAATTGCTGAACGCTATAATTTAAAAACGGAGCAGGTATTTGTTGGTGTCGGCTCTGATGACGTTATTTCAATGGCATTCATGACTTTTTTCAATTCTGATAAGCCGATACTTTTTCCGGACGTCACATATTCATTTTATGATGTATGGGCGGACGTCTACAGAATACCATATAAAACCTGTCCGCTCCGTGAGGATTTCACGATAAATCCCGACAACTACAAACAGGAAAACGGTGGTATAATTTTCCCTAATCCGAATGCCCCCACTGGTGTACTTGAAAACCTTGATATGATTGAAGATATTATTAAATCAAATCCGGATTCAGTCGTAATGATTGACGAAGCATATATAGATTTCGGCGGAAAAAGCTGTCTGTCATTGATTGAAAAATATGATAATCTGCTTGTGATACAGACTTTTTCAAAATCACGCTCAATGGCTGGTATGAGGATAGGTTTTGCAATGGGTAGTGAAAAGCTGATAAAATACATGAATGATGTTAAATTTTCTGTAAACTCCTACACCATGAACAGCATTACACAGATTTGTGGTACGGAGGCTGTCCGTGATGAAAAATACTTCACAGAAACAGTTAACAAAATTATAACTACCCGTGAATACTCAAAGAAAAAACTTGCTGAATTAGGATTTACATTTACCGATTCCAAAAGTAATTTTATTTTTGCAAGTCATAAAACCGTGAACGCCGGATATATCTTTGAGGAACTAAAAAAGCGTAAAATTTTTGTCCGGTACTGGAACAAGCCAAGAATAAATAATTATATGCGTATCACGGTAGGCACAGACGACGAAATGAATGCTTTATTTAAGGCACTGGAGGAAATTCTTACATGAACGATTTTTTAAGAACAGGCACAATAACCCGTACCACCAAAGAAACAGATATAAATATTTCCGTAACTCTTGACGGTATGGGAAAAGCTGATATTTCCACCGGAATAGGCTTTTTTGACCATATGTTGACAGCACTTTCCGTACATAGCGGAATAAGCATGACTATTAAAGTAAAGGGAGATTTGCACGTTGACTGTCATCATACAATAGAAGATACCGGAATTGCACTCGGTCAGGCTTTAGGAATTGCACTCGGTAATAAATCGGGAATAGTCCGCTATGGCACTGCATATATCCCTATGGACGAGTCTTTAGCTATGGCAAGCCTTGATTTGAGTAACAGACCGTTTCTTGTATTCAATTGTGATTTTACTAATCAGTCATGCGGTGAATATGATTTGTGCATGACGGAAGAGTTTTTCCGTGCATTTGCGTTCAATTCCGGAATTACTCTTCATATAAATCTGCTTTACGGCTCTAATGACCATCACAAAGCAGAAGCAGTATACAAGGCGGTTGCACACGCTCTTAAAACAGCTGTTGCCAGAAATGCCGACGGTACTGTACTTTCAACAAAGGGGGTTTTATAAATGATTGCAATTATCGACTATGGAGCAGGAAATATTTTCAGTGTGAAAAATGCTCTTGACTATCTCGGACTTGATAGCCGTCTTGTTTCCGATAGCGATTCAATAAAAAACGCCGACGCCGTAATACTTCCCGGCGTGGGTGCATTTCCGTCAGCAATGAAAATGCTTGAAAATTCCGGTCTGATTGATACAATAAAGGAACAGGCAAAAATAAAGCCATTTCTGGGAATATGTCTCGGAATGCAGTTGATTTTTGAAAAAGGCTATGAATTTGAAGAGTGTGACGGTCTCGGACTTATAAAAGGCTCTGTCTGCAAAATGGAAAGCGAAAATTTAATAATTCCGCATATGGGCTGGAATAAACTTGAAATCCTGAATAACTGCAAATTACTTGAAGGTCTCGGCGACAATGAATATGTATATTTCGTGCATTCATATAAGGCAGAATGCGATGACAAGGATATTTCTGCATATTGTGATTACGGTGGACGTGTTCCGGCACTTGTGCATGACGGACGGTTTGTTTATGGTGCACAATTCCACCCTGAAAAAAGCGGAGAAACAGGTTTGAAAATATTGAAAAATTTCGGAGGTCTGATATGATTATTTTACCTGCAATCGACATCAAAGACGGCAATTGTGTACGACTTTTCAAGGGGGATTTTTCGACTGTTGAAAAAGTAGCTTCCGACTATCTCGAAACTGCAAAGAGTTTTGAAGAGGCGGGGGCTGAATGGATTCATATGGTTGACCTCGATGGTGCAAAAGAGGGAAGACCCGTCAACACAAAAATCTATACGGACGTTGCTGAAAAAACAAATCTCAAAGTAGAGTTGGGCGGAGGTATAAGAAGTCTTGAAACAATTCAGGAATACTTAAATATGGGTATTTCAAGAGTTATTTTAGGTTCTGTTGCACTTAAAAATCCGCAACTCGTGCGTGATGCAGTTGAAAAGTTCGGCAGTGAAAAAATAGTTGTCGGCATTGACGCTATGAATGGTATGGTGGCTACTGAGGGTTGGCTTGAAACTTCCGACGTGAACTATATTGACCTTGCAAATCAGATGATAAAATCCGGCATAAAGTATTTTATCTTTACTGATATTTCAAAAGACGGTACACTTTCCGGCGTAAACAGGGAACAGTTACAGGCTCTCTCCGACGGTACGGAAAACTGCAATATAATTGCAAGTGGTGGTGTTCATACAATGGACGACATAAAGGCTTGTAAGGAAATGGGTCTTTACGGAACTATATGCGGAAAGTCAATTTATAAAGGTACTTTGAATTTGAAAGAGGCTATTGAGTATTCTGTATGAGTAGACTTAATAACTTGATAAACGAACTTTGTCCCGACGGTGTGGAGTTTAAAACTTTAGGAGATATTGCCACAGTAACTAAACTTGCTGGATTTGAATTTACAAATTATGTTAATTATTCAGATAAAGGCAAAATTATTGCTTTGCGTGGATTGAATGTAAAAAATGGCAATTTGATATTAGATGATGTAAAATATATTGATAATAGTGATTTTTCAAAATTAAACAGAAGCAAATTATATGTTAATGATATGCTTTTTACTTATGTCGGAACAGTTGGACAAGTTGCACTAATTACAGAAAGTAATAAATTTTATCTTGCCCCCAATGTAGCATTAGTAAGATTAAATAATAAATGTATTTTACCTAAATTTATGATGTTTTATTTTCAATCAAAACATTTGTATGAAAAACAAATTGAAAAATTTTTACAAAATTCATCAATGAAAAATCTGACAATGGAAAAAATCAGAAAATTTCAAATCCCTGTACCGCCTTTAGAAGTACAATGTGAAATTGTGCGTATATTTGATAAATTTACTGATTACATAGATTGCCTTGAAAAAGAGCTTGATTTAAGAAAAAAACAATATTTATATTATCGTGATAAACTTTTGACATTCGGCGATGATGTCGAGTATAAAGCATTGGGTGAGATTACAACGGTCTCAAGGGGTATACGTGTTGTAAAAAAGCAACTTGAAACAACGGGAAATATCCCCGTATATCAGAACAGTATGACACCGCTGGGTTATTATAAAAAAAGCAATTGCAAATTAAATACAACTTTTGTAATCGGAGCAGGTGCAGCGGGTGAAATCGGATTCAGTTCTGTTGAATTTTGGGCGGCTGACGACTGTTATTATTTCGTATGTTCTGAAAAAATACTTGACAGATTTCTATATTATGCCTTACTTTGCCAGTATGCTTTTATTAAATTACAGGTAAGAAAAGCAAGTATTCCACGTCTGGCACGCTCTGTTATAGAAAATTTAAAAATTCCAGTCCCACCAATTGAGGAACAGGAAAAAATAGTAAAAATACTTGACAAGTTTGATACCCTCTGCAATGACCTGACAAACGGTATACCAGCCGAAATAAACGCAAGACAAAAACAATACAAATACTACAGAAATAAACTTTTAACATTTAAAATCAAGAATAACGATTAAAGATTGAATATGCTGAAAAAAATTCTTAAAATCTGTATAATTATTTTTGCTGTATGGCTATGTATGATAATCATTGATTATACACTTGTTGCTGTCATGGAAAAAGAGCCGTTTTTCTGTACAGCAGATGAAGATTGTCATTATTCCGGAATAGGCTATGAATTTTATATTTATTATAGTGAATACATATTCTATATTTTCGGTCAAATAGCGGACAGTACCTTGACCAGCGGAGGATAATATGTGGATAGAAATAAATTCTGAAAAAGACATTGAAGATTTTTTGAAAAAAACCGAAATACTGGACGACTGGGACGACATTGAAATAATATCTATGAAATATGAAAATCACAATATTTCACTGATAGTTGAATGCAGAACGTTCGGTAGACTTGAGATGTTTTTTGAAAGTGTACATCATTTCAGCAACTTTAGACTTAGCAGAAGTTATTGTGTACCTTGCAAAAAATGTTATCTTGAATTTCGTACCGATTTACTTGGAAAAACACGTAATGACAGACTTGTTGTATGGACAGATAATTATAGAGTTCTGAATAGTGATTCGCTTTTTGAATTTGATTCGGATAACTCCGTTATAGTTGCATACAGCATGAAATACCGTTTTATTGGTGTCATAGATGATACTGAAACAGAGCAGTAACTCAAAGAAATAGTAGAGGAAAATTATCTTATAGAAATTGCATGGGATAAATTCTGGGAAAACTTTGAAAGCTACATTGAAGAAGACAGAAATGAAGCCTTGCAGTACGGAATTACAGACAGAAATTCAATTAACCCATATTTTACATCATATGCCCTGAAACACTTTCCGGACAGTTCAGAAACATTTATAGTCATGACAATAAAATTTTATTCTGCCGAAAACAATAAATATCTTGGTTATTATGACCTTGTTTTCAATATGAACCTTGAAATTACAGACGATTTTTTTGTAATAGAATTTGATTAAATATGAAAAAACATAAAAAGTTATCAGTCAAAGAAGGCAAGGATAATATATGAACGAAAAAACAAAATTTATAACAAATACGATATTGTTTCCGTCAAGTTATTTTTCTATAAAAGAAGTCGACGAAGATTTAAAAAAAGAATACGAAGCAGTAAAAGAAACAGGATTATTTGATGTAATACTTTTCGGATATGACCAATGGTTTAACGATGGAAAATTAGTTTTAAGTTATTCGCCGTCGTTGCCGTGTAATGCGGTAATGCGTGGCTGGATGATGAAGCCTGAACAATATGCTTTATTTTACGCAAAGCTGTACAGTCATAACATAAGATTAATTACTACTCCTGAAGAATATACTTTAATGCATATTTTCCCGAACATATACAATGCATTCGGGAACGACACGGCAAAAATGAAAGTTTTCCCTTTATATGAAAATATTGATATAGAGTCCATTAAAAAAACTTTCAACAGATTTATGGTAAAAGATTTTGTGAAGTCTGTAAAAGGTACTCAATTTCCACGTTTTTTTGACAGTTCGGTGACACAGGAAAAATTCAATGAATATATGGAAATCTTTTATAAATTCCGTGGTGATTTACTTACAGGCGGTATCTGTATAAAAGAATTTCTTGACTTGAAATATTATAATAAAAAAACAAATGAGTACAGAGTATTTTATATAAATAATAAAATAGCGTCTGTCAGCAGAAATTCCGGTCAGGAACAGTATACAAATCAACCGCCGGAAGATTTAATCAGAAAATACAGTAACCTTCCAAGCCGTTATTATACGATTGATTATGCGGAGTTATCCGACGGAACGTGGAAAGTTATTGAAGCCGGTGACGGAAGTGTTTCGGGTTTGTCGGAAAATCAGAATATCTACAGTTATTTCAGAACGTTGTTTTATGCTTTTAATGAGTAACAGGAGGAAAAATTAATGTTAACAAAACCTCATGCAGGCTGGAGTGATTTTCAGTTAGATGGAACAGATATATATGGATTAAGCTATCTTGATGATATAGCTTCCAACTGGTTGGAGCAGGCAATACACGGACTTGAAACAATGAATCCATTTTGTGTAAAGGGTTATATGGAACCTGACCGTTTTCTGTGCGTTGTAAGTTATTATAACTGTCATATAATCTGCGAAAATGAAGATAAAAGACTTTTAAGCAAGGAAGATATTTATACAGAATATTCTCATACATCTATGATAGATTTCTGTAAATTCCTCTACAATGATATTCATGAACATATTGACGAATGGACGACATTTGTTGATTATGAAGAATGTGATTTTGAAGAACACAGAAAAGAACTTGAAAACAAATTAGAACGTCTTAAAAATCTTATAACAGAAAAGGAAGAAGATTTCGATAAATATATATGGTTTTGAAATTATGAAACTTGAAATAAATGAGAGATTATATAATTGTACAGATGCAATGGAAATGTACCTTGATGTAAATGAATCATATCCGCTTGGAATGAAAGTAATCTATAAGCCAATAGTGTATATTTTTGACTGGTATTCTTTTATTGTCTTCCAAAAAGACAGTGAAGAAGCCGAATCAATAGAAAATCCCATTATTTTTCCTGCTGTAACACCTCTTGAAGTTCAGAAAGCATATGTGAAATCACTTAACAACAGAAAATTAAATAATATATTTAACAGGTTAAGTGATGAAGAATATTCAAAAGTGTTCTGGAAATACTTTGATGACGGCTGGCAGGAACTTATAAATTTTCGTGTTTTTGAAAGAAAATACAGACTAAATAGGATTGCCGAATGGTGCGACGAAAACTATATTCCATATTATTTCAATAAAAAAGATGATTTCATAAAGCATATACTGGACTAAAAAATCAATTATTAAGGAGTAAACTATGGCAATAGACAGAGCAGACTGGTACTGGGACAGTGCAGAAAAATTATATCGTGAAACTCATGGTATTACAGGAGAACTTACAGAAACACAGGAAGATGAAATATGGTCTTTATCGGCTAACCATATCGGACTTTTTATCCGTTGGGTAATAGAAAACGGCATAGAAAGCGATGACGCAGACAAAGAAGACTGCGAAAAAGTTGGAAATGGTCAGATGTCCGGAACAGAATATCTTTTCAGAAACTGTGACGGTAAATTATGGGACGAGGATATAAAAGAGGATTTATTGCCGTTTATAGAATTTTATTACAGCAGTAACCATTATTACAAAGATTATATTGAACGCTGTACAAACGATTATGACAAGCGGTGTTTCGGCGTTATAAGCAGTGAAGATGATTATTTCCAGCTAAAGACAAAAATTGACAGTAGATATAAAAATTTTCTCAATATGAAATCGTAAGAGGTGTTTACATGGGTAATAGAATATATTTTAAAAGGGCAACCAAAGATGATTATTCACTTAAAATGTCCAATGGACTTACGGACGTTTTTATAGACGGATTGTTAATCGGAGGTTCTGAACTTGCCAGAACAGAAAGTCAGAAAAGACTTATAGTTTTTTTAGCGGAAAAACAACAGGCAGTAGTCGGACTTGGAACTGTCGGATTTGATATCATAGAAATGCCTTGGCAGACAGAAACTTTTGATGCTGATAAAAAATTCATGCTGGAAGTAATAAACTATGTACGTCAGGAAAAATGGTGGCATAATCTCGAATATACTCCATTGCCTGAACATATTGCGTATGCGTTGAACGGTTTTGAAATACTTATTAATCAAATGACGGTTAATGACATTGACGAAGACAATCTGAATGAATGGATTTCCGAAGCCGATAGTAATGACCCTATCTATTGTGGCTATCCCAAATGTCCGAAACACGGATTGATTCTGTCAGCTTTAGGCTGTAAATTCTGTAACGATAAAATTTAATATATTAATTTAAAGGAGGATAAAAAATGCTTGCAAAAAGAATAATCCCGTGCCTTGATGTAAGAAACGGCAAGGTAGTAAAGGGTGTGAATTTTGAGGGAGTACGTGATGTCGGCGACCCTGTCGAATGTGCAGAAGAATACAACAGACAGGGTGCGGACGAAATCGTATTCTATGATATAACTGCATCTTTCGAGGGTAGGGGAGTTTTCCTTGACGTTGTGAGGGAGACAGCTAAAAAAGTATTCGTACCGCTTACGGTCGGCGGTGGCATAAAGACAGTTGATGATATACGTGAAACTTTGAGGGCTGGTGCAGATAAAGTTTCCGTAAACTCACAGGCGGTAAAGAATCCGCAGTTAATACATGATGGTGCAGATATTTTCGGAAGTCAGTGCATATGCGTCGGAATAGACGCTAAAAAAATTGCCGACCACAAGTGGACGGTCTACATAAACGGCGGACGTGTTGACATGGGTCTTGACCTGATAGACTGGGTACATCAGATTGAAAAACTCGGAGCAGGGGAGATATGTCTCAACTCGATTGATGCGGACGGCACTAAAGAGGGCTTTGACATAGATATGTTGAAAGCAGTGTGTGACAACTGTAGTATTCCAGTAATCGCAAGCGGTGGGGCAGGAAAGATAAACGATTTTTCAGAAGTCTTTGAAAAAACAGGAGCAACAGCAGCACTTGCGGCGTCGCTTTTCCACTTTAAGGAACTTACCGTACAGGAAGTAAAATCCTACTGCCGTGAAAGGAATATTACAGTAAGATAAAAAATGAGGTGACAGGAGTTGAAATCGCTGAATAAAATATATCCGCTTATTTACGGAGTTTTCGGAAGTTTAGGGTTTATATGCTGTATAAATATTCTGCTGGATTTTGATTATAAAGTTTCGGCACACCCATACGCACATCCATTCTGTGTAATTGCCGGAAGTCTTTCACTGATTATATGTATGGCTGTATTCTGTTTTGACATAACCTCGTTTATAAACGATGAAAGAAAACTCCGACGTATTCTGAAAGGATTGTTAATAACTGTCGTTTCGTTTGTGATATGCTTTTTTGCGTGGAATGGACTATGGCAGTTAGTAAGCGAATTTATAGGTAAAAAAGGTTGGTGATAATATTTGAACATAGTCTACAAAGATACTCATGATTTCAGCTGTGAACAGTTGAAAGACTTGTTTTTGTCTGTTGAATGGTCGTCGGGGCATTACCCTGATAAACTTGTAACGGCAATGAAAAACTTTGAGACGGTCTTTTCCGCATGGGACGGCAACAAACTTGTCGGTATGATATGTGCGATGGACGACGGAATTATGACGGTATATATTCATTATCTGCTTGTAAATCCCGAATATCAGGATAAAAAAATAGGCAGTGAGCTTGTCAGAATGGCAAAGGAAAAATATTCTGATTATCTTAGAATAGTAGTGGTTGCATATAACGCTGAACTGTCGTTTTATGAAACCTGCGGATTTGAAAAATCAGATAATGCAAGTCCGATGTTTATAACATCATTATGGACTTAGAAAGGAGAATTAAATGATAAAAATTGACTTGAATGACCTTGATAAATTTTTTGTCAAGAGTGAACTTATTCCGGCAATCTGCTATGAAGTGAACACTAAAACTGTTCTGATGCTTGCATACATGAATAAAGAAAGTCTGAAAAAGACTCTTGAAACAGGTTATACATGGTTCTGGAGCAGGTCACGGCAGGAATACTGGAATAAGGGTGCTACTTCCGGACACGTTCAGAAAGTAGTTTCCATTTACAGTGACTGTGACAACGATACACTTTTAGTGAACGTCGAACAAACCGGCGTTGCGTGTCATACGGGAAGCTACAGCTGTTTCTTTAATGAAATTTATAATGATAAGGAGAATTGAAAATGACTGTTTATGAAGAAATTTTTGAAGTAATCAAGGAAAGAAAAAAGCAGTACGAAAACGGCACATCTGCTGAAAATTCGTATACGTGTTATCTTTTCGGCAAGGGCGTTGACAAAATCTGCAAGAAAGTCGGTGAGGAAGCAACCGAAACCGTTATAGCCGCCAAGAACGGCGACAATGGTGAGTTAATGAACGAAATCAACGACTTATTGTATCATGTCATGGTACTCTGTGCAAATCAGGGTCTTGAATGGTCGGACGTTGAAAAAGTTCTTGATGAAAGAAACGAAAAAATCGGCAACCTCAAGAAATTCCACGAGGTAGACAAGAACACATAAAACAATACGCTTAAACATAGCACTTCTGATTGTAATATCTGAAGTGCTATTCGGAATTTTAAGAGGTAAATTTAAATTGAATATTTTACATTCCAGAAGACACTTCCAGCTTGAATTTCTGACATTTTTATAGATTTCATAAATCAAAATTAATCACCTCAGAATTAGTATATCAATTCTGAGGTGATTAGGTATTAGTATTCGTCTGTAGCGTCCGGAGCATTAAGAATATCACTGAAATCTCCGGTAACCATTCTCGGCGGTGCATTATCGATGCTTCTTGCAACGACACGAACAGTCTGAATGTGTATATCTGACTTCCGATTTTTAACCATGGCTTTAAGTTCGCCCAGTATTTCGCCTTTTTCCATATCTGTAAGCAAATCATACATTTTAACGAGACGCTGTTTATCTGGATTTTGTTTTAAAGATATTCCTTTGACAAGTTCTTCTGCTGTTGTTGATACTTCTTTCTTGTCAACACCAGCGAGCTGGTGGTAGTTTTCAAGTAGTTTCTGTTCATCAGTCGTCAATGTGGTAGCTTGATTTTTTTCCTGTAAGCAAGTAATCTATGCTTACATTTAGATAATCGGCTACTAATTTTAATTTATCGCACGAGGGACTCTGCTTTCTCCATTTACCTATAATACCATTACTTAGAAACCGTACCAATAGCTTGCAATAAGAGAAAAAGTGTGATATAATAGAAAATACTATGATAATTGAAAATAAAAGAAAAGCATATGGTA
>JAMPEF010000025.1 GCA_023665275.1 Alistipes senegalensis | reverse complement strand
ATGCACCATTAGCTCAGTCGGTAGAGCAACTGACTCTTAATCAGTGGGTCCTGGGTTCGAGTCCCCGATGGTGCACTAAGATATGGCCCGTTGGTCAAGCGGTTAAGACACCGGCCTCTCACGCCGGTAACACCAGTTCGATTCTGGTACGGGTCACTTAAATAATAGTCGGTGCTTATAGTGATGAGGTCACACCTGTTCCCATTCCGAACACAGAAGTTAAGCTCATTAACGTTGATGATACTTGGTTGGCGACGACCTGGGAAAGTAGAACAGTGCCGGCACATATATTCCTCCTTAGCTCAGTCGGTAGAGCACTCGGCTGTTAACCGAGTTGTCGCCCGTTCGAGCCGGGCAGGGGGAGCCAAAAGCCTGAAAGTTTAGCTTTCGGGCTTTATTTAATAGGCGGTGAAAAATGATATGTATATAGACATTCCGTCGGATAAGTGGCAGAAATTCATTGATATAGCGTTTGATATAAGTATTTCAGTCTGATGTTGTTTTTTGACGTTGTTCCGGAATACGGCTATATATTAGATGAATTAAATTATTGGCTTATTGACATTGAAACCGTTATTTTACAAAGAAAATAATTTTATCTGTAAATGGAATTGATATGTTCGGGAAAAAATATCCAGAAAACCTGAGTTTTTACAATGAGACGGAAATGTGGTTTGAAAACGTATCACATGAGGTGCAGTCATATGTCTTTTTGCCGGAATGTAAGATCACGGAAAAGCTGAAAGAAAACGGATTCATGATATTTTAAAAAAGCTATTTTTTGTCATAAACGATTAATAAAGATAAATTAGAATTTGTAAATGAAAGGAGTTGAGAATTGTGTTTTTTCCACCAATAGTTTTAATACGAAAGAACTTAATTATAAAAAAATTATCTCAATGTGGTGCTTTTACTGATGAAACTGCTAAAACATTTTCGGAAGCCGGAATTATTAACCCTAATGGGTTCAAAAAAGTAAATGACACTTTAGAAAAACAAAGAATATTAGTAAGAACTAAAGAAAACAAATATTACTTGAATAAATAATTGCAAATTATAATTTGGAAGTGTATTACGCAATGTAAACTTAAATTATCTGGATTTGTAATTATTTTGGAGATATTCACATTGATTTTGTACGAATTAAGTCATTGCCTTGTTGCCGTTGTTTGCGGTGCTAAAATAACAGGGTTCAATATCTTAACTGCACATATCAAATATTAGTTTGATGAAAGTAAAACAATAAATTATGATTTATGCAAGTAATAAAAAAATCAGCCCGAAAGTTTTTAAATGCTTTCGGGCTTGAAATTTTATTAATTTTGGTGTCTCACAACGCCGTACTCATCGTCAAGTCGATAATAAGGACATGAATAATTCGTCCCCTGTAAGAAGCGGTACATTTCGTCCTCATCAAGATTAACAAGACAGACATAACATTCATAGTCTTCATCATAGACATAGTTGGTACAGGTTTCACAATTAGTAGCTTTATTTTTCATACAAATCCTCCAATGAAAAAAGTTCGTCTTCTGACCCACAAGACCATATACTGTTGGATTTCAAGAGCAGTTCACGGACGGAGTCAGCTATTTTATAATAAGTGTTATAATCATAATCCCATACATAAATTTCTCCTGTATCGTTGTTAAACTCCAACGAAAATATATCATCACTTCCGATAGTGCAGAAATGCCTGCTTGAATTATTAAAATTTTTATAAATATCAGTTGATGGAAAAACACCATTAAAACAAATAGTAGAATTATGTATAGTATCACCGTAAATGTCTGAAAAATAATATAAAGAATATAACTCTTTAAGTTCAGGGTGAATTTTAAAACCAAGTTTTGTCTCCGCCCTTGAAAAATCTACAATTTTGTTTTGCGGATAAGGTATGAAATCCGGTATTTCTCCAAATCGTTTAATATATGCAATAATATCTTTTATAAAGAAATACTCTAATATTTCTTTTAAACCTGCACCGTTGGCATTGGCACGTTTTTCAGCATCGGGAAATTTTTTGATATTTTCAATAAGAAGTTGCTTAGCCTGTTCAGAAAAATTTTTCATACAAATCCTCCAATGGAAAAAGTTCCTCTTCTGACGCAACAGACCATATACTTTTGGCTTTTAGGAGCATCTCACGGACGGAATCAGCCATTTTATCATGTTCGCATACTTCCCAGTCCCAGAAATAGACCGCTCCGGTGTCATTGTCAAATTCAAGCAACCCCTCAACAGCACCGCCGATAGTGCAGAAATGCCCACAACAAATAAAATCGTCCTTAAAGTATGAATAACCCGACTTATCGAACTTTCCAACGATATTCATATTACTAATACTTCCATCAAGCTGAAAACCGTACTCAAGTAAGCCCTCAATGTAGAAGTCCAGCGACAGAATTTCTTTAAGTTCAGGGTGAATTTCAAATCCAAGAATTTTTTCAGCTTCCGAAAAATCGGGATTAATTGTCGTAACAAACTTACTTTCAGCGAGTGTACCCCATAATCTTAGACTTGCGATATTATCTTTTATGATAAAATATTCAATAATCTGTTTCAGACTTGAATTTTTGTCTTTCGCCTGTTTTTCGGCATAGGGAAATTTTTCAAGGTTTTCAATAAGTAATTTTTTTGCGTTTTCAGAAATTTCTTTCATATATCCTCCATTGACAGCGTAGCAATTGCGTTTAGACTTTCATCAGCTGTAATTCCGGCAAGAAAATTATAACTTCCTTGACAAGCTATCATTGCACCGTTGTCACCGCAAAGGGATTTTTCAGGCATATAAAAATCAAAACCACGTTTTTTACATTCAGCGGACATCATAGCCCTTACGCCCGAATTTGCCGAAACACCACCGGCAAGGGCTATTTTTTTATATCCAAGACTTTCAGCGGAATTTAAAGTTTTTTCGGTAAGGATTTCAGATATAGTCTTCTGAATACTTGCGGAAAGATTATTATAATTAAGCTGAATATTTTTTTGTTGTGCATTGTGGATTAAGTTTATAACATTTGTTTTGAGTCCGGAAAAGCTGAAATCAAATTCATTTCCGGCAACATTCGGGTGTGGTAATTTAAATTCCGACGGGTCACCAAATTGTGCGGCATTATCAATATGTACACCACCAGGATAGGAAAAGCCCATAGCTCTTGCACATTTGTCGAAACATTCACCGGCAGCGTCATCACGGGTGCGACCAATAACCTTAAATTTCGTATAACTTATAACTTCGATAATATGACTGTGTCCGCCACTTGCGACAAGACATAAATAAGGTGGTTCGAGTTCGGGATATGTGAGGTAGTTTGTAGCTATATGTCCGGCAATGTGATGAACCGGTACGAGTGGTTTTCCGGAAGCCATTGTAAGACCTTTAGCAAAATTAACACCCACAAGCAATGCTCCGATAAGTCCGGGGGCATATGTAACCGCTATAGCGTCAAGGTCATCGAGTGTAACCCCAGCATTATCGAGTGCCTGACGTGTAACATCAAGTATATTTTCACAATGACGGCGAGAGGCTATTTCCGGCACAACACCACCGTATTTTTTATGCTCCTCAATCTGTGTTGAGATTACCGACGATTTTATTTCCCGACAGTCTTTCACAATACTTACGGCGGTTTCGTCGCATGAGCTTTCAATTCCAAGTATTAACATAATATCACCTTTATTTTAAATTATTCCGTATTCCATTTCCTCGCATATTTCAGACCAGAATGTTTCATCACTTTTAAAAGCGTTTTTGTCTAATTCAAGAATTTTTTTCCTGAAAATATCTGCATATTCTGAAAGTTGTATTTCGTCGGGATTTTCAGGCAGATTATTTTTATTTATATAGTCGTCAAATAACAGGAGTTGTTTTATAAAAGTTCCTATATTTACCGAAATATAGCAAATTTTCTTGTCGTCCGTTGTGATGTAGTATACTTTGTCATCTTCGGCAATGCCGATAAGATTAGTTTTTATATCCTTGTCACCGCCGACGATTGTATAATTATGGTTTTGAAAAGATATACTGTAAAAATCAGTAATATTTAAAAACGTCACTTCTAAAATCGTCTTGTCCGGAAACGACATATTCACATATGTTTTTTTATAATTCATTTTACATACCTATCATTGTAAATATATTGTATTCTTTAAATGTTTTCTTTACCCAGTTATTCGCTTCTTTTAGGCATTCGTATAGCTGACCGCCTGTTTCGGAGGCTTTTTTCATTATCATATTCCATTGATTTTCTGAAACTTCTGTTTCGCCAATCGGGTCATAATTCGGAATAAACATACTGAAAATTTCTTCCAGACCCAGCATATAATGTATATCTTCAGATATTAACAGAGAGTCGCTTTTCCAGAAACTTACCCCGTCAAAACGCCCTTTGTACCATTCATGATAATAGGTTGCATCTCCTCTTTGATTTTCATAAATAAAATATTTCATAAATTGTTTCACCATGACAACAGCATTTTCATATGGATTTGAATAAAAGTTTTTCCTTAAGGATAATTTTTCAAAACCGCATTTTTTATAAAGATTTATTGCCGGAGTGTTATTTTCACGGACTTCAAGGAAAATATTTTCCGTATTTTCAGGCAGATTTTTAATAAATTCAGTTATCAGTTTTTGTGCAAGTCCCAGACGCCTGAAATTTTCGTCTACAGCAACGCTTGTTATATCTCCCTCACCTACCGCATAGTAGCCGGACAGCAATGCAATAATATTATTACCGTCCGTGAAACATAGTACAATTCCATTATCTTTCTGTACTTCTGACCGGAAAGAATCAGCCGACCAGCCATCATTACCGACGCATTTTTTATCAAGTCCGGAAAGTTTTTCAAAAATTTCTGTATCAGTTTCGGCAGTAATTCTAAGGAGTTCCATAAAAAATCACTCCTTAGCCTCATACCAGCTTTTGCCGGTGCTGACGTCGACGGCAAGCGGTACTTTCATTTTATAGACATTCTGCATTTCCTCACGGAGAATAACTGTAGCACGTTCCGCACATGAAACATCTGATTCTATAATAAGTTCGTCGTGAACCTGCAAAATAAGTCTTGCGTTGATTTTTTCGGTTTGCAGCCTGTTATAGACGTTAATCATGGCAATTTTTATCAGGTCGGCGGCTGTACCCTGTACGGGTGTATTCATGGCGATACGTTTTCCGGCGGACTGCTGAATTTTATTCGACGACATTATTTCCGGAATACGTCTTTTTCTACCGAAAATAGTTGTAACAAATCCGGTCTTCATAGCATTTTCAATTGTATCTTCCATGAACTTTTTTACTTTCGGGTATCTTTCAAGATAACTGTTGATGTATTTTTCTGCTTGCTCCCGTGAAGTGTTTATGTCCTTAGAGAGAGAGAATGCACCTATTCCGTAAATTATGCCGAAATTAACAGCTTTTGCAGCACTTCGCATCTCAGAGTTAACCATTATCGGCGGAATATCAAATACTTGTGCGGCGGTCAGGGTGTGTATGTCTTCACCGGTATTGAAAGCTGTTGTCATGTTTTTGTCACCACATAGGTGTGCCATAACACGAAGTTCAATCTGGCTGTAATCAGCGTCAACAAGAGTTTTTCCCATGTCGGCTATGAAAAATTTCCGCATATGCCGTCCGAGTTCCGTGCGGACGGGTATATTCTGCATATTCGGCTCAGTTGATGAAATTCTTCCGGTACGTGTTTCGGTCTGACGGAAAGAGGTGTGTATTCTGCCATCGGTGCTGATTTTTCCTAAAATACCATCAATATAAGTTGAGTTTAATTTTGCATATTGTCTGTAATTTAAAATATCTTCAATTATAGGGTCTTTGCCACGGAGTTCGTAAAGAACATCTGCATTTGTAGAATAACCTGTTTTTGTCTTTTTTATAGCCGGAAGTCCCAGCTCTTCAAAAAGCACTGTACTTAATTGTTTCGGTGATGATATATTGAATTTATGTCCGGCTCTGTTGAAAATTTTCTTTTTTGCTTCTTCAGTCATTACGGAAAGAAATTCCCCGAACTCTTCGACGCCTTTTTTATCTACTTTTACACCGGTGTGTTCCATAGAAGCAAGTACTTCAATAAGTGGCATTTCTACATTTTCATACAATGACATTAAATTTTCAGATTTAAGAAATTCCTTTATTTTTTTGAGAAGTGGCGGAATAGAAATAATATCCGCATAAATTCCGTTTTCAATGTAATAATGTACGCCGTATTCAGCACAGAGAGTTTTTATTGAATAGTCATCGCCGGAGACATTAAGAAGATATCCGGCTATGGAAATATCATTTTTAAGATTGTTAAGGGCTGAATATACAGACATTGCATATCTGTAATGTGATTTTGCGTTGTCTGTGGATTTTTCGCATGATGAGGCAAGAAAAGCCGTTATAATATTTTTATCTTTGGAATTATATAATATATTTTTATTCAGGACAAATAATTTTCCATAGTTAAGAGTATACGTACATTCTTTAAGTGAATTGATTATTTCTAAAGTAAGTGGCATTCTGATTATTTCTATAGGCTTTACGTCTTCCGGTTTTTCGGGAATTATCAGACTTAATTTATCAAGTACTGTAAACATTTCCAGTTCTGCAAGGAATGAATATAATTTTTCATTATTGGATTTATCGGGTATATAGTGTTCAGCGACTGTATCTATAGGAACATCACGGCATATAGTGGCAAGCCATTTACTTTGGGTGGCGGCTTCTGCACCATTTTCAAGTTTTGCCTTTACACCTTTGGAAAGTTCCGAACTTTGATATTTTTCATAGAGATTTTCAACGGTGGTAAATTCTTTTACAAGGGTTGTGGCGGTTT
This sequence comes from Alistipes senegalensis, assembly GCA_023665275.1. Classification (GTDB taxonomy): domain Bacteria; phylum Bacillota; class Clostridia; order Oscillospirales; family Ruminococcaceae; genus Ruminococcus. Next base: position 19,519 of record JAMPEF010000025.1, on the reverse strand, counting down.
TTTCGCCTATTCCGGCAACTCCGGATATATTGTCGGAACTATCACCCATAAGAGCTTTAAGGTCAATCAGATTTATTGGCTGGAATCCGTAATCTTCAACAAATTTTTCCGGAGTATATTTTATAGTTTCCTTATTGGTGATAAGCATTACTGTTACATTTTCATTGACAAGCTGAAGACTGTCACGGTCTCCGGTAAGTATAAAGCACTGGTCGCCGTTTTCCGAACAGGTATGGGCGAGAGTGCCTAAGATGTCATCTGCTTCATAGCCCGCATGGTCTATAACTTTTATGCCCATTAACGAGAGCAGTTTTTTTGTTATAGGGAGTTGCTGTGCGAGGTCATCGGGCATACCGTGACGGTTAGCCTTATAGGAAGAAACGGCGTTATGTCTGAAAGTCGGTTCACTCCTGTCGAATGCAACCGCCACAGCGTCGGGGTTTACGACGTTGAGGTTTTTGAGATAGATATTCATAAATCCGAAAACGGCACTTGTCGGAACGCCGTTTTTATTGGAAAGAGCCGTCTTTACTCCGTAAAATGCACGGTGCAGAATGCTGTTTCCGTCTATGGCGAGAAGTTTCATAATTCGTACTCCTTAATAATGTGATATATATATTATAACACATAAGAAAGAAAATAGCAATTAATTTATTATATGAATTTCCTTCACGCCGTCGGAAGTTATTTCGGCGACCGGTGCAGAGTGATTTTTTCCCAGTAATTCACCCATGACTGTTATTATATCACATTCGGGAATTTTTCCCTGTTCAACGGCTGTACGTACAGAACCGGAGAGAAGTTCTATACTGCTTGAAAAAATATCTTCACCGTTTTCGTCGTCTGAATGGGTAATTATACATGACGGAGAGACTTTCCATTTATGGAGCATAAATTCAAGAGTTTCAATACTGTTGTTGCCATCAATGACTATCATTTCAGTATATCCGGTGAAAATTTCTTTTCCTGTACGGATTTCAGCAGTTTCCAGAGCTTCTTTAATATCTTTTCCGGAAGAGGTTATATATTTGCCGTCCTTGTTGAAAAACGTGAAAGTAACAGTTTTTTGCGTATCGCCTGTGACAGATACCGCACGGAGATAGTTTTTATCGTGTACACGTCCGTGTGACTCACAACCCGTGAAAGTAAATAACATGATGATTCCCGAAAGTATTAATTTTTTAATCATTTTGCTATGCTCCTTCTAAGCAACATAAAGCACGGAAGTATAAATAATATTGTTCCTACGGCAATAATGTATATAAAGCCTTTGTTTTCGCCGGAAAATAAAAACGCTGAACCAATCATCACGGCAAGTACAGAAGTAGTCCGGAGATACCGGAATTTCGGGAGAATTTTTTTCAGCATTTCAGCAGCGGCAAGGCTCTGGACACCGATTGAAAATACTGAAAAAACCGCAAATATTATCAGGAAAAGCGAATCTATACGCTGTACTGGAAACGGTTGTGACAACTGTGCAGCGGTTACTATCGGAAATTCTGTTATTTTCATGATTCCCCCCGCAACAAGTATTGATGATAACATCACCGCAAGTGTGAGTATTATTTTTCCGGAAAAATAATAAATAGTATTTTTCATGTAGTTACCCTTTGTGAATCCCAAAAATACAACAAAACTTCCGAGACCACCACTTATAAAAAATCCCCGTGAAATTTCAGTCAGAAAACTATCGGTGGTTTTTGTGTTCTGAATATTGCTCCAATCGGAATTAAACAAGGCACTTACTACTACCACAAGCAGAGAAACTATACCAGCTCCGACCGCTATTACTGCTGAACGTGAAATAGCTTTTATTCCGGTTGATGATGCATATAAACATACAATCGCTATCATTCCGGCTATAAGGAGTTTTCCCCATATACCGTTGGAATTTTCATATGGAATGTAAATTACATCGGAGGCTTGCCATAGCATAGAAAACAGTACTCCACCCCACAGAAGCAGATAAACAAAATAAATTATCTGTATTATTTTTCCGGAACTCTCAATATTTCCGCCCATGTTGTAAAGTCTGATTAACGGCAGAGACATTATAAACTGTATGACAATTCCGCATAGAAATCCCATCAGGGTAGTTATTGAAATCTGTCCACGGAAGCAGAAAAGCGAAAAAGCGTCAGTTATAAGGAGCATTGCTGAAAACTGATTTTTAGTTATTTTATCCATTAGCCCTCCGTGTGAAACTATTCATGATATTCTTCAACCGTGAAATTTCTTGACTGCATTTCCGGAAAACCTGCTCTTATAGCTGTATCGTCCATTCCGGCTGGCTTGAACGGCGATAGCGGTGCAGTATACGGGAATCCATAGTCTTCAGTGGAACATATATTCACAAGTACCGCACACGCTAAAATACTTATACCGAAAAGTCCGAATATTCCGCCGGAGATAAGAAATGCAATTCTTAATATTGTCATGGTGTCGTTTAGTTCCGGAACTACAAATCCGCTTATTACGGAAAGCGCCGTTATTGTAAGGAGCGGTGTACTTATAAGTCCGGAATCAACAGCGGCGTCACCAATAATAAGACCGCTTACTATGCTTACCGCACCGCCTACAGCTTTTGGAAGTCTTATTCCAGCCTCACGGATTACTTCATACATTAACAATACAAAAAGCGACTCAGTAAGTATTGACAAGGGTGCTTGCTGTTCCGCCTCAACAAGAAGCATAAGCATTGTACTGTTGAGAAGTTCAGGGTGATATATGACTATTGCCGCATATACCGCCGGAAGAAGTACAGATATAAGAAATCCGAAATATTTAATCCAGCGTATGAATGTAGCATAATATGGCTTGAATGCATAGTCATCAAGGGTCTGGAAACTTTCACAGAAAAGTTTAGGAATGATTATAGAAAACGGTACGCCATCAATTAAAAGCGCTACACGTCCCTCAATTAGTTTTGAACACAGAACGTCAGGGCGTTCAGTCGTACCGGTTGAGCTGAAAAGTTCAAAATTTCCGTTTTCAACGAATGGTCGAATATATCCGGTACTTAAAATGCTCTCAAGTTTTATATTGTCAAGGGATTTATGAATTTTTTTCAGAAGTTCGGGTGGTACACGGTCTTTCATGTAGCATAAGCATAAATCAGTACGGCTTTTATCGCCTTTTACGAAAAGTTCCATTACAAGTTCCGGACTTTTTATTCTCCGCCGTATAAGTGACATATTAGTGCGGACAACTTCAACAAAGCCTTCATGTGAACCCATTATATTACCCTCACTGGAGGGCTCGGAGATACTCCGAACTGCATAGCCCTGTACTCCGAATGCAAGAGCTTTATTCATACCGTCGGCGACGAGTACGGCAAAGCCGGAATGTATCAGCCGGAACAGTGAATCATATTCAGTGGCAACGGGTCTGTCAGTGGAAAGCAGCATGAAATTTTGTATATAATGAAAAAGTTCATGGGAGTCTTTCTGTTTTTCAATACAGACAATAGGTTCAAGGATAAGCTCTGTTATTGTTGCCGTTGATAACATACCTTCACAGCAGATAAGCGCACATTTTATATCGCCGGTGATAAATTCATTTATCATAACATCGGAAGAGTTTCCGGAAATTTCTTTTATTTTGCGTATATTTAGTTTCAAGTCCGGAATAATTGTTAATTCCTTGTAATCCTGCAATATTTTCACCTCACAGATAAAAAAATCTGTTTTTATTATGTGCTTAAATGCTGAAAATATCCCGTTTAAATAAATCATAACTATTAATTAAAATAAAAATTCATAAAAGGACTTGAAAAATTTCCGGAATGCTGTTATTATAATATAAGTATAATAATGAAAGGGAATCTGATAGAAATGGAAAAATTAATAAAAGCGTGTGTTTCGATACTGCCGAAAGCCTTACAGGATATATATTATAAATATGAAGAAAAATTCATGTATCTGCTTTTCGGTGGTCTTACTACGGTTATTTCAATCGTTACAAAACTTATAGTTTTTGCGGTAATCGCCGGTGAACCTGCATGGGAAAGCACTGCCGGTGTTGTAATTTCGTGGATATTTGCGGTTACTTTTGCATTTTTCACCAATAAAAAATATGTTTTCAAGAATGAAACAAAAACCCGTAAAGAGTTCTGGACGGTTTTTGCGTCATTCTATGGTGCAAGGCTGGCAACTTTCGTTATGGAAGAGGCAATATTTGTTATATTCTGCGATTGGATGAATATTAACAAAACATTTATAACATTTGTAAGTCAGGTTATTATATTTATCGCAAACTATGTGTTAAGTAAGTTATTTGTATTCCGGAATAAGAAAGAAGAAGAAACACAATGACTGTCAATATAGGAAACGTGAAAATAGAAAAAACTGCCGTTCTTGCACCTATGGCAAGCGTTGCAGACCGTGCATACAGACTTATGTGCAAGAAATACGGGGCGTCATACGTTGTAAGTGAAATGGTCTCCGCTAAGGGCATATGCTACAGCGATAAAAAAACTTCTGCACTCTGTACGGTCACGCCGGAGGAAAGACCTATGGCTATACAGCTTTTCGGGAGTGAACCGGATTTTATGGCGGAGGCTGTAAAAATAGTTCTTGAATACAATCCGGATATTATTGATATAAATATGGGTTGTCCCGTACATAAAGTAGTGAACACCGGAGCAGGTTCGGCACTTATGAAAGATATACGGCTTGCCGCTGAAATTACGGAAGCAGCTGTAAAGTCTGCCGGAAGCGTTCCGATTACTGTGAAAATCCGTTCCGGCTGGAACAGTCAGCATATAAATGCCGTCGAAATGGCAAAAGCTCTTGAAAATTCCGGAGCGTCTGCAATTGCCGTACACGGTCGTACACGTGACCAGTTTTACAGCGGACTTTCCGACAGGGATATTATACGTCAAGTGAAAAATGCTGTTTCCGTACCGGTCATTGCAAACGGCGACGTCACAAACGCTGAATCATGCATTGATATGTACGAAAAAACCGGCTGTGACCTCGTCATGATTGGTCGTGGCAGTTATGGAAATCCCTTTATTTTTGAAGAAATATCCGCACGCCTTGCCGGTCGGGATTATATACCGCCGACTGTCAGGGAAAAAATGTGTGTTATGCTTGAACATATCCGGCTTATATTAAGTCTAAGTGAAAAGCCTGAGGAACTCGCTATACATGAAGCACGCAAACACGCCTCGTGGTATATGAACGGTTATTATGGTTCTGCAAAGTTCCGTGGTCGCTGCTATCAGCTTTCCTCGTATGCAGAGGCTGAAAGGCTTGCTGAAGAATTTGCCGATTTACAGGATTTAAAGGGATTTTAATTATCCATACAGTAAAAATGCACAATTTTTATACTAAAATTTCGTATGAATAACCAAAAATGTGAAATAATAAATTCTGACAACAGGTTTTGTGCCGTAAATACGTTGTTTTCTGCTATTGTGATGCAATGGAAAATGGCATTTTATACCGGTTTGTTTAAAAATATTCTGAAAAATATATTTGCAAAATTCAGAATAATGTGATATAATTGTAAAGGAGCAGAAAGTTATATTAATATATTAACTTTCTGTAAGGAGATTAAAAATGAATTTCAAAAAGTTATATTCATTTACAGCAGTTCTTTTAATGTTGACCGCCTGTACGTCCTGTGGTGATACAGTGGGACAGGTCGGTGAGGGCGAAAGTGAGATTGATTTTCCCGAACCGGTCACCGTTGAGGTGACAACTGAAGAAGTTACTACTGAACCCACACCGGAAGACAAGAGGATTCATGTTGTTGCCGCCGGTGATAATCTTATTCATTACTCCGTGCTGAAAAACGCTGAGGCATATGCATACGGTCAGGAAGGCGTGACTTACGATTTCAAGCCCATCTATGAAAACGTCAAGCCCCTTATTGAAAGTGCTGATTTGGCTGTTCTCAATCAGGAAACTGTTATTTCTGAAAGCAATGCCGTAAGAGGTGCGGACGGCGGACAGCTTATATTTAACTCACCGCCGGAAGTCGCCGACGCTGTAATTGATGCCGGTTTTGATGTCTTCACCATGGCTAATAATCATCTTCTTGATATGGGCGCTGACGGTCTGGAAGAATCAATAAATTTCTGGAACGCAAAGGCACAGGAAAATAATCTTACTGTACTTGGTGCATATCTTAATGAAGAAGATTCCGAAAATATCCGCATACGTGAAGTAAACGGCGTGAAAATTGCTTTTCTTGCCTATGCTGAACACATAAACGGTTTTTCAATTCCGGCAGATTCTCCGCTGAGAGTCGTCATGAACTATGAAGAAGACGTTATAGAACGTCAGATTAAAAAAGCTGACGAAATAGCAGACGCCGTTATAGTTTCTGCTCACTGGGGTGTTGAAGATACACATGAAGTCTCCGATGACCGCAAGGAACTTGCCGGAAAAATGGTTGACTGGGGTGCAGATGTGATTTTAGGCTGTCATACCCATACCGCCGAAACTATGGAATGGATTCCACGTGATGACGGTACAAAAGGTTTTGTTTACTATTCAATGGGTAATTTCATTTGCGCACAGACTGATAACTTCAATCTTGTTGGTGAAATGCCTGATTTTGACATTGTCATTGATGGCGTGACAGGTGAAACCCGCCTTGAAAACGTCGGCGCTATACCTACCATTATTCACTATGACGACGGCAGCTTTTCAAATATAAAAATTTATCCTTACAGTCAGTATAATTCCGAACTTGCTGAAAGTCATGGCTTACCTTATGCAGTTCCTGCCGGCAACTATCCGGAGTTCAGCTGGGATATTATTAACGATATTATAAATAACAACATTCCTGAAGAATTCAGGAAACTTGATAAATAATTTAATCAATTCATATAAATTTTACAAATTACGGTTATATATTAATTGCGAAAGTTTGTTCTTTTGTGCATAATATACAAAGTCTAAACAAACTATTTATATAAAATACCAAAATGCTTATAAACCTATTTACTTTTTTTCAGTCCTGTTATATAATGAAATCATGAATAAATGTGATTTTGAGTTCATGTTTTCATCATGGCAGTGTGGTGAGTCTTAATTCAGCGGACACTGCCGGCAGAGTAATTTTTTTGTGCAAGCAGAAATCCTACTTTTTCCGGCGGGATTAATTCTGCGATTACAGTAAATCCACTATGGATTTGATTAAGGCATGATATAATTAAAGGGGCGCTTGTTCCTTTGTTATATAACATTTTTAAAGAAGGAGGAAAAACTATGAAGGCAAAAAAGATAGTCATCGGGGCAGTATCGGCTGCGATGCTCTCGCTTTCAGTCTGCTCAATTGCTCCAGTTTTCGCAGCCGGCGAAACAGTGCAGATTTCAGTCGGTAAGATTTCAGCAAATGCAGGCGAAACATTTTCAGTAGAAGTATCACTTAACAATATACCAGCTAATGGTATTCAGTGCTGTGACTTTGCAATAAAGTATGACAGCAGTCTTGTGACAATAGACTCAGTGGAGGCAGGCGAACTCGCCAATACAAACGCCGTCAATGATGACCCGTCATCTGCGGTTCTCTCAATATTTGGCGAAAGCATTGACAATGAAAAAGGTATTACCTCAGTTTGCTGGTCAACATCACTTGACGACCCTTCATATTGGCTGAACGGAGATGGAGTTTTCTGTACAGTTAAAGGTACAGTTGCCAAGGACGCTTCCGGTACAATACCAATAGAAATTGTTCCGGCTTCCAGAAACACTTACCCTGGTTCAGCAACCGATAATGAAGTTATAAGTGTTGGCTACTTCCAGAATAAAGACGTAATAAGATACTCTGTAAATACGGAAAATGGTGAGATTTCTGTAGGCGGTTCATCAAGTCAAAGTACGTCCGGCTCAGGCGACAAATACTTTAAGGGTGACGCAAACGAAGATGGTAAATTAAATATTTCAGATGCAGTATTAATCATGCAGGCTCTGTCAAATCCAAATGATTATCAGTTGACAAAACAGGGTGCAAAAAATGCTGATGTAAACGGCGACGGCGGCGTAACTACTGCTGATGCTCTTGAAATACAGATGCATGATATAGGACTTCCTTCAGAACTTGACTGATTGAATCCTGTTCCAACAAAGATTATCTGATTTGTCCCCATCTCAAAGGAATATAAACCCCCCTGAAAAATTTTTTAAGTATTAAATGGGTCTTATGACCTTAAGAAAGGAATTATTGCAAATGAAAAAGTTATTTTCTGCAGCTGCATCACTTGTAATGGCTGCAACTATGGTAGGTGCTGTTGCTCCTGTCGGCGCTTCTGCTGCTGACGCAAAGAAAAGTTTATCTTTCCTCGCTTATAAAGATGCTACTCTTGCTGATGGCGTAAAGGCTGACGGCGCTACAGTTACCGTTTCTGCTGATGCTATCGCTGCTGGCGACGTTGTTGTTCCTGTAGGTTTATATCTTGGCGAAAATACAGCAGGTGAACTTTCCGGTATTGCTGCTGACGCTACTGTAAAATCTGACAGCGCAGATGTAAAGAAAGTTAAGTTTAAGGCTTTCAATCCTGGTCTTGATTCATACTTCTCATCTGAAAAGGAATTCACATCTGCTGACGGCACTACATTCTCAACAGATACTGTTGTTAGCTTCGCTGGTGAATATGATGATATGGATGGTTACCTTTCACATGGTATATACAATATAGCTTGCGCTGAATCACAGACTGCTGCTGGTACAGACAATGCTTTCTTTGGTATGACATGGACAAACGGTGGTACTAAGTATAAATGGTATGGTGAAAAGAGTGATACATATCCAGTAGCTGTTTTCAATGTAACTCTTCCAAAGGGCATTGCTAACGGCGAATATGTAATTGATTTCTGCAACTACAAGACATCATACGGTGGAAACCAGTCTTGTATGCTTGAAGGAAGCACAAAGTATAGCTCAGCAACAAGCAACCTTGACCTCAATACTCTTACAATCAAGGTTGGCGATTCTGCTCCAATCAGCAGCAGCAGCACAACAACTTCCTCACAGACAACAACTTCTGCAACAACAACTTCTAATGGTGGTACAACTACTACAACAACAGCTGTTTCTGGTGCTGGTACTGTATCTGGTCCGGACGTTCCAAAGGATCAGCTTGCCGACAACAGCCAGATGGTTGCTGATTCTGATATCGTATTTGACTTCACAAATCCTGATGATTCAGAAGGCTACTGGAGAGTTAATGATAAAAATGTAGTTGATGTTACAATCCGTCTTGATACACACAGCACAAAGATTACAGCTGTTTCAGCATACCTTGCTCTTGAGGGTGGATTTACTGGTAAATTCTCTAAGAAGTCTGCTACACTCAACGCAGTTGTTAAACCTAACGATGCAGACCTTGCATTCAGCATTCTCTGTCAGGGAGAAGACAGCCACGGTACAGCTTCCAACGCTGATAATTCATCTTTAGTTACTGTTCGTTTTGACCCGACAGGCGTTGCAGATGGTCTCTACAAGATTAGTCTTGACCCGACAAAGAAACTTTCAGTTTGTGATGACAATAATCCTGCTAACAATCTTCCTATAACTGTAATTCCTGGTTATATCGCTATCGGTGATGTTACACCTCCTCAGTCATCAACAACAACATCATCTGCTACAACTACATCAAGCGCTACAACAACTACAGCAACAACAACAGCTTCTACTGCTGGTTCAACAACAGCTTCTACTGCTGGTTCAACAGGCACAACAGGTAATGTAGGTGAAGTACATTATGGTGATACAAACTGCGACGGCAGCGTAAAGATTAACGACGTTGTTCTCCTTAACAAGTGGCTCAACGACAACAAGTCATATGATATGTCTGACCAGGGCAAGCGTAACGCTGACTGCTACAATCCGAAGGATGGTAAGGAACTTACAGCTGAAGACTCAGACGCTATTATCAAGAGCATTGTTCATCTTGTAACTCTTCCTGTTAACAACTAATATCTTAAAATAAATAATATAGGGCATTTGCCCGGAAAGGAAATGCACAGATGAAGAAACTGCTTTCCGCAGTTACGTCTCTTGTCATGGCGGCAACGTTTGTGTCAAGTGCATTTACCTCATCTATTGTAGTTAGCGCTGCCGGCAGTGTCCCTGCCGTGCAGCCTAATGTTAGTATGGGTGGAGTAAAAGACATAACTGCAAATAAGAATACTAGTCTTCCAGACAACAGTCAGATAGTTGAAAATTCTGATATTGTATTTGACTTCACAAATCCTGATGCTGAAGATGGCTACTGGAGAGTTAATGATAAAAATGTAGTTGATGTTACAGTTCGTCTTGATACACACAGCACGAAGATTACAGCTGTTTCAGCATACCTTGCTCTTGAGGGTGGTTTTGCTGGTAAATTCTCTAAAAAGTCTTCTACACTCAACGCAGTTGTTAAACCTAATGACGCAGACCTTGCATTCAGCATTCTCTGTCAGGGAGAAGACAGCCATGGTACAGCTTCTAACCCTGATAATCCGTCTGTAGTTACTATTCGTCTTGACCCAACAGGCGTTGCAGATGGTCTCTACAAGATTGGTCTTGACCCGACAAAGAAACTTTCAGTTTGTGACGATGCAAATCCAGCTAATAACCTTCCTATAAGCGTGATTCCTGGTTATGTCGCTATCGGCGATGTTACACCTCCTCAGTCATCAACAACAACATCATCTGCTACAACTACTACTGCAAAGTCTACAACAACTACTACAACAAAAGCATCTGACGGAAGTTCAGCAACAACAAGCAAAGCAACAACAACTACTGTTGTAACACAGGCATCAACAACTACAACTACTACAACAGCTCCTCCTGCTCCGGTTTCCGGTAGTGCTTCATGGGTAATTCCTGAAGTTCATGCAAAGAAGGGTGAGACTGTAAAACTTGATGTAGTAGTAAGCGGAGATTCCGACCTTGCAGTTGCAGGCGCACAGTTCTTACTTAAGGCAAGCGATTCTATCGGACAGCCCAAGGCAACCGGTGGTAATGCTTATAACGCATCATCTTCACTTGTTTCAAATAAGAATGAAATTGCATTCGGACGTACTAAGGGTGATGGTTCAACTGCAAAGAATAATGAAGTTATTGTATCAGTTGAATATACTATTCCTGAAAATATCACAGCCGGCAAGTATCCTGTTACATGGAGTGACCTCTTTGTAAGTGATACAAACGGTCAGGATATCACAGATAAGATTAAGGCTGTTGATGGTGCAATCATTATTGACGAAACTTACAACGGGGAAATTGCTTGGGATATCCCTGAAGTAGTTGCAAAACCTGGTGAAAAGGTTACTATGGACGTTGTTGTAATTGACGACGGTAATTCAGCTATTCCGGTAGCTGGTGCACAGTTTAAGGTTACTGCTGATAAGGCTGAATTTGTTTCAGTTGACGGCTCAGCTGCTTATGATTCATCAGTTAAAAACAACAAGGAAACAAATGAATTTGCATTCGGTCAGGGCAAGGGCAAGGGCATTGCTGCTGCTAACGGTGCTAAGGTTATAACCCTTACATATACAGCGCCTACAGCTCCTGGCGTATATCCTGTTGAATGGTCAGAAGCATTTATTTCTGATACAAACGGTCAGGATATAACAGACAAGATTTCACTTCTTCCTGGTTCTATCACAGTTGCTGCACAGGGTGATATAACATGGGATATTCCTGAAGTAACTGCAAAGCCTGGCGAAGAAGTTACCATGGACGTTTTAGTAATCGACGAAGCCGGTTCAGCACTTCCTGTAGCTGGTGCACAGTTCAAGGTTACTGCTGATACAGCTGAATTTGTTTCAGTTGACGGCTCAACCGCTTATGATTCAAAAGTTGTAAACAACAAGGCTACAAATGAATTTGCATTCGGTCAGGGACAGGGCAAGGGCACAGCTGCTGCTAATGGTGCTAAGGTTATCACAATCAAGTACAAAGCACCTACAACTCCTGGTACATATCCTGTTAAATGGTCAGAACAGTTCATCTCCGATACAAACGGTCAGGATATAACAGACCAGATTACATTCCTTGACGGTTCTATTACAGTTGAGGACGTTCAGGCGGCAAAGGGTCCGATAACATGGGATATTCCTGAAGTAGTCGCACAGCCTGGTGAAGAAGTTACTATGGACGTTTTAGTAATTGACGAAGATGGTTCAGCACTTCCTGTAGCTGGTGCACAGTTCAAGATTACTGCTGATACTGCTGAATTCGTTTCAGTTGACGGCTCAACAGCTTATGATTCTGCAGTTAAAAACAATAAGGAAACAAATGAATTTGCATTCGGTCAGGGCAAGGGTAAGGGTGTTGCTGCTGCTAATGGTGCTAAGGTTATCACACTTAAGTATACAGCTCCTACAAAGCCTGGTAAATATCCTGTTACATGGTCAGAAGCATTCATTTCTGATACAAACGGTCTTGACATAACAGACCAGGTTACACTTCTTCCTGGTTCTATAACTGTTGCTGCACAGGGCGATATTTCATGGGTAATTCCTGAAGTTGATGCTGAACCTGGTGATACAGTTGAAATGAAAGTCGTTGTTGATGATTCCAAGAACAGCAAGCTCCCTGTAGCTGGTGCACAGTTCTCTATCAAGGGAACAGACCCGATTGTCTATGACAGTTCAAAGGGTTCAGAGGCTTATGACGCTAAAATAGTAGAAAACGCTAAGACAAATGAATATGCATTTGCACAGTCAATTGGTTCAGGCGTAGCTGCTGCTGATGGCGCAACAGTTCTCACACTTACTTTCAAAGTTCCGGAAGATTGCGCAGATGGCAGATATCCTGTAAAGTGGGCTGACGGTGCATTCATTTCTGACACAAACGGTCTTGATATCACTGACAGTGTATCACTTATTGATGGTGCTATCAATATCAAGAAGAAGACTACAACTACAACTTCTGCATCAACAACAACTTCAGGAACAACTACTACAACTACAACTACTTCCGCTCCTAAATCAACAAGTGGTTCAACAACTACTACAACTACCACAAGCGGTTCTAACTCAACAACAACAACTACCACTACCACTACAACCACAACAACTACAACCACAACTACAACAACAACTACAGTTACACCTGTTTCCGGTGGTATCATCTGGCAGGTAACTACTGTAAAGGCTAAGCCCGGTGAGACAGTAACTCTTGAAATGTCTGTAAAAGACCCGAATGGTTCTAAGCTCCCGGTAGGTGGTGCACAGTTCGTTGTAAAGGCAGATTCACCTATTGTTTACGATAAGGCAGATGGTAAGCCTTATGGAAATACTCTTGTTGGTAACGACAAGACAAATGAATATGCATTCGCAAATGCTAAGGGTGTTGGCGTTGCAGCAGCAGACGGCGATGTAATGATTACATTTACATTCACAGTTCCGGAAGACTGCGCAAACGGCACATATCCTGTAAAGATTTCTGACCTCTTTGCAAGTGACGCAAACGGCTTTGATATTACAAAGAATATCACAACAGTTGATGGTGCTATCATCGTTGAGGCTGATACAACAACAACTACAAGTGGTTCAACAACTACTACAACTACTACAAGCGGTTCTAACTCAACAACAACTACTACCACTACAACAACAACAACAACTACTACCACAACTACAACAACAACTACAATAGTTACACCTGTTACCGGTGGTATTATCTGGCAGGTAACTACTGTAAAGGCTAAGCCCGGTGAGACAGTAACTCTTGAAATGTCTGTAAAAGACCCGAATGGTTCTAAGCTCCCGGTAGGTGGTGCACAGTTCGTTGTAAAGGCAGATTCACCTATTGTTTACGATAAGGCAGATGGTAAGCCTTATGGAAATACTCTTGTTGGTAACGACAAGACAAATGAATATGCATTCGCAAATGCTAAGGGTGTTGGCGTTGCAGCAGCAGACGGCGATGTAATGATTACATTTACATTCACAGTTCCGGAAGACTGCGCAAACGGCACATATCCTGTAAAGATTTCTGACCTCTTTGCAAGTGACGCAAACGGCTTTGATATTACAAAGAATATCACAACAGTTGATGGTGCTATCATCGTTGAGGCTGATACAACAACAACTACAAGTGGTTCAACAACTACTACAACTACTACAAGCGGTTCTAACTCAACAACAACAACTACTACCACAACTACTACAACCACCACTACAACCACAACTACTACAAGTGGTTCTGATACAACAACTACTACATCTGCAACAACTACAACATCTGGCGATGTCCACGGTTCAAATGTTACAAACACTCATACAACAACAAATGGTTCAGTTATGCCTGGAACTGGTACAAACACAACAACAACACCTTCACTCCCTGATATCACAACAACATCTACAACATATCCTTACTACTATGTTGAACTCGAAACAGTACCTGGTTTCTACTTCAGCCACGACGACGGAACACGTGGTGATGGTTCTGAAGGCGGATTCAGCAAAGACCAGGTTAACGTAAGCAAGTACTTGAGAGTTGACGTTGAAGGTGCAGAACCTGTAGACGTAACTGATACTTTTGACCCGTCACTTATCAACTACCACGGAGAAACTCCGCAGAGCGTATACAACATTGATAACACAACATTCACATATGGCGTTTACGTTTACTACGGTGACGAACTCCTTTATACAATGTCTGAAGACGGCGAACTTACACCAGTTTATATTGTTGCATATATTGGTGTAAAGGGCGACGTAAACCTTGACAACATGGCTAACGCAGTTGACGCATCACAGGTACAGTCTTATTATGCTAAGATTTCATCTACGAACGAAGGTTACACTACTGAGAATACCTACCTTTCAGATTCAGAACTCGTTGGCGGTGATCCGTTGTCAATCTATGATGATTTCGCTGCATTCCTCGGCGACGTAGACACAAACGAATGGGATCCTGACAACTGGAAGATTGGCAAGAAGGGCAGAGCTCTTGACGCTGTTGATGCTACATCTATCCTTGTATTCTATGCTAAGATTTCAGCTACAGATGCTCCAATCGTTCCTACAGTTAAGGAAGCATGGGATATTGCAGCACCTTTAAGATTCGGTGACGAAAAATACACACAGGCTACTATTGACAAGTTCGCAAATGTTAATTTAGACTGAGACACAATTAAAAAAGCAGACCCCTACCGGTCTGCTTTTTTTTCGGAAAAAACTACATCTTGACAAACGGAACTTAAAGTGATACAATAATATTGCGGGGGGATTTTCCTGTAATATTCCTGTGGAAAAAATATAAAATTTTACTTTAATTTCCGGAAAAATTTGGTTTTTAGCGGTGTTTTTATGATGAAATTGTGAAATAAGTACAAAAAATAACGTATTTAATCATTAATAATTTTTGAAAAAATTATATCATACCGCTTGACTTCTTGCGTTTTATGTGATAAAATGTAGTTATGAATTTCTGGGGGTTAGTTATAGGCTTATTTTTTACCCCGCTGAAATTTCAATCCGGATATTTTGACTTCTGATAAAGCATTAGTCAGCTCCGGAAAAAATATATTAGAGAGGTATAAAGAAAATGAAGAATTCATTATTCAAGAGAGTTTTTGCTACAGTTGCATCTGTACCGCTTGCTCTCTCTCAGTGTCTGACTTATACGTCTTACGCTGTAACAAATGATTCAGTTCAGTACGCAACGGGAAATACAAACTCATCTGGTAAGGAAGATTATACTCTTAAAGATAATTTTCTTTACATAACTCCCGGTGAGATTGAATCCACATGGTATTTGGATTTTTATACTGAACTTGTTGCTATTGGTAGCCAAAGTGGCGGAACAGAATATTCCAGCGCCATTGACAAGGAAACTGTTGCAGATGCTATCCTGAACCGTTCCGGTAAGTATTCCGAAAAAGCCCAGATGGTTATTGATATGCTCGGCGACGACGGAATTAAGTACACTGTCACAAATAAAGGTGATATAACAATTTCTGTTAATGTTAATAATCCTGATTTTTCTGTTTTTACAGATAAGTTCCAGAAACGTATTGACGATGCGTTTGAAGAAATGAAGCAGGAAATGAAGCAGAAGTATGAAGATGCTAAAGCTGAAATGGTTGAAAGTTTAGGTATTGCTGAAGAAGATTTGGAAGACTTTAATGTTACAAAGGAAGAACTTCTTGCTAAATATCCACATCTTACAGCGGAAGACCTTGACAAGTATACTTTCACAAAGGAAGATATCGCAGCTAAGCTTGATATTCCTGTGGAAAACCTTGAAAATGTAGACAGCATTGACAATATTGATGACAGTATTGCAGATGTTAAACCTGAATTTAATTTCGATAAGGTGGATATGTCAGGTGAATTAAACATCTTAATTAAAGGCAGTCAGCTTAAAGATGGTCATACAATGGACATACAGGCTAAGTATGTTGCTAATACTGCTGTAAATGGCAAGAAAGAATTTGCAGTCGCTGATATGGCTGATTTCGCACTTGCAAAGGTTGAAGACATAAGAGAATGTGCTAATGAAACAATCAGTCAGATTCCTGACGACAAATCTAAGGCAGATGCTCAGGCTGAACTTGACAAATGGCTTGATAAAGCTGTAAAATGGATTAACAAAGCTAAAGACAATCAGGACAGAATTTATAGCGTTAATCGTTCAACAAGTGCCGCAAATATGGCTGGTGTTATCGATGCTGTAAACAATTACATTGAAAATGGCAAATACAGCAGTCAGATTAATAAGATTGAAAATAAGGTTGAAAGTATTATTAAAAAAGACGTGAATGTACCGTCTTCTGTTACAGCAATTGTGAAAAATTCTTATGTTGCTGATATTTACGACCTTGTAATGCAGGAAATCAACAAGATACCTGTAAACATTGATATTAAAATTTCTGCAATGGATATTGCAACTTTCGCTGATAATGACTTATATAATCTCACAGCTAAAGCAGAAAATGGCACTTATACACTTACAGGTGATTTCCCTGACGATGAAGTAGCAGATTCTTACAAGCAGATGATAGCTACCCTTGAAGTAGGCGATATTTACAATACTGACGCAAATCTTGCTAAAGTAGGTCTTGAAATTAAGAGATTCCCACAGACAACTACTTCTAGTACATCATCTACAACAACATCTACTACTACAACATCTACATTATCTACAGATGATTCAGGTACAACAACAACTACAACAGAGACTTCCGGTTCAGGTTCTGATTCAAGTTCAACAACAACTACAACAGAGACTTCCGGTTCTGATTCAGGAACAAACACAACTACAACAGAAACATCCGGTTCAGGTTCTGATTCAGGCACAACAACAACAGAAACTTCCGGTTCAGGTTCTGATTCAGGCACAACAACAACAGAAACTTCCGGTTCTGATTCAGGAACAAACACAACTACAACAGAAACTTCCGGTTCTGATTCAGGCACAACAACAAACACAACAGAAACATCCGGTTCAGGTTCTGATACAGGAACAACCTCAACAACAACTTCTGGTGGTGGCGTTCTTCCTGGTGAAGTAAAAAGAATTTTTGCAACTGTAAGCGCTGCTGATGATGCTGAATATGGTTTCTACTACAGCTATGACGAAGAGTTCCATAAAGAACAGGTTAAAGACGTTTCAATTAAAGTAATCTACACAGACAACAGCGAAGAAGATATCAATATTGCTTATGATTTCGCATCTACACCTGCTGAGACATTTGAAAAATATGATATTGACTTCAAGTATAATGCAGCTATTGCTTATGCCGGTGAAGACCTTACAGACTCAACCGGTAAGGTAGTACTTGCAAAGGGTGAAGTACTTAAGACTATTAACGACGAAGAAGCAGGAGTTGTAGTTTACATAGGCTACAGAGGCGATATAAACCTTGACTATGAGGTAAACGCTGTTGACGCTTCACAGGCACAGACGTATTATGCTACAATTTCAACTGGAAAAAATACTGGTAAAGATTCTTCAAATACAGTTCTTTCAGACTCAAATCTTGTTACATCACCAAGTTCAATATATGACCAGTTTGCTGCATTCCTCGGAGATGTAAACATGTCTAACCAGGAAGGTGAAATCATTAACTGGCTCAATGGTAAGAAGGGAAGAACTATCGACGCCGTGGACGCAACAGGTATCCAGATGGCTTATGCACATCTTTCACTTACCGACAAAATATATGAAATTGGTGATAAGGGACTTTGGGACGCAGTACTCAGTGACTAATTAAGTGCTATGAAATCTGCCGTCGGGTGGCGGCAGATGATATAAATCCAATTATATAATTGAAAGGAAATAATTTAAAATGAAGACTAATTCTATAAAAAAGGCAATTACTGCACTTGCAGTTTCTGCACTTGCAGTTTCCGCTACTTCTATGTCAGCTTTTGCTGGTGTTACAGATAATCCGAATGCTAAGAATGGTTTTTCTGATGCTGAAATCGCAGCATCTGAAATCAAGCCCACACTTACTGTTGAGACAGTAACTCTTTCACTTGAAGAGGCAAAGGAAATTGTTGCAAACGGTGAATCAGTTCCGGTTACAATTACCGTTGGTGGTGAAGGTATTGCTCAGACTTACTCTTCAACAGGTATTCATGTAAACTTCCCTGCTATCGATGGTGGCAAGACTATTAAAATGGGTACTAACGAAATCGGTGAATATAACGTTGAACCAGGTGCAGGCATTAAGTTCCTTTCTTCTGTTATTGAGGCTAACGGTGCTAACGGTGTATTTATGACAACATCAGGTAATGGTGATAAGGGTCTTGCTGGTGTTATGTATACAATGAATTTCATGCTCCCTGCAAATCTTGAGGGTGGCGAGTTCTTCCCAGTTACTATTGATTACCAGTCAACAGAAGATGCTAAGGACCTCTTTACAAACAAGACAAATAACAATGTTGGTAAGCTCATGCAGGCTTATACATTTACACAGGGTATCACAGATGGTGGTATTCAGATACAGGCAGGCTCAACAACAACTACAACAACCTCAACTACAACAACAACAACAACAACAACAACTACTACTACTACAACCACAACAACCACAACAACTACTACAACTACAACAACAACTACTACACCTACAACTACAACCACAACTACAACAACACCTACAACTACTACAACCACAACAACTTCTGAACCTACAACTACAACAACAACTACTACATCTACAACTCCGGCAATCTCACTCAGTGGCACTAACGATACAACAACTACAACTACAACACAGGCAAGCGGAACACAGACTACTACAACAACTTCAACAAGTACAGCTAAAACTACAACCACAAAGACAACTGCTGGTGGTAAGGATTCACCGAAGACTGGTGTTGCTGGCGTAGGCGTAGCTGCTGCTGGTCTTGCTGTAGCAATCGGTACTGCATTCGTTCTCAGAAAGAAGAATGACTAATCAGAACCGTTGATTAAAACTGTTAAATAAAAATGTCCATACAATAAAAGAAAGGCTCTCCATTTGGAGAGTCTTTTTTATTTATGTACACCACGTGAGTTCGATAAAAAAAATAGAAAAAACCGCTCAAATCTGTTATAATGAGAA
>JAMPEF010000024.1 GCA_023665275.1 Alistipes senegalensis | reverse complement strand
AACCCCCGACCTGCTGATTACAAATCAGCTGCTCTACCAACTGAGCTACACCAGCTTGAATAATTATTTATGCTTGTCTCACTCGACCTATTTATTATATCACATAATTTTTAATTTGTCAAGTGTTTTTTGAAATTTTTTTGAAAAAATTTTTTCTGGAAAAACTCACAAATAAAAACCTTGAATATTATATCATATAATTTGCGGTTTGTCAAGAGTTTTTTTAAAATTCCGGAAATGAAGTCGAGGCGACAGGACTCGAACCTGCGGCATCTTGGTCCCAAACCAAGCACTCTACCAAACTGAGTTACGCCTCGTAAAGCCTTTATATTATATCATGAAAATTATGATATGTCAAGAGTTTTTTTATAAATCGTGATTTTCAACAAAAAACCATTTTATTATTGTGTATAATTGTGAATAAAAATATACTGTCACAAGTTATGTGACAGCATATTATAAAATTATTCCTCTTCTTCGGTTTCTTCTTCAGTTTCTTCAACGTCTTCTTCAACAGGTTCTGAAACTTCTTCAGCTACGGTTTCCTCTGTAGATTCTTCCTTAGCTTCATCATCAGAAATTTCAAATTCTATGTCGTCGTCACCGTCATAGAAGTCATCATCATCGAAATCGTCATAATCATCGGTTGAGTTGTCCTTAAGAAGATGCTTTACAACTGTTCCGACAGCAGCAACAGCACCGACAACGAGTACGCCAGCTAAAAACTTATTCATTTGTATTCCTCTTTTCTCCGCAAGAATTTTTATTTATCGAACCGCTTGCGAACAGTTTGCGATAACCATGAAAATATTATAACATACTTTTCAGACAATTGCAATACTTTACATATTATTTGTTAAAAACATCAAAATTGATACAGCGGTTATTGGTGCAGTTTCACAACGGAGTATTCTTTTTCCGAGCCATACACGCACCGCACCAGCTTCAACGGCGGCTTCCGTTTCTTCAGGGTCAAAACCGCCCTCACTTCCGACGACAAGACCAACTGTCTTTACATCATTGAAATCAACATCACGGAAAGAAATACCCCCCTGCTCCTCGTAAAGAATAACAGTCCTGTCAAGTTCCGCCATCATGTCAAGAGCCTTTTTGTAGTTGACTACGGGCATTATTTCCGGAATAATACCTCTTCCGGACTGTTTCGCTGCCTGTTCTGCTATTTTTTGTAGACGTGGAAGTTTCTTTAAAAAGTCTTTTTCGTCCGGACGTGATACACAACGTCTTGTAAGGACAGGAACTATTTTTGATACACCAAGTTCAACGCTTTTTTGTATGATATATTCCAGTTTGTCCATTTTTGGTACAGCCTGAAAAAGCGTCACATTTACGGAGGGTTCAGCGGCACAGATATTTTTTGATACCAAATCAAGATATATAGTATCCTGAGTTATGCTGTTTATTACACAGTTGTAATCCGTACCGTTACAGCATATTGTTAATTCCTCGCCTTTTTTCATGCGGAGTGAGCGTCCTATATGATTAGCGTCACTGCCGGTAATGGTAATATTATCTTCGTTGATTTCGTTTGTAAAAAATCTTGGCATAAAGTTCACCGCCATTATGAAAAGTACTTTTACTATTATATCACATAATCTGTAGTTTTGCAAGTGAATTTTAAATAAAAAAAGTATCGTTAAATTGTACAATATAATGGGAATTTTTTTGACAATATGCCGAAAAAATATAATTTTTTATTTTTGTACACAGTTTGTTAACAAATTGTTTGAAAAATATGTTATAATTAAAATAGTATTTTTTTAATTATTGAAAGGAGAATATGGATATGTCCAAGGGAAAATTAAAAAATAAAGTCATGGCTTTTGCTGCATCTGCCGTCATGGCGATGTCATCAGTTGCCGGAGCTGTAACTACAGCTACAGCCGCCGACGATTCTGCATTAGGTCTTGACAATTACGCAAAACTTTTACAGTACTCACTGTATTTCTATGACGCTAACTATTGTGGTGTCGGAGCAGGTGAGAAGTCACATTTTTCATGGCGTGATGACTGTCACACAGACGGTACAGCAAACGGCGGTTTCCACGATGCCGGTGACGGTATTATATGTGGTATCACAGAGGGCTTCACAGCCTCAACACTCGGCTGGCTCTACTATGAATACAAGGACGAATTTCAGAAAACCGGTACATATGCACATTTCAAGGATATAAGCACAGAATTTGCAGAATTTTTCAAAACCTGTACAACTCTTGACGGCAGCGGAAATGTAACAAAGTTCGTCTATGAAATAGGCGACGACGGTGCAGACCACGGCAAGTGGAGAGCTCCGGAACTTATGTCAAGAAACAGCAGTGAATACTACTCCACTACCGACGGTGCAAGCAATACCGCCGCACAGTATGCCGCCGCACTCGCACAGCAGTATATCAATTTCGGTGATGAGGAATC
Source organism: Alistipes senegalensis (assembly GCA_023665275.1). Classification (GTDB taxonomy): domain Bacteria; phylum Bacillota; class Clostridia; order Oscillospirales; family Ruminococcaceae; genus Ruminococcus. The sequence continues at coordinate 23,925 of JAMPEF010000024.1, read as the reverse complement.
ACTGACATATGCTAAGGCACTTTATGATTTTGCCGCAAAAAATCGCAAAATGACTTATGACCAGCAGACATATACCGACAAGAGCGTTGAAGACGATATTGCATGGGCTGCCGGTTGGCTTTATCTTGCAACAGGCGAACAGGTTTATCTTGACGCAAACAGCAAAGATACAAGCACTACTAATGACTGGGTAAATGATTACTATTATGGTGGTGTATGGCTTGGTGCGGCTATAATTAATGCCGAAATTACTGGTAACTGGGATAAGCCTGTTAATTATATCAAGGGTATTGTAAATCAAAATCAGAATAAATTTTATGTCATGAACTCGTGGGGTAGTGCAAGACATAATACTCTTATGCAGACCTGTGCGCTTGTTGCAACAAAACATAAAGAAAAATCCGGTGCGGATTTTGCGGAATGGTGCAAAGGTCAGACGGATATGATACTTGGCAAGAATAATGCTAATGTTTGTCTTGTTGTAGGCTATAATGATGTTTCAGCGACATCACCGCATCACCGTGCTGCTTCCGGACTTTACGTTGGCGACGGCTGGGAAGAGTGGAACAGCTGGAACGGCGATTATGCAAGTGTTCCGACAAGCCATACACTTTATGGTGCATTATGTGGTGGTCCTACAAGTGAAGATTTCAGTACATTCAGAAAACTTGACGCAAAAGACGCAACTTCAAACGAGGTAGCTCTTGACTATCAAGTGGGACTTGTCGGTACGGCTGTAGGTCTCTACCATGAATATGGTACGGGTCAGGTTGTTGAGACTATCGGAGATGAAGTTACAGTATATCCGGAAGAAATAGCCGCCGCAAAGGGTGAGACTCCTGTTGACAGTACAACCACAACAACAGAAACTACAACTACAACTGAAACAACCACCACAACAGAAACGACAGAAACAACAACTACACAGACAACAGTTTCAGTTGATACTATCATAACAACGACTACCAGTGTAACAACAACTGTAGGTGACCCCACCCCTGTAGATGTTTCATTTGTTGACAGGATAAAAGAAATCGATGAATATACCAGAGCTATTGAATTTGCAAATGAAGGACGTTTTTTAGTTAAGAATGATGAAATATTTGCAAAACTGGTAGAAATCGGTGCGGGTAATGTTGTAAATATCAGTTTCAAGCAGATTGAACTTTTTATAAGTGAAGTTTCTACTCTTGAAAAAGTAGATACAAATTTCGGTGACGCCAACGGTGACGGCAAAGTAAATGTGGCTGATGCGGTACTTATAATGCAGGCGCTTTCTAATCCGGCTGAATATCAGATTTCAGCAGATTGCATAGCTTGTGCAGATGTAGTAAATGTTGGTGACGGCGTTACTACAATGGATGCTCTTGCTATTCAGATGATTGATATAAATCTTCTCTCTATCGAAGACCTCCCTACAACTGCTGAAAAATTAACAAATCTTTCAGAATAATAACATAAATAAAAAAGGCATACTCCGGTATGCCTTTTTTTCTTGTTTTTTAATCATTTATTAAAAAACTGTTAATTTTTAACCATATTGTAATAAAATAGTAATTAATTTGTAACCCATTAAGTCACAAAACACTGTATAATTAAATCAGCATATTAAAACAGGCATATTTTCAGAAAAGAGGTTACTTTTATGCACAAGAAAAATATGAATAAAATCAAATCCGCTGTAGTAAGCAGTGTACTTGCTGTATCTGCTATAGCAACACCACTTTCAGCAGTTGTTATGAATGCTTCTGCTGCTGACGACAATTACGCAAAGCTTCTCCAGTACTCAATGTATTTCTATGACGCAAATATGTGCGGCAAACAGGTTGGTGAAACATCTGCTATGTCATGGCGTGATGACTGTCACACTTCCGACGAAGTGGACGGCGGTTTCCACGATGCAGGCGACCACGTTAAATTCGGACTTCCGGCAGGTTATTCAGCCTCAACTCTTGGTTGGAGCTATTATGAGTTCAAAGACGCTTACGACGCAACAGGTCAGGGAAATCATCTCAAGACGCTTACAGATTATTTCGCTACATTCTTTAAGAACAGTACAACACTCAGTGGTGATACCGTAACAAACTTTGTTTACCAGATTGGCAATGGTTATGCAGACCATGAGGTATGGTGTGCTCCTGAAGTTCACAAGGATAACAGCAGACAGACTTTCAGCACAACAAGCGGTGCAAGTGACATTGCTGCTGAATATGCTGCTGCACTTGCTGTCAACTATGTAAACTTTGGTAACGCAGAAGACCTTAAATATGCAAAGGCTCTGTTTGACTTCTCTATAAAGGGCAATCAGTGTGCAACCGAAGGTATTGATGATTTCTATCGTTCACGTGACTACTATGACGACCAGGCATGGGCTGCCGGCTGGCTTTACAAGGCAACAAATGATAATTCCTATAAGGAATTTTTAAACAAGTACATGACTTCCGCAAGCGGTGGTGCTTCCGGTGACGGCTGTATGTATGGTATTTACTCAACTCACAGCTGGAATAATGTTTCAATGGGTGCTGGTATCTTACAGGCTGAAATTACTGGTGATTCTGCTGACTGGAAAAAGGTAACTGAATATCTTAACGGTCATGGTGCAGGTTCAGATAGCTATTATTTTGAAAATCAGTGGGGCAGTGCAAGATATAATACCGCACAGCAGATGGCTGCGCTTGTTGCTACAAAGTATGGTGCAGCAAGCTACAATGACTGGGCAAAAGGTCAGATGGATTACATCATGGGTAACAAGGGTGTAGGTAGTGCATCACCTGTTTGTTTTGTAGTTGGTTTTGCATCAAATTCCGCAAAGAATCCGCATCACCGTGCAGCTTCCGGCTACTCAAGTTTTGACGAACTGGGTGAAAATACACAGTCAAGCCCGAATGGTCATACGCTTATCGGTGCTTTAGTAGGTGGTCCTACTGACGCAAACGGTTCATATGTTGACTCCGTAAAGGACTACACCGCAAACGAAGTTACCATTGACTATAATGCTACACTTGTTGGTGCTGCTGCTGGTCTCTATTCTGTATATAAGACGGGTTCTGTTGAATCTTCAATTGAGGGTGTAGGTAATGTATCTTCCGGTAATCCTAACGTAACATCACCTGTTCAGACTAACGCAACAACACAACCTATTGTGACAACAGTTACTACCACAAACAATAACAATAATAATTCTTCTTCAGGTCATTACTCAATCACGCCTAACAAGTCAATAGCATTCGACAAGAACGCTGAAGACAAAATGGTAGGTTTTGAGTGGTCACAGTTCAATATTCCGTCAACTGAAAAGGTTACAAAGGTTGAAGTAAAGATTTCCTCAAAGAACGGCGGAGAAGTAGGCAAGTGGAATGGTGCTTTTGGTACTTCCACAAGCGTATCACCTGAATACTGGGCACAGGGAGATGATATGGAACAGACTATCTCCGGAAATTCTGGTACTATCACATGGAATGTTCCGTCAAATATCGCCGATGTTGCACAGTTCCAGTATGGCGGTGAAGTTAAGTTCGGTACATGGTGGGTTGACTGTCAGGACTTTGTAATTGACGAAATCAACGTTTATACAAATGCTTATTCAGGTTCTTCAAATACTACAGCTAATTCAAATCAGGGTAATAACAACAACAATACTACCACTACTACTGCACAGCCGTCCACATCAGCAGGCAATTATGAAATCAAGCCTAACAAGACTGTAAACTATGATAAAAATTCAGATGACAAAATGGTAGGTTTTGAATGGTCACAGTTCAATATTCCGGCAACTGAAAAGGTTAAGAAAGTTGAAGTAACAATTTCCTCAAAGAATGGCGGAGAAGTAGGCAAGTGGCAGGGTGCTTTTGGTACTTCCACAAGCGTATCACCTGAATACTGGGCACAGGGTGACGACATGGAACAGGTTATCTCCGGAAATAAAGGTACTATCACATGGAATGTTCCGTCAAATATCGCTGATATTGCACAGTTCCAGTATGGTGGTGAAGTTAAGTTCGGTACATGGTGGGTTGACTGTCAGGATTTTGTAATTGAATCTATAAAGGTTTACACCGACGGTACAGCACAGACTACTACAACTACCACAACAACACAGACTACTACAACCACTACAAAAGCTCCGATTACAAGCAATTTACTTCTTGGTGACGCTAACGGCGATGGCAAAGTAAGTGTAGCAGATGCTGTATTAATCATGCAGTCACTTTCAAATCCGACTGCATATCAACTCACTGCTGAACAGGCAGTAGCAGCAGACGTCGTAAACAAAGGCGACGGCGTAACAACTATGGACGCTCTTGCTATTCAGATGCTTGATATTGGTTTACTTAATTTAAGTGACCTTCCTATATCTTCAGATGACCTCCAGAATCGTTTTTGATAATTAAAAAACTATAATATAAAACAGGCTTACCATAAAGATAAGCCTGTTTTTTTTATATTTATTTGGCAATATTGCATAAAAAAAAAAAAAAAACTATAGGATATTTTTGTAAAAATGCCATTGACAAAATATTTTGTTTGTGATATATTTATATAAACATAAAAATGTTGAACGGGGATTGGTTCATTTCTGTGAATATTTCCGTTATTATGAAAAAAGAGAGAGTAAAAAGACGTATAGTTTTTATACGTCTTTTTATATTGCATCATATGGAAGTATCTGTAAACGGGCGTATTCTATAAGGAGATTATTACATCTGTTTCATACGATTCACAGTCAGTTATTGTGGCTTTGCACTGACCGTATAATTTTTCCGTCTATCATGACGAAAAACGGTTCTGATAGTAAGTCAAGGGGATTTTCACCTTTTCTGTAAATCTGTAAATCGGCGTCCATACCCTCCGCAATAGTTCCTACACGGTCACTTATTCCGAGAATTTCTGCCGGATTTACAGTAAGATTTTTAATAGCCTCCTCAAACGTCAGACCACCTTTTATAGTTGCCTGTGCAGAAAGTGGCAGATATTGTATCGGTATAACTGTATGATCTGTGCATATGGCGGTTTTCACACCGTTTCTGTTGAGTTCGGAAGTATTTTTCAGGTCAAGACCACGCATTTCAGGTTTACAGCGGTCGCATATTACAGGACCACAGATGACAGGTATTTCCTCTTCAGCGAGAATATCGGCGATTTTATAACCCTCTGTTCCGTGAATGATTACAATATCAAGTGAAAATTCCTTTGATATTCTTATAGCCGTACATATGTCGTCAGCACGGTGACAGTGGAAAAATGCTTTTTGCTTGCGGTCAAGCAACGGCATAAGAGCCTCACATTTTATGTCATATTCCGGAGGGTCATAATTATCACTGTCGGAATAGTAACTGTCCATATCATGAACATATCTTTTTGACTTATGGAGTCCCTCACGGATTATAGCCGTAATCGCCATACGGGTTATGGGAGTTTCGGAACGGTCATTGTATACGTTTTTAGGATTTTCACCCAGTGCGAATTTTATTCCGACGTTTTTTATAAGCATATTATCAATGCATTTTCCGGCGGTTTTTATGGCACATATTTCACCACCACAAGCGTTTGCACTTCCAGGGCTTGACGCAACTGTAGTTATACCTCTCATACGTGCCTCTTCAAAGCACCGGTCAAAAGGATTTATGCCGTCAATAGCCCGCATATGTGGTGTGAATGGGTCTGTTGATTCGTTGCAGTCGTCGCCCTCAAAGTCTATACCGTCTTCAATTATGCCTAAATGTGTGTGTGCGTCTATGAAACCGGCATAAACAGTACCGCCTTTAGCGTTAATATCCGTTTTTTCGTCATAAACGGGCATACCTGCTCCGACGGCTGATATTTTATTGTCTGTAATTTCAATCCAACCAAGCGGAATAATTTCCGTGCCGGTATAGATTTCAGCGTTATAAATTAACATATTATCTCCGTTCTTATCTGATAACATTAATAATGCTTCCGGCAATTTCGGTAGGACTTCCGACAGCCTCAACCATTATTGTTGAATTTTTCATATATACATCACGGCGGTTGTTGTAGATTTCCTCAAGCTGTTCCTTTGTGTTGTTCATGACAATAGGTCTGTTTGTATCGCCTTTTATTCTGCTGTAGCACTCTTCAAAAACAACATCAAGATAGACTATCACACCACCGTTTTCCTTAACGGTCTTTGCGGTGTTGCTGTTCAGCATTGCACCACCACCGCAAGCAACAACTGTATTTTTTCCGCAAAGTGACTTTACAGTTTCAGCCTCAACCGTGCGGAAATATGATTCACCTTTCTGTGAAAAAATTTCCGGAATTGTCATTCCTTGATTTTTAACAATGAGTTCGTCTGTATCACAGAATCCACAGCCTGATTTTTTAGCAAGAATCTGTCCTATAGTGGATTTTCCGCAACCCATGAACCCACAAAGAAATATAGTCATTTATTTTCACTCCTTAATTTATTTTTATAGTTTTCGAGCATATCGCAAATGGAGTAAGCACCTTGTGAGTCCGCATATCTGATATAGCTTGTTATGTTGCGTGACGTAAGGAGCTTTTCTGAATCAATAATTTTCTTTATGTTCACATCATCTTCCCTGTCAATGAATCCCTTGAATATTTTACTGAAATTATTGGGCATGAAGTTTTTAAACCATTCGCATGAATTGTATCTTTCGTCGTCAAACCAGCCATTGAGGTACATTTCAATTATTATGGGGTCTTTTACTTCATGGCTTATTCTTTCGCCGAAATTGAACTGCATCATAAGACGCATAATTCTTGACATGAAAACACCACTGTATTCGCCGTTTACGTCAACTTCATGGCGGTAAAGGATTATCGGCTTTTTTTCCGGATTTTTTATAACCGTGAGTGTGTGAAAATTCGACCACTCTGAAAATGCAGTCTCGGAACAGGCTGACGTTATTTTTACGTGACTTTTCCCGTCGGGTATTTTCTCACACCAGCATACTTTATTGTTGTATTTTGCGTGAAGATTTCCGTCAACGGTGCAGTAAGATTCATTTTTTTCGTCAACGGAAAATTCCATAAGATTAGGACAGTTATTAAATGCGTTGTCATCTATACGGTAAACCGACGGCGGAATATGTACCGAAACAACATTTTTACAACCGTAAAAAGCACCACCATCAATAATATCTATGCCGTCGGGAATAACAACATTCTGTACATTTTTTTCGTCCCTGTACTTTATAAGGTGAGTGTGTGTGGACTGCTTTATTTCAAACTTTTCCATAATTTGCCTCTTTATATTCAATAAGCATATCGAAAATTTCATAACATTCTTTTTCGTCCGCTAACCTGATATATGTATTTATGTTGCGTTTTGATATGAATTTTCCGGATTTTATAAGTTTTTCCATAATTTCAAGGGCAGTTTCAACAGATATATAGTCTTTATATGAATAATCCTGATAAATAACTGCTTGCACAAGAAATATAAAAAACTTTCTGAAATTCTTTTTTATATATGCTATTGTAATGTCGTCGCCGTCATTGAAGTAAATCTGAAAAATAACCGGATATTTCAAAAAATGTTCCAATACGTGTGAATAATTTTTACTGGCTATCATGTCAATAACTTCAGGAATTTTTAATGAATTACCCGACGGATTAAAAGTGATGCCACGATATTCAATTGATGTTGCGTGTGTAGCTGAATCATTCCAGAAAGCCCAGCGGTCTATATTTTCAAGAGAATCCGGAAATTTAACATATTTTATTTTTGTATACTTTCTGAAAGCATAACGTTCAATGAATTTTACGCCGTTAGGCACAGTTATTGCCGTTACGTACTTGTTGTCGTTATGATAAGCTGTAAGACAACCATTTTCACTTATTTCAAATTTTTCCATAATTTGCCTCTTTGTATTCGTTCAGCATATCCAAAACTTCATGACATTCATTTTCGACGGCAATTTTAATGTAAGTTTCGATATTTCTTTTTGAGATAAAATTATCAATAAGAATTTTCATGCAGTCAAGGGGATTTTCCAGATTTGAATACTTACACAAAGATTTAATTTCAATTTTAGATTTTACTGCATCAGCAACAAAAATAAAGACTTTTTTAAAATTTTTCCTGATGTAAGCGGTACTTTCAGGGTCTTTTTCGTTTATGAAAAACTGCAAAACAACAGGGTATTTTAATTCATGACCTAATACTTTTGAGTAATCCCTGCTTGCTATAAAGTCAATAACTTTATCCATGTAAAAATGTGAAAAATTGTTTAAATAAAATGTCACACCATGAAAAAATATGCATTTTACAGTATCTGCACAGGGAATAGCACCATAATAACGTGGCTTTACCCAGAAAGCCGATTTGTGTATAGTTTTGAGACTGTCCGGAAGTACCAGACGACGTATTTCATAATCATAACTGTGTCTATCAATAAATGCGTATTCTTCGATATGCTCCACGCCGTCAGGTATTATTACTTCCTTTAACATTTTTTCGCTGTTATAATATCCATAAAGGATATTATTTGTTTTTTTGAAACTTTCCATATTACTTGTTCATAGCGTTTACAGAATCTTCAACGGCCTTTATAATAGGGTCAATATCTTCTGTATTGAATTTTCCGTCATACCATATTTCATGAGCCTTTACAGCTTGATACACAAGCATTGACGCACCACCTACAGCAATTTTGCCCTGTGAACGTACTTTTTTCATAAGAAGTGTTTCAGTAGGATTGTATATAGCGTCAAAAACACTTCCGCACTTTTCTATCAGACTATCGGAAATTGCACAATTATCAACTTTCGGGTACATTCCGACTGGAGTTGCATTTATTATTAAATCGAAATTTTCATCAAGAGTTGCAATATCTGCAATTCTTACAGATGCGTCACTGCACTTTGAGAGGATTTCCGCCATGAGAATCTGTGCATTTTTAATATCCTGTGGGATTACCGCCAGTGTCAGTTTACCACCGTGAAGTGCCGTCTCAATAGCCATCATGCGACCTACTCCGCCACAACCTAAAACTGCAACGTTTTCACTTATTGGAAGTTTTTCAGCAGACATTAAAAAGCCGTCACAGTCGGTATTATAGCCGGTAAGTTTACCGTCCTTGTTGTCTATGCAGTTTACTGAGTTATAACGTTCAGCACTTGCACCGAGTTTGTCCATGAATGGAATGACATTCTGTTTATGCGGTATTGTGACATTAAGTCCGGCGAAACTTTCTATAAGTTCCTTGCTTGCGGAAAGATTTTCCGGTGCAATGTCAACGAGTTCATAGGAAAAATCACTTATTCCGCTGAGTTCAAAAAGTCTTTCATGGATAAGTGGTGACATGGAATGTCCTAACGGGTGTCCGATTAATGCATATTTTTTCATTTTTCAAATCTCCTTGTTTATTATAAATTTTCCAGACCCTCAACATTTTCTATGCTGAATGCTGTAACACCTTTTAAGGTTTTCTTTACAAGTCCGGTTAAAGTCTTTCCTGCTCCGAACTCAACGAATTTATCAGCACCAGCCTGATACATAGCATTAAGTTCAGATGTGAATTTAACAGGTGAAACAATATGTTTTGCAAGGAGTTCCGGCATATCGGAAAAATCTGTGAGTTCACCACCGGTGACGTTTGAATAATATTTTACTTCTGGTGCTTTGAAAGTTATTGTTTTTGCGGTTTCATAGAACTTGTCGGCGGCGGACTGCATTAATTTTGAGTGGAATGCTCCGGCAACGCTAAGCGGTACTACTCTTGCTTTCATTTCTGTGAAGATTTCCGATACTTCTGCAATACCCTCCGGAGTTCCTGCAATAACTGTCTGTACGGGTGAATTGTAATTTACGGCAGAAACGTAATTTACAGCTTTTTCGCAAACTTCCGCTACTGTTTCCGGAGCGATTTTCATTATAGCCGCCATTGTACCCTTGTTTGTGCGTGAAGCCTCGTCCATAGCTTCGGAACGTGCTTTTATAAGGCGGAAAGCGTCTTCAAGAGTTATCATACCTGATGCCTGCATAGCGGCGTATTCACCGAGTGAATGTCCCGCCACGCCGTCGAATGTAAAGCCTTTCATTTCAGCCGCACGGAGCGCCATAAGTGAGACCGTCATTATAGCCGGCTGTGCGTTTATTGTGAGGTTAAGTTCCTCCTGTGGAATTTCCGTGAGTACTGACATAAGGTCACGGTCTAAAATTTCAGAACCTGTTTCGATTATGCTTTTAAGTTCCGGAATTTCTGCGAAATCCTTTCCCATGCCGACTTGTTGTGAACCCTGTCCGGAAAAAAGTGAAATTGTCATAATTAGTAACTTCCTTTCATAGTGATTAGTAAAAGTGCCTTGTTATGAATGAATATATTTTCTAAACAATTCAAAACATTATGTTGACATTCCGGCAAAAATAGGATATAATATTTAATATAGATAATGTTTCTTATTTAGTCCGTGCCGGAAAATGCAGTTGAGTTTAATGGCACATTAATACTATAACATAAATTTCATTATTTTACAACTATTTTTGAATTTATTTTTTTGAGAGGAGTTTTTATTTATGGGTATCAATATTATGGGTCTGGGCTGTTATGTTCCGGAACAGAAATTAACTAATAATGACTTTACCCGTTTTGTTGAAACAAATGATGAGTGGATTCGCACAAGAACTGGCATTGTTGAACGTCATATGGCTGGCTGGGAGCCTACATGGTATATGGGTACACAGGCGTCTTTACGTGCTATTGAAAATGCCGGAATATCTCCGGAAGACATAGGACTGATAATTACAACTACAGTAACTTCCGATTTCCTAACACCAAGTATGGCAAGCGTTATACAGGATAAAACAAGTGCAGTAAATGCAGCCGCTTTTGACCTCAATGCAGCCTGTACCGGATTTATTTATGCACTTGATACCGCCAGACGTTTTCTTGCTACTGATGATAATCTTAAATACGTTCTTGTTGTTGCAACTGAGGCACTTTCAAGGTTTATCGACTTTGAAGACAGAGGCTCTTGCATACTTTTCGGTGACGGTGCGGCGGCTGTTGTCGTTGAAAAAAGTGATAAACTTTATTCATCACATCTTGCTTCTGACGGTAGCGGTGCATCATATTTGTGTGCAAGGTCATTGAATGTCGCTTCGGAAGTAAAGGTAGAAAAAGATTTTGATGATGGCTTCACTGATAATCCATTACACAAACTCTATCAGAACGGCAAGGAAGTATATAAATTCGCAACACACGTACTTCCGGAGTCATTTAAAATTATTTCTGAAAAAATCGGTGTTTCAAAAGATAAAATTGACTGGTTTATACCACATCAGGCAAATGTAAGAATTATTGAGACCGCCGCTAAAAAATTAGGTGTTTCAATGGATAAATTCATAGTTACGCTTGACCATTACGGAAATACTTCCAGTGCTTCAATACCGCTTGCACTTGCTGAAGCTGTAAATGACGGCAGAATAAAACGTGGTCAGAAACTTGCTTTAATCGGTTTCGGAGCTGGTCTCACGTATGGCGGAATAGTTCTGGAATATTAAAATTAATTTAATAAAGGAGAAAACAAATCATGAAAACAAGAATAACTGAACTTCTCGGCTGTGAATACCCTATTATTCAGGGTGGTATGGCATGGGTGGCAGAAAATACCCTTGCATCTGCCGTATCAAATGCCGGTGGCGTGGGACTTATTGCAGGCGGAAACGCTCCCATTGACTATCTCCGTGAACAGATTCGTCTTTGCAAAGAAAAGACTGATAAGCCATTTGGTGTAAATATCATGCTGATGAGCGATAACGCCGACGACCTCGCACAGCTTGTCATTGACGAAGGCGTGAAAGTCGTTACTACCGGAGCAGGCAACCCCGGAAAATACATCTCCGCATGGAAAACCGCCGGTGTTAAAGTAATTCCGGTTGTAGCGTCGGTTGCACTCGCCAAGCGTATGGAAAAAGCCGGTGTTGATGCTGTTGTTGCAGAGGGTACGGAATCCGGCGGACATATCGGCGAAAATACCACTATGTGTCTTGTACCTCAGGTTGTAGACACCGTTTCAATTCCGGTAATCGCCGCCGGTGGTATCGCTGACGGAAGAGGTATGGCAGCATCATTCATGCTTGGTGCTGAGGGCGTACAGATTGGAACTCGTTTCCTTGCGTCTGAAGAATGTCAGATACACCCGACTTTCAAGGAACTTGTCGTAAAGGCTAAGGACACAGACAGCGTTGTTACGGGACGTTATACCGGACACCCATGCAGAAACGTCAGAACAAAATTCGCTAAACAGCTTGCCAACGGTGAAAAGGATGGTACACTTACACCGGACGAGTTTGAAAAGCTTACAGTTGGTGCTTTAAGACGTGCCGTTGTCGACGGTGATGTTGAGAGTGGTTCATTCCTTTGCGGAGCTATTGCTGGTATGGTCAACGAAATAAAGCCTTGTGAAGCTATCGTAAAGGAAATCATGGAACAGGCTGAAAAACTTCTTAACAGATGAGTATGAGTGAATTAAGTTTTAGATACTGTCCCGTGTGTGGTAGAGAACTTAAAACCGGAAAAATATCATTGCCAAATGAGCGAGGATTAGGGTCAACGCAATATGTAGAGTGGTATTCTGACAAAAAAATTGCAAGAAACAAGGGACGTATACTGAAAAGTGTATATGACAAAAGAACAGCAGTACGTAAATTTGAGGCAAATGTTCCGTCGGGATACTGCGAAAAGTGTGACAGGATTTTTGCGGAATTTGACATGAGAGAAAAATATAATCCCATTGGTGAGGAAACACTTCCCACCTATGACATGGATTATTATGAAGAATCCGCTGATAATCTCTATGAAGATAAAATTGTTTCTTACCACGAAGAAAATTATGACGAAAAATACGATAAAATCGGCAGATATAAAATTTTTACGGATAATAAAAAATTTATGAAAACGGAGGATTAAAAAAATATGGCTACAGCAATTATTACAGGTGCATCACAGGGAATAGGTGCGTGCATAGCCAAAAGACTTGCTAAGGACGGTTTCGACGTCGTTATAAATCACTATCCAAGTGACAACGACAAGGAAAAAGCCCTTTCAGTCGCTGAGGAGTGCAGGGCATTCGGTGTAAAGGCTGAATGTTATTCTGCTGATGTTTCAAAGTATGCGGATTGCGAAAACATGGTAAAGCAGGTAAAGGCTGATTTCGGTACTATCGACGCTCTTGTAAACAACGCCGGTATCACTAAAGACAGTCTGCTTGCAAGAATGTCTGAAGATGCATATGATGCTGTTATTGCAGTAAATCAGAAAAGCGTATACAACATGATGAAGAATGTATGTCCGGTCATGATGAAGCAGAAACACGGCAGTATTGTTAATGTTTCGTCCGTTGCAGGACTGTACGGAAATGCTGGACAGGTTAATTATTCTGCTTCCAAGGCTGCAATTATCGGCATGACTAAGACAGTTGCAAAGGAATACGGCAGAAAGAATATTACTTGTAACGCTGTTGCTCCCGGACTTATCCGCACACCTATGACAGATGTTCTTTCTGACGAATTAAAGGCTAAAATGCTTGAAGCCGTTGCACTCAGAAGATACGGCGAACCTGAAGAAATCGCTTCTGTAGTTTCGTTCCTTGTTTCTGAAAACGCATCATACGTTACCGGACAGGTTATTGAAATTTCAGGTGGTCTCTCAATGTAATTATTTTTAAAATACTTTAAGAAAGGATTAGTTATGAGTAAACGAGTTGTTATTACCGGAATGGGTGCTGTTACTCCGCTTGGAACTGGTGTTGAAAAGTTCTGGGAAGGAATTAAAGCCAATAAATTAGGTATTTCATATATTGATATGTTTGATACTGAAAATACAGGTGTCAAGATTGCTGGTATTGTACGGGATTTCGACGAATCGGCATATTACGATAAAAAGGGTTGTTTTGATAAGAAAGAGTCCAAACGTATGGATTTATTCACAAAATACGCTGTTGTCGCCGCACATGAAGCACTTGAAGATGCCGGTACGGATTTTTCAGATATTGACCCATACAGAGCAGGTGTAATTGTCGGTTCAGGAATAGGTGGTATTGACCTTACTGTAAACGAACATAACAAGTATCTGAACAAAGGGGTAAGCAGAATTTCTGTTTTTTACGTTCCCATGATGATAAGCAATATGGCAGCCGGAACTATTTCAATGAAAACAGGTTTCAGGGGTGCAAATTTTGACGTCACAACGGCCTGTGCCTCTGGTACTCACTCAATCGGTGAGGCTTTCCGCAAAATCAAGGACGGTTATCTTGATGTATGTCTTGCCGGTGGTACGGAAAGCACCCATGAAGAATTTACTTTCGGTGGTTTCAATAACATGAAAGCACTGACAAAATCCGATAATCTGGAACGTGCTTCCATTCCGTTTGATAAGGAAAGAAATGGTTTTGTACTCGGTGAGGGAAGTGGTATACTCGTTCTTGAGGAGTACGAACACGCTAAGGCAAGAGGTGCTAAAATATATGCAGAAGTTGCCGGATATGGTGCAACCTGTGACGCTTATCACATGACTTCTCCGATGCCTACCGGTGAGGCTGCCGGAATGGGTATGTCACTTGCTATGCAGGAGGCTGGTTTAAAGCCGTCCGATATTGACTATATCAATGCACACGGAACGTCAACGGGTCTTAATGACAAGTACGAAACTGCCGCTATTAAACTTGCATTCGGCAGTGAGGCTTATAATGTGAAGATAAATTCCACAAAGTCAATGATAGGTCATCTTTTAGGTGCTGCCGGTGCTGTTGAGGCTGTTGTTGTGGCGAAGTCAATTCAGGAGGGACTTATTCATAAAACCGTTGGTTATAAAGTTCCGGACGAAGAATGTGACCTCAATTACTGTACGGAGGGAAATATTGAACAGGAAGTAAAATACGCACTTTCTAACTCTCTTGGTTTCGGTGGTCATAATGCTACACTCTGTTTTAAAAAAGTTGAGGTGTAATCTATGAATGAAATATACAGTATAGATATTGAAACTATTGAAAAACTTGCTGGAATCGTAAGCAGAAATGAACTTTCTGAAATTACTGTCTGTGATGGTGAAAAGTCTGTTACGATAAAGGGAAAGAAATGTCCGCCACCACCACCTGCAATGCCTATGGGTATATCTGTACCTGCTCCGGCTCTGACAGCTCCAGCAGTTCCGCCGGAAGAAAAAACTGAAACAATCAATGGTAACGTTGTAAAGTCTCCCATTGTGGGCACTTTCTATGCCGCACCGTCACCGGAAAAACCTGCATTCGTGAAAGTCGGCGACAGTGTTAAAAAAGGTGATGTTATCATGATTATCGAATCAATGAAACTTATGAATGAAGTCCAGTCGGATTTTGATGGCGTTGTGGCAGAAATTCTTGTTTCAGACGGACAGGCTGTTGAATATGACCAGCCGATTATGATTATAAAATAATACTATGAAGATTTTATCATCTCTCAAAGGTTTTACGGTTGACTGCTCCGAAAAAAACGGAGTTGTCACCGTGAATATAGCCGATTCAAACGGCGAAAGGCTTTTTGAAATTCTGCACTGTTGCGAACCTGTAAATATTCAAGGTTTTGAAAATCCGCTTTATATTGGTATGGAATATCCCTCCGGATTTATTGCGGAGTCTGTTTCTACCGGTGAAAGAATTATACTGTTTGATAGTGTAATTCATGGCTATGATGCAATGTTTTGTAACTCCGAAAACAATCCGGAAATTTCAGACCGTCCGCTGAAAAAAGCAGATTTTTCACCTTGCAAAATCCGTATTGATTTGTTTTATGGAATTGACTATGAACAGGAAAAAGAATATTACGATTTCGACGAAAACGGAAACTGTATTCTTAGTAATGGTAAAACTGTTTCATGGGAACAGGTACTGAATGACGGTATAGACGCAATAGCATTATATTACAGTAATACTGAAGGAAAATGGATTGAATTTGCAGAAGAAGAACTGGCATGATTTGATAAAATCAGAACGGAGGACAATAAAATGTCAGATATAGTTATGAATAAGGAACAGATTATGGAAATAATCCCGCACCGTGACCCGTTTCTGCTTATTGACGAAATTGTGGAACTGGAAGTAGGTGTGAAAGTCAAGGCAAGAAAATATATCAGGGAAGATGATTTCTGGTTCAAGGGTCATTTTCCGGATTATCCCGTTACCCCTGGTGTACTTATGATTGAAATGCTTGCACAGGCTGGCGCTGTATGTATGCTTTCAAAACCGGAATTTAAGGGGAAAATAGGTCTTTTCGGTGGTATCGACAAAGCAAAATTCAGAAGACAGGTTGTTCCGGGTGATGTTCTTGATTTGGAAGTTGAAATAATACGCCAGAGAGGACCGGTAGGCACTGGCAAGGCTGTTGCATCTGTTGACGGTGAAAAAGCCGTTTCATGTGAAATTACATTTGTTGTAACCGATGGTGACAAATAATGAATAAAATGTTTAAAAAAATTCTTATCGCTAACAGAGGTGAAATAGCTGTCCGCATTATACGTGCCTGCCGTGAAATCGGTGTACGGTGTGTTGCGGTATATTCCACGGCGGACAGAAATTCCCTCCATGCACAGATTGCCGACGAGGCTGTATGTATCGGTGCGCCACCTACAAAAGACAGCTATCTTAATATGAATGCTATCATTCAGGCTGCTATAAACTGTGGTGCGGAAGCTATTCACCCAGGGTTTGGCTTTCTTTCCGAAAATGCCGAGTTTGCCCGTTTATGTGAAAAATTCGGGATAGTCTTTATAGGACCTTCATATAACTCTATAGAGATGCTTGGTAATAAAGCCGCCGCTAAGGAAACTATGAAAAATGCCGGTGTACCTGTTATTCCTGGTTCGGAAGGTGCTGTATCTTCCGTCGAAGAGGCAAGGGCAATAGCTGAAAAAGCCGGCTATCCGGTACTTGTAAAGGCTTCTGCCGGTGGCGGAGGTCGTGGCATAAGACGTGTTGACAGTCCTGAAGAACTTGAATCACAAATGGAGTCCGCACAGCGTGAAGCTAAAAATTATTTCGGTGATGACGCTGTATATATCGAAAAATTTCTTATAAATCCACATCATGTGGAAATACAAATACTTGCAGACAAACATGGAAATTATGTCTATCTTGGTGAGCGTGACTGCTCTATGCAGAGACGTAATCAGAAAGTTCTTGAAGAATGTCCAAGCCCGATAGTAAGTCCGGAACTCCGTAAGAAAATGGGTCAGGCAGCTGTTACCGCCGCCAAGCAATGCGGTTACTATAACGCCGGTACTATTGAATTTCTTGTGGACGAAAACAGGGATTTCTATTTTATGGAAATGAATACACGTATTCAGGTTGAACACCCGATTACAGAAGAAGTTACTGGTATAGACCTTGTTAAATCACAGATTGAAATTGCCGCCGGAATTCCCTTGAAAATAACTCAGGACGATATAAAAATTAACGGTCATGCGATTGAGTGCAGAATTAATGCTGAAAATCCGGAACTTGATTTTCGCCCATCACCGGGAACTATTACGGCTTTATATATGCCGGGGGGTCCTGGAATAAGAATCGACGGTGCAGTTTATCAGGAGTACACAATTACTCCGTATTACGATTCAATGATAAGCAAACTTATTGCACACGGTTCAGACAGGGACGCCGCTATTAAAAAAATGAAATGGGCTTTATCTGAGTTCATTGTTGAGGGCGTTGATACTAATATAGATTTTCAGCTTGAAATAATCAGACACCCTGATTTCATAAACGGAAATTATGATATTGGTTTCCTTGGCAGATACATGGAAAAACATAAAAAGAAGTAACGGGGGTGTCTGAAAATGTTTGAAGATTTTTTTAACGTTGTAAAAAAACGTTTCAACGGCGACGAAGAAGAAAAATCAAAAGAAAAAGAAACTTTCAAGTGTCCCAGATGTCAGACAAGCGTATTGCTTGAACGTTATGAAGAATTACACCGAGTTTGTCCGAACTGCAACTATCACGGCAGACTTTCCGCACAGGAAAGAATATCAATAACTGTTGACAAGGAAAGTTTTAAAGAATTTGATGCGAATATGATAAGCAGAAACCCTATAAACTTTCCGGAATATGAAGAAAAACAGTCTGAAATCCGTGAAAAGACAGGTCTTAAAGACTCCATTGTTACCGGCACAGCTACTATAAAGGGTTCTCCGGTGGTAATAGGTGTAATGGATTCCCATTATATTATGGGTTCTATGGGAAGCGTTGCCGGTGAAAAAATTGCCCGTGCCTTTGAATATGCTACGGCAAATTCATTGCCTGTTGTAATGTTCACGGCGTCCGGTGGGGCAAGAATGCAGGAGGGGGTTATATCTCTTATGCAGATGGCAAAGACTTCCGGTGCTGTAAAGCTCCATAGTGAAAGCGGTGGTCTTTACATAACCGTAATGACAGACCCTACCACCGGTGGTGTAACGGCAAGTTTTGCCTCACTGGGTGATATTATTATTGCTGAACCTAAAGTCTTAATCGGATTCGCCGGAAGACGTGTTATTGAGAGTACGATAAAACAGAAACTGCCGGACGATTTTCAGCTTGCGGAATTTCAGCATGAAAAGGGTTTTGTGGATATGATTGTTGAACGTCGGAAAATGCGGAGTACTCTGTCACATCTGCTGAAGCTGCATGGATATTATCCGCCGGAAAAGGAGGTCTGACTTATGGATAACAATAAATCTGCATGGGAACGTATTCAGCTTGTTCATGCAAAGGGAAGACCTACTATAAATGACTATCTGCCGTTGATATTCAATGATTTCTATGAAATACACGGTGACAGGCTTTTTGGCGACGATAAAGCTATTTTAGGTGGTATAGCACGTCTTGGAAATACACCCGTAACAATAATCGCACAGGTAAAAGGTCGTGACATAAACGAAAACAAAACCTGTAACTTTGCCATGCCGCACCCTGAGGGTTACAGAAAAGCTCTCCGGCTTGCAAGACAGGCGGAAAAATTCCACAGACCCATAATATGTTTTATCGATACTCCGGGGGCATCATGCGGAGTTCCCGACGAGGAAAGAGGTCAGGGCGAGGCTATCGCTAAAAACATTGCAGAGTTTATGACTATCCGCACGCCTATTATATCCGTCATTCTGGGCGAGGCTGGCAGCGGTGGTGCGCTTGCACTTGGTGTATGTGATGAGCTTGCTATGCTTGAAAATGCACAGTATTCTGTACTGTCTCCGAGAGGCTTTGCAAGTATTCTATGGAAAGACGCCTCACGGGAGCAGGAAGCAAGTGAAATTATGATGATTACTGCCGAAGATATGGTACGTTTAGGCGTTGCCGAAACCGTCATTGAAGAGCCACTTGGTGGCGCACATAACGATTTAGACAAAATTTCAGAAAATATCAAGGAATATTTGTCACTCAAAATTCAGGAAAAATGCAAAAAAGATATTGACGTTTTACTAAAAGAACGTTATACTAAGTTTAGGAAAATCGGAGACTTCATTGAATGACCCGTTTTCAGTTCCGGTGATACATACCGGATATAAAATCTATACAGGAGGAAAAAAACATGATTTTTGACAAACTCAAGAGCATTATTGTTGAACAGCTCAGCGTTGAAGAAGACGATGTTACACTTGAAGCTAACATTCAGGATGACCTCGGTGCTGATTCACTCGATATTGTTGACCTTATAACAACTATCGAAGATGAATTTGAAGTATCAATCCCCGATGAAGCTGTTGAAGAAATCAAGACTGTAGGCGACATTGCTGCTTACATTGAAAAAAATTCAGACGCAGAATAATCACGCACAGGAAAACCCCTCCGGCTGAGAAGTCGGAGGGATTTTTTGTGAATCTGCATAAATATCTTGCAATTGTCCGGATAATATGATATAATATTATTTACAGACTTTTTCTGTGCCGGAATTTCCGGCGGAAAGGATTTTAATGAAGAAAATTACTATTATTACCGGTCATTACGGTAGCGGAAAAACTAATCTTGCTGTCAATCTTGCTGTACAGGCAAGCCGTGAGGGTAAAGCCGTGGCGGTTGTTGATTTGGATATTGTCAATCCTTATTTCCGTACAGCAGATTTCAGGGAATTATTTTCGAAAAAAAATATAAAACTTATTGCCCCTGATTTCGCAAACAGTAATCTTGATATACCGTCCATACAGTTTGACCTTGAACAGATTGCAAAAAGTGAAGACTGTCTTATTATTGACGTCGGCGGTGACGACGCCGGAGCTGTTGCACTTGGTCGCTATGCGGAGTCACTCACGGCTTACGGTAGCAACGTGGATATGTTCTATGTCATAAATCAGAGACGTTATCTTACATCTACACCCGACGAGGCAGTTTCACTTATGTATGAGATTGAAAATGCTTCCCGAATGAAACATACTGCTATTGTCAACAACACGAATCTTGGAAAAGAAACTACTGTTGACATTGTGGAGAGTTCAGCGGAATTTGCCTCTGAAATATCTGTCAGAACGGGGCTTCCGGTTGCGTTTACTGCATATCCGGAAGAATGTGCTGAACTTACTGATAACCCCGACGCTTACCCCGTAAAAATTTATGTAAAGCCGTTGTGGGAAATATAAAAATCTGCTGAAAGGAGTTGAGTTAATGGCTAAAATGTCCGTTATCAGTGAACGCTGTAAGGGTTGTGGTCTGTGTGTGACCGCCTGCCCTAAAAAGATAGTTTCGCTTCAGAAAGAAAAACGCAACAAAAAAGGATATTTTTATGCTGTCTGTACAGATGATAACGCTTGTATCGGCTGTGCAATGTGTGGCATAATGTGTCCGGATTGTGCTATTATAGTTGAAAAATAATTGAAAGGAGTTTTTTTGCTTTGGAAAGAAATTTAATGAAAGGCAATGAAGCACTCGCTGAAGCTGCTATACGTGCTGGCTGTAAGTGCTTTTTTGGTTATCCGATTACCCCACAGACAGAACTTTCCGCATACATGGCTAAACGTATGCACAAGGCAGGGGGAGTGTTTTTACAGGCTGAATCTGAAATAGCTGCTATAAATATGGTACTTGGTGCGGCATCTACTGGTGTACGTGCTATGACATCATCTTCTTCACCGGGTGTGTCGCTTAAGAGTGAGGGCATTTCATACCTTGCCGGTTCAGACTTGCCGGCAGTAATTATAAACGTTCAGCGTGGTGGTCCCGGACTTGGTGGTATTCAACCCTCACAGGCGGACTATTGGCAGGCAACAAAGGCACTCGGTCATGGTGACTTCCATTTACTCGTGTATGCTCCGGCATCTGTTCAGGAAATGGTCGATATGGTAGTGACTGCTTTTGACCGTGCCGACAAGTACAGAATGCCCGCTATGATTCTTGCGGACGGTCTTTTAGGTCAGATGATGGAGCCGGTTTCATTTCCGGAAATAACCGTCAATGACTATGATAAATCTTCATGGGCTGCAAACGGTCACGGAAACAAGAGAGAACATCATATTATAAACTCACTTTATCTCAAGCCGGACGAGTTGCAGACTTCTGTATATGACAGATTCGAGAGATACGAAAAAGTCAAGGCTGAGGAAACAGACGCTGAACTTTATCTCACTGAAGACTGTGATATACTTCTCTGTGCATATGGTGCAACTGCACGTGTTGTAAAGTCTGCTGTAAATTCTGCCCGTGAAATCGGTATAAAAGCAGGTATGTTCAGACCTAAGACCTTATGGCCTTTCCCTGTGAAAGAAATAAACGAGGCTTGCAAATCCGCAAAATGTCTGCTTGATGTTGAAATGTCAATGGGTCAGATGATTGATGATGTCAGACTTGCTATAAACTGTTCAAAGCCTGTCCACTTTTTTGGACGTACAGGTGGTATTATTCCTACTCCGGCGGAAATTCTGGAGGAAATTAAGAAAGTCGGAGGTGCTGAATAATGGCTGTTGTATTTGAAAAACCAAAGTCACTTATTGATGTTCCCACGCATTACTGTCCAGGCTGTACACATGGTATAGTACACAGACTTATATGTGAAGTAATCGATGAAATGGGCATTGAGGGCGATACAATCGGCATATGTCCGGTTGGCTGTTCGGTAATGGCATACGATTATTTCAACTGTGATATGATTGAAGCACCGCACGGACGAGCTCCGGCGGTTGCGACAGGTGTTAAGAGAACCAATCCCGATAAGTTTGTATTTACATATCAGGGTGATGGTGATTTAGCTGCTATCGGTACGGCTGAAACAGTCCATGTTGCTACCCGTGGTGAAAATATTGTTATTATATTTATAAATAACACTATCTACGGTATGACCGGCGGACAAATGGCACCTACTACCATTCCGGGACAGGTTACACAGACTACTCCGTATGGTCGTGACCCTGAACTTGCCGGCTATCCAGTAAGAGTATGCGAAATGCTCTCAACGCTTACCGGTACGGCACTTGCACAGCGTGTGGCAGTTGATACAGTACCACATATCCGTGAAACTAAAAAGGCTATACGTAAAGCCTTTGAAAATCAGAAAGAAAAGCGTGGACTTTCAATAGTAGAAGTGCTTTCAACGTGTCCTACTAACTGGGGTATGTCACCGGTTGAGGCTATAAAGAGACTTCAGGACGAAATGATACCTTATTATCCGCTCGGAGTTTATAAGGACATCACAGCGGAAGGGGGCAACAAATAATGACTACTGAAATAGTTCTCGCCGGATTCGGCGGACAAGGTGTACTTTTTGCCGGTAAAATCCTTGCTTACTGCGGACTTATGGATAACAAGGAGCTTTCATGGTTGCCCTCGTATGGTCCTGAAATGCGTGGTGGTACGGCTAACTGTTCCGTATGTATTTCCGACGAGCCAATAGGTTCACCGCTTGTGCTTACACCGGATATTCTTATTGCCATGAACCAGCCGTCATTTGATAAATTCGTTAATGCTGTAAAGCCAAACGGTAAAATTTTCGTGGATAGTACCCTTATTGACTCAAAGTGTGAAAGGACAGACGTTGAATGTTATTATATACCGTCCTCACAGCTTGCGGAGGATAATAATTTAAAAGGTGGTTCTAATATAATTCTCCTCGGAAAACTTATCAAGGAAACTAATATTTTCACACTCGATACCATGAAAAAGGCTATCGAAAAAGTTGTACCGCCTACAAAGGCACATTTGATTGAAAATAATTTCAAGGCTATTGAAATCGGCATGAATAACTGATTATATAAAAAAATTTCCCGTTCCTTTATTTTGGAACGGGAATTTTATTTTTAACGGTAAAATGTAGGATTGTCTGTACGTTCAAGAAGATAATCTATTGAAACCTTAAAATAGTCAGCTAATGCAATAAGTGTTTGATAGTCGGCTTCACGTTCTCCGCTTTCATAGCGACTTATTGAGTTCTGATTGAGATTTAACTCTATTGCCAGTCTTTGCTGAGTAATTCTTTTTGATTTTCGTAGTTCCTTTAATTTCATATAAAACAACCTTTTTATACCAAATCGGGATAAAATTATCATACCATAATGATATAATAAAATTATCCCAATTTGGTATAATAGGGAATAAAATCAAGGAGGAAAACCATGAAGACAACAAAATTAATTCTGGGAATACTTACAATAGTTATATCATGCTTTGTATTATTTCAGTCTTGTGCAGCAGGTACTGCAAATGCCTTATCGAATAACGGTGAATCAAGTGGTACTGGTGGTGCTTTAGTATCTCTGCTTATGCTTGCTGGCGGAATTACTATGATAGTAAGTCGTAAGAGTAGTGCAAAAGGTGGCTCAATTGCCGGAGTTATTATTTTCGGAATTTCTGCTTTAATTGGCTTTACGTCTGCCGGTTCTGTATTCAAGGATTTAATCGTATGGGCTGTATTATGTGTAATTCTTGCAGTAATAAATTTAATTGCAGTTTTATGTTGTAAGAGCCTGTTCAGTATCTTTTAAGAATAATACGAATAAAAGCTAAAGTGAC
>JAMPEF010000023.1 GCA_023665275.1 Alistipes senegalensis | reverse complement strand
GTGGAAATCCCCAAACCCCTTTTTTATAAATTTTCTATTCTGAAATATAATCATCATTCTGAATTTTCCTTTTCAATTTTCTTCGATATTGCCGGTAGCGTTTACATAAATCGCAAACATTTTTATCAGCAGTGCAGCTTCATTTTCATAAAAGTAAATTGCAACATTTTCCTCAGTGCCGTTCAAAAAAATGCGACCATGTTTCATAATTTTATCCTTGATTTTCTGTGCATAGACAGCGTACTTATTACCGGAATCTGCAACAATAAAACTGTTCAAAGCTGAAATTAAAGAGCTGCATAAATCGGCTGTGATGAAAACTTCAACAGCACCTCTTTTTGAATTTTTTCTTTCGGTTTTCATTATTTTCTCCTTGAAAAGAAATTTGTTTTTTCATTTTTCTGTTCATGTGGTGCAGGACTTTTTTCCATAATATTTGCGTTAGGATTTTCACTTCTGAATACTAAAAGTTCATTCCAGTCCTTGAATCCTTTGTAATCCAGATAGCTTTTAACCGATTCAGAACGCACAAAATTATTATCTTTTTCAAACTGTCTGCCATGTTTGTCATTGTCAACGCACGAAATAATCTGTACGCCCTGTTCACGCAGTTTATTTGGCACTGTTGGTTTAAGTCCCGCCATTGAAACGAATACCGCACCGGTCAATTTTTTCTTGTCACAGAATGTGTAAAAGCTCATCAAATCAATTGCACTTTCAAAAATATATGCACGTTTCGGCTTGCCGTCTTTTGCAGGAAACGGCGAAAACATAAATGCACTTTCGCCAGTGCCGGTAACAATTCCTTTGAATCTTTTGAATGAATTGCAGCCCTGAATTTCACCGCCGATTGCTTCGCCTTTTTCATTCCGATGTACAAAAACAGCGTTGGCATTTTTGAAAGTTTTCGGCACTCCATTTATGACCGTATTGAAAGTATTCTGCGACTGATAAAGCAGTTTTGCGTGAACAAATTCCTCAACAATTTGTGCCGGAATTTTTCTTGTTTGGCAAAAATAAGCCATTAATTGTCGCATATTCGGAGCTTGTTCCGGCATTTTCAAAACTTTATTTTCTTTCGGATTTGGAAGCGGTTTTGGTGGCGATGTATACTGCGGAGCTTGACTTTTTGGATAGTCTGATGACCGCATAAGTGTGACATCTTTTCCGGTAAGTTCAAAGACCGCCTGATTGAAACTGCGTCCAAGAACCAGTGTCAGACAGTCGATTGAATTATTTGTCCTGCCCGTATTTGTGTAATGATTATACCACTGATTTTTGTCCGGTCTTATGCACAAGCCACGAATTTCTTTCACGTAATAATTATCTCCGTGACGGTCAATATGGTATCCGCTTTTCTGAAAATATGAAAGCAAATCTGCTTCACGAGCAGACTGTATAAGCTGATTAAAATCTTCTTTCTGCATAAATTTACTCCTTGATTTTTTCAAAAAAATGCCCTCACTTTTTTATAGCAAGGGCATTTCTGATATTAAAATTTAACGTTTGATAGGTCTTGAATTATCATCATCTTCTGTCGGTTGATAGTCGTCACCATCAACATTATAAATTTTTTCACGTGCTGATTTTTCCTCTGCTGTTTCAATAATCGGTTCTTCTTCAGGGTCAAATACAACATCTTCCTGAACCGAGAGTCCGGAAAGTTTTTCTTCCAGTTTCTGAAATTCTTCAATCTTTTCTGTAAGCTCTGTTTCATGTGAAAATGGTTTTTCCACACGTTCTTTTGCCTGTTCAAGATTTTCTTCAAGAGCAGAAATTTCTTTCATAATTTCCTGTTCTTTTTTCGGAATACCCTTTTCAAAAAGATTGCTGATACGCTGATAATTATCCTGATTTTCGGCAGTTCCTGCAATGCAAGAATATGTACTTTCGCCCTTAATCTGAAAACAAACTTCATTATTCTGCTTGTCAAAATAGACTGAAACTTCAAAATTATTTATGTTTACCGACGGTATTTCTTTTTCAGGATTTGCAAGTTTTTCCTGTGCCATTTTCAGCAGATGTGCATTTACTTTTTCACGTGTCATGACAACATAATCAGAATTTTTTGAAACTCCTGAAAGTGCAATTTCACGGATTTTTTCAGACGATTTTCTGTCGTTCTGAACGTGCGACAATAATTCTTTTCGTGTTTCAATCTGTTTCGGAATACGTTCAATTTTTTCTTTGGTGACAGCCGTTTCATGAACATAGTTATTTTTCAGCATTGTCAATTCAGCGATTTCATTTGATACTTCAATGCGACGTTTAAAGTCAGGATTGCCTTCTGCTGCTGCCTGAATTTCGCCGTATGTAAGCACTTTTTCGTCACAGTCCTCAGAAACTCTTGCCGGTGCTTTATCGTCCAGAAGCTGTGCGATGAAACGTGCCTTGTTGGTGACAGTCTGATAAAGATAGCTGTCAAGCGTTCCCTCTGTAACATAATTGAAAATTTCAACTTCCTTGTTTTTATTTCCCTGACGTAAAATTCTACCCTCACGCTGTTCAAAGTCCGACGGCTTCCACGGCACATCAACGTGATGTAATGCACACAAATTCTGTTGAATATTCGCACCAGTTCCAAGCGTGCCAGTACTTGCAATTACAACACGATATTTTGAATTATTTATGTCACGGAAAATATTTTCACGTTCCTTTGAATCGGATTTCGGAGCGAATATTATTTCATTCTCCGGAATGCCTTTTGCGATTAGTTCAGTTTTCATATACTCATAAACTGAAAAATTTCCGTTATCTGAATTAACTGCAATATCAGAAAAAATAATCTGTACGCCTTTTGTATCATTTGTTTTTTCATAAATTTCCGCAACTTTTTCAACGCATTTGTCAACTTTACTGTTTTTATCGTCGATAAAGTCATATGGTAATTCTTTTCCACGCTTTTCATAAAGTGCCTTGACAGCGTTGTTTCCAAGACCTATCAGACGTGCTTCACCAGTGATTTTCAGGTGATTGTCTTCATGCGGTTCAACAGTGCCGTTTTCAATTGCTTTAGCCCTCTCTGCAAGTTCACGCACGTATTCTTTTTGTTCAGGAGTTGCCGGAACACTTATTATCTGCGGTTTTCCGGTTTTGAGTTCAGGACGTGGAAGATTGAGTTTGTCAGCACTCTGAACGTCCGCAAATTCCTTGTACATTGCCATAAGTTCCGGCAGATTTGCGAAACTTGCAAAACTTGTTTTCATTTTCAGTGTACCGTCTGCTGTCTGCTGATTTTTGGTTACAACGTTTCCGAAAGTCGCTGCCCAGTCGTCAAAACGCTCAACTCCTGCCTGTTTCAACAAGTCTGGTCTTAAATATCTTGTCATGACATAAAGCTCCGTCATCGAATTGCTTACGGGCGTGCCGGTACAAAATAGAATGTGTCCCTGTCCGAGCTGTTCATTGAAGTAATCAGTTTTCATCTGCATATCCTCAGCTCTGCCGGAGGGTCTTGTTGTAACGCCTGAAACGTTTGTCATTTTTGTCGTTACAAAACCATTTTTATAAGCGTGTGCTTCATCACAGACGAGATAATCAAATCCAAGCTGTTCAAATTCAAGTAAATCGTCTTTAGCTCTTGACGCACTTTTAGGATTAAGAAGTTTTTCAAGTTTAGCCTGTAACTGCTTTTTAGACTTTTCAATTGCCTTGACCGAATAATCTTTTTTGCCGTTATTTTGTAATTTCTTTTCAGTAAGCATATCTTCCAGACTATCAATTTCTTTCTGAATAAATTCAGCACGATACGCCTTTGACATGGGAATTTTTTCAAACTGTTCCTGCGACAGAATAACTGCGTCATATGAACCTGTTGCGACTTTTGCAGTAAACAGATTTCTTTTTGCTTCATTTGATAAATCGTCATTTGTGACAGTCAGAATTTTTGCATCGGGATAAACTCTACGCCATTCATTAGCGGTCTGTTCCGTAAGAGCTTTTGGCACAACAACGCACGCCTTATTTATCAGACCGAGTTCTTTTTTCTTCATTACAGACGTAAAAATTACCGCTGATTTTCCTGCACCGACAACGTGTGCAGCAAGTGTATTTCCGCCGTAAATTGCCCTTGCAACGCAGTTTTTCTGATGCGAACGAAGTGTGAAATCATTCATCATTCCGGCAAATGTAAGGTGTGAACCGTCATAATTACGTCCGACAATGCTGTTAAAAATATCGTTGTATTTGCGTTCATATTTGGTTTTTCTTTTTTCGTCTTCAAAAATCCATTTCTGAAATTCTTCACGGATAAGTTTTGCTTTTTCAAGTGCAATTTTTGTAGCTTTAGGGTCGGTTCTGGTGACAGTTTTTGACGGGTCTTTCGGACTTACTTTTTCACGCTGCACAACAATTCTCCGCTGATTAAGGACTTTTTCCGCAAGCTGATACATATTCAAATCTGCCGTACCATAAGTAGTTGTTTCATTCAGGTTAAGACTTTGTTTACTTCCTGCATTCAGTACGCTAAATTCGCCTGTTACAGCGGAATAACTCACATCGCAACGCCGTGAATTATAACCTGTACGACCACTTAAATGTTCAAGAAATTCTGTATAATCTTCCGGTTCAATCCATGAACAGCCCATTTGTACGGAAATTTCTTCCGCTTTTATATCCTCCGGAATTACAGTTTTCAGAGCATTGACATTCTGATTGTATTCAGGATTTGTTTTTGCATATTCTTCAGCAAGTGTAAGTTTCATGCGGACGTTTCCGGAAAGATATTCGCTGCGTTCAACGACTCCAGAAAACGGCTTATCGGGTAATTCTTTTTCGGGGTCAATAAATATATGCCCTTTTTCAAGAAGTTCATTACAAACCTTTTCGGGCGGTTGGTCAAGAAGAATTGCCATGTACGGAATGTCCGGTTTTCCTTTTCGGTCAAGTGAAATCTGCAACGCTTCTTCCACATTTTCAACCGACGTTATTTCAATCATCGGATTTACTGTACGACGGAAGAAAATATCAGCTTTTTCAGTTTTTCCTGTTTCCTTGTTGTAATTTTCAAGGGACTGCAAAATAGGGAAATCCGAATCGTTTCCGAAGTGCTTTTTTACCGATTTAGATGATAATTCGCCGTGTTCAGACTTGTATTCATCATAAAGTTTATTCAGTTCTTCACGCACGGGAAGAAGTTCAGAATCAGACACAGATGTTTTCTGCAAATCAATCAATTTTCGGGTAATATCACGTATTTCACAAAGTTTTTTTATCATTTCTTTTTCAGATTTTGTACATTTTATTTCGTCCATCTGACTTCCTTTGCGATAATAAACTTTGTCATCTTTCAGCTGAAAAGTGAAATTTTTTCCCCACGGTTCAATTTTTCCACGCTGTTCATTTACGACTTTTTCACGCTTTGCGACGGTAATTTTAGCATTCAGATTTTTGATAGCTTCATTTAATTGTTTTTCAAGATTTGCATTTTCAAACGGCACACAAGTAAGCCTGTCCTGAAACGTTGTTTTCTTCATTTCGCCGAGTACCATTTGCGGATTCTGCACGAAATATGAATTGATTTTCAGACCGTTTTTATCCGGAATTGTATAACACCAGTCTGGTTTAGGTTCGTGTGCTTGCAACGGATTTTCACGTTTTTTCAGGAAAATAATATCCGACGGAACGCCAGTTCCGGCATCAGAAAAAGCCGTATTTGGAAGTCTGACAGCCCCGATTAATTCAGCCTGTGTTGCAAGATATTCACGTATTTTAGGATTGGATTTGTCCATAGTTCCAGTTGATGTCACAAATGCTACTACACCGCCAGAAGCCACTTTGTCAAGTGCTTTTCGGAAAAATGCGTCATGTATTCGCCAGTCCTGAACATAGTCAGGGTCATTCATGTTGTAATCGCCAAAAGGAACGTTTCCTATCGCCAAATCAAAACTTTCATTTTCAAGACCGGAATTTTCAAATCCGCTGTTGATTATCTTAACATTTTCATTATCACGGTTAATCTGATGTGCGATTCTTGCTGTAATGCTGTCCAATTCAACGCCTGTAACTTCTGCATTTCCGAAACTGTGAGGAAGTCGGCTGATGAAATTTCCTGTTCCGCAAGCCGGTTCAAGTATCTTTGCATCACGTGGTAAATCCATATTTTGTACTGCTTTATACATTGCATCAATGATGATTTGTGGCGTATAGTGAGAATTAAGAGAGCTTGCCTTTGCTGCTGAATATTCTTCCGGAGTAAGCATTTTTTTCAGCGACTCACGTTGAAACTCATATTGTTTAAATCGCTCATCAAATACTTGCGACAGACCGCCCCAACCGCAATACTGCCTTAAACGATATTCAGATGACTGTTTGCTGTATGGCTGATTACTTCTTAAATCATATGGGTTTACGCCGTTTTTTTCAGCATTTTCAAGACGCAACATTTCACTGATTGCCGATATATTGTTATTTATTTTTTCAGATGGTTTGCTTGCGTATGTAATTTCCGGAAGATTTTTCTGTACTTTCGGAAGTTCTGAAACTCCACCATACCTTTCTGCAATTGACTGTCTGCCGTAAATATCAGAAATATTTTGATGTCTTGCCTCAGATGCTTTCTCAAATTCTTCAAGGGAAATTCTGAGTTCATCAGAAGTGAACGGCTTTCCATACTCAGGGCTGTTAATTTCACCAAGCTGAAAATCTGTACCATCAGCAAATTTTTCAGTAAGTGTCCAGTTGTAATGATTTGGTTCAATATTCAGTTCACCAAGACCGTATTTTTCAGAAAATTCATTAAGAACAGCACGTAATTCAGGTGTACTATCATTGATTTCAGGTTCTTCCGATTCAGTGATTTCCTGTTCATTATTTAAATTAAATTCATTGCCGTCTTTATCGGTATACGAAGTAAGCGGACGTTCTGTATTCTGTACGTTTCTAAGATTTTGCATGAAATTTTTTTCCAGTGCAGACAGCAATTTTAAATCAGGATTGTTATTTTCATCATAAACACGCTGATAAATTGTTCCCCAGACTGAACCGTCCTGTTGATATTCTGTGATATTCAAAGTTTTATTTTCGTGGTCAAGCTCAAATTCAAAATCAGGGTCACGCATAACGTCGCCATTCTGAATAAAATAAGTCATGAAAGCATAGGTATTTCCACCAAGATGTTCTACTGAAAGCGGTTCAAGTGCGTATCCGACATTGCCATAGCGTTCGTGAGTATGCTCACCGGAAGCAATATCAGGAAACATTTCTGTAAATTTCTTGTATAATTTTTCTGCGTTTGTTTTTGGACGGAAAATTTTATCGGACTGATTTTCTTTGTGTTCTTCATTAGTTTTTTCGGGAATGAATTGTTTTAAAATCGTGTCGTAATCTTTGAAAACATCATGTAGATATTCTTCATCATCAAGCAAATAGGTTATTTCTTTTTTAGCGGCGTATCGTGGATTGCTGTCAAGCATTTCAATAAGCGTATTATTTACTGCTTCATAAAAGGAAAAAGCAAAGTCGTCACGAGTATTGTTTTTTGCTGCTGTTTTCAAATCTTCCGACTTTAATAGTTCAGAAATAACTTTATCATGAATTTCTTTTTCCATAAGTTCTTTTATCATTTCAGGCTCTTGTTCTGGAGTTATAATGCCATTTTTGAGAAGAACATCAAAAGAGAAAATTTTTTCAGAGGGAAAATATCTGCTTGTTTCTTCAATTATCTGTGTATCCTTGTTGTAAATGGCATAACCCTCATAATTATCTTTCAAATATTCCTTTGCTCTTTTTTGTGCCTCTTTTAAAGTAGAAAAATCCTCTTTATCATCACTCAAGTTGTCGTTGTCATAGGTAATGACCTGATAAGGACGGTTTTCCTCAATATGGAACATTTCAAGCTGCTCGCCCTCCGGTTCAGATTGCTGTATTACCTTATCGTGGCTTTCCTCTATATCTGGTACATCTCCGAACATAGACATCTGACCATTCGAAATAAAGTCGTTCCGCTGCTTCTCCGCTTTTGACTGCTTTTCATAAAGTCCCTGTTCAATAACGTCCTTTACGGGAACATATTCAAAACCCTCTCTTTCAAGACTTTCTTTCCAGTTACCCCAAATTGCTCTGCTTTGAAACATAGCATTTTTGTCTGTATTTTCAAGACTGGCGGAGAAGTCGTCCTGTATATCGGAAATTCTCCATACGCCGCCGTCAAATTTTATAACATCTCCGACTTTAAGGTCATCAACAGATTTTTGTACAGGCGGCTTTTCCTGCGATTGCATGGTTTCGGGAACAGCTTGCTGTACAGGCTTTTCCATTTCAACAGCTTCATTTTTCCTGACCTTGAATGACATCAGCTTCTCACCATTCTCAAGGAACGCATTGCATTGCCCGTTCTTGAAATTCCAGTTTTTCGCTTTGCTCCACTCCATATGAACGTCCCTGCCGTCAGGATTGCCGTCTTTGTCGATGACCTGTGTAGTAAAGCCGACAGTATTCACCGATGTTATTCTCTTTGTCTGTCCGATACATTCCGGACGTATATGGTCGGTAATTTCAAATTCCGTACCGACTGTCAAAGTGTTTTTAAGCTGATTGAGATTTTTTATAGTATCAATATACTTCTGATTTTCCTGTTGTAATTTTTCGGCTGATAATTCAGCATTTCCGATATATTCGTAACGGTTCGGGTCAAGCAGCTCATCATAGGAAATATTCTTTGTAATTGCAAAACCGCCCGATTCTCTTTTCACCGTGCAGTCGTCCGTATACCACGGCAAAGCCCCTGTAAGAGATACTATCTCACTTATTTCCCCTGTGGTCTTACTGCGGAATTTATCGCCTATTGAAACGATATGGGGAACATCAGGTATTATTTCCTCCTCACTGTTTTCACGATTCTTCTGTGGTGCTTCTTTTTCAATATCCTCGTAACTTCGAATAGGATTGGCAGCCTTAAATTCTTTTAAAATCTCCTTTTCCTTTTCTGTAAGAACGGAATTTTTTTCAAGGAATGGCACGAGAATTTCAAGAGTATTTTTTGCCTGTTCCTTTGCTTCCGGAGTATTACCCGAATAATCCATAATACCCTGATTAAAATTACGGATATGGTCAAGCAGACTGCCGCCGCCTGTACCTTTGCCGTCCCCGATGTCAAAACGTCCCTCGTAATGAAAATTCTCTCCGCCCACAGTTGCAGTAATATCAAACACTGTCTTTTTATACCACCCTGCTTTAAGCTCCGGTATATTTCGTTCGGTATGCTGCTTTTCATCGAGATATTCAAGTATGGCATTACCGAGAGCAAAGCTGCAATCGGGATTAGCAAGTGCAAAATCATGAACCATATTGCTTTCGCTTATCCAGTCATCATCTTTACCATTACCAAAATGAAATTCAAGACTATCTTCTTTTACCGACTCAAAATTATATTTCCATTTGGCAATGGATTCAAACGCTTTTTCAGCCTGTTCTTCATTATCAAGAATATCATACAATGCACTTTTGATTTGCTGCTGTTCCTGATGGCTGTTTTCCCAGTCTGGTTTTGCGGCATTGTCAAATGCGGTCAGAAGATTTTCTGCTGATTCACTACTTAAGTCATGAAGCACATACTGTAAATCATCAACGGTTCTATCGTGGACAATATCATTGTGTTCGCTCTCAATAAGGTTTAAAAAGGCATTCCCCATATTCTCATAGCTTATCTGCCGTTCTGCATTTCCGTATTTTGCTGTAATAAAATCCTCACCATACTCCACATTAAATATATTGTCCTTTGTGGTAGTAAATGTATTTTGATTTCCAAGCAGCGACATGGAGAGTTCCTTGCGAATATCTTCACCACTGTGCATACGGTTTGCAATGTCATACAGTTTGGTTTCACTCATACCGTTTCCGTATACTGCCGTTTTACTAGGCGAGAAACGCTCTGAATATCCTTTTTCATATAAAGGGTAGCCTAAATCTTCGATTTCGTCCCATGAAAGTACAGCCTTAGCCATAAACGCCTCAATATCGCCGTTTAAAAATGCTTTTTCTTTTTCAGTCAGTTCAGAAGTTAATGCATTGTTTTCGGCTATTTTTACAGCTTTTCGCAGTTCCGTTTCTTTATCAGTCCAGTCAGTTTCGTATTCCAGACGTTCTGACAAAGTTTTAAACTGATATTCTGCATTCAGTCTTTTTTCAAAACTTTCTGTTTCGCTGATGTGGATTGTCAGTGTTACAAAAGCAGATTTTGTCTCATATTCTTCATTGTCCCAACGTTCGCTAAGTTTTTTCAGTGCGTCGTTAAATTCAGGAACAGTATAATTTTTTTGTTCAAGTTCTGGAGAAATATATTTATCATAATTCCAACCGGCTTTTACAGATACAAAAGGATATTCCGGCTGATTGTCGGAAGTTTTTTCAGTTTCTGATATACTTTCTGTTTTTTTCTGCTTATACTGAATAAAAAAATCAGATTTTTCAAATTCATCAAGAGATTTCAGCAGTTTGTCTTTGGAAAGATTTTCACCTTTTTCGATAGTGCATAACTGCTCATTAAAAGTTCTTTCACCATTTTCTGTTTCGGCAATACGCCATGTAATCGGATTGCCACTTTTACGCCATATGTCTATTTTACCAAGACCGTTCTTTTCAGCGAAATCATTAAGAATTTTTTTACGTTCTGACATAGAAACCGGACGTTTTACAGCCAGTTTTTCAGCTTTTTGTTGTAGTACTTCTTCGGCTTTTTCTTTGGTGATATTTCTTGAATTTGCTACATTTTCAAGCAGTTCAGACTTTTCAGAATGTGAATTATTTCCTTCCGTTTCAGCAACAGCGTCATTATATTCTGCCTGTAAATAAAGCTCTGCTTCACGTTCACCACGTCCGACAGCTTCAGAATTTTCAAAAAAATTTTTGTCATAGGTCTTGACAAATTCGTAAAGCTGTGGTATACTAATTACAGAAACACTTGTTGAGGTATCTTCGGTAGCGTTTGTGCTATTGACTGTTGGGCTGAAAACCCTGTTAGCTTCAATAGGTGTTATTTTTATGTTCCTAAGATTGTAAATACGGTTTGAAGTGCCACTGAAATTATTTTCCTTGTCGGTAATATACGATTCCTCAACCGACAATTTCGCAAGATAACTCTCATCTTTATATTTTATAACTCCGTACATCTGGTGCATAAAAAGAGTATTCGGCGACTTGTTTTTTGAAGTTACAGGGTCATATTCTGAAACCTGACTATCAAAACATATCGCACGTTCAACAACTTCCTGCATCTGATAAAGTGCTGCAATTCTTGCTTCAACCGGAACGTTTCGTTTATCGTCCTGAATAGCCTTTGCAATTATTTCATCAAGTGATTTTTTGCCGAAAATAATTTCCATATTTGTATCGGCGTTTAAAAAAGTACCACGTTCAATTTTTTTGATATTGTCTTTCTGACGAACATCATTAATTTTCTTTGGTAAATCTTTCGGCTGAATTTCGGTTATCTGAACACTTTTACTTTCATCTTTACGCCATTCATTATTATTTTTACGCTGTTCATAAGGCGACTTTTCGCCCATTTCCGAATGCAGAAATTTTTCAAGTTTAGAGGTCTGAGCTACTTCATGTTCAAGCATATTCTGTACAGATTTTCTGACCGGACGAATATCACGCAAAGTCTGAATATCTTCCATTGTGATGGGCTTTTCCTGAATTTTTTCTTTCAGTTCAGACTGTATTTTCTGTAAATCCTTAATTTCCCTTGCAGTATCAGAAATAAGGTCATAACGTCTTTCCGGAGCATTAACCAAACCAGTGAAATATTTTTCTTTTTCAGCAATTTCAGATGTGATATGTACAAGTTTTTCTTCATCGGACATTTCTTCATCAAAAACAAAAACGTCAGCTTTTTCAGTTGACGTTTTTTCTGTTTCCACCGATGAAAACACTGTATTCAGTTTTTCGTCTATGCTTCCGTTACCGGAACTAAAATTATTTCCCTCATCACTGTGCTGTCCGAATAAAACATTTTCGCCTGTTCCCATTTCAGCACTTCTTCGAAATCCGTCGGACGTGGGTTCATCTCTGCGAACTGTTCGTCCAGTAAGTCCCTGTAATCCTGTGCTTTTCTGTCCACTGAACGTGCTACCGTCAGATACTTGTGATACAGTTTCATTTCCTCCACCAGATGCGGATAATTCTCTTCCATGAAGTCCATCCACTTCATTCCGTAAATCCCTATCGGTTCTTCCTCCATCGACGGCTCTAAGTCCGTTAGATTCAGGCTGTAAAGTCCGCATATCGGGTCGAACTTGTACCAAAACTCCTGACCGCTCACTATTTTCATTCTGTACTCCGGAAACCACCTTGTGTTCTTGCCGTTCGTGACTTTCTGTGTCGTTTCCCAGCCCAGAACCCCGTCCATTCTCACGGCTTTTGCTTCTGTCAGACTGTTCTTCAGCATTTCCGGCGGAATGGTCGGGAGTTCTTCGTCCGGAACGTTCTTCTGTTCTTGTGGTGTCAAGGTTTTCCATTTGTTGTAATCCATTGCGTTCAATCCTTTCTTCTTCATTTAAATTTTTAGCGACTTTTTCAATTTTCATAAGTGCTTCACGGGCGGTATTTGCAACGTATGTAAGCAATGCAAGTTTTTGCGATTCCGTTTTCAGCATTTTCAGTGCAGTCAGGTCAGGCTGAATATTGAAATTACTTCCGCCGATTTCAAGACGACCGGCAATTACAAGCTGTATTGCATTTACGTAAGATTTGCTGAATTCTTTGTAATTTTTCGGCGGTATTCCAAGTGCAGCCATACATGATGTGATATGTGTGGGATTTACAGTAGAGTTAATAACTCCGCTGATTATAGGCATTTTTTCAGGTATTCCGAGCTGCTTTTTTATTTCATTTGCATTCTTTTTATTTATTATCCACTGATATGGCGGTTTAGATTCTTCAACCTGTGAAAAGTCATAAAAATCAGTATTTCTGCCGTTTGAATCAACAAATCTTATAGCTTCACTGCCCTGTGCAATGGTACGATTTGATTTTTCCCACTGCTCCTGTGTTGCTATGAATTTTGTTTCCGGACGCTGTGTGAAAAATTCAAGTGAAACGCTTGCATTGTGCTTGAAAACACGTCCCTGAAATTTCAGAAATTCAGTATATGTTTCGTTATTAGCAGTCATTTCACGGAGTTTTTCAGCTCCTGCACTGCTGAAATCTTTTATAGATGTTCTCTGGACAGGCTTGTGAAAAAATTCGTCATCAGGATTATCAAGTGCTTTTTTCAATTCTGTGTAACTTGTAAATTCTGCACTTTCACCAGTAGCATTTCTGAAAGAAATTTCTGTTATACTTTCACTGAAACCATAATCTATATCATCGTCTAAACTGTTTTCATCAAAACAGAAGTCTTTTTCAATGGCACTTTTTGTCTTTATATCGACAATTTCAACACCATTCTTTCTGAGTTCATCAGCTCCGATTAACTTTTTAAAAGTGTTGATATTTATTGCCTTAAAAATCTCTCTGTCAAGTTCACGGCTCATATCGTATGTATCATAGTCGTCTTCATCATACGGTCTTTTGTAATATACATCTGCAATATGCAGCTGCACGTCATGCGGAAGCATTTCAAGGTCTCTGCGTTCATATAAGCAGTCATAATGCCTGAATATTTCATCAATAGCATTGCTTATTTTTTCATTTTCCATCAATTTGATTTCCTCCTTTATTATATCACTTTAAAGTGTAAAAGTCAAGACTTTTCATAGAAATTTTCAATAAGAATAAAAAAGCAGGAGTATTTTTAATCCTGCTTTTTCTTTATTTGCAAATAAATGCATTCATCTTCATCAATTATAAATCCATGTTTTGGATAGAAATGATACAATCTTTTACGATTTTCTTTTTGTTCTTGAGTACGATTGTCTTCTGTACCAATATCACGAAATGATAACTTTCCAGAAATATACATCACTTGCAATTTCTTAGCATATTTTATCAATTCATTCAATAATATAGTTCCATAACCATTTTTTCGATATGGTTTATCTACAAAAAAATCCTGTATATAAATGTGATGAACATATTCAATATTGTCAGATACTTTTTTATTATGTACCTCACAACGTAAAAATGCAATAGATTTTACATTATTGGTATCTTTTTCAAGCCAGTAACCATTATATTCAAATTTGGTCAATCTTGCACAATAATCATGATTAGTTTTAATAGTGATTACAAATGTAAAATTCTCTGATTCAACTATTTTTAAAATGCTTTCTGGTTCTGATTTTTCTGAAAAATTTTTCAGTTTTTCAAAATTTTCAGTTTTCTTTTTTTCTTTTGTAATCAACGACTCCATTGATAATAGTTTGCTGTAAAGAAAGGTCGTGTTTTCGCAGTTCCTGCAATACTTCTTCGTAAATATTCTCCTGAAAATCGACAAATATATCTTCTCCTTTGTGGTCATTGAGAGAAAGATACTGCGAAAGAGTATGCACAAGTTCCTGTTTCATAGGATTTTTATCACTCATTTTATAAATATCCTGACACAATAACTGCATATCATTAGCAAAACGCTTACAGGATACTTTGTTGCTGATACGAAATGCCATTACGTATACAGAGCTGCTTGCCGTGCGTATCTCATACGGAATATCTTTCAGTCTTATCTCATCACATAATAGCATATTTTTGACCCATTGTAAAGTACTCTGCACAAACATATCATAATTTTTCATCATGATTTTATCCTTTCTTTGTTTCCCACTGAATGTAGGTCTTGCCGTTGTACTCATTCTGTGATACTTTTGGAATTACAATAGTTTTCTTGTCATTTGCAGTATAAGAAATTTCCTTACCGGCAAGCAGTTTTTTCAGCTGTGTTTCGGTAAGTTCTCTGCCGTAAACTTTCGCAATATTCATGCCACATTTTCCAGTACAATAATATCCGAATTTTCCTTTAGTCACTTCTTTTCCGCAATTTGGACAGTTGCCGATTTTTTCAGGTGCTGATACAAAAGTATTATTTCCGTCCACCGTTCCGTATTTTTGGCAAAGTTCCTGTACAAAAGAAATAATTGCGTTCATGAATTTTTCTGCCGAGTATTCGCCATGTTCAATCTGCTGTAACTGCATTTCCCAGTCGGAGGTAAGTTTAGGTGACTTCACTTCTTCCGGACAACAGTTAATCAGATTCACGCCTTTTTCCGTTGCAGAAATCTGTTTACCCTTACGTTGTGCAAATCCGTGTGCAACAAGTCCCTCAATAGTTGCTGCTCTGGTTGCCGGAGTTCCAAGACCTTTCTTTTCAGAATTTTCATCATAATTTTCAAGTCCTGCGTGTTCCATTGCTGAAAGTAAAGTATCTTCTGTATAAGTTTTCGGCGGAGCTGTGAAATGTTCAGCCTTTTTTGCAGAAACATTACTGAGAATCTGACCTTGTTCAATATCCGGAAGTGAAACAGTATTTTCAGTTTCTTCGGTACTGTTTTTGTTTTTCAGAACGATTTTTACACGTTCTTCAATAGCTTTCCAGCCACGTTCCTTAACTGTTTTTCCGGTTGCAAAAAATGGCGTATTTTCGCAAGTTACAGTTATTTTTATGGCTTCATATTTATGTGGTGTACCGGTTGCAAGCAAAAGCTGTGCCGACACAAGCATAAGTATATTTTTCTGTTCTTCGGGTAATTTTGAAAGGTCAGCAACAGTTATTTTTTCAGTCGGAAGTATTGCATGATGTCCGGAAACTTTTTTATTATTTATACAACGTTTAACGTCCGGAGTATATGAAATTTCACTATCAAATTTCGGAAACGTTTTGTAAACGTCTGATATTACTTTTATGGCTGTCTGCTCCATGTCGTCAGATAAATATTGACTGTCCGTGCGTGGATATGTCGTTAATTTTGCTTCATAAAGCGACTGGAGATAATCAAGTGTCTGCTGTGCGGTATAACCAAACTGCTTGTTTGCTTCACGCTGTAATGTTGTAAGGTCAAAAAGTTTCGGCGGATTGGTTGTTTTGATTTCTTTTTTCAGTTCAGAAACAATTGCATTTTTTCCATTACATAATACAGAAATTTTTTCGGCTGTATTTTCATTGTCAATTCTTTCTGATACTGCAATAAAACTTCCACAATTTAAGTCAACAGTAAAATATTTTTGCTTTACAAAGTTTTTGACATCATTGTCACGCTTGACAATCATTGCAAGAGTCGGAGTCTGAACACGTCCCAAATTCAAAGATGTTCTGTACCTGATTGAAAACAGTCTGGAGGCGTTCATACCGACAAGCCAGTCGGCTTTTGCACGTGAAAATCCTGCCGAATAAAGATTATCATAATCCGTACTGCTTTTCAGTTTTTTCATTCCGTCACGGATAGCAGATTCTTCAAGCGACGATACCCAAAGACGTTTTACAGGTTTACGACAACCGGCAAGTCTGTAAACATACCTAAAGATACATTCACCCTCACGGTCAGCGTCGGTTGCACAAATGATTTCAGTTACGTTGTTGTCGTTCATCAGCGTTTTAAGTATTTTGAACTGTTCAGCACAGCCAGAATTTATCTTAAATTTCCATGTTTTTGGAAACATAGGGAGCTGTTCAAAGCTCCATTTTCCCGACCATTGTTCACCGTAATCGTTGGGCATATACATTCCGACAAGATGTCCGAAGCACCATGACACTATGTAACCATTGCCCTCCATATAGCCGTTTTTCTTTGTTTTTGCACCAAGCACCGGACAAATTGCCTTTGCAACGCTTGGCTTTTCTGCTATTACTAATTTCATTTTTTTAAAGTCCTTTCATTATTTTGTAAAGAAGTCATTTGGCAAATCATAAAGTTCTGCAATTTTTTCAAGTGTCTGTTCACGTGGAAAACATACACCACGTTCCCACATTGACAAGGAGGACTGTGAACAACCTAATAAATCAGAAACTTCCTGTTGTGTAAGCTGATTGCTCCACCTTAAACGCCGTAAACAATAGCCAATATTATACGATTTAAGTTCGCTGATTTGTTTTTCAGTTATTGCCATAAAATCACCTCTTTTCTGCCGTGAATTATCATCATAACATTTTGCTTACCGCATTTGCATTAGCGGAATTTTCCGCTTCATTACGCTGTTTATTGTAAGCGTAAGTGACGGCGTTTACGATTGTCTGAACGTCCAAAACGTCGATTTTATCATGAATATTTTTGCTGAGTTCAAGGAATTTTTCAATCTGTTCTTTGGTCATTTTTTCTTCCTTGAACCAAAGTTTAGCAATTTTCTGCTGTAAATCATCATGGTAAAGCTCATCATAAATTTTTTCAAGCTCTTTCATTTTTACGTTGTCAGCCTTGAGTTCTGCTGTAAGATTGCTGATTTTTTCTTTCTTTTTCAGCCTTGACTTTTCGAGTTTTGTAATTTCAGACTGCACACTTTTCAGAGTATAAACTTTTTCATTTTCATCATTCATCTGAATTTTCCTCCACATAAATTTTTTCAAAAAGGTCTGCTATTTCTGATGGAAACGGCAGACTTCCGTTTTCATCACCGAATACACTGCTGTCTCCAAACATGAAATTTCCAGTATAGATTTCTTTCGGATTATCGGGAGATATTGTATTTTTATTCAGAACAGTTAGGATATTTTCCTGATAAAAAGCGTAATCAGGTGCAAGGCGTACAGTATCATCATATTCTGAAATTTTTCTACTGCCAATAAGTTTCATGTCAGCAGGAGAAACCGTATTCATAATTTTGTGACCGTTTTTTTCTTTTCCGTCCGTACCACAAATACCACCTGAATAACCTGATTTTACAAGTTTATCATCTTCATATACACCGACTTTAAAATCAAGTTCGTTAGCGTAACAGTTGGATATTACGGCATTTTCAGCGTTGGTACTGCTCTCACCGACAATTCCTCCGGCAGCAGCTTCCGTAGTAAAAATTATATTTCTTGCAAGGCAACCCTGAATGTTTCCACCGTAAAAATCCGGAAGTTCTTTTCCTGTCGGATTGTACATTCTTGAACCGCCACAACTTCCAGCAATTCCACCGGCATTGAAAATATTTCCCTGTGCTGAAAAATAATAAACTGCCGAATTTACGACGTTTGCAGGTTTTCCGGAAATACCACCGGCATACAGAAAATAGTCATCCAGATAGGCAAATATTCCGAAATCGCTGACGTAACAATTTTCAATCTGACCGCCGAGACCGGTTATTGCACCAATAGCATATTCGCCGTGTTTTGCGACTTTTATCGGCTCAGGTTCAGTTGTTTTTTCGATAATATTTCCGTCCTCATCGTACTCCACCAAATCAGGCGGAATAACTACTGGAGCAGTCACAACCTGAACACTTTCAGTTGCATTTTCTTCCTGTGGAATTTCCGCATTTATCGACGAATGCGATACCGAACAATGCTGTATCAGAGTTTCACCGGTTTCATAAGATTTTCCGTCTTCAGTTTCATAACGGTAATTATACACCTCACAGGCGATAAATCCATAGTCTTTAAATTCGACCGTATTTATAAAAGAATTCTGAATATTCACATTTTTTATAACCGCACCGGAAACCGTTCCAAAAAGCGGATTATCAAGACTTTGAATTGCGTAACCGTTTCCATCATATTCAAAATATTCAGATTTCGGGTCGGATTTCAATTCATTTACCGTGTTAATCGGCTTGTGAGATGCCCATTCCGGAAAAACAATATCCTCCGTTTGCTTGAAATAGCCACGTGCTTTTTCTTCGCCCATAAGCTCCAACTGGTCAAAATAATTTATCAGATACGGGTCATCTTTCGTACCGCTTCCGCCACCGTATTTCACAAGTACACGGTAAAGTTTTGTATCTTGTGAAAAACTATATGTACTTCCGCCATAATATTCAATTTTTTTGCCGTCTGGATTTGTTGAAAATCCCCATGTATAGCCAGAAACGTGAGTAAAGAAGTCAGTTTTATCAAACTCTGGAAGTGTAATTTGTGCCACACCGTCAATAACTTCACCTTTAATCTGCAAATCCTCAGTAGGAACAGCTGAATATGAACGGTCAATAGATATAGTGATTTGCTCCGCATTTTCGGCAATTTCGACCTGTTCCGGAATAATCATTCCGTCCTCATTTGCCTTGATAATTGCAGCTTCTTCCGCTGTCGGAATATTTGCTTTTGACTTTCCGATGACATTTCCAAGCCCAAACGCAACAACGCTCAGAACGATAACACCTCCGGCAATACCAAACTTCAACGCCGGAGAAGACTTTTTCTTTCGAAGTTTTTTGACATTTTTGTCTTTTGCACAGTCAATATTAATTTCAGACTGCCCGATAAAATCAGCTTTTTCATTCTGTATCAGACTTTCAAAAACTTCGTCCTGTGTACTGGCAAAAATTTCTTCTTCCGTTGAATAAACCTTATATTCAGCAGCAATGATTTTAGGCTTGTATTTCAGCGTAAAATCCTTATACTGGCTGTTTTCAATCAGAATATCTTTTGTCAGATTTGGAAGCTCTTTATCTGAAATCTTTTCGTTGTCCAAAACAATAAAAATTCTTTTTTCCTCATCTTTTCGTGACTGAATATGCACATCACAAAAGTAATTCACTGTAATTCCTCCTTAAGTTTCTTTCGTTCACGAATAATCATTATTGTACAAAATCCGCCTACGCCTAATAATACCCATAAGTCAGACCAGTAAAATTGCCATTGTGGATTTTCAGCTGTTTCTTTGGTATTTTCAGAAGTTTCAACCTGAATTGTTTCATACGTTTTCACATCATTTTCTTTACTGAAAAAGAAACCGGAAAACAGAAAAATCACGGCAATCATCGTCATTATCACAAAAACTTTATTTTTTCCAGTAAAGTTTTTTATTTGCTGCACACGTTCTTTATGTTTCATAAATTTTTCCTTTCTATGAAATATCCGGATTATTTTCGAATCCTTTTTCTGTAAGTTCAACCCACTGTTTGCTTATATCGTCGAAGTCCAAAGCGTTCATAACAGTTTCCTTGTCGAAAAATGCAAGACCGACTGAATGTAAATCATGCCGATATTCGCAGATATATGTGACTTCTTCAATTGTCGACGGAGTATTATTCAAAACGTCCACCCAGTATTCATATTCTTGTCCCCAGTACTCATCACCGCCGGAATTATTATAATTATCTGCTGCTTCATTTACCCTGTCCAAAGCGTAATAGTAATCAGGGTTGTCCACATACTCAACGTGCCGTGTACAGTTTCCGTCGGGACAAACTTGACCGCCATAAACACTATCACTGTAAACGGCACATTTTGAAACGATAATATCAAAAACTTCCTGTGTATATGAAACTTCATAAATTCCGTGTTCTGTATTACCGGAAGTATTCATTTCATTTTCAAGATAGACATATGCAATCGCA
Source organism: Alistipes senegalensis (assembly GCA_023665275.1). GTDB lineage: Bacteria > Bacillota > Clostridia > Oscillospirales > Ruminococcaceae > Ruminococcus. The sequence continues at coordinate 6,224 of JAMPEF010000023.1, read as the reverse complement.
AGAAATTCACGGTCTGTAAGAGGGATATTCCATTCTGATTTTAAAGAGTTTTTACGGTCATCAGTCGAAAAACTTTTTTCATAAATTGCTTTTGCACCGTCTGGATTTGTCCGTTCCATGTACACAAGGCTACTGTTTGTCAAATCGCCATAATTGAAATATATCGAATCAATCAAAGAATTAAAATTATTTTGATGATTTTCAAGAGCAGTATGCAGATATTCAAGTCCTGACTGATACTGTGATGACATATCAACTAATCCAGAAGCCGATGAATAGGCTTTTGCATTTGAATTTGAACCACTTGTACCAACTCCTATAAGAAGAACCACCAGTGAAGATATCAGCAATAAAAATACGACTACAAATATTAAAAATATTATCAGTGGACTGGTTAAAGTTGCTGCAATATGAACAATGACATTTCCGGCAAATTTTGCTACAGCAACAGTAGTTTTTGTTGTAATTCCGGCTGTTTTGTATATAGTAGTACCTGTTTTCTTTACAACATTACCAGTAGTTTTTATGGTATTTTGAGTTGTACGTATGGATTTTTTTACAGTTTTTATACTGCTGTTCGCAAGCCTGATACTCTCTATTCCGCTGTCATTAACATCTTCTTTATTGATTTTTTTGTCAAAGGGATTCGCTTTTGAAAAGGCACTTTTTATTGTATTTTTAACCGTCCGAACGGTTGCCGATACAGGTGCAACTGCAACTTTTTTTGCAATTCCAACTGTAACACTTTTCAAACCTGAACGCTGATTATCCTGTAAATCTTGCAGAATTTTTTCAGCATTTTCTTTTTTTGAAATCTGTATATTTTTTTCATGATTGAGTAAATCGTATTCCAATTTACAGCTGTTAATCTGTTGTCTGATGTCTTTTATCCAGTCGTCAATCCGCTGTATATCCGCAAAATCTGCATTTTCTTTTCTTTCAGTTAAAAGTTCAATTTCATTTTCCATGACTTTTATGTCATGTTTTACTTCCTTGATTTTTTCGTCTATTTCATGCACTTTTATGTCAATTTCTTTCGTCAGCTCCTCAATTTCTGAAACAGACATATCATTTAATTTTTGCTTATCAGACAAATTATCACCTCCCGTTTACAAACTGAAAAAGAAAATCAGATATTTGTTTGCTGTTTCAGTTTATTCAAATCTTCACCGAATTTAGTTGATATGATTTTATAGAGATTTGTATTAGACGGGAACTTGTTTTCAAATGGAATTGTGCCGTATTCATCCGCATAAATCAGACCGCTTCCGGAGCTTGCGTTAGTTACGTACATCATAGTTTCAGGGGAGATATTCAGCAATCGTGAAAGTTGGTCACGGTCGGTTGCGTTCTGCGACAGCATGACAACAAACTGTGTATTTGACAGCATTGTACGTGCGAGTTCAGATCGGAGCAAATCGTCAACATTCTGCGTAATTCCAGTCGGAATACCGCCCCATTTTCTTGCACGTTTGTAAAGTTCATAAAAGAAATTAGCAGACTGTTCAGACTTGAAAAGCAAGTACATTTCATCTATGTAAATTCTTGTTCCTACACCTTTGGTACGGTTTTTAGCTACTCTATCCCAAAGATTTTCAAGTACAATCATCATGCCGAGAGTCTGCAAATTTTTACCGAGTTCCTTTATATCGTAAACAACAATTCGCTTGTTGATATTCACGTTTGAGGGATTTGAAAAAACATTCATTGAACCATGCACATATAAATGAAGCGTCTGCCGGAGATATGCAACAGCCGATTTTGTTTCATCTGCTGCCATTTCTTCGTATTTTTCAAGTTCCATGTAATATTCTTTTAGAGTCGGTTTTTCGTAATTTTTATAAGTTGCGTGCATGACATTATCAATGATAGTTTTCTGAATCGGCGTTATTTCCTGATTACCCAGAATTGCCGAAAAAAACGACAACATAAAGTCAAGTTTAGCCTTAATCGGATTGTATTCTTTATCGTCTTTGTCCGGATTTTCGGTCAAATCCATAGGATTTATATGCGTCTGTGAATTTTCAGAAATATAAATAACTTCACCGCCAAGAAGTTCCGCAAGTGCCGTGTATTCACGTTCAGGGTCAACAATTAGAATTTCATCATCAGTAGATAAAATCGAAAAAATCATTTCCAGTTTTGCAAGAAAACTTTTACCACTTCCGGGGACTCCGAAAATAAATCCGTTTGGATTTTTCAGTCTTTTGCGGTCAAACATTATTACACTTTTGGTAAGTTTATTTTGTCCGTAAAATAAGCCGTTTTCGTGCAGTAATTCACGTGCATTGAATGGCATAAAAACCGCTGTACTTTCTGATGACATTGTGCGTCTTGTCTGAATATTGTGTTCTTTATCGCATGAAAAAGAATTTCCCAAAGGCATAACGCTTGAGAAAGCCTGTTCCTGACGATATGGTGCGTTAATCGGTTCTATCTGATATTTTCGCAGAATAATTTCAAGTGCTTCCGTGTTTTTCTGCAATTCCTCAAAACTTTCTGCCGTAAGCATAACGATAAACTGGCATAATGTCATTTTCTGGTTACGTTCCTGCAAATCCTCTAAAAATTCCTGTGCCTGAACTTTGTCAACTGCAAGCTGTGTTCCCTCAATCGGGTCTACAAATGCACCTCTTGACGCTGTTGCAGCCTTTTTTACTTTGGTGATTTCCTCCTGTTTCATGTCGGTTATTTTTCTGTGCAGAATCGTCAACGCTTCTGACTGTTCAACAAATTCAACATTTTTGCTGATAATTAACGACTGGTTCATTTCAATAATATCTTTGAAAATCGTGTCCATAACAGACTGCGGAAGTCGCTTGAAATAGATACATCTTGCGTATGTATCATTGTACATGAAATAGTCTTTTTTAAACTCAAAGTAATCCGGACAGCAAAGCATTTTTTCAGAATGTCTTGCAAACTCCTCACGTGAAACAGGATATATTTTTGAGTCAACATCACGCAGAATATCTGCCATAAGTCGCACACGGTCATTGGCATTCAGAGTTATAAGCTCTGTTCCAAGTCTGCTAAGGCAGTTTATCAAATGCGATTCAACATTGAAAAATCGTGTGCTTGCTGTTTCAAAGTTGATTGCCGAAACCGTCACAGTTATGAATTTACGGCATTGAATACCGTTTTGACCGTGCATTATTTTATCATGCAGAATTTCATTAAATTCCTGTCTTTCGGAGTCCAGACCATCATTTTTATTTTTCAGCAAAAGCCGGTTTTCAAAATCTTCCTTGTTAATTTTACTGTTCAGCAACGTCATCTGAAAACTTATCGTGCTGTCAAAACCGTTCAGCAAATCAATGTAAATCTGCATTTTTTCAAGTTGCTGTTCACGTGTAAGTGCGGAGTAATTCACGTCCGGAACAAGATAAGTTTTCGAGTAAAGATTGGTTGTTTCTCTGCCGATTTTTACGTTACTTTTTAGCAGCATAATGTAATTGCTTACAAAACATTCATAAGGCAAAGTCTGAATTGTGGTACGCTTTACTTGTCGTTTTTCCTTGACATCTTTCTTTTTAACAGTATCTTTTTTCAGTTCCGCTTCACGTTTTCTGTCAATATCCCTTGCGGATTTTTTTGTATTTTTTTCTTTTCCAAACAAACTTTTTACCTCCTTATTCGTCCTCAAACTCATAGTCGCCGTTTTCAATTCGCTGACTTATAATGTTCTCTTCAATAATTTCCTCATGCAATGAACAGAAAACATTCACATCTGTATCTTCATAGACACGTCTTTGTGGTAGAAAGTTCAGCGACAAAAAAGACCTCATGAACACTTCAAAACGCATACCTTTGAACGTCATAAAACCCCAACCGGCAAACGGAAAAACGGATATAATTACTAACCACGGCAGTATATCGCCGGAAATCCGCCCATAGCCTAAAACGCCCAACGGTACGCCTACCGCCAACGCCCCGACAATTGAAATAATCTGACGTGTTGACAGACCAAAAATAAGTTTACTTTTGTATTCCTGTATTTCTGCCGGAATTTTAACTTCAATCATTTCTGAAACTCCTTTCATTTGCTTTTCTGAAAAAGAAAAATTATCCCATTCCGCATACTTTTTTAGACCATGCACCACTTTTGATAACTCCTAATCCCAAAGATATTAACACTACTAACTGTATCAATGGCGTTTCGGGCATATTTGCTGTTATATATTTGTTGGCTGCAACGTAAACAATGAACATTACAACAATTACTGCTATTTGTAAAACCGTTGCAATGTAATTTTTAAGAAAATTCTTTGCTGCATCGTGAGTAGTTTCAGACGCAAAAGTTGCAAGCGGTAACGGAGCAAAAATCGTGTAAACCGATAACTCAAAAACACGTCCTATTGATATAACAAAAACAATATATGCGATTGCCTTCATAATGTAAAAATAGATTTTATTGAAAACAATTTCTAAAGTCGGCATAAACATCATAGCCGTAGTAGGCTCTGGGAACTTGTTACTTCCTAAATCTGTACTTGATGGAAAAACGGCTGTCGGATAAAACATTTTTACAGCTTCTTCGGAAATTTTGTAAGAATAATGGTCATAAATATCACCTGCACCAATATCATACCAGAAATCCCACCAACCTTTTTTTGCCTGTTGAACAATATTTTGTTTTACATCAAGATAATATTCTTTTGCCGTTCCGTAAGGCAAGAAATCAGGTGATTCACCTGTTGCCACATTGTTAATAGATTGAAATCCGGCATAAATGTGACTGACAATAACATCTGCATTCTGAACCACTTGTTTTATGACGATAATTTTTATTAGAAAAATCAATACATTCTCCCATTTTGATGCCCACTCAAACGTAACTGATTTTCTGAAAAAATCAACCATAAGCAGAAGCGTTGCTATAACAAGTGCCATAGTTTTTGAAGCGTTCCGAATTGCAATGGCTATATTTCCCTGTGTTGTTCCTGAAATTCCATTTACAACATCATATGGGGAAGTTTGCGAAAATTCAAAAGCTTTTTTTAGAATATCATTTGTTTCACGTACATTAGTTGTTATATCCATATAAATATCCTGTACTTCAAATCCAAAAATATCAGCGTGTGCCAAAATCGGATTTGAAAAAATGCACATTATACCGAATAAAATTACTAAAAAATAAATTCGTTTTCTTGTACTTTCTATTCTTTTAAAGTCAACCAATATCGTCACTCCTTACATATTCGCAAATGTCGGAAGTATAGCAGACACTGCCATTACCATACCACCGGCAGAAATTGTTTTCAGTGATGTGACTTTTCCACCGGCGTTATTGTCTTTGACTGAAAATCCGAACATAGCCGAGCCGATAAGCAATCCGACAGCACCGACACGTCTTGTCCAACGTGAAATGAAATCAAGTATTTCCTGAAATTCAGCATTTGCAGCAGCGTCGGAATACACGGACGGAATATTGAATATTGATAAATTACGGATTGCTGAGACAATCATAAATCCAGAGACCATAATCAGAACCGCTTCCAACTGTTCTTTTGCCTCATCGTTTTTGATTGACAATGCAAATTTTATTGCTCCGATAAATGCGACAAGTCCGCCTATTCTTGCAATCCACGTACTGAAAAACGTCAAGCCAGTCTGTGCAATATCGGCAGGACTGCCGGTTGGTGGTGTCGGAAGTATCGCAAGCAGATTGAGCATATTAAAAACCTCCTTTTTTCAGATTGTCTGTCCCGACAAAATCGACGGAACAGACAACTTTTTAGTGTGTGTTATATATGGTTTTTAGAAAATTACGAGAACAGGTCAAACATATCAGCAGCAAGACAAACTGCAAATACTACAAATCCGGCTACCATTGTGAGAAGTCCAGCCTGTTTCTGTTCGGCATCATTGTTTTTGATTGAAAGACCAAACATTATAGCACCAACAAGTGCAACAGCTGCACCAATACGACGTAACCATGTGATAAAGAAATTGATTACATTTGTATATGCAGTGTCAGCCTGACTTGAACCGCTTGCAGCACTACCATTATTGCCACCATTAGCAAGCATTTCAAAGTGCGGTTCTTCGGGTAGTTCCGGAGCATATGTATCAAGAGTAATTCCGTCCGTGATGTCGTCAAGGGGAGTAACCTCCAGACTTTCGATTGTATCAGCCGTCGGAAGTTCTGCAACGGTAACAACAGTCAGAGCTTCATCGGCAGCCATAGCCATGACGGAAACAGCACTGAAAGAAAAAACAAC
>JAMPEF010000022.1 GCA_023665275.1 Alistipes senegalensis | reverse complement strand
AGTGTACTTTGTCACACGTCCGGAAGCATCATATTCATACGAAATACTGATGTCACCATCATCACACTTCATTGTGACTGTAAGCAACAGACCTTCATTGCTGTATGTCATACAGATAATCTGTCCGGAAGGAAGTGTTTCCTGTAAACAGTTTCCGTTTGCATCATACTTATCAAATGTTGTAACATTTCCATTAGCATCCGTTGAAGTCAGAATTCTGCCGTATTTGTCATATGTGTACTGAATTTTATTGTCCTCTGCATCTGTTATGCTAATCACATTTCCGTTATTATCGTATTCAGTTACAGATGAGTTTTCGGGTTTATTAGTAACTTTTGTAAGTCTCCATGAGGAATCATACTCATAGTTTTCACTTGTACCATCTGCAAAGATAATTTTTTGCAGCTTTCCACCTGAATAATATTCATACTTTTCGGTGTATTTATCCGTTCCGTTTACAAGAGTTTTAGTTTTGACGTTTCCTGTCGCATCGTATGTGTACTCACAGATTTCACCGTTTTCATTTACACTTTTTATAATATTTCCGACAGGGTCATATTCATTTCTGAACACAGTTCCATCAGGAGCAGTCTGAGCAATCAGTCTGCCTTCATTATCATAATCGTACTTTGTAATTCCCTTGACTGTTTCAACCTGAGTCATGAAGTTATTTCCGTTATATGAATAATTTACAGTATTATTTCGTGTATCAGTTGCTGAGATTTTATTTCCTCTGCTGTCATAAATATAACTTGTAGTTCCGTCTGCTGTTGTCTGGCTTATCAGCCTGTTTAATTCGTCATATACATAAGATGTCTTATTTCCGTCACGGTCTGTTACAGATGCAATATTTCCATAAGCATCATATGTCATTTCAGAAACATTTCCCATAAAGTCTGTTACAGAAGTAATTCTTCCGTTGACATAGCTGTAAGATTTAGAGCCTAAGCCCTCAACGGTTTCTGTCAGTAACTGAGAATTTTCATTGTATTCATATTTTGTTACTACTCCTGAATTTTCAACAGATTTTACAAGTAAGTTATTCTCATTATAAATATAAGAACTTTTTTCACCGTTTGGACCTATAATACTGATAATATTGCCATTATCGTCATAATTCATTCTGGTTGTATTTCCGTATGTATCTTTTACCAATGTAACCCAGCCGTTTTCGTCGTAGGAATAAAACGTCTTGTTTCCTGAAGCATCAGTTACAATAATCAGATTTCCTTTCAAATCATAAGTATAAACTGTTGTAGCACCGTTCTGGTCAGTAAATGAAATCACATGACCGTACCAGTCCGAAACATATTTCACCTGATGAGAATTTTTCTTGTTCTGTGCATCAAAAACATTATTTCTGTCGGTTGCCGTTACAGTGAGCGTTCCGTCTACCTTGTTATGCTCATAATAGAAATACGTCAAAGGAGTATTTTCATCTCCGTCATCCTGTTCTGTTACACGACCGTTTTCATCGTACTTATTTACAACATAAGGACGTTCATCACCCTCAACAATTGCTGAAATCAATCTGTTATTTTCGTCGTACTCATATGAAACAGTGTTTCCTGAAGCATTAGTTACACTTGATATACAGTCGTTTTCATATGTAATTGTAGATTTTCTGCCGTTGCCATCCTCAACACATATAATTCTGCCAAAATCGTTGTAAGTCACTATGAGCTTGACTCCAGTAATTTCTTCACTGATTACAGCAGTATTTCCACTATGTTCGATATTTATTTTCTTACCGTTTGTGCTGATGGTCTGAATCAACTGACCATTTTCGTCAAAAATATTTTCAGCCCCACCCGGTGCAGTCAAAGTATAGATTCCCTGCTCATCACGGTGAAGTACGTAACCATCAAGTCCTGCACTTAAAGGAAGATAATTTTTTGCTCCGACATCATTAAGGTCTGTAATAGTAATCTGATTGTCCTGAATAATTCCATTGACATTTCTGAGCTTGAAATCTTCATCAATAAATGATGCATAATTCGTTGGACTCCAGTGAACATTTACTCCGCTTGGCGATATATCAAGATATGTTTCAAAATTATGACTCCAGCCATATCCGAGTTCACCGCTTTCATTTGAGTTCATAGAATTGTAATTCAGATTAAAATCAAGAACTGAATCACCTGTTATAGACATTGCTGTAATACTGTCTATAAATCCACCTGTTGTCATATCAACAGGGTCTCCCCATGTATCCGTTACAATTTCCTGTTTAACGTTATATTTGGTAATATGGCTTGGTATAGGCGAAAACACTACTTGGACGTTTGTATTCTTATTTTGCTCCTCAACTATATAGTCAATCAGATTATAATACACTTCTTCCGGATTGCCTTCTGCTGAAAATCCCGTAACATATGTACCATAAATTCTGTCACCAGGTTCAAATACATTTACCTGAATAGTTTCATCTCCATATATTACCGGAATCGACCTGCACTGATTTGCATTTTCAATTACAAAACTCGGCTTTTCATCATTATCAGCATCTTTCGTCACCTGACCATCCGGAAGTATAACAGTAACATCCCTCTTAAATCCAGGATTTATTAAATCACCAAATGAAGTTTTCAGATTATAGAATGTATCCTTACCTTCATTGACAACTTCAAACTGAATATAGTAATCTTCGTCGATATATGCAGCAGATTCAGGCTTAACATAAATTACAATTCCGTCGCCTGCACCAACTTTGAACGGTTCATCAGTTTTAAAATTTGCACGTACTGGTGCATTAAACGGCATAAGAGTTCCGCTGAAATCAGCACTTAGGTTATACTCACCTTTTTTATCACCTTTTACAGCCCAACTTACTGTTTTCTTTTCCTGACCTAAAATATCACCCATATCCTGAATAAGTGACTGTTTTTTTGTTGTAGCTGCCAAAGAAAGTCCATCAGGAAGATTAAGCGTTGCTGAACAGTTTTTAATTACAAAATCTTTTGAAGCGTTATTGATAACTCCAAGGTCAACTGCATATATATCTTTCATGAATGAAATTTCCTGACTAGTTTTTACATACGCAAGTATAGGAATTTCTTCTTCAATTTCCGGTGAATCATATACAATTGGCTGAATTTTTACCGTACTGCCGTCGCTGAGTTTTACTGAACCGGAAGAACCTCCACCAATGAAACCTCCACCGCCAAAGCCTCCGCCTAAGCCACCATATCCGCCTGAACCTCCAGAATATATATAATGAATTACGGTCGGAATCGGTTCTTGTACAAATGTAAGTTCAATAGTAAATGAATAGGTATGATAATTTTCAGGATTATTAAAGTCGATTCCTGCCTCAATCATTTCCTCAAGACTCATTCTGTGAACAGAAAGATTACCAGTTACAAGTTCTCCGCTTTGCATTGCAACACGAATTTTGTCATTATCTCCGATAGAATTCAACTCTATTTCTTTTTTAACAGGAAGGTATCCGTCCTTATAAACGGCAATCTGATGTTTGCCTGTTGAAGCAGAAATACTTGCAATACCGTTGGAATCTGCTCTCAGACTGATTTCACTATCATTTTCAGACGAATAAAGGTAAACATATGCATATTTTATCGGTCTGCCACTGTCATCAGTGACTTCAATCTGCATATTTCCATATTTAGTTCTGTCATAAACCGTTACTGTAAATGTTGAACTGTCAGAATAACCTGCATCGTCATAAACAGTTAACTTTGCTTCATATTCTCCTGCATCTTTGTATATATGTACAGTTCTTATGCCATCTCCTTTAGAATTGTCTCCGAAATCCCATTCAAATTTTGATATTCTGACATTATCCGTACTTTCCGAACCATCAAATACAACTTCAGAGTCCGTAATGCCGAAAATTTGTTCTGAAATATTAGCCTGTGGTGGAACCTTATCAATATTGTTAGGTCTTACGCTGTTGCTGACATTTTCGCTGTAATTTCCGCATTTGTCATATGCTTTAATCTTGTATGAATACATTTTTTCGGGAGATACGTCAGTATCAGTATAGCTGTTTTCCCTTGTATCACCAAGACAGATAAATTCAGAATCAGAAGCTGATTTTCTGTACAAACGATAGAAATCAAAATCATCATCGTTATTTTTACTCCACTGAACAGTTAATTCCCAGTTGCCCTGAATCACTTCAATATCAGGTTTTGCAGGTTCTGTCAAATCCAATGTATATTCAGCAGTAAAAGGTTTGCTGATATTTCCTGCTATATCATAAACAATTGCTTTCAGAATATATTTTCCCTCAGTCATATCCGTTGTATTCCACTTGAAATCAACAGACTGATAAGAAGAATTCATATCAAGCGTACATAGTTCATACCATATACCGTTTTCTGAATCAGACTTTCTGTATTCAATTTCCGCTTTAGAAAGCTTATAGTTATCTTTTGCAATAACACTGAATGAAGGATTTGCCGGCAGTACAGTACCAGAAGAATATCTGAAGCCAAGAACAGAAGGTGCGGTAATATCATCTGCTACCTGTGCAATAGTTTCATTGGAGTCATCACTTTTATTTCCAGCTATGTCAACTGCTACAATTTTATATGTATATGTACAGCTAAATTTTGCCGACGTATCATAATAGTCCTTTGTTGAACAAGTCGCTATTTTGGAATATACTCCTTTTTCGTCTTCACATCTGTATATTTCAAACGATTTAATATCGTCGTCTGAAACTGTCCATGTAAGATGAACACTTCCATTGCTACCATCTGCCTTTAAATCAGATATTGAATTCGGAGAAGTTCTGTCAATCTTATATTTATTTATACATGACTCACTGAGATTTCCCGAAGTATCAGAAACAACAGCTTCAATATATATTTCACCCTCCGGCAATTCTGAAATATCAAACTTATATGATAATGTTTTGTCTGTACTTATTTCTGATGCGTCAACTGATGCCAATTCTGTCCATTTCTTTTCATCTTCTGAATCATATGAATATCTGAGTTTCAGATTTTTTATTCCGATATTATCAACAGCGTTTATTGAAATGTTAATTTCATAGTTAAACGCCGATGATGCCGGATAGAATGAACGAATTGCAGGATTAATGTTGTCTGACGTTGTTGTTAAAGTAATCTCACCTGATTCTTCACCTCTGTTTCCAAGGTCATCATAGCCAACAACTCTGAAAACATAATCTGTATTAGGCTGAAGGTTTTCAATGTGCATTCCAGTTATCTGAGATGTTTTTCCGACTTCGATAAATTCACCGCTGTCATTCTTCTTTTCAACAGCAAACCAGCCGAAATCACTTTCTGTCACGTCTTTCCATCTGATACTTACAAATGAAGATGAAGCTGTACATTCATCTGCGATTATGTCAATTTTTCTGATACCTGTATTATCAGTTGTATATTTTTTGATAAAGTCCTCCGAGCAGTTATTATTGCTGTCAAAAGCAAATGCCCTTACAGTATATTCGCCATCTTCAAGCTTTGATGTATCCCATTTGAAAACTGCTTTTCCATCTGATGCTTGTTCTTCACCAATCAAAGTCCACTTGTCTGAATCGGCTGATTTGTATTCCAGCTTTATTTTTTCAACAGAAATATTATCTGTTGCATTGACTGTTATTTCAACAGTTTTATTAACTCTTGATTTCAAAGGCAATATATCTGAAACAGTCGGCATTTCCTTATCTTCTGTAACCTTTGCTGATACAGCATCGCTTAAACTTCCTGCAATGCCGTAACTGCTGACCGCTTCTATTTTATAAAAATAAATTTTTCCGACCTCAACAGTTTTATCAGAATACATTACCTTATTCTTGCCTGAAACAACAGCCAATTCTGTATACACACCATCTTCTTTATCCGCTCTGTAAATAATATATTTATCACAATTAGCACTTACAGATGGAGTCCAATGCAAAACAATAAGACCATTATCCGATTTTGCATTAAAATCAGCAGGAGTTTCAGAACCAGCAGCATCAACCGTATATTCCACTTCCTTAGAACAACTGTTTTCATCAGCATCATAGAGAGTAACTCTTACATTATAACTTCCATTCAATCCCTTCAAATCCCAGTCGCATTCAGCAGAAAGGTAGCCAGAAGAATATTTTTTCTGACTTACAATCTGTTCAGTAATCGGAAGATATTTGTCCGAACCACTACCCTTATACTCAAATTTAACTTTATTTCCTGTACTATTTCCGGTATCAGGAAACACAACAGTAATCTTCTGCATTTTTCCTCCGATTTTCTCGTGGTCTTTTGGAGAAATGGATTTAATTGAAGGCATTACTGTATAACTGCTTACAGAATCGCTGAAGTCAGAACAATTTCCTGCTAAGTCATATGCCTTGATTTTATATGTATATTCACTGTTTTCATTAAGTTTTAAATCCTTGTAAACTGTTTTACCAGTAACTTCTGCAATTTCTTTGTCATCACGGAATATTTTATATCCAACAGTTTCAACATTATCTGTTGAGGGATTCCACATTATAGTTATTGATGAACCTGTTATTGAATGTACTTTCAGATTCTGAGGAACAGACGGACTTTCAGTATCCTTTTCAGTTACAACTGTAAGCTTGTCTGACACCTCCGAATAATTTCTGCATTCATCAAAAGCATATACTTCATAAACATACTCAGTTTCAGGCATAAGATGATTATCTGTAAATTCAGTTTTTCCAGTAACCTGAATCTTTTCTCCGTTTCTGTAAATTTCGTAGCCCATAACGCTCATATTATCAGAAGATGGATTCCATGAAATACGAACAGAGGTTGCGCCTACAAATGAAGAAGTTACATTTTCGACTTTTAAAGGAGGTTCTGAATCTGAATAATTTTCTTCAAGTTCATTATATATCAAATTAAAAGATACTATATTTCCAGAATAATCCCGTACCTTATACTGAGATTGAGGTTTTGTAATTTTAAGAATATTGAATTTTGACGTACCTGGTTTATAGAACTGTACCGTCTGAATATATTCCCTACCTCCTGATGCTTTTTTTCCACTCAGTATGGTGACATGATTTTCTTCACATATGAAAGTTGAATCATATGTCTGTATAAAATCACCTTTGATTTCAAGAACACCATTTGTTAGCATATCTGAAGAACTATGAGACGAATCCGTAGTTAGATTACCTCCAACAAGAACATAGTCTTCCTTATCTGTCATAGAAAAATAACTATTCCTTCCTAAATATAAGTTATTTCTACATTCAACTGTACCGCCTTCGACATATATTCCTTCATTAACCGTTATATTGTCAGCACTGAGTTTTTTTCCATTAATATGAAGATAATTAACTTTAATATCACCAACAGTAAGATCTTGCTCAAGTTTAAGATTTTTATCATTGCTATTCAGATAAACTTTTCCGCTGAAATTATATTCATTTATCTGTGAAAGATTTGAAATATACAAATTGCCAGTTCCTGATATAATACCTGTATTATCATATACTGTTTTATCTATATAGATGTCAGTATTTATATTAACTGATTTCTTGTTATTTATTTCAAGATTAGCTAAATGAGAATATGAAGGCTTTTCAAAGTTGATATTCTGTACTTTTGTACCTGATAACACAACCTTATGATTACCGCTTGCAACAAAGTTATAATCACTGCCATTTGTACGAATCTGCTTGAAATTTCCTCCAACCGTCATTACACCTGCAGTTAATTTTTCTCTGTGGTCAACTGTGGACTGCGTTACAAAATCTCCGCCGATAATAAGCTTATCCTCTTCATTTGTCATTGTCAGATATCCGGCACTGTAACTGTATATTCCGTCTTCTTCTGTTTTGCTCTGAATCCGGTAATCTCCGGTAACTTCAAGCGTTCCTCCGTTAAGGCATACTTCTCCTCCGGACTGTATCAGATTTCCATTGATTGTAAGATTGTGTCCGTTAAGGTCAAGCGTTCCGGCTGAAAGGCAGTAATCTCCATTGATAGTTTTATCAGCCGTAAGTGTTTCTCCAGCCTGTCCGCCTCCAAAAAAGTTTACTTTACAATTATTCTTTATATAAAATTCGTTCATATTGCAAGCTGTCAGAAATTCTATTCCTTCAATACTTGTGTTATCAAATACTACTTTATTTAGTAATGAATTGTTATTTTTTATACTGATAGTCTGCTTTTCAGTTCCGTTAAATATTATTTCATTTTCTTTGGAAGGATTGAAGTAATTTGTATCAATATCAAGATTTCCGCCGATATATATTTTACCATCTGTTGCATTATTACTCGTACCTCCATTTTTGAATGTAACATTTCCTTTTACATATAGAATATCTTTAGATTTTTGCATATACAAATATGTATTACTAAATTTACAATTTCCTGCAAAATTTAAAATTCCATCATCAAAATATATATTTCTGCTATTAATATTTACTTCATTATCTACTGTCAAAGTATGACCATTAAGATTTATCTTTTTATTATATGTTGACGCTGTGAAATATAAATTTCCTTTTATATGCACATCAGACTTGATTTGATAATCTCCTGATATTGTCAAATTTCCGTTTACTGTTTCAGGAATTGTAGCATTGTTAATAATTACAAGATTTTCTCCTTCATGCTTCCTGGCTTCACCTATGAGTTCAACGCAAACATATGTGTTTTTAAGATTTATTTCAGCATTACTTATATCCAGTATCGCAAAATGTGAGTAATCCCCATATTCAAATGAAATATCATGCATTTTATTTTCGCTAAACACAACCTTATGATTACCACTTGCAACAAAGTTATAATCACTGCCACTCGTACGAATCTGCTTGAAATTTCCTCCAACCGTCATTACACCTGCAGTTAATTTTTCTCTGTGGTCAACTGTGGACTGCGTTACAAAATCTCCGCCGATAATAAGCTTATCCTCTTCATTTGTCATTGTCAGATATCCGGCACTGTAACTGTATATTCCGTCTTCTTCTGTTTTGCTCTGAATCCGGTAATCTCCGGTAACTTCAAGCGTTCCTCCGTTAAGACGTACTTCTCCTCCGGATTGTATCAGATTTCCATTGATTGTAAGATTGTGTCCGTCAAGGTCAAGTGTTCCTGCTGAAAGACAATAATCACCATCTATAATTTTATCCTCTGTTAAAGTCATCCCCGTTTCACTGAAACCTGCAAAATTCACTTTACTGTTATTCACTACATAACTTTTATTTGCAGGAACGGGAGTTTCAGAAAAAACACCTTCATTGCTTGTATTATTAATTTCAAGTATATTAAACCCTGAACTGCTACCATTTAAGCTTATTATTTGTTTTTCAGTTCCATTAAGAATAACTTTATGTTCTGCATTAGGATTAAAATTAGAACTCTTTGCCGTAAAATCTCCCTTAATTTCAATAGTTCCGGCAGTAGCATTAGTTGAATGGAAATATCCTCCATTATGTACAAAATTACCATTGACAACAATATGGTCATTAATATTAGTCATATGCAAATAAGAACTGTTGTTCATAATGAAATTATTACAAATAATTTCGCCTCTGTTACAATTCAGATAACCTTTTTGAGTAAGAATAACATCTCCATGTACTATGATTTTATAACCATTCAGATTCAACGTTCCACTGTTTATTGTCAGATTGTTCACTTCTTTGAATTCATTCAAAGTTACATCCGAATCTATTGTCCAATCCTCATATGTATTTTCAGAATCTAACACTGACTCTTCTCCATACTGAACACTTTCTACAGATATAGCATCTTCCGGCAGTGTATCTGTTAACTTTGGCGAAACTTCTTCATCAGTATCAATATTTTCATCTGAGTATGATGTTTCAGTTTCTTCTGCCGATGAAACTATCTGTGGAATTATTGGATAGCCATACTGACTAAGCATCTGTGTAAAAATTGTCAAAACAATTATCTGACCCACAGCTTGCTTAAATAATTTCTTCATATTAATATCCCCCTAAAATTTATTACTGAATTATTCCGTCCTTCACAACCGTAACTTTTGTTATATTTCCATTCGCATCATATTCGTATACAACATAATTTTCTTCATCATATACCGCTTTAATTACTCTGTTCAGATTATCATATTCATATTTCACATTAGAACTGTAATCAACAGGTGTAGTAAATTCAGTAGTTATTGTAGTTGTGCTACTTGTTTCAGAAGAAGATGATGTTTCAGTAATATTGCTTATTGTTGTAACCTGCTGAGTTGTTGCAGAAGTACTTTTCGTTGTTGAAACGACTTCTGTTGGTTGTGTAGTAACCGATTCAGTTTCTGTAAATCCGAAACTTTCAATATCAATATTTCTTCCTTCAAACATAAATGAATCAGATGTAACTTCAATCTCACGTGCAAAAATCCTGCCGTAAATATTACCTTCGCCATTTATCGTGACCTTTCCATTAGGAGCATAAATTATACCATGATAATTCATTTCCTTTGCAATATTAATAGTAATATTTCCATTTCTTGAACTTATAACTGATTTCGCATTACTGTCATTCTCTATTTTTCCTGCATTTATATTGATGTCTCCGTATGACAAAAGACTTGCATTTATTTTCAGTAATCCCGGAGTAGTTGTCATATGTCCAAGTTCAGAATCCACATCATTTACCTCAATATCCTTAAGGAATTTTTCAGCATCTCCAACCTTTGATAAAAGTTCAGTCGGAAAATCAGCATATTCAACGCCGCTTATTCTTCCGATTCTTTCACTTCCATCCGGCTGTTTGTTAAGACTGTGTATTCCTGTGGGAATGTTGTAACTGTATGTATCAATGTAAAATCCTGTTGACGAACTTGCCTGATACTCATTTATACCATTTTGAGCGACTAAAAATCCTCTCATTGTATCAATATCCGATGCTGCCATAATTATTGCACCACTTTTCACCATAAACAATCCTTGCATAAGCCGGAAATTACAGTTTATAAGAGAAATCGGATACTGTGAGTAAAATACAGGCAATTTTTCATATCTGCTTAAATTACAGTCATTCATATCCTCAAACATAACACAGCTTTCTGCCGCCATCAGTGTATTTTCTGAATTAAATTCAGATTCGACTGCATCTTTTCCTGCACCTCTCATCAGAATATTCTGATTTGACAGAATTTCACTGTTTGTAATATTTATATCCTGAGCAGTGTAAACCACTACTGAGCCGTTTTCATTTATAATAGTTGCATTATCAACTGAAAATCCCTTATCCGCTGTACCTAACAACAGCTGACCTCCGGGCATATATATACATTCAAGAGATGGAAAATTTCCGGCAAGATTCAGATTAGACCAGCTTGTCTTATAAATATATTTTAGATTCGGAAAATCACCGATAAGCTGAGCTCCTCCACCGTTTTCAAGCTTTATTTCTTTTAAGTTTTCATAATTTCCATTCAATGCAAAGTTTCCACCATTAACTATAATACTTTCCGCTGAAGCCCCCGTTGGATTAATTGTATCATTAGAATATGTTCCTGAAATCTGAACAGGATTTTTATTTCCAGCTTCAAATACAGGATTATTCTGTTTTATCTTATTTATATACTGCGATACCCCGTGACTGCTGAAATTTTCATTTATTGCCGCTCTCGGAAGCTTTTCATAATTGTTCCACTTTTTGTCAACTTCCTGTTCACGAATCGGTATAAATCCGCTTTTATCAGCAAGTTCAAGCAAATCTCTTTTTCCTGATAAATCCTCTGATAAATTTATATCGTTTTCAAAAAGTGGAATTATTGTTTTCCACTTATCATAATTTTCATATGCTGATGCTAAATACCCTGCACCGAAAACACCTACTTTGCCTTTTCCAGAATTTTCAGACAAATCTGTATCAGGTACAATGTCAGACGAAATATCTATATATAAATCAGATTCAGAAATTGCTGTTCTCTCAAGCTCCAAAGAATTCTTTTTTATATTTTCTGTTATATATTCATAATTACCACTTTCTGTTGCTACTGAATATACACTATCCCATTTGTTCGGAACATCAATCATATCAACATCTGTAAAACTTTCTCCGATATCAATAGTCAACAAATCTTTAAAAATCGCCCCCGAAGTTGCTACATACCCATCAATATAAAAATCATTTCCATTCATATAAGTATCTCCATTGGAACGAATGTCACCATTGACACAAAAAGAATGTAATGTATTATTCAATACAACGTTTCCACCACTACTTATTAAAGTATAATCCCATGGGTTGTTCGAAGGTCTTTCTCTCATACGCTGAACCGCTGCTGATACCAATACCGATGTTAGAACACTTGCTGCTAAAGTAACAGATAAAATATGCGAACCTACAAATTTAATTTTTTTCATTTAAATCCCCCTATACAATCTATTTTCATGCCTATTTACGCATACAGATAATATTCGCATATCTTTCTACAATTTACAACTTTCATCGGACAAACGTACCAAAAAACTGCACTAAATGTTTATTTAATTAAAATATTATTCTTTACAGACAGAGTGATTTATTAATACATTGGTAAAGTTAAAATATAAAAAAGATGGATATCGTTTCAAGCCTTTTTAATGGTTATTTTACGTCTATAAATATATAAAGTTTTCTCTACATTGACAAATTCAAAAAGATATGCTATACTATATTTACAATATTTACATATGTAAACATTAACATTTGACTGAATTTAATCATTATGATAAAATAAAACTATAAAGGAGTTGAAAATAATGGGAAATGAAATAACTGTTCAGGCTTTCAGTACAGAACTGTTCATACATTGGATTAAATATGTTGATGCAACACCAAAGACTATTGAAACCTATACTAAATCAATCCGACGTTTTGCACGATATATCAGAGAAAATGACATAATTCAGCCCACAAGAGCGGATATTATAGCATATCGTGACGAACTCAAAGCAATCCTTAAACCTGCAACTGTCAAGGCATACATTGTAGCTGTCCGTCTGTTTTTCCAATGGACTCAGCAGGAGGGATTATATCCGAATATTGCAGAACATATCAAAAGTGCAAAAATTGATATTCAGCATAAAAAAGACTATTTAACGTCAAATCAGGTTAAAAAGTTGCTTAGTTCTGTTGATCGTTCCACTGAAAAGGGCAAACGTGATTATGCTATACTCGTTCTTATGCTGACAAGCGGATTACGGACAATTGAGGTTGCAAGAGCAAATATTGAGGATATGAGGGCATTAGGCGACTTCACAGTGCTGTATATTAAGGGTAAGGGACATGATGAGAAAAACGATTATGTCAAGATTGCAGAGCCTGTCGAGGACGCTATAAGAGAGTATCTCACTGAAAGAAAAATCTTCGATACAGCATCACCTTTGTTTGCATCGGAATCGAACAGGAACAATGGTGGACGTATGACAACAAGAAGTATTTCCCGAATTGTTAAGAATGCCCTTGTAAACGTAGGATTCAATTCAGACCGCTTGACTGCCCACAGCTTACGACATACCACAGCAACACTTAATCTGTTGAATGGTGGTACAATTGAGGAAACAAGGCAATTGCTCCGACACACGAATATCAATACAACACTGATTTACTCCCATGCTCTCGAACGTGTCGAAAACAATTCTGAAGAACGAGTTGCAAAAGCAATTTTTAACGATTAATGTCTGTTAACTCAGTTTAGCGGATATTTATTTTTGAGCTTTTCTGAATGTTTTTAACATTCAGAAAAGCTTACTGAATACTCAAAAAGCAGGGTAACACCTGCTTTTTTGTTTGATGATTCTGTCGTATCTACATGTGTTTATCAAAACAATAAACACATATTTTCTTGCAAGCATTTTTACTTCCTTGCAAGAAATGCCTGCAAGGTTTTACTACTTGCAGAATAAGGCTATATATAGCAAAAACTCCCCTATACTATATTGCTTTCTTGCAAGCACCTTGCAAGTAATATTATATAATGCATGCAAGACAAAAAAGGCTATATATAGGCTTTTTATTCGCTTTCTTGCAGGCATTTTATTATATATTGAAAAGAAATATAAAAAAATTGTAATTATGGAGATGCTCACTTACTTTGCAAGCTAAATTAATAATATAACGTGCAAAGTGAGGGAGCTTTTAAAAATGAAAAAAAATATATTTTTACAGAGTTGATTTTTACCTGCAAGCCTGCAAGAAAATGACACTTTGTGGCTATATATAAAGAAAAAGTGTCTTGCAGGCATTTTAAAAATGCTTGCAAGGTCTGCTTGCAAGCCTGCAAGAAATATCAATTTTTGGGCTATAAATAGAGAAAAAATTACCTGCAAGCACTTGCAAGCTGCCTGCAAGGTCTGCCTGCAAGAATGTATATTCTTTTCAAATTTGAATTTAAAAAAATTTTTCATTTAGGGGTTGCAATTTTGAAAAAGATGTGTTATAATAATATTGTTGATATGCATATAAACGTTTGGGCGACCGGTAAGCCCGAAAACATCCGGAGGTTGTCGGAAAGCCTTGAACCGATAGCATAAAATTTTATGTGAAATGGCAAATACCCTTTAAAAGTTTATCAGTTCTTTAAAAACTGGAACGGGAGGGACAACCCGGTAAAAAACACTTGGGGGAATCGTATCCAAGTAAAAAGACACGCAGCGGGATGGAAAAACCCGTGGTGAATAAACCCGAAGACCCAAACTGCGATAAGAAGGGCTAGGACTTAACCTATGTACGAGTCAAAAAAGCTAATTAGCCGTGGAGGACAATAGTTCCGAAACGGCTATTTGTGATGTATTTTTATATTCTGTTGGATAGTTCATTTGCCTGCAAGGTCTAAAAAACCGTTGTCATGTTAAGATAACACGCAACGGCTCTTTTTTTTATTTTATTATGGATAGCTTATGTATGGTAAATTATAGACAGTGGATGTATTACCATTTCTATAGACTCTTCTGGGTTGATATTGAAGTCTGTTTAATACTTTTCCTGCTTGCATTGCAGTGATATTTTTCAATGCGAGATTTTCTGTTAAAAATTCAGTAATTGTCATATATCTATGCATCACTTTTGGATTACCTTCAAGTTTATATATTGTGTCTCTGATTTCAATTTCACCTTTTAAAGGCTTTTCGTGTTCTGCATTATATATCTGTAAGGTTCTTTTTTCACTGTCCGATAGACGAAAACAACCAGCATATGTTTCACCATAGTTTTTTACATGGTTTTCTACTACTACATTGATGTGTGCCCATAATTGAAGAAAGTTAAACGTTTTAATCTGGGTTTCGTAGTCGATAACAAGACTTTCAGGGAGTTTTATTGTAAAAAATCGTCTGTTTCCTGTTTCGTCAATCAGGTACTTATCATCATTGACAGAACCGCAAAAGCTTGTATGTCTTGCGATTCGGCTTGCTTTTCTATCGTATGGTCGTCGTATTTCATCAACTGCGTGTGTAATGAATGCTTTGAGCAGGTCTATATCTTTTTTGAAAGTACTACCAATTTCACCTAACTCACATATCCACTTTGACAATGCTTCAAGCAAAGTATCCTTATTTCGTGGGTCAATGCTTGTACCATCTCCGAAAAACTGCGGTTTTAGTGCAAGGTTTTCAAATAACCTTGTCTTACTTATACCCTGTCCGCCTTGCAGAACAAGAACAATATCCAGTGAAAATGGATTGAGTTTTGTATTATGAAGTCCGCAAATGCACTGCATAAGCCATTTTAAAATGCCCTGTCTGTAAAAAGCATATTTTGCATAAGTTTCAGCGTCCGTCTTTCGTGTCATCTGTTCACCGATGCCTAACATATCACAGAAATCGTTAAAATAATCATGTCCATCCCATTTAACAGACTGTATCAATTCAAGTACAGGATTGTAAGCGTGCCTTTTGGCGACAATATCAAGATAACGTGTGATATTATTGATATTTGCTCCTTTATATGCTATTTTCAATGGAACTTCTAACAAGGATGGTAACATTTCACTGATAAATTCCTGATTTTCATTTTTAAACAAGTCTCCATGAATTTCAATGTCTATATCTGTTGTAACTTCATTATATCTTGCTGTAATTTTATTATCTTGCAAGAATTGGTCTAAACAGTCGCAGTCAAATTGCTGTTTCTTCTCTTTTTTAGAACTTTCTTCATCGTTTGCATCATCATCTTGTTCTGTATCGAAAGTATCTTCTGTAACAAGATATTTTTCGTCAGTAATGGCACTGTCAAGTATTTCTTTTGTTTTTTCAGCTCCGAGCATATCCACAATGTCTGATATATCGCCCTTGTTTGGCAATTCGGGATAAAGAGAGGCAGATGGTATCACTTTTAAACTCTCTGTAACGTCCAGTAATGCTGTTATAGCCATTTTTCCGCAGTCTGCACCTGCCTTATCGTTGTCAAGCAGTACAATAACGTTCAGTTTTTTCAGTGGTTCAATAAAGTTTGATGTCCAGTGATTTTTAGCTCCGTTCGGCTTTGTTGTAGCTATGTAGCCTAAATTCTGAAGCGTGTCAACGTCTTTTTCGCCCTCTACGACAAATACAATTTGTCCATTTTCTTTTGCCTGATTGACCGCACGTATATTGTATAATGGAAGTTCAAGCCCATTTAAACCATATTTACTTGCAATTTCACCTGTTTCAGAGTTAATCAAATACCATATAAAGGACTTACTGCCGTCTTTCCTGATTTTCATCTTCTTGACAGCTATAGGATGTCCGTTTTCGTTAGTATAAACGTGTTGGCGTTCTCTACGTGGCGATTCTGGAAGTTCTTTATCGTGATTTTTCGGCGTAAAATCAATATGATTAAATACACGTCTTGATGATTTGCTGGTTTTCGCCTTTTTCTTACTTTCTACAGGCTTAAATACGCTACCATCCTCATAATCAAGAGTGATGCACAGTTCTTTTGCGAGTTCCTCACATATTTCTGTAAAGTCGCTTTTAGAGTTCTTTTCATTCAATTCGGCGTAAAGGCAGATTATATCTCCACTTTTGTCACATGAAAAGCAGTGGTACATACCATATCCGTCTTTGTTTGTATAAATGGAAAAGCCACTATCGCTGTTTCTACGGTCATGATTGCCACTGTTGCAGAACGGACAAGCAAACTGAATGCTTGCATTCGGATTGTTCGTTACACGGAGGCAGTGTATATCCATGTATCTTGTTAGATTTTCCTTTGATTTCAGATAAGAAACAGAGCTGTCTGTTATGCGTTTTTTCATTTTGAATTAATCCTTTCAAAGTTTTTTCATCCAACAACAAAAAAAGTTGCGGATTGATAAAACTAGGAAACCACAACTTTACTATTTATAACTGATTTAATTTAATATTTTCTGTTGATAAAACAAAGAAAAAATTTTTTTGAAATGCTTGCATTTTTCAAATTCTTATGATATAATATTCTCATAAGAACACCTTTCGTGGGTGTGGATGCAAAGACATAACAGCTATTTCAAGTTAGTTAGAGTAACTTCGTTTTAGTGTTCAGTTCAAGCCTGCGAAACTTGTTCTGAACTGTTGTGGGCATTGCACCCACTGGTGTAATTATACCATATTTCAGAATAAGTTTCAAGTAGTTGTTACAAAATATTGTAATAACTATTTTTTTATCTCTCTCTATATATACTGCCGATATTTTTTTCAAAAAGCAACCGTATATTTTAGAAAAAATAATATTTGTAGCTATTAACAAAAAGTCATTATGTATTTTGTGAGTTTTTACGAAATTATAATGACTTTTTATTTTCATAAAAGTATCATTTAGATTTCCAAAAAAATCGCTCTAATATGTTGTGCTAAAATGGTATTAATTCCATAGATTTAGAGTTCATGCATCAGTTGAGCAGTTACTGCATTCAAGCATATTTAAATATAATGTCTATGTTTATTCTTTTCAATTTTTACACATCATGTGTATCATGATTTTCGGGTCTTAGGGTGTCTCTAACAAGCTTTGTATTGTGTGCGATTTGTAATTTTTGTACCCACACAATACCATGCTTGCTATTATAGAAATCCCCCTCTACTTATATACCGAAAAATTTGAGGATTTCCTCATGAATTTCACAAAAATTTACAAAAAGTTTACAATTAGAACTTTAAGATTACAGATATGTTTGAAGTGATTGACAAATCAATATTTCTCTGTTACAATTAAAGAAAAGGAGCGTGATGCCTGATGATTTCATAATCAAATCGTTTCTTATAGCGAACAGAGCATAGGTGAAGCGTATGTGTACAACTGAATATGACGAATCTAGAACAGGCAGAACAGCGTGAAGAAGGAAGAATGGAAGGCAGAATTGAAGGTGTTTTAAATACACTTGTATCACTTGTAAAAGATGGTGTCCTTACTTTATCAGACGCAGCCAAACGAGCTAATATGACCGTTGCAGAATTTGAATTAAAGACCGGTTTAAAAGCACAATTCAATGATAAAAAAATATCAATAAAATCAATCGCCTATTAGATTTATATCTGATATGCGATTTTATGTATACAAATGTATACATTCTATCGGAATAAAAAAGGGAACAATTATACTTGTTCCCTTTTAATAATTATTCGGTCTCTTTTTTTGACTTTTCTGCATTAAGCATTGCCAGATTTGTATTAAGAGTTAAATTTTCTTGTCGTAACCTATCAATTTCGGCATATAAACGTTGAATTTCTTTTGTCTGATTTTGTGCATCTCTTGTATGTTCTTGATTTGCAGTCAATACAGCTTTTTCCAACATTTTACGGTATTCATCAAGTAATGACTGCTTATCTGTCAATTGTTCGGTTGCAGTAGCAAGCGATTTTTTTACGCTGTCAAGTTGTCGCTGAAATTCTGCCTTGACTCGTTCAGTGGTGTTCTCGGTAACTTCCAAAGAGTGCAGAAATGCACTTGAAATTGCTTGTAAATGAGTGTCAAAATCCTCAATATCGGTTCGGCGGTCTTTCAGTATGTCCTTTGCTGTCTGCATTTCATAGGCATTGAGAAGGCTTTCCAAGGCTGTAGCTTGATTGCCTAAATTCTCTGCCAATGACTTGAATCTTGCTTTGATTTCATCATCTGCTCTTATAGTCAAAACGCTACTATTTTTTCTGACATAATAAAAATACTCCTTAATTTACTTGTGTATACATCTGTATACACTATATACAAATATATACATGGCTAAAAATAGAGAAATCAATGTATACATTTGTATACATTTAATATAACATCATTCTCTCCGTTTGTCAAGAAGTTTTTCCGGAAAAACTATATCCTGTTGATATATGTTCCCGAACAACAAAGAAAATCCCACCTGATGCGTTCGGGTGGGATTTAGCATTATGCAGGACAAAGGCTAAACGCATGGAAGACAAGAAGAAACTCCTTGCTGTGAAAGAAATCAACAAATATAGTTCGTTCTGATTTTCTTTTTTAACAAAAATATTTGAAAGTCATTCTCAGAAAAGTGTAAAAGACAGACTTTTAGGCTATATTACGCTATTTTACATGAAAACGGATTTGTCCGAAAGTATAATAGAAGAGTTTATTTCAAAAAAATAACTGCCTCTGTCTTTAGGAGCAGTTATTTTTAACTATTTTTACATCAAGCCATTTAGGGCAACCACTTCATTGAACGTCTTTTCGTCCACTTTCAGCATAATTAAAGCCTGTTCCTTACTGATATTGTTATGGATAAGGTCTATAACAGACTTGACTTTTCCCAATATTTCACCTTGTTTCAAGCCTTGCTCTCGTTCATAACTTCTTGCGGCAATTTCGTCTCTTACAGCCTTTTCTCTCTGCTCAATCTCATACAGTTCTTTTTCGTCCGCGCTCATCTGTCGAAGAACCGCAACAGCTTTTTCCATTACAGGAGATTTTGTCGCAAGACTGTCAAGTGTTTCATCATCTTCTGCGTTGGAGTTCAGGAAGTCCATCCACATCTGCTTTTTATCAGTCATAATGCCACGCTCCTTTTTCGCCTTTTTCAGTTCCAAGAAATCTATGCGGAGTTTGTCTGTAAGAAGTTCCTGACGGTGTTCTTCAAAGATTTTGAAAGTCGAATGATATTCTTTACAATCAAAAAGATTGAAGTCAATCACGTTGATTGCGATGACGTTCTTCAGGTTGATATAATCCTCATTCTTCTGTAGTTCTTCCGTATAGACTTTTGCCCAATAAAACAGTGTTCTTTCCTTGTAATTGCTGTAATTAAGTACCTGAATTTCAATATTTACCGAAGTTTTGCTGTTAAGAGTAAGTTTCAAATCAAGACGGCTGAATTTTGAAATCAGTGTTTCAGGTATCATCTCATTGTCAAGGATTTCTATGTTTGTTATCTCGTTCGTTTCAATACCGAGTACAGTTGCAAGAAAATCCGCCAATATATCGGTATTTTTGACATTTCCGAAAATCTTCTTGAATACAAGGTCGAGTT
The DNA here is from genome assembly GCA_023665275.1 of Alistipes senegalensis. Lineage (GTDB taxonomy): Bacteria > Bacillota > Clostridia > Oscillospirales > Ruminococcaceae > Ruminococcus. The sequence goes on along the minus strand of JAMPEF010000022.1, from coordinate 7,252 downwards.
TCGGCGTTACTTTTGACTTTTTTGACATAATACATTCCTTTCAAGCATTCATTTCTCAGAATTACGCTGTTTTTATGGCTTTGTTATCTGATTATATTATATCATATAACTCTTACTCTGTCAACTGCCAAATGAATTTGATAAAAAATCCCACCCGAATGAAGCAGGTAGGATTTCACTTTCATCAAACGTCCGATAATCAAAAAATACTATGTATACAAATTTATACGGTGTATACATTTGTATACATTACTAAATTTAATGTATTATATAAATAATATGTATTATGTAATACAATATACTGCATTATATAATATAATGCGTAAAAGAGGGCATTTTACAGCCCCTCTTTGTTCATGTACATATGTATACATGGCTATTTTTATGGAAATTGATGTATATAAATGTATACATTTTTTTCAGTCATTTTCCGTAAGTCAATTTCTAATACATCTTCATCAACTCCGCCACACATTCTAATTCTGTTATCTTCTTGTCGAAGCTGTCATCACGGCTGTCATTTATTGGGTTAACGTCGGTCGCCGGTTTCGTCCTTTAGGAAGTCATAATTGTTAGTAGTTCCAAGAAATACGATTTGCCTTTGTCTCTGTTCAGGGTTTCTTCCATAAGGCTTGCTATTGCCTGTTTACTATGTTCTTTGATTGATTTCTAAAATGCTGTACCATCGCCAAGCTCAATAATCCACGCCCTGTATGCTCTCGTAGAAGTCTTTACCATCAAATGTAGTTACTCCGTCCGTGAACCATATTATAAATTTTCTGTAAATTTTTGTGAAATTCTTTAGGAAATCCCTAAAAAATTCCGGTATAAACGGAGGACTTTTCAAAAGTAGCAAGCTCGGTAACCTGTCGGACAAAATGCTCGGACAAGTTACGTCTGCTTGTTAGGGAAATCTCCCTAAGACCCTTAATTTTTTTCAGAAAAAAGGAGCCAAAAATTATGGAAAATGACCTCAGAAATCATGAAATTTTGTTCAAAATAAATGAGGAAAAATACAAAATTCTATGGATAAACTTTTAAAAATCAAAGGCTGATTCTTAAGGCAAAAATTTATACGCAAAATCTTGATGAATAGAATGGAAAATCAAAGCTGTTACAAAGAAATCAGCTTATTGAAAAAGAAAAAAACAGGCAGTTGTCACATTACTGAAATACAAACCTGTTTTTGATGAACTGAAAACGCTTTCAGGACGAAAGAAATTTAAGTTTGAGAAAGAGCATCAGGCTGAAATTTCTGCACATAATCAGACTTTGAACCAGATGAAAGAATTTTTTCGAATGGACATTTTCCAACTCCTGATATTATGTAAAAAAAGAAACGCCCTTATTTATAAGCGTTCCGAAAAAAATAAAAAGTATTCTGTTTTGCAAGAATTTATTATTATTCATATTATATTATAAATAATCAAATATTTAATAAATAATCATAACAGTCAAATGCACTGAGATTAACTATTATGATTTTGTTTATTTAGAGTATGCTTCCGTTTATTCCAACGTAAATATCAACTATTTGCTGTCTTCGATTGCTGACAACGTAGTAAAAATCCGTCAATGCTTTAAGTTGATTTCTAAGCATATAAATTACTATTTCCTCTTTTATTCTGTCGATGTTGTCAGCATCAATTACACATTGTGTTTTAAGTGCATTTTCGATTCTGATTTTCGGCTTAAACACATAATGTTCATTGCTTTCAAACTCCGAAGCAACAGGAAGAAGTACCTCAATACCAAATATTTTTTTACTTTCGGATTTGATAGTTTCGTTAATAGTAAAAATTATATCGCCTGTAATTTCCATATTCAATATTTCAGCACTTTTTTCCATATGATCAAACAATGCAAATACTCTGTTTTCACTTACTCTAGTTTTGTACGATAACAGATTATTACAGCATAAAAATTGATTCTGAATTATTTGCATAAGTTTCTCTCCTTACCAGCCAAAAAATATATGCCATATATACCAGCCCATATCAATGCCTCCTTTACGATTTCATACATAAAGGATAGTCAATATTAATAAACAATTCCATATAAAAGTGACAAAAGTACCAAAAATACGCACAAACACATTATTTAATTGAAATAATTTATAAAATATGATATAATCTAATCAAAGGATGTGATTATATGGTAATTGCTATATGCGATGATGAACAGGTATTTCATGATAAACTTTATAAAATGATTGAAAATTATTATATTGCAAACAAATTATCTGTAAATGTAAGACATTTTTACAACGGACATCAATTGCTGAACAGTGATATTAATTTTGATATAATATTTATGGATTTTCAAATGGATGATATGGATGGTCTTGAGACCTCCCGAATTTTAAGAAAAAGTAACAAGGACGTAAAAATCATATTTACTACAAGTTTTCCTGAAATTGTTCTTGACAGCTTTGAAGTGGATACTTTTCGTTTCCTTATAAAGCCAATCCAGTGTAAAAAGCTTTTTAATGCTTTGGACGAGTACAGAACAACTCTTGATACTACAAAATTTCTAATAGTAAATACTAATGACGGAATATGGAAAATAAAATATTCAGATATCATATATCTGGAAGCAAAAGCAAGACATACTATTATCAGAACATCAGACAGAATTTATGAATTCAACAAAAATCTCAGTGAAGCAAAAAAACTCCTGCCACCGGAAATATTTGTACAGTGTCACCGTGCCTATATTGCCAATGTTTATTATGTCAACAGCTATACGACTTCAGTCATCATTTTTGATAATGGTGAAAAAGCACAGCTTGGAAAGAAATACAAATCTGATTTCAAAAATAAATTCATGGACTATATAATTGCTCACAACAGTTCACGAAAGGAATGATTGATTTGTTATCTCTAATTCCAGTACTTTTCTCAACATCAACTTTGATTTTAATATTAAATATCAAAAATATTGTTTCCGCTTATCTTAGAGACATAATAAAAAGCACAAAGCTTTTTAAAACTCTGTGCTTTTTATCTATACCTATTTCATGCATTTTCTCGTACTGCTATATAAAAGAAATAAACAGCTTATATCCACTTTTTCTTATACTTTATTATTTGCAGCTTATTTTAATTGCAATCATACTGAACCGCAGAAAACTGCTTAACTTCATTTATTGTTTCTTGTTAATTGAAAATACTGAATCATTTATAAAATCCTTTTCACTGAATATTTTTTTATACTTTGTACCTGACATAAAACGTCAGATATGGTCTGTTGTAGCTGACCTGATTTTCCAAACTATCTTGTATATTTTGATACATATCTTTTATAAAAAGTATTATGAACAAATTTATAAAATTCTGCATGGAATATCAAAATCTACATATATTCTCATTTTGTTTTCTGTCATTTCTCTTGAACTATATATTTCACTTCTCTTTTTAAAAAATGACATTGATTTACGAAAGCTCCATATCCTGCAAATAACTGCATCACTATTTTTAATATCCCTGATTATTGCTGTCCTGTTCTTCGTAGTTAAAGATATTTCAAAAAAACATCTTCAGAACACTGCTGATCTCCTTGAACAACATGTAAAAGTCCAAATTGAACATTATGAAGCTTTTACTCAGCTCAACAGGGAATTTCATAGTTTTAGACACGATTACAAAAATCATATGCATTGTATACGTTCTCTTATCGAATCACAGGACTACTCTGCTGTGCTTTCTTATATGGATAAACTGACAGATAATTTTAATCCGGAAATGATATTTATTGATTCCGGCAATAAGATTGCTGACGCTATTCTGACAAATAAAATGCATACAGCACAAAACGATGGAATAGAATTTCAGTTTGAAGGCACATTTTTCAGTGATATTTCTCCGGCTGACCTTTGTACTATTCTTTCAAACGGACTGGATAATGCTATCGAAGCTTGTCTGAAAACTAACGACATCAGGTGGATTTACGTCAAGACTGCAAAGCAGAAATCTTTCCAGTATATTGAAATATCCAATTCAAAAAGTTCTGATGATGTCTTTTCCGATACTCAGGATTTTACAAGTAAAACTGATAAAGTTCATCACGGTTATGGTCTTTATAACATACGCAAAGCCGTTGCACAATACGACGGAAAAGTTGAAACTATCGATAAAAAAGATATTTTTACTCTTAAAATATTACTGAATTTAAACATATAACTTATATACTCAAAATAAAGAGCGAGTCACTATTATTAAGTGTGAACTCGCTCTTCCTATTTTTGTTACGTCAATTCTGCTATACAATCGTTACACCAATACAGCCACATCGCCAACGAAATAAGTATGATAATCTTCTACTTCAAGGTTATATACCTTAATCGGCTCTGCAAGTCTTTCAAGTTCTGAACCTGTTACGAAAGCCGTTGAACCGTCAAGCCTGTAAACTTCGTCTCCTACTTCAAGCTCTCCTGCCGTTACCCGGTCCTTTTCAAGAACATAGAACGAGTGATTGATATGCCTGTCTTATGTGACCATTATATCATTTTGAGAAGAAATTGTCAATCTTAAAAGAGAGCCGAGGCTTTGATATTATCTTGACCTCGGTATTTTTAGGCAAACTATTCATTGAACTGCTCGAGAAATGAAATTAATACTTCTATGTCATCTCTGGTAATTTCTATGCGAAGAATCTTACTGTATTTAGATAAGAAACTTTGATACAAATTGTGCTTTTGTTTGCTGTTATCGTATTCGATAAAATGATATGGAAAAATAGGACTTACTTCTAAATAAATATTATCATTTATCCTATATAACCATGTTACATTTTGCTTAGTTTCAAAGATATAGTATCTATATCCTGACCAGGTTTCGTTATTTTCCAAGCCAGCGATGTCTATTTCTTCGTCAACAGCGTGTAAGTAATCGTTATAGCATTTACCAATATCATTTTTAAAAATATCAGATAAAATTAAATCATCAGCTTTTCTTAAAGCGTTAAGAAAAGATTCTGCTAAATAACTTACCACATCATTCGCAACAGTATATTTTGTATCGTTAGTTATAAAAGTTATCGAAGCGAAATATTCATCTGAATAAGAATTTATGTTATTTGCATAGGAATCAGGCAATGCAATACAAATTTTTAATCCGTTTGAAAGAATAACATCTCTTATCATAATATTTTACCTTTTTTGTTAACTAAGCCTGCTCTTTTTAAAACAGCTTGCATTGTCTGTGACAACTTTTTCCATGGTCTAACGTGACCATGAAAGATATTGCCAATTGTGTTATCAAGAACGACGAATTCACCATTGCTAATGCCTATTCTTCTCTTTGTATTTGGACCTATTGGAAGAGAATTGTCCAAAGCAGCTTGACCATCAGATGGAGCTCTGCCTTTTTGTGCTGTATCATATCGTGTATGATAATCCGCCTTTTCATATACTCCATTTTTGTAAGTATAATTATGCACTAAAACAGGCACATCGCCAACGAAATAAGTATGATAATCCTCGACTTCAAGGTTATATACTTTAATCGGCTCTGCAAGTCTTTCAATTTCTGAACCTATTACAACAGCCGTTGAACCGTCAAGCCTGTAGACTTCGTCTCCTGCTTCAAGCTCTCCTGCCGTTACCCAGCCTTTTCCAATGACATAGAATGGGTGATTTGATGTTGTATCAATATCTCCGCACGAAGTATGCAGGTGCAGTATTTCGTCACAGTCATGAATATAGACTATCTGTACTTCTTTCAGTTCTGTTTTGCCTGTTTCGGTATCATATGCCCAGACTTTGTCACCGACTTCAATTTCATCAATGCGAATTTGATTATTTTTTATTTATAAAACAAAACATTATTTACATTCCAAGTTTTCTTTTAAATTCAATATATTCATTCATGCAAATTTTATAAAAATCGGAATCAGTATCACAACTAATAGATACAACGAGCTCATTACTCACATATTCTTTTATTTCTTCATTCAATGATTTACATGATATTTTCAAGAATTTTTGATAAACATCTTTATCACATATTTTTAACATAGACTCTAATTCATAAAAGTCTTCATAAAATTCGGAACTGTCAACAGAAGTATATGCTATTTCAAAAGCTGATGAAAAATTATTTATGAAACGTATTGGATTTCTTTCATACAACAACAGTAAATAACAAATCCCTGTAAATTTCCAAACAAAATTATTTGCACAACCTACATACAGGAAATAAGCATATAATAGATTATATTCATTATCATCCAGTATATAAAGATTATCTATTGAGCTACTGACTCTTTTATTTATCCCAGTTTTTTTTGCAATTTCTTCTTCTGTTAATATACATGCATAATTTTTCATTATTACCTCGTTTTAAAGTGAATACGTTTATTGTTTACTATAAAATATCAATAATATCATTGTGCATTTTCCTGTCTTAAGACAGGAAAACACACAGAGAAAAAATTTTCGATTTATCCGAACATATTTTTTATTTTTAATTAAACATATATTATTTTTTATATGTGTTAATGTCAGTAGGTATCCATTCTAACCCCTGTATCAATTCATAAAATCTTCCCAATGTCATTTCAACCAATGGATAGAGTGTGTTGTGTCCATTAATCTCATCTCGATTCAGTCCTATATCAGGAGGTAATTCTTTGCCAGCTTCTAATAAATAAAACAGCTTATTTTTAAGGAAAGTTATATTTTCAACCTTTTCATTTGTAGAAGCACCACCAAACGGATGTTTTGAATCGCTAGGTTTCATATTCATATTGATAAGTGTGGTATCTGGTATATCAGCATTACCATCAAAGCCAAAATCAGATTTCTTTCCAGAAGGTTTCTTTGTTTTAGTTCCAGCAGCATATATATCATATTCAGTTTTATAATTATGCACCAAAATCGGCACATCGCCAACGAAATAAGTATGATAATCTTCTACTTCAAGGTTATATACTTTAATCGGCTCTGCAAGTCTTTCAAGTTCTGAACCTGTCACAACAGCCGTTGAACCGTCAAGCCTGTAAACTTCGTCTCCTGCTTCAAGCTCTCCTGCCGTTACCCAGCCTTTTCCAATAACATAGAATGGGTGATTTGATGTTGTATCAATATTCCCACACGAAGTATGCAGGTGCAGTATTTCGTCACAGTCATGAACATATACTATCTGTACTTCTTTCAGTTCAGTTTTGCCCGTTTCGGTATCATATGCCCAGACCTTATCGCCGACTTCAATTTCATCAATGCGTTTTTGACCATTTTCATATGCTATAAGAG
>JAMPEF010000021.1 GCA_023665275.1 Alistipes senegalensis | reverse complement strand
TGAAGCACTTCCGACAGCAAGCCAGTTAACGTCACCTATCACAGCAGATGTTCCGATGGTGGCAACTGCTGTCTGAGCGACGGTTTTTACTGCTCTTATCGTAGCTAATTGAAACCATTTTTTCCAGTCTCTCATTTGTCGGTCTCCTTGTCTGTGGGTAGCTCCATGAAGGCTGTGTGCAATTGTGTCATCACACCGTTGCCACCCAGTCCGTGATACTGCTGATACATATTCTCGAAATTTTCCTTTGCAAAAATCGGTGCATAACCCTGTTCCATGTATTTATTGTAATTATGTAACATTCTGTCACGAAGCAGTGCCTGTACACCAAGTTCAACGGCTTTCTGACGGGTTTCCTGACGTTTCAGACGTCTGAGAATTGCCTTTGTGCCTATTCCTAAAATTCCGGTGGCGGACAGTACCGAAATTATAATTGTTATAATGTCCTGCATTATTTTCACCTCAATAATTCAGATATTCAATTTTATTGTAACTGAAATTGCTGTTGTCGGCTTTTTCCGTGCCTGAAATGTACAAATAATATGTACCGGCTATGATATTGCCACAGTTAAGAATATGGTCTTTCAGGGAGGTACTTCCGGCAAAGACCATATCGAAAGTATAAGTAAAATCGTCGTCTGTAATTTTTTCACTCATGTCTGCAACAGTACCTTCAGACCGAATGAGGTTCAAATGAAGATTTTGATTCATCCAGCTATTGAGAGAGGCGTTTATCGTGATGAGAAGTTTTCCTGTACTCAGTTCCAGCGGAGAGACAAACAAAATACCCGTATCAGATTCACTTTCAGACCAGTTACTTACTGCTATGCCATACTTTGCCGAAGCATCACTGACAAAGTTATTTGAACTTGAAATTCCGCCCCATTTTTCAATAACATCTGCATATTTCTGAAGTGTTTCCGCTGAAGTGGATTCGTAAATATAGATTGATTCGCCATAAGCGGAAACTGTCTCCTGTTTTGATGTAAATGAATTAGTGTCAAGTAAAACGTTTTCTTTTACTGTTCCGCTTCCTGAATGCTGTATTTGCAGTACTTTCGAGACAAGCGTATTCAGCTTTTCGGTAGCGTTTGCCCGTACACCCATAGTGTTCAGATTTTTCGCAAGTTGTGTACGCTGTTTTTCAAGTTCTGCTAAGTATTCGGCTATATCCGGCATTATTCGGTCACCTCCACAACGTCAGCAAGAATTGTCTTCACATCTTCGAGGCTCGTTTCAAGTCTTTCAATGCGTTTTCCGTGTTCGCTTTCAATAGCTAAAATCCGTGAACTCATTGAACTTATCGTGGGAATGAGATTATCTAGATAATCCATATTTTCGTGTGTGTGAGAAGTTTCTGTCAGCGTCTCAATTTTCTTTCCATGTTCATCTTCTATAGCAAAAAGTTTTGCACTCATTGAACTTATGGTCGGAATGAGACTGTCCAGATAATCCATATTTTCATGTGTGTGTGATACTTCTTCAAGACCGTTTATATGTCTCCATTGTTCTTCGTCAACGGCGGTCAGGCTTGCACTGAGTACACTGATGCGAGAATTCAGAGTTGTTTCAATTCTGTCTAGAAATTCTTTGTTATTGTGAGCATGAGAGGAATTTTCCAGATTTTCTACACGTTCCGTCAAGTCCAAAACAAACATACCAGCCGGAGAGTTGTTTAAAGCATTGTTTTCGATGTCGGCAATACGTGGAATAACGGCAAACGTTCTTTTCTGTCCGGTCGGGACATAATAAGTCAGACAGGCGTTAGGAAATTCGGCACGCCCTACAGGATTGAAATTTCCCCACAGCGTGTCTTTATTGGTAAGTTCCGCAAGTTTTTCTTCGATTTTTTCGGTATCAACTGATGCACTTCCGGTATCTCCCTTGTCACCCTTTTCACCTTTCAGCGAGTTAAGAAAATCTGCCTCAGTTCCGGAGTTTCCCTGTGAAATCCACACATCATATGCGGATTTTCCGTCTGCTCCAGTATCACCTTTTGAACCCTTTGCACCGGTCGCACCTTTGTCACCTTTATCGCCCTGAATACCTTGTTTGCCGGTGTCTCCCTTTTCGCCTTTAAGAGAGTTCAGGAAATCCGTTTCAGTTCCGGAATTTCCGGCAGAAAGCCATATTTCATAGGCGGATTTTCCGCTTGCACCGGTTTTTCCGGTAGCTCCGGTTGAACCTTTTTCACCCTGTATACCCTGTTCACCAGTGTCACCTTTTTCGCCCTTATCGCCTTTAACTCCTTGTTTTCCGGTATCACCCTTGTCACCTTTGAGAGATGTGAGCCATTGTGTCAGCGTACCTTCAAAACCGTTATTTTTTGCAATTTCATAGGCTGAAAGACCGTTGACTCCATTGTTTCCATCTGCACCATTTTTACCATTGGTTACTGTAATCGTTTCAGTGTGGTTTATGTCCGTAACTGTAAAAGTATATCCGTTTACTGACATTTCTGTGGTAATCGTCGGACTGAAACCGTTTTCACCGTCTTTTCCGTCAACGCCGTTCTGCAATGATGAGGCTTTTTCTTCCAGTTTCTGCAAAAGCTGTGTGTACAGGTCAGGAGTCGGCGGAATTTCTTCCGCACCGTCGCTGACAAATCCGGATGGTCTGACATTTAGAGTTACTGGAACAGTTGTGGCACGCAGTCCGTTGATGTTCTCCGAATCATATCCGAAAACTGACATTCTGACCGCTCCAGAATGAAGTTCCGACGGGAGCAGACATGAAATTCCGTCAGTGCCGAGAACACGGTTATAAGTCTCGTCGCACTGTGTGAACTGAACGACTTTGTGGAACTTTTTCCAGTCACCGTCAAATATGAATTTCAGGCTGACAAAAGAAATCTGCTGGTCTGCTATGACCTCACGTTCAAGAATTTCAATTTTCTGCTGTTTTACAAGGAATTTCCACATTATTCCCTCACCTCGTTCCATATATGTGTTTGCCAGTCATACGCTAAATAACCATCGGTACACTGGATTTTTTCAAGGCTTGAACGTTCTCCCGATTCTCCCGCCCACGTCGGACTTTTTTCAATCGCATTCCATTCGTCAATCGTTCCGTCGTATGTTGCAGAAAGCAGATTCACACAACCTAAAAAAGCATTGTCAGAAATTTTTTTGACGTTCTTAGTCATGCTTATCATCACTAAAGCGTCGTCATTTGCGAACATTCTTTCACCTATAACCTCACCGGCGTAGTAGGCAATTGAAACATCTGATTCCTCGCATACGGAAATGCCGACCGATACAACGCTTTCTGGGACTGTCAAGATGTGCATGATAGTTCCAAAGAAAAATTTATCCGTAAGTGAAGTTATTCCGTCTTCAATAGTCATCTCTTTCAGTGATTTATTGCAGTAAAACGGTGAATTTCCCCGTGTTGTGTCCTCGCCGTACTCCCATATGTCGCCAGTACCGGTTAAAATTGCCTTGCCGTCTTTCCGGAGTGAATACCTTACATTATCACCGACTCTTCCAGTTTCTACAACGACATTGCTAAGGTCTTCAACCTGTGGCTGTAATTCATTGAGTTTTCCCTTTAATTCGGCTACTTCCTGCATTAATTCTGTAACTTTGCACTTTCCTAAAATGCATTTGCAGTAGCCGCAGACGTTCTCATCAGCACGGTAATCCCACCAGTCCGCCTCTGTGATACACGGAGCGTCCGGATTTATGCGGACAGCATAAAGAAAAAGATTAGTGCGTGTTTCGCTTTTCGGAATTTCGGGCAGAACCGGATTTTCAGAAGGCTGTCCTATTACGGAATCAATCCAGACATTCCGCACACCGTCGGACGTATCGCAGGCTATTACAATAGATATGTATCTTGGAAAAGTCGGGTCTTTATAGCCAGCATAATCAATCATATACGGCTCGTCATTGACGAAATAATGACCATTTATCCAAGCCTTGCCCGTACCGATAACAACCTGTCTGCCCTCGCCGGTTGAAGTCAGGTTGAAATTATCGCCGTAAGTGTCTAAAATACCGTTGCAGATAAAACTTGAAAGATACGACGTGAAATCCTCTGCTGTATACGTTCTGTCAAGATTTTTAGCGTCAAAGAAACCGTTGTGGAATGCCATAAAATCACTCTCCTTTGAATGTTGGTGTCAGCGAATAGCCGTTCTGGTCGAAACTCTCAATCATGCCGACAAGTTGAATTTTTGGTTGTTTCAAGCCGAAACGGTCATGTTGTACTGTCACATAGTCACCTAAAAAATAATCCCTGTTGTATCGATATTGTTTGTCGTTCATTGCTATTGTACTTTCGCTTTTTTCCGTTATCGATACAAGTTTTTCCTTGCCACGTTCACGTAACATATTCAGGTATTCAGTTTTGGGAATTTCTGTTGTTTCGCCGTCTGTCTGTTCCTCGTCGGACAAATCTCTTGCATCAACGTAAATTTCATATCTGTCAAACAGTGATGGGATTGTTTCGGTGTAATGGAATACTGTATTTTTTCGTGATGCACCCTCGCCAGCACCGAAAATATAAGCAAAATTGCTGTAATCTGTGGTATCAAGCACATAATCAAATGACAGAAGATTATTGTATGAATCGGAAAAAACTATGTGCGGATTTTCGTTCTGTAAAATACTTCTGTCCGTACCTTGCGAAAGTTCAAAAAGCAATGAATAATCTTCATCTCCGGACTTTTCAAGCCTGATATTTGCCGTACCGCCGACAATTTCGCAGATTTTATAAATCCAGTCCATAAGGTTTTCATAGCTAACCTGTAATTGTGTGGTCTTCTGCCAGCACGGACTTGAAAACTCGCTTATCTGAAGTCCCGGAATCCGTCGGAGTATTTCGTGCCATGAACAGATTCGATACACAATATTTTTTACTATATCAGCGTATGATGTTTCTTGTGTATAATATCGGGCAGGATAAATAATTCTCCGTGATAGGAGCGACATTAAAAAACGTCCTGAAATCGTGAGATAATCGCCGTTTTCAGCATCTGTTGAAATCCGTATTTTTTCAATGATTCCATAATGACTTTTATCGTCGTTACGTCCTACAATTCTGCCTTTTTTGAAAGTTTTAAGATTTTCGTGAGTTGCAGAAATATAAATTTCAAATGAACCACATGAATAATATTCAACGTCCCACAAAAGTGACGAAAAACTGTCACACACTGCTACAAGTTTCACATTAAATTTTTGTCCGGAAGTTACGGACGTTTCATAGACTTCGATGTACATTTTTCACACTCCTAAGTAAGCGTTGGTATGAATTATTCTTGCTGAGAAATCGTCGGGAGCTTCCAGCCGGAAATGATTAGTTCCCTGATTCATGGTCAGCCACGACGAACCATAGACAAACCAGTTTATAATATTTGTGCTGAAACCTCCGCCACGATTAAGAGAAATTGTTTTATTGCCGGTTTTCGTTGTAATCTTGATTATGTCATTCGGTTGAACATCGCCTTTTATCTGCAAATATTCGCCTGTATCGACGTTGTAAACTGTAACCGTCTGAGCAGAAGAACCGGCTGTTATTTCGATAGTAAAGCCGATTCTGTCGCCATCATTTTCAATTGTCATGATATTGCTTTCATTGTATGTACCAAGTGGAAAAGGCTCGTCACTCTCCGGAAACGGAAAGTGAAAAGCCCCTGAAATCCGCCCATAATAAGCTATTGTCTGTTTACAGTCATACCAGTAAATGTCTGGACAGATAATTGAAATCTGTCCGCTTGTAAACGTCTCAAAATTATTTACCTCGCACGTCTCAACATATCCGTAAGTGTACACATCAACAGTTGCTGTCTTATAGAAAACCTTGATATATCGGGACGGCTCGACTACCTTATAAAGCCAGTGACGACGTTTTTCAATGTCAATACCACGCATTTCAAAATTAATTACAATGTTTCTTTTTTCAATAAATGCGTTATTAAGGTAACTGCCGTCTGTACCGGCGTATGTCGATGTGCTGATAGTTCCAGCAGGTGGACTCAAACCCTCAATTTTCTTCACCATATAGTCATTGGCATTGCCTGTAAATCCTACTCTTGGACCTCTGCCGTTTTCTAAAATCAAATCAAATTTCAAATGTCACACCCCCAGTGCGTTTCTTGTCTGCCGGTAAATCTCAAGCCTTGACAGCGATTTCGGTGAATTATTTGTCTGATTGACTGTACGGCTGTTGTCTGTAGAATAGTAATTATTAACCGTTCCTGAATTGCCCGTAAACGCCCCTGTAATGCCGTTTAAATCGAAGTTCAAGCCACTGTCAAGCGTTAACTGCATTGCACCTGCAACGCCTGAAATCGCCTTTTCAACGGCTTTCTGCGAACTCTGAATACCCTTTGCAAGTCCCTGCATGAAATCGGGCATCCAACTTTCAAAATCTGTCAGCGGACCTTTTTCAGGTACTGAAAAGTGAAGGTATTCCCATATCATGTTTGCAACGTCGGACACTATGTTCCTAAGACTTCCCATCTGATAGTTAATACCATTGATAAGGTTTTGCATAAGGTCATAACCCCAGTCCCACGCCTGATTTACAAGATTTCGGATACAATCAGCGGAAGAATTCAGACCATCAGCAATAGTGTCACGGATTTTCCAAATCCTGTCCCATACACCATTATGAACGTTATACCACACATTCAGGACTGTATTTTGAATTGTGTTCATTGCATTTCTTACAGAGTCCGGCATGGAGTTCCACACACTTGAAACGTTTGCTTTTATGCTGTTCAGGACGGTTTTTACATCTCCTGACATTTTATTCCATGACTTTGAAGTGAACGACTGTACAGAATTTGTTACGGTCGAAATCGTCGATTTTACAGCGTTTAAATCCGCTGAAACGTCATTTTTTATAGTGTCAAGAGATTTTTTGATTGTGCTGACAATCGTATTCCAACCAAGAGTTACACCTTTACTGATAGCATTCAGGACGGTATTTATCGTATCTTTTGAATCGTTCCATATTGTCTGAATATGTGTGAAAACCTGTGTCATGAATGTTTCAACAGTATTCAGGATTGAGTTAAGTGCAGTTTCAATAGTTGACTTAATAATTGTGGTGATATTGGTTGCAAAGCCTGAAATCGTATTTTCTACAACTTCGGCGTGGGTAGTGATACCGTCGGCAAGTCCCTGCATGAAGTCCGGCATCCATGATTCAAAATCGGTCAATGGTCCTTCATCGGGGACTGAAAAGTGAAGGAAACTACGGATTTTATCGGCAACTCCCTTGACAGCGTCCGCTACATCTTCAATTTTTGATTTAATACCGCTGACAATTCCGCTGATTATGTCCTTGCCCCAGTTTCCAGCCTCAGAAGCAAGATTTTTGACGAAGTTGACCGCATTATTAAAACCGTCAACGATAGTATCTTTTATAGCGGTAATCTTTTCTGAAACCGCCGATTTTACGCTGTTCCATATGCTTGAAACAGTATTTTTTATGCTTGTCATGACATTGGAAACAGTCGTTTTTATACTGTTCCAAATATCTGAAACAACTGTTTTTATGCCTTTCAGAATATTTGAAATGGTTGTTTTTATGCCTTCCCATACGGTTGAAACTATACCGGAAATCGTTTCAAAAACAGAAATGAAAAAGTCTTTTATAGCTGTCCAGACAGTTGTTACAGTGTTGTAAATCGCCGTCCAGATGCTTTCAAAGAAGTCTCTGATGCCCTCTAAAATCGGAGTGAGAAATTCAGTTATAGCATTCCATATAGTCTGAATTTTGTCGGAAATCCAATCTAAAGCTCCGCCGACGGCATTTTGTATCGTTTCCCAGATACTTACGAAAAAGTCACGAATGCCCTCTAAAATAGGAGTAATAAATTCGGTTATGGCGTTCCATATAGCCTGAATTTTTTCAGAAATCCAGTCCATAGCTCTGCCGATGAGGATTTTTATCGCCTCGAAAATAGTTTCAAAAAGATATGCAAAAGCATCAAGGAGTGGCTTTATTGTGGTATAAATTGCATTCCAGACCGCCGAAATTTTATCGTGAATTGTTGTGAAAACTGTTATGATAAAGTCCCGTACAGCTGTAAAAATCGTCGTGACAACGTTTTTTATACCGTTTACGGCATTGCTTACTGCTCCTGAAATCGCCGTCCAGATACCAACAAAGAAATTTTTAATAGCTGTCCATATGGTCTTGAACGTGTTGCAGATGATGTCCATTCCTGTCTGAAAATTATCCTGAAAACTTTTCCATGTATTGACGAAAAAGTCTTTTATACTGTTCCAAAGATTGACAAAAAAAGTCTTTATAGTGTTCCATCCACTTTCCCATGCTTCAAAGAAATTGTACAGCGTATTCTGTATTTCTTTCCACAAGTCAATCCAGAACTGTCGAAAAGCATCGCAGTTATTCCAAAGGTAAATAAATCCGGCAACAAGTGCTGTAATTCCGGCAATAACCAACACAATCGGGTTTGCAAGAAGAGTGGAACTCAAAGCAGTGAAAGCAGTTTTTACTTTTGTTATGATTGCTGGCATTTTGGAAAATACTTTCATAAGTCCGCCTATTCCTGTGGTTATTTTTCCAATCGTAATTAGAAGCGGACCTATCGCCGCTACTATCAAAGCTACTTTTGTGACAGTTTCTTTTGCGTGAGGACTGAGTGCATTTAATTTATCCGCAAATTCCTGAATTTTTGTTACGATATTACGGATTGTCGGCATAAGAATTTCAGCAAAAGAAATAGCCAGTTCCTGTAACTGTGACATTAAAATTGTAAGCTGTCCCTCAAGGTTATCCTGCATGGTTTCTGCCATATTTTGTGCTGTGCCGTCGCAATTGTAGATTGCGTTGGTAAGTTTTTCGTAATCGTCCTCACTGGCATTTACAATAGCAAGCATACCCGAAAGATTCTGTTTGCCAAATAAAATAGCCGCATTTTTTAGTTGTTCTGCCTGTGTTAGACCTTCTTCTGTCTGGCTGAGTTCTGCTATAATATCGTCATACTCACGAAGATTGCCCTCACCGTCTGTAAGTTCAACATTTACCGCACCAAGCGACGAACGCAGAATATCCATGATTTCACCCAGCGACTTCATGTTGCCATATTCGTCAACAAATGCACTCTGACCAGTTCCGACAACTTCAATCGTGCCTTTCTGTGCCTTTGTAAGTGCATCTTGTGCTATTGTAAGATTATTTTCGGCTTTCTGCAAATCAAGAAGTTTATTTTGTGCCTGATATGAATTTTCACCGTATTTTTCAAGAGCCACATTATAATTATTCTGTGCCTTTTGTAAATCAAGAGTTTTGTTTTCAACTTTTGTCTGTGCTTTGTCAACTTCTGACTGGTCAATAATACGTGCGGTTTCAGTCGTCATAAGACCAAGCTGTTCCATTGCTGCTTTTTGTGCGTCAGTAGGCTTTACGAGGTTTACAAGACCGTTTTTCAGCGAGTTTCCGGCTTGTGATGCCTTGATACCGGAGTTAGCCATAAGTCCGAGAGCAATCGCCAAATCTTCAGCAGATGCTCCCATCGAACCTGCAACAGGTGCAACATACTGGAAACTTTCACCCAGCATTGAAACGTTGGTGTTAGCACTGGAACTCGCTGCTGCAAGAACGTCTGCAAAATGCCCTGCGTCCTGTGCCTGATAGCCTAACGCTGTCAGAGCGTCGGTTACAATGTCGGAAGTCGTACCAAGTTCCTCACCAGAGGCGGCGGCAAGATTCATAATACCTTCGATACCGTTCAGCATATCTTCGGTTCCCCAACCAGCCATAGCCATATATTCAAATGCCTGACCAGCCTCACTTGCGGAAAACTTCGTTGCACTTCCCATTTCACGTGCTTTTGCACGTACAATATTCATAGCAGTTTCAGTTGCATCAGCACCTTCGGTAAAAGATAATCCCATTTCTTTAGCACTTTCAATAATTGCTGGTAAATCTTCATCTTTTACAGTTCCAGCAATAGCACTGACTTTGGACATCTCCGCATCAAAATCTGCACCAGTCTTTACAGCAGCCGCTCCTAATCCAAGAATTCCGGCAGTCACAGGCATTAACGCTTCACCTGCACCGCTGATTTTTCCGCCGATGTTCTGTAATCCTTCTCCGGCTTTTCCGATTTTAACGAGAGATTCTCTTGAATTTTCTGCCTCACGCTGAAGATTTTGTAATTCCTGTTCCGTCTCGATAATCTCACGTTGGATTGCATCGTACTGCTCTTGAGATATGGGGTGTCCGAATTCCTCTGATACATCTTCTGCTGACTTTTTAAGGTCTTTCAGCTTGTCGGAAGTTTCGGCGATCTTATTCTGTAACTTGTCATATTCTTCCTGCGAAATTTCGCCCTTTGAAAGCTGTTCATTTGCCTCTTCGGACTGCTTTTTCAGCTTTTTCAGTTCTTCGGAGGTTTTGCTGATTTTCTCTTTTATAGGGTCGTATTTTGCTTTCCAGTCGTCGTAATTATCTTTAGTCTTAGCGGCTTCGTTACTGGCAGTTTTTAAAGCGTCAAGACGTTCTTTTGTATCTTTGACCGCCTCGCCCAACAAACGCTGTTTCTGTGAAAGAAGTTCTGTATTTGTTGGGTCGAGTTTCAGGAGTTTCTCAACGTCTTTCAGTTGTGACTGTGTGTTTCTTATGTTCTTGTCAACGCCCTCAAGAGATTTCTGAAGATTAGTAGTATCGCCGTTTATCTCAACGGTTATGCCTCTTATTCGGTTTGCCATGAGTTCACCTCCTAATTATGCTCTTGCATTTTATCTTATTTTGTGTTATTATTACAGAGAAAGGGGGGCTTATATGCCTTTTTACTTCACAAATATTGCAGCTGAAATCAAGAATGCACTCAGCCGTGCAAAGTATAGTGTTTTAATTTGTGTAGCTTGGATAGATTTTAATCAGTATTACTGGACATTAGACGCATTGCTGAAAAGGGGTGTTAGGGTTCAAGTGATTGTAACAGCATCAGAAAAAAACAAAAACAATAATTGTTTAAATGACCTTATCTCACATGGTATGGCTTTCAAAGAAATATTAATGCTAAGAGCAATTAACCATATGCATAACAAGATCGCTATTATTGATAATGAAACTGTGATAACTGGATCGTTCAATTGGACAAATAATGCAAGATTTAACTACGAAAACGTTCTTATTGAAAAAAGGTCTGCATATGAAATAAAATTATTGCAATATGAAATTAATCATATCGAGAGATTAAATGAAATTACAAATTACATTCATAATCACAAAATACTATGTCCCCATGAAGGTTGTAGAGCAAAAGCCAAAATAATAATGATTTATGATGATGATAATTACGTTTTAATGGCGAGTAGATGCTCCAGCGGACACCTTAAAAAGTATCATGAAGCGTATTTTGAAAGAGATGGTTTGCTTGATGAATTAGAATATATTCATGATAAATACGATAATGTCTATTGGCAAGATGATATAATGCAAGCAAATATTTATAAGTTTATTGAAGAAAATCAAGCTATAGAATCATTTGTACTTCATTCTTCTCTTCCAATTGCTTGTATTATGCATACTGATATTTCTACAAACCATTTTTTCGATGAAGGTGAGAGAATACTAAGTGTGATTTGGCAGGATAAGAATATATCATTTGATTTAGAGTACTCTAATTATGAAGATATCAGATATGATTAATTAGAAACTATCGAAATCTTCTTGAGTAGGCTTGTACGGATATTTGAAATCGTCGTTATCCTTTTCGGTGAACATATCATTCACAAGACCGATGGTCAAGAGGTCGAGTTCTGACAGACTCAACCCCAGCTGAACACATCGGAGCAGAAACAACGGAGTTGTCATCGGGCGGTCAAGTGGTCTATGTTTTTTTTGGCAACCGCCTGAGTTTCATTGTTCATTCCCCACAGGTCAAGCAACTGAGGAAGAACTTCATAAATTGAGAGCATATTGAACTGCTCCAGCCAATCGTCCGGATTGTCGGGAACGTTCTCAGGTGTGGCGTGTTTTGCCATAAGCCATGCTAATTGCTCAAAAAGTTCCAGTGATTGAATGTCCATATTGCTATTTTCTTCATCGTTTTCCTTTACAGAATTCTGAAGTTCAGAAAAATCCTTGAAGATGTCACGTCCGAATTTCATTCTGTACATTCTTGGCAGTGCAGCAGATGCCTTGAACGGTACATTTATTCCGTCAATTGTAATAATCTTTTTTATTGCCATTTTTATCCTCCTTTATCGACAGCTAAGTTCGTTTTCTTTTGGAAAGTTATATCTTCCATATATCCCATGATACTTTCGTGCAGCCTCGTCATAAGCCTTTGCGGCTTCAATTGCGGTTGAAAACAAGCCAAGATAGATAATTTTATTATTGTATCCGATATCAGCTCTGTATTTTCCACCCTTATGGAGACTGACACCTTTATAACCGGATTTATTATTATAGCGTCGTTTTTCATTACAACTGTTTTTCTGAGGAGTAACTATCCGAAGGTTACATCTTCGTTCGTCACTTACATTCCGGTTGATATGGTCAACAAATTCATTTCCGCCACATTTCATGATAAGACGTGCTAAATAAGCAGTTGAACCATTTATGTTAGTCTTAGGATATCCGTCCGATGACAAATGCCAATGATAAGATTGTACCAGTTCAAAGTCAACAGAATCGAAAATAAAGGATTTTCCGTTTGAACAGTAGTATCTGTAGTAATCATTTTCAGGCTCAATATGCCAGCAGTCAGCACATGAAATTTTATGACCACCCAACAGATTATCTCTATATACCTCGGCATTTTTGCCACAGTCACATTGGCAAAGATATTTATGATGCTGGTTGAATTTGCCAATGTGACTTATGACTACAAGTTTTCCATAACGCTTTCCAATAATGTCATTTGTATTCATTGTGCTTTTATGCCGATTTTGAAGTGCTTTTTGCCTGTGTTGCTGTAAAATCAGGCATATAAACCTTGTTGTACCAAGCATCATATGTTGCTTTGTCGGTCTGCTCGCACGAACGTGCCTTGACAAGTCCGTTGTTGAGTGCAGTCGCAGTAAGTGAAAGCGTTTCAGTCTTGACTTCCTTGCTGTCCTCTGTTGTGCTTGACTCGGTCGCCGGACGTGATGCGGAACAGCAGTACAGAACGTGCCTGATGTGGTTCTTGTCTCCGTCGAACTCAAAGAGAAGTGCAAACTGCTGTAATTCGGCAGTATTTGTCTCAACGAGTACACCCTTGTTATCAAGGATTTCACCGAGAATTTCCGTTGCAAACTCAGTCGTTACAAGTGCGATTTCAAGGTCGCCTTCATAGCCGGAGTTGTTGTTGATGACGTAATACACACCATTGTCAGCATAGAAATTTTCAGCTTCACCATTTGCGTCGATTGACAGCGAAACAGCACCAGGAATACGTATCGGCGTTGCGTAAGTCGGTGTGCCTTCGTCATCAAATGACATGATTTTTGCATAGTGAACCTTGTTCAAGCCGAATTTAACCTTGTTTTTTTCCATATTAGCCATAAGCTATACCTCCATTTCGTACAGGATTTCATAGAGTTTTTCACTCTCAATCCAGTCTTCAGATTTATTGTAAAAAATATGATGATGCTTCAGAATTTTTTCAATTTCCGCCTCTGTTTCAAGAGATTTTTCGTCGGTATACAGCGAAATATTCAATTGCAGTGAACTGTAATACATATAGTTGTCGGCACTGAAAGTATTTTCACCGTCAAGCCACCAGATAAGAAACGGCAATGAAGGATTTTCATTTTCAGAAAAGTGTTCATAAGCAGACGGCAGTCCCATTTCAAGCATCATTTCACTGATTTCTTCGTGTGTCATTATGACTACAACTCCTTCTTGATGAGTTCGACAAGCATTTTTTCTCCTTTATCCCGTGCAGGTTTGATATGCTCATAAGGTTGTGCGGCATTTTTGATTCTCTCACCATCGGGACTTACATAATCGTGACCGTCTTCAAGTAAGTGCGATAATTGCATTCTTGATTTTGAGTATACCGTTGATGATATTTTGTGAGAATTTTTATTTACGGTTTTTATCGTCCAGCTTTTGGCATACTGACCGGTACGTTTCGGAGCATTGGTGGAAATCTCTTTTTTGACAGCAGTTGCGGTTTTTCTGACAGATTTTTTCATACCCTCGTCTGCAAGGTCAACGTACTCGTGCATCTGCTTCATTACCTCTTCTGCCAGCTGGTCGATTTTTACAGGTCGGGCATTAGTAGATTTTGACATTTTCTCTCACCTTTCTCGCAACTGCATTTATTTTTAGATAATCCCGACGTACAAAATCAGGCGATATACCTGTGATATCATAAATCACACCCTGAAATGAAATACAGTTTGCAGTGGTTGAGAGTTTAAGAGTTTCATTGTTCTGCCGGATTATAAACTGCATTGTCTGGACTTCTTTTGTCGTGCCATTGTCGGAATTTTCATTTGAAGTCTTTACTGAAGCACAAGCCCAGCAGGAGAATAATTCGTCCTGCTGAGCCTTATGATTGCCGATACTGTCAATACGTGTTGTATTTTCTAAAATCGTGATACGCTGATTGAGTTTTCCTATTTCCATTAAATCACTCCTTCACGCTGTGCGAAGAGAATTGAACGCAGTGACAGGGTAAGTTTATGAAAATCCGCTGTATTTCGGTTTTCGTAAAGATAGGATACCGTGAAAAGCATAGCAGTTCTTGTGGTGTCCTCGTTGCGTTCAAACTTCTCTTCGTTCATGCGTCCAACGTCCATACACAGTTTTTTTGCTGTCAGAAGCAGGTCGGAAATCAGCTTGTCATCTTCACAGCCATCAACACGTAAATAATTTTTCGCTTCGCTTAATGATACCACCCTGCCCACCACCTTTCAGAATCAGGAAAGTTTAAGAATCTGTACAGCTTCCGGAAGTACGAGTTTTCCGTCTACACGTTCCTTTGCAACGAAACCAATCATACCGTTTCCTGCGAAAAGTTCATTAAGCTGTTTGAAAGAACGTGAACCCCTGTCGCCGATATTGTAGTACTTGAAATCACCGAATGCAATGGCGTTCTCCGGAGCATAAGCGGAAGTATGCACAGTATAGCCAAGTACCTTATCGGGTTCTCCAGCCTGATACGACGGCTGCCAGAGATATGCACCGTTGTTGTCCTTGAGTTTGCGGAGTAATGCAAGAGTTTTGTCGTTCATGATAAATACGGCATTCTTGCGGTACGGACGTTTGAGGGCATAAACAAGGTCTATAACATCATCGGTTTTGACCGCACCGCCAAGCGTTCCGGCAACCTGTCCGCCACCTGTTGTCGAAAAAATACCTGTAGGCTTGCCTGTTCCGTCACCGTTAAGAAAAGCGTCCTCTTCAGCGTTTGCGAGAGCCTTTCCGAACTGTGTAAGAAGATAGTTTTCAAGTCCGAAAGCGTTGTCATAGAGCAGTTCTTCGGTGATTTTGACGGCAACGTGGAGCTTGTGAGCATCCATAAGAATCTGATCAAAAGTAGCATCACCCCACGTGAGAGCCGCACCCTCTTCAATCCAGGCAGCAGCGGGTTTTGTAGCAGCCACATTGATTCTGTGTTCACCGCTTGTAGTGATTCTTGTTGCAAGTTTGCGGACAATATTCTCTTCATCAAGAACATCAATAAGTCGACGGTCATATTCAACTGGTACAAGATAACCACCATCAGCGTCGACACCCTCCTGAAGAACGTTGCTTATCTGCTTGAAATTTGTACGGAGAGCAGTGAGCATGGCATTCTTGTACTCTTCAGAAGCTCTGCCAGTCTTTGTGTTTGGCTTGTTAAGGATAGGTTCAGAAGTTGGTGCATTCAGCTTGTCGCCGAGTGCAGAAAGTTTTTCAAGGCGATTTATTTCCTTGCCGAGAGCTACAATTTCAGCCTCCATTTTGTCATAAGTCTTGCTGTCCTCATCGGAGAGCAGACCACTTGAATTTCTTTTACTGTCGAGGAAGTCACGGGCATTATCCCATGCTTTCGCTCTTTTTTCTATAAGTTCCTGAATATTCATTTGAATTCCTCCAATCAGTATTTTAATAAGTTAAGTCTTTTTTCAAGCTGTTCAATTGGTACGCCGTTTGCGTGTGCGGAAACTTTCTGTATGAGAGAGTCTCTCGACCTTGAAACAGAAAAAGTCATAGGCTGAATATTTTCAGTTGTGGGTTTGTCTTTTTCGGGGTCTTCGGATTGATTTTCGTCAGGTTCTTTCTTCATAACTGGCAGAGTTTCTGCCTTGTTTTCAGAAAAAAGAATACCGTCCACAAATCCAAGCTGTAAAGCCTTTTCAGCGTTCATCCACGTTTCTTCGTCCATAAGGTGTGAGATTTTTGCACGGCTGAGGTTGGTTTTCCGAACATAAGCGTTGATGATACTTTCTTTGACTTCCTCAAGCACAGTGATAGCCTTTTCCATATCAGACTTGTTACCCCATGCAAAAGTCATGGGATTGTGAATCATAATCATACCAGTGGGTGATATCAAAGTTTCGTCGCCAGCCATAGCCACAACAGATGCCGCCGATGCTGCTATACCGTCAATCTTGACTGTAATTTTTCCGTTATGGTTGCGAAGCATGGTGTAAATCTGACTTGCCGAAAAACAGTCACCGCCTGGTGAGTTAAGCCAGACTGTAAGATTGCCTTTTACTTTGGAAAGCTCATCACGAAACATTGCCGGCGTAATCTCATCACCCCACCATGTTTCGTCTGAAATAGGACCGCTGAAAATCAGTTCAGCTTCTCCGGTGTCGGAGTTTTTGAAGTTCCAGAATTTTTCCATTGTTTATTCCTCCTTTTCATTGGATTTTGCAAATGCACCTGCATCAGCGAGTTTCGTGAAACTGCCGTTACACAAGTACAGGTCACCGCCTTCTTCGGACGGTATACGATTGAGTTCTTCGAGGTCTCTTATGTCATTAGCGGACATCCAGCCATTTTGTCGAGCAGTCGCATAGCCCTGCATTCTGCTTGCGTAGTCGCCTCTGAGTAGTCCCTCAACGTTGAACTTTATGAAATATTGTCCTTTTTCGTTGTCTTTAAGAAGTGCTTTCTGTAATGCCTGTTCCCATCGGACAAGCCACGGGTCAAGCGTGTACTTCACAAACTCAAGGCTTTGCTGTTCAATGTTGCTGAAAGTGGCACGGTCGAGGTCACCAATCATGTGGAGCGGTACACGGTACAGACGTGCGATTTCTTCAACCTGAAACTTTCTTGTTTCAAGAAATTGTGCCTCGTTATTTGGAATGGAAATCGGCTGATATTTCATGCCCTCTTCGAGTACAGCGACTTTATGTGAGTTGCCTGAACCGTAGGAACGTTGCCACGCATTGCGGATTTTTTCGGGGTCTTTAATAACTCCTGGGTGTTCAAGAATACCGCTCGGACTTGCACCATTTGCGAAAAAAGTAGAGCCATACTCCTCACAGGCGAGGGAAATTCCGATAGCGTTCTTTGCCATAGCAATGGGCGAATATCCAACAAGTCCGTCAAAACCAAGTCCGGCTATATGCAGAACGTCTTTGTCTTTCAGGATTATTTCACCCTGTTCCTTGATGTTGGGATTTGCCTCGTCGTAACGGCTGTAAATGTAAATCAGGCGATTATTTTCGTCACGGTCAACCTTTACCCTGTCAGGTGTTAACGGATAAAGTCCCATGACATCACCACGACCGTTCCGGATAATCTGAGAGTAAGCATTACCGTAAATGAGAAGGTGTGCCATTAAAGTTTCACGGAAAATAAAACTCGTCATTTCGTGATTAGGCTGGTCATGAAGCAAAAAATAAAGAGGGTGCTTTATTGCCCTCTCCTTGCCGTTTTCTGTGTACTGGTAGACGTGTAGTGGTAATTGTGCCAGTGCTTCAGACAGCACACGTACACACGCATAAACAACTGTGTGTTGCATTGCCGTGCGGTCGTTGACTCGCTTTCCGCTGTTTGTTCGTCCGAAAAAATAACTGTAGGACGGTGAATCATAGCTGTTTTTAGGCTTGTCACGGCTCTTGAAAAGCCCTTTGAAAATTCCCATAGAAATCAACTCTCTTTCATTGTAAATTATGGTATTATTTTAATGATAAGCTATTTAAATTTCACAAATTTATTACATAAAATTTGTGAAACTATACAAATTTCTTTTTTATTTCGTCTTTTTGTTTCTTTAAAATCACTTGTATATGAAAACGCACTGCTATGCGTTTAATAATTTAGAAAAGGATGATAGAAAATGAAAAGACTAACCGCACTCTGCCTGTCTCTTGTATTTCTGCTGTCAGCAGTTTCCTGCGAATCAAAAAATCAAAGCAGTACATTGGACGGCTCCTCTGAAACCGTGAATATCAAAGAAAATTCAACGGTAAAGCTGACAAATCACATGACGAATAAGGAATTACAGAATACCAAAGCCGGCGAGCTTACAGTATTTGACCATGAACAGAAAAAAATCCCCGAAGATGGTGTTTACTTTGAAATATGGTCTCCGGAACAGAAGAAAGACTACTGGTCGCACTATATTGAAAATCACCCCAATGATCCTTACATTACAGAGGAAGAAATACAGGAAATTTTGAATTCAATAGATAAAGACTATAGCGATACAATACATTCTGCTTTCGTTGACGGACAGATAATATGTTCGTCTCTGCCGTCTCTCGATTATGACGGCGGAGAATTGACATATACTCAAACAGATTACATTACTATAACAGATGACAGCGGAACTCATATTTTAGACGAAAATGGCAATGAAATTACTGAAGAAGAAGCCGAAAAATTATTTCATGAGGTTAAAGCTGATAATTTTGAAGAATGCAAATTAAAAATATATAAAGATATAGAATATATGGCAGAATCAGGAACCATAGAGCAGAGCGAAATAGAATCGGAATACCAGCGAACTATCCGTGCATGGGAGGCAATTATAAACAAAAGTTACAACGAACTTGAATTCGGTACAACAGAAAATTATTTTAGTATGGATCCTGTATGGGAGATAGATCATGATGCAACTGTGGAAATAGCGGAGTTTGTAAGCGAAATATGCATTTATGACGAAGAACTTGACACTAACTTCATAGTACACGTTACTCTGCCTCCTGATTATAATTCTGAAAAGACATATCCCGCATATGTGCTTACCGACGGAGTATGGCGTTTTGGAAATCATCCCGAACTCAGAAAGGAAATGGAAAACGGAAAAGCAGGTGATGCACTGCTTGTAAGTATCGGATATGATTATTCCATGGACGGTATGTATGAGGAGAACAGAATTGAATATTTCAGTAACAAAAATAAGGAATTTCTTGATTTTATTACAGATAATCTTATGCCGTATCTTGGTGAACAGTATAATATAGATTTCGGCAAATCCACTCTTTATGGTCATTCGCTGGGAGGCACTTTCGCTCACTATGCGGTTTTTAATTCCGACAGATATGAGAATCAGCCTTTCGGCAATTACATTATTGGAAGTCCTGCATTCTGGTCGCCGGGATTTCTGCCGTACAACAATGCTTCTGAATACAAAACAGAATATGGTTATTTTGATAGAAATGATACTCTTGAAAAACGTATATTTATCTGTGCCGGAGAAGATGAAGACCCTGTTTATGAAGAATATTATGGCGACAACGATTCCACTTTGGAGGGTGTGGAGAATCTGATGAAAAGGCTTTCAGATTATGGATTTACAAATTTCGAGTGTAAGATATACCCCCATTCCGGACATTATCAATTCATTCCTGAAATGCTAAAAGAAGTTCTGGCAAAGTTTTATCCAGTTAATACAGAGTGATTTTATAGTGTGAAGCCATTACACTAAAGAATCAACAGGTCACGACTGTCATAAACGCTTGTCCCTGTGTCGCCGATACCACACCGAATTGCACGGTCAAGAGCCATTATCAAGGCAACTGTACCGTCGATTTTTTCGGTAGACTTTTCCTTGTCGGGCTTTATGTTTCCGGCAGGGTCACGCTTGATGAAGATATTATCCATCATCCAGCGAAGCACGGGATGACCGTTGTGTGCAAGCTTACCCTCAAGAGTGAGTTTCATTAACTCTTTTGTAGGCGGTGACATATCTCTGAAACCCTGTCCGAACTGCACCACTGTAAAGCCTAAATCCTCAAGGTTCTGCGACATCTGAACTGCTCCCCAGCGGTCAAAGGCGATTTCTTTAATGTTGAATTTCTGTCCGAGTTCGTCAATAAAGTTTTCGATAAAACCATAATGAACGACGTTTCCTTCAGTAGTTAGCAAGTAACCTTGTTTTTCCCACGTATCATAGGGAACGTGGTCACGGCGGACACGCAAATCAAGCGTTTCTTCCGGTAACCAAAAGTACGGCAGAACATAATAAAAATCGTCGTCATAAGTCGGCGGAAAAACAAGCACAAATGCTGTAATATCGGTAGTTGATGCAAGGTCAAGACCGCCATAACATACACGTCCGGCGAGCATATCCTCGTTGAATGAAATTTTGCATTTGTCCCATTTTTCCATAGGCATCCATCGGACAGACTGTTTAACCCACTGATTCAGTCGGAGTTGACGGAAAGCATTCTCTTCGGCAGGATTCTGACGTGCAGAGTCACACGCCGCTTGAACTTTATCAATGCCTATTGTTTCATTCAAAGATGGGTTAGCTTTTGCCCATACTTTCGGAGAGGTCCAGTCTTCGCTCTCGTCTGCACCGTAAATCACCGGATAGAAAGTCGGGTCATGTTTTCTGCCCTCGATTATGTCTTTTGCTTTTTGGTGCTGTTCGTAACAAATGCTGTTAGTATCTGTTCCGGCAGTCGTGATGAGGAAGTACAGCGGTTGCATACGTGCATCACCTGAACCTTTCGTCATAACGTCAAAAAGTTTTCTGTTAGGCTGTGAATGGAGTTCGTCGAAAACTACGCCGTGAATGTTAAAGCCGTGCTTGCTGAACGCCTCCGACGAAAGAACCTGATAAAAACTGTTTGTCGGGAGGTAGACTATTCTTTTCTGCGAAGTAAGGATTTTTACACGCTTTGCAAGTGCCGGACACATTCGCACCATGTCAACCGCCACATCAAAAACAATAGAGGCTTGCGGACGGTCAGAGGCACAGCCGTAAACTTCCGCACGTTCCTCAAAGTCGCCACAGGTCAGAAGAAGTGCAACAGCTGCCGCAAGTTCGCTTTTGCCATTTTTCTTGGGTATCTCGATGTACGCCGTGTTGAACTGCCGGTAACCGTTAGGTTTGAGAACACCGAAAAGGTCACGGATTATCTGTTCCTGCCAGTCCATGAGTTCGAATTTCTTGCCCGCCCATGTACCTTTGGTGTGGCAAAGGCATTGAATGAAATTGACGGCGTGGTCTGCCGAAGCCTTGTCGTAACGGGACGTTTCAGCCATGAACCTTGTTGGTGTGTAGTCTGTAAGTTTCCGCAATGTTGCACCTCCTTTCAGCATAAAAAAAGACCTGCACAAAGCAAGTCCGGAATTGTTATTTTAAAGCCCCCCTTGGGCGTTTTTGTAAAAGAGACCACTCTTTCAGTATAACCATATTACCATACAAAAGCAAGAATATCAAGTCATTTAGGAATAATAAACTGCACAATGTTTCATGGCTGAAATTGTGCAGTTTGTACATAGGAAACGAAAACAGCTGTACGAGCAACAGCCCCTTTCGGGGTTGTTATTTTTGTTGCTTACTTGGTTGAAATTCGGAAGTCGGTGCAAATCAAACCGTTTTCCTTGATGTAACCGGCAAGCCAGTTGTCAGCGTCTGCGGGGTTGCTGAACTCCCTGATTGTTGTCCAGACCAGTTTTCCTGCTTCCTTTGCTGTGAGTGCCTTTACTTTCCAAGTTTTTTTCATTTTCGTTTCCTCCAAAAAATTTTTTCCGGTGGGGTTTTCCCCTTTTGGTAATTACATATTACCATACTATCCGGTACTTATCAAGTGGCTAAATGTACAGAATAAAAACGGCGATTTTTCGCAGGAATTGTACATATTATGACTTTCCGTAAAACGCTCTGTAATGCAAACTGCGGGGCGGTTTTTCGCATGGGCAAGTTACCAAAGCAATGCTCACAAAGCCCACACAGGCGAACGTGAAGCAAGTGTGGGGCAAAATCACGGTCAGCCCTTCCTGCTGGAAGGGCATCCGCTGTTTCCGTTCAGGCTCTTTTCACATCCACCAGCCACTCGGCTTCCTTGTGGGCGATGCCTGTTGCCTTTTCGATAATGCTGCTGTCCTCGTCAATGTAGTGCAGTCCATTGCCGACCTTGATGAATCTCACATCCTCATAGCCCTCGATGAC
Source organism: Alistipes senegalensis (assembly GCA_023665275.1). Classification (GTDB taxonomy): domain Bacteria; phylum Bacillota; class Clostridia; order Oscillospirales; family Ruminococcaceae; genus Ruminococcus. The sequence goes on along the minus strand of JAMPEF010000021.1, from coordinate 6,852 downwards.
GGTGCGGTAAACGTAACCGCGGCAGCTCTCGCCGTCGTAGCTTTTGCCATCCCAACCGTTGAAAGTGAAGGTGATACTTTCAGCGGTCTTGCGGAAGAGGAGCTTGAAGTCCTCGTGGGTGATCGCAGTGCTGTGATCGGTCAAATTCAGGTAGTTTATTACTGTGTAAGGGTTCATGGTTGTAACCTCCGTTTTTTATTTCGGTGCGGCGTATCCGCTTCCGTTGTACACAGTATAACTCTTTTCGGAAGATATATCAAGCGGCTAAATGTACAGAAAAATCGGGAAAAACAAGCCTTTAAGTTTGGTGGATATACACACTGTAGCCCTTTCAATTGAAAGGGCTAACATTGTTTTTAGTTGTTTTTTCTGCCTGCCTCATATGCCTTAAGGAGAGCATTTTTCAGTTCCCAGACTGCAATTTCAAAGAAGTCGTCGTCGTCACGCATTCGTGTTTCAAGGTCGCCCCTGTGTTCGACTGCAATAATACATTCCATAGCGATTTTCGTTATGATTTCATCTGTTTTCTGAAGTTTTTCCTGTGTTTTCTGAATGCCGTCCGTGATGTTTTTCAGGCACTGTTCTTTTGAAATTCCGTAAAGTTCCATGCAGTCGGAATCGGTCATCATTTCGGTAGCTGTCTGTGCGTTTTCCAGTGCGGAAAGCCTTTTTGCGATTTTGGTTTTTTCCATGATTTTTTCCTCCGTTGATTTGTTTTCCTTTCGGTAATTACATATTAACTCTAAACGGGGAAAATATCAAGTGTGAGTAATGACAATGTTTCCGGCGATTTTTCGGGAATTGTTGTGTATATTATATCCGACGTGAACGGTGGATTATATCAATAATTTTTTCCTGTTCTTCCGTCGGTACACCGGTTGTTATTAATTATTTGAATATTTCTCTGAATTTTTCAATTGCCCTGTCGTTGTATCTGAATGTATCAACTTCTTTGTTTGAGTAAGGCGATTTATCGTGATACCACGAACCGTATTCATCAGTTTTCATGTTGTTAGCTTTTGCTATATGACCGATTTTTTGTGCCGATACACCGAACATTTCTCCTACTTCTCCGGCTGAATATGTTTTCTGTTCAGACTTCGGCAACGGCAGTAATGCCTGACCTGTAAGGACTTCTGCTGATTTCGCAACAAGAATGTTTTTGTATTCCGGTGAAAGCGTGTCAACCTTTGCAAGTTTCAGAAGCTGATTTGACATTCTCACACGGGCGTTCATTTCCTTGACTTCCAATGCCTTTGCTTTGTCAATGGTCTGTATCGGATTGTTTTCTTTGATGTGAGTTTCCATAAGATTGAATGCCTCAATGTATTTGAGTTTCCATTCAAGAGCCTGTTTGCCAGTAAATCCCATTACGAGAAGTGAAAAGCCATCACGGGTGATTTCATAGCACTTGTAACTTTTTCCTGTACCTGCCTTATAGGTCGATTCTATGAACATTTTGGTCACAGCCGAATTTTCGGCTTTGATACTTTCAATAGCTTCAAGCACGTGTTTGTGCTGTTTTTCAAAGTCCTTTGCTACCTGCAAACTTGATACAGTGAGTTCTCCGTTGTTTTTGCTTATGGTGATTTCGTTCATGCCTGTCCACCTCCCATAAGAAGCTGAACGGCAGTTTTAAAGCCTGCACTGAATGCTTCCATGCTTTCTTCACAGAGAGCGGCGAAAAGCACATCATTTCTTTTCTTATCTTCTGTATTGGCTTTTCCATTGCAAAGCAAATCTAATGCTTCGCTCATTATCGATGTGTCCTTACGGTTTTCTGCCCACTTATAATAGAGAGCTTCCATAGCGTTTGTCATAAATTTTCGTTCCTTTCGTATTGACTTTCCCGAAAGGATATGTTATAATAAATTTAGCAAATCCTTTTGGGATTGACTGAATAACGGTAACGCTTGACTTTCTCAGGGTGTGGGCGTTATCGTTATTTTTATTCATTGTCAACCTCTTTCTTTACCTTTTTTATACCCAGTCTGATAACATCACTTTTTGTAAGATTAGTTTTTTCACAGCAATACTCCAAATCTTTTATTGTTTGCTTGTCAGCTCTGATTTTCAACTGAGTATCTTTAGGGTTATTGGTCAACTTTGTTCCTTTTTTTATACCCATTATTTCACCTCTTTTCTTTGGGTACACATAGATTATATCACGTGTACACAAACTTGTCAAGAGGTTTTCAAAAGTTTGTATAAATTCACAAAAAATCACCTTAATCTTTGTTTAAATTTTCCGAATAATTTAAAAAGAAAATACTGTTATAAACATATTTTCATCTCTTTGTAGCCGTCGCCATGATGTTTGCAAGGTTGCGTAAACTTTGCGATGTGTGACCGTCCGCACCGATGTGAATGTGTACACCGCACCCCCTTGTGTAATCGCTTTTTGCACCTGCCTTGCGAAGTCGGCGAACAAGCTCCTGTAAAGTCTCAATGTCGCTGTATGTAAGGATTGGTGTTACCATTTCGCATTTTTCGCTGTCTGTTCCGGCAATGGAAACGTCTCTCTGGAATTTCCATTCTCTGCCCTGTGCGTCCCATGCACTCCATGTCTGGTAACCGTTGCGGTCGGCGGTGTATTCGTGGCGTCCTGTGCCGAAAAAATCGGCGGCAAGCTTTGAAGCGTTCTTTCTTGTGATGTTGTTCATTTCGATTTCAACACCGATTGTCTGTTTTTTCATTTTTTCGATTTGCTGTGTGGTTTTAGCGTTCATTGAATTTTTCCTCCGTTTTTGGTTTTTTCCCTTTCGGTAGTAACATATTAACTCTAAACGAAGAATATATCAAGTGGCTAAATCTACAGAATATCGGCACAAATACACGCTTTTGTATTGTGTATATCGTCAATCAGCGAAGTGTGTTATTCCAGCAAGTACGAACCACGCACACGGCATAGCGATACCGTTTCCCCACATCTTGTATTCGGCTGAATCGGAGTGAGGATTTTGCAGCCATTTAATAATTTGTCTGTCTGATTTTGGCTTTTTATCGGGATTTGTAGCTTTCCGGTGAGTTTCAAAAACATCATGCCAGAAGTTCAAGTCTTCCTTAGACGGTTTAGGAACTTCAAGACCGTTGCACCACCATGTCGGCATACCCTGCAATAATGCACATTCCTGTGGCGTCAGACGGCGGACTTTGTACAACGGTTCAGAAACTGAATAAACAAGAGCTTCCGAGTCACCGCCGTATACTCCGCCACTTGCCCTCAAAGAGCCACACTGTAAATTTTCAGAATATTTATCATAAGCGTCCTGTGAAAAAACTACAGCATGGTGTTCTGCAGCATTCAGCGTGTACATTGTTTCGCTCTCTTTGTAGCCATCGCCATGATGTGATGGGCGTGTGCCATTGCCCTCAAGGACAACAATTCCGCCCTGATTTTTACACGGTGACTGATTGCTTGTATCAAGAGTGCGTGCAGTTTCAGCCTGATAAAAACCACTGTGAGGATTGTCGGACAGCATGGAATGACTGCTTTTTGCACATATACCGTAAACTTTCAGATTTTCAAGCACCATAGGAACATTACCGCCACCAGTGCCACAACGTGAAGTCAAGGTCTGCACTTTGCCGTCATCGGAAAGTTTCACACGGCTGTCAGCAGGGTGATTTTCAACCGACAGAACACATGGCGGATGGTGTGCCTCGGCTCTGAGAGTTGCAGAAACTTTGTTTGAAATACTCATTGTCTGACCACCTTGGTCGCATAGAATCAGGTTCGGGACTGCTGTTCCAGTGCAGACCGCAGGATTTCGGGCAGTACTTTGCCACGTTCGGAAGCTCTCCGCAGAATACCCTGACAAGCCTTCGGACTCAAAAAGTATTTTTCCGGCACATTCTCCGTCAAAATCTGCGACAAGGTAGATGCGTTTTCTTCGCTGGGGGACTCCCCAGTATTGTGCATCAAGCGTCCGCCATGCAAGTGAAAATCCGTCTGCCATGATTTCTCCGGCTTTTGACCACTTCTCAGGTCGAGGAACAGAAACGGTACTGTCTTTGATTTTGCAGATTTCTTCAAGGACGGTGCGGAAATCCTCACCTGACTGTGAGGAGAATGCTCCTGTGACGTTTTCCCACACGATAAATCGGGGATATTTCCCATTTGTTGCACACCTCATTTCTTTGATAACCCGTACAGCCTGAAAGAACAGCCCTGAACGTTCAGCATTCAGACCGGCTCTTTTTCCGGCAATTGACAAGTCCGTGCATGGACTGCCGAAAGTTATAATGTCAACAGGTTCAATTTCTGCACCGTTCATTGTCCTGATATCGCCGTAATATTTCATTTGCGGAAGTCTTTTATTCGTTACGGCTATCGGGAATGGTTCAATTTCTGATTTCCAAACAGGCTTTATTCCCGACAAAATCCCTGCAACAGGAAAACTTCCGCTCCCGTCAAACAGACTGCCCAGTGTCATTCCGTGCATATGTCTGAATAGGGAAGTGTTTCACCATTGCGGACAACATACACATCATCTGAAACGCCGTTTTTCAGTGCAATGTATCGCTTGACGGCAACATCCACGAATTTCGGTTCAAGCTCCACGCCGTAACAGATACGGTCAAGCTGTTCACAGGCGACAAGCGTTGATGCACTGCCTAAAAAGCCGTCAAGGACTATGCCGTTGCTTTGTGTACACTGCTGAATCAGGTATGAAATCAGCGGAACAGGTTTACTTGACGGGTGACCGCAACCGTCCTCTTTTGAATTCTTTATCCGGTCAAATTCAAAGACCGTTGTTTGCTTTTGGTTACCGTACCATATGTGTTTGCCGTCTTTTCGCCAGCCCCATATGATAGGTTCGTGAATGTACTTCCAGTCGGTACGGGTGAGGACAAGTCGGTCTTTTTTCCATACAAGACCTGCTCCCACTTTAAAACCTGCATCCTCGTAAGCATCATGAAATACACGTGCCTTTGAAGTTGCATAGAAAACATAGATACTTGCATCTTTCGCCATATTTTCGTGAAAACGGTCAAATGCAGATTTCAGAAATTTATAACCACTTTCGTCGTCGAGGTCATCATTTTTGATTTTCCCCGACGTGCTTTCGAGGTTTACCAAATAAGGCGGGTCTGTGCATACCAGATTGACCTTTTTTCCGTCAAGAAGTGCTGTATAAGTTTCAGGCAGGGTAGAATCACCACATATAACTGTGTGTCTGCCTATATGCCATACGTCGCTGGACTGCGAAAAACAAGGCTTTTCAAGTTCTGAATCAACATCGAAGTTGTCCTGCTGTACTTCCTCGTCAACTGCGAATAAGTCGGCTATTTCCTTTTCGTCAAAGCCTGTAAGTTCAAGGTTAAAACCGGCATTCTGTAACTCTTCCATTTCAATGGAAAGTAGTTCGTCGTCCCAGCCAGCATCAAGTGCCATGCGGTTGTCGGCAAGGATATAGGCTTTTTTCTGTGCCTCTGTGAAGTGTTCAACGAATACACACGGGACTTCTTCCATGCCCTCAGCTTTTGAAGCCTCCAGTCTGCCGTGACCTGCTATTACGTTGAAATTTTTATCGATAATAATTGGGTTGATAAATCCAAACTCACGGAGCGAAGAGCGTAATTTTGCGATTTGCTCTTTGTTATGAGTTCGTGCGTTGTTGATATAGGGTATCAGCTTATCCGTCGGGACAAGCTGAAAAGCTGTTGTTGTTTTCATTGACATTTTCTCCATAATCGGTGATTATTTCAGCCGGTTCAATTTCAGATGGTACAGTTTCAGCAGTCTGAAAATCATCGTCATAAGGTATTAAATCGGCTGTTTCGAGTTCAACGTCAAAGATGTCTTCCAACGACTAACCGCCTTTCCGGACACTCAGAAGGAGTTCCATAGCGTCGTCCTGGGGCGTGTGCGAATAGTCACCGGAAGAATTTTCTTTGACGATTTGGAAGATTTGATACCATATCTGCTGTGCCTGTTTTTCGTAGGTCTGTGAGATACTGATATAAGGCGAGGCAATAGCACCACCTGTTGTCGGATGTTTGGCGAGGAAGCCCGTAGCTGAAATGAGTTCTTCTGCCTGTATCCAACGTGCCGTGTTCATGGCATACTGCTCTATGAGTTGAGAGTATACAGCTTTTTCACAGCCGTGTTCTTTCAGCCACTGGTAAGTTTTTATGAAAATATCTTCTGCCATAAGGTCTTTGCCCTTAGCCTGCGGAGCTTTCATAAACTCACGTACTGGTGGAACATCAGCCCCCTCAAGTTCCGCCGGAACAGTCAGAACTTTTGCAGACTTCCCTTCATTGATTTTATCGGTCAGGGATTTAGATTTTCTGCCTGCTCCGATTCTTGCACCGCCACGGTTTGTGCCGTCCTTAGCCATTTTATCACCTCACTTTCGGTTAATTCAGGTCAGAGGGTTAATCTCCCGTTTGAAAAGCGTTTTTTGTGCGTGGAGGGTTGCCTCCTTCGGTCTATGCAAAATTTTGTAGAAATTCAGATACCCCCACCGGTATGAAAAATATTTTTCATTTTTTTGTTGGAGTATCGTATTTGTATTCCCTGAGCGGAGTTCCTGTGCGTTTTACGTCTTCTGTCAGAGTTTTGCGGTCGTGACATGGCTTGCACAGTGCCTGCCAGTTGTTTCTGTCCCAGAAAAGTTTTTCATCGCCTTTGTGTGGTACTATATGGTCAACGACAGTCGCCGCCACAAACTTCCCTTTAGTCTGACAGCATACACACAATGGATTACGCCACAGGTATTTCTGCCGTTCGTCCTGCCACCTTTTACCGTACATACTGTGGTACGGTGAAACCCATTTCCTTGACTTGTCACGGACAAACTTCTTTTTTGGTATGTCTATTTTGTGTTCTGTACAGTAAAGCCC
>JAMPEF010000020.1 GCA_023665275.1 Alistipes senegalensis | reverse complement strand
GCAGGAGGGCTTTTTAGGCCTGCTTGACTGATTTTTTCTGTCGAACTCACGTTTCATTAAATAACTCCTCATTCTTTGCTGTAACTTCACGGAAATATCCTAAATCTTCCCAGACTTTTTTGTCGGGACAAAGATAGTTATACTCGCTTGAACCGTCTTTCTTGAAAGCATATCCGAAACGAAAAATACCTTTCTGAAGTCCGATGCGTATGTACTGCGGGTCTTTGCCTGTTGCCTGTGCGATTTCCTTAATAGGAACATTTCTGCCTGTAAAAGACGGCATTTCGTTGTTTTTCATGTAAGATTACCTCCGATTATATATTTTTCTCTAATCGTGTGAAAGAAATTCAGAAAATCCCTTGACAATCTTCTGCGTTTCTGATATAATTGTATCATAGTTTTTCAGACTTTTCAATTGTCTTATTAAAAATAGTACAGACATAATTTATTCATAATTTAAGGAGGTTAATATGAAAATTTTAGACCAGGAAAAAACAAGAGCAAATATTATTGCTCTGCGTAATGAGCGTGGCTTATCACAAAATCAGCTTGCAGAAGCTCTCGGTGCGTCAAGAACACACTACAACGGTATTGAAAATGGCAAGGCAGACATAACAAAGAAGTATGTACAAACACTCTCGGAATTTTATGGAGTATCTGCCGAAAGCATAGCCGTCTATACAGAAAGTTATGATACTGAATACTATGAGTATCTTAAAAAATTTAATCATCTTATGAGTGACAGTTTTGACAGTCTTAAATCCCGTGCTGTAATGCTTGATACAGCGATTTTTACAGGCAAACGCAATCAGAATGTGCTTTCAACAATATTGTATCATCTCGGCTACACTCTTGAAATCAAATCAGCTCAAGATATTTGGAATGACTATTTTGTTCCGTCGCATAATGAAAACGGACAGCCTGTTTTTGATATGCCTAAAGAACTTCTTCAATTGTTTTCTGAGGGATATGTTATCGCATTAAAAAAGACAGGCAAAACAATGTGTTACCTGTCTGTAAACGACTATTTGCAGTTCGAAAATTATCTTATAATGACCGTAAAGGGCTTTACTTCATCAAATATCAGCGATTTCAGAAAATTCACGGTAAACAAAGAGGAACAGAAAGAAGATACTATACCAACCAACAAGCTAAAAACAGAACTTGAAAGAATTGCTGAAATACTGGATTTCTGCCGTAAAGCTATTGAACTAAGAGAGGAAAAGAATAATGAAATTGGCTAATGGTACAGGAACAGTGTACAAATTGTCAGGAAACAGAAGAAATCCATATATTGTGCGAAAAACTGTCGGCTGGGATATTGACACTGAAACGGGCAGACGAAAACAACTGTACATCACTATCGGTTATGCTCCGACAAGAGCAAAAGGACTTGAAATGCTTATGGATTACAATAAAAATCCGTATGATATTGAAGCATCAAAAATCACATTTGCAGAAGTTTATGAAAAGTGGTCAGCAGAGAAGTTTCCTACAATCTCAGACAGCAATGCCAAAGCCTACAAAGCATCCTATAACTGTTGCACGGCTTTGCAAGATAAAGTATTTAAGAACTTAAAACTCACCGATTTGCAGGGTGTTGTGGATAATTGCGGAAAGAACTATCCAACATTACGCAAATTAAAAGTATTATTCAATCAGATGTATGAATATGCTATGAAATATGAAATCTGCAACAAAGATTATTCAGAATACGTTGATATTGTTAAATTCAAGGACAAAAATCCTAATAAGACAGACCGCTCGCCGTTCAGCAAAGACGAAATAGATGCTTTGTGGGTACAGAAAAGCAATATATATGCTCAGATTGTCTTAATGCTGATTTATAGCGGAGTGCGTGTATCAGAACTGCTTGACCTTAAACGTGAAAATGTCAATATTGATGAACACTACTTCAAGGTGGTTGAAAGTAAGACGGAGAATGGCATACGCATTGTGCCGATACACGATAAGACCTACTCGTTCTTCAAGAAATGGTATGAGGACGGCAATGAGTATCTGCTCCATACTCCCGACAACAAGCACTTCACTTACCGCAACTACTACGATTCCTATTGGACACCTGTTATGAAACTGATTGACTGTTCTCACAAACCACATGATACACGTCATACCTGTATTTCTATGCTGACAGAAAAAGAAGTATCACCTACACTCATCAAGAAGATTGTAGGTCATTCAGGAGCAATGTCGCTGACCGAGAAGGTCTATACGCACGTTAATGTTCAGGAACTGCTTGATGCTATTAACAAGATATAAAAACATTAAGAAATGGAGAAATTTAAAATGTATAATTTACTTAATAATAATCAAGAATACGTTGATACAAGCGTTCTGCCAAAGGGAGAAATATTAAAAGTTATTTCTCTTTTCAGCGGTTGCGGTGGTATGGATTTAGGATTTAAAGGAGATTTCAATATATTTGATAAATTCTTTGAAAAAAATCCTTATGATATAATATTTGCAAATGATATTCTTCAACGTGCCTGTGATACATATACCCATAACTTTAATCATAAGGCGTGTTGCTGTGATATAAAAGAACTTGACTATTCTGTACTTCCTAAGGCTGATATTGTTATTGGTGGATTTCCTTGTCAGGATTTCAGTCTTGCAGGAAAAAGAAAGGGACTTGATGCAGACAGAGGAAGGCTTTATATTGAAATGAAAAAAGTCATTGAATATATTAAACCAATGACTTTTGTTGCTGAAAATGTTGACGGCATCCGCAGAAACAAGGCAGGTAATGATACCTCTGCTCTTGATGTCATTCTTGATGATTTCAGAAGTCTCGAATATAATGTGGTATATCGTGTACTGAATGCTGCGGATTATGGAGTTCCTCAAAATCGTATCCGTGTGATTATTGTAGGTATAAGAAATGATTTACAGAAAAAAATAAAATATCCAGCACCTACTAATGGAGATACTTTATTTGTAACTGCTAAAGATGCAATTGATGACTTATGGGATATGATAGACAAAACGCAAATAAAAAATCATACATCGAAAGATTACTCCAAGGCTAAATTTTATCCTGGTAAAACTATGCAGGGAAACTGTCAGATAAAAGCCGATAAACCCGCTCCGACAATAAGGTCAGAACATCATGGAAATATTGAAGGACATTACCGCACAACTAAACCTGAAACACCTGATGATGTAACAGGCTGGCGCAGACTTAGTGTTAGAGAATGTGCAAGACTACAGACTTTTCCGGATAATTTTGAATTTCCTGTTTCTTCATCTGATGCATATAAGCAGATAGGCAATGCTGTTCCTCCTGTACTTGCATGGCACATTGCAAGGGCATTATATATATCATTATTCACATAACAAAAACCGAGACATAAAAAATCCCGGCTTTTTATTATTTAATTATATCTGCAAGAAATTCTTTGTATTTCTTCTGAGCGTCGGGGGACATTTCATCATAACAGCTTAAAAATTCAAGTATAAACTTTCTTAAGTTATTATTAAACCATGGTTCATGATTTTGGGGATTATTATTAAGAACAACTTCAGTCCAGCGTTTTGCAAGAACACCTTGCCAATCTGTCAATAGCTCGTATTTGATTGATTCATCACCAGCAGAATTATAAGTTACAGAGGTATTGTCATTCTTACGGTATAGGTCATTCCAATTCTGTAATTCACTAAAAGAAACCTGTGGTCTTGGACTTCTATCAGGAAACTGCATTTTAGAGTTTATCGCATGGAAATATTGTCCGGTGGTAATTTGTGCTCCTTTTTTCCCATGCTTGACAAAAATAACCCATTCGTCAGGTGATACCTGCTGAACGCTTGAACCTGGAATAGCATCTGTTTTGGTCGATTTCAGTTCTACTGTTTCATATTCAGTTTTTCCATCTATATTTATTACAAGACAAAGGTCGGGATTAGTAAATATAGCTTTTTTTCTTTGCTTTAGAATAATTTTCAGTTCAGGCGAAATTTCCTCTGGCAAGTATACACGTTCTACTTTTGCCGACATTATTTTATAATCAAGTGGATATTTTGAACTTTGTTTTTCACAATCACATATTTCAATATAATTGACACATTGTAATTTGATGATATGATTACACTTATTCTCAATAACACTTTTTAAATATTCCTTTAAAGGTCTGTCAGTATTTGCTTCATCAGATTGAAAAGAAATATCAAGTACTTCTCCACTATGTTCATTTAACCATAATTCAAGTTCATACATATATAGATACATGAAAAGCTGTAAATTATCCATTATTATAACTCCATAATTAAAAATAATATTAAAATAAGGCACTTACCATTGGGGCAAATGCCTTAAAAATTTGTTAGTTACCTGTTAGTTACGTGTTAGTTACCGTTGGAATTTTATGCCTTTTCAAAAAGTTCCAAAGCAATACAAACGGCGTAAAACAGGGATTTTCAGTAAGCTCGAAAGGGCAATTATTATCTCTTTGAGAACTGTGGCGCACGACGTGCAGCTTTGAGACCATACTTCTTTCTTTCCTTCATACGTGGGTCACGTGTAAGGAAACCAGCCTTCTTGAGAGCCGGACGAAGTTCAGCGTCAAATTCAAGTAATGCTCTTGAAATACCGTGTCTGATAGCACCTGCCTGACCTGTTACGCCACCGCCTGCAACTGTGCAGACAACATCGAACTTGTCAAGACTATCTGTGAGTGCAAGAGGCTGACGTACAATCAGCTTGAGTGTTTCAAGACCAAAATAATCATCAATTCCTCTGCCGTTTATTGTTAAGTTACCAGAACCGGGATAGATTCTTACTCTTGCAACGGAGTGCTTTCTTCTGCCTGTTCCGTAGTAGTATTTAACTTTTGATTCGTACATTTCAAAGCACCTCCTGATTAATATTCATAAACAACAGGTTTCTGAGCAGCGTTTTTGTGTTCAGCACCCTTGTAAGTTCTAAGTCTCTTGAGCTGATTTCTGCCGAGTGTATTATCGGAAAGCATACCCTCAACGGCAATCATCATAGCACGGTCAGACTGTTTAGCCATCATGTCCTTATAAGAAATGGACTTGAGACCACCAATCCAGCCGGTGTGCCAGTAGTATTTTTTCTGTTCGAGCTTCTTGCCCGTGAGAACTGCCTGGTCGCAGTTGATAACAATAACATGGTCACCACAGTCAACATTAGGTGTGAAAGTGGGCTTGTGTTTACCTCTGAGAATATGTGCAGCCTTAGCAGCAACACGTCCGAGAGGCTGTCCGGCAGCGTCAAGGATATACCATGTACGCTTTACATCAGCCGGTTTAGTCAGTGTAGTTGACATAAAAAATCCTCCTTAAAAAATCTGTATCGGCGGAAAATAAGCTTTCCGCACAGTGACATTTGTTATTATACAATATAAAAAAGCATTTGTCAAGAGGTAAAACAACTTTTTTTCAAAATATATCATAAAAACACTTTAAATCTCTTGTTTATTCTCTTGTTCTCTTAATATCTCACGTTTCATTTCAGAAAAATCCACATGATGTATTGACATCTGCGAAAATATATGATATTATAAGTATAGGGCATATCACCCACCGTCTGAAACAGGTTGGCAGACCTGAAGCAGACACTAAAACAGAAGTTACCTACATAACTTTGCAATAGCTTGTGAGCAATACGCCCTATGACTATATTATTATATCATAGTGTACGGAATTTGTCAAGACTTTTTTCACTGTTGGTAGCTTTTGTTATCAGCAGTTTTTTATTTTAAATAAACTGACTAAAATATAAAAGGAAAAACTTATAATGAATGATTTAAAAATTACTACCCCGATTGAACGTGAAGGACAGCGTGTACTTACTACCGCACAGCTTGCAGAGGCTTACGGCACAACTATTGATACAATCAACAGGAATTTCAATCGCAACAAATTACGCTATATAGAGGGAAAACATTTCTATCGTCTTACAGGTAATGAACTCAAAGAGTTTAAAAAAACTACCGGACAAATTGACCGACAGTTTAAACAAGCACCAAGCCTCTATCTTTGGACAGAAAAAGGTGCATTACTTCATGCCAAAAGTCTCAGTTTATGATTTTCTTGTTGATACTTATTTCAGGGCAAAGGAAATGAATAAGTATTATAATGAAAATATATATCAAAAACTGGAGGTGTTAGAACAAAAAATAGATACTCTTGAAAAATCAATAACTGAAAATTCATATAGTACTGTTCAGACATTAATTCCTTGTTTTGAAATTATGTATAAAAAATTAAATAAATTATATAATAAGCTGAAAAAATAATAATAACTTCCCCTTAATATTAAAGTAAGGGGAAGTATTATTAATCATAAAACAATTTTCATATTGTGGTATTTTGAAAAAACATCTTTAAAACCAACTGACTTATAAAGATTATATCCGTTATCTGTTGATTTCAATTCTATAAAATCAAGTTTCATTTCCTTGGCGTCGGAAATAAGAAATTCCATTATTTTTTTCGCTATGCCTTTTCGTCTGAAATCCGGTCTTGTATAGACGTTCATTACTGTACCGGTTCTGCCGTTTATGAAACTCGGATTAGCTGGCTTTTCGGATACTAACAGAAAACAACATGAAATTATCTTCTCCGATTTCACGACGTATACAAACAAATCCTTATTCAGATGATTATTATAATATTCCGGAAGCTGATTCCTGATTTTTTCAGCCTGACTGTCCGTAAGACCGTCGTAATCTTCTGTAAGATAATCTATTCTTATCTGAACAAGTTCATTAATATCTTTTAAATCTGCTTTTTCAATCTTCATATTATTCTTCAGGCATTTTTATCTCTCCGACAATCGGAAGCGGGTCAATACCTTGTTTGGTGTAGTAGTCCGAAAGTGCAGAACGTACAGCCTGCTCAGCAAGTACAGAACAGTGTATCTTTACAGCCGGAAGACCATCAAGAGCCTCAACAACTGCATCATTTGTGAGTTTAAGTGCGTCGTCAATGGATTTTCCCTTGATAAGTTCGGTAGCCATTGAGGAAGTAGCTACAGCCGCACCACAGCCGAAAGTTTTAAACTTGGCGTCGGTAATAATTCCGTCGTCGATTTTGAGATACATTTTCATAATATCTCCGCACTTGGCGTTGCCGATTTCACCTACACCGTCGGCGTTTTCGATTTCGCCTACATTTCTTGGATTTGAAAAATGGTCAAGTACCTTTTCACTGTACATCATAATATATCATACTCCTTTAATACTATTTTAAAAGCAGTCCCAGTTATAGAGGACATCGCTGAAATCACAATTTTTAAGTTTTTCACTGTTTATGAAGAAATTTCCCACTCCGGAATCTCCCCACATAACTACATCTTCGTCACCAATAGAGTCCGTATCAAGCTGAAACAGCAGAAAGTCATAATATTCAAGCATTTTTTCATCTCGTGGGTCGCTTTGAGTAAAGTACGGATAACCACCGACTTTATGACCGATAATTCCGTTATACTCTTCGTCGCTGATTTCCTGAGAACAATCAACATATTTATTTTCGGACTTCTCAAAACTCATACCACACTCACGGAAAACAGGAAAATCATCATATTCATTGTCATCATACTCGTTCTTTACAAACTTTCCTTCTATTTCCTTTTCAGTTACGGTCTTGTCGATTTCTGGATAATAAATAACCCTGAAACCGTCCTGTTCAGTCTGGTCATTTCCCATGCCTGCTACATCGTCATTCAAAACCCAGAACTGCAAAAGACCCGTTTTCATGAAGCCGTCAAGCTGAATTTTTTCACACTCTATCTGTGCAAGAAGTCTTAACTGATTGCCGTTGCTGTCTGTCGGGAAATTTTTGTCATGCGGAATATATCCCAGTCCGCCTATTTTACTTTCAAATATAGACGGTTTTGTGTCGGTGAGTGTAATTTTCATACATGGTTTTGTATTACTCATAACTTTCGCCTTTCATCATTTTTTCCCATACCGGCGACATTGAACGCAGTCTCTCAACTACTTTCGGGACAACCTCTAAAATATAGTCGACATCTTCGTTTGTAACATCTTCTTCAATGGAAAGTCTCAGTGAACCATGTGCGACTTCGTGTTTAAGTCCGATAGACAACAGTACGTGTGACGGGTCAAGTGAACCTGATGTACAGGCTGAACCCGATGACGCACATATACCATTGAGGTCAAGCATAAGAAGCAGGGATTCACCTTCTATGCCCTCTATGGAAATATTAAGATTTCCGGCAAGACGCTTGTCCCTGTCACCGTTAAGGCGTGTATACGGGAGTTGTAAAATTCCGTCAATAAGTCTGTTACGACGTGAGGTAATAATGGCATTTTTTCCGGCAATATCTCTTGTGGCGTTCTCTATGGCTACACCCAATCCCACAATAGCCGGAACGTTTTCCGTACCTGCTCTTTTATTTCTTTCTTGACCTCCGCCATGTATGAGGTTAGGAAGTGTTATTCCCTTACGGACGTACAAAGCACCTATACCCTTCTGTGCATGAATTTTATGTCCGGACAGTGACAGCATATCAATTCCCTGTTTTCTGACGTCTATTTCAACGTGTCCTACAGCCTGTACGGCGTCGGTGTGAAAAATAACTTTCTTTTCCTTACAAATTTTGCCTATTTCCTCAATGGGCTGGATAGTTCCTATCTCGTTGTTTGCATACATGATTGTAACAAGTCCGGTATCTTCACGGATAGCATTTCTTATATCTTCCGGATTAACAAAACCGTCCGCACTTACCGGAACGTATGTCACTTCATAGCCGTGTTTTTCAAGATACTGACAAGTATGCAGTACCGCATGATGTTCAAATACAGATGTAATAATATGTTTCTTACCTTTTTTAGCCATATTTTCGGCAATACCCTTTATAGCCCAGTTATCAGACTCAGAACCACAGCTTGTAAAGAAAATCTCCTTAGGGTCTGCACCTATAGCCTTTGCGACTTTTTCACGGGCAGTTTCAATATCTCTTTGTGCATCACGTCCGAGTTTATAGATACTGGAGGCGTTGCCGTAAGCCTTAGTGAAATGCGGTAACATAGCGTTCAGGACTTCTTCTGAAACGGCAGTTGTAGCGGCATTATCGGCATAGATAAATCTTTTTTCCATATATAATCTCTCCTTATTTAACGAATATATATCACGCTGTGCGACTGCAAGACTGTCACAGCGTTCATTTTCGGGGTGTCCTGCATGACCTTTAACCCAGTTGAAAGTAACATCATGTTTTTCAAGCAACGGAAGTAACTGTTTCCATAAATCAGTATTCGGAACGGGTTCATTTTTTGAACGAATCCAGTTTTTCTTCTGCCAGTTATAAACCCATTTCTTAGTTACACTGTCGGCGACATATTTGCTATCCGTCGTGAGAATTACTCTACAGGGTTCTTTAAGTGCCGATAATCCGACAATAACGCCGGTCAGTTCCATACGGTTGTTAGTTGTCTGTGACGCTCCGCCGGAAAGTTCCTTTTCATGTGTTCCGTAACGGAGTACAACGCCGTAACCACCTGCTCCGGGATTGCCACTGCAAGCACCGTCCGTAAATATTTCAACTGTTTTAATAATAATCACCTCCGGAAAAAAATACACTATATATTATAACCTATTATTTCCATAAAATGAATATATGTTACCCCCGTGAAACCAAAAAATCAGGTTAGCATACACTTACTAAAATGATATACAGAAAATATAATTTATGGGTATAATTACATTTCGTTATTATGCACAAATTTTGCCCTTAAAATTCGGCGTTGTGCAAAATCTATAATTTTTTGTCATTATAACGGCGCAAACTTCTACTTCACATATCAATATTTTTTCTGAAAGATATAAAAATACCCTTGCAATTTTTTAAAAAATATGTTATTATAAAATAGCATGGGGAATAGTTATTATTTTGTATATAATAAAAATGATTCTTTATCAGATAATCAGGAAAAAAAGTCCCGTTTTTCTATGCTGTGCATGAAATGGGAATATATTTATTTCACTATTCCGACTAAAATTTTACATAAAGGAGGAGCTTTTTTATGAAACTACTGCTCAATAATATTGAAGATGCCGTTGACCAGAAATATCTTGTGACTAAAACTCTCAAGAATCAGGCAGAAGCCGGTACAGTAATTCACATTATGGGCGCACAGACTGAAAGCGACGGGGTTACTGTTAAATACCGTGTGACTAAAACAGGTCAGGACTATTCATGCAAATTCGCTGATATAAAGCAGTTCGCAAAATGGGCAAGCTCTGATAACTTCCTTGCACGCTATCAGGACAACCTCACACCATCAGATATAAAACAGTATATAAAAGTCTGTGATACATCTTTCATGGGTTCGGGCGGAATACCAATTCTTGCCGGTATCGCAGTCGGACTTATTGTGCTTGTTATTTTGCTTATTACAAGCCTCATACAGTGGTGGCAGCTGCTTATAGGTATGGTATGCATTCCGGTAATTATCTATTTCTGTGTTACAACTGTATATAAACGCCGCAGAAATAAAGTCATGTCGCAGATATACAATAAAGTAAGTGCATCATGGGGCGGAGTCGTCCTCCGGTGAAAACGTTATGAAACGCTTTTCAGTAATGGAAGGCGTTTTTCATTATACATATACACGGAAATAATTTAATATAAATAAATTAATAATATGTTTTTTTAAGGAGATTTTATAATGGGAAAATATTTCGGTACAGACGGTTTCAGAGGTACAGCAAATGAAAATCTCACCGCCGAACACGCCTATAAAGTCGGTCGTTTCCTTGGCTGGTACTATGGGGAAATCAGAAGAAAAAACGGTGACGATTCAGCACCAAAAATAATTATCGGCAAGGATACAAGACGTTCAAGCTATATGTTTGAATATTCACTCGTGGGTGGTCTCACGGCATCGGGTGCAGATGCTTATCTGCTCCACGTGACTACAACACCGTCCGTTGCATACATTGCAAGAGTTGATAATTTCGACTGTGGTATAATGATTTCCGCAAGTCATAATCCGTACTATGATAACGGTCTTAAACTGATAAACAGTCAGGGTGAAAAAATGGAAGATGATGTTATCAATCTTATTGAAGACTATCTGGACGGAAAATCCGGTGAAGTACCATACGCCAAAAATGAAAAAATAGGACGTTCCGTGGATTACATTTCCGGAAGAAACAGATATATCGGCTATCTTATCTCACTTGGTATGTACTCTTTCAGAGGAATGAAAATAGGTCTTGATTGTGCTAATGGTTCTTCATGGAATATCGCTAAGGCTGTATTTGACGCACTCGGTGCAACGACTTACGTAATAAACGCCTCTCCGGACGGTACTAACATTAATGATAATGCCGGCTCTACCCATATTGAAGTATTACAAAAATTCGTTATTGAAAACGGTCTTGATGCCGGATTTGCTTACGATGGTGATGCCGACCGCTGTTTATGCGTCGACGAAAAAGGAAATATTATCACCGGTGACCATATCTTATATATTTACGGTCGCTACATGAAAGAACGTGGAAAACTCGTAAATAATACAGTCGTTGCTACTGTTATGTCCAATTTCGGACTTTTCAAGGCTTTTGACGAAATCGGCATAAACTATGCAAAAACTGCCGTTGGTGACAAATATGTATACGAATATATGAAAGAACACAACTGCTGTCTTGGCGGTGAACAATCCGGACATATTATATTTTCAAAATATGCCTCAACCGGTGACGGCATTCTTACAAGTCTTAAGATAATGCAGGCTGTTATGTCAAGCGGAAAGAAACTCAGCGAACTTGCCGAACCTTTCAAGGTATATCCTCAGGTACTGGAAAATGTCCGTGTGAAAAATAAGTCCGATGCCATGAATGATAATGATGTTCTTTCGGCTGTCCAGAAAGCCTCCGACGCTATTGGCGATTCCGGAAGAATATTAGTCCGTGAAAGCGGTACAGAACCTCTTGTACGTGTAATGGCAGAGGCTGGCGACGTTGAAACCTGTAAAAAATATGTAAATGATATTATTAAAGTCCTTAAAGAAAAAAATCACACAATTTAACTGATATATGCCGGATAGTTAACATAATTATCCGGCATTTTTTAATTTTTAACAAAATTTTTGTCTGTAATATGTCCGTGTTTGTCTAAATACTTGAAAATACCGGAAATCTCCGAAAATTATTGACGTCATTCATTTTAAGTGATATAATTATCATGTCCGGAAAAAACGGATTAAAAATATATTTTTTTTTAAAAAGCGGAGGAAAAAAATGAATAAAAAATCAGAACATAACCTTAACATTACCCTTCAGAACGAGGAAAAAAATGATGATGATGTCATAATATCACTGGGGACGATTTTCAAAAAATTAAAAAAATACGTCCTGATATGGCTTGTTGTTGCAGTAATAGTATTTGCGGCAGTATTTGGCAGTACAACAGTTAATACTATTCACCGCAAGCCTACTCTTACCGCCCTTGTGAGCTTCACGTATGATGGCATTGAAAAAGGTCTCGACCCGGCAGGACAGGACTTCAATAAAGAGATGATTAAAAATCCTGTTGTTATTGAAAAAGCACTTACTAATCTTGGACTCCCACTTGATAACCTTGACGATATCCGCAATGGTATAAGCATACAGGGTATTATCCCCACTGATGCTATGGATAAGATACTGACATACAAAAATGTATATGAAAACGCTAACAGTAATAATCTTCAGGCTGCACAAGCTATGCTTGATGTTTATTATTTTCCGACAGAATATAAAGTATCTTTCAATTATTCTGGAACGTCTTTCAACAGAAATACCGCGGTTGAAGTAATCAATAAAATACTTGAAGAATACAAAAGCTATTTCTTTGATATTTACGGCTACAATGAAACTCTCGGAAATTCCATCACTGCTCTTGACATTTCAAGCTATGACTACTCAGAAGCTATTGAGGTTCTTAAAACTTCTCTCAATACAATGAGCACATATCTGCAACAGCTTTCAAAAGATGATAAAACACGTTTCCGCTCTTCTGTGACCGGTTATACATTTGACGACCTTTATGAAGCAATCGAAACTTTAAAGTCAATTGACCTTGATAAAGTATCATCATATGTAAATGTAAACAATCTGACCAAAGATAAGAATACATCTATTGCTTACTATGAATACAGAATAAATGAACTCAACAGGCGTAAATCATCTATTGAAGAACAGCTTGCATCTGTAAAGGATTCTATAAACGCTTACGAAAAAGACCAGATTATTATTTTCGGTAACGGCACGGATAATACAAATACACAGGCTACACAAAAATCACAACAATATGATGATATGATTGAACAGAAACTCACTCTCACTAATGACCTCGCCACAACAAAACAGAATATAAATTTTTACCGTGAAAGACGTGATGCATTACAGAAAAGCTCATCAACTGACAAGGATAAAATAAAACAGGTTGACCAGCAGTTAGAAGATGTCAACAAGAAAATCTCTGCTATGATTGAGGATGTAAAACTTACAGCTGATGATTACTATGAAAATGTAACTTTCCAGAACGCATATAATATACTCGTTCCGGCTTCAAATACGATGAGTTCTACTATCAGTGCGGTAAAGAATAATATAAAAATGCCACTTATTTTAGGTGAGGGCGTTGTATTTGCTTTATATTTCATGGTAGCTTTCATTGAAGCTATAAAAACTGATGCATTTGATAATAAAAAGAAGAAGAAAAAAGAAGAGGAAAATTCCGATACAGAAGAAACCGAAAACAAAGACGAATAAAATATTATATCCTCCGTGCAGAAATACACGGGGGATAATTTTAAGTTATTAAATTTTTAAAAATGAAAGGACTTTGATAAATGGAAAATATTATAAATCTTAAAGATATAGTCGTCCAGTTTGAAGACGGTGAAAGAATACTTAAAAATATAAACCTCGACATAAAAGACAAGGAATTTGTTACATTCTTAGGACCTTCAGGCTGTGGAAAAACAACTACACTCCGTATTATAGGCGGATTCCTTGAACAGACAAGCGGTGATGTTTTCTTTGAGGGAAAATGCATTAATGGTCTGCCACCACATAAAAGAAATGTAAATACTGTCTTTCAGCGATATGCATTATTTCCGCACCTGAATGTATACGAAAATATAGCTTTCGGATTACGTGTGAAGAAAGTTCCGGAAAAGGAAATATTAAAACGTGTAGGCGAAATGCTTGAAATGGTAAATCTTATGGGTTTTGAAAAGCGTTCAGTGAACAGACTTTCCGGCGGTCAACAACAACGTGTGGCTATTGCACGTGCATTAGTCAATCACCCGAAAGTCCTGCTCCTTGATGAACCTTTAGGCGCACTTGACCTCAAGTTAAGAAAGGAAATGCAGATTGAATTAAGAAAAATACAACAGGAACTTGAATTAACTTTCGTATATGTCACGCATGACCAAGAGGAAGCCCTCACTATGAGTGACAGCATTGTTGTCATGAATAATGGTTATATACAACAGATAGGCTCACCGACGGATATTTACAACGAACCAGTAAACGCTTTCGTGGCCGACTTCATAGGCGAAAGCAATATAATAAACGGCTCTATGCCGGAAGATTGTGTTGTTGAATTTGCCGGAAAACGTTTTCCGTGTGTTGACAAGGGTTTTTCACCCGATGAAACTGTAGATGTTGTTATACGTCCAGAAGATGTAAAGATTATTCCCGTCGAAAAGGCACAGCTTACCGGAAAAGTAGAATCAGTAGTTTTCAAGGGTGTACACTATGAAATGTCAGTTGACAGCGTGGATAATAACTGGATTATCCATTCAACAAAAGCCTGTCCGGTGGGTTCAATGATAGGCATGACTTTTGACCCCGATGACATTCACATAATGAAAAAATCGGAGGGTGATTAATCATGAAACTGAAATATTTTTCTGCTCCGTATCTCGTGTGGATGGTGGTATTTATTGTAGTACCGCTTTTAATGATAGTCTATTTTGCATTTACGACTGATGACGGAAATTTTACTATAAAATACATATCCGACGTCGGACAGTATGCAAATATATTTGTACGTTCAATATGGCTCTCGCTTATCGCAACCGCTGTATGTCTCGTGATAGCCTATCCGGTAGCGTTCATACTTTCACGAATGGACAAGCACAAACAAGGTACTATGCTTATGATTGTAATGCTTCCTATGTGGATGAATTTTCTGCTCCGTACTTATGCATGGATGACTATTTTAGGTAACAACGGAATAATAAATCACTTACTTAATTTAGTTGGTCTTGATTCAGTGAAACTTATAAATACGTCCGGTGCGGTAGTTCTCGGCATGGTTTATAACTATCTGCCATTCATGATACTGCCGTTATACTCCGTCATGGAAAAAATAGACAAATCACTTTTTGAGGCTTCTGCTGATTTAGGGTGCAATTCAGCATCAACGCTTTTCAGGGTGATAATTCCGTTAAGTATGCCTGGTATCACGTCCGGAATAACTATGGTATTTGTACCTGCTATTTCCACGTTCATTATTTCCCGAATGCTCGGCGGTGGTTCAAATCTGCTTATAGGTGACCTGATAGAAATGCAGTTTCTCGGAAACGCCTATAATCCACATCTGGGTGCGGCTATTTCCCTTGTACTTATGGTAATAATTCTTGTTATAATGACGGTAATGAACCAGTTTGACCCCGACGAACAGGTACTTATGTAAAGGAGGCGTTATATTGAAAAAACTTGGTAAAATATATCTGATACTTGTATTATTGTTTCTGTATGTGCCTATTTTCGTACTTATAGTGTTCTCATTCAACGAAACAAAAAGCCGAAGCGTTTTCAGTGGATTCACGCTTGACTGGTATAAAAGACTTTTCCATAACAGGATTATTATATCATCACTTGTGAATACAATTATTATAGCAGTCGTGGCAAGTATAGTATCTACTGTTCTTGGAACTCTTGCGGCTATAGGTATTCACCATATGCGGAAAGTCCCTAAAGCAGTAGTAATGAATATAACCAATATGCCGATTATTAATCCGGAAATCGTAACCGGTGTATCACTTATGCTTCTATTTGTGTTCTTTTCGGCAAGAATGAGTCTTGAATTTGGTTTTGTCACGCTGATTATTGCACATATAACTTTCGATGTACCGTATGTTATTCTGAACGTCATGCCGAAATTCAATCAGATGAACCCACATATTTTTGAGGCAGCACAGGATTTAGGGTGCAGTCCGGTGAGTGCATTCCGGAAAGTAGTTCTCCCTGAAATAATGCCTGGTGTTATAAGTGGTTTCCTTATGTCATTTACATATTCGCTTGATGATTTTGTTGTAAGTTACTTTACAAGCGGTTCTACTTCACAGACACTTCCCATAACTATTTATTCAATGACAAGACGTAAAGTTTCACCGGAAATAAATGCACTCTCGACACTTATTTTTATTGCGGTTGTCATAATCCTTATAGTGAAGAACATCATTGAAACAAAATCCGCAAAGAAAAACAGTTCCTATAAGGAGGGCATATGAAAAAATTATCTCTGATTATTTCTGCTTTTATGATTGCTTTTTCTATGGTGTCGTGCAGTTCCGAACCTACCGAAAATTTCGGAGAGGAAGAAGAAGTTTCCGTACAGACTCTAACAGTCTCCGACGCTGAATACTACACTAAATTCAGGGACAAGGGAATTTCAATAAACGTCTATAACTGGGGAGAATACATTTCCACAGGTGCGGACGAGGGAACTCTTGACGTAAACAGCGAGTTTGAAAAACTTACTGGAATAAAAGTAAACTATACCAATTACGCCACAAATGAAGAACTCTATGCTAAACTCAAGGGCGGTGGGGCGTCGTATGATGTTATTATCCCATCTGATTACATGATTAGCAAAATGATTAATGAAAAACTCATACAGCCTCTTGACATGAATAATATCCCTAATTTTAAATATATCATGGAAAATTTCAGGAATCAGGCTTATGACCCTCAAAACGCCTACAGTGTGCCATATACGTGGGGAACTGTCGGAATTATTTACGACACTACTATGATTGACATTCCGGAAGAAGAAATTGACTGGGATTTACTCTGGAATAAAGACTATGCCGACCAGATACTTATGTTTGACAATCCCCGTGACGCTTTCGCTATAGCTGAAATCATGCTTGGTTACTCGCTTAATACAGAAAATCCGGAAGAACTCGAAAACGCCGCACGGAAACTTACTCAGCAGAAAAAAATCGTACAGGGTTACGTTATGGACGAGGTTTTTGACAAAATGGGAGCAGGTGATGCACTTATAGCTCCGTACTATGCCGGTGATGCTCTCACTATACTTGCGGAAAATGAAGACCTTAATTTTGTAATCCCGAAAAGCAGTACAAATCTTTTCATTGATGCTATGTGTATTCCGGTTTCGGCACGGCAGAAAGAAGCCGCTGAAATGTACATAAATTTCATGTGCGAACCCGATATAGCCTATGCGAATATTGATTATATATGCTATTCAACTCCGCATCAGGTGGCTTTTGATATGCTTGATGAAGAAGTACGTGAAAATCCCGTATCATATCCAGACAGTAAGTTCATAGCAGACAAAACGGAAGTTTTTGTCAATCTCTCCGATGATGCAAGTCTGAAAATGCAAAATCTATGGACGGAAATGAAATCCGCTGAAGACGAAAATTCTAACAGATGGCTTGTACCAATATTCCTTGTATTCTGCATACTGCTTATGATTATTGTACTTATAAGGCGACACATAAAAGCTAAAAAAGATATTTTTTAAGGTGATGAATAAAAATTGTTTGCTGAAAATTTAATGTTCAGTCTTAATGCGACTGTTCCGGTGTTCATGATGATGATTTTCGGGTGGTTCATGCAGAAAGTAAATCTCCTTGACGACCACACCACCGCAAAAATTAATAAATTCGTCTTTAATGCTCCGTTGCCGGCTCTGCTGTTTTCGGACTTGTCAACCGCTGATTTCCGTGCAGTATGGGACTCTCAATTTGTAGTCTTCTGCATAATCGCTACCCTTATAAGCGTATGTATTGCTGTTGCTTACTCCCTGCTCCATAAGGACAAGGCTGAACGTGGTGAAATTATTCAAGCATCTTATAGGAGCAGTGCGGCAATTCTTGGTATAGCATTTGTCAAGAACATTTACGGTGAAGCGACTATGGCAGCTTTAATGATTGTCGGAACTGTCCCGATATATAACATAATAGCCGTAATAACTCTCTCGCTGACTTCTCCGGAAAAGAATAATTCAAAATCCGGAAAACAGCTTTTTATGAATACTTTAAAAGGCATTGTAACAAATCCCATTATTCTTGGAATAGCTGTCGGCATAATATGGTCACTACTGAGAATACCACAGCCGGTTATACTCTCAAAATCTGTTTCATATCTCGCAAATATGGCTACACCACTGTCGCTTATAGCACTGGGAGCATCTTTCAAAATTGAGGAAGCTAAAGGAAAACTCCCCGTAACTCTCGGCACGGCATTCATAAAGCTGATAATTTTCTGTGTGGTTTTTCTGCCTGTTGCTGTACATCTCGGATTCAGGGACGAAAAATTAATAGCCATACTCGTTATGCTCGGAAGTGCTACTACCGGAAGTTGTTTTATTATGGCTAAAAATTTCGGTCATAAGGGAACTATAACAGCTTTTGCAGTAATGCTTACCACATTATGCAGTGCATTCACACTGACAACATGGCTTTTTATATTAAAAACTTTTAATTATATATAATTTCAGGATTTTTTTTGCAAAAGTCTTGAAAAATATTTCTGCATATGCTATAATAAATAATATATCTGATGTTCAGGAGGTTTGAAAAATGGGCGCATTGGAAATTGCAGGAGGTATTATTATACTTCTCGTATGTCTTGTTACTATCGTTATATGTCTCTCACAGGACCAGAAAACACAGGACAGCATGACAGCAGCTTTGACGGGTTCAAGTGCTGAGTCTTTCTATGACAAGAATCAGGGCAGGTCAAAAGAAGCTATCCTAAACAAAATTACAAGGATTCTGGCTATTGTGCTTTTCATTGCTGTTCTTGCCGTGAATATTATCCCGATATTTACCGACAAGTAATAAATTATAACGCCCTGTGACAAAATAAGTCATGGGGCAATATTTTTTTAAGGAGTTTTTATGAAAAAGAAAAATAATTCATCAAACAAAACAGATATTGAAACTTATAAGAAAAAAATAATAACTTTTCTACAGACGTACAATAAGAAAACTATGCCGATTAGCGAACTTGAAAATAAATGCCGTACCAAAAAACAAGGACGTGAAAACTTCATGAACGCTTTCGACGAATTACGCACGGAAGGTGTTATTACTGTAAAAAAAGGTATGAAAACCGGACTATGTTCACGACTGAATATATATCCGGCTGTAGTTACAAGACTGAGCCGTACTTTCGGTTTCGCAAAAACTGACGACGGCACAGAATATTTTATACCTGGCAAATGTATGTTAGGTGCTATGCCGAATGACCGTGTACTTGTTTCAGATATTCCGTCACGCTCCGGTGAGCCGGAGGGCGAAATTATAGATATTATTAAATTCAGCAGTTCCGCACTGACCGGAAAAATAGAATACGTCGACGGAAAACCTTATCTTGTACCCGATACCGCTACTAAAAATCATATGATTATCGTAAGGGAAAACAGCGTTAAATTTCATGACGATGAAAAAGTTCTGGCGGAAATAGTCTATCGTGGTCGCCGACACGCTGAACATAAAGTGAAAATAACTTCTGTTTTCGGAAGTTCCGAATATGCATCATCTTGTGCGAAATCTATTCTTATGATGCATAACGCTCCGTATGAATTTCCGGAGGAAGTCTTGAGTGAAGCAAGAAAAATATCAGAGGGTGGTGTTCAGGAATATTCTTTCAATAACAGGGAAAATCTCTGTAATATGAATATTTTCACTATTGACGGTTCAGAATCAAAAGACCTTGATGACGCCGTTTCAGTCGAAAAAAACAACAACGGCTATACGTTAGGCGTACACATTGCGGACGTCTCACATTATGTACGTGGAAACAGCAATCTTGACAAAGAGGCTATGAAACGTGGTACAAGTATTTATTATGCCGATAAAGTAGTACCTATGCTCCCGAAAGAACTTTCCAACGGTATATGTTCGCTTAATCCCGAAGAAAACAGACTTACACTTTCCTGTTTCATAAATCTTGACAGCAACGGTGAAATTATTTCATATCGTTTCTGCAAAAGCGTTATACGTTCACGGATAAAGGGTGTTTATTCTGAAATAAATGAAATTCTTTCCGGTTCGGAAAATCAGGAAATTACTGAAAAATATTCCGTCGTTAAAAATGAAATCCTTCTTATGAACGAGCTGGCGGATATTCTTATTGCCAAGAAAAAACGTCGTCACGCTCCGGAAATAGAAACTACTGAAAGCAAACTAATTATAAATGATGATGGCATATGTTGTGCGGTAATCCCTCGTGAACATGGCAAGGCTGAAAGGATTATTGAGGAGTTTATGCTTACTGCCAATGAATGCGCCGCTAAACTCGCCCGTGATAAAAAAGTACCGTTTGTCTACAGAATACACGAAACACCACCGGAGGCAAAAATTGAGGCACTACATGAAATTCTGCCTAAATTCAATCTGGAATGCCCACACTTCACGGAGTTCAAGCCGTATCATGCCGCAAAAATCCTTGAAAGCGCACGGAATACCGATAAATTCGAGGCGATTAATTTACTGGTGTTGCGTTCCATGTCAAAAGCCAAATACTCAACCGAACCCGTGGGACATTTCGGGCTTGTCCTTGACGACTATGCACACTTCACGTCGCCTATAAGACGTTATCCGGATTTGGCTATACACCGCATTATAACCGATATTTTAGCTGGCTATAACAATGAATGGCTTAACAAACGCTATTCCGGTTTTGCGACAAATGCCGCTGAACGTTCTTCCGATGCTGAATTGAGAGCAGTTGCCATTGAGCGTGAATGTGAAGACTGTTACAAAGCTGAATACATGAAATCACATATAGGTGAGACTTTTACGGCAAGGATTTCAGGTGTAACGGAGTTCGGTTTTTATGTACAGCTTCCTGATACTATAGAGGGTCTTGTCCATATACGGACACTTCCGGAGGGTGAATATGATTATTCCGAACCCGTTTCACTTACTGAACGTTTCAGCAATACTTCATATACACTTGGACAGACAGTAAAGGTTATATGTTCCGCCGTGAACGTAAGTGATGGTATTATTGATTTCGTCCTTGACGACGAAGAACAGGAGTTACCATGAAAAAATTTATTATAACTCTGCTTGCGGTCACTGCACTTGTAAGCTGTACCAAAAATGAAACTTCAACCGATAATCAGGATATTTCCGGAATACAACAGGAAACTTTACAGCCTGACCCTTATTCTGTTACAACAACAATAACAAAATCTGAACTTCTTATAAATACAACACAAAAAATTACTACACAAAATACAACAACTTCTGAAACTACAGAAAATATTATAACAACTTTACAGGAAATTCCGGAAACAACTACAGAAACTACAACTACTACCGTAATTATTCCGGAAGACGTTCAGCCCGACCCACTCGGAGCGGGTGCATTTTCCTATGATGAGGACGGTGCTGTACAGTTTGTGCAAGAACCTGAAACGGACAATCAACAGCTTATGATTTCAGCCGGACAGGCTTCATTTGAATCTGCTTGTCAGATGGAATGGAAATTCACAGTAGGCTGCCCGTATAGTCTTGATATGGGAGCTACTATTCAAAACGGTTTCGGCTGGACTTACTATAAAATCACCGACGAAAATATACACTCACTTGCGGATATCGAAAACGACTATTACAGGCTTTTCAGTGAACGCTATCCAAATGAAGATTTAAAAATGCTTTATCTTGAGTTTGAGGGAAATGTTTACGCCTTGAACGGTCAGCGTGAAATGAATGTATATTACTCAATGTCAAGAATAACCGGCATAGAATCACAGACCGACGACGAAATTTTCTTTACTGTTGAAAATTATTATGACGGCACTGACCAGAACCCTGATACACCGTATTCCGAAAAGGAAACTTTTTCAATGGTTCTTACAGACGACAAAATAAAAGTAGGAAAATTCCGGTTGCCTTATTAATGTTAAATTCTTGTTAAACTTCTTTAAATTCTATTGACTATTTCCGGATTTAAGTTATAATTAAATTAAAGATAAAAATAAGGGGATTTTTTAAAATAATTTCTAAGGAGAATTTTATGGAAGAGTTTTCAATTTTTAACATCTTCACAATGCTGGGTGGACTTGCTTTTTTCCTATATGGCATGAATGTAATGTCAACAGGTCTTGAAAAGCTCACTGGTGGTAAACTGGAAGTCGCATTGAAAAAAATGACATCAAACAAGCTAAAAAGTATTCTGCTTGGTATGGGTGTGACTATTGCCATTCAGTCATCATCTGCAATGACTGTAATGCTTGTCGGTTTTGTAAATTCCGGTCTTATGACACTTGAACAGACCATAGGTGTCTGTTTCGGTTCTAATATAGGCACAACATTCACTGCATGGATTCTTTGCCTTGGTGATATAAAAACCTCTGGTGGTGGTGGTGTACTTTCTTTCATGCTGAAAATGCTGAAGCCGGAATCTTTCTCACCACTTGTGGCACTTGTCGGCGTAATAATGATTATGGCTTGCAAGAAAAACAAGAAAAAAGATATAGGACGTATTCTTGTAGGATTTGCAGTACTTATGACGGGTATGACACTTATGTCTGACTCCGTTGACCCGCTGGCACAGTCGGAGGATTTTAAAAAATTACTCACTGCATTTGAAAACCCCATACTTGGTGTACTTGTCGGAGCTGGATTTACTGGTATAATACAGAGTTCAGCCGGTTCTATTGGTATTCTTATGGCGTTCTCAAAAGCTGGTGCATTGACTTATGGTATGTCACTTCCTATAATAATGGGCTGTAATATCGGTACTTGCGTGACTGCTCTGCTGTCTACTTTCGGTGTAAGCAAAGATGCAAAGCGTGTGGCATGGACACATATTCTTGTTAAAATTATCGGTACTATAATATTACTGCCGATTATAATGATTCTCCAGTCTGCCCTTAATCTTAGTATATTCAATGAAACTGTTGGCTATGTGGGCATTGCTATAATGCATACTATATTTAATGTTGCTACTACTGTAATGTTTCTGCCATTTACAAAACAGCTTGTTGCACTATCCAAACTCGTTATACGTGACGGCAAAGAATCTGAAAATGATTCCGAAAGAACGCTTACCGGGCTTGACGAAAGACTTCTTAAAACTCCGAGTGTAGCCGTTCAGGCTTGTCGGACTGCTACTATTGAAATGTCTGACCTCACAAAAGAAACTATAAATAAAGCTATTGATATTATTCTTGAATATAATTCCGAAGACGCACAGAATATCATTGAAAATGAAGATATTGTTGACAGATTCGAAGATACTATAAATAATTATCTCCTTAAAATATCAAAAAGCAGTATAACAGGCAGTGACAGCCGTATTGTCTCAAAAATGATGCACTGTATAGGAAATTTTGAAAGAATTTCCGACCATGCTGTAAATCTTGTTGAGTCCGCACAGGAAATACATGACAAAAAAATAAGTTTTTCCGATGAATGTATAAATGAAATAAAAATAATCACAGATGCTATCACGGAAAATATCGACCACGCTTTTGAGGCTTATAATAATAATGACCTCAGAATAGCGCATAAAGTTGAGCCACTGGAAGAAGTCGTGGACAACCTCAGCATTGAACTTAAAAACCGTCATATAAGACGTTTACAAAATGACGAATGTACCGTTGAATTAGGATATATTTTTCAGGATATTCTCACAAACCTTGAAAGAATTTCCGACCACTGCTCAAATATCGCCTGTATTGTTATTCAGACCGACGAAAAAACGGATTTCCATACTTACCTGAATGACGTTAAGGAAAACGACGAGACTTTCCATGACGACTATAAAAAATATGCGGAAAATTATTTTTCACGTCTCAATACATCTAAAATGCAGTAAGAGGTTTTACTATGAAAATTATCTGTAAACAATGTAATAAGGCGTTTAAGCTTACAAATTCGGAAATTAAATTCTACAAAGATAAAAATCTGGATATACCTAAAAGATGTAAGCAATGTAGAGAGGCAAATAACCTATATGGTAATTATCCACGCCAAAGAAGTACACGCAAAAAACATAATAATTCCCTTAAATATTCACTTTTGCTTGTATTTCTTATAATTGGCGGGTTAACAGCAGTTTTTTCATATACAGAAAATATAAAAAATAAAATTCCGGACGCTGAAATTTCATCAAATCAAAAGGTTACATATTATCTGAATACATATCGGAATAAATTTCACAGACCTGATTGTAGCAGTGTTTCAGAAATGAACCCTCAGAACAAAGAAGAATTTTACGGCACACGGGAAGAGGCAATTTCACAAGGATATTCACCTTGTCAAAATTGTAATCCATAAAATAAAAAGCAACTGTTTTATACAGTTGCTTTTTTTAATGGGATTAACCTTTTTCAATGGGTATCCATATTTGACATTTATAGTCGGGACTAATCATATTTCCTGCCGGATAGGCTTCAATATCCATTTCGTAAGTGGGTTTATATTCAGATGTCGGGAAAAATTCCGCACAAAGTTCATGCCATAATTTCTGAATGGCTTCCGGCATTGCTCCGATACATTCTGCAACAATCCATGTGCGTGCCGGAATTTCGCTGACAGTATAGCCCTCCGGAATGATTACATTTTCACCACACTCAACGGCTATTGAGTAATCAAAAGTCATCTGACTTGTATGTGTATTTCCGTAGCATATGCCGAAAATATACGTTTTGTCTGACGCATTTTTCAAAAGAGTTTCAATAATTCCGGTTTTGTGTGCCTTGTCCCAGAAATCCGGAATTGTGTTGATGTCCTGTTCTTCGATAACAGAGTGGGTTTCAGTTTTACTTAAAACTTTGAATGACTTTTTTTCGACAATACTATAATTCATTGTATTACCGCCTTTCAGAATAATTTTTACACTCAGTCGTGAAAACGACTTCAGACTTGAACCGTTACGCCTTGCCTCCGACGGAGTTATACCATGAAATTTTACAAATGCCCTTGTGAAACTTTCCGGTGATTCATAGCCGTATTTTAAAGCAACATCAATTACTTTTGATTTTTCGGAATATAATTCACTGCCGGCAAGTGTAAGCCTTCGTTTACGGATATATTCACCTATAGTCATACCACATAATGCATTAAAAATCCTCTGAAAATAAAACACTGAACAATATGCTTGTTTAGCAATTTCCGCATAGTCAAGATTATCTGTTATGTGATTTTCAATGTAATCAAGTGCATTTTGTATGCCATTTATCCAGTTCATATTAATTTCCTCCCTGAGTGTGATTATATTATAGCATGGCTTGAAAATTTTTTCCTGATATTGTATGCCTTTATGTGTCATAAAAAAGCAACTGTTTTCACAGTTGCTTTTTATTTTTAATAATATTTTACCGTTCCTGCCGGAAATTCATTTATTCTGCCTAAAAGATAATTTTGCATTGTTACAGCATCGGCAATGCTTACAATACCATCACCGTTAACGTCGGCGGCAGCCTTGTCTTTTCTTGTAATATTTTCATTATTTATGGCAAGCTGTCTGATTCTTACAAGGTCAAATGCATCTATCCGCATATCTGAATAAACATCACCAACAAGTATACTTAAATCTAAGTCTTCAATACTGGTATATGTTTCAGACGGTTCTTCTGCCTCACTGCTGAAAATTCGTACAAAATCCACAGAACCTTTTAAATTATCCTTGCCATTATTGTCCGCACCTATCCTGTAAGCACCATTTTCAACAGCATCCGCAATGTCACACGGATTTATTGTTATTTCACCCTCAGCGACTGTTTTTCCGTCAACCATAATTTTTCCCTTGTCACCGTCAAGAATCAAACGGACTTTCGCCCACTTTACACCGTCTACTACATTTTCTGCTGTAAGTTGTTCCGATTTGCCATCAAGCATAAACTCTGCTGTAAAATTATTTCCGTCTGCTGTCAGCTTTATATGTGAATTATCATCACCGAAAAATAAAACTGTTCCGTCGCCCCTATTGAGTACGGCTGTCTGAATATCTATATTTTCAGTATAAAGTACGCCCTTGTCAATTTCTGCAAATTCATGACCATCGAATGTAAGCACACCATTTGCAAAAGTCCGGCTATCCTGCCATAAAGCACCATAATTCATACCGTATGTAGAATTATATCTATCATTGAAACTTAATGTACTGTCGGTGTCGAAATCATAGGCGTACATAAGTTTATCAGTATATGGGCGACTGTCGGCGTATGACTGCGTACTCGTCCAGCCGTAAGAAGTTCCCTTTGAGATAGTTTTTCCGCTGTCGTCGTAATAGTCACCATCAACAACACCCTGTCCGGAAATTACACCGTCCGCCATGACAAAAGCAATTCCCTTAGCAACGGCATTATCAGACATTTTCGTGTTACCGTAAACACAGGCACTTTCAATGACTTTAGCGTTTCCGCCTACCTGTGAGCGTCCCATTACAAGACCTGTATCATCAACACGGGCATTTCCCGATATTACAGCATTTTCAGCAACTATCGCATATCCGCTTATTACTGCATTGTCCTGAACCGTCGCATTGTCCTGAACTACTGCATAGTCTTCTATACGAGCATTTCCGGAAACTGTCGCATTGCCCATGACTTTGGCATTTTTTCCGACATATACGCTGTCTGCAACATTTGCACCGTCCGAAACAAGACCACCACCATTTGAATGGGTATGGTAACTTTCCCATGGATTATTTTTGACAGTTCTTTCAACCATTGAAACACCATCACTGAACGTCACAGAATAGGGATAGCGTTCTTTACTGCTGAATGGTACATTACTTTCTGAAAATTCTGAATTATCATCATATAATCCAGGCAGACCGCACTTTGTTATCTTGTTGAGGTCTGGCGTGGCGACTACAGCAAGATATTCTGTACCGCCATTTGAGTTCCATGTTACAGTTTCGCCGGCACTGAAAAGTTTTGAATATTTACAGCTACCGTCCGCCGACTGCTGAACTATACAGGCTCTCCAGTCCGCACCAGCAATGTCAGTACCGGCATTGAGTGTGACTGAACGTTCACCGCTTTCCGACTTAATCGGAACTACATTTATTCCGGCAAACTGTGGGGCTTTTTCCGTGGGAACGGCATATGTGTTACTTTTTCCGGAAACTTTTTCAAGCATTGTGTAAATCTGTTGCCAGTTCCATGAACCCGAATCGAGTAATTCATTAAGTCTTGCACGATAAGCGTCACCATTCTTGAAATCAAGTGCGGCAATGCGTCCGGCGTAAAGACCTAAAGTTTCTTTAAGGTCTGCCGGTGCAAGTCTTTCTATCTGGTCAAACGGGTATTCGTTCGGCTGACCTTCCTGTAATAACTTCTTGACAAAATCTGCACCGTAACCATCCAGATTATCGGGATTTTCCGTGAGATACTGGAAAAATGCCCATGATGCATAATAATCACGTCCGCACGGGAATGTGAATGAAAGATTTTTCATGTATGTTTCAAAAAAATCTGTACCGTGACCGGTTTCATCACTGGAGTAGTCACTGTAAAGATACTGTTCTCTGTACCAGTTTCCGATAGCCTCCCACCATGCATAAGAGTATTTATTATCATTCCAGCCACCTTGATGTGCGGTCATTACGTGTCCGAACTCGTGCGGAAAAACCCATGACGGCGGATTATACTGCATTGAATCAACACAGCAAAACATATATGCAAAACCACCGCTATCCCACGACATATATGCCCAGTCATCAACCATGTTTTCAAGACCTGTGCCGGAAATGTATATATTTGTTTTGTATTTTTTTCCATCACGGAGGTTTTCTTCAACCGCTTCAGACGGCTCTTTCATAGACAGGTCATTCATATAAACGTCCCAGCAAGCTTCAAAATTCTTTGAATTTTCGGTTAAAAATTCCTGTGTGACTTTCGACGCATCACCGGAGTTTCCCCATATAAACTGGAAATGTTCGGACGTATAATAATTATAGTCCTTTTCAAAATTATAGAATGGGTCACGCACTGCATAGTCATCAGCTTTTGCCGTCAGGTTTGCAACCGGAATTACACTCAATGACAGTGCAAGTGCCGTGACTTTCTTTAAAAATTTTTTCATAGAAAAAACCTCCCTGATTAGTATAATTATATATTAACATTTTTTTAATAAAATGTCAACATAAATTATACATTTTGTGAAAAAATTTTTTGATACTTATCGACATTAAACCGGAAACTTACTTCTCCTATCCAGTCAATGTTTTTATCATCATTGAAATATTTATGATAATATCCCCATGTACGCCGATAGCTTTCTTCACACCAATTATTGTAACACCAGTTATTATAGAAATTTTCATCATATATCAAGTCATATGCTATTGAACCGTATTTATTCCAGTCTGATTCTGTCCAGTCTTCAACTCGTAAAATTCCGGATTTATTGTAATTTTCCAAGTAATTTACATCTTTTTTTACAGTACCAAATTTTGTCCAGATAATCGCATTTTCTGTCCATACGGTCTTCACTACGACTACTTTACAACTAAAATCCAAATCACAATCACATACCAAAATCGGAAAATTACAGGAAATTTTTCTTTTTATAAGTTCGTATATATAACGTCTTTCAGCGGAATTTTCCACAAAAACGGATGGCACAAGCCACTCGAAAAAATTATTACTTCCTTGTATTTTCTCAAATATATGATTTAAACATATATTGTCAATTAAAATATAACCTTTATCCAAACTAATTTTATTATACATAGTTATAATTCCTCTATTACATAATTTCCTACATATGCATAAAATATTAATTCCTCATCCCATTGATTCTTAATTAAAAGTTTTGCCAAAACTTGAGATTTTTCAAATTTAGCCTCTCGAAATAACTCTATTTCTCCTATTTCAGATTCCCATGTTTCAGCGAAAATTTCATTTCTGATATAAATTTCTCTATAATTATTAAAAATAATACTATAGTGTTTATTATCATTTGTTTCTATAAATATTTTTAATTCTTTATCAACCGAAATACGTTCAATAACACCATTGTTCTGAAAATAAAATATATCCATATTTCCTCCAAAAATATAAAAAACTCTCCTTATAAATAAAGAGAGTTTCTATTATTGTGCCGGCATTGTTCTACTTTCCCGGGTCATCGCCAACCAAGTATCATCAACGTCAATGAGCTTAACTTCTGTGTTCGGAATGGG
>JAMPEF010000001.1:597323-702481 GCA_023665275.1 Alistipes senegalensis | reverse complement strand
ATATTTTTATTATATCACATTTGCGTTCTTTTGTAAAGTAGGTTTACTATATCATTGACTGGCTTGTTACCGACAATAAATCTGTACTTAAAAATGTGTTGATGAAAAACACAGAATCTGATTATGATGTTGAATATATAAATAACTGGTACGAATAAAAAAACCGTCCTGTCATAGACGGCTTTTATTTTACTTTTTTTCTATGGGAAATTCCACAATAAATACAGAACCTTTCCCGACTATACTTTCCACACGGATAGTGCCGTTATGGTACATTACTCCGTGTTTCACGATAGACAAACCTAAACCAGTACCGTTAATCTGTCTTGAACGGCTTTTGTCCACACGGTAAAATCTCTCAAAGATACGGTTTATATGTTCCGACGGAATACCTATTCCGTCATCACTGACAGTAATTAATATTTTCGTCGGAATATGCGAAATTTTCACTTCCACATGACCGGAAATTCTGTTATATTTTATGGCATTATCGCAAAGATTATATATTATTTCATCAAGTACAGTCTTATTGCCTGTAAACTCAATATGTTCTCCGGAAAGACTTATTTTTATATCTTTTTCGTCTGCACTATGACGTAATCTTTCAATTACTTCTTCTGCAAGATTATATAAATCCGTGCCGGTATCGTCACGGGGTACTGAATTTTCGTCAAGTTTGGACAGCGAAACTATATCATTGATTAAAATTATAAGTCTTTCCGCCTCACTGCGTATATTCTGTACGAACTGTCCCACATCTTCCGGCTTGACTATGCCGTTTGCAAGCATATCTGAAATGCCGTATATTGTCGTGAGCGGAGTTTTCAGTTCGTGGGAAACATTAGATGTAAATTCACGACGCATTGTTTCAAGCTGTTGTCTTTCGGTGACATCAAAAATAAATACCACAATGCCATTAATCGTATCGGTTATATTGGAAGGACTGGCTATAATTTCCCTGTCGCCACCGGAAGTTTTCAGAATACAGCTTGAATTTCTGCCCCCCATAGCGTCCTGAATGCAGTGCCGGAAAATTTCCGAATTATCAAGTAAATATATGCTGTCACCGGTTTTGACATTCTCCGCACTGAGAAGTTTTAAAGCTCCCGTATTGCATGAAAGTATATTTGTTTTCGGGTCGGCTATAACTATTCCCTCGGACATATTTTCAGTTATAAGACTTAACTGTTCTCTGCCACTTTTTACCTCGTTGCTTTGTCGGCGGA
The DNA here is from genome assembly GCA_023665275.1 of Alistipes senegalensis. Lineage (GTDB taxonomy): Bacteria > Bacillota > Clostridia > Oscillospirales > Ruminococcaceae > Ruminococcus. The sequence continues at coordinate 701,255 of JAMPEF010000001.1, read as the reverse complement.
TTTTTCCTTTCTGAATACGTATTTTATTTATAAGAGGGTTTATTTCAGAATAATTTATTTTCGGGTCATCGGGATTCACTTCAACAAGCGGACGAGTTATTTTACGGGACATTCTCAATGCTGAAATAATCCCTATCAGAACCGCTATGGCAAATATTCCGATATATGTTAAATTATTCTCGTCCAGTACGTTGACTAAAATAAGCGTAACAGCATTAGTTACAATGACAGTCCATAATATACTGTTAAATATTTTTCCTGTCATTTCTTTCACCCTCCGCCTTGTATCCTACACCACGTATGGTTTTTATGACATCTCCGCTTTTTCCAAGTTTGGAACGCAATGTCCGTACATGAACATCAACGGTACGGCTTTCACCGGAAAAATCATAACCCCATATTTTCTGCAAGAGCGTATCACGGGAATAGACCTCACCTTTATTTTTAACAAGCCATAACAATAATTCATACTCTTTGAGTGTGAGATTTATTTTCACGCCGTCCGCAAGAACTTCATGTTTTGACGGATATATACATATATTACCGGCGTCAAGTGAGATATTTTCGGAATTTTTTCCGGAGGTACGCCTTAAAAGCGCCTTTATCCGTGAGAGAAGTTCCATAATTCCGAAAGGCTTTGAAACGTAATCATCTGCACCGCTGTCAAGTCCCTGAACTTTGTCATATTCTGTATCACGGGCAGTAAGCATTATAACCGGAAGTCCTGCCGTTTTACCGTCTGAACGTATTTTTTTAAGTATTGAAAGACCGTCCTCTTCCGGAAGCATTATATCAAGTAAAATAAGCTCCGGAATTTTTTCATTCATTGCTGACCAGAATTCCGACGGTAATTCAAAACTTTCTGTTTCAAGTCCGGAATTATTCAGCGCATATGTAACAAAACTTCTTATTCCTGAATCGTCCTCAAGAAGATATATCATTAACAATTCCTCCCGATAAAAAAATTTTTCCACTTATATATAGTATACGTTTTTTTGTCGGAAAATGCAAGAAAAATAAAAAACTGCCATACATAAAGTACAGCAGTTTTATTTTTTTAATTGTCAGGTCTGATTACGTAAAGTTTCAGCACTGTCTATAATATCAGATATTATTTCCTGTGCCTCTTCTGACTGCCACGGGTCAGCGACAGGCGGCTGTGATTCTTCAATCTCACTGACTGCAAACATACCCTCTTCATCGGGATTCCAGACATTTTGTGAATTTTCATCAGAATCAGATGATTTTGTTTCTTCAACTATTAAATCATCATAATTATCCCAGTCTGTATCAGCACCAACAAGATTCCAGTCAGAATCATAAGTTTCCCATTCGTCATAATCATCATATAATTCCCATGCTATATCGTCTGCACCCTCTTCAGCTAATTCTTCACTGAATCCGATTTTTACAAGAATATCATGAATGAAAGTTTTCATATTTTCTTCCGGAATATAGTCAGAAAATTCAGGCTCTGAATCCATTGCATCACTTATAATGAATGCGCCGTCTTTAGATGGCATTGCTGGTGCAGAAGCGTCATTCACTGCCATGTTGAGTATAACTGTTCCGTAATCTGTGCCGCCAATATTTATATTGTATGAAATATCCTGTGAATTGCCGTCAGAACTGAAATCAATATGAACCGGTTCAATATCCGGAATTATAATATTTACTCCGGCATTTACATAGCCCTTATCTTCGTTGACAAGTTCATAGTCGGTGAACTCAACAGAAACTTCCGTATCATCTGCCATAATGTCAAGATTACCGGTATATTTTCCGCCGTTTTCGTCCGCATAGAGTTCAGCACTTACAAGTTTTTCATTTCTTTCTGATACGTAAAATTCACCACGGATATTATCGCCGTCCTTGCCCATGACAAAGAAACATTCATCTTCATCATCAAAGAACTTTATACCTCTTATATCGCCGTTAGGGTCAATATAGGTATTGAAAGTTAATTTATCGTCGCTGTCAGATTCCTGCTCCGATAATTCAGTTATTATATCGTCAAGTTCGGAATTGTAGTCATCTTCCGTACAGATTTCAAGTTCATTAACAACGATATTTTTTATAATGCTGTCGTTTCTGAGTTCGTTTACAAGATTTGTTGTCAGTTCAACAACATCTGCCTGTGTAAATTCCGCCGAAACAACGGTATATTCAACTGAAATGTCGCATATATCAACGACTTCTTTCTTTTCAATTTCTATATCTTCAACGGACTTATTCCATACGTCAGTATAACGGATAATAATATCTTCCAGTTCTTCCGGCGTGAGATAGTCATACACATTGCCCTTACCCTTAATATTCTCAAGGTCTATGCTGTCACCCATTGCCATACAGAACCACTGTTCAGTAAGTTCAGGAACTCTCAAAAAGAAATCATAATTTTCATAATTAAAAGCTATATCGCCGTCAATGAAATTTTCACCGTTGAGTGCCGCAAAAACTGTACCTGAAAGCGCATTGTCCTTGAAATCAACATTACCACCTATTGATATTTCGCTGAGATTATCGAAAATATCAACAATAGATTTTTCTTCACCGGAGCTGGTATTTCTGTAATCTTCGCCAATCAGGTCAATAAGTGCAAGATTTTTAGCATCTTCACTGACAACATATTTCAGAGACATTGACATATTCTGTCCCTTTTCTGCTCTGTTGATGGATTTTGCATATTTTTCCTTGACATCAGAAGCAAAATTCTTTGAATTTTCCTCAATAACCCATGAATAATAGTTTTCAGGTTTCATCACACGAAGGTTTACCTGATTTTTGACAAAATCAGACAGATTATATGCAGCAGCTCCGCCACCGATTAATGCAACAGCAGTCACACCGCTTATAACAGCAACTTTCTTACCTTTTTTCTTTGAAACTCTCTCAACACCTGATACAGAACTATCAAATTTATCATTGAGATTAATATTTTCAGACATAATTTTACCCTCCTTAAAAACGGGTCAGCAATTAAAAACTTATTTACAATAAATATTATAACATATAATCTGCCGGATGTCAATGCAAATTCCCATAATTTAATCAATTTGTATATAATATGTAATTTTTTACAGGTTGAAAGAAAATTTTATTCATGATATAATATAAGGGGTGAGATTTATGAAAATAATTGAAATACGTATTAACTGCAAAAAACAAATAGTTTCCGGCATTGATTCTGAATATGATTTTGTGTTCTTTATTTTCCGGTCACCTGTTACCTGCCGGACTTCCAGCGAAACAATAAAATTCACAAGCAATTCAGCGGGTGTTTTCAGTCGTGGAAATATTCCCGATTTTGTGCCGGAAAAAAAACATTCTCTTATATTTGACTATATATGTTTCCAGACGTTATCCATTGATAAACAATACATACTTTCAATGGGCATTCCCATAAATACGCTTGTTCCGGTTTATGATGATTCAGTTATAAGCAATACACTTCATTCAATGAAAGCAGAATTTTCACACAGTGGTATATACCGCAACGAATTTATGGAACTTTCAATGAAAATTCTTCTTATATCTATTTGTGAAATTACCGTCCGTGAACAAGAGCCGGATATTCCGCACTATGACAAGTTAAAAGCACTCCGCAGTGAAATCCTTGCTAATCCTGCTAAACCGTGGTTTATTGATGACATATGTTATCATCTGAACATGAGCAGAACTTATTTTCACCGGCTGTATAAACAGGCATTCGGTGTGACGTGTATTCAGGACGTCATAGAAAACCGTCTGAAATATGCTTGTGAACTCCTTAAAAATACTGATTTATCAATAAGCGAAATAGCCGAAAAATGCGGATATGAAAATGACTCTTATTTTATGCGACAGTTCCGGCAGTACAGAAATTGCACCCCATCGGAATACCGGCGGAAATCAAGAAATTAAAAAACAGGAGCTTTTATATAAGCTCCTGTTTTTAATTATAATTCTTGGCTATGCGGAAATCTACAGCTCCCGTGAATGCATCATAGATAATATCTTCATTGTCGCTGTTCATGACAAGGTAGGAATTTTTATAAAATAATGGTATAAATCCGTAACCATCAAGTATTCTGCTCTCCTGTTTACAATAGCAGTCAACAAGTTCTGAGACATCGGAACATTTCCGGATTTCGTCGGCTAACTTTTTTCCGTTTACAGAATATTCAAGACATTCATTTCCGGAAAACTGTTCAATAACAGAAAGTCCGCTGTTAAACTCTGCCTTAAGCGGATAAAGAGCTAATCCGTAATCTTTATTGGCTATACGCTGTTCAAATTCTGCCGGCGTGACCTCTTCTATACCAATATATACACCTAAAGCGTCGTACCACTGTTCAGAAAGTCGGTTCAGATATTCAGCGTCAACGCTTCCGGCAGAAACAAGTATTTTAATATCTTCAAAATATGCTGGGTCTTCAATATCCAATTCTGCCTGTGCAATGGAAAGGCATCTTTCCGCCTCCGATATGCCATAAAATTCATACTGTCTGTCGGAAACAAGTTCACGGTAACTTCTTCCGAGAAGACTTACAGCAGGTGGAATAACTCCGTAAGCTATGAAAATATCCTTTTCATTTTCATCAAGAATTTTATCCCTGTCAATAGAAAACGCAAGAGCTTTACGCATACTCAGGCTGGAAAAATATTTATCCTCTGAATTGAAAACAAGTCCTAAAGTTATGGCACATGAAGACGTTATAATATTTTTTTCGACATTTATGCCATCAATGTTTTCTGTGGTGAAACACTCAATATCACCTGTCCGGAACATATTTCTAATATCGTTTTCGTCTGATTCAATCGTGAAATTAAGAAACGATGGTATTACCGGATTGGTTTCACTGCTGTTGACGGAATTTTTCTTCATGTACAGAATATTATTGACGCCGTAAGGGTCATAGAACCACTGGCGGACGAAAAATGAGCCGTTTGACATCACAGAACGGTCATCAAGTCCGTAACGTCCTTTAGTGGAATAGAAAAATTCCCTGTTGCACGGACAAGCCGGACTTGTTGCAAGAAGTCCTAAAAATTCCGCACATGGATAGTCAAGCGATATGTTAAGTGTGTAATTATCTACTGCTATAACTCCGGCTGTTTCCGGAAGTGCCTTGTCAGCAATTATGTTACTTCCGTTTCTGATACAGGCAAAATCCTCCGCATACGGTGATTTCATGGCTGGGTCAAGAATGCGTCGGAATGCAAATACATAATCCTTTGCAGTAACAGGAAAATATTCATTATCATCAATGTAATCATTATTGTTTTCGTCATAAAACCAATAGTTATCCTGACGGAGCGTGAAAGTATATTCCAGTCCGTCAGGTGAAATGCTGTAACTTTCAGCATTACAGCACGTAATATTACCGTATGAATCGGTAGTCATAAGACCGCTGTAAAGATTTTTAATAATTGTCTCCGATGCGGAATCCGTGGCGTATTGCGGGTCAAGGCTATGCGGATTTCCTAAAATGGAAACATCATACATATGCCCCGAACCGTCGCCCCTGTCAGTGTTTCCGCATGAAAAAAGTGTGGCTGTAAATATCATACATACAAGAAATGTCAGTTTTTTCAAGTTTATCTCCGTTCTTTCAGATTATCAACGTACTTTTACAGAAACTATAAATCCGTCCTGATTGTTTCCGGAAACTTCGTAATCACTGCCAAGCGGTACTCCTACATCTGTTTCTGTTCCGTTACCTGCTCCGACGTAATATACTTTATAAAGGCTTGTCCCTGAAGAAATTTCAAGAGGTTTGTTTATAGTATATGATTTCAGCTTTTCAATATACTCTTCCAGACAAAGATTATTCTGTTTCATATAAGTTGAATGCGGAACTCCTACATATCTGTAAGTTTGTGTCCTTGCACGTTCATTTGTATAGACTTCTTTTCCTTCCGGATAGCGTACAACAAAGCCATAATCGGCGGCGTGTTCGTCAATCCATGCATAAATACCCGTCGGTGAATAATATCCCGAACCTGAGCCGTCCTGTGGGAATACTCCCATATCAAAACTTCTGCCGGTGTGATAGTCAGAAAATCCACTCATCACACCCGATATACCATCATTATATCGCTGGTTCTGGTCTTCTGAAGAACGGTAGCCACCTATAACAACTATATCCGTATTGTACTTATTTTCGGCGAAATCTTCCATAAGTTCGTTGAGATGTTCAATAACTTCCTCATCAAGACATACAACAAGGTCACTGACACCATAATATTGCGTGCTTATATGGTCGTAAAGCGTGACAACGTTTATATCATCTGCCGGAAAATGATATATATTATTTCCGTTTACCGTGATAAGATTTCCGCTGTAAATTTTTTCCGAATCAATCGGGATTTCCGTATAACCTTCCGGCAATGGTTCTTTTTTGGTGGCGGTTGTAGTAGTGGTTGTTGCAGATTCTGTTGTTGTCTGTGTAGTTGCTGACGTGGTTTCAGTTGTTGTTGTTGTTGTCGTTGTTGTAACTGGTTCTGAAGTTATTTCTGTTAATATTGCCTCTGTAGTAATTTCTGTAATATTTTCCGGTAAAGACGTGGTTGTTTCTGTATCTGAAATGCTTACATCGTCCGGAGTATCACCCTTTTTAAGTATGCCCTTTACACATGAAGTTATTACTACAATCATAACTATCAGTGCAAGAAGTACAGCGGCTATTCTGTCATAACGGACTTTATATTTTCTTTTTTTACGTCGTTTGTCTCCTTTGCCCATAATTATTATCTCCTTTTTCTTTTGATAATCTAAATTATATCATAATTTTTCAGGAATGTAAAGTATTTCCGGATATTTTTCATCTGAATTACATACAAAATAAAAAAACAGGTCTCAGAAAAAAAGACCTGTTTTTATATGATTATTTAAGTGTAAGTGCGTATTTTGTCTTTTCTATGATATTTTCGGCGGAAAGACCAAATTTCTTTAATAACTCAACTGCCGGTCCTGAATAGCCATATACATCATTTACGCCGATTTTGACAACCGGTACTGGACAACATTCCGTTACAGCTTCTGCAACTGCTGAACCAAGTCCGCCTATAATGCTATGTTCCTCTGCTGTGACAATTACACCAGTTTCCTTTGCACATCTGCATATTAATTCCCTGTCAAGCGGTTTAATAGTATGGATATTCACAACTCTTGCGGAAATTCCCTCTTTTTCAAGGACTTTCGACGCCTCCAGTGCCTCGTTTACCATAAGTCCGGTGGCTACAATAGTAACATCTTTTCCGTCTTTCATGACAACGCCCTTGCCAAGTTCAAATTTATAAGTTTCCCTGTCGTTTATCACCGGAACAGCAAGTCTGCCGAAACGCATATAAACAGGACCATTGAACTCAACAGCGGCTCTTACAGCGGCTCTTGCCTCTACGTCATCGCATGGATTTATAATAGTCATTCCGGGGATAGTCCGCATAAGTGCTATATCTTCGTTACACTGATGTGTTGCACCGTCCTCACCGACTGAAATTCCGGCGTGGGTAGCACCTATCTTTACATTTAAGTGCGGATATCCGATTGAATTTCTTACGATTTCAAACGCTCTTCCTGCGGCGAACATTGCAAATGTACTTGCAAACGGGATTTTTCCACACGTTGCAAGTCCGGCGGCAACACCCATCATATTTGCTTCTGCTATGCCACAATCAAAAAATCTTTCCGGATATGCTTTCTTGAAAATGGCTGTCTTTGTAGCGGCGGCAAGGTCTGCATCAAGCACAACAAGATTTTTATATTCCTCTGCCAGTTCCTTCAGAGTTTCGCCGTAACTCTCACGTGTTGCCTTTTTTATTACATCTGACATAATTTCAGTCCTCCAATTCTTTAAGCTGTGTATTGAGTTCAGCCATAGCCTGTTCATACTGGTCTTTGTTCGGAGCTGTACCATGCCAGCCTACCTGATTTTCCATGAAAGATACACCTTTACCCTTTACCGATTTCTGTATAATGGCAACCGGTTTATCTGTGACAGTTTCAGCCTCTGTGAACGCACGGTCTATGTCATCAAAATCGTGACCATCCATTGTAATGACGTGCCAGCCGAAAGCTGTAAATTTATCTGTAATCGGTTCAGGTGAACACACCTCAGTTATTGCACCGTCAATCTGCAAGCCGTTGTTATCCACGATTGCAACAAGGTTTGTAAGATTGTAATGCGCTGCAAACATAGCCGCTTCCCATACCTGACCTTCTTCAATTTCGCCGTCACCGAGAACTGCATATACTTTATATGATTTGTTGTCAATCTTTCCTGCGAGTGCCATTCCGCAAGCCGCTGAAATACCCTGTCCGAGTGAACCACTTGACATATCAACGCCATTTATATTTATACACGGGTGTCCCTGTAATGCCGACCCGATATGGCGGAGTGTCTTTAAATCTTCTTCCGGAAAATAACCTTTCTGTGCAAGTACCGCATACAATGCCGGAGCGGTATGACCTTTTGAAAGTACCAGCCTGTCACGGTCGGGGTCTTCCGGATTTTTCGGGTCAACATTCATTTTATTATAGTAAAGATATGTCAGTGTGTCGCTTATTGACAGCGAACCACCAGGGTGTCCCGATTTGGCGTTATAAGTACCCTCTATAACACCCATTCTTACTTTGCAGGCTTTTATCTGCAAATCCTTTTTAACAGATGCGTCCATGATAACCTCCATAATTTTTATTTGAACGGATTTAACCGTTTTAAACATTACATTTTTTTATTATATATTCAATCAATTCAGACACCGCACCGGTGTCGTTGGTATTTTCAAGAATAATATCGACGATATTTTTAACTGAGTTTTCAGCATTTAACGGACATACACCTAAATCCGCTGACTGTATCATTTCTATGTCGTTGTCAAAATCTCCTATTGCCACAAATGTACAGTCATTCATACCATCAAGTTTTCTGTATTCAGCTATCGCCGAACCCTTACTTATATTATGTGGTAACATCTCAATAAAAATATCGGAAGACTTCACAAAATCAACATTTTTGTAATTTTTTCCGGAAATTATTTTTTCCATAACTGGTATATCGTCCGGTGACATAGCAAACAGGACTTTCAGCCAGCCATCACCGGAAATTTCCGGTAATCCGGCATATACCGGTGATATTCCGCACAGATTAGTATGATACTGCTGATAGTAATTATTCCGGAAAACATAGGTTTTATCTATTTTCAGGACTTCACCGCCGGCAGATTGCATAGCCTCAAGAAGTTCAGCAGTTATTGCCCGTGAACCGTCCGGAAGATATTCGGCATAAAGAATTTTTTCCGTCTGATAATCATATATAATTCCCCCGTTATACAGAACGACCGGTATCCGCAAATCAAGCATTTTCCGATACTGTTCAAAAGCCTCAAGAGTCCGCCCCGTCGATACCGTGAACTTTCCGCCGAATGATACAAATTTTTCTATTGCAAGACGGTCCTTTTCAGTGATTTTCTTCTCAGAATTTAAAAGTGTGCCGTCCATATCGGACATGATGACAATTTTTGATATATCTTTAAACACAACTTTCACCCCATTTTTTCAAGTTTATCAAGAATTTTCCGGAAATAATCCGGTAATTCACTTGTAAATTCCATATATTCACTGGTAGTCGGGTGAATAAAGCCTATTTTTCTGGCATGGAGACATTGACCGTCAATGTTTTTATATGGCTTGCCGTAAACGTCGTCACCTAATACAGCGTGTCCGGTATAGGCAAGATGTACTCTTATCTGGTGAGTGCGTCCGGTTTCAAGTTTTAATTTTACGTGGGCATATCCGCCATACTGCTTTATCACTGAATAATGTGTCACTGCATGACGGGAATTTTCCATAGTGACACACATTTTTTTACGGTCTGTTTTGTGCCGTCCTATAGGTGCATTAATAGTGCCGGAAGTTTCTTTAAAATAACCTGTCGCCACCGCTTCATATTCACGGGTGAAACTATGTTCCTTAATCTGTTCCGCCAAGTGAAGATGTGAACGGTCATTTTTTGCGACGATAAGCAAACCGCTTGTGTTTTTATCTATGCGGTGGACTATCCCAGGGCGGATAACTCCGTTTATTCCGGAAAGACTATCCCCACAGTGATACAACAGGGCATTAACAAGAGTACTATTATAATTTCCGTGCGCTGGGTGTACAACCATTCCCTTAGGCTTATTGACTACAAGTAACTCACTGTCTTCATAGACTATTTCAAGCGGAATATTTTCCGGTACAGCATCCATTACTTGCGGTTCGGGAATTTCAAGTGTTATATTATCGCCGGATTTCAGCTTATAATTTTTATTTACCGGCTTTCCGTTTACAAGAACTTTATTTTTTTCAATAAGTCCCTGTACCGCTGAGCGTGTAAGTTCATTGATATTTTCGGAAATAAAAGTATCTACTCTCTTGCCGGAGTTTTCCACTCCGGCAGTAAGTTCAATAGTTTCAGGCATTTTTTTCAGCCTCCTGACGTGCTTTTTCTATTTTCGGTTCAATGAATACGGTATATATTATAAGCAATACAAATGCTACCGTAACACATATATCGGCAACGTTGAATATCGCAAAATCAAATAGCTTGATTTCAAACATATCTACAACATAACCCATACGGATACGGTCAATTAAATTTCCGATTCCTCCGGCTATGAAAAGTCCTACAGCTATATTAAGCAGTTTTGAACGTTTCAGGGTCGCAAACATGAAAATTATTCCAGCAATGATTACAAGTGAAGTAAATCCCACCAAAAACCATCGTTGACCCGCCATACTTCCGAAAATAGCTCCTCTGTTTTCAAGATATGTCAAGTCAAGTATTTTAAAGTCACCAAAATGTATAAAATCCATGCTCCCCACCGGCTGAAGTACATTCACTGCCCAGTTTTTCATGAACTGGTCGGCAAAAACAAGCACACTAATCATTATAACAAGAAAAACTACCATTAAATTTTCCTTTCAACAAATACTGCCCGCCGACATTCAGACAGCAGGCAGTATAACAATAATTATACTTCAACAGCTATGACACATCTATGACAGAGTGTCGGGTGTTCGTGACTTGTGCCGACGTACTTTGAATAGCACCAGCAACGTTCACATTTTTCGCCCTCTGCCTTTACAACTTCAAAGCTTGTTTCACCGTCTGTCTTTTCAACAGTAACGCCCGATACAATCAGTATCTCGGTAAGCTGTTCTGCAAGGGTATTATACTTTTCATAGTCATCTCCGGAAGCGTGTATAACAATATGTGCCTCCAGTGATTTACCGATTGTCTTTGCATTTCTTGCGTCTTCGAGAACCTTATTTACAGTCTCACGGGTTGAGTAAATGAAGTTCCATTTTTCAACAAATTCATTGTCAAATTCAATTCTGGACTTTTCAGGCATCTGATTAAGGAAAACACTTTCCTTGTCGTCGTCGGAAGAGTGCGGCATAAAGCCCCATATCTCCTCAGCCGTGAACGATATGATAGGTGCGGAAAGTCTTGCAATTGCACTTAGAATCTTATACATTGTAGTCTGTGCGGCACGGCGTAACTCGGAATTTTCCTTTTCACAATAAAGTCTGTCCTTGATTATGTCAAGATAGAAATTTGACATATCAATTACACAGAAATTATGAATCGCATGAAATGCTATATGGAAATCAAACGCATTATACCCCTCGTTTACCTTGTCAATGAGTGCATCAAGTTTCATCATAGCCCACTTGTCAAGCTCTGTGAGTTTGTCATATGATACACAGTCGGTATCAGGATTAAAGCCCTCACCGTTGCCAAGATTTCCAAGTATAAAACGTGCTGTATTTCTGATTTTCTTGTAAGCGTCGGATAACTGGCTTAAAATCGGTTTTGAAATTCTTATATCTGAATGGTAGTCGGAAGATGCTACCCACAAACGTAAAATATCTGCTCCGTACTGGTCTGTAATCTCGCTTGGGTCAATACCGTTTCCTAATGACTTATGCATAGTTTTTCCCTGACCGTCAACAACCCAGCCGTGTGTACATACTGCCTTATACGGTGCAGAACCTTTATACACTACCGACGTCAGCAACGACGACTGAAACCAACCACGATATTGGTCTGCACCCTCTAAATACAAATCGGCTGGCCATGTAAGTCCTTTATGCTGTTCCATTACGGCAGAATGTGATACACCACTATCAAACCATACGTCCATGATATCGTATTCTTTAGTAAACTCTCCGCAACCACATTCACATTTTACGCTTTCCGGAATAAATTCCCTAACATCTTTAGTCCACCATGCGTCAGAACCTTCTGCACGGAAAAGGTCTGCTATTGCTTTTATAGTATCGTCGTTGACAATCGGCTTTCCGCAATCCTTACAATAGATAATCGGAATAGGTACACCCCATGTTCTCTGACGGGAAATACACCAGTCACTACGGTCACGTACCATGCCTTTTATTCTGTCCTCGCCCCATTCGGGAATCCACTGTACAGACTCGATAGCTTTTATAGCTTCGTCCCTGAAGCCATTCACAGAACAGAACCACTGTTCAGTAGCACGGTATATAATAGGACTGTTACAACGCCAGCAATGCGGGTACTGGTGTACGATTTTCTGAATTGCAAGCAGTGCATTGAGTTCCTCAAGTTTTTTGCCAATAGCCTTGTTGGCTGTATCTGTGTCCATACCCTCAAATTCACCGGCTTCTGCTGTCTGTCTGCCCTTTGCGTCAACACATACGATAATTCCTATATCGTCATACTTCTTGCATACTTCAAAATCCTCTACACCATAGCCGGGAGCTGTGTGTACACAACCTGTACCACTTTCAAGAGTTACGTGGTCACCGACTATAACCGGTGAAAGTCTGTCATAAAGCGGGTGCTTTGTCTTCATACCCTCAAGTTCCGTACCTGTAAAAATTCCCTGTGTAGTATAGTCAGTGATTCCGGCTGTCTCCATGGTATTTTTAACGAGTTCTTCAGCCATTACATAGTATTCTTCACCGTTCTTAACAAGTGTATAGTTATATTCAGGTCCAAGACAGATTGCAAGGTTTCCGGGGATAGTCCATGTTGTAGTTGTCCAGATTACAAAGTAGATTCTTGATATATCAAGACCCATTCCAGTGAAAATTCCCTTATCGTCGGTAACGTTGAACTTTACATATATAGAGTGGCAAGGGTCATTGGAATACTCAATTTCTGCTTCGGCAAGTGCTGTGTTACAATCAGGACACCAATAAACAGGCTTAAGACCTTTATACATATAGCCTTTCTTTGCCATTTCGCCGAAAACCTCAATCTGACGTGCTTCAAATTCCGGCTTTAATGTAAGATATGGGTCGTCATAGTCGCCAAGTGTGCCGAGACGCTTAAACTGTTTCATCTGATTTTCAACGTGTTTCATGGCAAAATCGTGGCAGTGTTTTCTTAACTCAACCGGCGATATAGCACCATTTTCAACACCAATAGCTTTCATAGCCTTTAATTCAATAGGCAGACCGTGTGTATCCCAGCCCGGAACATACGGCGAACAGAAACCATTCATGTTTTTATATTTAACAATAATATCCTTAAGCGTTTTGTTGAGTGCAGTTCCAAGATGAATTTCACCATTAGCATATGGCGGACCATCATGCAGAATATATGTCGGTTTTCCCTGATTTTTTTCAATCATTTTATAATAGAGTCTGTCATTTTCCCATTTTTCAACGACAGCTGGTTCTCTTTTCGGTAGATTTCCACGCATTGGAAAATCTGTTTTAGGCAGATTAAGAGTAGTGTTATAATCTAAAGACATTGTTTTTCCTTAATTTTTCACCAGTGTGAAAAATTCTCCTTTCATAATATTTTTAATAATCATTAATTATTTTCGGAAACTATTTCATTTGCTATCTGTTCAGCAGTCTGAATTTTTCCGGTAGCCTCTTCGTAAGTTTCGGGAACTGTGGAAATAAGGTCAAGATGTTCTTTATAAATATCAAAAAGGCTCTTTTTAAAGTCTGCAACCTGTTGTTGTGCCTCAATAAGTGCTTCCTTTTCCTTGGCGATTTCCTCACGGTTTTTTTCCATAGCCAAAGCATGCTGACGGACAGCTTCATCTTCAAGGGCAGCAGCTTTCTGCTTGGCTTCTGCTATGATTTTTTCGGCTTTTTCCCTTGCTTCATTAATAACCTGATGACCCTGTTTCTGCGCACCTAAAAGAGCGTCTTTCAATGCGTCTTCGTCCCGCATATACTCACGGACTTTATCAGCAAGAACTTGTATTTTTCCGTTGGCTTCGTTTCTTTCACGTTCCATTTCATCAAGTTCTGCTTCAAGCTCTGCGAAAAATTCGTCAATTTCCTCCTGTTTGTAGCCGAAAGCCGCTTTTTCAAACCTCTTGTTTCTTACGTCTTTTGAAGTAATCATGTATTTCACCTCTAAACAAATTTTTTTATAATAATATGTATGCGGTTTTTACGGGTGTTTCCGCCAACCTCAGAGAGTAAAAATTTTCCGTAACCTCTTACAGAAATTATATCACCGGAATTTACTTCCGCTGAAATTGATTCAGTTATGAAATGATTTATTTCAACTTTTTCTGAACGTATAAGCACGGCGGACTTTTCACGGCTTAATCCTGTAGCAAGGCTTACGATACAGTCAAGGCGCAGTGAGGCAACAGTTCCGCTGACAGTTCTGAACTCCTGCCTCACTTCCATCTCAAAAGGCTTTTCATTGGAACACTTAACACCTGTCCTGCCGATTTTTGAAACCGTCGCAACAATAAGCCTTGCAGCAATTTCTGTCACAAAAACCTGTGTTATGCCCTCACCAACGATAATATCGCCTATAGTATCACGCTTGAATTTCATGCCCATTAAAGTACCTAAAAAATCCCTGTGAGTGAGTTTATCTTCCTTGCGGTAAGTAAAAGTAATGCACTGAAAAGGGAAATCTTCCATGATATAATCCGCATAGAAATCCGGATATATGGCAAGCATTTTTCTGCCTGCTCTTTCGTAACCGCCCCACAGCTTATAGAGAAGACCTCCGGCATTACGGGAACACCATTCCTCTGCCTGTGCAGACTGCCTTTCATCAAGGAAATCCGAAAAAATGCTTATAGTGTTCCTTTCGCACTGGCTGACCATATCGGCGAGACGGGCAAAAAAGAATTTATCGTCTGAATTATTCGTCATATAAATACGCCGTTGTTTTCAAGTTCTCCGACAAGGTCTTCACCGATAAAACCGACGTTATACGGAGTTATTATATACGTAAGATTTGCAACGGGTTTGAGACTTCCACCGTTTGCATATGCAACACCTACGAGGAAATCTATAATTCTTCTCTTGTTTTCGGGAGAAGCTGTCTCAAGATTGAGTACAACTGTTTTCTTTGCTATCAGATGGTCAGCAATCTGCTTTGCGTCTGTGAAAGCTGATGGCTTTACAAGTACCACCTGTAATTGTGCTGTAGTCTGAATATTAACCACCTTATTTCTGCGACCGCCGCCGCTGTTATTATTGTTGTTAATTCTGTCGCTGCTGTTCACTCTGTCATTTGCACTGCTGTTTGAACTGCTGACCGGAGGAGGTGCAGGATTTTCACGGACAGGAGGCGGAACAGGTGCAGCCGGTTCCTCACGTTCTTCATTATCGCGTGCCGGTTCAGGAACGGGCTTGCGTACAGGTTCAGTAAGTTCTTCCATTTCTTCGTCCTCGTCCCCTTCTCCGTCATTATCGTCCAGTGAAAAGAAAAAATCCTTTATTTTGTCAACAATCATCATATTATTACTCCTTCTCCGCATTTTATTTACATCTGTTGCAAACACGGAATAAATGCGGAGTATTCCGTGAACGGCAAAAGTCATTTTTTACATGTTATAGTTTCTTGCACCAAAAAGCCCTGTTCCTATCCTGACAATATTAGAACCGTATTTTATGGCTTCTGCATAATCATTAGTCATGCCCATTGAAAGCGTATCCATAGAAACAATCAATTTTTTCTGTACAGAAATTGTATTAAAAAGCTCCTGCATTCTGCCAAGAAAAATATCACTATCGGACGGTGGCGGTATAGTCATAAGACCCCTTACACGTATGCCCTCAAACTGTGAAATCTGTTCTATAAAATCTCCGGTTTCACAAGGAGCTATACCACTTTTTGAATCTTCACCGCCTATATTGACTTCACATAATACATCAATGACCCTGTTATTTTTTACGGCAAGCCGGCTGACAGTCTCAGCAAGTTTAATATTATCAACTGACTGTATCATAGTTACAGAATCAATGATATATTTTACCTTATTTGTTTGAAGACTGCCTATAAACTGCACCTCAGCGGATTTTTCATAAAAATCTTTCTTGGAAAGATATTCCTGTACACGATTTTCACCAAGCAAATCAAGACCAAGTGAAACAGCATGATTGACAGCCTCCGGAGCAACAGTTTTTGTTACTGCCATGATACGCAATTTGTCTCCGGCGATACGATATTTTGAAAAAGCCTCTCCGGCACGTTCACGTATAATATGCAGATTTTCATCAATATAGCTGAAATCATTCACCATTTATTCAACACCTTCAATCATAATATCGTCATAGAGGGAAAGATAACTACTGTCTCCGTCATGAACAGCAGAAAGGACATAGTCACTGCCTTCATATATAACATCAATTTTCTTGAATTCAGTCTGTTCACCCTTTAAAATATTTACACCCTTACAGTTTGTTGTCTCTTCACGGGTCACTTCAACACCGTTCAATTCTTCTGTAATTTCTTCTGTCATATCCATAAATCTTATGGCCTCTCTTGGAACTTTAAGCCCCCGAAAATCTCCACGGATAATTTCCACATTCTCGCACCTGTGCTGTACAAGTTCCTGACTGAACTGACTGCATGAAAGAACTATTATACTTTGTTCGGGATTTCCCTCGTCATATACATTAGTTATTTCTGCGTTGTATGTATCGGCGGACGCCTCAAACCTGAGTTTTACCCACTTGCCCACTTCATAGTCATGGTGAGAATTGTCAATTATTCCTGCAAGATACCAGCTGTAATCGTCTATAAGTTTTCCGACAACAGTATTATCATTACTTTTTACATCTGTAATGCTTTCAAGCTGCTGAATGGTGAGTTTTTTTACATTCTCTTTTGTAAGTAATTCCTCAAAGCCATCACAATAGCTTGCGAAATATGCGGGTCGCTCCGAAAGAATAACTTCAACGGACTGTACAGACTGCTGTTTAAGCTGTGTAAGTTCGTTTTCTATGTCTTCAATCTGCTGCTTGAAATCAGTCACTTCATTAGTGATAATCTGGTACGTACTCATCTGTACAACAAGATTATCAAGGTCTGATTTTATAGCATCATAGTCTTTCATATCACGGCAATAAATAAAATTGCGGTAATTTTCCTCAATATTTGCAGAAAGACTTAACGGCTGCGCCGATTCAAGAGTACCAGGATTCTGAATTTTCTGAAGTATTGCCAGTTCTCTTTCAAGTTCTTCAATCTGCCTGTTTATAGTTATCTGTGTATCGTCGAGGTAAGCCTGTGCAATTATACTGCCCATACCCAGCTTACCACCGTCAGATACATTATAACTTAACACACCGTTTCCGCTGTATCTTATAACCTGTTCGTCCCTTATGAAAACACCCTTGATTCTGCCGGAAGAAGTCGCCTCCGCCATTATAGCCGATTCCGTGGGGATTTCCTTGTTATTGAAGTAGTTATATAATATGCTCACGAAAATGAAAACAAACAGAATAACAACAGCATTCCGGAGGAACTTTACAACAGCGCCGCCGATATTCAATTTACCGGCATCTGAACTGCTGGTATCCGATTTACTGGAACGCATTTAAATCACCAGTTCAGTTGTTTCTGTCGGAGGTTTCAAGAATAGAAACAGCCCTTGTGGGTATAATTGTTGAGATAGCATGCTTATAAACAAGCTGCTGCTTGCCGTCGCAATCAAAGATGGCAACATAGCTGTCAAAGCCTTTTACCATACCTTTGAACTGAAAGCCGTTTGTGAGAATGATAGTCACCATAATTCTGTCTTTTCTGCACTGATTGAGGAATACGTCCTGTAAGTTGATAGTTTTGTTCATACACAAATCTCCATTCTTAAATTTTTTTAAATAAAAATGCATTTATATACACTTAATACATTATATCATACATTCCAGTAATTTTCTATAGTTTTTTCAGACTTTTCTAAAATTTCACTTTTTTTATTAAATTCGTCCAAAAAAAGCCACTGAATACGTGTATTTTTTCTAAACCAGGTCAGTTGTCTTTTAGCATAACGACGTGTTTCCTGTTTTATCCTGTCGAGACAATCACAAAGTGACATGGTATTTTGAAAATACGGGATAAGTTCTTTATAGCCTATAGCATTGGAGGCTGTCCGCTGATTGCCTTTAAGCCATAGGTTTTCAGCCTCCGGAATCATGCCATGATTAACCATTTCGTCAACACGGCGATTTATACGGTCATATAAAATCTGTCTGTCGTGGAAAGTCAGTCCTATTATAAGTGAATCATACGGACTTTCAGTTAAACGACTTTCGGCTTTAAGTTCGCTGAAAAGCCGTCCGGTGATATGGTAAACTTCCAATGCACGCACTACACGTACAAGATTATTCATATGGATATTTTCAGCAGATACAGGGTCAACGGCTTTAAGCATATCATGCAGAAATCTATTTCCTTTTTCACGGGCTATGTTATAGAGTTCCGCACGGTACACCTCATCACTTCCACCGTCTGAAAATTTTACGTTTTCAAGAAGCGAATCAATATAAAGTCCTGTACCGCCTGTTATTATCGGAAGTTTTCCACGGCTCAGGACTTCCTTTATTTTTTCGTTTGCAAGACTTACATAATCTGAAACACTGAATACGACATCTCTTTCAAGAAAATCTATAAGATGATGTGGTATACCCTGCATTTCGTCCGCTGTAGGTTTTGCGGAAGCTATATCAAGTCCCTTGTAAATCTGCATTGAATCCGCTGAAATGATTTCACCGTTATATATTTTTGCAAGCTCCACACTTAATGCGGTCTTTCCGGAGGCTGTAGCTCCTACTACCGCAAGAACTTTAGGTTTTATTTTTTCGTTCAAATAAAAACTCCCCCTTTATGTACGCCTGAACTGGTGTGAAATATTACTTTCCGACATGGTAAACATAACCGGTCTGCCGTGCGGACAATGTCGTATATTGTCATTATAATATACCTGCTCCGCAAGCGACTGCATTTCCATAAGGCTGGTTTTATGATTTGCCTTTATAGCTGAACGGCAAGCCACCGTATGCAGTACGTCATCAAGCATATGTGACTGTGGATTATGTACATGAAGTTTTAAATTTTCGGCTATTTCAGATATAACCCCCTCTATATCAGTATCAGTTATGAACGTCGGCACAGCTTTTACTTTTATAAAAGGACTTTCAGAAAAATCAAATATAAAACCCATATCGGCAAGAAGTTCTTTATTTTCTTCCATAACGCCGATTTCTTCCGATGTGAACAGTATTTTAATTTCTGTTATCAACATCTGTGTATACTGTCGGCAGTTACGGCTTTTAAGACGTTCAAATATTATTCTTTCATGGGCGGCGTGTTTGTCAATAATAATCATTTTTCTGTCGTCGGTTTCGGCTATGATGTAAAGCCCCATAACCTCACCTACCGCATGAATTGCCGGTACTTCAGGCTTTTCAGGTTCGGGAATTTCAGTTTTTTCAGTATCTTCAAAAATACTCTGACTTATATAATTGAATCCTTCAAGCATTACCGGTTTTTCAGCGGAAATTTTTTCCGGTTCTTCCGGAATTACAGCATTTTCCGGTGGATTTTCTGAAATTTCTGCTTCTGCCTTTTCTATTTCCTCAACCGGTGTGAAAATATCATCTAAAGAAAATTCTTCTTCTTTTTCCGGAATTTCTTCAACAGGTTTTTCAGATATTTTTTCTTCTGATATTTCAGGTTCTTTTTTTTCTGCCGGAAACTCAAATTCATATATAAGACCGTCTTTTACCATAGCATTTTTTACCGCAAAAAATACCGTCTCAGAAACTGCTTTTTCATTTGAAAAACGTACCTCCAGTTTTGATGGGTGTATATTTACGTCAGTATCTGCCGAATTTATAGAAATCATAAGAACACAAGCCGGAAACTTTCCCGTCATAAGCATATTTTCGTATGCACTCTCAACCGCTGAAGAGCATATTTTTGAGTTTACATATCTTCCGTTGACAAAAAAATTCTGAAATGAACGGTTATTTTTTGCATATAATGGTTTTATGACATAACCGCTTACATGGATATTATTGTTTTCATAGTCAACGGGTATCATATCATGTGCCATGTCACGACCGTATACCGCATAAATCGCCGAAAGAAGTTCACCGTCACCGCTGGAGTTTATTTCAACTCGATTATCACGGATAAACCGGAACGCTATTTCAGGGTGTGAAAGAGCTGTTTTCTGTATTATATGACTTACAGCATTTGCCTCCGTGACGTCCTTTTTCATAAATTTACATCTTGCGGGGACGTTATAGAAAAGGTCTCTTATAATTATTGTCGTTCCGTCCGGACAGGCACACTTTTCATGCGAAATGCCTTTATTATTCTCCATACTGTAAGAAGTTCCGGAATTTTCATTTTCAGGTTTCGTTATTATTTCGACTTTTGAGACAGCCGCCACAGAAGCAAGAGCCTCACCACGAAAGCCAAGCGTATATATATTGTTTAAATCCTGCTTTTCGGAAATCTTACTTGTTGCATGACGCATAAACGCTTTAGGAACATCATCAAAGGTTATTCCGCAACCATCATCAGTTACACGCATATATGTCTTGCCGCCGTGCTTTATCTCAACGGTTATATGACCTGCTCCGGCATCTATGGAATTTTCTACAAGTTCCTTTATGACGGACGCCGGCTTTTCAATGACTTCTCCGGCTGCTATAAGTTCTGCCACTTCCCTGCTGAGAATATTTATTGACGACATATAAATTTTAAGCTCCTTTCAGATTTCATATACCAAGTATGGTAAATAAACCACATTCCGCAAAGACTTCCTGTACCCAGTCATTCAAATCTTTCACAGCCTCTTTAGTACGTCCGAAAGAGGATTCACAGATTGCCTGCCAGTCCTCCGGCGTGATTTCGGTTGCTTCATAAGGTGAATACTCCGGAAGAACATCAAGAAAAAGTTTTTTCAATCCGGTATCAGTGAAATCCTCGTCATAGATATAGATTGATTCGTCATTCCAAAAAATATTATTCCATTTTCCTCTAAAAAACTCGTGACAGTCTGTCCCCCTGAGTTCATCTTTTCTGATAAAATATTTCATAAAAAATCACTCCTTTCAGTAATCAATATATGCTGATTTATCAATATGCATAATAATCATCATAGCCATAGTCATCATAGTAACCATCATAACCGTAATCATAATAGCCATCATTATAATCATAGTCATAATCATAGCTGTAGTCATAATTATAGTCATAGTTGTAATCTTCGTAATATTCAGCGGTGGTGGTTGTGGTTGTTGTAATTCTGTTCGGGTCAACGAATGAACCTGCAACATATCCGGCAAATGTAGTTGTAGTTTTTATCGGATTTCCGCCTACATCAGTGAGCATGATTTCTGTAGTAGTTTCTTCTGTTACTGTTTCCTCTTCAGTAACTTCCTCTGTAGTGGATTCAGTAGTTTCTTCTGTGGTTGTCTCAGTAGTTTCTTCCGTTGTTTCTTCTGTAGTTGGTTCTTCTTCTGCTGTCAGAACAAAATTTTCATCTAACAGACCCAGTTCATGTTTCTTGTTGAGTATGCGCAAAACGCTCTCATCTATTCTTTCAGAACTGATTTCACCGTTTTCAACTGCCTGACATACAGCGTCTATAGCTGATACAAGGTCTGTCGGCATAAGAATGACATCAACGCCAGCATTTACAGCCATAACGGCGGCTTCCGCTGAGGTATACACTTCTGAAATAGTACTCATCATCTGTGAATCTGTTATAATTATTCCCTCAAAGCCTAATTCATTTCTTAAAAGCTCCGTAACAACGGTATATGACAAATCAGAGGGCAACCAGTCACCTATTCCGGAAATAACCTGATGTCCTACCATTATGAAATCAACTCCGGCGGTTATTCCTGCCCTGAATGGTAAAAATTCTGTATTTCTTAAGTCGTCAACAGAACGGTTTATAGTAACATTTGCGTCTAAATGTGTATCACCTACAGAGCCTCCCAAACCGGGAAAATGTTTCATAGTAGCACATACTCCGGCATCTTTCAAACCTACTGCCACATTGGAAGCCATATCAGCAACTATGTCAGGGTCACTGCTGAAAATACGGTCACCAAGTTCACTGTAATAACCTGTGTTTTCGTCAACTGTGTTTACATCTGCAACCGGTGCAAAATCAAGATTAAATCCAAGCGCTTTAAGGTCTGTGCCAATCTGATAACCTATTTCATAGGAAACGTGTGAGTCATTCTGCTCACCATAAACCGCCATATCTGAAAATGCTGTAGTTCCAAGTGTATCGGCTACTCTTGCAACAGTTCCGCCCTCTTCGTCAACTGACATGAACATTCCTATACCACTGGTGGCAAGCGCACACTCCTGTATGTCGCTTATCATCTGTGAAGTCTGTTCAGTTGTTTCAAGATTTTCAGTAAACATTATAAGTCCGCCTATATTGTAGCTGGCTATTGAATCCGCTACAATATCGTCATAAAGCGTCACTATATCATAACCGGATAGCTGTTCAGGTGTTGTAATAAACATCTGACAAACCTTGTCATGCAGTGACATTCTTTCAAGAACTTTTTCCGGTACTGTCTTTTCCGGAGCTGGTGGCTCTGTTACTGGTTCTGTCGTTTCTGTGACGGGTTCTGTAGTAGGTTCTTCGGAAGTTTCTTCCGGTGTTTTGGTTTTTTCAGCACAGGCACAAAGCGCAAGGCTCATACTTAATGCCATAGCCATTAATTTTTTTACTTTCATTTAAGTACCTCCTGTTTATTCAACATTTATTTTATAATTTCAAGCAAATCATTAAGTAACATTCTGCATTCACTGTCTGTGAGTTCGTCAATATTGGTTTTCTGGAGCATATTAAAGGCTGTTTCACGGTTTATACTTTCAAAAGTTATCTGACTGTTTTCATTTCCGGAATTAACGTCGATATCAATGTTATTGTTTTTTTCCATTTCTGTAAGTATTTCTTTCGCACGATTGATTACTTTTGTGGGTAATCCGGCAAGTTTGGCGACGTCCACGCCGTAACTTTCGTCAATACCGCCACGGACTATTTTTCTTAAAAAGCGTATTGTACCACCACGCTTATTTACTGCTATGCTGTAATTTTTTACGCCGTCAAGTTCGTTTTCAAGCCCGATAAGTTCATGATAGTGAGTGGCAAAAAGCGTTTTACAGCCTAATTTCTTCGATGTACATATATGTTCAGCAACAGCACGTGCTATACTTACACCGTCATGCGTCGATGTTCCTCTTCCTACCTCGTCAAGAATAACAAGACTTTCCGGTGTGGCATTTTTCAGTATATCAGCAACTTCACTCATCTCAACCATAAATGTACTTTGTCCGGCTGTAAGGTCATCTGATGCGCCTATACGGGTGAAAATTTTATCCACTATGGATATTCTGGCGGAATCCGCCGGAACGAAAGAGCCAATCTGTGCCATTAGTACTATTAATGCAGTCTGTCGCATATACGTCGACTTACCCGACATATTAGGTCCTGTGATGATGGACATTCTGTTTTCTTTCTTATCAATGTATATGTCATTCGGAATAAATAACTCTTCCTCAAGCATGATTTCAACTACAGGGTGTCTGCCGGCTTTTATATCAATTACGCCATCAAGGGAGATTTCTGGCTTGACATACAGATTTCTTATAGCGACGTCCGCAAACGAACACAAAACATCAACAGACGCTACCGCCGTTGCTGTCCGCTGGACTTTTTCAAGCATCGTAGCAAGATAGTCACGGACTTCAACGAAAATATCCGCCTCAAGTGCTAAAGCCTTGTCCTTCGCACCAAGTATGGAGTTTTCAGCGTTTTTGAGTTCTTCTGTTATGAATCGCTCCGCATTCGCAAGAGTCTGTTTGCGTGTCCATTCCGGTGGGATATATTCATAATATGAACGTGTAACCTCAAGATAATAGCCGAATACTTTATTAAATCCTATTTTAAGATTTTTAATGCCTGTGCGTTCACGTTCAAGATTAAGAATGTTATCAATAATTTCCTGACCGTTATTCATTATATGACGCAAATTGTCAAGTTCGCTGTTGAAACCGTCTTTTATAATTCCGCCTTCCTTTATGGCTACTGGTGGTTCGTCCATGATAGCCTTTTCAACCAGTTTTACAATTTCGTCAAGACCTGAAATATCATTATTGTATTTTGTCAGAAGTTTTGAAGTATCAAGTTTTTCAAGTTCCTTTTTTATAAATGGTAATTGTATGGCTGTTGCTGAAAGCGCTTTCAGGTCACGGGGATTAGCCCTTTTATACATGACTTTCGTCATAAGACGTTCAAGGTCATAGACATTTGATAATAAATTCTGCAATTCATATAATATAACGCTTTTTCTTTTTAGTGCCTCTACAGCGTCAAGACGTTCAATAATTCTTGCCGGACTTTTCAAAGGCTGTTCAATCCAGTTTTTAAGAAGTCGCCGACCCATAGAAGTCTTTGCGGAATCAAGCACCCATAGCAATGAACCTTTACGCTCTTTATTACGGAGAGTCTCCGTAAGTTCAAGATTTCGACGTGCATTCAGGTCAAGTCCCATGAATGTATCTTCTTTAAGTATTTCCAATGTCGTAAATCTTGAAACTGATGTCTTCTGTGTATCGTTTATATAGTCAAATAATCCGCATACCGCTGAACAGTCCGCACCATAACTGCTTATGCCCAGCGCCTCCGGTGACTTGCTGAAAACACTTTCAATTATATCATGATTTCCTGCCGGATAGAAACACTCTCTTTCCCTTAAAGTAACCGTACATTTAAGGCGCATTTTTATAAAATCACATACGTTTTTCAGTGACAGAAAACTTTCAGGAAATATAATCTCTGCTGGCTGACGCCGTGAAAGTTCATTTATGACCTCTGATTCAATATCGTTTCCGTCCATCATGCTCAGGAATGCCTCTCCCGTGGAAATATCCGCTGAAGCAACAGCGCATAGCCGGTTATAACTGTCATAGAAAATACTGCATATATAATTATTTCTGTTATCGTCAAGCATGGTGCTTTCCGTGAGCGTCCCTGGTGTGACAACACGTATGACATCACGCACGACTATATCTTTACTTGATGTCGGGTTTGTGAGCTGTTCGCATACTGCAACTTTGAACCCTGCATCTATAAGTTTTTTTATATAGGTATCTGCCGCATGATAAGGTACACCACACATTGGCGCACGTTCTTCAAGTCCGCAATCCTTGCCGGTGAGCGTCAATTCAACTGCCTTTGAAGCTGTAAGCGCATCATCAAAAAACATTTCATAGAAATCACCTACACGGAAAAATAATATACAATCCTGATATTTATCTTTGATTTCAAGATACTGTCTCATCATGGCAGAGACTTTTTTTCTGTCAATATTCATCAGCCACAGCCTCCGCATGCAGAACAGTCACCGGCACAACCTTTAGGGATTTCACACGTTTCAGGGTCTTGACCATTTGCACACATGGTTATAATCTGGTTCATGTTGCTGACCAGTTCTTCAAGTGCTTTCTGTGTAGCATTGAAAACCATCATATGCGGATTGTTCATGATTTTCTGATAGAGCGCTTTTGTTTCCTTGTCAATGGCGTTGATTTTGTCAAAATCCGGATTTTCACTGCTCATAGCGGTACGCATTTCTGCACGGAGTTCATCGAATTTTGTTATTTCCTCCTGTAACTCCGTGTCGTCGTCATTGACCTGCTTTGCAAGAGTATAGGCAATGTATCTGTCGTCCTGCTGGAGTGCTTTTCCTAATTCTCTTGTTAACTGAATAATCTTGTCCATAAATAAATTCTCCTTTTATCCTGAAATTTTTTATACAATTCTGCCGGAAACTGCCCAGTTCATTGAGCCGGTAACTTCTATTTCCACGAAATTACCAATCATGGACATATCTCCTGCAAATTCAGCTATTATAAATTCGTCGCTTTTTCCGGTGACAAATCCGGTGCGTTTCTTTGAAACACCGTCCACAAGTACACGCATACGGCGACCGATAAAGCGTTTATAGTTTTCTGTTGATACCTCACGCTGTACTTCAAGAAGTTCACGCATACGGCGACCCTTGACGTCCTCCGGTATAGTATCAATAATTTCAGCAGCTTTTGTACCTGTCCTCCGTGAATATATGAAAGAATAAATATTATCATACCGGATATGCTTTATTATATCCAGAGTTTCGTGAAATTCTTCGTCTGTTTCGTTCGGAAATCCTACTATAATATCAGTAGTCAACGAAAAATCAGGTTCATGACTTCTTATATAATCAACAGTTTCTGAATACTGTTCAATTGTATAACGGCGGTTCATTCTTTCAAGAACGCTGTTACTTCCGCTCTGCAACGGCAAATGAAGATGTTTGGCTATTTTTTCGCACTGAAAAATAGTATCTATCAATTCATGTGATGCGTCTTTAGGGTGTGACGACATGAAACGTATTATAAAATCACCATCTATTTTATTTATCTCACGGAGAAGTGCCGGAAATGACATTTTATTTTCAAGGTCCTTACCGTATGAATTAACATTCTGTCCCAGTAACATTATTTCCCTGTAACCGTCACTGACAAGTTTTTTAACTTCATTTATAATGTCTTCCGGCTGACGACTTCTTTCACGACCCCGAACATACGGAACTATACAATATGTACAGAAATTATTACAGCCGAACATTATCGGTACAGACGCCTTGAAAGGACTTTCACGCACCTGCTCCGTATTTTCTGAAAAATCATCATATTCACCCGTATCAGCAGAAAAATTTTTCCCTCTGAGACATTCAAGAAGAAGTTTCGGCAATGAATTTATTGCAGAAGTTCCCATGACAAAATCAATCTGTGGATATGATTTCTTTATTTTTTCAACTATATGTGCCTGTGCTGTCATACAGCCTGCAAGTCCTATGACAAGTGAGGGTTTTTCTTCTTTCAGTTTTTTCATACTGCCTATTATTCCGAAAACTCTTTCTTCTGCACTCTCACGGACTGCACACGTATTAAGAATTATAATATCAGCCTGTTTTTCTTCGTCAGTGAAATCATAGCCGATTCTTTTCAGAAGACCTTTTATTTTTTCACCGTCAGAAACATTCAGCTGACACCCGAAACTCCGGACGTATGCAAGACGCTTTTTGTCAGATAAAATTTCTGCAACTTCATTTATAATAACATCTTTTTCATTCAAAATCAAATTCCTCTCAATCAATCAAAATCAGATAATAAATTATTATAGCATATATAAAACGTTTTTTCAAGTGCTAACATGTACTTAAACACAAGTTTCCATAAAATTTTCACATTTGAATAGTCATAATATATAAATTTTCATGAATTTTTTTGTACATTAATACAAAAATGAAATTTTCTGTGAGAGAATTTCACTCCTGAAGTGTCTAATAAGTGAACGAGAATTAAAATCCGTTTATTCATGAAAAAAATTTTTTAGGAGGAATTTTTATGTTGAAAAAAAACAAAATCGCTGTCCTGACAGCAATCGCCACCCTGCTTTCAACGGTCAGCCCGCTTGCGACATACGCTGAAAATGCTGAACCCGTTGAAACAATTCCGGAAAGAGCAGTCATGCAGGAACTGCACACCTGTGTGGACGTTCCGACAGTCCTTGACGATGAAATGATGCCGGTCTCAACCACAGCAACCATTCCCGACAGAGTATACACCTGCACAACCGTTCCGGGAATTGAAGTTCAGCCGACAGAATTTCCGCTCAGAAGAACTTATGACGTAAATGTCAATGTCGTTGACAGCAAGACAAATGAACACGTCGACGGAGTAAAAGTACATTTTGTTGAAACACAAGACCTGCAAAGCAATGTTATAACACGTGATTACGGAACATGGGATACTTCCGAATCTGAAAGCTATTCCATAGACATTATCCATCTTTTTACAAATTTATCATCAACTATTACACTTACAGCAGTGCTTGAGGATATGCCGGAGGGTTATTCCTATCTCGGCGGTGCAACAAATATACATGATTTTATCATTGACAATGCTATGGATTGGTATTATGCCAATTATTACGGTTATGAACACCAGCCAAACACTGACTTGACAATATATCTTGACAAGGAATATAAAGGAACTGCTAAGGCTTCTTGTCTCCTGATTGACGGTCACACCGGAGAATATGTTGAGGGTGCGGAAGTATCGCTAAGCGAATGGGACAGACACGGCAACCTCGGCAACTGTGTGGAATGGGTTACCAGCGGAAAGCAAGAAAATATAGATTTTGATTTTACTGTACCAGGTGACAGTCAATCTATTCTTGTTCAGTTTGTAGCTGATAAACTCCCCGAAAAATACAGCAAATACACATATTGTCCGTTTGTGGAAAGTTATGTAGGTGCAAACTCATCTAATCTGAGTTTTGTTTTGTATGTATATGAAGAAGGCTATGACCCATACAATACTTCTCCCATAATGCCAAGCACAAACACACACACAACACCACCAATCGCAAACATAACCACACCACCAATAACTACTACTACTACAACCACCAATACTGTTATAGCTTGTAAGGCATGTGACATTTGCGGTACAATTATAGACGCTAACGACGGCGTAACCACTCCGCTTGGCGTTTTTGTATGTCCTTCCTGCAAATCAGCAGGAGCAGGCGGTACAAGACCTCCTTTCCAGACGGAAACCGTAACTGCAACCACAACTACTACAACTACTACTATTATGATAGACAAGATGTGTCAGTCATGCGGTTGTCTTGCGGCGGCTGAATATGGCGTAACTACTTCGGACGGAAAGTTTATATGTTCATATTGCTATTTGCACAGTGATGACATTGAATATAAGTCATGTGATGTATGCGGTACAATAATAAATATTGACGACGGCATAAATACTCCGATTGCTTTTGTCTGCAAGGAATGTCGTTCACATGGCGCTGGCGGTACAAGACCACAATTCCCGACAGACACAACAACAACAACTACTACCACTGCCACTCCTGAAGTTATAACATACGGTGATTCCAACAGTGACGGCAAAGTAAATATTGCAGACTCTGTACTTATAATGCAGTGTCTCGCTAATCCGGATGAATTCAAGATGAATGCAGAACAGGCAGACGCTGCTGACGTTTACAACAGAGGTGACGGCATTACAACTATGGATGCACTCGCTATACAGATGACAAGTATAAACCTTATTTCAGTTAAAGACCTTCCGGTAAGTGCAGAATAAAAACAAAAGAAAGTATATATATACTCTCCTAAAATAAATTAAACGGAAAGGACGGCTTCTTTAAAGAAACCGTCCTTTCTGCATGATAAAAATAACACGCCATATGCGAAAAAAGGAACTCCGGAGAGTTCCTTTTTTCATTATATCATTATATTTGAGGGAGTCGGATTATTCCATGTAAGATTCCGGAAGTGTATCAATAAGACCGATATCAATCTTCTGGATTGCAAGAGCGTCCATAGTTGTAACGCCATCGCCTCTGCTGTAAACGTCAGCAGCGTCTGCCTGTTCTGCATTCATCTGGAATTCATTCGGGTTAGAGAGACACTGCATTATAAGTACAGCATCTGAAACACTTACTCTGCCGTCGCCGTTTGCATCACCATAGATTATATCTTTACCGGGATTCTGAGTAGTGGTTGCGCCTATATTGCTGCCTTCTTCACTGTAAACCATATAGAAGAGGTTAGCAGTATCAGCCTTAGTAATTGTATGTGCGCCTGCCTTGAGGTCAACAGTTATTGTGCCGTCACCAGCAGATGTATATTTAGTACCATCAACCTTTATAGTTGCAGCCGGTTCAACGAATACAAGCGTAATCTTGCCTGCTGATGGTGCATTGAATGTAATATTTGTTGCGCTTTCCATCTTGAGACACTGTTTAAGTGTGAGACCATTATAATTTACAGTTCCCTTAGATGTAGAGAGGTTACCGGTAATTGTATAAAAATCACTCTTTGTGCCGTTAGCAGTAAAGTCATGAACGTAACCACCGGCAACAACTGTACCGCCGTTAGTTGTAGTTGTGGTAGTAGAACCACTTGGCTTTGCTGTAGAGGAAGTTGTTGTTGTCTGCTGTGGAGTTGTAGTAGTGCTTCCGCTACCGCTGATTTTTGTATTGTCCATGCAACCACCGTATGCCTCAAATTCAGCAGTAAGTGCTGTATAGAGTGCCTCACCTGTAGCCTCAATAAGCTTGTAATTGCCGGACGGAATATATGAAAGTTTTGAATCTGTATCAAAGTTTGCTTTCTGGCAGGAACTTGTGATAGTCTGGCCCTTGTCTGTTACAATTGTGCCCTCGTTCTTTGCACCTTTCTTCAGACTGATATAAGCATCATTATAGCTCTTGAAAACACCACCGGACTTAAGAAGTACAGGGTCTTTACATTCGTTGACGTAAGCGTTATATTCAGAGAAGAGGAAAGAGTTAGCTCTTGCACTTGCACAGTAACTTGACTGTCCGTCAAATATGTTGTTGTAAAGGTGGATATTTGCCTGACGTGCAAGAGGTCCTCTTGATTCACAGTTTTTCCAGTAGTTATGGTGGAATGATATATTAAACTGAAGATTGCTGTCTGAAGCACCTACAAGGTTTGTCTTGTGATAGCCTTCATAATAACAATAGCTGTTTGTGAAATACTGACCACGTTTGAAGTCACAAGCACCATCACCTTCTGCCTTGTCTGATTCTGCCGGATTAGCTATCTTTGGTACATAGAATTCACAGTTATGAATCCAGCATCTTTCAACGGAAGCTGTAAGTGAAGAGCCTTCCTGTACACCTTCCATACCAATACAGTCTTCAGGAACGTTTCTGAATGCAATATTTCTTACTTCAAAACTCTTGCCCAGTTCCGGAGCAGATGATTCGGACATAAAGTGGAAGCCCCAGCCGTTTACTGTAGCGTCTGCACCGACACCCTCAATTGTAATATTCTTACCTGAACGCATTCTAGCCATACCACCGTTATCACCCTTTGAACCGCCCATGTCTACGGAGTCGAATACTGTTACACCCTCCGGAGTTGAAACGTTTCCTACAATTCTGATAACAAGTGGTGTGCCGTCCTTGGCAAGTTTCTTGATAATATCCTGATTGGTGTTAGCTGTACCGCCGTTAGCGTTTTTACCACCGCCAACGTCTTGTGCAACGGAGTTAAGGATATTACCTATACCTTTAACAGTTGTGCCGTCCTTTGATGTAACGGAAACTGTATTTTTATTTTCTTCTGTAACATAGATAACTTTAGCATTTGCCTTAAGTTCGCCGTTATCGTTATATGCACCTACACCGTCGGAGTAGTTATAATGTGCATAACCTGACCTGTCTTGCTGACCTACTACAATACCACTTTGCTTAACTTCACCCTTTGAAGTAGTAACAGTAATTGTATATGTACCTGCTTTAAGTCCGAGGAGGTCAACACGTACACCACCATCAACGTCTCTTACGAGATACTCAAGGTCCTCACCTTTGAGTGAACCGCTTGACGCACCGGAATATGATACGCCTGTAACATCAGCGTCCTTTATGCCGGATATACCCATATATGCCATTTCATTCCAGCCACCTGAATACTCAACCTTTATACCAGTCGGAGCTACAGTTGATGTATTAGGCTTTGATGTTGTAGTTGTTGTATTCTGTGTATTTGATTTAGATGCTGTTGTAGTTGTATTTGTAGGTGATGTTGAGCTTGTATTTGTGAAGCCGCTGCCGATCGCAACTATTGAGTCTTTATATGCAACAAGTGCAGATTTAAGAGCCTGATTTACATCATAGCTTGCATCATCAACTGAATTGTCAAACTGCCATTTGAAGTCACCACCGTCTACACGTCCAGCCTTTGAAGTTACAATTGAAGGAATGTCTTCAGCCTTATCAACTTTATAGCTATAGAAACCACTTTCAGTATCAAAATTATTATATCCTGCACCGTCTACAGTCTTTACAGATGATGGCACTTTTTCGTCTCTTGACTTTGCGTCATAGAAATCAAACTGTGTATTATTTTTACTGTATGGCACATAAGTACCACCATCAAATACATTGCCATATGCTTTAATCATACCACCTACTTCACCGGAGAATGTACCTTCACCGGCTGCGTCTGTACCCTGATTTGCAATCATCATAGGTTTGCTACAGTTACGGAAGTAGTTATTTTCAGCGAATATATCAGAATCAGTTGTAGAACCAATACCATATTTAGCATTGCCGTCATAGTAGTTGTTGTAAACATGAACGGTTGCTTTTCTTACACGTGGGTGACGTGAATCTGAGTGGTCATACCAGTTGTGGTGATATGTAATGTAGTTTGATGTATCACTTGCATTTGCACCCTGAAGATTACACTTGCCGTTATCATAGAAATGGTTATATGAATGTGTTATATGGTGGGATTTCTTTGTATCAAGTGCGCCATCGCCTTTTACCTGGTCTTTGTCTGAACCGGCATCGCCATAGAAGAAGTCACAGTTATGAACCCAACAATATGAATCGCCTTGCTGGAGTCCGATATTATCGCCCTCATCACTGTTGCAGTTCATTGTACCAACGTTTCTTACTTCAACGTCAACACAGTTTTTAAGAACGATACCCCAGCCGTTAGCAGTAGCATCATTGCCGATACCCTCAATTGTCATGCCTGCTGATGTTACAGTATCAACCATAATATCACCCTTAGGCATATTAGCGGGGTCTTCGATATTTCCGATAAGTCTTATAGAAATCGGACGTGTTTCCTTGCCTTTCTTGTAAGCTGTAACAATATTCTGAAAACCTACACAGTCAACATTACCTTTACCCTCTGCATTGAGTGCAACTGTAACAGTATCCTTGTTTTCGTTTGTTACGTAAACAACAATTGCATTGTCTTTAAGTGTACCGTCTGCCTTGTAAGCACCCGGCATATGACCATCTGCAAAAGCATAACCGCTCCTGTCGTGTGCATAAACATCAGCTTTTGCTTCAGCAGCCTTTGAAGTATCTTCCTTACCGCTGATAACAGGAACTACTTTCATTGTATGACTTCCTGCTTTAATGCCTACTGCATCGGCTCGCATATAGCTGGCATACTGTCTGATAAGCATTGAATCAATCTGAACGCCGTCAACATAAACGTTGTAACCCTCAGCACCTGAAACAGATGACCATGTAACATACATACCCTCTGCATAGCCTACAGAACTTGTGATGTTTACGCTGTCAGCGGCAAATGCTGTGATAGTTGTTGTAGCTGTTGGTATATATGCCGGACTGTTTACTACTGATGCCATACATGAAAGTGACATTACAGCAGCTGCTGCAATAGCGGCATGCTTTCTGAAAAATTTAGAGTTCATTTTAAGTTTCCTCCGTAAATATAATGATTAAAAATTTTTTTACTACACCTCGTGTGCAGTATGCGTTTTTTCTTGTTTTATATTATACCGTAAAAAAAATGAAATTTCAATGATACATAGTGCTTATTGACTGATATTTTGTGCTTTTTATAATATTTTTTCCGCACAAATAATCATCATTTTATTCAGAGAGTATAATTTTTGTTTGACATTATAATAGTATAAATTTTTTTTGAAAAATTTTCAGAAAAACCCTTGACAAAGAAAAAATTACGTGATATAATTAATTTACCTCGTATGAGGTCTTATTTTTTGCCTTGTTCGAGGGAGGCAAACAACCTATCTCCGCAAGCGGAGGAAGTACTAATTCAGGAGGTGCCGATATGAGAGTAAAGGTTACTTTAGCTTGCACAGAATGTAAGCAGAGAAATTATGTTTCTAAGAAGAACAAGAAGAATGACCCCGACAGACTTGAAATGAACAAACATTGTAAGTTCTGCCGCAAGCATACTCTTCACAAAGAAACAAAGTAATCAGGAGGAGTTTTCTGATGGCTAAAGAAAAGGAAAATACTACTCCCGAAACAAAAAAGAAAACCGAAAAGCCCGTAAAGGAAGAAAAGGTTTCCAAGGCTGACAAAAAATCCGACAAGAAAAATTCCGAAAAAAAGGAACAGGGAAAAGTCGGAAAATGGTTTCATGACTTGAAAGTCGAATTTAAAAAGGTAGTATGGCCGACTAAGAAAACAGTTGTTACAAATACATCTGTTGTTGTTGCAGTAATTGCAGCGTCTGCCGTTCTTGTCGGACTGCTTGATGAGGGTTTCCTTGCTCTGCTCAGGCTTATCTACCAGTAATCAGTAAGAAATCTAAGGAGGATTTGTAATGGCGGAAGCAGCAAGATGGTATGTTGTCCACACTTACTCCGGCTATGAAAACAAGGTAGCCCAGAACATCATGAAGATTGTCGAAAACCGTAATCTGCATGAACTTATCCAAGACGTTAGAGTTCCTACTGAAAAAGTGATTGAAATTACTGAAACAAAAAACAAAAAAACCGGCGAAATTAAAAACGTCGAAAAGGAAGTTGAACGCAAAACCTATCCGGGCTATGTCCTTATAAAAATGGTCGTTACTGACGATACGTGGTATATCGTAAGAAATACCCGTGGCTGTACCGGTTTTGTAGGTCCTGCTTCTGACCCTACACCACTCTCCGAAGAGGAAGTAAAGAAACTTTTCGGCGTGGACGTTTCACGTATTGAAGTTAATTTCAAGGTCGGCGACAGCGTACAGATTTCCGGTACTGCTATGGACGGTTTTGTAGGTGTTGTTCAGAATATCAATCTCGAAGACCGCACAGTTGATTTACTCGTTTCAATGTTCGGTCGTGAAACCCCCACTACACTGCCTATCAATCAGGTTGTAAGCGTGGAGGATTAGTTTAAGGTCAAAAATAGAAGTCCGCACGGACTTCAGTGGGAGGGGTAAAATAATTCTTGCCCCGCCATTTACCACATTTATGGAGGTGCGAACATGGCACAGAAAGTAGTTGGCTACATTAAGCTTCAAATTGCAGCAGGAAAGGCTACTCCTGCACCGCCTGTTGGTCCGGCACTCGGTCAGCACGGCGTAAACATCATGGCATTCACAAAGGAATTCAATGAAAGAACAAAGAACGACATCGGTATGATTATTCCAGTTGTTATCACAGTCTATGCAGACCGTTCATTCTCTTTCATAACAAAGACACCACCGGCAGCAGTTCTTATCAAGAAGGCTTGCAATATAAACAGCGGTTCAGGAGTTCCGAACAAGACCAAGGTTGCTAACATAACTAAAGAACAGGTTCAGAAGATCGCTGAGCAGAAAATGCCTGACCTCAATGCAGGCTCTCTTGAAGCAGCTATGAGCATGATTGCTGGTACAGCTCGTTCTATGGGCGTTGTAGTCGTTGACTAATTAATTTTTGAATGATGAAAGGGAATTTTTTCCCGTTCTGACTTCTCAATGGTGGGAGGAAGATTCCGCTAACCGTTCTGCTATAGGCAGAGCGGTATTACCACTTAAACAGGAGGATATATAATGAAACACGGCAAAAGATATATTGACAGTGCAAAAACTGTTGATTATGCAAAGCTTTACGAGTCCACAGAGGCTCTTGACTTAGTATGCCAGAACGCAAAGGCTAAGTTTGATGAAACTATTGAGGCACATATCCGTCTCGGCGTTGACTCCAGACACGCTGACCAGCAGGTAAGAGGTGCTGTTGTTCTTCCTAACGGTACAGGTAAGAACGTGAGAGTACTTGTATTCTGCAAAGAGGACAAGTACGAGGCTGCACAGGCTGCCGGTGCTGATTACGTCGGCGGTATGGACATGGTGGAAAAAATTCAGAAAGAAAACTGGATGGATTTCGACGTTGTTGTTGCATCACCTGACATGATGGGTCTTGTTGGTCGTCTCGGTAAGATTCTTGGTCCACGTGGTCTTATGCCTAACCCGAAGGCTGGTACTGTAACTCCCGATGTTGCAAAGGCTGTTGCAGAAGCTAAGGCTGGTAAGATTGAATACCGTCTTGACAAGACAAATATCATTCATTGCCCTATCGGTAAAGCATCATTCGGCGCTGGCAAACTTGAAGAAAATTTCAACGTTCTTATGGAAGCTATCGTCAAGGCTAAGCCGGCTGCTGCTAAAGGTACTTATCTTAAGTCCTGTACAGTAGCATCAACAATGGGTCCTGGCGTACCGGTTGCAACTACAAAATATGGCGTTTAATTAAGCATATCTAAGACAGTCTTTCGGGACTGTCTTTTTTTATGCCCTGAATGTTTTTCTGACAAAAAAACTTCACACGCATAACGCAAAAAAGAGGACACCGAAGTGTCCCCTTATATTATTTTATAATCAACCTAATTTAGTGAGGTCATCACTTGTGATAGGAAGGTCTTTCTGGTCAACAAGACCGATATCGATGCACTGGATAGCAAGAGCATCCATAGTTGTGATACCGCTTGTGCCATTGTCAACAACGTCACCGTTGAGCTGACCTTTTTCAGAAATAGTAAATTCATTCGGGTTGCTGAGTGCCTGCATGATAAGAACAGCATCAGCAACATTTACTTTACCGTCAACGTTAGCGTCGCCCCAAAGGATATCATCATTGTTGCCTGTAGTGTTCTGACTTGTTGTAGGCTTTGTATTAGGATCCTGTTTGCCGTCAGCCTTAGCAGCTTCAGCATTCATGTAAGAAGAAATCCATACAAGTGGTGAGTTCCAGTTGATTGTGATTTCATTTACAGACCATGCTTCAGCGTTATCAACATAGCACTTTTGGTTAGCAAGTGTACCTCTCTTATAGCCGAGACCGCCGATGTATGGGTCTTGCATACCAGCACCAGGACCACCTGACATTACGCCAGCAGGTACCTTCGGGAATGTCGGGTCAACGCCGTTACACCAGAATCTGTGGTGTGGCCACTGGAGAGTTGTTCCCATTTCTGTATCGCCGTAACCTGAAACGTATGAGAAGTCAAGACCGTTACGTCCGAAGATATAGTCCATAGCTTCAGCAGCACCGTTCATGTACTTAACGTCCTTGGTTGAGTCGTAAGCGTATGCCATAACAATAGCATTATTGATAACGAATGAGTTTGAACCCCACTCATAACCGGTTACCTTGATACCAGCACCGATATTTACTCCATCCTCGAAAGTAGCTGGCTTGTAAGGAATACCCATACCTTCTGTTGTCATCTGTGCAAGGTATGCATCACCAGCCTGTGCGATAGAACCCTCTACAGTTGCTCTGTCAGCATCACTGAGCTTATCGCTGAGGTAGAGTGAAAGTGTACCAAGACCGGAAGTACAGCCCCAGTTGAATGAACTGAATGAACCATTGTTTTCACCGCCACCGAGGTTAGTTGTCAGGCTGAATGCCTTATCGTTGCCAGTGGTGTCATTCGGGTTAGAATATGCCTTAAGGTCATTGTAGTATGTGTCGTCACCTGTTGTAGCATAGAGTTCACAAGCTGCCCAGTACTTATCGTCTTCAACGTAAGTATCACCATAAGCACCACCACCAATAGCCTGGTCAAGAGGAGCATAAAGAGCAGTCGGGTTAGTATTTTCTGATTCGCCTGGATATGCATAGAAATTCTTGTTAGCAGCATCATAAGCCTTCTTAGCAGCCTCAAGACACTTCTTAGCGTATGCATCGTCAATGCCTTCCCAGAGACGTGCAGCCTGTGCAGCAGTAGCAGCGAGGTTATAAGTAGCGGCAAACGTTGGTGGCTTTACAATACGTTCACAGCCGTCAAAACCTTCGTACTTCCAAGCGTGGATAGCAAGACCAGTCCACTTGTGGTCGTGCATCTTGTGGTAAACCATGCCTTCGTACTTGCCCCAGTATGGGTCTTTGGAATCAACCATCATTGCAAGCATAAAGTCAAGTTCAACTCTTGCTTCGTCAAGAATGTTAGGAGCACCGTTGCTGTTTTCAGGAACAAGAACTGCACCATTATCAGCCCAGATAGCGTCTGTGCCGTTCTTCTTGGACATTTCATAAGCATTCTGAAGAGTCCATACAGAGATACCACCGTTAACAACATATTTACCGTGGTCACCGGCATCGTACCAACCGCCTGTTACGTCGATTTGATATGTTTTATCGCCGTCGAATTCAGAAGAGTATGACTTCTGCCACTTGGACTGAACATATGCCTTATCAGGTGAGTGACCGTATTCGCTGTGTGCGAGTGTGCTTGTATCGCCGTTCTTGATATACTGTGCCTCAATCGAAACACCTGAACGGTTCTGATAGAAGTAACTGATAGAATCTCTTACGAGGTCATCGCTGTAGATATTTTCATCAATGCGGAATGAATGGCTTTCATTCATTACATAATCAACGTCAGTTACCCAGTTATGCCACATAACCTTGTCGCCGTCCATTGTTGTATCATAAGCGGCTTCTTTCAAGCCTGACTGTGTGCCTGATACGCCTGTTGTATCCTTTACAAAGATTTTGTATACACCAGGAGTTGTGAAATCAGAGAAGTCAAGGATATGTACATTAGCACCGCTGTCCTTGTATTTTGTTAAACCGCCATCAACCTGTTCTGTCTTACCTGTACCGGAGTTCGGGTCAGCACCAAATACTTTTGATGTACCAGTATAAACAGCTTTACCTGAAGAATCACGGATTTCAAATTCAAGTGGTGAATCAGCATCTGTTACATAAGATGCTTTCTTAGCGAGATTCGGATAATAACCAACCTGATTAAGACGAACATTTGACTTAGGTCTGATTACACCGAATTCGTTTGTCTTGTCGAAATCGTTAGCATCACTTGTTGTATCTTCAAGTGTAAGGTTATCGAACTTAAGAACTGTATCCTGTGGGAAACAGTCTACAGGCTGGTGTTCACCCTTACCACCATAGTGGAATGCCCATTCAGCAACTTCAATAGTAGTATTTGCTGTGAATGTAGCATCAAAGGAGTTTTTACCTGCATTGATTGTAACGCAGTCCCATGTCTGGTCAAACTGACCGTCGCTCATGTTATTGTGCCATACTTCATTTTTTCCGCCGTAGTCACCAATCTTTGTATAAAGCTGACCGGCATTGGAAGCTTCTACTTCCCAGTGAACCTTGTATGTGTGACCGGATTCAATCTTGAGTCCTCTGTGACGGAGCTGTAAGTCCCATCTTGATTCAGGACCATGAATTTCTTTGAGTGTTACGTTGTATGTACCATCTGCGATTTCAAATGTCTGCTTAGCGGGGTTAGTTTCGCAAGTATGCCACGGAAGACCAATACCTTCATCGAAAGTAGACTGTCCGAGCTGGTCACCTGCAAATGCTCCCATAGGAGCGATTACAGCAGTTGCTGCTGAAGCTGCCATAGCTGCTGCCATAAGTCCGCCGGCAATTTTCTTACCAAATGTCTTATGCATTTTAAGTGC
Source organism: Alistipes senegalensis (assembly GCA_023665275.1). Classification (GTDB taxonomy): domain Bacteria; phylum Bacillota; class Clostridia; order Oscillospirales; family Ruminococcaceae; genus Ruminococcus. The sequence goes on along the minus strand of JAMPEF010000001.1, from coordinate 661,666 downwards.
CCTCCCTTAAAAATATAGGTTTAATTATAACGCAGTGCCAGTGCAAACACCACGATTATATTTGAATTATTGGCAAGCGGTTGTCCGTAAGGACTTGCACCAAACCTTTTTACTTACCAATCTTATTATATTATATCCCGTAAAAAAAGTAAATAGCTTTTCGGAAATTCGTTGATTCTCCTAATATTGCCTTGGTATTTTTGTACACATTTCACAATATTCAGAAAAATCATAAGAGAGATAAACTCCCTTATATGAAATTTATATGAATAAGTTATATTTTATTATAATTTTTCGAGAATGCTCATATCAAACGGGAAACCATCGATAAGATTAATATCAAGGCACTGTATAGCAAGAGCGTCAATAGTAGTTACGCCATCTCCGATATTAGCAACATCGGCATTTTTTGCACCCTGTTCGGTAAGCTGATAGTCAGCCGGATTTGAAAGAGCCTGCATTATCAATACTGCATCAGCAATAGATACCTTACCATCTTCGTTAGCGTCGCCGAGAAGTACTCCGTTGCCACCGCCGGAAGTAGACGGCTTAGTAGTTGCTCCGGTAGGATTTGTAACATCAGGTTTTGTGCCGTCGGGTTCAGTACCCCATACAAGAATATCATCAACATACATAGTGATATGGTCATTAAGTGCCGCCTCAAGTTCCATTTTCATCGGAGCATCTTCAACACCTTCATATGACCAGTCATTTGCCGGATTCCATGCACCTTTTGTGGATTTGCCGTCAATAGCATCAGGAATTGAAATTCTGAACTGAACTTCATCCCTGTGTTCGCTCTGACCAGTAGGCATAATAGCTCTGCCGTCCTCAAATACAATTTCAGCATAATAAGTGTTGCCGGAGGGGTCACCATCATATTTTATTGGTTTGCCTGTAGTTGTAGCGTGTCCCTGTTGTCCCTCCTGATACTGCTGTGAACCGATTTTTACAGTAATATCATCAACAGACAGACCAGCTTCAAGAACTTCTGAAACGTCAAAATAATATCTGTACTTGATATTTTTTGCTACTCTTGCAGGCCATGCAGTGTGATTCATAGCCCATGCCTTGATTTCAGTATAGCTGTCGCCCTTTCCATTAAGACTTGCCGATATTTCCCATTCTGCCCACTTAGGAGTTTCAGCCTGTGGGAAATCAGCAAGTTTTTCACCGCCGTAATCTTCAAGGAATGCACACAATGCAGCAGTATATCCGGCGTTATAGTCAATAGCTACCTCTGTATTAGTGTATGAGCTGTTATCATCTTTGAATGTACCATCTTGATTAGGACCACCCTCAAGAGCACCGTAAAGAACGTGTGCATATTCTCTCTGCCAGCCGTCATCTTCTTCCGGTTCAAGCGTACCGAGTTCATTCCAGTGGTCGTCATGTATACCGGAAGCTCCTCTGTGGTGGATATTCAAAGGATTCTTTTCGCCCATGCCGACAACATAGCAAAGACCTAAATCATTATCACCAAAAGCATAATCCATCATTTTCTTTGCCCACGTATTATACTTTTCAGAAAGCTGTGCATTGTCCTTGAAGATAGTGTCGCAGGAAAGCTTTGCAAGCCAAGCCGCATTTTCCGTATATCTGAGAGTTCCCCAGCCTGCACCGTCAACGACAGTCATGCCATCAGGAGTCCAGCCACCTACAGGCTTTTTGCCGTTGTAGCCACCAATCATATAATCAAGATGATGGGAAACATGGTCAATCCATTCCTGCTTGCCGGTATTGATAGCATAGAGAAGTGCCGCCGCCTGTGTTGTATCGTCCCAGCAGAAACCCCATGTAAATTTTTTATCTGTAGACTGACTTTCCTTAGGGAACAGCGGAATATATTCTTTTTCGCACTTGTCAAGGTATGACTGGTCACCGGTAGCCATATACATCCAGTTAGCAGCATACATAAGCTCATCAATGAAGTTATCCGTACCCTGATTGTTTATAGTATGATAATATTTTCCCTGAATGCCTTCGTCTTCATTGGCATCAGCACCTTTTTCAGCCCATACGTCGTTTGCGAGTTTGAAAAGACTTTCAGCGTGTTTGAGATAGCTTTTAGCAGTTTCGGGGTCTTCGTCCTTGAAAACGATATATCCGCCCGCCATAGCCGCCGCCATTTCCGCAACTGTAGTACAGTTTGTTATAGTATCATAGGGTCTTTCTTCGGTATCGTTCTTGAGATTGAACTTCCGCATATAAACTTCAGGGCTACCATACCATACATGGTCGAAACCGTCTTCACCGATAGTACCTATAACCTTATCACCTAAATCACAGGCAGCAACATAATCAAGCCCCCACTTGAGATTTCTGAGATACAAGTCATATAAGCCAGCTTTCTTTACAGCGTCTTTGTATTCAATAAGTCCCCATGAAAGAACAGAAGCAGTATAAGCATTAGTGAGAGTAAATTTCAGATGGTCGCCGGCGTCGAACCAACCACCATCAATAATATCTGAGGGTGTGCCGTCCTCTTTTATCATAGTATCAGAACGCCATGAAACAGAGTTCCATTCCGGAAGAATGCCAGCCTGTTGCACTTCATAGAAAAACATTGATTTCTGGAGTGCCTCCGCATAATCATAGTCAACTGCTGCATTTGCCGTAACGTTCTTCCCTGCCGGAAGACAAGTCATCATTCCTGCTGAAAGCGCTAAAGCAGATGCCATAGCTGTAATTTTCTTGAAAATCATAAATATTAACCTCTTTCTGTTAAATCAGTATAATTTAAATATACATTATTTATTTTAATTTGTCAATAATATTCTGAAAATTTTTATATACCGGTTATTTTTCCCGTTTGTTTATAATATCAATAGTTATATTATCATATTTTCCGCCATAGAATTTATCAATAACTCTGCTGAAAACTTTATTTTCCGGACTTGCCATATGAAAAAGCGTCATGCATGACTTGACTTTCAAAGCGTCAATATGACCTAAAATATTAACCGCCGTATCATCTACTAAAAGTAAAGCATTTGAAATCTCTACAAGTCTTTCACGGAGTATATCATTTTCAAGATATTTTCTTGCTTCATCAATATCTTTTATTCCGTAATACTTAGCCATGGAACTTCTTCCAAGTTCGGCAAGCTGTGGGAATATATACCATATCCAATGGGAACGTTTTTTTCCGTTTTTTATTTCGTCCAAAGCTATTGGATAGGAACTTTCCTGAGCTATTAAAAATCTTTCCATAAACAACCTCTTTCTAAAACAAAAGGAACTGCACAATAAAGCACAGTTCCTTGTTGGTCAAAATGAATAATTATTCAGCGTCTTCAGTTTCCGCAACGTCACGCATAGAAATGCTTACTCTCTTTCTGTCTTCTTCAATGCTTGTAATCTTGACAGTTACTTCATCGCCTACAGAAAGAACGTCCTTTACATTTTCAACCTTTCTGTCTGCAATTTTTGAGATATGAATAAGACCGTCTACACCGTCAATAATCTGTGCAAACGCACCGTAAGCAGTGATAGAAACGATAGTAGCATTTACAACGTCGCCGACTTTGTAGTTATTCATGAAGACTTCCCACGGATTTTCTTCAGACTTCTTGTAGCCAAGTGAAATTCTGCCGGATTCTTTATCAAGGTCTTTGATGTATACTTCAAGAGTATCACCAAGACTTACAACTTCACTCGGGTGTTTAAGTCTCTTCCAAGAAAGTTCGGAAATATGAACCATTCCGTCTATACCGCCAAGGTCAACGAATGCACCGAAGTTTGTAAGTGATTTAACCTTACCTGTGAAAGTATCGCCAATGCTTGTAGATTCCCAGAATTTAGCCTTAGCTTCTTCCTTCTGAGCGTTCTGTACAGCCTTGATAGAGCCTACTGCTCTCTTTCTGCCGTCAGTAACTTCAATAATCATAAATTCAACTTTTTTCTTAAGAAGCTGGTCAAGTTCTGCACCTCTCGGAAGACCTGTATGTGATGCCGGAATAAACACTCTCACGCCGTGAACGTTAAGTGTAACACCTCTATTTACAACGTGCTGTATAACACCTTCAAGTATAGTTCCCTCTTCCTTAGCCTTGACAATCTTTTCATAGCCAGCCTGTTCATCAACCTTCTTCTTGGAAAGAGAAACAGTACCTTCATTGTCATTCACCTTAATAACAACAAGTTCGATTTCCTCGCCGACGCTTACAATTTCCTCAGGTTTTTTTGTAAGGTCGTCTGTAAGGTCTTCAAGTTTCACATAACCTGTGTGCTTAGTGCCGAGTGAAACAACAACTTCTGCGCTGTTTACAGACTCAACAATAGCCTTGACTTTTTCTCCTGTATGTATTTTTTTGAATGACTTGTCAAGTAATTCCTGAAAGTTTTCCTCTTCCTGAATAGTTTCCTTTTCAATTTCTGCCATTTTGGTTAGTACCTCCTTAATTATATAAGCCGGAGTTGACGCTCCGGCAGTAATGCCGATATTTTCAGCAGCGGGAATATTTAAAGTTTCCAGTTCCGCCGAGTTTTCTATATGATATGTTCTGCAATACTTACTGCAAACATCATATAGCTTGACAGTGTTTGAACTGTGCTTACCACCGACAACAATCATTATATCTGACTTCATAGCAAGTTCACGGGCATCTGTCTGCCTTGCTTCTGTAGCATTGCAGATTGTATCGGATATAACAACGGGGATATCTGCCGGAATCTCCTTTAAACACTTTTCCCATACTAATATATTATACGTCGTTTGAGCGACAAAAGCAATAGTTTTTTTAAAATTTTCGTCCAGATTTTCAAAAAAGTGATTTAGTTCAAAATTATCTTTAAAAACGAAGTAATTTTCGTCACAATGACCAACAATTCCTTGCACTTCAGGGTGTTCGGAATTACCGGCAATAAGAATAAAGTAACCCTCTTTTGTTTTTTCTGCAACTATTTTATGAATTTTGGAAACAAACGGACAGGTGGCATCAAGAAGTCTGTTTCCTTTTTTCCTGATTTGTTCATATACTTCCCTGCCGACACCGTGTGAACGTATAACAACAGTTTCATCCGGCTTGAGTTCGTCAACAGAATTAACAATTCTCACACCCCGTGCGGTCATATCGTTTACAACGTCCTGATTGTGTATGATAGCTCCGAAAGTAGCCACCTTAGCACCCTTGTCAAGTTCATTATACACCATTTTCACGGCTCTGTCAACCCCGAAACAGAAACCAGCCGATTTTGCAACAGTAATTTTATTCATTTTCCGCCTCCGGTTCACCCTCAGCGAGTAATTTTATATCAGCCATATAACGATTTTTAAGTTTAACAATCTGACGTGGATTAGGTGTATCGGATATTTCACAATAATCAGCCGGATTTATCGGATTACCGTATTTTACAGTAACTCTTGTACGGAATGTAAGTTTTTCACCGAAAACTATTCCAACCGGAATTATAGGTTTTCCGGAACGTGCTGCAATAAGCGCCGCCCCTGAATGACCTTTGTGTACTTTACCATCTTTTGAACGTGTACCCTCCGGAAAAATCATCAGACTTCTGTTATTGTTGAGAGCATCAACCGCCGTATCAATAACTGCTGTATCGCCCTTTCCACGAGATACCGGAAAAGCTCCCGCACTCCGTATCAGAGCGCCGAAAAATTTATTTCTGAATAATTCTTCCTTAGCCATAAAAGCGTGTTTACCACGTAATGCACAGCCTACAAATGGTGGGTCAGCATTGGTGCGGTGATTGGAGGCAAATATTACTGTTGTATCTTTCGGGATATTTTCCCTTCCCTCAAAATGCAGATTAAAAGCTATAGTCATTACAAGTCTTACAAGAAATTTTTCAATAGCATAAAGCATAATATCACCTGCCTGTCTTTTCGTTAATAATCTCAATTATTCTGTCTGCCGATTCCTGTAATGTAAGATTTGTGCTGTCAACAAGTACGGCGTCATAAGCTTGTTTAAGCGGTGCTACAGGACGATTCATGTCATTATGGTCACGTTCTATAATGTCGCTTAAAATTTCCTCATAGCACGGACAGTGTGGTTTTTCGGCAAGTTCCTTATAACGACGGTTTGCACGTTCTTCCGGTGTAGCGGTAAGGAAAATTTTAACGTCTGCATTTGGAAGTACAACAGTCCCGATATCTCTTCCGTCCATGATGACATTGTTTTCACGGGCTATTTTCTGTTGTGTACCGAAAAGATATTGACGGACTGCCGGCATAGCAGAAGTCCTTGACGCCTCCATAGAAATTTCCGGAGTACGTATAAGACCAGAAACGTCTCTGTCACCTAAAAAGACTTTCTGTGTACCGTCAACGAATTTAAGTGAAACATCTGCTTTTTTAATTTCTGTGGGGATATTTTCGTCAGAAATATTATTCTCCATGATAAAAAGTGCAATAGTCCTGTATAATGCCCCCGTATCAACGTATATATAGCCCAGTTCAGAAGATACCATTTTTGCAATGGTACTTTTACCTGCTCCTGCTGGTCCGTCGATTGCAATATTTATATTCATAATAAAAAACTCCTTTACATATATAGTATGGCTGAATATGCCGTTGAAAAAGCTATCTGTAAATTGAACCCGCCTGTATAGGCGTCAACGTCTATGACCTCACCGGCAAAGAAAAGACCATTGATTATTTTTGACTCCATAGTTTTAGGGTTTATTTCCTTGACGGAAACACCACCGCTTGTTATAATAGCCTCCTCTACCGGACGGAATCCCGATATTCTTACCGGAAAAGCCTTTAGCAGTTCACCGAATTTATGCCGTTGTTCTTTAGTTATGCTGTTGACTTTCTGTTCCGGACTTATTTCGGAAAGTCTCACGGCAACCGGAATAAGTTTCGCCGGAAGTAATTTTCTTATACCGTTTACAAAATCACGGTTTAAATTTTCAGAAAAATCTCGTTGTATTCTTGCGTCAAGCTGTTCAGGAGTGAGAGCAGGTTTGAGGTCTATAAAAATTTTATACCGTCCGGACTGCATTTCCCGTATATGTGAGCTTGCACTAAGCACCAACGGTCCGGAAACACCAAAGTGTGTGAAAAGCATTTCACCTAATTCAGAATATATAAGCTTCTCACGGTCATAGAGATTGAGTGTTACATTTCTTAAAGAAAGTCCCATCATATCGGCACAATACCTGTCCGGAGATACAAGCGGTACAAGACTTGGTTTTATTTCGGTTATTGTATGCCCTACCGATTCGGCAAGCCTGTAACCGTCACCGGTAGAACCTGTTCCCTGATAAGACTTCCCACCACAAGCTATAAGAACGGATTCAGCATAATAAGTTTCATTTCCGGCTTTAACGCCCTTACAGATATTATTTTCCATAATTATTCCTGTCACACGCTTATGAATAATCTTCACGCCGGATTTTTTCATTTCATGTACAAGTGCGTCGGCTATATCATTTGCGTTGTCGCTTACCGGAAAAACTCTGTTACCACGTTCGGTTTTAAGAGGTACACCTAATGCCTCAAAAAAATTCATTGTATCGTAAGCATTGAAAGCAGAAAACGAACTATACATAAATCTGTTATTCACGGGGATATTTTTCATATGCTCCTGAACGTCGGAATTATTAGTTAAATTACATCTTCCCTTACCAGTAATGCGGAGTTTCCTGCCTAATTTTTCGTTAGGCTCAAAAAGTATAACGCTTTTCCCTAAACGTGTAGCCTGTACCGCTCCGAAACAGCCAGAAGCTCCGCCACCTATTATAATTATATCAGTCATTTTTTCATCAGCCTTTTCATTAATTCACGCATATCTGAACGCCTTTTTTCAGTTGCCGGAATATCAACAGACCATACACCGTTATTTTCAGTAATAACATCACCTTCACGGACATTTTCCGGTAACTGTGAGCGTTCAATTTCAATCATTCCGCCGTCAGTTTCAAGGACGGCTTTATTATTTTCCAAACGGTCAATAATCGTCATAAATTATTACCTTTCTGTCTTGACATCAAGACTTTTGCCGTCGGAAGTAAATACTACAGTTCCGACAATATCTGTGCGGTAAATTTTATCTGTAAATTTACTCAGATTCTCAATTGTTATATCGCATGGGTGTCCGTATGAGTTTCCCACACCACACGAAATAACCGCATAATCCGGCTTTATTACGTTAAGGAAATCCTCAGAAGATGATGTATCACTGCCATGGTGTCCGACTTTATAAACGTCTATGTCCGTAAGTTTTCCGCTTTCAATCATTTCATTTTCAGCGAGTTTTTCAGCATCACCACTGAATATGAAACTATTGTCACCGTGATGCATTATAAAAGTCACTGAATAATTATTGACATTGCTGTAATCCTCACTGCACGGAGCAATTATTTCAAGTTCAGCGTCACCGATAGTTATTTTTCTGCCTAATTCTGCCTCCGTAAGTGACAGATTTTTTGCGGAGCAGGCATTAAGAAATTTTTCAAAGTATTTTGTTGTCGGAGTATCACTGTCGTCTATATGCGGAATAATCATCTCACCTATATTGAAATGTTCAACAATTTTACTCATACCGCCCATATGGTCTGAATGTGGGTGCGTACCTACAACGTAATCAATATCAGTAATTCCCATGCCATCAAGATATGAAAGAACTTTTTCACAGTCGCCGGATTCACCACAATCAATAAGCATATCCTCATCACCGGATTTTATGTAAATACTGTCACCTTGTCCGACGTCTATATAATGTATGGTCAGTTCCTCAACGTTTCCGGAAAATCCACCGCCGGCGACATTCCATACAAGAAATCCCACCAGCATAAGCAGTATTACCGGAATTGCAGTTATCAGGGTTTTCCTTTTCTGTTTCGGTGACTGGCTGTCGTATTCCTGTTTGGTTTTCCGTGCGTATTCTGTGAGATTTTTTTTCTGTTCGTCCGTAAGTCTGAACTTGTCTTTTTCTGCCATTGCTTTTCACCTGACTTTCTTTTATTTTGATTGTCATCAACAAGACATTCCGGTGATGTGCCTATAAGGTCATACCGTCCGGCTTTTCTGAGTGCTTTTAAAACTATCTCCTTATTCTGTGGGCGGAAATACTGTAACAAAGCCCTTTGCTGTGCCTTTTCCTCCGGAGTTTTCGGGACATATACTTTTTCCATAGTGTAAGGGTCAAGCTCCGTATAAAACATACACGTTGAAATAGTCCCCGGCGTTGGATAGAAATCCTGTACCTGCTCCGGACGTATTTTATTTTCTTTCAGGAATACAGCAAGTTCTATAGCTTCATTAAGAGTACTTCCGGGGTGTGACGACATCAGATACGGTACTAAATACTGTTCTTTGCCTATGCCTTTTGTGATTTCGTAAAATCTTTTCTGAAATGCCTTGTATGCCTCTATATGTGGCTTACCCATTTTGTCAAGTACCACCGCCGAACAGTGTTCTGGAGCGACTTTCAGTTGACCGCTTACGTGATATTTTATCAGTTCACGCATAAATTCACCGCTTTTGTCCTCCATAAGATAATCATATCTTATTCCGGAACGTATAAAAACACGTTTTATACCCTTGATTTTGCGTATCTTACGGAGAATTTCCATATATTCCGTGTGGTCTACTTTCAGAGCCGGACACGGTTTCGGAGCAAGACATTTTTTACCCATGCAAAGACCCTTACTAATTTGCTTTTCACATGAAGTACTCCGGAAATTAGCTGTAGGACCTCCCACATCGTGTATATAGCCCTTGAAATCCGGCATTTTAGTTATTCGTTCCGTCTCTTCAAGTATTGACTTTTCACTTCTGCACGTCACACGCCGACCCTGATGCAAGGCAATCGAACAGAAATTACAATATCCGAAACAACCACGGTTATGTGTGATAGAAAAACGGACTTCCTCAATACCAGGGACACCACCCACTGTATCATATGACGGGTGATAAGTCCTTGTATACGGCAAGGAATAAATATAGTCAAGTTCTTCTGTCGTGAGACTATATGCCGGCGGATTCTGTACTAACATAACATTTCCGTGACGCTGAATTATGGTTTTACCATAAACTTCGTCCTGCCAGTCGTATTGAATTTTAGTCGCCTTTGCATATTCTCTTTTATTGTCCCTTACCTGTTCAAAAGATGGACATTGCGCCGAACCTATCGGAGTATTTACCGGCTCTGTAAGATAGCAAGTGCCACGAATATCATGTATATTTTTAATATCCTCACCGGCGGAAAGACGTGTACATAGTTCCTTTATCTGATGTTCACCCATGCCGTACATAAGCAAATCCGCACCGCTGTCGACAAGTACGGACGGTCTCACAGCGTCGTCCCAGTAGTCGTAATGTGCAAAACGTCTCAATGATGCCTCAAGTCCGCCTATGGCTATTGGAATATCTCCGAAATATTCTCGTATCTTCTGACAGTAGACTATTACGGCACGGTCGGGACGTTTTCCGGCAACACCTCCGGCGGTGTATGCGTCGTCGGAACGTTTTCTTTTAGCAGACGTATAATGTGCCACCATTGAGTCTATGTTTCCGGATGTCACAAGAAATGCATATTTTGGACTGCCGAATTTTTTAAAATCCCTGTCGGTATGCCAGTCGGGCTGTGAGATAATCCCGACAGTAAAGCCCATAGCCTCAATAAGCCTTGTGACGATAGCCACACCAAAACTGGGGTGGTCAACGTATGCGTCGCCGGTCACGTATATAAAGTCAAACTGTTCTATGCCGAGTTCGTCCATTTCTTTTTTAGTTATCGGCAGAAATTTATCATACATAAAAAATCACCATTCAATCCATATCACAACCTAAAGTAATGTGCGAAAAATCAAGGTTTTTCAGGTCTTTATGTTTCATTATCCAGTAGGCGTACCATATACAGCCCCTAAAAATACTGTGGCAGTCAAACTGAAACAAATTCACTTCATAGTCTTCAATCCAAGGATTATTTACGCCATACGGAAAACCCAAAAGTTTATTGGAATCAGAATTTTCATCGTCATAGTCACCATCATCGTTATCATCACAATCATATTCCCTTTGTTCACTGAAATCAACAGCACACTCCGGAAAACATTCCTTTGTAATATTATTTTCAAAGTATTTACTATAATACGGACATGGTGGTTGTGTACGCCTTAGTGTTGACATATCACCATCCCAGTAGATTACTTTCTGAATATCTTTTTTTTCAGGTTCGTCACAATGAATTTCCACATATTCATTGCTTTCAAGGGTCATAGTTTCACCACTCCAGAAGATGTAAAGCATACCCTTTTTTGGCAGAAGATTATCAATATCCGCACCGGATTCCGCAAGTTCATATAAGTTAATCTGTGCCACCAACTGCATAGCTGATTTTTCATATCTATCAGTTTTACTATTACAGCCTTTCATGAATTTTTCAGTATGTGCCGTAATTGTAGGATATTCAATTTCAGGCGGTAAATCAGGAAATCCTCCCATCTTGCTTGCACCTATTGGAATATCCTTTCCCACATCTTTTTTATCGCATAGAATTATAGCATTCCTGCAATTTCTATCTTCCATTATTTTCCCTCCTGTTTTCTTAATTTTCTCTCGTCATACTGCATTTTTGACATAAGAACTTTACGTGGTTTTGCACCGTCTTTAGCTCCGACAATGCCCATTTCTTCGAGTTCGTCCATGATTCTGCCTGCTCTTGCATAGCCTAACTTCAACTTTCTCTGAATTGTAGATGTAGAAATCTGTCCGTTATTGACGGCAAGTTCAATAGCCTTTTCTATGAAATCTTCATCTGTAAGCAATGTACCACTGCCGTAATCGTCGTTTGAATTAGATGAACCTTTAGTCTGTGGTACGAAATTTTCTACAGCCTGAATAATATTGTCATCGTATTCACCCTCAACCTGTGACTTGATAAAATCAATAGTGGCATCTATATCCACCTGTGAGGCAAAACACCCCTGAACACGTACCGGCTTATTTGTACCGATTGGCATATAAAGCATATCGCCGTTTCCAAGAAGTTTATCCGCACCTGCCATATCAATAATGGTGCGTGAATCAACCTGTGACATTACAGAAAGTGCTATACGGCTTGGAATATTCGCCTTGATAAGTCCGGTTATGACGTCTGTTGTAGGTCTTTGTGTGGCTATGACAAGATGCATTCCGGCAGCACGACCCATCTGTGCAAGACGGCAGATATAATCTTCAACTTCCTTACCGGCAACAAGCATCATGTCCGCTAGTTCGTCAATAAATATGACAATCTGCGGCATTTTCTGAATATCTTCATTCTTTCCGGCATATGTGTTATATGATTTAAGGTCATTTACACCGACGTCAGCGAAAATCTGATAACGCCGCATCATTTCATTTACTGCCCAGTTAAGTGCACCGGCAGCTTTTTTGCATTCTGTAACTATCGGTATAAGCAGATGTGGTATACCCTCAAAGATTTTAAATTCAACAATTTTCGGGTCAATAAGTATAACTCTTACTTCTTCCGGTGTGGCGTTGTAAAGAATACTCATTATTATAGAACGTGTACAAACGGACTTACCTGAACCGGTAGTACCTGCTATAATGACGTGTGGCATTTTTGCAATATCGCCAAGAATTATATTTCCTGCTATATCCTTTCCGACTGCAAAAGTAAGTTTACTTGCGGAATTTCTGAAAGCCGGTGTTGAAAATATTTCACGGATAGTTACAGTATCCTTGTTTTCATTCGGGACTTCTATTCCGACGACTGATTTTCCAGGGACAGGGGCTTCAATTCTTACACCCTGTGCCGCAAGATTAAGTGCTATATCGTCTTCAAGATTCTTGATTTTCTTTACCTGAACCCCCACCCCTGGCTGAACTTCATAACGTGTTATAGATGGTCCTCTTAATTTATCTTTTACTGTTACTTCCACTTTGAAACTTTTCAGGGTATCAACTATTTTCTGTGCTTTAGCGTCTATTTCAGCTTTTTCTTTTTTAATGTCTGATTTATTATTCGGGAGTTCAAGAAGTTCAAGTGATGGGAGTATGTAAGTATTTGCATTTTCCGGCTTACTGTTTTCACGGGAGATTTTCTTTTTACGTTTATTTTCAGTGACACGCTTTATGTTGTTTTCAAGTTGTTCACTTTCCGTGTTTTCTGTATTGTCATTTTCAGGTTCAGGAGTTTCAATCACGGGAGTTTCTGACGCTTCCGGTTCAGGCATGACACCTGATTTAAGCGGAACATCAAACCAAAACTCCTCTTCCGGTTCGGGATTACTGCTGACAGGTACTGAAATTTCCACAAAATCACGGTTTACGGGTATTTCCGGACGGTCATTTATTATATTTATTGCCTCCATATCTGCATTGAAAGACTCTTTTTCTATATCATCGTTGAGGTCGTCTTCACTGAAGATTTCGTTTAAATCCCCGCCCATAAGCATAGTGTAAAGCACTTGTAAAACCTTACCGAAATTCCGGAAAGGTTTTGTTATGAAGTCAATAAACTGCATAAGGCTTTTATGTGTGAAGAACATTCCTGCAACAAAGAAAAGCATTATAGTTATTATGCGTGCGCCGGTACTTCCGAAAAAACTAAGCAAAGGTCCTGCCACAAGATAACTGGCAATACCTCCGCCGTTGAGTTCAACACCCTCTTTATAAAGATTTGTTATGTGTTCCTCAAAACTTTCTCCGATAAGCTCACCTGATACAAAAATCTGTATCGCACCGCTTATAAGAAAAATAATTACTATCCCCCATATTGCACGGTCAAAAATGCATTTGTTGCTTTTTTCCATGCCCATTTGTATGGACGTATAGACAAGTATCACCGGCACAAATATAACCGCAAAGCCGAACATTCCCAGTAAAAAATTATGTACTTTCAACCAGCCCTCACTGCCCTTTACGAATGTCATAAAAAATGACAGCACACCTAATGCGAAAAGCACTACTGACCAGAAATAATTTTTGTCATTAATAGGTGGCAAGAACTTCAACAAAGGGTTTTCAGGCTGATTTTTTTTCTTATTTTTTTTTGCATCTGCCATTATAAACCTCCTGACAGGGAATTTTATGGGCGAACAATGTCCGCCCTTATATTTTCAGATTATTTAAATATATCTTTTTTCTGATTTTTCAATCAAATCATACAGACATTCCATAGCGTCGCTTAGTCCGCCTAACTGGTCTATAAGACCGATTTCAACAGCTTTTCTGCCCTCAATAACGCTCCCGACATCAAGTACTAACTCTTCCGTATTCATCATAAGACGGCGGAAATCCTCTTCACTGATACTGCTGTTTCCCGTGACGAAATTAATAATTCTGTCCTGCATCTTGTCAAAATATGATAAAGTCTGTGGAACACCTAATACTGTACCGTTCATGCGGACGGGGTGAATGGTCATTGACGCTGACGGCACTATAAATGAATGTTTTGCACTTACCGCAAGTGGTACGCCTATTGAATGTCCGCCACCTACAACAAGTGAGACTGTAGGAGTTTTCATACCTGCTATAAGTTCAGCTATTGCAAGACCTGCTTCAACATCTCCGCCGACAGTATTCAGTATTATAAGAAGCCCTTCAACACTCCTGTCCTGTTCTATTGCCACAAGTGCCGGTATTATGTGTTCATATTTTGTAGTTTTATTCTGTTCCGCAAGAACATAATGACCCTCAATCTGTCCAATTACCGTAAGGCAGTGTATAAGATGTTTTGCATTCTGTGAAACACTCTGACCGTTTTCGGCGGCAAGTTTTGCCTCGTCGATTTTTTCCTCAACAATAGTCTTGTTATTATCATCTTCCATAAGTATACCCTCCATGTAAAAATACTCACGTTTTATTATGGGAACTTTTTCGGGGGATATACATTATAATTATATAATATTCTGTCTGTAAAGTCAATACGGACAGTGACAAAATTTTTCCGCCAGATTGATTTTTTATATACTTTCAGTAATTATAAACACATAGTATACACAACCTTTGTACAAATTATGAATTTTCATTGAATAATCACTCAATGTTAATAGTTTGGTAACAATTTCTGTTGAAAACCGTGCTATAATTAACTTAGACAAAAGTTATTAACGTATATCGAATATTTTTGAGAGAGGATTGATTTGTAATGAAGAAAAGAAACTTTTCCAGACGTTTAAAGGCATCTATGATGAGCTTTGTTATGACTGCATCATGTGTACCGGCTGCTATGGTGTCCGTTTCTGCCGGAGCTGTAAATGTGACATCACCTGTTATCAGCGTGGCTGCCAATAAAAAGGCAGAGGCTGAAATTGAAGAACTCGGCAAGGAAATTGGTGTTGGCGATAAATACATTGGCTACACTGCTGAACTTGCTAAAAGCGGTCTTAAAACTGTAAATATAACTTTCACACCTGATTTTACCGGTAATTTTTCATGTGGTTTCGGTATCGGTGTTAAAGATTCACCCTACTGGCTTGAATACGATTCCGTAAAAGGCTTTATCGACTCAAAGGGTGGTAAAGTTGACGTTGCCGCTACTGAAATAGCTTGTACAGCCGGTGAGCCGGTAACAGTAGGCTTTGACCTTTCAAAACTTGACCTCAAATATGATGCTAAAGACAGCGAATATCCCGGAAAGTTTGAATTTAGAAACTACTATGCAGGTGAAACAAAAGGCTCTATCACTGTAGATAAGGTTGAGGCTAACGGAACTGTCGCCGTACCGGAAAAACCCGATAAGCCGGATAAGCCCGACACACCAAATAAACCCGTTGAAAACGTCCCGCATAACAACAAGACCACCAGTGGTGATAACTGGTCTTTCAAGGATAACGGCGATGGTACTGCTACTATCCGTTCAACTGTTGCAAGACAGGTTGAATTTGAAGAACCGATAGTTCTTACACAGGGCTATGATGAAGATACTTACGCATCACAGGGCAAAACACCTGAAGATGGCGACCCGATTAACAGTCATAAATTCAAGTATTCTGATTTCGGTCTCACAGATATGGATGGCGTTACTATTGAATCCATTACAGCTATAATTGAATCTGATGAAGCTGTTGATACATTCATGTATGGTGGTGGTCTTAACGTTAAACAGGGTTCGCCGGCTGATACCGAATACGCCAAGAAAGAAGCTGGAATTGAGGGTAAAGAAAGTGCTGGTTACTGGTACAACGATTGTGGCGAAGACCAGCTTAAAGAATTTATAGACGCTGGTGTAAAATTTGAAATAGCCCCCTCCGCTGGTGCAACAATGACCGGAGCAGGTACTTATATAAAGGCTTACTGGGAAGTTCCTGCTGAAGTACAGCCATACACCAATACTAAGATTGACGATGAAATTTCATTCCAGTACTGGTATGGCACTAAGGCTGAACAGGCTGAAGGCGCTACAGAGCCTGAACTCGTTGAAACTGTAAATCTTACAAGTGCTGTTCTTACTTATACAAAGGAAATAACTGTACCATATACAGATTCCATAAGCAAAAAAGTAGGCGAAATGCTCGAACACGCCGACAAGGATAAAAACGCACTCCACGTCAAATATGAAGACCTCGGCATTGACGAAACAATGGACGTTTATGCAATCCGTTTTGACATCTCTGCAAAGTCTGACGTTGATAAACTCGTTTACAATACCGGAACAAGTGTTACTGCCGACGCTGTCACAGAACAGGAATACTGGTATCAGGAAAACGGCGATTATTGTGTACTTGAAGCAGGTCAGAAAGCTGAAATCATGTGGATAATCCCGACAGCAGCCGCCGGTGTAGACAGCAAGACTAACTATATTGACCCCGCCGGTGAAGTTTACTTCGGTTACTACTATGGTGAGGCTGACGCTATTTCAATTGATAATATTGAAGTTTATTATGACGTTCAGACAACTACAACAACTTCAACTACAGCTACTACTACTTCTTCCACAACAACAACTACTGCTACCACAACTCAGACAACTACTACAACTGAAACATCTACAACAACTACTACAACTGCTGAACCTACCACACTTGGCGTTACACTCTGGGGCGACGCTAACATTGATGGAAAAGTAAGTGTTGCAGATGCTGTATTAATCATGCAGTCGCTTTCTAATCCGAATGAATTTAAACTTTCAGAACAGGGCGCATTAAATGCCGATGTTGTCGACAACGGCACAAGCGGTGTAACTACTATGGACGCTCTTGCTATTCAGGTTATAGATATAAATCTTCTTGCTGAAAGCGACCTCCCGCTTACAACTGATGAACTTAATGAAAAACTTGCATAAATTATAAAAATTAATGGGGCAGACTGTAAAAAGTCTGCCCTTTTTTATATTTATTCAGAAACCTGAAAAGCGTTCTCACATTTTTATAAAAAATATCATATAATAAAGTGTATCACAAATTCCTCTGTAGGTGCAGACTATTCAGGGGGAATCTTTTTGAAAAAATGTATCATTACAATGCCCTCTTACACCTATGTTATTAAAGGTGAAAAGCTCCTGAAAGCAAGAGGGTATCCATGCGAAATAAGAAGAAATGAAGTCACTTCAAAGGACGGCTGTGGTTACTCACTGCACGTTTTCAGCGACTGCCGTAATGCCGCCTCAATACTGGAAAAATATTCAGTTCCGTATACTATTAAAGAATACGGAGGTGTATAATGATTATAAATTTTGACAATGCCGCTACTACTTTTCCTAAACCTGAAACTGTCCGGAAAGCCGCTCTGAATGCTATTGAAAATTTCGGAGGAAATGCAGGGCGTGGCGGTCATGCCCTTGCTATGAAAACTTCTGAAGCGGTATTTTCTGCCCGTGAAACTGTAGCGGATTTTTTCGGTGCAGAACCTGAAAACGTCGTCTTCACAATGAACTGTACCCAGTCTATGAATATGGCTATACAAGGCATTATGTCCGGTGGTGGTCATATGATTATAAGTGGTATGGAACACAATTCGTCGGCACGTCCGGCGGCGGAACTCGCCCGCAATAAAAAAATAACTCTCTCCGTTGCACAGGTATATCCCGATGACCGCAGGACAGTTGAAAGTTTCCGGTCACTTATCCACAAGGATACAAAAGCTGTAGTCTGTACGCTTGCAAGCAACGTAACCGGACAGATTTTGCCATACAAGGAAATTGCACAGATTTGCAGTGAAAAAAACATCTGCTTTATTGCCGACGGCGCACAGGCTTGCGGAATACTTGATATAAAAATGAATGATGGAATAAATATTCTCTGTACCGCAGGTCATAAAGGGCTTTACGGAATAACCGGAACGGGTCTTCTTATATCGGACGGAAAATATAAGATAAAACCCATAATTCAGGGCGGTACGGGAAGTTCTTCTTCAAGTCTGTATCAGCCGGATTTTCTGCCGGATAGTCTCGAAAGCGGTACACTTAATATCACGGGAGCAATGACTATAAAAGCAGGCATTGAATTTATCCGGAAAACCGGCATTGAAAAAATTTTTTCACATGAAGAGAGAATATGCAGGACTTTTATAAACGCTTTAAGAAAAAATAAAGATATAATAATTTACAGGAATCCGGAATCTTCATACGTTCCTATAGTATCATTCAATGTAAAAGGCGTAATGCCTGAAAAAGTCGCCGATATTCTCGCCGGATACGGCTATTGTCTCCGTGCTGGCTATCACTGTTCAGCACTGGCACACACTCAGTTAGGAACTGAAAATGGTACAATACGTTTTGCACCGTCGATATTCAGCCATGAAAGCGACGCCCTTAAACTTGCTGAACTTGTCAGAATTGTGACAGTTTCAGAAAAATCACGCAAAACTATTGAAATTATCTGAATTTGTGGTACAATAATAATATAGGTATGCACATACAGAAAATCATAGAGGGCTGTGCCCTCTTTACATACTATAACAAGGAGGTGGGCGCATGAATTTCCATGATATAACAGACGCTTTTTTAAGTATTTTAAGCACACTTGAATTTAAAGATTTCATTGACATGGGTATTCTTGCATACATAATATATATAGCCCTGAAACTTATCCGTGAAACCCGTGCCGGTCAGCTTGTAAAAGGAATCATGTTTCTTGTGGGCGCATATTTTTTAAGTAAATTTATTAAACTTAAAATAATAGAATATCTTCTCAAGTCCACGCTTGATATAGGTCTTATTGCAATGATTATACTTTTTCAGCCGGAGTTACGCCGTGCGCTTGAAAAATTCGGACGTGCAAAACTGGATATATTAAATTTCGGTTTCGGACAAGGTTCAGACAGCCTGATAAAAAAATGGGAATCCGCCATTGAGGCTATATGTGATTCATGCGTTGAACTTTCCGCAACGTGTACCGGTGCGCTTATCGTCGTGGAAAGACAAGTCAGGTTAGGTGAACAGATTGAAACGGGTACTATCATGAACGCCGTACCAAGTAAGGAAGTTTTCGGCAATATATTCTATCCGAAAACTCCGCTTCATGACGGTGCTGTTATCATGCGTGACGGAATTATATTAGCGGCGGCTTGTTTTCTTCCTAAACCTCAGAATGACGCTATTATAAACAAGAAACTTGGTTCACGACACAGGGCAGCTATCGGTATGAGTGAAAATTCTGACGCTGTAATTATTGTCGTATCGGAAGAAACAGGTCAGATTTCCGTTGCTATGAATGGTGTATTGACCCGTGACTATACCCGTGAAAAACTTAAAAATCTTCTCTACCAGACAGTAACAGATACTAAAAACCCGTCAGACAGTGAAAGGAGCAAGACCGAAAAATGAAATTTACTGATACTATACGTGAAATTTTCCGCCGGAAAAGTCAGACAAATTTTTCACTTGCCATATACTCCGTGATTATAGCGGTGGCGGTATGGTTTGCGGTATCACTTACACTTTATCCGTCCGTGCCGAAAACTATTGAAAATGTTACTCTTGATTTAGCTATAGGAAGTACCGCCGCATCGGACAGCACATTAAGTGTAATTTCATGCAACACTCAGGACGTGAAAGTAAAAGTAATAGGAAGCCGTACACAAATTGCCAATATCGACAGCGATACAATTTCAGCGTATGTTGATACAGATAATGTATATACAACCGGCAGAAAAAACCTCCCTATAAAAGTAAAAAGCACAAACGGAATAGAATTTGAAGTATCTTCAATTGAACCCTCAACGGCAGAAGTGGTTTTTGATAAATACGAATCTGTACAGTTTCCGGTACAGCCGAAAATACCTAATGTAAAATTTGACGAAAACAAAACAATAAATTCAAATGAATTTTCCTGTGAACCAAATATAGTTACGATAACCGGACCTTCTTCACAGATAAAGAAAATAAGCAATGTATATGCCGTCTCAAACCGTGAAATGACCCTTGATTCCTCACACGCACTCAGCAGTGACGAAATTCAGCTTTTTTCAGAAGATAATACCGTTATTGACCCGTCATCAATGACTTTCGATACAACTAATTTCCTTATAAATATACCTGTACTGACAGTCAAGGAAGTTGGTGTATATGTTCAGATTGTAAACGCACCGGCAAGTTTTGACCAGAATGCACTTAATTTAAAAATGTCCACTAATACAATAAAAATAGCCTCAAAAAACAGTCAGACGGAAATTCCCGACAAGCTGGAAATAGGCAAGATTCTGTTAAGCGATATAACACCCGATTTTTCAAAAACTTTCGATATAAGTACTATACTGGAAACTCAAAACTGTATAAATATGTCCGATACAACAAGCATAACTGTTACGACAAACTCCGAAAATTTAACAACAAAGGGAATAACTCTTGACCAGAGCCGCATTAATATAAGCAACGCTCCGGACGAATACGACTATAAAGTAATAACTCAGAGTCTTAATCTTGAAATAGCCGGTGACGCCGAAACTATAGAAAAAATAACACCAAATGATATAGTTGCCGATGTAAACTTACTCAATGCAAGCATTACAGAAGACCAGTTCACATATGATGTTATATTTTCATGTCCGAAATATGATAATATATGGGCAATAACAAATTATAAGGTATCTATACAGCGTACACCTAAGGAAACTACTACTTATTCAAATACTATTGAGGTTACACAGACAACTACAGCAACAACGCCGGAGACTTGACAAATCACAAGCAATATGCTATACTGTTATCTGTAAATTTTTATCAAAAGAAAGGCAATCGAAATGAAATCTAAAAAAATTTTATGTGCATTTATTACCGCTCTTCTTTGCGTAACCGCTGTTTCATGCGGCGATACACAGGAAGAATCAACGGAAAACTCCGGCGCTTCAGTATCTGAAACCGAAACAGAATCCGATACACAGGCTAAAAATGAAACTCCGGAAGAAGAAACAAAATCCGAAACTGAACAGGAAACTACAGAAGAAACACAGCCGGAAGAAGAATCTGAAACTGAAAGTCAGGCTGAAACAGAACCCGACACACAAGCTGATAACTCCAATAATACCGGAAACGTTTCCGCATACGGCACAACCGCTGACATCACCAGATATATAAACTATACAGAAATAAAACCGCCGTTATGGAAAGTCACAGACCCTGAAACTCAAAATGAATTGTATATAATGGGTACTATCCACGTTCTGCCGTCTGATTTTGACGGTTTTCCGGAGCATATAAGGGATATTTATGAAAATTCCGACGGTATCGCCGTTGAATATGATACTTCACAGCTTACAAGTGATATACGTGCATTGATGACTTATCAACAGATGTTTTTATATGACGACGGCACAACCATTACTGACCATATTTCAGACGAAACATATCAGAAAGCTAAATCATACTTTGAAAGCATAGGCGCTTATGTTGAAGAACTTGACCAGTTTTCCGCTGGCTACTGGTACAATCAGCTTGAAAATGTTATGATACTCCGCCTTGAAAATCTCAGCACAGATGGCATTGACGCAAGAGCCATTGAAGAGGCACAGAATGACGGAAAAGAAGTCGTAAGCATTGAAACTCTTGAAACACAGGCAAATGCTATCGGCGGTATGAGTGACGAACTTCTGGACTTTGTAATAAATGAAATGTTAGACAATATGGACGAAATAGACGATTTTGCTGAAGATTTAGCCGAACTCTATAACTTATGGGCTATAGGAGACATTGACCCTATGCTTGATGACGAACTTGAAGAAATGGACGAACTGCCGGAAGACCTTGTAGACGATTATGAAGACTATATGGATATTATGCTTTATAACAGAAATCAGGGCATGGCGGAAAAAGCCTCCGAATTTCTGAAAGACGGAAAAAATTATCTTTTCATGGTAGGTTCTGCACACTATGCAGGTGACAAGGGCGTTGATGACATTCTTGCTGAAATGGGCTATACTGTGGAAAAAATCCAGTAAAAATATTACGGGAACTGCATAAAAAAACAGTTCCCGTATTTTATTTAATGATAATATGAATCAATACCCAGATATTCTTCTAAAGCCAAACCGCTGTTATATACTTCCGTTGCCTTTTCGATTCCTAAATAGCGTATATGCCACGGTTCGTACTTAAAGCCGGTAACACTTTCCTTGCCTTTCGGATAGCGGATTATAAAGCCGTATTCATGGGCGTGTTGTGAAAGCCATACAGCCTCCGGAGTATCTGCAAATGAATCATCAATGGTGTTGACGTCTATTGCAAGTCCCGTCTGATGTTCAGAATGTCCGGCACGTGCAGAAAAAGTATCAGCTAAGGCTTTCCCGTGCCATGAAACATAATTATTATAAATCGTGTTCTGATAAGCATATGAACGATATCCAGAAGATAAATATATATTAAGTCCTTCTTTGGCAGCGGCATTTGAAAGCTCACCGAACTGCTTTACAGTGATGGCATCAATTCCGGGATCATAGTTTGCGGGAAGTGAATAACTTTTATTGGCTATTAAAATTCCGTTTATATATGTAAGTCCGTTTATCTGCTGAAAAGCTGACTGTTTATCCGTAACTGTAACTTTAATTTCGGC
This sequence comes from Alistipes senegalensis, assembly GCA_023665275.1. Classification (GTDB taxonomy): domain Bacteria; phylum Bacillota; class Clostridia; order Oscillospirales; family Ruminococcaceae; genus Ruminococcus. Next base: position 638,761 of record JAMPEF010000001.1, on the reverse strand, counting down.
TTTAACTGACGGATTGTCAACGCTTGTAACCATTACCGTACACATACCGGCTGAAACTGCCGTGACATTTCCCCATTTGTCGACGGTTGCAACTTTTTCATCTGAACTTGTCCAAATTTCGTCCTTGTTTGCGACTTCTTCCGGAAGCATTGTAACATATGATATATCCGTTTCACCTTTTTCAAGATTCATTTCATACTTGGAAAGTTTTATTTCAGTTATCTTATTCTCCGTGACCGGATTTCCGACAGTAACTTTAATTTCGGCTTTAATTTCCGGATTATCAACGCTTATTACTGTTACTATGCAAGTACCATCATTGATAGCTATTACATTTCCCCACTTGTCGACGGTTGCAATGTTTTCATCTGAACTTGTCCAAATTTCGTCCTTGTTTGAAACGCTGTCCGGAAGCATTGTAACATATGATATATCCGTTTCGCCTTTTTTAAGATTCATTTCATATTTAGAAAGTCTTATTTCATTTATTTTATTCTCCGGTGAAGGATTTCCGACAGTAACTTTAATTTCGGCTTTTATTTCCGGATTATCAACGCTTGTTACTGTAATTATGCAAGTACCGTCTGCAACAGCCGCAACGTTGCCCCACTTATCGACGGTAGCAACTTTTTCATCTGAACTTGTCCATATTTCGTCCTTGTTTGTGACGCTGTCCGGCAACATTGTAACGTATGATATATCTGTTTCGCCTTTTTCAAGATTCATTTCATATTTTGAAAGTCTTATTTCATTTATTTTGTTGTTTGTGCCGACAGTAACTTTAATTTCGGCTTTAATTTCCGGATTATCAACGCTTGTCACCGTAACTGTGCAAGTTCCCTCACCGATAGCTATAACATTTCCCCACTTATCAACAGTAGCAATGTTTTCATTGGAACTTGTCCATATTTCTTCCTTGTTTTCGACTTCTTCCGGAATCATTGTAACATATGCTATATCCAGTTCGCCTATTTTTAAATTCATTTCATACTTGGAAAGCCTTATTTCAGAAATTTTTCCGGCAGGCACACCCGTGACAGTTGTTGTAACGATAGTAGTGGTAGTTGTTGTCGTATCAACAGATGATATGCTTGTTGAAGTCGATGTTGAAACTGATGTATCAATTGATGCAGTATATCCGGAAATAGTTGTAGTTGTTGTTGATGTTTCCGTTACGGAAGTTGTTGTTGTTTCGGTTGTCTGTATTTCCACCGGATTTTCAAGCCATTTTTCAAAATTAAGTATACCACCGGTTGACTTATACGCATAATAAGAAAGTACAGAAGTTGCGTCAACTGAATCAACTAAATTGTCGTTGTTTGTATCGGCGGCTTTTTTCTGTTCTGCGGAAAAAGTACTTACTCCGTCAGTTGAAAGAGCTGCATATTCAGTAAGTATTAAGGTGGAATCAACTGCATTAATGAAACCATCATTGTTTATGTCGCCTAAATTCCATGCAGTATCTTCCGATACTGCGTAAATATTTTCTGTTTTATTGCAGTCAATAACTGCCAGTGTACTTAAACTAATAGCCAGTGACATTGTGAATATTTTTTTTAAGTCCATAATAACCCCTCTGCTTTTGTTATTACCAGAAAGAATGTATTATCCTTACGGTTAAGTAATATTATATCACAAAAAATTTCAAAATAAAAGCGATTTGTGAAATTTTTGACATATTGTATAAAAAATCAAGTTCCATTCTGATTTATTATATGATATAATTATTATTGTTATATATCTTAATATATTAAAAACCGCAGTTTTAAAAAACTGCGGTTCTGTAATTATTTTATATTCCAGATATTTTCTGCATAGTCGGCAATGGTGCGGTCGGAGCTGAATTTTCCGGCATTGCACATATTGAGCCACTGTTTCTTAGCAAAAGCAAGCCTGTCGGAACTGTAATCGCTGTTTGATTTCAGCTTTGTTTCAACGTAACTTACAAGGTCACCAAGCAAATAATAATGGTCTGGTGCGTGCCAGCTTGCACCGTCAAGCAGTGATGTATAAAGTTCACGGAAATCACCGCTTCCGCCGTCGGAAACTGTACCATCAATAAGTGATGAAACAACTTTCTTAATCATGGGATTTTCAGCGAATACTTTCCGGCTGTCGTATTCAGGTACGATTTTTTCGAGTTCCTCAACCTTTGCACCGAAAATGTAGTTATTTTCCTCACCGGCTTCCTGAACGATTTCAATATTTGCACCGTCGTAAGTTCCGAGTGTAACAGCACCATTAAGCATAAGTTTCATATTACCCGTACCGCTTGCCTCCGTACCAGCTGTGGAAATCTGTTCCGATATATCCGCACCGGAAACGAGTTTTTCAGCATAGGAAACGTTATAATTCTGAACGAATATGACTTTGAGTAAATCTTTTGTTTCAGGGTCGGAAGATACTATCTTTCCGATTTCGTTAATATACTTGATAATAGCCTTTGCACGTCTGTAACCAGGGGCGGACTTCGCACCAAAAATAAACGTTGTAGGAGTAAAGTTCTTTATAGTACCGTCCTTTATGCCGTAATAAATCCACAGAATAGAGAACGCATTAAGGAGCTGTCTCTTGTATTCGTGAAGTCTCTTAATCTGAATATCAAAAACTGATTCCGGATTCATTTCTATACCGTCGTGTGCCTTTATGAAGTCTGCAAGCTGATTTTTCTTTGTCTGCTTTATGGAAATGAATTTATTTAAAATTTCTACATTATCGGCGTATTTTTCAAGTTTTTTCAGCATATCAAGGTTTATAACCCATTCGTCCGTACCCAGAAGTTCCGTGATAAGTGCGGAAAGTTCCATATTACAGAGCGCAAGCCACCGACGTTGTGTGATGCCGTTTGTTTCGTTGCGGAAACGTTCCGGATAGAGACTATACCAGTCTGCAAGAACAGTATCCTTTAAAATCTGTGTATGGATTTCTGCAACGCCGTTTATATGGCTGGAAGCATAACAAGCCATATCAGCCATGTGAATAAGTTCACCCTTGATAATTTTCATTTCATTGATTTTTGACTTTTCAACGCCCTTATTGTAAAGTTCAGCAATAAGAGCCTCGTTAATCTGAATAATTATCTCGTAAATTCTCGGGAGTACCTCTTCAACAAGACCAATCCACCATTTTTCAAGTGCTTCCTGCATAACGGTATGATTTGTATAATTAAATACTTTTTTAGCTGTTTCAAGGGCTTTATCGAATGTGTAACCCTCGTTGTCGACAAGCTGTCTGATAAGTTCCGGAATAGAAATAACAGGGTGTGTATCGTTCAGCTGAACGGAGATATATTCAGCAAGATTGTCAAGCGTACCATGACGTGCCTTGTGTTTTTTCAGAATATCAGTCAGTGATGCACAACTAAAGAAATACTGCTGTTTAAGACGGAGTTTTTTTCCTTCGTTTGTATCGTCGTTAGGGTACAGAACACGGGAAATATCCTCAGCATAAATTTTTTCTTTAGAGGCTTCAAGATAATTCTGACGGTTGAAAGTATCAAAATCAAATTCCTTGACTGGTTCAGCCTGCCACAGACGGAGTGTGCCGACATTTTCGGTCTTACAGCCAAAAACCGGCATATCATAAGGAACGGCTTTTACTGTCTGTCCGTTGTAATGGATTAAAACCGTATCTTCTTCACATCTTTCTGACCAGCAGTCACCGTATTTAGTCCAGTCGTCTATGTCCTCACGCTGATAGCCATCAACGATAGACTGCTTGAAAAGTCCGTATTTATAGCGTATGCCATAGCCATCAAGCGGCAACGCAAGTGATGCAGCACTGTCAAGGAAACAAGCCGCAAGTCTGCCAAGACCACCATTACCAAGTGCGGCGTCTTCGATTACTTCCAAATCTGCAAGGGATATGCCGAGTTCGGAAAAAACTTCCTGAACTTCGTTGTAAATTCCGAGACAGAGCAGGTTATTATATACAGCACGTCCCACAAGAAACTCCATAGAAAGATATGCGGCACGTCTCTTTGAAAGATGTTCTTCACGGCTTGCACACCAGCGGTCAGAATAAAGCTCCATGACAGTATCGCCGAGTGCGTTATGAATCTCCTGTGGTGTGGCGGACTTTATATCTTTTGGAAGTCTGCTTGTGAATTTTTCCATAAAAATTTTTTTATCCATTGGTTTTTCCTCCGTAAATTTATTTATCTGTTATATAATTTGTTTAATTTTTTTATTTTCTTTGCAAGTTTAGGTGTGAAATCGCTTTCTTTCGTGCGGAACTGCCAGTTACCGCCGAGTACAGACGGTGTATTCATTCTTCCGGACGTGCCAGTATTAAGAAAATCCTGCATCTGTGCAGCCGCTACCATTGCAACGCTTGCCCATGCACAACGGATTACAGCTTCCGGAATATCCTTTTTCTTTTTGACATTCAGGTATTTTTTAGCGAATTTAAGCGATTCCAGTGACATGGATTCCACCCATCCTATAAGCGTTTCATTATCGTGAGTTCCCGTATAAGCAAAACAGTTTGTACCTGCAAAATTATGTGGCAGATGTTCATTTTCGCCGTTATCAAATCCAAACTGTAATACTTTCATTCCAGGATAGCCACAATTATCAAGCAACGCACGGACTTCAGGTGTAATAAAGCCTAAATCTTCTGCAATAATATTAAGTTTGCCTAATTTTTCCTCAGCCATTCTGAAAAGTTCATAATCTGGACCTTTTTTCCATTCACCTATTGTTGCATCTTCGTTGCCATAAGGAATGGTATAATAACTTTCAAAACCTCTGAAATGGTCAATACGGACTATATCATAGAGTTCAGTGGCATTTTTTATGCGATTAATCCACCATACGTAACCGGTTTTTCTGTGATAATTCCAGTCATAGAGAGGATTTCCCCATAGCTGACCCGTCGGGGAAAAATCATCGGGCGGACAGCCTGCAACCGCTACCGGCATATGCTTTTTATCAAGCTGGAAAAGTTTAGGTGAAGACCATACTTCCACGCTGTCAAGAGCGCAATATATCGGAATATCGCCGATAATTTCAATGCCGTTGTCGTTGACATATTTTTTTAATTCTGTCCACTGACGGTAAAATTCAAACTGTATGAATTTAAAGAAATTAATATCTTTTTTCAGTAACTTGCTTGCCTCAGATATGGCTTTTGTCTTATGAAGTGCAATATCTTCCTCCCATTCATACCATGCCTTGCCGTCATTCTTGAATTTCAACGCCATGAATAAAGCATATTCATTAAGCCATGACTTATTTTTTTCACAGAATTTCTTATAATCCGGAAATTTCGACGGTTTGAAGCGTGAGTGTGCTATCCGGAGGACGTCAAAACAGTGGTCATAAATAAGACTGTAATCCACTTTATCGGGGGAACTTTCCCAGTCAAAAGAAGAGTATTCATGTTTTTCAAGCAAGCCGTCTGATTCAAGAATTTCAAAATCTATAAAATAAGGATTTCCGGCATTGACTGAAAATGACTGATACGGAGAATCGCCGTAACTTGTCGGAGATAATGGCAGTATCTGCCAGCATTTTGTTTTACTTTTTTTAAGGAAATCCACAAATTCAAAGGCGTGTTTTCCCATTTTGCCTATACCGTACTCAGACGGCAGACTTGATATGTGCATCAATATGCAGCTTTTTCGCATAAAAATTCACCTTTCATTTTATATTCTGATAATCTGTATAATTTCTCCATAATCTGTATATAATACCAAAAAACGAAACGAGGTACTTAATAAATGAAATTTGCCCAGCATTTTTTTTCTTTTCTTATGGGATATTTTATCTACAGCCTTATTGAAATACTCAACCGTGGCTATACTCACTGGACTATGTCGCTTACCGGCGGACTTATATTGACGATATTATATGCCCTCAACAACAGCAAGGGTGTAACCCTTATAAAAAGCTGCTTTATCGGTTCTGTGATAATAACGGCGGTTGAATTTATTGTCGGAGTATTTGATAATATTATTATGCACTGGAACGTATGGGATTACTCTGAACTGCCGTTCAATGTTTCCGGTCAGATATGCCTTTTGTTTTCATGTTACTGGTTTCTGCTGTGCATACCCGCATACTATCTGTGCAGAGTTATTCACCGGAAATTTTCAGTTTAATAATATTCCAAAAAAACGGGCTGTCCTGATATAATCGGAACAGCCTTGATAAATTAATCTGTTGTGTTATCAATCGGCTCACTTTACAGTAGTAGAGTCAGCATTGAAGACACCATCACTGCTTTCTGTGTAATAGTCGGGTTCAAGGGAAGTAAAGTCTGTATCGTCAATTTCGGGAAGTCTTGCGCCGCAACGTCCGCAGAACTGGAAACGGTCATTGACTTCTGCATCACATTTAGGACAGATTTTATAGCCCTTGATGTTATTGAGTTCATAGCGCATTCTCTTGATTCTTCTTCTTCTTGTGTCGATGTCGTCACAGAGAATCTTAAAGCTGGCGGGGTCGTCGTTAGGATTTTTGTAGTATTTCTTACCGATATCGGCGAAAATTTCTACAATTCTTTCCTCCTCGTAAAGAATCTTTCTTTTAAGGTTGCTGACCTCAGCAGCAGTTTTCGATTTTTCAGCAACAACTCTTTGAGCGTCGTTGAATTTATCGATAATACCCATGTTATATCACTCCTACTAAAAAATATTTAAATTTATTGTATTTATAATTATACACTATAACTACATACTTTGTCAAGTGTTTTCAGAAAATTTTCATAAATCATAAAATGATTTGTGCATATGTAACATTTATGTAATGTCATTTTCGGTAAGCTGAATAATAATGAAAGTTCTAATCAACCGGAAAACTCCAGCCGTATGTATCGTTCCAGACTATGCCGACATCGTCTAAAGTTACCGTCCACTGACAGCCGTGCAGTAATCTTGTAATCTCCGTAAGGCATTCAAGCCAGTATTCAGCGACTTCAAACGATAATTCAACGTCCGAATCGGGAAGTTTTGTTGCCCCCTCAAATATAACATCATTTTCCGATACTCCGTCATAAACACAGAAATCCTCTTCTTTTTCGTCAAACGGATATTCTGAATTGTATTTTTCAATGATATTATCCACAGAAATTCTTTCTGTATCAGTCAACAGAGTGTTTCTTTCGGCGATATAGTAGATTGAACATGACATTAAAAACTCTCCTTTCTATCAACCGCAATCCCAGTTATAGAGAACGTCGCTGAAATCAAGTTTTTTGAGTTTTTCGGAGCTGATAAAGAAATTACCTATACCCATATCGCCCCACAGGACTTTTTCCCATTTCGAATCAAGCTGGAGTAACAGAAAATCATACTCTTTCTGCTGTTCTTCGTTCCGTGGTTCATACTGTGTGAACGTCGGATAACCACCGACTTTGGAATAAAAATTTTCCGTCCATCTTTCGTCATCATATACGTCTTCTTCGTTGTCGTAATCGTCCTCGATTGCGTCATAGTCAATATAGCGGTCTTCGGACGGCTCAAAACTCATACCACATTCGGAACATACTGGTGTGTAAAAATCGTCGCCGTCTGTTTCATTATGCACAAACTTGCTTTTAATTTCGTCTTCTGTGACGGTCATATCAATTTCAGGATAATATATAACCCTGAAACCGTCTTGATTAATTGGATTGTCAAAGTCACAGCCATAAAGGTCATCACCGGCAAGCCAGAACTGCAAAAGTCCCTTTTTCGGAAACTCTTCAAGCTGAATTTCTGAACAGTCTATCTGTGCAAGAAGTCTCAACTGATTGCCATTGCTGTCTGTCGGGAAATTTCTGTCATGCGGAATATATCCCATACCACCTACTTTGCTTTCAAAAATAGACGGTTTTGTATCGGTAAGGGTTATTTCCATACTTAATTTATTAGGGTTCTCCATAGAAAAACACTCCTTTTATTTTTTGTCGTTGTACATAATAAGTACGGAAAAATCCTCCATATATTCATTAACATGGGTCTGTGCGTCGTGACACATTCCCAGTGCTGTACTGTACTTGATGTCAATGACATCAACGGTAGCTAAGAAATCGTTTAATTCGTCCTCAAAATTAACGACTCTTTCATATTTTTCCTGTGCCGGCTGGAAACTTGATGAGAATAATTTTACTTTCATGATAAACCTCCTTAGTCATGTAATTTTCTTTTATCAATAACACGGACAGCTTTTCCCTCACTTCTTGTTATGGACTTAGGCTCAACAAGATGTACTTTCGGACTTATTCCTAACATAGTCTTGATAGCTGTTGCCAATTTTCGTTCATTGCTCTGAATATCATTGTCGGAAATCTGTTCCGGATTCATTTCAACGCTTATATCAAGAGTATCGGAATTGTTTACACGGTCAACCTCAATAAGATAGTTAGGTGTGTAGCCCTGTTCAATAAGGACAGTTTCTATCTGACTTGGAAAAACATTAACTCCCCTGATAATCAACATATCATCACTTCTGCCCATTGGCTTGGTCATTTTTATAAGAGTACGTCCGCATGAACACTTTTTCCGTGAAAGTACGCATAAATCACGTGTTCTGTACCTCAGGAGCGGAAACGCTTCTTTAGTTATGCTTGTGAAGACGAGTTCACCTACTTCACCGTCCGGCAGAACTTCTCCGGTATCGGGATTTATTATTTCAGGTATGAAATGGTCTTCATTTATGTGCATACCTGTCTGTTCCGAACACTCAAACGATACACCAGGCCCGCTTGTTTCGGTAAGTCCGTAAATATCGTACGCCTTTATGCCTAAGGACTTCTCAATAGAATGACGCATTTCTTCCGTCCATGGTTCAGCACCGAAAATACCGGCTTTCAGCTTTATATCATCGGGAGTATAGCCCATATCATGAAGTGTTTCCCCGATATATGCGGCATATGACGGCGTACAGCACAGAATTGTTGACTCTAAATCACGCATAAATTGTATCTGTCTTTCGGTATTTCCCGACGACATCGGCAACGTCAGACAGCCTACTTTATGTGAACCGCCGTTCAGTCCGGGACCACCCGTGAAAAGTCCGTAACCATAGCACACCTGACATACATCTTCATTTGTACCGCCTGCTGCTGTAATGGCTCTTGCACAACAGTCCTCCCATAAATCAATGTCGTGCTGTGTGTAGAATGCCACAACACGTCTGCCGGTTGTACCGCTTGTTGACTGTATTCTTACACATTCGGACAAGGGTTTTGCAAGAAGTCCGTATGGATAAGCATCACGCAAATCAGCCTTACTTAAAAACGGCAGTTTATGTAAATCCTCTGTGGACTTTATATCGTCCGGAGTTACACCCTTTTCGTCCATAAGATTACGGTAATACGGCACATTTTCATAAACGTGCTTTACCTGTGCTACAAGTCTTTCGTCCTGTAACTTCTTCATGTCCTCACGGGACATACATTCAATTTCTTCATTCCAGTATCTTTCCATTAGTAAAAAATCTCCTTTTATAATTTATAATGTGTTTTTCAGACCCAGTGCAAAAGCCTTTTTATTGAGTTCAAGGAATTTAGGCGGTACACACTTTTCAAGTGCATTCTGCCAGACTTCTTCCGGAAAATCCATCTTTGAGGCAAGCACACCCATAAGTACAACGTTTGATGCCTTTGAAGTTCCTGCCTGTTCCGCAAGACTTAAAGCGTCAACCGCCGTGACGTCCGCACCTGCTCCGGTGAGTTTTTCAACGATATTTTCCGGATATTCCGCCATACCGGTTATAACGGGCATAGGGTCTACCCTCTGGACAGACGTTATCAGATGTCCCCCTTTTTTCAGATACGGCAAAGCCCTTGCCGATTCAAGCAGTTCAAACGATATAATTATATCAGCCTCACCCTTTTCGACTATCGGGGAATAGACTTTTTCACCATATTTTACATATGTTACGACAGAACCCCCACGCTGTGACATTCCGTGTACCTCACTTACTTTTACGTCGTAATTCTGTGATAAAAGCACATTTCCTATAATTCTTGACGCAAGCAATGAACCTTGTCCGCCTACGCCGACTATCATAATTGATTTTGTTTCCATATAATAAACTCCTTAAAATTTTACATGATTTTTGCAAAAAATGCAAAACCGCCAAAAACTCCGAATAATATGCTCTTGACAAGCGATGATATGTATTTTCCTTTCATTTCGAGATTTTCAAGCAGTGTGCCGAAATTTGAAAAGCACTCGCCGAAAGTCGCTTCCTTTACGCCGAAAGTCTCCGTAAATAGCTGATTATATAAATCGTCCGTAATCATTCCGTCTGCGTCTGTCCTTGAAATATCGGGGTTTTCAGCCATAATTGCATCTATAATTTTTTCCCTGAACGTCGGGAGATATTCACTTAATAAATCTGACATTTCCATTGTCCAGACGATTTTTTCGGATATTAGTATGGCAGTAAGGAAAACCACGCCACATATAATCAGCAGAACCAGCGGTGATAAATCGCTGTCGCCGACAAAAAAACTGCACAGGAAAACCACTCCCATTGCTATAGCCATTCCTGAAACCGAAGCTATAAAGCCCAGTTTTCCAAAGATTATCCAGATAGCCACCCCAGGCAACGCACCTATAACAGCTCCGAAAAGTGCCTTTAATGCGGTAAGGACTTTTGAGCCCTCGTAATCTTCCATAAAATTTATATCTCCTCGTTATTGTATAATATATCGATTTCACCGTCAACGAATCCGATACCGACCGGCACAAAACCTATAACATCACCATATTTGCCTGTTCTGATATAGTCGGAAATCATAGTGGTTATAAATTTCTTAAATGCTTCAGGGCTTTTGTCGTTTTCATCGGAAACATCAACAAAGAAAATATCTTCTTCGGAAGACCATACTTCATAACAAGCCCATTCTTCATCTTCGGGGTCGAATCTGTCCGAAGCTATAAGCTGTACGCTGTAAATATTGTCGTCCTCTTCATATAGATTGAAATTAAAAGCCTTTGTATCTTCGGGCATATCGTTATTTTCAAGCAGATTGTCAAGCCATTCTTTAAAACTGCTGTAAATTTCGTCGTAATTATTCATATAAAAAAACCTCTCTTCAAAATCATAGGTGATGGAAGTGACGGATAATATTCATTTTTATAAACTCTTTACAGTAGAATATATAATATAATCAAGTAGAAATAAGTTATAAATTATAATTTTATAGGTCATATCCGTCACCGGATTTCAATTTATTCTATTGCAGAAAATTTACACTGTTCCTGACAGATACCACAGCCGACACACTGTGTATGGTCAATGACCGCCTTTCTGTCCTTTATCGAAATCGCCGGACAACCAAGTTTCATACAAGCCTTACAGCCTATACACTTTTCGCTGTCAACTGCAAACGGCGGATTATGCTTTACATACTTCAGTAATGCACATGGACGACGTGATATAATTACTGAAGCCTCATCAGCTGAAAGTTCTTCCTTTATAACCTTTTCAGTTTCCGCAAGACAATAAGGGTCAACAACACGTACACGCTTTATGCCTAAAGCCTTGCAGAGTTCCTCAAGATTTACAGCGTATGCAGGGTCGCCTTTTAAGTTCTTGCCCGTCGTGGGATTCTGCTGGTGACCTGTCATTCCGGTTATTGAATTATCAAGGATAATAACGGTTGAATTTGAATTATTATAGGCTATATTCACAAGACCTGTCATTCCGGAGTGCATAAAAGTTGAGTCGCCTATTACCGCAACGCTTTTGTGTTCATACTCCGCACCACGTGCCTTATTGAATCCGTGCAGTGCGGATATTGATGCACCCATACAAATAGTAGTATCCATAGCGTTGAGGGGGGCAACCGCTCCGAGTGTATAGCACCCTATATCTCCGGAAATTGTCACGCCTAATTTTTTCAGGCAATAGAAAACTCCACGGTGCGGACAGCCTGCACACATAACGGGCGGTCTGACGGGAATATTTTCCGGAAATTCGGAATAACCTTTCTTTTCACTGAGAAGTTTTCCGGCAATGACAGATTGCGGAATTTCTCCTATATATCCGAAAATTTCTTTACCCTGAATATTATTCACACCTATATTCCGACAGTGATTTTCAATTATGCCATCAAGTTCTTCTATTATGTAAATTTTTTCGTATTTTTCTGCAAAATCCTGAATAAGTTTAACGGGCATCGGATTAACCATACCCAGCTTTAAAACAGATGCCTTATTGCCGAGTGCCTCTTTCGTATACTGATAGCAAGCACCATTGGTTATTACGCCGAAATCAGCTTTTTCAGAAATTTCAACTCTGTTAAGCGGTGAAGTCTCAGCATATTCAGTAAGTTTTTTTGTACGTTCCTCAACAAAAACATGTCTGCCTTTTGCATAAGCCGGCATCATGACATATTTCTGTGGATTTTTGGTGTATTCTTTCAGTTCAAGTTCCTGACGTTCCAACGCCTCAACTATACTTTGTGAATGTGCTACACGTGTTGACATTCTCACGATAACCGGTGTATCGAAATTTTCAGAAATCTCAAACGCAAGTTTTACAAAATCCTTACATTCTGCACTGTCGGAGGGTTCAAGCATGGGAACTTTTGACGCTATGGCATGATGTCTGCTATCCTGTTCGTTCTGTGAAGAGTGCATACCTTGGTCGTCTGCAACGGCTATGACAAGTCCGGCATTAACTCCGCTATATGACGCTGTATATAACGGGTCAGAGGCTACATTAAGTCCGACGTGTTTCATACCACAAAAACTTCTTGCACCTGCTATTGATGCACCTATTGCAACTTCTAAAGCTACTTTTTCATTTGGTGACCATTCGGCATAAACTTCATCATATTTAGCAACTTCTTCCGTAATTTCGGTTGACGGCGTACCAGGATAACTTGATACTATCTTACAACCAGCTTCATAAAGTCCTCTCGCAAACGCTTCATTTCCTAACATTAACTTTTTCATTTTTACTTTCCTTTCATAGTCAATTCATTTATTTTTTCTTTGAGTTCGTCAATACTCAAAGATTTTTCTTCATTATCGCACATAACATATAATTTATCGTCTTTCCATTCTCTGAAATAAATATCATCATAATCAAAAATGTCACACAAACTTATCAAGTGTGGATTGAAATTAAGAGGTTCTGAAAAATCACCTACCATTACATCATTCATTACCTCAAAAGAATCAGACCGGTAATAACCGCCGTATGCAATGAGATTTGATTCAATGTCATAGTCAATATAGTTTATTATAAAACTCTCTCCGCAAATACGGTCATCATTATGTTTATAGCCCTCCGGAATATAATTATATACTTCAAAAGTGTCAACATCAAGAAAACTTATTCCGTACCTATCAACATGAAACGGATAATATCTATGACCATTTTTGTGGTGGATAATCTTTGTATATACAAAGCAGTGACTGTAAAAACAATAATATTCATATATTTTTTTATTTGCATTTCTAAGAATGATTTTCGAAGCAACAGAATTATAAGACTTGTCTTTATGTTCTTTGTCACTATAATTAATAAATTCAACTGAAAAACCGTCCGACAACTCACAGTCCCTAGTGTTATGAACAAATTTATCGTCTATTGCATTATGTTGTCTTTCAATAAATTCATTATATTTTTTACTGCCATAAATATTTTTATATGAAAATTCAGTCATAAATTCCTTTCTGTTAATTCATTTATTTTTTCTTTGAGTTCTTCAATACTCACAGATTTTTCTTCAGTTTTGCACATAACATATAATTTATTATCTTTCCATTCTTTGAAATCAACATCATCATATTCTGGGTCTAAAATATCATGCAGACTTATCAGGTGCGGATTAAAATCAAGTGGGTCTGAAAAATCCCCTACCATAACGTCAAAAGGGCAAGCCCAGTAACAACCGCTATATGCAATAAGATTTGATTCCTTATCATAATGAATGTCAGTTATTATAAAAGATTCCCCGTATGGATATTCACAACTATGCTGACAGCCTTCGGGAATATAGTTGTACACTTCTATAGTGTCTACATCAAGAAAACTGATTCCGTACAGGTCAATATGAAACGGATAATATCTGTGACCGTTTTTGTGATGTATAATTTCTGTAAACGGTCTTGTATGGTCATAAAAGCAATAGTATTCATATATTGTACTGTCTGCATTTTTCAAAGCTGCTTTCTGTATAGCAATGAATACTTTATGACTTTTACTTTGCCGTTCTTCCTCATAGGTACTGATTTCAAGGGAAAAACCGTCTGACAACTCATAAATTTCCGTTTCAGAAAGAAATCTATCGTCTGTTACATAACGCTGTTTATCAATAAATCTGTTATACTCATCAGTTCCGTAAACATTTTTATATGAAAATCCGTTCATAAATTATCTCCCATAGTTTTCAGTGAGCCATTCTGCAACACCGTCACGGTCATTCTCCGACGTGATAAAATCAGCCATTTCTTTAAGTTCCGGAACAGCATTCCCGACGGCTATTTTAATATCCGCTTCTTCGAACATAGTCACATCATTCAGGTTATCCCCGAAACATATAACCTCCTCAAATTCGTATCTATTACGGAGATATTTTATTCCGCTGGCTTTTGAGGCGTTACCGGAAAAAATTTCAAGAAAATATTTCCCCGTGTACGTATCACAATAAAACGCATAATTAATGTCTTTTATATTTCCTATACTATTTTTAACAGACAGAATTTCTTCATATTCACCCGTTGTATTGAAATAAATTGTTTTGCTGTCGGCAATGTCTGCAAGGTCTGCACACTGTACAAACGGTTTGTTATAATTTTTTTTCCGTGACTCTGCAAAACTCTCCATAACCTGAGATGTTATTTCTGTAAAATATGCAGTAAGTATATTATCCTGTATTCTGTACATGAAGCATCTAACATTATTTTCCCTGAAAACCCTGATTATTTCAGAAGAAATTTCCGGCGGAATATATTCATTTTTTACGTACGTATTATTTTCCGGATTATAAATACTCACGCCGTTCATAAGTATGTACGGAATATTTATATTCAGTCCGGCAGTAATTGACTTTGCGGAATATACTGACCGTGCCGTTGCGAATGTAAAATAAATTCCCTTTTCTGTCAGCGAATTTATTATTTTTCCGGTATTTCCGGAAACTTCACCTTTACTATTAAGTAATGTTCCGTCAAGGTCTGTAATGTAAAGACGTTTAATAATTATCACCTCCGGATAGCAATAAAATCATTATAACATGAATTTAAAAAAAAATAAAGTATTTGTATAAAATATCTGAATTTTTTTGTGACATCTCACAAAAATAAGTACAATATAATGTATGTTATGACTAAATAAAAAACGGCATTGAAAAATAATGCCGTTTTCTTAAAAATTATTACTTTTCTTCTACATATTCCAGAATATCCGCCGGCTGACATTTCAGCTCACGGCAAATAGCGTTTAGTGTGGAAAACCTTATAGCACTTACCTTGCCGGTCTTCAGTTTAGAAAGATTTACATTGCTTACGCCTACACGTTCACTAAGTTCGTTGAGTGAAATTTTCCTGTCAGCCATAACCCTGTCAAGTCTTGAAATTATAGCCATAATACTCACCTCAGACTGTATCATCGGATTCACGCTGTAACTCCGCACCATAGCTGAATATATATATGAACATAAGTACAACAAGAAGCGTCATTATTATTGAAAGTGCTGAAGAAATGCCATTGAATATTATCGACACAACGCCGAATGGTATAAATGCATAACCTAATTTTTTCATAGCCGTAAGGACATCTGTCTCAAATGGTGACTGGCATACTTCAAGTGCCTTGCAGAGTTTAACCACAAACATAAATATTACATATATCGAAACAAGTATAAGCACTGCACCGGAAAAAGCTAATGCCACAACAGCTTTAAACTGTTTTGTTGTAAATTTTTCTGCTGACGCTGAAATATCAATATTATTTACATTTTCTTGTGTCTGGTCTGCTGTTTCCACGAAATCAATTTTTAACTCCGCACCCATAAACTTTATATGTTCATTTTCTATGTCGTCAAAACCTATAGCTCTCTGTTCTGTGTTGTATGAAAGTCTGCCCTGTGCCGTGCCGTCGAACTTTAAGGAATCTGCCGGAAGAAACACGCATACAATGAATGTGCATACAAGAAGTACGATGGCACACGCAAGTGAAATGCCCTTCATGATTTTTGAGACAATACGTCCGTATTTTCCAACCGTGTTGATTTTTGCTGTGATTTCGCTTTTCATAAAAAACCTCCGTTAAAAAATATTTATTGTTTTGCTTTAGCTTATGTTATGATTATAGCATGTGTTTTTACGTTTGTCAATAGAAATTTAATGTTTATCGTTAAATTTGTATGTCTGTACAAAAAATACAAGTCCGGAAGTATTTTCCATATACATAAGTAACGATAAATTTTTATCGTTTATCATTAAATCATGTTTTCTGTTGACATTTTCCGTTATGTGTTCTATAATATATGTAACAATATAAAGGAGGTCAAAGCCATGCCCGATATGCCAAAATTACCGGATATTCCTGTTGAAAAAGTCGTGAAAGCCGGAAAAAAAGCCCTTGATACGCTTGAAAAAAGCGGTCAGGAAAAGAAAGTAGTTGAAACCGTCTCAAAAAAGACCGGCATAAAAGAAGAAACTATAAATTCCGCACTTAAAGCAATACATAACATCAAGTAAAAAAATTTCCGGCTGAACGTATCAGCCGGATTTTTTTATGCAATTCATAGTATAAAGCATATAAGTCCTGAACAACCTTCATTGATTACTCGTTCAAGTGTTTCCTGTAATTTAAGTCTTGCATCAACAGGCATCTTGAACAGCTTATTATGCAGACCTTCATTGACTAATTCATGAAGAGATTTTCCGAAAATATTACTCTCCCATATTTTAGCGGGATTGTCGTCGAAACCGTCAAGAAGATACATAATAAGTTCCTCCGACTGTTTTTCCGTACCGACAATGGGACTTACAGTAGTATTTATATTAGCTTTCATGATATGCAGTGATGGTGCAGTGGCTTTGAGTTTGACACCATATTTTCCGCCCTGTTTGATTATTTTAGGTTCTTCTAACGTGAGTTCCTCAATTTCCGGCATGACTATTCCATAGCCGGTAGCCTCAACTTCCGCAAGTGCCGGCTCTATCCGCTGATACTTCCGGCGAATGTCGTTCAGTTCCATAAGCAAGGGCATTAAATCGCTTTCACTTTCGATTTCAATTCCGGTAGCCTCACCGAGAATTTTATAAAATAAACTGCTGTCGAGTTCGGCGGTAATGGTAACTGAACCACTTCCCAAATCCATAGCGGAAATTTCAGCGTTTATGATATGCGGACATTGTGACATAGCTTCAACTGCCATTTCAACTTCACGGACAAGTTTTATATCCTTTGCGGAATTTCTTATACAGTCAAGAATTTCAGTTTTCAGCCAGTGACCTTTTTCAAGAGAATTTATCCAGCGTGCAGTCCTGATATTTATTTCCTTGATAGGAAAAGAAAATAATATTTCCTGCATGATTTCTTTTATGTCGTTTTCGTCAAGGTCAAGACAGCTTACCGGAATAACTTTAGCGTCGTATCTGTCGGTAAGGCGTGACGCTAAATTTTTAGCCTCCTGTGATGACGGGTTGACAGTATTCATTATTACTACAAACGGCTTACCTAACTCTTTAAGTTCACGTATAACACGTTCTTCACATTCTTCATATTCAGCACGTGGTATATCCGAAATAGTACCATCAGTAGTGACCACAAGACCTATAGTTGAATGGTCGGTGATAACTTTCTGTGTACCTATTTCAGCAGCCATATTGAAAGGTATTTCCTCATCAAACCACGATGTCATGACCATACGGGGCATTTCATTCTCTATGTAGCCTAAAGAACTCGGCACGATATAGCCCACACAGTCTATCAGACGGACATTCATTGTTGCACCGTTACCTATACTTACCTCAACGGCATCTTCCGGAATGAATTTCGGTTCAGTAGTCATGATAGTTTTTCCGGCGGCAGACTGTGGCAGTTCGTCTATGGCACGTTCACGTTTAAACTCGCTTGTTATATTCGGAATTACAAGCGATTCCATAAAACGTTTTATGAAAGTAGATTTTCCGGTACGTACAGGACCTACAACGCCTATATAAATATCACCGTTGGTACGTTCAGCGATATTAGTGTAAATATCTTTAACCATTGTAATTCTCCTTTATCATGTGACAATCGGTATCAGTAACATTCCGCCGGATTCAAGACGTTCACCGGAAAGGTCATTTTCTTCTATCACGGCATTGACACTTGTGCTGTAACGTTTGGCAATATCCCAGACTTCCTCGTTTTCGACACCAAAATATAACTTTATGGCATAATCTCCGTCACGTTGTTTTTTTACAGATTCGTCAACAGCTATATCCGTGAGGGCATTTATCGACGAACAGCTATAAACTGAAATTTTCGCCGATATATCAGATTTTGCAGACAATATACCTTCCGACGATATATTATATGAAACGTCCCTTACAGCAATCTCAGCGGAGACGGTACAGCCTGATATATTATCGGGAAGATTTATAGTTTCCTCAAAAGCCTCGTCCTTGTCGGGCATGATAATCATTCCGGCATTGTCACGGGAAGCCATTGAATAAGACAGCATACCGCTTATAATTACTGCTTTTCCGTCGTCGGAAAGTCTCGTGTTTATATTTTTAGGAGTACACCACATTGAATATATAGTCTGTGGTACACTGTCGCCCTCACTGATTTTTGCTGAATGCCTGAAACTTTCTTCATAAATAACCGGTATCTGTTCAGCTCTTACTTGCGATACTGTCACATTGCACGGATATACAGTTGAAAAAGCGTCCGTGCCAAGCATGACAGAGGCAGTTTTTACGGCACAGCATATAAGTCTTAACTCTATCTCGCATTTTATAATACGGTTTTCGGAGTTCTTGTCGGCGGTGGGGGTGATGTCACAGCTTACGACTTCCGGAGTTATAGTACAGTCAAAAGTATCATCTATTCCATCAATGTCGATAATCTGGCTGAACGGCATTGAAAACGAAACAGGTTCTACCGCACCGCCGTCCTTGTCACAGGAGTATAATATTTTAAGTTCCGCTGAACCTTTTGCAAGCAGTTTACCGGAAATCATTTTCTTTTCACACTCAGGAACAGTACAGCGTATATTTATTATGCTGTTTACCGTTGGTTGTGTCGGGGAAATTTCTATATCCTCACTCAGCTGTAAAGTTTTTTCAGCGGTTATTTTTTTCGACGCAAAACGCACAGGAGTTTTTTTAATCTGGATATTCATTCCGAATGCATCAGAAATAACCTCCTGATTTGTTTCACCGTTCACGGAAATTTTTACGGAAACTGCACCTCTTACATCAAGACGGCGTTTGTTTACCGCACGGAAATTTATATGGTCTGTCTTAGGTGTAAGCCTTGCGGTAAGATTTTCACCGCTTCTGCCTAACTCAACAGTCTTTGAAAAATTCTGTCTTTGTGTCACGCACTGTAGAGAATTGCCGGATTCACTGCAATAGAGAATTTTTATGTCACATCTGATTTCATAGGAAAGTTTATCACCGTTTATTGAGTAATTGCATATTACCGGTACGACTTCACAGCGTACAAGTCGGAAAATATCGGGGTAGTAGTCGGGAAGAATATAATCAAGTTCCACACCCTGTTCCTGTACACCGTCAAAGATGTTTTCGCTGACGGGTACTGTTTCCCTGTTTATTCTTAAATCCATATACAGCCTCCTTGAAAATAGCTTTATGAAATTATATTCAACTTTAAGTACAAGTATTCCGCTTGCAATTTTTTTGTAAATGCGTTATAATATATATACATCTGTAAAGAAAGGATTTTACTATGAATAAAAAAGAAACAGCTGAAATTAAAAAGAACTTTTCCGACAAGAGCGGTTTTTTCGTAATGGAAAGAGTGCTTACGGCTTTTGTCGATTCAGAAAAAAACGTCCGCTACAATAACGTTAGTTCCTGTCTTACCATGGAGCAGGAAGAACACGACGTCTACACGGAAACACTGAAAAAAGTTCTCAATACCAACGTGGGCAAGACTTTTGTAGAGTATGAATTTCCAAACAACGCATACGAAGAGGGCAAACCACAGGATATATTATATAAACTCCTTAAATCTGAACTCAAGGACGAACAGGCGTGTGAAAATTATGTAAACTATATTGCTGAAAACCTTGTCTATGCCGGAAATTATGCACTTATTACGGCTTATTGCTGTTATACAATACGTCGCAAAGATAAAAATGACGATTTCGCCGATGGTGAAGATGAAATTTACAGATACATATTAACTGCCATATGTCCCGTGACTACAGGTACGGACGGCTTTGTATTTGATTCTTTCAATAATGAAATTGTCAAGAAACTTAACACGGAGCTTATTATAAGCAAGTCCGCAAGCGACGGCTTTTTATATCCGGTTTTCAGCAACAGAAGTACAGATGTCAATCACGTTATGTATTATGCAAAAAAATCCAGTGACCCTAATATTTCTATGATTGAAAATGTTTTAGGCTGTACGTTTGTTATGTCCGCCGAAAACGAAAAGTCAAGTTTTCAGACTATCTTAAAAAATGTGGTCGGTGAGGATTTGGATTATATGGTTATAAAATCAGTAAATGAAAAAATTCAGGAAATCGTTGAGGAAAACAAGGACGAAACCGACAAAATCGTTATTGATGACTCAAAACTAAAAGAAATCCTCACAGATGTTGGCGTACCGGAAGAACGTGTGAAAATGGTTGAGCCTGTCTATCAGAAAGTATGTGGCGACGCTACACTTACAGCCTCAAACCTTGTTGAGACAAAAACTGTTGTTGCCTCCGCCGGAATAACTATCAACATAAAACCCGATGCAAGTGATAAAATCCGGACAAGTGTTGTTAATGGAAGACGCTGTTTGCTTATCGACATTGATGACCCCACCATAGAAATAAACGGTCTGCCCGTAACTCTTGAATGATGTTCACCAGTTCCGGACTTCCGAACCCATAAAATTAAAAAAATCCGGCTCACTTACGAACCGGATTTTTATTTATTTAATTATTTTATAACTCTTACTCTTATAATGCCATTGATAGCTTTAATGTCATTTACGACAGCTTCAGTAACATCACCAGCAACGTCCATCATGGTATATGCAAAATCTTTTCTGCTTGCGTTTACCATATTTTCAATATTAAGACCATCATCACCAACAGCCTTTGTGATAGCTGAAATAAGTGATGGTACATTCTTATGGATAACACAAACCTTAGTACCTGTTGCGTCCATATAGGCATTAGGGAGATTTACACTGTTCTTGATATTGCCGTTTTCGATATAGTCAATAAGTTCATTTGCAGCCATTACAGCACAATTGTCCTCACTCTCCGGAGTAGATGCACCAAGATGTGGGAGAACTATTACATTTTCCACACCTAAAACAACATCATCTGCAAAATCAGTAACATATTTTGCAACTTTTCCGTCTGCAATAGCCTTGACTACTGCTTCACTGTTGATAAGTTCGCCACGTGCAAGGTTAATAAGACGTACACCGTCTTTCATAATAGCAATCTGTTCAGCGTCGATAGTGTTCTTTGTTTGTGGTGTGTAAGGCATATGAATTGAAATATAATCGCTGTTCTTATAAATGTCGTTTATGTCTGTTACGACTTTTACAGAAGAATCAAGCAATACGGCGTTATTTACAGAAAGATAAGGGTCATAGCCGATAACTTTCATGCCGAGTGCAACGGCAGTATTAGCAATTTTTCCGCCGATAGCTCCGAGACCGATAATTCCGAGTGTCTTTCCGAGAATTTCAGGACCAGCAAATTTAGATTTACCACCCTCAACAGTCTTAGGAGCGTCCGGAGTGCCTTTAAGAGATGCAGCCCATGCAGCAGCCTCCGTGATTTTTCTTGATGCAAGCAGTAATGCACATATAGCCAGTTCCTTAACAGCATTAGAGTTAGCACCAGGGGTATTGAATACACATATACCCTCTTCTGCACAGCGTTCAACTGGAATATTGTTTACACCTGCTCCGGCTCTTGCGATTGCAAGGAGATTTTTATTAAACTGCATATCGTGCATTTTGGCACTTCTTACCATGATAGCGTCCGGATTTTCCGGAGTATCGGAAACTGCATACTTGCTCTTATCGAAAATATCCGTACCGATAGCAGAAATCTTATTGAGTGTCTGTATATTGTACATTGTAAAACAACCTCTTTTCAGTTAAATCAAGCGTTTTCAGCTTCAAATTTCTTCATAAACTCAACGAGTTTTTCCACGCCCTCAATTGGCATAGCGTTGTAAATAGATGCTCTCATACCACCAACGCTTCTATGACCTTTGAGGTTCTCAAAACCGGCGGCTTTAGCTTCTGCAACAAACTTCTTGTCAAGTTCGTCATTGCCTGTAACAAACGGTACATTCATAAGTGAACGGTCTTCCGGTGCAACAGTACCCTTAAAAAGTTTGCTGTTGTCAAGGAAATCATAGAGGATAGCGGCTTTCTTTTCGTTGTGTGCCTTCATAGCCTCAAGACCACCCATTTTCTTAATCCACTTGAATACCTTGCCACAGATATAAATTCCATAGCACGGAGGTGTGTTATAAAGTGAATCGTTATCAGCCTGAATTTTCCAGTCCATCATAGTAGGTGTGTAGGGCTTTGCCGGACCGTCGGCTATTAAGTCTTCACGGACTATTACAATCTGTACACCGGAAGGACCTACATTTTTCTGTACACCACCGTAAATAACGCCATACTTTGTAACGTCAACGGGTTCAGAAAGGAAACATGAAGAAACATCGGCAACAAGTTCCTTGCCCTTTGTGTTCGGGAGAGTCTTGAATTTTGTTCCATAGATTGTATTGTTTTCACAGATATAAACATAGTCGGTATCTTCCGGAATATCAAGGTCTGAACAGTCCGGAATGTAGGAAAATGTCTTGTCAGCAGAAGAAGCAACGGCTACAGCTTCACCGTATTTCTGTGCTTCCTGATAGGCTTTCTTAGCCCACTGACCAGTGATGATATATGCACCTTTACCGTTTTTCATAAGGTTCATTGGAACACCAGCGAAAAGAAGTGATGCACCACCCTGTAAGAAGATAACTTTGTAGTTATCAGGAATGTTCATAAGGTCACGTAAATCCTGTTCAGCCTCTTTTATGATTGTGTCATAGGCTTTTGAACGGTGTGACATTTCCATGACGGACATACCTGTACCTTTGTAGTCAAGCATTTCGTCCCTTGCTTCTTCCAGAACTTCTTCCGGAAGTACAGCAGGACCAGCACTAAAGTTATAAACTCTGCTCATTAAAAAAACCTCCAAATATTTAAAAAATAAATTTGTATTGCCATACAAATAAATTATACTATTTCCGGAAAGAAAAGTCAATATATACCTGAGATTTTTTAAGAAAATGTTTCCCGTGGTTTACCAGAATAAAAAAGACGTACCCGAAAGTACGTCTTTAAACATATTATTTTACTTCAACAATCCAGTTGAAAGTATCTTCAATTTTGCCCCACTGAATACCCGTCATTGTATCATAAAGCATCTGTGAGATTGTACCTATCTTGTTGTCATTGATTTCCATGATTTTGTCATTCCATTTAAGGTGACCAACAGGCGAAATAACTGCTGCTGTACCTGTTCCGAAAACTTCATTGAGTTTGCCTGCATCGTAAGCGTCTGCAATTTCCTGAATAGTGATTCTTCTTTCCTCTACTTCAATGCCCTTTGATTTGCATACTTCAATAGCGGATTTTCTTGTTATACCTGGTAAAATACTTCCCTGTAACATAGGTGTGACAACTTTTCCGTCAATAACAAAGAAGATATTCATAGCTCCTACTTCTTCAATGTATTTCTGTTCCACGCCGTCAAGCCACAGCACCTGAGAATAATTCTGTTTATGTGCCTCGTCCTGACCTATCAGGGATGCCGCATAGTTACCGCCTGTTTTTGCGTAACCCATACCACCACGTACAGCACGGACGTATTTACTTTCAACGTAAATGTTTACCGGATTAAGACCGCTTTCATAGTAAGCGCCGGACGGTGAAAGAATTATCATAAAATAATACTGTGCGCCAGGTTTTACGCCTAAAAATGGGTCAACGGCGAAAATAAACGGTCTTATGTAGAGCGATTCACCATCTTTTGAGGGTACCCAGTCTTTTTCGATTTCAAGAAGTTTCATAAGACATTCCATGCCGAGTTCTTCGGGAAGTTCCGGAATGACAAGTCTTTCATTTGACCTGTTAAGACGTTTGAAATTTTCTTCCGGTCTGAACAGCTGTACTTTGTTATCAGCCGTTCTGTAGGCTTTGAGACCCTCAAAAACTGTCTGTCCGTAATGCAGACACATTGCGGCGGGGGAAAGTTCAATATTGCCATAAGGCTTTATTTCAGGGTCATGCCAGCCCTGACCTTCGTCGTATGGCATGATAAGCATATAATCTGTGAAGATATGTCCGAAACCAAGTTTAGCGTCCGGAGCAGGTTTAGCTTTAAGGGTTTCAGCTTTTGTGAATTTGATTTCCATTTTATACAACCAGCTTTCTTGATATTTTATAGGTTTACCGTGAAACAGTTTCACCAACAATATATTATAACATATTCCGGTGAGATTTTCCATAGGATATTCAAAAAAATCTGCACAAATAGTTACGTAAAAAACAGTGCATTTTGCATAATTATTCTTCAAAGGCACGTATACGGAGTTTTGCGCCGAGTTTTTCAGCTATTTCCCGTGATGCCTGAATCTGTTCCGGTGGTATGACGTCCACTACAGACATTATCACTTGTGCGGAGTTTGTCTTTACACAGTCGGAAGTGAATTTCTGCATAGCCTCGAAAGCCTCCGGATATTTAGGACGTGTTACTTTCATGTATTCTTCTTTTGTACCAGCGTTCAGACTTACGGAAATTATATCCATTACACTACAGAGACTTTCAGCAGTAGACTTGCCATTTATCAGGTCTGAGAGACCATTTGTATTTATCCGGAGAAGCGGACATGACGGACGTTTTTTCAGTTCTTCTGCAACCGCAATTACCGTATCA
Organism: Alistipes senegalensis; assembly: GCA_023665275.1. Taxonomy (GTDB): domain Bacteria; phylum Bacillota; class Clostridia; order Oscillospirales; family Ruminococcaceae; genus Ruminococcus. The sequence continues at coordinate 613,660 of JAMPEF010000001.1, read as the reverse complement.
AGCCGACAGGTCGGCTCACCGTAACCACAGAAAACTATTTCCGTGTATTTATCAAGGTCACGGCTGTTGAGGTCTGCCATGATTTCCTTGAAATCCGGTTCATGTTCAAGCCATAAAGGGTCTGAACCATATGCACCATCTGCTGAATTTCTTATACAGAATGTACAGGAGCAGGGGCATTTATTTGTGAGATTTAAATAAAGATTGTTTCCTACTTCATAGGAAATTGTCATAGCTTTTTTCATAATTAAAAACCTCTTTCTTAAATAATTTAATATTTGTATATTCTTGGTACTCTTTTTGAAATTCCGCATACTACTTCATAGCCAATCGTTCCATAAAGTGAGGCGAGTTCGTCGGCGGTTATACGGTCATTACTGTCCGTACCGATAAGTGTTACTATGTCACCGGCTTGTGTATCAACGTTGCTGACATCAATCATAAGCTGGTCCATGCAAACACGACCGATTATTTTACAGCGTTTTCCGTGTACAAGTATTTCACCTTTTGAGGACAAAAGCCGTGAATAGCCATCCGCATAACCGACCGTCACGGTTGCTATTTTCATTTCACGGTCAGCCGTGAAAGTCCGTCCGTAACTCACACAGTCGCCGTTTTCAATGGTTTTCACGTGGGATATGACGGCTTTTACAGACATTACGGGTTCTATGCTCTCCGGAATTTCAAGACTTACATCGGGGTGAAGTCCGTACATTATAATTCCGGCACGTGAAAGAGTACTTTTCGGATTATTTCTGTAACACGTTGCGGCACTGTTCATGAAATGCATATGTTTAAGTTTTATACCATGACTTGCAAGAATATCATATGTGTCGCATATGAATTTTTCTTGTTTATCGGTATATTCTATATTATCGGGAGTTTTGCTGTCTGCAACGGCAAAATGCGTATATATGCCCTCAACGGAAAGTTTTTCAGTTTTCATGATATTTTCTATTTCGTCCGCACATGATTCAGGTGTATCATGTTTCAGACCTATTCTTCCCATTCCGGTATCAATCTTTATATGACATCTTATCGGTACAGTGGTATTATATGCAAGTTTACGGGCATATTCCGTTGAAACAACGCCTTGAATTATATTATACTGTGATATTTCATGTGCGTATTCCGGCGAAGTATATCCTAAAATAAGTATTTCCGATTCCGGACAGAAATTCCGTACAGCTATTGCCTCGTCAAGATTTGATACGGCAAAATATTTTATCTGACATTCATTATAAAGATATTTACAAATATATTCATCTCCGTGACCGTAAGCGTCCGCCTTGACTACAGCCATTATTTCAGTGGCGGAAGAATTAAGTTTTTTTATTATTTCAACGTTGCGTTTAAGTTGTGACATGGAAACTTCAGCCCATGCCCTTTTTAAATATGGTTTCATTTTCGTCATTTCCTTTCTTGCTTTTTTGTGCAAAGTTCACTAAAATTTACCGCATACTTGAAAATGTCTTGAAATAAATAATAATATATGTTATAATCTGAAATATTGATATAAATTATCGGAGGTTGATTTTTTGAAGTCGCTGATTTCAGGCGTGGAAGTTCTTCCGGCATCTGCTGTAAGCACAGATATAAAAAAGACTGTATGTATAACAGGTCACCGCACAAACAGAATAACTCTCTACAGAAATAATCCGGTACTGACATATTCAGCAGTGAAACTTATGCTTTACAGATATATTGATATGGCAATTGAAGCCGGTTACGAAAATTTCATAAACGGACTTGCAGGTGGTATTGATTTATGGTCGGCGGAATACGTCATAATGAAAAAACGCCGTAATGACCGCATAAAGCTGATTTCAGCAATGCCTTTTATGCACCATGCCGATTTCATGCCCGAAAATGATAGATTTCTTCTTGAAAATGTTGAAAAAAATTCCGATTATCTTATTACAGTAAACAGCAATCCGGATATTACCTACAGTAAACATAAATCCGCTGACCGTTCAGACACATTGTACCGTGACCGCAATTATTATATGGTTGACCATTCTTCAGCTGTCATAGCCTTTGCAGACAATGAATATAAACACTCCGGAACTTTTCAGACTATAAATTATGCATACAGAAACGGTAGAAAAATATGCAGTTTCAGCACAGAAAAGATACACAGCATTATTGAAAAATCAAATTCTGACATACGCACTATCGGTTATGAAATAGCACTTCTTGAAAACGTTTTCTGCACCTGATAATATTATATCACACTTGCAGAATTTTGCAAGTAAAAAAATTTCAATCAAGATTTTTATTTTAAAAAGGAGCTGTTTTTTTATGGCAAAAAAGAAAAGCGGCAGTATTGCTGTGCCGTTTCTGCTGACAATTTTTTTCGGTCTTATTATCATAGGTGGAGGGGTTTACGGAATATACAGATATTTCGGATTCGGTCAGGCAGACCCTCTTGACGAACCAACACCACGTGCTGCCGCCTCCGTCACTGCTGAGGACAACCATACAATACTGCTTATTCTTGACGAACCGGAGCAGAAATGTTCATCAACATTTGTTCTTATGCGTTCAAAGCCTGTCGAAAAGAGAGTTATTTTCATAGGTATTCCGACCAATACAATCTCAGTTATTGACGGTCAGCAGGAACACATAAAAAGTCTGTATGACCGCAACGGAGCTCAGGCGGCTGTAAACTTTGTCAATCAGGCATTCGGAATAACTGTCGACAGATATATAAAATTCACTCCGGAAGCATTCAGAAAAGTATGCGATGTCCTCGGCGGTGTTACTTATTATGTTGAACCCGATATAGCAGGATTCAAAAAATCCGGCGGTGAAGAATATCTAAACAGCAATCAGATTGAAACTCTTATAACATACCCTATGTTCAACGGAAGAGAAGTTCAGAGAGCCTATACTGCAAGTTCTGTACTTTCTTCAATGCTCAATCAGACCGACGGAAAACGTGTAGCAGATAATTTCAAGGCAAGTTTTGACTCAATAATAAATATGGTAGCAACCGATATTACAGCCGTTGACTATAAAAACCGTCAGTATGCTATAAGAAATATGCTTGAAAATGGTACTTCAATAGCTAACTTTATTATAATTGATGGTGAAACTTCCAATGAAGATTTTATACCGTCAGAAACTTTTATAAACGATATGCGAAACGCTTACTTTAAGGAATGATATTTTATGTATAATATTTTTGATACACATTCACATTATACTGATACTTCATTTGACAATGACCGTACAGAATTATTATCATCTTTTCAGGAAAAGGGAGTTAAATATATAATGCTTGCTTCAACCTGTACGGAAGACATCAAAGGCAATGCGGAAATTGCACAAAAATATGATTATATATATACATCTGCCGGCTTCCACCCTGAAAATATTGACGGTCTACCGGAAAATTATATTGATATAGTCCGAAATGCCGTTACTGAAAATCCAAAGACTATGGCTATAGGTGAAATAGGTCTTGACTATCACTATGATGGCTATGACCGTGAAAAACAGATTGAAGTATTTGAAAATCAGATTATTCTTGCAAATGAACTTAATAAACCCATTATTGTACACAGTCGTGATGCAACTGAAGATACCATGAATATCCTGAAAAAATATCGTCCGTCCGGAGTTATGCATTGTTTCAGTGGTTCGGCGGAAACGGTTAAGGAAGTTTTAAAGCTGGATATGTATATAGGGTTTACCGGAGTGATAACATTTAAAAACGCTAAAAAAGCCTTGAAAGCTCTGGAAGTCGTACCGCTTGAAAGGTTGGTACTGGAAACTGACTGTCCGTATATGTCGCCTGAGCCTTTCCGTGGAAAACGTTGTGAAAGTCCCATGATAGAATATACCGCCGCAAAAGCAGCTGAAATAAATGGAATACCAGTTCAGGAACTACTTGACATTACGTGCCGTAATGGTATGGAGCTTTACAGAATACAGGGTGATTGATTATGTACTACTGTTGTGGTATCACAGATAAAGGAATAATGCCACATAATGAAGACGCTTTCATGATTGGTAATTTTGTTTCTGATAATGGAGTTTCAGAACAGAAACTGAATGCACCTTTTATAACAGCCGTATCGGACGGTGTTTCCGGTGAAAAATCCGGCGAACTTGCCTCACGTATGTGTCTTGAATATGTCCGTGATATTGATTTTTCCGGAGATTTAAACAGTTCGCTTATGAAAGTTCACAAAAGGCTTGCGGAATACAGTTCAAATAATGCCGATATGCATAATATGCAGGCGACTTTATGCGGAATGTTTTTCAATACTGACGGGGGTATAACTGTTTTTAATGCCGGAGACTCAAGGCTTTACCGTTTCAGAAACGGACATATCAACCAGATTTCACGTGACCAGTCACTTGTACAGCTTATGTATGAAGAGGGGTCTATAACTCCGGAACAGCGTAAAACACACGTCCGGCGTAATATTATCTTTCCAGTTTTCGGAAACGTCGATACAATACCGAAAATAGATTTTATCCGGATAGACGGCATGAAATACGGCGACATACTGTTATTATGCACCGATGGTCTTTCTGATTATGTTTCCTCACTTGAAATTGAAGAAATACTTGAAATGCCGATAAGTCTTCATAAACGGTTAAGTCTTATGGTACGAAAGGCACTCGCCAATAAAAGCAAAGATAATATAACTATTATTGCAATCGTTTATTGTGACTGAATAAAAATACCGCCTGTAAAGACGGTATTTTTTATTTATTCTGGAATCTGGTCTGTACAGTTCCATTCAGTAAGAAGTTCTTTCAGATTGCCGTATATATAGGGGTCACTCATATCAAAAATCCAGCTTTCTTCAGTTTTGAGTTCAACTGCTTTCCGTACGTTATTTCTTAACCATTCAGCAGGAATTTTACTAATAAGTTTTTTTGCATAACAAATAAGCATTATATTTGACGCATCACATATAAATGCTAATAATTGGTTGAATATCAATACAGCTTTGTTTTCCGGAATATCGGGGATTATTTCTATATTTTTGCTTATTTCCGGATAAAACCTGTTGATTGATTCGTCTATCCTTGTTTCATAATGAGGTTTTTCCAATATTAACACCTGCTTTTTATTCTGCTGTTTTTATTCCGTCAAGAATTTCATTATTCCATGAAAGACTATTTCTATTGAAAAGTCCGAAACTTGACTCACCGGAAGATTTTCCGTTATCCCATACAAAACACTTAATTCCGTTAGCCTTTGCGGACGATATATAATAGTTATAGTATTCTGAACGTGTGGCGTTGTCGGCGGCGTTTACACAACCGAACTCACCTATAATGACCGGTGTTTCCTTGTCAATGAATTTTTCTTTAAGTTCAGCGAATTTTTTAGTTATTTCGTTTTTGCCGTCTTCCGTGAAAACAATATCTATGCCCTCGGAAAACTTCCACGGAGCGTAATAATGTACGGAAACTATAATATTTTTGTCGTCAGGTATGGCTATATCATCAATAGCGGCTGTTTCAGCAGAAGCCGCATATGATGTTATAACAAGAGTTCTGTTTGAATTATTTCCGCCTGTTGAACGTACAGTATCTATGAAATCCTGTTCATACTTGTTAATTACGGCTCTTTCCTCCGGAGTACCACCCTGCCATTCAAGCTCACTGTTAATGGTACGAGGTTCATTCATTCCCTCAAATAAAAGACGGTCGCCGTAATCTATAAATCTTTCAGAAATCTGTTTCCATATAGCCTTAAGTTTTGCGCTGTCCTGTGAGTACTCCTCTTCTGTCGGATTGAACCATAAATAGTCATCATGATGCATATTGAGAATTACGAACATATCATTATTATATGCATAGTCAACGATTTCTTGTACACGGTCAAGCCATTCTGTATTTATAATATTGTTGTCGTCCATGTGTTCGCCCCACGTTACAGGGATTCTTATTGCATTGAATCCGGAATTTTTCACGCCCATAATCATTTTTTCAGTAGTTTTTGAATTTCCCCACGACGTTTCAGTTGCAACTTTAGTAAAAGTATTTTCATAGCAGTCAAGAGAGTTGCCAAGATTCCAGCCCACGATTATAGACTGCACAATCTGAGCAGGTGTACGGAATTGTCCGTCAATCTCCGGTGCTACAGGGTCTTCACTGTCAAGACCGGTACTTTCAGTAGTGACAGGTTGTGTGCCGTTTCCGATACTGTACCTCACTTCCACAGAATCAAGAGTAATATTAGGCTGTTCGCTCCACCAGTAGCCAAGAAGTATTTCACCATTATCGGCGGAAAGATTTTTGGCTTTTTCCGGTACAAACCATGTCAGCGACAAACTGGAATTATCTGTAAATAATGCCACGTCCGGTGACTGATAACGTCCGGCAGATGACTTATAGCCGAAAGCTCCCGTAAATTTTCCGATATTACCGGAGGAGCTTATATTGAAAGTCACGGCTTGCGGAATAGTATTCTCTGGCATGAAATCAGCGGTTTTTATCTTCATCATATTTTCAGTATCATTGAAGCCTATACTCTCCCCTACTTCCATTGAAACAGTATCATCAACCGGCAATTCCCTTTTGCGTTTGTAAGTACATATTACATTTTCAACCCTTACACTTGAAGAGTTACCCCACCAGTAACCGAAAAGCACTTCACCGTCTGCTGATACGGATTTGCTTACGTCCGCCGGAACGTCCCATGTTATTTCTCCATAAGTTCCCTGAGTATCTGCCGTAAAGTCCGGCGACTGATACCAGCCCTTATCATCTGTCGGGAAATCTTCCGTTACGGAAATACCACACCCACCCTTGAACTGTCCTATATTCAGACCGTCGCCGGAATAAATTATAAATGTAAATGATGATATAATATCGCCGTCCTCTATGAACTCGGAAAGAGGAATCTTTATTGTGTTGAGACCATCTGTTTTAGGTATTGTCTTGTCGGCAGTATACTGTGAACCGCATTCCGCTGAAACTCTTTCCACGGGGCTGATGTGTACTGTAGTAGGTTCGGCGGTAGTTTCAGCGGAAGTGATTTCCTGTACAGGTTTTGTGCGGGCTTGCGTATTGAAAGTTGACTGTACATATTCGTTATTTTTCTTGTTATTTCCGCATGCAGTTAACGTCATAGAAAAAGCTGCCGCCGAAAAAATGGCTGTGATTTTTTTAAGCATTATAGTATATATCCTTTCCGATTTGTATTTTTTTAAGGATATTATAACATCTTTTTAGAAAAATTTCAACACTGGATATATATTTTTTATTTCAAGCCGAAAATTTTCTTATCTGGAAACCAGATGCAATATTTTCCTGATTTAATTTTCCTATTGACAAAATATAGCAGTGGGGTTATAATTAAATTGGAGTATTATAAATTTATGCTCTGCATTTTAATTCTATATTTAATGGAGGAATTATGGACATTATCATTGTAGGCTGCGGAAAAGTCGGCAGCACACTTGCGGACGTTCTCAGCGACGAACACAATGTTACAGTAATCGATACCAACGAGGGAACTATTGAAAGCGTTGTAAATGACCATGATGTTATGGGAATTACCGGAAACTGTCTACAGACAAGTATTCTTAAAGAGGCAAACGTTGAAAAGACGGATATTTTTATTGCCGTGACAAATTCCGACGAGGTGAATATACTTTCATGTCTTATCGCAAAAGAACTGAAAGCCCGTCACTGCATAGCCCGTGTACGTAATCCGGAATTTGATAAACAACTTGTTTTCATGCGTGAAAACCTGAAAATAAGCATGATGGTCAATCCCGACTACAACGCCGGCAACGAAATAGCTAAAGTCTTGCGTTATCCGGAAGCTATCAATATCGAGTCATTCGCAAAAGGGCGTGTTGATTTGGCTGAAATCAGAATAACAAGCGGAAGCATTCTTGACGGTGTTGTACTGAACCATCTTTCAAAGCGTCTCCGTCTTGACGTCCTTATATGTGCGGTTCAGCGTGACAAGGAGATTATTATTCCAGACGGTAATTTCATGCTTAAAGCAGGCGATAAAATCCACATGACCGCTTCACATAGTGCTATGGTCAAGTTTTTCAAGAGTATCAGTGCCGCTTACCGTGAAAAACGTGTCAAATCCGCTGTACTGATAGGTGGCGGACGTGTAGCGTATCATCTTGCACAACAGTTAATCGAAATGGGCATAAAAGTAAAGATTATTGAAATCGACTATAACAGGTGTCTTGAATTAAGTCAGAAATTAAATAAAGTAAATATTTCATGTGCCGACGGTACAGACCATGATGTACTTGTTGAAGAACGTGTTTATGACGCCGACGCTGTAGTAACTCTCACGGGAATTGACGAGGAAAATATTTTACTTTCACTGCTTGCCAAAAATAACGGCGTTGAAAAAGTCGTTACTAAAGTAAACAGAATGAATTTAATACAGCTTTCCGATACACTTTCACTTGACAGCATAATATCACCTAAATCAATAACTGTCAATCAGATTTTACAGTATGTCCGTGCAAAACAGAACGCTAAAGGAAACAATATCGCCACACTCTACCGACTTGTCAATGACAGACTGGAAGCTATTGAATTTGTTATTCGTGATGACAAACCATATCTCAATACTCCCCTTAAAAAACTTAAACTCAAAAAGGGTATACTTATTGCAAGCATAGTAAGAGGCAATGAACTTATTATCCCTAAGGGTGATGACTGTCTGAAACTCAATGACAGCGTTGTTATAATCACAACAACTAAGGGCTTCAGTGACCTTAAAAATATTTTTGAGTAAAGGGAGTTTCAGTACAAAGATATGAATTACAGAATGATTTTATATATCATGGGACAAATTCTGAAAGGTGTCGGACTTTTCATGCTTCTACCCATAGTAGTGGGATTCATTTATAATGAAGAACACGTTGTTTCGTCATTCGGAATACCATTCGCAATAATCATGATTATTTCATTTGCACTTACAATAAAAAAACCTAAAGACAACTCTATTTTTTCAATGGAGGGTTTTGTAAGCGTTGCGGCGTCATGGATTATGATGTCAGTAATAGGTGCTGTACCGTTTGTCATATCCGGTGAAATACCGGATTTTGCAGACGCACTTTTTGAGGCTGTTTCCGGATTTACCACCACAGGTGCAACAATACTAAGCGACATTGAATCAATGTCAAAATCATGCCTTTTCTGGAGAGCTTTTACCCACTGGATAGGCGGTATGGGAATACTTATGTTTGTACTTGCTATAATGTCAAGCAACGACGCAAGAACCATGCATATGATGCGTGCTGAATGTGCCGGACCAAAAGCCGGAAAACTTGTCTCAAAATCGAGATTTTCCGCACGTATTCTCTATGGTATATATATATCGCTTACAGTCCTTGAAATGATAATGCTTCTTTTAGGTGGAATGCCTCTCTATGATGCCATAATTCATGCCTGCTCCTCTTCCGGTACAGGTGGATTTTCCATATGGGGAGACAGCATAGCACATTATAACAGTGTATATATTGAAATGGTCATTGCAGTATTTATAATACTTTTCGGTGTTAATTTCAACTTATATTATTATATTTTAATAAGGAAATTTTCACTTGCATTCAAAAATGAAGAAGTAAGAACCTATTTCAGTATAATAATAACTGCAACAGTCATAATCACGCTTAATACAATGAAAATATTCGGTACAGCCGGTGAGGCTTTAAGACATTCATTCTTTATGGTGGCATCTACTATAACGTCCGCCGGATTCGCTACAACTGATACTTCACAGTTTCCGGTATTTTCACAGACACTTCTTACACTGCTTATGTTTGTAGGTTCGTGTGCCGGCTCAACCGGTGGTGGTATGAAAGTTTCAAGAATACTTATACTTTTCAAGACGGGCATAAAAGAATTAAAATATATAGTAAATCCCCGTGCGGTTGCCACCGTGAAAATGGATGGCAAACCCGTTGAAAATGATGTAGTACGTGGTGTTTCGTCGTATTTCATACTTTTCATGATGATACTTGCATTTTCACTACTGCTTATAACTCTTGACAACTATTCTATTGAAGAATCTGCATCAGCCGTCATCACATGCATGAATAATATCGGTTTCGGTGTGGGTCGTTTCGGTACAGCCGGAAGTTTCGGTGGTCTGAACGCTTTTTCAAAAATAGTGCTATCTTTTGATATGCTTATAGGCAGACTTGAAATTTATCCGCTTATCATGCTTTTTGCCATAAAAAAGCATTAATTTCAAAATCTTAATTTTTTAAGGAGGTTTTTATGAAAACAAAATCAAAAAGAATATTATCCATTTTCATCAGTATGCTTATGGTGTTCATGTGCATGACATCAACAAGTATACAGGCTATGGTACAAAAAATGATATTCAAATTCAATACGCTTCAGACTTCTGCCGGACAGGATATACAATTTGACATAATTACAGCAGGTAATGTACAAGCAATAAAGGAAATAAACAACGCTGTTATTACCATTCCGGATGGTTTCACGGTAACCGGTATGTCTGAAACGTCACCGGCATTCAACGGCACAGTAAGCTATCAGACAGCAGATGACAAACTTAACTTCTCCATTGCAAGCAACGGCACACTTGGCAGTAGTGATGTTGTAGCCTCAATCTATATGCACGTTAATGAAAACTGTGAACAAAAAAGTTATATGTTTCAGTGGACAACTAATGCAGTTTCATGTACCCTTGCAAACGGTAGCAGTTATACACCACAGTTTAACTTCGGAATGATAACCGTCGGTGAGGGCGGAAGTGTACAGACTACAACACCTCCTACCACGACAAGCACCACCACAACAACTACCACAACAACCACTACTACAACTGTAAAATATAATACGTATAGTGTCCGTTTTGTTGATGAAGAAACAAATCAATGTGTTTCCGGTGTAAAATATAACATAAGGTCATATTATACATATGACCCCGTACAAGTTGTACAGACTTCCGGTGAAAATCCTAAGTCAATTGAATTTATATCCGATACTGCATATGTGTCACTTACAACAGTTGAACAGTCCATACCGGACGGCTACTATATTCCCGACGGTGATACACGCTGGGAACTCTCCGCCGAAAATCCGGATTTGACAGTATATCTCCGCAAATCTGCAACAACAACTAAAAAATATACATACAGCGTTTACTTTGTTGACGAAGAAACAAATCAGGGTGTTTCCGGTATAAGATATAATATAGTATCATACGATTATGCACACGACCCTGCTCAAGTTGTACAGACTTCCGGTGATACTCCTAAATCATATGAATTTATATCTGATACCGCATATGTTGCACTCATAACACTTGAAAACTCTTTACCGGACGGATACACCACCGTCGACGGTGCGGAACGCTGGGAACTTTCCGCTGAAAATCCGGATTTGACAGTATATCTCCGCAAATCTGCAACAACAACTAAAAAATATACATACAGCATTTACTTTGTTGATGAAGAAACAAATCAAGGTGTTTCTGGCGTGAAATATGGTATATCAACCTATACAGGTGGCAACACCGACAACACTGTAAAAATATCAGATGGTGAACGGTATTATTTTGAGTCCGAATTAAATACGTTAAGTGTAGCTCTCACAATAGAAAATCCCATACCTAATGGCTACTATATCCCCGACGGTGCTACACACTGGGAACTTTCCGCCGAAAATACTGATTTGACTGTATATCTCCATAAATCTGCAACTCTTAATCTTGGAGATGTAAATAATGATGGTCTTGTAAATTCAGTTGACGCAAGCCTTGTACTTACAGAATATGCCCTCCTCTCAACTGAAAACGGCACAGGTGAATTTACTACAGAACAAAATACCACCGCTGACCTCAACAAAGACGGTCAGATAAATGCATCTGATGCGACTTTAATTCTTATGTATTATGCTTATCTTTCCACCGGAAATGAAACAGAATCCAAAGATTCAATAGACATATGGCTTTCCTACTCCATGACAGAATAATATCATTTTTTAACACCTGTAACATCTCTTACAGGTGTTTTTTTTCTTAATTATGCATAACTTATATGCCGAAAATATGGCGTTTAATGGAAAAAATAACAAATTCAAAAAAAACTTTGTTTTTTTTTCGTGAAACACTTGACAAGCCGTGATTTTTTGACTATAATATATAAGTGTACTTTTATAAGTACATGATTTTTTGGAAAAGGAGGAAGATTATGCCTACATTTAACCAGCTCGTGCGTAAGGGAAGAAAAGACCTCGAAGTTAAGTCTACTGCTCCTGCACTTCAGAAAGGTTACAATGCTAAGAAGAAAGTTCAGATTAACCAGAGCTCACCTCAGAAGAGAGGCGTTTGTACTGCTGTAAGAACTGCTACACCTAAAAAGCCTAACTCAGCTATGCGTAAGATTGCCAGAGTTAAACTCACTAACGGTTATGAAGTAACTTCTTATATTCCTGGTATTGGTCACAACCTTCAGGAACACAGCGTTGTGCTTATCAGAGGCGGACGTGTTAAGGACTTACCTGGTGTACGTTACCATATCATCAGAGGTACTCTCGACGCTCAGGGCGTTGCTAATCGTGGTCAGGCTCGTTCAAAATACGGCGCTAAGAGACCTAAGCAGAAGTAATCTGAAATTTCTTTCTGCATGACCGCACAAGTCATAAAACTGTACATTTAATAAATAGGACAACTACTACCGCTGGATAATGCGGAGATTTTATATATATAAAAATCCTCTGCATTGGCTCTGGCACACCCTGACCGGTGAAGCATTCGCTCCCCGTCGGGAGCAGTAATCGGTAGGGTCTGAGTACCTATGAATTCATGAATCTATGTGAAGGAGGGAAGCGAAAATGCCAAGAAGAGGTAATATCGCAAAGCGTGATGTATTACAGGACCCTGTATACAACTCAAAGCTCGTTACACGTCTCATTAACAATATAATGCTTGACGGTAAAAAGGGCGTTGCGCAGAAAATTGTTTATGGTGCTTTTGAAATCGTAGCAGAAAAGACAGGCAAGGACGCTCTTGAAGTTTTTGAACAGGCTATGGAAAATATCATGCCACAGCTCGAAGTAAAGGCTCGTCGTCTCGGTGGTGCAACTTATCAGGTACCTATGGAAGTAAGACCCGAAAGAAGACAGACTTTAGGTCTCAGATGGATTACTAAGTATTCCAGAGAGAGAAATGAAAAGACTATGAAAGAAAGACTTGCCGGTGAAATCCTCGACGCTCTTAACGGCACAGGCGGTGCTTGCAAGAAGCGTGACGATACTCACAAAATGGCAGAGGCAAACAAGGCGTTTGCTCACTACCGTTGGTAAGAGTTCTGAAGGAGGATTATTATGTCAAGAGATTGTTCACTTGAAAATACAAGAAATATCGGCATAATGGCCCATATCGATGCAGGTAAAACCACCACCACAGAACGTATCCTCTACTACACCGGCGTTAACCATAAAATCGGTGAAACTCACGAGGGTAGTGCTACTATGGACTGGATGGCTCAGGAACAGGAAAGAGGTATCACAATTACTTCTGCTGCTACTACTTGCTATTGGGCTGGTCACCGACTCAACATCATTGATACACCTGGTCACGTTGACTTCACTGTTGAGGTTGAGCGTTCACTCCGTGTACTCGACGGCTCTGTAACAGTTCTCTGTGCTAAGGGCGGTGTTGAGCCACAGTCTGAAACCGTTTGGAGACAGGCTGATAATTATAAAGTACCCCGTATGGCTTATGTTAATAAAATGGACATTATGGGTGCTAACTTCTATCGTGTCGTTGACATGATGAAGGACAGACTTAAGTGTAATGCTGTTCCGATTCAGCTTCCTATCGGTGCTGAAGATACTTTCAAGGGTATTATTGACCTCGTTGAAATGAAGGCTTACATTTATTATGATGACCTCGGAAAAGATATCCGTGTTGAAGAAATTCCGGAAGATATGAAGGAAAAGGCACAGGAATATCACGAGGCTATGATTGAACACGTCGTTGAACAGGACGACGAACTTATGGAAAAGTATTTCAGTGGTGAGGAACTCACAATTGAGGAAATCAAGACTGTTATCCGTAAGGCTACTATAGCTAACCACATGGTTCCTGTTACTTGTGGTACTTCATATAAGAACAAGGGCGTACAGAAACTTCTTGACGCTATCATTGATTATATGCCGTCACCTGTTGACGTTCCTGCTATCAAGGGTGTTAACCCTGATACAGACGAAGAAGAAGACAGACCGTCTTCAGATGAAGAACCGTTCTCAGCTCTTGCTTTCAAGATTGCTACCGACCCATTTGTTGGTAAACTCGCATTTTTCCGTGTTTACTCCGGTGTAATCAATCAGGGTGACACTGTTCTTAATGCAACCAAGGATAACCGTGAGCGTTTCGGTCGTATCGTTCAGATGCACGCTAACCACAGAAAAGACCTCACAACAGTTTATTCCGGTGACATCGCCGCTGCTGTTGGTCTTAAGAACACCACAACCGGTGATACTCTCTGTGATGAAAAACACCCGATTATTCTTGAATCTATGGAATTCCCAGAGCCTGTTATTCAGCTCGCTATTGAGCCGAAGACAAAAGCTGGTCAGGAAAAAATGGGTATCGCTCTTGCTAAGCTCGCTGAAGAAGACCCGACTTTCAAGACATGGACTGATGAAGAAACCGGTCAGACCATCATTGCAGGTATGGGTGAACTTCACCTTGATATTATCGTTGACAGACTTCTCCGTGAATTTAAGGTAGAGGCTAATGTCGGCGCACCTCAGGTTGCTTACAAGGAAACTATTAAGAGCAATGCCGATGTTGATTATAAGTATAAGAAACAGTCCGGTGGTTCTGGTCAGTACGGTCACGTTAAAATCCGTGTTGAGCCTAATGAATCAGGCAAGGGCTATGAGTTTAAGAATGCGGTTGTCGGCGGTTCTATTCCTAAGGAATACATTCCGGCTGTTGATGCTGGTATTCAGGGTGCTATGAAGGCTGGTATTCTTGCCGGCTATGAAGTTGTTGACGTCAAGGTTGAACTCTATGACGGTTCATATCACGAAGTTGACTCCTCAGAAATGGCATTCAAGATTGCCGGTTCTATCGCATTCAAGGAGGCACTCAGACAAGCAAACGCTATCCTTATGGAACCTGTTATGAAAGTTGCTGTTATCGTTCCGGACGAATACACAGGTACTGTTATAGGTGACCTTAGTTCACGTCGTGGACAGATTCAGGGACAGGAAGCAAGAACCGGTACTGTTCAGGTTGATGCACTCGTACCGCTTTCAGAAATGTTCGGTTATACAAGCGACCTCCGTTCAAATACACAGGGTCGTGGTCAGTATACTATGGAACCCCACAGCTATCAGGAAGTTCCGAAGAGCATTGCTGAAAAGATTATGGCATCAAGAAGCAAAAACTAATAAAAAAATCTTGTGTTCCGGAGAAATTTTTTCTCCGAAACACTTGCATTTATTAAAATAATCTGTTATAATATATATACAGATTACTGTATTTTCTATTTAAGGAGGAAAATTCCAATGGCAAAGGCTAAATTTGAAAGAACCAAACCCCACGTAAACATTGGTACTATTGGTCACGTTGACCATGGTAAGACAACTCTTACTGCTGCTATCACAAAGACTCTCGCTATGAAGGGTCAGGCTAAGTATGAGGCTTATGACATGATTGATAAAGCTCCCGAAGAGAGAGAGCGTGGTATCACAATCAATACTGCTCACGTTGAGTACGAAACAGATGCTCGTCACTATGCACACGTTGACTGCCCTGGTCACGCTGACTATGTTAAGAACATGATTACAGGTGCTGCTCAGATGGACGGTGCTATCCTCGTTTGTGCTGCTTCTGATGGTCCTATGGCTCAGACAAGAGAACACATTCTTCTTGCTCGTCAGGTTGGTGTTCCGGCTATCGTTGTATTCATGAACAAGGCTGACCAGGTTGACGACGAAGAACTTCTCGAACTCGTTGAAATGGATATCCGTGACCTCCTTTCAAGCTATGACTTCCCTGGCGACGATACACCTATCATCAAGGGTTCTGCTCTTGCAGCTCTTAACGCTCCTGATGACCTCAGCGATCCTGCTTACGCTCCTATCCTCGAACTTATGGAAGCTGTAGATGAATACATTCCAAGCCCTGAAAGAGACGAAGCTAAGCCGTTCCTTATGCCTATCGAAGATACTATGACAATTTCCGGTCGTGGTACTGTTGTTACAGGTAGAGTTGAAAGAGGACGTCTTGACGTTAACAAGCCTGTTGAAATCGTTGGTCTCTCTGACGAAAAACTCAACACAGTTGTTACAGGTCTTGAAATGTTCAGAAAGACTCTTGACTTCTGTGA
>JAMPEF010000001.1:415840-597223 GCA_023665275.1 Alistipes senegalensis | reverse complement strand
TATATGTTGATTGCTGATGTGGCACAGTCGGTAGCGCAACGCCTTGGTAAGGCGTAGGTCGTCGGTTCAAGTCCGATCATCAGCTCCAACTAATAAAAAGTAAAACAGGCGTATTCCGAAAACGCCTGTTTTTTTGTTTATGGAAGCGTATGTCCAATGGATTCGCTGTTTATGGTATGGACAAAAACTCCTGTATCTGATATAATTTTTTCCGGAGGTGATACAATGGATTTAATCAGTATCGGAAAATTCATATCAGAACTCAGAAAACAACAAGGACTTACACAAGAGCAGTTAGGTGAGATAATCGGCGTAACTAATAAAACCGTTTCACGATGGAAGAACGGAGTATATCTACCACCGGCAGACGCACTTATAATTATTAGTGAAAAATTCGGTGTAAGTATAAATGAAAACTGCTGAGGAAAATTTTGTACAGACAATAAAAAACAGCAATTTTTCCCTGAAAGAAAAGATTGATTTCTACAAGAAAAAATGGCTTAAAGAACATATAACAATTATGGTTTTTATTGGAATATATATTTTGACGCTTATTATTACAGGCATTGCATTAAAAAAATATAATGTATTATTTTCCGCATTTATTATTTTATTTTCGTCACATTACTAGAGGAATAATTCAATGATGTCATATATCGAAAGAAAAGCCTTTGACGGCACAGGGAAATAATTTTAATATTTGTTGACTTTCTGTTATTTCCGTGATATAATTACAAAAATAAATGGAGGTCATAATATGTCAGTAAAAATTTTAAATGAAATAGATGTTTCAGAATATGAATGGTGCAATTCTGCCATTATGTTCAGAGTACATAACGGCATAGGAACTATCACACACAAATTAGGCAAAGAAGATGAGGATTACGGCTATAATGCTCATCTGCTTATAAACGATAAACCAATATTACAGACATATCAGCCGATTTGTCCTACCTGTAAGGGTATGCTTGCCACAGGTTACGGAATAGAAAATATAGACTGTTCGGAACTTAAAGCAGTCCGAGAGTGCCTGAATAATAATTACATTAATATAAGGCATTCCGCTGAAATGCTAAAACCTCTTTTAAATCTTCTTGAGGATGGTTATTATCTGTTGGCAGACGTTCCGCATTACCCCACAGACAGTAATGATACTTTTTTCTGGTCTGTACCGAATGAAATGACATACAATGACGCATTTTGTGATGAGTATTATAATGACGATTTAAGAAATGGTATTCAGGGATTTCCAGCCTATTTATACCCCACACAATCCGCTGAAATGTGCAGTGAAAAGCGTGTAGATGAATATATTGAAATATTGAAAAATAATCCTAATCCTCCACGGGCTTTAGCGTATCATGAATATGGCTTTATAAGTGCATTGCTTGATGGTCATCATAAGGCTACAGCCTCCGCAATTCTTGGACGTGAGGTAAGATGTCTTACGATTATAAAACAGAGTGGCTTTATTAAGGAATGGGATAAGAAAAGAACTTCCGGCATAGAAATAGGGGCTTTATGGTTTGCAGATATAAGTATATCAGCCGAAAATATCCCGTATATAGAAAAATATTGCTACTCTTTAAAGCCGGAAAATCATGTGCATAATCTGAAATGCAGAACATACAGTCTCACAGGGAGAAGTTTTCCAGAAGCTGAAAAAAATGCCTCATTGCTTTATCCCGATATAAGGACACTTGCAGATATGCATTTAGTAAAATTTGAAAAGTCTGAATTTACAGACGAAATACTTAACGACTTCATAAAAAAAGTGGAGTATGATAAACTGATATATTCGCTTGCTTATTTAATGGTTACAGACAGGGAAATGGCTTATAATCTTGCCATAAAGATAGTAAATACCGACAATATGAATTTTCCGATTGAAAAGGCATGGAGAGTGCTTTTGCAGTTCAAGGACGAAAAAACAGAAAAACTTTTCATTGATTATATTGTCAATCATACTAAAAATGACAGGTTCTGGAATATTGTCACTTCTTACTGGGATTAGAACGCTTTTTCCATAATTTCTTAATCCAACCGATAACCACACCCACAAGTAACGCCGCTATAACCGTACCTACTCCGACACTGCCTAATGTATGAAGTACTATCAGACAAGTTACAAGCGATATAATAACCATAGTCACATCAAATGCGACCTTAACTTTTGAAAATTCTGTTTTCAGTGTATCGGCTACAGCTTGCATAACACCCTCACCGGCAAGTGGCATTATGTCCGCCGGAAGATACATGAATATTCCTATGGCAACAAGTACGACGCTTATTAAAATCATGCATATTCTTATAAAATAATTATCCGTTGACGGCAGACGGTCGGCAAGTGAGTTACAGAAAGTTGTGAAGTACCCGAAAACTATTCCCACTGGAAGTTGGAGCAGGGATTTTAATTTAAAATTTTTCCTTAAAATAAGTATCTGTATTAATATAAGTACGCAATGAAATAATATAGTCGCCTTGCCCATTTCGATACCCCAGCAGACAGTAAGTGTATACGGTATTGAACTTACAGGCGATACGCCTAAATCGGATTTTACGGACAATGCTATACCAATAGTCATTATGAATAATCCGACAAAATAGCATACAAGACGGTTAGTAAAAGTACGTTTGTTTTCCATGATAATCAGTCCTTTCTGTCGAGATTACGGCAAATTTTCGTGAGAAGATTTTTAATTTCCTCAATCTCAACGGGGCTGATATTCTCTATTGCCTGTTCGTCCGCCTTAGAAAAAATATCATGCATTTTTTCACAGATTTCCTTTCCGTTTTCCGTAAGATACACAAACCATGACCGGCGGTTACCGTTTTTCTGTCGGCGTTCAATAAGACCTTTCTGCTCCATTCTCAAAAGAATACTACCAAGTGTTGCCGGTTCTATCTCACAGTAGCCGGCTATAGTTTTCTGGTCACTGCCCTCGTGTTCATAGAGATAGTCAAGAATTTTCGGCTGTCCGGACGTGAGACCTATTTTCTGTGCCTCTGAATAAATTTTCCTCTGCATGACTGAATGTGACTTCATTAATAAATAGTGAAGACTTTCCATAAAGTACCTCCTGAATAATAAGAATTATTATAATAACTATTCTTATTATAATACTTATCAGCATATTTGTCAAGAGTTATTTTACAGAAATTTTCCAGTAGTAACGGCGGTTCGATTCGGGGAAATCCTTTAATATATAGTGTTCGGGGTCATAGAAAGTCCCATCATAGTAAAGTGACCAGTGCCAGCATCGTGGAGTTTCCAGACTGAGCAGGCATAACGGCGGTAAATCCTCTTTATTCTGTACCGGACATCTTATATCAGAAATTTCAAAACCAAAATTTCTTAAAGTCTGTTTCATTTCTTTTAGGGTAGTTTCCTTTTCATTGCCGAGATATTCAACGATTTCACCGACTGTCTTTCCGAGTATCATAGCAAGTACAGCCTGACCGCACTGTAAGTCTGTGGGTTCGTGTATGTAGTTTATGTTCATTTTCAAAACCTCCTTAAAATAAAGATATAATAGCATATATCTGCATGAAAGTCAATATTTTTTGTTTTTTCTGTTGACAGCACTAATATTATATGATAAAATAATAAAAAAGAGTTTTTTATAGGAGGGTTTTATATTATGTCATTTTGTCGGAATTGTGGAAAAGAACTTCCTGACGGTGCAGTCTGTGATTGTAATAATATGGGAAATTCAGTACAAAAAAGAAAAAATAAATTTATTGTGCCTGTCACTGCGGCAGCGGTAGTTGTTGTAGCAGTAATTGGCGTGTCGTCGCTTAGTGGTGGCTATAAAAAGCCTGTTAAAGATTACGTCAAGGCTGTAAATAATTGCGATATGGCTAAAATGCTTTCTGTTGCAGTTCCTGAAAGCAAAATGAAAGAACTGAAAAAAGAAGCTAAAGACAGCATTATTGACTATGATGCTTTTCTTGATAAAATGGACAACGCTTTAGAAAAGGCTATTGAAGAACTTGAAGACGATTATGGCAAAAATGTTAAATTTTCTGTGAAAATAGCCGACAAAGAAAAAGTCAAGGGCAATGACCTTGACGAACTCAAGGAAGAATATGAAGATGAATTTGACGCCGAAATAAAAAAGGCTTACAAGATTAATGCTGAAATTACCATCAAGGGTAAGGACGACAAGAAAACAGAGGAAACTTCCCTTTATGTCGTGAAAGTCAAGGGCGATGACTGGAAAGTCTATGGCTTTAATAATGATATGGGTCTTGGTGATACTTTCAGTTCTTCTCTTTTCTGAAAATAAAAAATGCTGTCCGTAAAAAGACAGCATTTTGTTATGTTTCTGCACAATCGGAGCATCTCCCATAAAAGACAGTCTGTGACGGGTCAACCTGAAAGCCGTGATGTTCAAATATATGCCGGTCTATTCCGGAAAGACGTTCACAGTTAAGGTGGATTAATTTTCCACAGACAGTACATTTCAAGTGAAAATGTTCGTGACAGTCTTTTTCATCTTCTATATATTGATAGCACGCACCTGTTTTGCCGTCAAAATTATAGCGCCTTACCGTTCCGGAATCAACAAGTTTATCAAGCTGGCGATATATTGTAGCAGTCCCCACAGGTGTACCCTCTTCTATAAGAAATTCGCTTATTTCATGTACATTTGTATGTTTTTCCTTATTTTTAACAAGATAGTCAAGGATTTTTTCTTTTTGTCTTGTTTTATATCCGGAATCATTTTTCATATTTTTCCTCCGAAACTTATTATGTTTCTATTTTAACATATTATTATGTATTTGTCAATAGTGATAATAGGTCAAAAATTATTTATACTTATCTGTAAATATCAACGAATCCGCTGTTTTTCCTGTAAAAATCTATTGACATTTTCGGCATTGTTATGTATAATATTATACGGACATAGTAAAAGTCGGAGGTACTGAAGTATTTCCGGAAAAGGAGTTTATTAAAATGGCAAAGAAAAAAGTTCTTAATGTCGGTAAAGTCATGGTAATTGTCGGCGCAATAATAATAATGATTCTTGTGGCGTTGTGGTGCGGAAGTCTTTTAAAGCTCACTCACGAACAGAAAAACGCTGACCCGAATGCAGTTTTTATGCAGTCCACAATGTCTGTAAATGTAATAGTACCACCAGCAACAACAACTACTATTATAGCTACTGAACCACCACAAACAACGTTATTTGAAGAAATGTCAGTGGAAAATACTACAACCGTTACAGTTCAGGGAAACGGAGCATTTAGGGAATATCTTATCAGGCTTGCAAATCCGGAACTGAGCATCTATTCTGAACCGTCCTATAGTAGTTCAGTTACGGGAATTATCACGGACAGGGGAAGTTATACAATTACTAAAGAAACTGTTGATGATGATGGCAACAAGTGGGGCTATGTAGATACTGAAACGGCTTTCGGCTGGATAAACCTTGTTGACGCAAGAAAAACTGACCCTTCAGAAGTCGGCGGGGCAAAGCAGACTACTACCAGTGCAAGCACTACTACAACAAGCATTGGCGAAAACAACAATACATATGATTATAATAATTATGGCAACGGAAATCTTGCAGGCGTTGACGCTGACGGTGACGGTTGGGACGATGGCTGGAATCCTGATGCATGGTGCATAATATGTGGCTATGATTCATATTGGAGTAACACGGACGGTTGTTATTACTGTTCGCAAGGTCACGCATGGAACTATTAAAAATATAGTTATCAGAAAAATAACCGGTACTTACAGTGAGTACCGGTTTTATTTTGATTTTTCGGGCATAAAAAAAACGCCTTGAAACAGGCGCTTTTTTTGGTGGAGCATAGGGGACTTGAACCCCTGACTTCCACACTGCCAGTGTGACACGCTCCCAGCTGCGTTAATGCCCCTTGAATATATAAACTATATTTTATATAATATCATATTTTCCCTTAAAAGTCAATATTTTTCTTTAAAAATGCCTTGACAAAAAATTTCAACTATGTTATAATGTTTTTGGAGAATATGCACTATCTGAAATTTCGGACACATATTTTGTGCATATACATATTATAAATAGTGTATTCTAAAAATTTTTCAATCTTTTTCACTTGACAGAATCATTCATCATATACTTAAACATATTAATATTTAAATACGTTTTTAACTTATGGTATATTTATTTTTATCAGAATGCATAAACTTAATAACATTTGATTGTTGAAAATGATGAATTTTACAAAAACTATTGACATTTATAACAGTCAGTGATATAATTAATGTATCGAAGCGGTTAATAGTATGTGTGAGGAAAAGTCAGATTAGAAATTATGTGCATATTATCTACTTTATACCGGATTTTATCTGAAAATTAAGGTTTAAATCTGGTGACAAAAGTGGTATTATAAAAACAAGGAAAGATTAGTTATTAAAAATGTTGTTTTTCTGAAAATATAATATTATGTACAATAATTTACGTAATCTGTCAATATAAGATATTCTAAAAGCAGAAAAACATTTAATAACTTTTACTATTCATAATTTAAGGTTATTTCTAACTTAATATTATTTATAAGTGTGTTATTTATAATTTAAAGTTATTTATAACTTATATTATCTGTAGTTATCGTTATTTGATATTTTTTTGCTTTTATTATATGTACGGATAAATTTTATAATTTACAAAAATTAAGAAAGGCAGATGAAATTTTATGATTTTAAGAAAATCTAAATTATTTAGTATTGTTGTATGCATAATTACTGTTTTATCGGTTCTTTCTTTGATGATTCCGAAAGGTACATATGCAGAAGAAAATGACAAATCAATTACTCTTGTATGTGTCAACGGTGATACTATACTTGCAGGAATGGAATGGAAGATTTACAGGGTCGGACAGAGGTCTGCAAATGGTCAGAACTTTGTACAGAATGAAGATTTTGCAGGAACTCAGATAAACTTGCGTCGAATCACTGCGGACAGCGTCAATAAAGCGGCTCAGTCTTATCAGAGTTATGCGATTGCAGCAGGTATACAGCCGGTTCAGACAGGAATAACAGACGAACACGGTGAAGTACAGTTTACAGGACTTAATGCAGGTCTTTATCTTATATCGGGTAAACTTCTTAAAGTTGATAGCCATTATTATCTGCCAAATGCATCTCTTATTGAAATTAAAGAAGGAGATACCGATTTAAAATATGATGCTTATCCTAAATTTGAGTATCAGGTAATGAGCGGTCAGCCTCGTGCGCATATCGTATACAAAGAGTGGGAGGGAGACGAAGAACATTTAGATAAACGTCCCGACCATGTAGTTGTTGACATCTACAGAGATGAAGAATATTATGATACGGTTATTCTCAATGAAGAAAACGACTGGCGTTACAGATGGGTTGACAGCGATGGCTCTTCAAGCTGGATTGTCATGGAAAAGGATATTCCGGAATGCTATGAAATGATTATTGAATATGATATTAATTATCGTATTCAGAATTCATATACTGATGAACCTTTTACTACTACAACACGTTCCGGTGCTGCTACTGTAACAACAACCACTACAGTTAATACTTCTATTTCAGTAGGGCAGGCAAGTACAACTATTGCTACAACGACTTTTCCGATAGGTAATGCTACAGTTACAAATACAAGAACTACTACAGCAAGTTTTCCGGTACTGAACAATACTGAAACAAGGTCAAGAACTACTACCAGTGATACAGTTACTGTTACTACAGCAACAACCGATACAGTGCAGAGTGGTACTGCTACAGAAACTACTTCCAGCGACAATATATCAACTGAAACAGCTACTGGTACTACAACAAATTCTGTGGCAGAAAGCGAAAGCACTACAACTACTGTCGAAACTGAAACAACTATTAAAACTACTACTAAAAAATCCGGTAGTGGTAGCAGCGGAAGCTCCGGCGGAAAAAGCAGTGGTGGCAGCAGTAGTATAAAACTTCCGCAGACGGGTCAGTTATGGTGGCCTGTAGTTCCACTTTCAATAGGTGGTGTGTTGTTTGTTTCAGCAGGTCTTGTTATGAAATCAAGAAGAAAATCAGATGATTAATTTTCCTGAAAAAAGGAGCTTGACTGTATGACTGATAAAGAACTGCATAAGCTAAAACGTCCGGAACTGTTGGATTTACTGTTTTATATGCGTAAGGAACTGGACGAACTTCAGGCGGAAAATGAAAGTCTTAAAAAACAGATTGAAAATTCAGAACATAACCGTGAACTGCTTGAAAAAATTTTTAATGCCGTATGTCCCGAAAGTGAAAAGGAGTCCGGCACATGAACAAGAAACTTAATCTTTCTATGGAAAATTTGCCTACAGCAGAACAGTTTAATTCTGAACTTAAACAAGTAAAATACCGTAAGGATTTTACAAGAATATTAAGAAGTACAGTATCATCACTGATTGTAGTTGCGGCAATAGCTGTACTTATTGCAATGCTTCTGTTGCCTATTCTGAGGGTTACGGGTTCAAGCATGACACCGACTTTTCAGAATGATGAACTTGTTATCTGTTCAAAAAGAAGTAATTTCAAGTCCGGTGATGTAGTGGCTTTCTACTATAATAATAAAATTCTTCTTAAGAGAGTTATAGGAACTGCCGGAGATATTATAGACATCAAAGAAGATGGCACTGTTTATGTCAATGGTGAGGAACTTGATGAACCATATATCAATGAAAAGGCATTGGGTACATGTGATATAAATTTACCATATCAGGTGCCAGATAACAGAATTTTTGTAATGGGTGACCATAGGTCAGTATCTATTGACAGCCGTTCAACTACAGTTGGCTGTATCGCCGATGAATATGTTATCGGGAGAGTAGTTCTCAGATTATGGCCGTTTGAAACTATTAATCGGATATGATTTTTAATGATAAAGTAAAATTCAGAGGAGGGAGCTTCATTGAAGAGATTTCAATCTATAATTCAAAATTATATTACTAATCATCAGAAACATAAAAAGTATCTTGCGGCAGTGCTTGCTCTGTCCATGTTAGTTTCTTTCGGAGTTTCTGCTGGGCTTATTATGCCGGCGGTCAGCATGACGGCAGACAGTGATGAAGATATTGAATATTATGATGATGGTATTCAGCTGATGGCTCTTGATGCAGGTGAAAGTCGTTCAGCAGAGCTTAGTGGTTATGATTTTGGACCAAATATTAATTCGTTGCAATTTAGTGGAGGAACACAAAATGGTAATGTAGTCATTTTTGACCAAGATGAGTGGAAAGGCGAATTGACACTCGGTTTTCATGATTTAAAATGGACTGATATTACTATGGGTGGAAATTATACTTATTTGGATATTCCGGAAGAGTTAAAAACCATTCATTATACATTAGACGCAGATGCAATTACAATTATATCTGATAAAAGTGGTCCGGTTGACGACCCTTCTGATGGATGGAGCAAATTTAAGGCGGACAATCAACAATATTCAGATGATATTCCAGGTACTTTTTTTGTAAATAAAGAGACTAATACAATTACTATAACATATAATGAAGGTTATCTTAAGTACTTGAGTGAAACTCCAAATGGTGCTGTAGGTTCATTAAAGTTTAATGGTAAATTAGGACGTAGTGAAGATGCCAGCGGTAATAAAAATATTCAAGTTGGTGACTTGGATATTGAAGCACATTTCCCGACAAAAGAAGTTTCTATAGGCAAATTAGCAAGTTTTTCAGACGATAATAAAAATATTACTTGGACGCTTACATTGAATAATCCAGGCGGTTATGCAACCTTAACAGATGTAACAGATGATATGTTTGCTTATGCTGAAAGTTTTACTGTAAGACCTGAAGGCGCTGTAACACTTGATAAGGATAATAAAAAAGCAGTTATTAATGGTGAGTATCAAGCATATGATGGTCAAATTACAATTACTTATGTTACACCAGCTAAAGATGTTTATCAACTGCGTGACGAAACTGATAAGTTGACAAATGATGCTTATTTACACGTTGACGGTGAAGAAGAACCCAAAAATAAATCAGCTCAAATTTGGTTTGATCGAAATAATGTAATGGCAACACTTACAAAGAGTGGTACTCCGTCTTATCAGTTAGCTGATGGTGAAAGAGGCTATATTGAATGGACAATTAATGTTAATCGTGGATATGATTTATCACTTAAGGATTATGAAGTCAGCGATAAAGAATTAGCAAATGCTATAGCTGGAAGTATTACAGTTAATGGTCAAAGTGCTTCTTTAACTGATGGCAAAATTAAGCTTGGTGATTATTCAAGTGCTGTGATTAAATATCGTACACCAGTTACTAAAGAGGATTTAGCAAATGGTGATAAGGAATTTGAGAATAGTGCTATAGTAGAAAAACCAAAGGATAGTCCAGACCCTGACCCAGATAATAGTGGTGGTACAGTTAAACCTACTTATAAGAAAGAATTGTTTACAGTTAATAAGTGGGGTGAAGAAAAGGCTACTGATAAAAGTAAAATTGTTTGGACTATTACAATTGATGCTAATGTTGATGGCAATAATGGTACATTAGATGGCTTTAAAGTTTCAGATGAAGACTTTTCATTAATAACAAATAATACTACTGTTAATATTACTGGTACAAAAGATGGCGCACCAGTTGACGTACAGTTAAACGGTTCAGGTGCAAACAGAGTAATCAGCGGTGATGCAGATTATGTTACTATTACATTTGAGCGTCCGTTAAAAGATGAAGAAGATAATGCAAGAAAAGAATTATCTGATGGTCAAACTGCAACTGCTTCAAATACTGTAACAGTAGAAGACCCAGAAGGAGGAAGCAAAAAAGAAGAGGGTAAGGCTGAGTTGCATAAGTTGTCTAATAGCCTTACAAAAAGTTTGTTAAGTGAGGGCAGTAAAACAGTAGAGGGTGATTATGACTTACCCGCAGGCAAGGACAATGAAGCCGACACAATACTTAATTGGGAAATTGTTATAGAACAGTACGATTATTTTGCTAATAGTGAGATAGTTGACGTAATGATTACTGAAGGAAGTGGTGGCAGACATTATATTTCAGATGCTCAGCTTAATGCCATTAAAGTAACTTTCCAGACAATGGACGGTAGAACTTCAGCAGCATTAAGTTCAGGTAATGGTTTTACAGCAACTAAGAATACAGAAAATCAGTTTACTATTGCTTTTGATAAAGATTATTGTGCTAATCATGGTTATGTAAGAGCTGAAGTTCACTATAGTACAACTGCTGAAACTAAGAATGTTCCAAAAGGCAATAGTGCAACTTTCAAGAATAAAGCAAATGATGCTATTCCTAATACAGACTTCACATTTACAAGAACTGACCCGTCTGTTGTACCTAAACATAGTCTTGAATTAGGTAAGAATTGGGCAAGAGCTGAAAAACAAACTGATAAACCTGAAATTAAAGTTCAGTTGCAAAGATTTAACGGTTCTACTTGGGAAGCATATCCTTCTGGAAATTCTGATGAGTGGAAAGATAATAATGATGGTACATTTACACATAAAACTTATAATTATGTTACAGAGGCATCTACTCAGACGCTTAAAGGTACATATAAGTTTAAGTGGAATGACCTTCCGCAATATTCAGAAACAGATAAAACAAAGCCTTATAAATACAGAATTGTTGAACTTGATGCAAGTGGCAATGTAATTGACAATAATAAATTTAACGGCGATTACAAAGTAACCTACAATACAAACGGAATAAACCTGAATGGTAATTCCCGTTTCGACATCACAAATACTTATATAAAAACTCAGATTGATGTTGAAAAAAATTGGGTCGGAGATGATAAAGAAGATTCTGAAAGACCTGATGTAAAAGTTAAGTTGAAAAAGAGTACTGACCATACAAATTGGACAGAAACAAATTATACAGCAACGCTTAATGTAGCAAATGGTTATAAGTATTCATGGAAGAGTATTCCTGGTGTTGATGAGAACGGCAATGATATTTATTATAAGGTTGAGGAAGAAAAAGTACCTAATTATACTGCAAGCTATTCTGATGAGAATAATGCAGGTATTAATTCTGGTGAGCTTACTATAACTAATACTTATGATAAAATGTATATTGCAGCTCAGAAGTATTGGGACGATGGCAATGGTGCTACAACAGATATTCCAGATGGTATTGATTCCATTGATTTGGAATTGCAGTGGAAATTAAAGGGTACTGGATTTGAACCTTATGAACAACAAGAGTATCAGTTAAAACAAATTGGCGATTATCAAAGTACAACTTTTGGAAACGAATTTGATACGAATGTACTTTCATCAGGAGATAAGGTTGAAGTTAATATTACTGGTGGTAAGGATTTTAGTGGTACAATAAAGATTTATGCTGGCAGTGAATTATTAAAAGAAGCAAATTTTCAAATGGTAGATTCTTCATTTATTGAGGAATACATTATACCAAATACTAATAGTTCGGAAAAAATTAAAATTGTATTAAATACCAATGAAGTAATGGATCAATGGTTTAATCCTAGGTGTAAAATAGCTAAGAAGATTCCAAGTGATAGAACTGACCTTACATATGAGTGGTTGCCAGTAAATCAAGATGGTGTAGTTGCTGAACAGCATCTTACAAAGTCGGAAACAGGCGGATTTACTTATAGGTGGGACGGTCTTGATAAAACTACTGCTGATGGCAAGAAAATTGTATATCGTGTAGTTGAAAAGGACGTTGTAGAGGGATATAAGGTTTCATATGCACCATCAGGTGAAATAAGTTCAAACAAAACTGTAAAAATCACTAATAAGAAGAGTGATACTGGCAGTAGTGTTAAAAAAGCTATATATCCTGGTTTGACAACTTCATCAGGCGATGTTTGGGCTCCGGCAACAGATAGCGAACATAAAGATATCACTTCTATTACAGCAGATGACCTTAAAAATTGGCCGACAAGAACTGTTAATGGAACAGAATATTATATTTTCAAATGGAAACTTGATTTTGGAACAAATGGCATCAATATTGTTAAATTTGAAGATAGAATTTCAGATGGTATAAATCCATATGTTGATTTTGCTAATAGTGGTTTAGTTTCAGATTATGGTTCTAATAACGCAAGATTTGATTTCGTTATTGGTAATGAAAGCGGTTCTTATGGTGTTGCTTCAGGTCATTGGAATGATTGGAAGTCGGCAGTTGGTAATACATTTTTACATGACGGAAATTATGGTAGCGATATTGATGGAGAAAATCAATTTAAATTTAGTTTAGATACTTCAAGCGTTCAAAGTGACTATTTAAAGAAAAACGTTCAATGGATAACATACTGTACAGCTGTTCCGAAAGAAACTATTGACAAAGCAGTAGAAGCTGATGGTAAATATACAGTTACAAATGAAATAAAGTTGAATGATGAAGATGAATTTTCACCGGCAACACTTGAAATCACTAAATCTTCAAATTCTGATGTACCGGATGACAAATCACTTATTAAAAAAGGTATAAGCAGAAATGAGTATGATGTAACAGCACAGGCACAATATGTAATTGATGTGAATCCTGAAGGTAAAAAACTTACTAATGGTGGTATGATTGACATCTCCGATATATTTGAAACTGTTGAAGATGAATGGAAAACTTATACAAAGGATTCCTACGGCAATAAGAATATAACGGGTTCAGGCACAGCGAAAGGAAGCAATCTTTTCGACGTAAGATTAACTGGTATTAATGTTTATCAGGTAGATGATGCAGGCAATTGGATAAGAAAACTTGATTCCAATGATTATAGTTATTTGTTTGATTCAGATAAGGTTGAAACAAAAGTAAATTATCCAATTAGTGAAGTTACAGTTGGTAGTTTGGGTAATGCTTATGGATTTGAATTATCTAGGTTTGATTATCCAGAAAGTTTGGAAGTTACCTATAATATATCTGGTGGTATTCCAGGTCAACCATTAAATTTACAATGTTGGGATGATGTTACTATAAGTGCTTCTTCAACATATGATGAAAATGGCGATGCAACAGTTGTACTTCAGACTAAGAAAAAACTTAATAATTCAAACTTATTTATTCAAGTAGAAAATATAACAAATCCACAAGTAACTGCAACGGCATGTACAGTGGACGTATCAAAGGAAACTAAACTGCAATTATCAGTACCGGATTCTATGCCTATTCAGATTAGGTACACTTATGAGTTTATAGTAAATGAAAACACACCCGGTGCAACCGCTGCAGATATTGGTAAGAAGTTGTCTGATTTACAAGCTGAGCATAATATCACAATTAAAAATGCAGCAAGTTTCCAAACAAGTAAGGGAACTGCAAGTGCAGAGCATACTAAAAACAATTTTTATGTTGAAGAAGCTTCGGCTACAATAGAAGTAGACAAATCTCCAACTATTAAAAAGGTTGACGTGGGTAGTGACGCAATTACTCTTAGTGCTGATTTCTATCTTGCAAAGTATGACACAACAACTAAAAAATGGGTTTATGTAACAAATGCGACTGAAAATAAAGAAAAAGTAAATACTTTGACATTTGAAGCAAATGAAACTGATAATGGAACAGTTCCAACAGATGCAAAACTAATTAAAGTTCCGAAAGAAGACGGTTTTAAGGTTGTTTTGACTAATGATACACTTTATAAGCTGGTTGAAGTTCATGAACCTGATGGATATGTATCTTTAGGATATAATTCAAATGCATCTGTAAAAGGCAAACAGCCATATGTATATTATTTTATGTATAATGGCGATGTAACCAGTGAGATTTTAAATAGTATCAATACAGGCGTTGACGCTGATAATGCTGTCAGCCAGAAAGATATTATTTCAGTCAGTGGTACAGAGGATATTAAAGTAAAAAATAGTAACAAGTTCAGTATTAAAGCTGAAAAAGAATGGTTAGGTATGCCGCATGGTTATGAACCTGTTTCCATAGAAGTAGAACTTGTATGGTCTTATCTGAAATCAAGCAGTATTCCTCTTGAAAATAACCTGCATGAACTTTCTGAGATGGGCATTGAAAACAGTACTAAGACTATTTCAGCAAACAGTTCAGGTGACGCATTCCCAAGTGTAACATGGGATAATCTGCCTAATGGTTATAACAGAAAACCAGTTTACTATTATGTAAGAGAAAAATCATATACCTTAAAATCGGGAAATGAAACTATAACTTATACATTGGATAAAAAATCCGGAAAATATCTGGATAAAGATGGTAAGGAAGGCGATTTTGAACCGCTTTATACAGGTAATGGTTTAAATACTGGTAAAATTAAGCAAGACAATAAAATGGTAAGCACAGTTCATATTAAAAATGCTTCTAATCTTGTTGTTAAAAAAGTATGGACTGATTCAAACGGTGAAGAAATTACTGATAACAGTAAAATTCCGCTTGACGAAATTAAGTTTAACCTCTTTGGTATCAAGGAAGATGGAAAAAAGGTTGAACTCGTTCATGAGGGTACAATATCTGCACCAAATTGGCAGACAGTTATTGATGCAAATATCCTCAAGAATGATTTGAGTGAAGACGAAAAGAAACTTAGTTTGTATGAACGGTTTGAAATTGAAGAAGTTAATGACATAAATGAAGAAGTTCGTAATATAATGTATAATTATGTTATAAGTGATACTTATAATGTGGTTGACGGCTCAGGTGAAATTACTCTTACAAATAGGGATAAGACTCCTGCAAATGTTAATGTTAATGTTAACAAAGTATGGAGCGACGGAAATGAAAATCATACAAGTAATTCAATAGATGTTGTTCTTATTCGTTCAAATAAAAGTTTAACTCCTTCTGAACTCAAAGAACTTAATCCTGATAGTTTGCCTGATGGTATAACTAAGGTTGAAAAAAATGGAACTGCTACATTAAACAGTAGTAATAATTGGGAACATACATGGGAAGACCTTCCGTATAAAGACGATAATAAAAACAATTATTATTATGTTCTTGAAACAACAGCAGTTGAGGGTTATGAAGTAAGCTATAGTCATAATGGCAGTCTTTCAAATCCTGTAATAACTATCACCAACAGTGTTCCTGGAAGTTTCAGAATAGAAAAGAAATGGGTTAATTCTTCCGGCAATGAAATTACAGAGAATTTACCTGATTCAATTAATGTTGAGATTTATCAGAAACTTGAGTCAACTCAATCTGCTGTTGATAGTGATAAGAAAATACCTGATAATTTAAAGATATACGCTGAGGGTGATTCTATTACAGAAGGTGTTGGCTCAACCAATAGTATGAATTATCCTAATCAATTAAAAGGTATATTAAAAAATGTGACAATAACAAATGCTGGAACTTCAGGTCATAAAATTGAGGAAATTGAAGAATCTTTGAAATATCAAGGATTAGATTCAACTTATGATATTGTCACACTAATAGCTGGAACTAATAATCTGCTTAATACTGATGATACTATGGAAGAAATGGAAGCTAAACTGAAAAGTTTGATTGATTCCATATATAGTAAATCTGGAAATGATGTAGTATTGTTTGTTGGTAATGTTCCTCGAATGACTGCTTTAACATGGCCTAATAGGTCAGGAAAGTATCATAAGATAGAGTGGGATGGCGCTCCTGGAGCAGCTGAATTACAAAAGAATTGGGATGAATTAGTTTCTGAGTATAATACAATGGTTAAAAACCTTGTAGAAACTGAATATAAGAATAAGGATATATACTTTGTAGATATTTACACAGCAGTAGGAGATAAAACAGCTGACGGTTGTCATCCGAATGACGCGGGCTACACAGCTATTGCAAATGCATTTTATGATGCTATTAATAAGCATTATTTAGGTGATACTATTACAGTAGAAACACCACAAGATATTGATACTCTTCCTTCTGATTTAGGTACTCCTTATAGAACTATAAAACTTCCTGACGAAAGCGGTAATTGGTCTGTTAATATAACTGATTTACCTAAGCAGAACGACAACGGTCAAAATTATGTTTACTATGTTAAGGAAACAAATATTGATGGTTGGGATGTAACATATGAACATAACGGTCTTATTGTTGACAGTGGAAAGACAGCTACAATTACAAACACAAAAACGACAGAAAAAATAAGCATCACGGTTAACAAAAAATGGGTTGACGCTAGTAATAAAGACGGAAATAGACCTGATTCAATACAACTTGAGTTAAAGCGTTCAACAAATGGTACAGATTGGAATACAGTTGATGTAACACAGCCCACACCAACTTATAGTGACAATAATACATGGACTTACACTTACAGTAATCTTGAAAAGTATGATAGTAGTGATGCTCCATATCAATACAAGATTGTTGAAGTTGTTCCGGATGAATATGTTGTTAAGTATGACAATGACGGAATCGCTAATGAAAATGGTGTTATTAGTCTGACCAATACAAAATCAATAAAAGTGACAGTTAATAAAATTTGGTCTGACGACGAGGCACATATTAATGATAGCATCAATTTAAAGGTTCATCGTTCTACTAATGAAAGTGATATAGATTATAGTCTTCCACTGATAATGTCAATCACTTCTCAAAATGGTGAGGTTGTGAATCTTGGTTCAGAGTGGACATTGACTGCAAACAGAAGTGCTGTTAAATGGTACTCTTCGGATTCAAATGTAGTTGAAATTTTAAGTAATGATGCTGCATCTATTGCAATGTATGCAATGAGAAGGGCTAATGACAATTCAACAAATGTTCAGGCATATGCACGTGGTGTAGGTGAAGCAACTATCACCGCAAAGTGCGGAAGTGAAACTGCAACAATTAAAATTACTGTTACTGATCAGGCAATTGTAGCATCTACATCTTCTGGAGATACAACAGAAACAACAACAACTTCTGCAACGACAACTTCAACTACTACTACCACAACTACTACAACATCTACTACTACTACAACTGGTAGTGGAAATAATAATAGTTTTATTTTAAATGGAAAAAGTGATTTTAGAGCAATAACATTAGACAGTTCTAAGAAAATTCAAAATATTAGTGTTAATTGTGAAGTTCCAAGTGATTATGTACAATTAATAATTGGTGGAACATTAAATAACAGTTATGTGTTTGGTCATTATTTACAAGTTGTAAGTAATATAAGTGTTTCAGCTAGTGAATGGGATAGTTGGTTTGTAGACACATTAACATTATCCTTAAATACAGATAATGCAGTAGCAACAATTAATAGTATTACTATTACCTATGCTGATGGAACTGTTCAAACTTATGGTGGTGTATCCACTCAGAATTATTCACTCAGTTTCGCATCACTTGAAATGCCGGATTACACATACCTCTCTGCTGAGCCGACTATAATCACCGGTAAGTTATCAGAGTTTAATAATGATGGTGTCGCAAGTCTCACAATGAGTTATAACAGTAGTACCATTACTGATGGATACTGGACAGAAATTCTTAATCTTCCAAAATATGATGAAAGTGGTAAAGAATATTATTACTGGGTAGTCGAAGATGAGGTCAGTGGTTACACTGCAAGCTATTCTTTCAACGCTTCAGGCGATGAGTATTTTATAGACGCATCAAAGACAGAAATTGGAACAGTTACCGTTTATAACCATAAGCGTGAATCAGACAGTATAACAATGCCCTCCACGGGTGGTGTAGGTACAAGACGGTATTATATTATAGGCATGACATTCATGTTCATATCGATGTTTATTCTTGCAAGACGACGCAAAAAATCGATATAATTCATACGATGTGGGGCTGTTGAGTCAGTCCAGCCCCACTAAATCCAATCCAAAAATTTTTTAAAGGAGAAAAAATTATGAAAAACACTAAAAAACTTGCGGCTATGATAGCTGCCCTCACACTCTCAGCATGTTCTATCGCTCCTATGGCTATGACTGCCTCAGCAGCAGCTACAGCAGGACAGATTACATTTAATGGCGCAACAACTGGTACTCATACATATACTGCTTATCAGATTTTTAGTGGTACAGCTGATGGAAATGGTTTTGGTGGAAAATCCAAGTTAAACAATCCAGAATGGGCTTGTGCTACTGAGGATGCAGCAACATTCCTTGCAGCATTAAAGACTGATGCTAGATTTAATACAACTACACCTGCTGACGAAGAGGCTGGTACAGGAGAATCAACAGCTAATGATTTTGCAAGTTGTACAACTGCTGCTGCTGTTGCAGAGGTTCTTTCAGGTTATGATAGTAACTCAACTAAAGCTAAAGCTTTTGCAGATTTTGTAGTTGAGAATAAAGAATTTTTTATAGAAAGTGCAGTAAGTGAAGAAGGAATAATAGAGCTTGCTGATGGTGAGAGTACTACAGCAGATGGTTACTATGTAATTGAAGAAACATCTCTCGCAGATGGTGGTACTAAGACATCATATCTTCTCGGTGTATATGATGCAAGTGAAGGTGCTGAAATTACTGTTAAATCTGATATGCCTACATTTGAGAAAAAGATTATGGATACAAATGATTCCACAGGCGAAACGTCTGATTGGCAGGATAGTGCAGACTATGATTTTAACGATAATGTTCCTTTCCAGCTTACAGCTACTTTGCCGAGCAATTATGCAGATTATAAGCACTATAATCTTGTATTCCACGATGACCTTCAGGCAGATGTATTTAGTTTGAATGCTGATTCTATCAAGGTTTATCTTGTAAATGGAACAGAGGAAGCAGAGCTTGATTCAACCTATTGGACTAAGACTGTTCACACTACTCCAGTGACAGATACTCAGTTTAATTCAGGAAAGACAGACGGTGACGAAGATTTCAATGTAGAAATAGGAGACCTTAAGTTAGTTGAGGGTGTTACAAAAGATACAAAAATTGTTGTTAGATATGATGCAGAATTAACTGTTAAAGCTAATCTTGGTACACCTGGTAACTGGAATAGTGCTTATCTTGAGTATGCTAATAATCCTAACTGGACTGGTAATGGTGAAGGAACACCCGAAAATCCAGAAAAGCCAGGCGATGAAGATAAGAGTAAGACTCAGGAAGATATTGTTGTTGCATTTACGTATCAGACAATCATCAACAAGGTTGACAGCAAGGGAGAAGCTCTGACAGGTGCTACATTCACACTCGAAAAGGAAATCAAAGGTGAAGATGGTGCAGAAAGTACTTGGGTGGAAATTGCTCAGGTGGAAACTGAATCAGGTTCAGAATTTAAATTCGAGGGTCTTGATGATGGTAACTACAGATTAACAGAAACTAATGCACCTCAAGGATATAAGCAATTAGAAAATCCGATTACTTTCACTGTAGTAGCTACACATACTCAGGATATAGTTACAGAAGGAGATAAAGAAATTAAAACAGATGCAGTTGCACTTGAATTAATATCATTAACTGGTGCAGTAACAAGTGATAATGCTAACAGTGTAGTAAATCTGACAGAAGGCAATTTAATGCCCAGTGTTTTAGCTGACGGTTCACTTACAGGAGATGTTCTTAATACATCAGGTTCTGAGCTTCCTTCAACCGGTGGTATCGGTACAACTCTCTTCTACCTCGGCGGTGGAGCTATGGTAGCAGTAGCAGGCGTATTCCTCATCACAAAGAAGAGAATGGGCAAAAGCGAAAACTAATTTACAGCACAGCAAACAATAAATTATAATTCAAATCTGCCGGTGGAGCAATCTGCCGGCAGTATCTGCTAAGGAGGTCACATGGGTGAGAAAAAAATCAGGTATTGTTTCAACAATTATATTGATAGTTATCTTGCTTGTGGGACTTGCTATAATGCTTTATCCTACTGTAAGTGACTGGTGGAATACAAGAGAACAACGTGAAGCTATTGCAAACTATGAACACATAGTAACACAAATAGACGACGGCGAAACTGAAAGAATGCTACAGGAGGCACACGACTATAACGAAAAACTTGCAAATTTATTTGCACCGCTTACAAATTATGATGAAATATCGGGCTATAATGATATACTTAATATCTCCGGCACTGGAATAATGGGCTATATATCCATACCGTTTATAAAAGTTGAACTGCCGATATATCACGGCACAAGCGAGGAAGTCCTTAATATAGCTGCTGGACATCTGCAAGGTTCGTCACTGCCGGTAGGTGGCAATGATACACACGCTGTAATATCGGCACATCGAGGCTTGCCGTCTGCAAAACTTTTCACAGACCTTGAC
The DNA here is from genome assembly GCA_023665275.1 of Alistipes senegalensis. Classification (GTDB taxonomy): domain Bacteria; phylum Bacillota; class Clostridia; order Oscillospirales; family Ruminococcaceae; genus Ruminococcus. The sequence continues at coordinate 576,101 of JAMPEF010000001.1, read as the reverse complement.
CAGCTTGTTGTAGGAGATACTTTCACAATAAACGTACTGGGTGAAGTTTACACTTATGAAATCGAGGACATATTGATAGTAAAGCCCGAAGAGGTCGATAAATTGGCAATAATTCCGAATGGTGACTATGTAACTCTGATGACCTGTACACCATACGGAATAAATAGTCACAGACTTTTGTTGCGTTCTCACCGCATAGAAACAACCTATCATTATGACGCAAAAGTAGTAGCCGATGCTGCACAGGTAGACCCGATACTTGCAGTTCCGGCAATAGCTATGCCGTTTCTTGTAGTTTTAATATGCTTCTGGATAGTAACCAGTAAGAAAAAATCTGCACGTTCCGGACAACAGTTATTTGAATTAATGATTAAAAAATAAACAAAAAAACCGTATACAAATTGTATACGGTTAATTTTTTTGCGTCTGGTGTGTTACTTTTTTTGCGTCATAAGTACGACAGCGTGTGCGGATATACCGAGTTTTTCGCCTGTAAATCCAAGTTTTTCTTCTGTAGTAGCCTTTACACTGACTTGTGATACATCACAGCCACACACTCCGGCAATATTTTCACGCATATTTAAAATATAAGGTGCAAGTTTCGGAGCTTGTGCAATAACAGTAGCGTCAATATTTACTATGATATAGCCTTTTTCTTCGGTTATGCGACAGACTTCACGCATAAGATTCATACTATCTGCCCCCTTGAATTTTTCGTCTGTATCGGGGAAAAGATGTCCTATATCACCGAGTGCCAGCGCACCTAACATAGCGTCCATAATGGCGTGTACGAGTACATCAGCATCTGAATGCCCTAAAAGTCCCTTATCATGCGGAATTTCCACACCACCGAGGATAAGTTTTCTGTTTTCAACGAGTTTATGGACATCATAGCCATGACCTATTCTTAACATTCAATCACCTCTTTCAAGAAGTATTTCCGCAATTTTAATATCTTCCGGAGTAGTAATTTTAATATTTGTGTAGTCGCCGGTAGTCATGCAGACTTTACCACCAATAGCCTCAATAAGCTGGCAGTCATCTGTAAAATCAAGACCGTGTTCAAGTGCGAAGTCGATACCCTCAAAATAGAGATTACGTTTAAAGACTTGTGGTGTCTGTGTAATATAGAGGAATTTTCGAGGTGGTGTATCAGTAATAAGACCGTCATCAACCATTTTAATAGTGTCCTTGACGGGAACACCCAGTGTCGCACCACCGAAAACAGAAGCATCTTTTATAGTTTTTTCGATATGTTCGGGCTTGACAAGAGGTCTTGCACCGTCATGAATGGCAATAAGTTCAGTATTTTCAGAAATACATTTCATGCCGTTTATGACGCTTTTCTGACGTGTTTCACCACCGGTAGTACAGGTTTTCAGTTTGGAGATACCGGCATTTTCCGCCTCCTGACGTATTGCCGGAATGTCACTCTCACGGGCGACTATTATTATTTCGGAAACACTTTCACATTTTTCAAAAGCCTGCATAGTTACGCCAATTACAAGACGTTCACCCAGTGGCATTAAAATTTTATTCACACCGCCCATTCTTGTTGAATTTCCGGCACAGACTATAACAACTGATGTATCCATAAAAACCTCCTTGCGTTTATATATCAATTATAATATAATTGTCCGGAAATGTCAATTTAAATGTGAAAAAAATGACAATAATTTTCACGTTTTTATCAGACAGGTGAAAAAATCCACACAAAAAATTCCACAAAACGCTACATAAAAAGCAAATTAATATCACAGTACCGGTTTATAATACAATCATACTAAAGAACACAAACAACCTGAAAGGAACGTGATTTTATCATGAATGAATATAATAATATAAACCTCAACGATAATGAAAACAACTCACAGAAACCCAAAAGAAATACTTTAGGAAAAGTTACAGCTTTTCTTATGGCTATGGTAATGGTTTCCGGTGGTTCAATAGCTGTTTATCGTGAAATCACTGAAAATCCTGTTTCAGCCGTTACAGAAACAGCCGAGACAAATTCCGAAAAGAAATCATCTCTTACAGCCGAAAAAGTAAGCCTTATAAATACTGACAGCAATTCCGGCACTGTACTTACAACTGAAGAAGTTGTACAGAAAGTTTTGCCATCAGTTGTAGGTATTGAATCACAGTTTACAGTAACATCAAATAATAATGGCTATTATTACGGTTTCGGAATGCCTTCAACATCGACCGCAACCGGTACAGGTACAGGCGTTGTAATCACGGAAGACGGCTATATAGTAACAAATGCCCATGTTATCTATGACAGCGAATATGGTGCAGGACTTTCGGAAAATATCACGGTTCATATGAATGATGACAGCAGTTATGATGCGGAAGTTATCGGATATGATACGGACTGTGACCTTGCTGTACTTAAAATAGACGCTTCCGGACTGACCGCCGCTGAATTTGGTGACAGTGACAGCCTTATGCTTGGTGAATCCGTCATAGCTATCGGAAATCCCCTCGGTTTTGATTTAATGAATACTGTTACAAGCGGAATAGTTTCCGGACTTAACAGAAACATAACAATAAATGATAAAGCTATGAATCTTATACAGACAGATACGGCTATAAATTCTGGAAATTCCGGTGGACCTCTTATTAATAAATATGGTCAGGTAATCGGTATAAATTCCTCCAAAATGTCGGCAAGTTACGGTGAAGCAAGCATAGAGGGCATAGGTTTTGCAATTCCGTCAAATGAAACTGCAAAGATTATTGATGACCTTATGTCATATGGCTATGTCACCGGCAAGCCACAGCTTGGAATAAGTTGTCATGACGTGACCGAAAATGTTTCACGTATGTACAATATGCCGGTTGGTGTATATATAAAGGACGTATCAGAAAATAGTGCTTCCGAAAAAGCCGGTTTGCAGTCTGGCGACATAATAACAGCCGTTGATGGCGTGGAAGTCTCAACTGCTGAGGAACTCAACGCACAGAAAAATATGCATTCTGCCGGTGATACTATAAAAGTGACATATGTAAGAAACGGCGTTGAAAAGACCGCTGAAATCACCCTTGACGAAATCAGAAAGTAAAATAATTTTTCCTCTTTTTCCTTAATTATATAAAAACAGTTAAGACCGCCTGAAAATAGCGGTCTTTCTGCATTTTACACAAGAAATAACATTTTAAATAATCTTAAAGAAAAATCTTGAAATATTTTTGTGGTTCTTGACTAATTGCTTCTGTTGTGATATAATAAAATTAAGGTGCATTGTTTTATTCACCTGAAAATTTTATTAAGGACGTGATTATTTATGTCGCCAAAAGCAATTTCCATGAATAAGGGTACATCAATGTCAGATAAGAAATTATTCTCTTCTCTTGTACAGTTTTATATTAAACTTCCCGAAGAGATTATTGAAAAGGCTATTGAAAAACTCAGCCGTAAAGACAGACGTGATGCACAAAGTAAAAAGAAACTTAATGAAAAGATTGTAGCTGCTCTTACCAGTACATCTGCAAGTACATTTGCAGATGAAATTTATCAGTGTCTTAGCAGTAGTATGTTTTTTTCAACAGATGTTGAGTATGAAGATATTATTAATTCATATAATGATGAAAACTGCATTATGAATACTGTGCTTGTACTAAAAAAATGCTATGATGGTTCATACGGGCAGAAAATTATGGCAGATTTCATAAAATCTGAACAGTTTATAAAAACAATTGAAGATGCGCATGACAGTACTGATGAAAATACATCTTCTACTGATGTTCCTGAAGAAGAACAGCTTACTTTTGAAATGCCGGAAGTCCCTGAAGAAGCAAAAGTTACTACAGAAGAAGAAACAGCCACACCACAAAAAGTTATAAAAGTACCAGAAATAAATGAAATTCCGGAAAAAGTAAATGTAGTTCCGGAAGAAACTATTTTACAGATACCTGAAACTTCTGTTGAAAAAGCAACTGAAAAACCAGCGGAAAAAGTTCCGGAAAAGTCCGAACCTGTTTCCGCAAAGAAAAAAGCAAAAGACAAAATAACAAATTATTACATAGGTCACATTGAAAAACGTGAAACTTATTATAATTTTGCACCACAGTACAGAATAGAAGATAACGGTTCTTCAAAAAAACTTATTGAATTACGTCAGGTATCTGAAAAATTCCCACCTAATGGCACTATAAATCTTTCTTACTTCCGTTCACTCAATTCACAAAGTCAGAAAATAGTTGAGGGTCTTGACCTTCAATATACATTTGCGATTTCTTTTACTGATGATATTCTTGAAGAAAACATAAATTATCTTACCGGCTTGAAGCATAGTGATGTTAATCTTAAAATAGATTTACAGAAAGAATTTGACAAGAACCGCAATTCAACTAAATTTTTCCGGAAAATAAGCGAACTGAGAATTTTTCGTATTGTAGAACCGGAAGAATATATCACCGATAATCAGCTTTTAAGTGGCATTATTGAAATAAACAGCGATTTTGCCAAAGATGAACTGGTACTTTTAAGGCGCAGAAATGACGGTACAGCAAATGCCGACAGTGATGATATTTCAGGACCTTATAAGGTTTACAAGAAAAATGAAAAAACCTATATTCAGCCGAAAATAGCTGACGAAAGATATTTACTGAATTGTCACAGGGAAGAAAAACTTACTTTCGGTATAAGTGAACGTCAGGAATTTGACTGTGACCCTGTATGTATACCGTTTGCAATGATTAGTGACGGCTCAACATATAAGAAAGATATTATTTCTGACGAAATTCTTTTAAAAAGTATGCTGACAGAAAGTTCAAAAGATTTCTTTAATATAATAAAGAAAAAGCCTGAAGAATTTATACAGATGCTTGGCAGGTCACCGTTTCTTTCAGGAAATCTCCCCGAAGAAGTAAAATTTTCAAGACTTGCAAGAATACATGGTCTTTTTAAAAACATTCAGAAGTACACCGACGAACAAAGACAGATAGCAATGACATTTGTTGATGCTTATAACACGGATAGTCAGGTACAGGAGGCTCTTTCCGGAATGGTAACAGCCAGTCAGGAATACAAGGATTTGCAGAAAGAACTTGAAAAGAAGTCGAAAGCCGTTCAGACCGCAAAATCAGAGGCACAGCTTGCCGCTGAAGCTGCAAAAGCCATGAAGATAAGTGAAAAAAATGGTGAAGTTGAAGTACTTGAACAGAAAATAGAAAAACTTAAGGAAGAATATAATGTTTTGTCTTCTTACGGGGATATTCTTAAGGATATTGAATATCAGGAACGTATAAAAGCGTATCTGCTTGAGGAAAACGCAAGATTACAGCATAAAAATTCCGAAATGAAAGGCAAGATAAAAACTACAATTGCGGAGCAGGCTAATGAAGTAAATATAGCTTTTGACCCATATGTTTCAAACGCAATGCTTGAGGCGGCAAGCGAATGGCATAAAAAACAGGAAAGTGAAATCTACAGTAAAGCAGCTGATATTATTATACAGAAGTCAAAAGACTGCAACAGAATGGAAAGTAAAGAACTGTGTGAATATCTTGTTAATTATGTAAAGAGATACAGAAATTACAGTACTAATGATATACTTAATATGTATATCTGCATCACACAGGGATTTCTTACAGTTTTTGCGGGTCTGCCCGGAACGGGAAAAACTTCAGTATGTAATATCATAGGCAACAGTTTAGGACTTACCAATTTTGGCAGCGGCGAAATCAGCTATGACCGTTTTGTACCGATTTCAGTTGAAAAGGGCTGGTCTTCCAAAAAAGACCTTATCGGTTATTATAATCCGCTTACAAAAAAATACGACAAGACAAACCGGCGTTTATATGATTCTCTTATGATACTCAATGAAGAAAGGGAAAAATCAAAATTTCCGTATATGGTGCTTCTTGACGAGGCTAACTTAAGTCCCATGGAATACTACTGGGCGGATTTCATGCAGCTTGCCGACAGGTCAGAGGAAAGCGACATATATATAAATATTGGTCTTGAACATGATATATATATCCCCGATACATTGCGATTTGTTGCAACTATCAACAATGACCAGACAACCGAAACACTTTCACCGAGACTTCTTGACCGTGCATGGATTATAAAGCTGCCGGATTCAGATATAAATGCAAGAATACCAGTTCCGGAAAAAAATATCTTATGGGAAGACCTTAAAAAAGCGTTTACTTTCCGTACAGAAGAGACAATGTATACTTTGCCGGTTCTTGAAAATATTTCAAAACTTTTCCATAGTTACGGCATGACGGTAAGCCCGAGAATTAAACTCAGTATGTATAATTATATAGCCTCCGCCCGTGAGGTAATGCATGGTATTGGTGGTGTAACCTCCGAATATATCGCCGCTGACTATGCAGTTATGCAGAAATTGCTTCCTAAAATAAATTGTCGCCTTAAGTTATATGAAAAGTTTTTCAATGAATTTATCCGTATATGCAATAATCACCATCTTGATATGACAAAAAATGCCATTGAAGAAATGATGAAAAATGCAGAAAGAAATATGGGATACTGTCAATATCTTTCCTGAACGGGTGTATAACTATGGAATTATTATTGAAAGCACAAGGGAATGAATCCGTAAAAATACCACTGCATAAGGAAGAAGAAGAAAATACATCAGCTCCGGAAAAAAAAATATATGTGTTCAATGACTATGATTATACTTCATTTTCACTCAGGGGCAGTATAGATTATGTTTCCGATTTCTATATAAATGACGAGGCTGTACCTATAAAGCGTTGTGCTACAGGAAAAAATGACTATCAGTTTGTATTTGACAAAAATGCTGAAAAAAATTCAAAGGATTATAAAAAAATTTTCATGCAGTGTTTCGGCATTGTACAGATAAAAATAAAAATTTCCGGTGATTATTATGTTTCTGACAGTATTTCCATAATGGTTACAGATAATACACAATATAAGAACATAATAAAGATGATTGATTACATCTATGACAAGGGAAATGACTATCTTTATGAAGATTATGTCAGTTTTGACAGCACCGACAGCAATGACGATATAAAAATTGAGTCAAAATTAAGATTTATTGAAGAAGTCATAGAAATATATGAACATTTTTCCGGATATTTCGAGAACTCTCCGAAAACAAGGGCGATTTCCGGAGAAGTTGTCGGAAAATTCTATAAACTTGATTCTGTAACTCCTAAGACCATACAATATATAGCCTCCCACCCTGAAGAACTCTATGAAGTTGATTTCAATACAGGCATATCATATGGCAACAGACATTTTCAGCCGGAAAATACACTTATTTCCGGCACTGTCTATACAAGCGATGTATATGAAAACAGAGTGATAACAGGATTTCTTTCAACGCTTATTTCAAGGCTGGAAGAACTTAAAGACTACATCAATGAAGACAACGCATACAGAAAAGGCAACTATATTGAATCCACAAAATATATATATCGTTTCCGCACAATGTCAATTGAAGAATGTATGGAACGTCTGTATATACTTCTTTTCAGATACCAGAAAATTTTCGGTGTAAGGGAAATGTATATAGATTTTCTGCCGGAATATACCGATACTTTCCGGCTTGTAATGCCCTACAGAACAGTATATCAGAAAATATATGAATGGTGTCACGACGAGGGACATAGTACCGCAAAAAGTCAGCTTCTGCAAAGTTTTATCTCAACACGAAAGACAACAAGCATAATTTATGAATATTACTGTCTTATAAAGATGCTTGTCACAATCCGTGAGGAAATGAAATGTACCATGATTGAAAGCAGAACAGAAAGATTTGAATATAAGAAAACAGGTTCTTTATATCAGAATACCTATTGTAATAATACTTTCTTTTTCAAGGGCAATGACGGCAGTGACATAACACTTTATTTTCAGCCGGTCATATATGGTGAGATAGCACCGCCACGACCTAATGAAATTATGCTTTACCGCAACAGATATGCAAGTATGGCAGGCGGAAACAAAGGCAATATATATACTCCGGACTATCTTCTTAAAATAACCCGTGATGGTTCTTCAAAGTACGTCATCATGGACGCTAAATTCAGTTCCATGCAGGTGGCAGAAAATGAAAGACTTATGGAACTTGTCTATAAATACCTGTTTTCTGTAAGCGCACTTGAGGAAAACGACACCTTAGAGGGTTTGTATGTACTTTGTGGAAAGGACGTTCATAAAAATCAGATGTGCAATCTTCATGATGTATCTGAAAAACTTAACAAAACCGTCAGACCGTTTGCGTATATCATTAATCTTTCCGGAGCTGATACCACCGACAATAAAGTAATTAAAGACGCATTTTCAAATCTTTTCACATAAAGAAAATATTTCATAATTATACTTGACAGATACTTAATAATTATGTTATAATTTAAATGTTTAAATTACATTTCTGACTGCGGAGAAAATAAATGGGTAAGAACAAATCAGGTTTAAAAATATCATTCAATTCACCGGTGATACTTGGTTTTACTGCAATATGCCTTATAGCGCTTATACTCAGCAATATAACGCACGGAGCAAGTAATAATCTTGTTTTCAGCGTGTATCATTCTTCAATGCTCAGTCCGCTGACGTATATCCGGTTTTTCGGACACGTTTTCGGTCATGCTTCATGGGAGCATTTCATGGGCAACATGACATATATTCTGCTTTTAGGACCTCTGCTTGAAGAAAAATACGGCAGAACCGATATAATTATGATTATTGCAGTTACGGCGCTTGTTACCGGAATTATAAATTTCATATTTTTTCCACACGTCCAGCTTTTAGGAGCAAGCGGTGTTGTATTTGCGTTTATATTGTTATCATCGTTTACGGGATTCCAGAATGGAAAAATACCGCTTACATTTATACTTGTTGCGGTAATATATATCGGTCAACAGATATATGATGGCATTTTCACGAATAACAATATTTCAGAACTTACACATATAATCGGCGGACTTATCGGCTCAGCGTTCGGGTTTGTCGAAAATAAATTCAAGAGGTGACACGGAATGTTTCAGCATATCAGAATAAGTTCACTTGATAACTATTTTTTGAATCTGAATCAAAGAAACGGAAACAATGTATTTTTTTACAGAATAAATTCATACAGTGATGAAGTATGGGATTTTCTGTGCAGATATTACGAACTGGCAAGGAAAAACGGCGTTATTATTGATGGTCGCATACCTGTCATTGACCAGAATCATATATCATATTACTATGAAATGATGGGTGATAATTTCAGACTTGACAGACAATTCATAATGTCGGCACTTCAGAAGTGGTTGCCACGAATGAACGCAATTCAGCGCAATGAAATAAGCAGGTCAATGTATGATGTCATTTCAGGACTTGCGGCTCAGGGAAAAAATCAGAATATTTTAAAAAATGCATATATAAAATTCATGTGCTGGCTTTACTACAGGTTTGAAAGCCTTACAAGCCGTCTTGGTGAAAATGAAATACCTAAGATTCTTTGTAACGGCATAGGCAGTCACTATGAACTGATGTTACTTTCCATGCTTTCGGAGGCTGGCTGTGATATTGTTCTTGTACAGACAAACGGTAACACACAGTATAGCGGGTTTGACCCCGATTCAAGAGTTTCTGACGTATGGACGGAAACCGGAAAACCTTTTCCGGCGGACTTCTCAATAAAAAAAATACAGCAGGCAGTATCTGAAAAACTTAACGCCGTAAGTGTATGTGGTGATAAACCAGCATATAATGTAGTTACAAATTCATGGGCAAGGGGCGACGGTCTCAGTGATGCCCTCACATCTCCGGAACAGAGAGGGCAGGAAAATGAAATCTGCAATATATTCTATCAGATAAACGGCGTTTATAGTCGTTCTGATTATATCAATGAACTTATTTCATTCAGAAGCAATATGAATAATCAGAAAAGAAATTTAGTCATTGTCAACAAGGAAATAGCCGAACCGACATACGACGAAATTTCAGATATAATCCGTAGCAATTATAATACACCAGCTATGGCGGTTACGGGACTTGCACGTAATATAAATATCTCTGATTCTGCATTACAGCAGACTTTGAGATACCAGTTTGCACAGGTAATGCCGAAGTATGCAGGTGAGTGTTCCATAAATAAATTCATTAATATGTGTGTATACGTCATATGCTGGCTGAAAAGGTGGCAGAAAAAACTTTTTTCAGGCTGGAAAAAGGAAAGTATACCATGTTTTGTGCTTTTCAACTGCAAAATTGACGAAGTCCGTACGGCTTTTCTTGAAATACTTTCGTTGATGCCGGTTGATGTTATCATACTCAATCCCGCTATGAATAATACATACAGGACTTACAAGGAAAGATTTTCAGAATTTAATTATGAAAGTTCTTTAGATGTTGATGTTTTTCCGGAGGGTGTTGCAATGCGTGCCGGTACTGTTGCATATCATGCAGAGCGTGAACTTGATACGCTTATGTATCAGGATACGGGAATTTACAGAAATCATCAGTATGCCAAGGCGTCGGCAATAGTTCTTGATACAATGTTTGAGGAAATAGAACAGTTATGGGACGAGGAACTTAAATACCGTCCGAACTTCTCAACGGATAACGGAGAAGTAATTATACCGGTTTTCTTTGCGAAAGTTTCCGGCGTCAAGGACGGTAATCATAAAGCCTACTGGCAGTTTGTAAAAAAACTAAATACGGACGATACTATTATAATAAATGGTCTTGCAACGTCTTTCACCCGACAGACCAGCGCTAACCCTTATTCACGTGGGAATGCTATGGGACGTACACTCGGCAGTATAAATCCGTATTCACTCGGAAGTGCAAATCCCTACTCCGCAAATATACGTACTTCACCGTATAATAATACTCAGCCGGAAAATACCACACAAGGTGCTGTTACATTCTGGAAAAATAATACTTTACAGCGTACAGCAATAAAGAACAGTCCGGACTATAAATATAAAGTTCTTCGTGAGGAAATGCAAAATCACATTTTTGATAAATTGCAGATGCTTATTGAAAGTCGCATTATAAACGGTACTTTTGAAAACGGTACGGAGTATAAAATAATTTCCACAATACTCAATCTTGACAAGGAAATTATAAGAAAACTACAGAATTTTGATTTTACAAAGAAGAATCCGAAAGTCATTTATATAAACACTGGAGACAATGCCATAACTCAGGAGCAGGCTATTACTCTTGAATTTCTTAGTATGGTGGGTTTCGACGTTTTATTTATGATACCAACCGGATATAATAACGTTGAAAATTATTACAGCCGGTCAATAATAAGTGAACATCAGATAGGTGAATATATGTATGATATGAAAATACCTGATTTTTCACGTATCCGCTTGCCATGGGGCAGAAAAAAATATTAAGAAGAGGTGTTTGAAATGGGTATAGACCTTTCAAGAGCAAAACCACAGACCAATGAAAACGCTGTAATCACAGCCGCACCGGCTGCACCGGTACAGCCGGAAATTGAAGTTGTACAGCAATATGACATTGTTGCTGACAGAAATCAGATGAATAATCAGCTTGTCGGTTCTGAAGAAGTCGACAAACTTGCAAGCCAGATTGTCATTGACGATTTAACAACAATCGTATCTTTTGGTGCAGACGCCGCCGACGAAATCTCAAAGGCTTCTGATGTTGTACTCAACAGTATGAGTATGAGTCAGATAAATGATTCCGGTCAGATGCTTACGGCACTTGCCAAGATAATGGAGCAGTTCGATATTGAGGAAATCAAGGAAGACCCCGGATTTTTCAAAAAGTTATTCGGCAATGCCAAGAAACAGCTTGACAAGATTCTTAAAAAATATCATACTATGGGTGATGAAGTCGATAAAATATATGTCCAGCTCCGTAAGTATGAAGACGAAATCAAACAGGCTAACAGAAAACTTGACCAGATGTTCAATGCAAATGTTGAATACTATCATAAACTTGTAAAGTACATTCTTGCCGGTGAGCAGGGCTGTAAGGAAATTGAGGCTTACCTTGAACAGCGCAAGCAGGATATGGCAACTACCGGAGATAACTCTATACAGTTTGAAATTCAGAATCTTGAACAGGCACTTATGATGCTTGAACAGAGAACACAGGATTTAAGAACCGCTGAAAGTATCGCTATGCAGTCCGTACCTATGATAAAAATGATGGCATTCAGTAATATGAACCTTGTCAGAAAAATCAATTCTGCATTTATCGTCACACTTCCTGTATTCAAGCAGGCACTTGCACAGGCTATGATGCTTAAACGTCAGAAAATTCAGGCAGAAGCTATGTCAGCTCTTGACGAAAAGACAAATGAAATGCTTATAAAAAATGCACAGAATACTGTTGAGCAGTCCAAGATGATAGCAAGAATGGCTTCAGGCAGTTCGATAAAGATTGAAACTCTTGAAAAAACGTGGTCAACAATTATGACCGGTATTGATGAAACACGTCAGATTCAGGAAGATGCACGCAGACAGCGCAACGATGATAAGGCAAGACTGGAAGTTATCAAACAGGAGTACAACAAGAGATACAGTATGCCTAAAAACGGTAATTAATTGGAGGTTTTTATTATGCCGATAAATCTTTCAAAAGGTCAGAAAATTGACCTTACAAAAACAAATCCCGGACTTAAAAACATAATGGTAGGTTTAGGCTGGGACGTCAATGTTTTTGACTCCGGTGCAGCATTCGACCTTGATGCCGCCGCTTTCATGGCAGGTGCTAACGGAAAATGTCCTAAAGATACAGACTTTATTTTTTACGGAAATCTGAAACACTCTTCCGGAGCTGTTGAACACATGGGTGATAACCTTACCGGTGAGGGTGAGGGCGATGATGAACAGATTAAAATTGACCTTTCCAAAATTCCGGCAAATATCGAAAAAGTTGCTTTCACTGTAACGATTTACGATGCAGACAACAGAAGACAGAATTTCGGTCAGGTATCGAACGCATTTATCAGAATCGTGAATATAGATACAAATGAAGAACTTATCCGCTATGATTTAGGCGAGGACTTCTCAATAGAAACCGCTGTTGTAGTCGGCGAACTCTACAAACATAACGGTGAATGGAAATTCAACGCTATCGGAAGTGGTTTTCAGGGCGGACTTGCCGCACTTTGCGGACACTATGGAATAGATGCGGAATAATTAAAAAAATAATTTAAAAAGGAGTTTTTTAATATGCCAGTTAGTTTAAGCAAGGGACAGAAAATAAGTCTCACAAAAAGCAACCCTGGTCTTAAGAAAGTAGTTGTAGGTCTTGGCTGGGACGTGAATGCTTTTGATACAGGTTCAGCATTTGACCTTGATTCTTCTGCATTTCTTCTCACGGATTCCGGAAAAGTTTCAAAGCCAGAAGATTTTGTATTTTACGGCAATCTGAATCACCCGTCAGGTGCTGTTACACATTGTGGTGACAATCTCACCGGAGCAGGAGACGGCGACGACGAACAGATTAAAATTGACCTTTCAGCAGTTCCGGCTGAAATAACAAAGATTGATATTACCGTTACTATCCATGAAGCAGAGGCAAGAAGACAGAATTTCGGTCAGGTGAGCAATTCATTTATAAGAATTTACAATGAAGAAACCGGTGAAGAAATTCTCCGCTATGATTTAGGTGAAGACTTCTCAATAGAAACAGCGGCTGTTTTCGGCGAACTTTACAAACACGGAGAAGAATGGAAATTCAATGCTATAGGTTCGGGCTATCAGGGTGGACTTGCCGCATTGTGCGGAGCTTTCGGCGTGGAAGTTGAATAAGATATGGAGTTTCTGCAAATGGCTATAAGTTTAATGAAAGGACAGAAAATAAGTCTGTCAAAGGAAAGTGCAGGACTTTCAGTAGTGACCGTCGGTCTTGGCTGGGACGAGGCACAGAAGAAAAGGGGTCTTTTTTCAAGAAAAGAAAGAGCCATAGATTGTGATGCCTCTGCAATTCTTCTCAGAAACGGCGTACTTGCCGGAAAGGAAGATATTATATATTTTGCGCACTTAAAGCATAGTTCCGGAAGTGTAATCCATAACGGAGATAATCTCACCGGAGCAGGCGATGGCGACGATGAACAGATTACCGTTGACCTTTCCAGAGTTCCGTATGACGTTGATAAGATAGTTTTTGTTGTGAATATTTATCAGGCTGTACAGCGTAAACAGCATTTCGGAATGATAAATAATGCTTTTATCAGGATAGTTGACAACCGGAATAATAACGAAATATGTCGTTATAATCTCACTGATGACTATTTCGGCAGTATGGCTATGATTTTCGGTGAAATCTATAAACACAACAATGAATGGAAGTTCAATGCAATGGGACAGGGTACACCTGATGCAAGTCTTAATGACCTTGCAAAAAGATTTACATAATAAAATATGGCACGGGATTTTTTTCCTGTGCCTGTTATTAATTTGTGATAGAAAAACGTTGAAAAAGTGATTTTTTATTAAATAAATTATTACAATTTATTCATTTCCTTGACAAACCGTTATTGTTTGTGTATAATTATTATAAGGTAACGGGTTACAGCCCGATAAAAAAGCATTTTTTACGAAAGGGATATATTTATGAATAATTTCAAAAAAAGAATTATTGCACTTGTTTCACTTACCTGTGTTGCACTTTCAATGTTTACAGGCTGTGCAGACGGTGACGGCAAAAACAACAGCGATTCAGACAAAAAATCAAAGAGCAGCGAAAACAGTCAGGTACAGGACATAGAGGAACTAACTGCTGTGCCTTTCAAGTGGGGCAGTCATGATGGTGATGACTTCACCTTTGACGGCGTCGATATAAACAAGGACGACCCCGTAAAAGCTGACCATGTAGACCCTACTAAATCCACAGATGAATCTTCTGAAACGGCTACAGATAAACAGGAATCTACTGCATATATAGCCGGTGAACCGATAACGGAAGTCGTGACCGTTACAGAGGCAAACGGTCAGGCAGTTACAGAGGCTGGAGGTCAGCCCGTTACGGAAGTTAAAATAATTGCAAATGCAACTCCTGAACCGGATAACAACTCTTCAGATAACAGCACACCAGAAAATGCAGAGAATACTTCTGATGAAAATAATCAGAATGCAGACCCTAATGCAACAACTGCACCGAATACCGCCGCTGAAACTTCTGAATATGTTTCAAATACAAAGCAAATGTATGCAATGTGGATTGACATTTCTAAAAATGAAGACTTTGTATTCAATGGTTCAATTATAAAAGTCACTTTTAAGATAAAGGAAAACGCACCGGACGGAATTTATAATATTTCACTCAATCCTGACCTTTCAACAATCGAGGGCGTGGAAATAATTCCCGATACAATTCTTAATGGTTCTATCAAGGTTGGTAACGGTGCGGCAGAAGCTGTTGACACGTCTTCAATGAATGGGTTCGCTGTATACGGCGATAATCTTTCCGCCAAGCAGGGCGATACTGTAGAATTTTCTATCAATATGAAAGATAATCCTGGACTTGCCGCACTTGTTATGCGTTACTACTATGACAGCAATGCTCTTGAAGTTGTCAACTGTGTACCGGACGGCGAATTTGCAGCAGTTTCAAAGAACAGCACACAAACCGGTGAAAAAGCCCAATAATTCAATAATAACAACGGGGGCTGAAAAATGCCTCCGCTGTACTGTGAAAAAATCTGCTAATTCCGTTTGTTTTTTTGGAAAAACCATTGACAAAACGGAATTTATCTGCTATAATGAAATCATACTATTTATATAGGTAATATAGAATAATTTCCGAAGGAGCGTATATCATGAAAATATATAAAACAATAACCGATTTAATCGGAAAAACTCCGTTGCTGGAGCTGGTCAATACTGAAAAAGTCAATAATCTTGACGCTAAAATTATTGCAAAACTGGAATATTTCAATCCGGCAGGAAGCGTAAAGGACAGAGTGGCAAAAGCTATGATTGACGATGCGGAAGAAAAAGGAATACTTAAGCCCGACAGCGTAATTATCGAGCCAACAAGCGGAAATACTGGTATAGGTCTTGCATCTGTAGCGGCAGCAAGAGGCTATAGACTTATAATTACAATGCCTGAAACGATGAGTATTGAACGTCGTAACCTTATGAAAGCCTATGGTGCGGAACTTGTTCTAACGTCCGGAGCAAGCGGAATGTCCGGAGCTATCAGAAAAGCAGAGGAACTTGCAAAGGAAATCCCGAATAGCTTTATTCCGGCACAGTTTTCAAATCCGGCAAACCCTAAGGCACATGAAAACTCAACAGGTATTGAAATATGGGAAGATACCGAAGGAAAAGTTGATATATTCGTTTCTGCTATAGGTACTGGCGGAACAATCAGCGGAACAGGTGCATATTTAAAGTCCAAAAACCCCGATATTAAGGTAGTTGCCGTAGAGCCGGCAGGTTCGCCGGTTATTTCAGGCGGAAAGGCTGGAAGTCATAAAATTCAGGGTATAGGTGCGGGATTTATTCCGGAAACTCTCAATATGAATATTTTTGACGAAGTTATAAAAGTTGCTGACGAAGATGCTTTTGAACAGGGTCGGCAGATAGTAAAAAACGAGGGCGTCCTTGTGGGAATTTCTTCCGGTGCAGCTTTATGGGCGGCTATGGAACTTGCAAAGAGACCCGAAAACAAAGGAAAAAATATTGTTGTTCTCTTCCCTGATACCGGAGAGCGCTATTTATCCACACCCATGTTTTCATGATAAAAAAAGACTGTCTGAAATGACAGTCTTTAATATTTATATACAATAGTGGTCATTTCCGCCCATGCATTTGTCGGCGATATCCTGAATAGTTATGCCGTCAAGATAATCAGTGATGAGCTTATATAGATTTTCCCATATGGGCAGAGTTACACATTCGTTGACCCTTTCGCATTCATTAGGCTGATATTCAAGACAAGCCACGGGTGCAAGACTTCCCTCCGTTGCCCTGAGAACTTCACCGATAGTATGTTTTTTAGGGTCGCCGTTTATCTTGTAACCGCCTCTGTTTCCCCTTGATGTCTTGATAATATGACTTTTACTCAGCAACGGCACTATCTGCTCAAGGTACTTTTTGGAAATATCCTGTCTTTCAGAAATATCTTTCAGCGAAACATAGCCGTCATTCTGATGTAAAGTAATATCAACAAGCATTCTCAGGGCATAACGTCCTTTTGTAGTAATTTTCATTATTAATTCTCCTTTCAGCAAGTTAATATTATTATACCATAGGTTTACTATGTTTTCAAGCGGATATTAAGTTAAAAAATAAAATAATTATCTGCTACTTGACAAATTCATTTTTATATGATATAATAAAATATAGTTAAACCGTTGACGTGAGAGTAAAAATAATTATGTTTCCACAGAGAGCCTGTGTTGCTGAGAATCAGGTGAAAAACAGATTATTATAATGGGTCACTGAGGGTGCGGTCAAATGATTTTATCAAAGTATTCCGCAACGTTAAGATGTGCGTTAATCATCAGGGATATGCCAGTATTCCGTAAAAGTGCATGGTTTATGCCATGAAGCAAGGTGGTACCACGGATAAAGTATTATTCGTCCTTGGCAGATTATAATTATCTGTCGGGGACTTTTTGTTTTATAAATTTTTTGGAGGTGCATTAATGAATTTTTTACCTGAATTTGAAACAGTAAAGGAAATTGCAGAGACCGGAAAATATGATATTCTCCCCGTAAGCTGTGAGATTCTTTCCGACATCTGCACGCCCATAGAGGCGGTCAGAATTTTAAAGAACATTTCAGCACACTGCTATATGCTGGAATCCGTCGCCGATAAGGAAAAATGGGGTAGGTATACTTTTATGGGTTTTAACCCGAAACTTGAAATCACCTGCTCCGGTAGCGATATATCCATAGGCGACATAAAAATGAAATCCGATGACCCACGCCAGCAGATAAGACAAATTTTGTCATCTTATAAAAGTCCTAAATTTGACTATCTGCCGTCATTCACCGGCGGACTTGTCGGTTATTTTTCGTATGATTTTTTAGGCTATTCTGAACCGTCCGTCCGCATTGAAACGGAAGATACGGAGAATTTCAAGGACGTTGATTTGATGCTTTTCGATAAGGTCATAGCATTTGATAATTTCCGTCAGAAAATAATTTTAATAGCTAATATGAATCTTAGCGAACCGGAAACATCCTATAAAAAGGCACAGCTTGAACTTAAACAGCTTGCGGAACTTCTCCGTAATGGTGAGAAGTCCAAAGAACCGGCAGGACATCTTACAAGTGAGGTGACACCGCTTTTCAATCAGGAAAAATATTGTGAAATGGTTGAAACAGCAAAACATCATATTCACGAGGGCGATATTTTCCAGATAGTACTTTCAAACAGACTGAGTGCCGGATTTGATGGAAGTTTATTCAATACCTATCGTGTATTACGTACTATAAACCCATCGCCGTATATGTTCTATTTTTCGGGAACAGATGTGGAAATTGCCGGAGCGTCGCCGGAAACTCTTGTCAAGCTGGAAAACGGTGTACTGCATACTTTCCCACTTGCCGGAACACGTCCGAGAGGCAAGACAGAAGCAGAAGACCTTGAACTTGAAAGAGGTCTCCTTGCCGACGAAAAAGAACTGGCAGAGCATAATATGCTTGTTGATTTAGGACGCAACGACTTAGGTAAAATAAGTAAATTTGGTTCTGTACAGGTTGAAAAGCTCCATAGCATAGAACGTTACTCGCACGTGATGCATATCGGCTCAACCGTCAGGGGCGAAATTATAGAAGATAAATTTGACGCACTTGATGCCGTAAGTGCTGTACTTCCAGCCGGAACACTATCCGGTGCGCCGAAAATAAGAGCTTGCCAGCTTATAGCGGAACTCGAAAATAACAAGCGTGGGATTTACGGCGGTGCAGTCGGATATATCGATTTTACAGGAAATCTTGATACTTGCATAGCTATCAGAATAGCATACAAGAAAAACGGAAAAGTATTCGTCAGGAGTGGTGCGGGTATTGTAGCCGATTCTGTACCGGAAAAAGAATATCAGGAGTGCATTAACAAGGCGGCGGCAGTAATAAACGCCCTGAAAATAGCAGAGGAGGCAGACTTATGATTTTACTGATTGATAATTATGACAGTTTTTCGTATAACCTGTATCAACTTATCGGTGAAATCTGTCCGGATATAAAAGTTATCCGAAACGATGAAATGACCATTGAGGAAATAGAAAAACTTTCCCCCGAAAGAATAATAATCTCCCCTGGTCCTGGACGTCCGGAAGATGCAGGAATTATCATTGATGCTGCTAAGACAATATGTCAGAAAATCCCCACGCTTGGCGTATGTCTTGGACATCAGGCTATATGTTCGGCATACGGAGCAAAAATAACTTACGCTAAAAAACTTATGCACGGCAAGCAGTCGGTGATAACTTTTAATGAAAATTGTCCGATTTTCAGGGGAATTGATACAAATGCACCTGTTGCCCGTTATCATTCACTTTCGGCAGACCCTGAAACAATTCCAGATTGTCTGGAGGTCACAGCGGTTGCCGATGACGGCGAAATTATGGCTGTAAAGCACAGGGATTATAATATTTTCGGAGTGCAGTTCCACCCTGAATCAATAATGACACCCGACGGAAAAATTATGCTTGCAAACTTTATAAAGGAGATTGATTTCAATGATTAAAGAAGCTATTATGAAAATCGTTGACAAACAGGATTTGACATATGACGAAGCATATCAGGTTGTATCGGAAATAATGTCCGGACAGACAACATCTACACAAAATGCGGCATTTCTTGCGGCACTCTCCACGAAAAGCACAAAGGCTGAAACTATTCAGGAAATAACAGGTTGTGCCGCCGCTATGCGTGATGCTGCTGTAAAGTTTGAAAATGACCTTGATTTATTGGAAATTGTCGGTACTGGTGGCGACAATGCACAGAGTTTCAATATATCGACGACTTCAGCACTTGTTATAGCGTCATCGGGAGTTCTTGTCGCTAAACACGGCAACCGTGCGGCGTCGTCATTGTGTGGTACGGCGGACTGTCTGGAGGCACTCGGCGTTAATATAAATCTCGAACCCGAAAAATGCCGACAACTTCTTAATGAAGTGGGATTCTGTTTTTTCTTTGCACAGAAGTATCATACTTCCATGAAATACGTTGCTCCGATAAGAAAAGAACTCGGAATCAGAACAGTTTTCAACATTTTAGGACCTCTTACCAATCCGGCAAATCCTAAAATGCACCTGTTAGGTGTCTATGACAGGTCACTTGTTGAGCCGGTAGCAGAAGTTCTTATGAAACTGGGTTCAAAAAATGGTATGGTTGTTTATGGTACAGATAAACTTGATGAAATTTCCTTGAGTGCGTCTACGGCAGTATGCGAATATCAGAACGGCTGGATTAAAAATTATGAAATCACACCGGAACAGTTCGGATTTGAAAGGTGTTCAAAGGAAGATTTAAGAGGTGGAACACCATCGGAAAATGCCGAAATTACAAGAAAAATTCTCAGTGGTGAAATCAAAGGTCATAAGCGTAATGCTGTACTTCTTAATGCCGGAGCGTCAATTTATATCGGTGGTAAGGCTGACAGCATGGCAGATGGCGTAAAACTCGCCGGTGAGATTATCGATTCCGGCAAGGCACTTGAAACGCTTGAAAAACTTATTGAAGTCTCTAACGGTTGAGGTGCGGAATATGACAATTCTTGATAAACTCGCCGACTATGCCCTTGAACGTGTTGAAATCGCAAAACAGAAAATTTCAGCTGACGAGATAAAAAATATGGCACTTTCCGTACCAGTGGGAGATTTTGAGTTTGAAAAGGCACTTTCAAAAGATGATATTTCATTTATATGCGAGTGTAAAAAAGCCTCACCATCAAAGGGAGTTATTGCGGAAGATTTCCCATATCTGCAAATCGCAAAGGACTATGAAAAAGCCGGTGCGGATTGTATTTCCGTACTGACTGAACCAAAATGGTTTTTAGGTCACGACGAATACTTGAAAGAAATAACACAGAATGTTTCAATACCTTGTATACGCAAGGATTTTACAGTTAACGAATATATGATTTATGAAGCTAAAGTCCTTGGTGCAAAAGCCGTATTATTGATATGTTCGATTCTCACGGGCGAACAGATTAAGGAATATATAAAAATATGCGATAAACTTGGAATTTCCGCACTTGTTGAGGCACACGACGAAAACGAAATAAAAACCGCTGTAAACTCCGGTGCAAGAATTATCGGCGTAAATAACAGAAATTTAAAAGATTTTACTGTTGATACCGGTAACAGCCGTCGTATGAGGGAATTAGTTCCGGCAGATATAATTTTTGTATCGGAAAGCGGTGTAAAAACTCCTGAAGATATAAAACTTCTCCGTGAAGCCGGTGCAGATGCTGTTTTAATCGGTGAGACTCTTATGCGTGCCGACGATAAAACCGCCAAACTCGCCGAATTGAAAGGGATTTTATGACTAAAATAAAAATGTGTGGTTTAAACCGTCCGTGTGATATTGACTATGCAAATGAAGTCAAGCCGGATTTTGTAGGTTTTGTATTTGCGGAAAAAAGTAAACGTTACGTTTCGCCGGAAAAAGCCCTTGAACTCCGGAAAAATCTTGATAAAAGCATAATTCCGGTAGGAGTTTTTGTTAATGCTGAAAAAGATTTCATAGCCCGACTGGTGAAAAATAAAATAATTGATATAGTCCAGTTGCACGGTACGGAAGACGAGGAATATATTAACGGACTCCGGAAAATTATAACCGTTCCGGTAATACAGGCTTTTAAGGTCAGTACTCCGGAGGATATTAACAAAGCTGTAAACTCTACAGCGGATTATATACTTCTTGATTCCGGAAGCGGTTCAGGAAAAACTTTTGACCATTCACTTATACAAAATATAAACCGTCCGTATTTTCTTGCTGGCGGACTTACTCCCGAAAACGTCGGGGAGATTTCCGACAGATTACAGCCCTATGCAGTCGATGCCAGTTCCTCACTTGAAACGGACGGTCACAAGGATTTAAACAAAATGACAGCTTTTGCAAAAGCCGTTAGAAAGGATTGATTTAAAATGTCAAAGGGAAGATTTGGCGTTCATGGTGGGCAGTATATTCCTGAAACTCTTATGAATGCCGTCATTGAACTTGAAAACGCCTATAATCACTATAAATATGACCCTGATTTCAACCGTGAATTAAAGGAATTACTCGATAATTACGCAGGCAGACCGTCATTACTTTACTATGCGGAAAAACTTACCCGTGAACTTGGTGGGGCTAAAATTTATCTGAAGCGTGAAGATTTGAACCATACCGGTTCACATAAAATAAATAACGTTCTCGGACAGGCTTTACTTGCCAAAAAAATGGGAAAAACACGTCTCATAGCCGAAACCGGAGCAGGTCAGCACGGTGTCGCAACTGCTACAGCGGCGGCACTGCTTGATATGGAATGTGTTGTTTTCATGGGCGAGGAAGACACAAAACGTCAGGCACTCAATGTATACAGAATGAAGTTATTAGGTGCGGAAGTTATTCCGGTAAAGTCAGGTACTGCAACACTTAAAGATGCAGTTTCCGAAGCTATGCGGGAATGGACTTCACGCATAAGCGATACGCATTATTGTTTAGGTTCGGTAATGGGTCCGCACCCGTTCCCGACCATTGTGCGTGATTTTCAGGCGGTTATTTCGCTGGAATCAAGAAGTCAGATTCTTGAAAAAGAGGGACGGCTTCCGGACGCTGTAATTGCCTGTGTTGGTGGTGGCTCAAACGCTATAGGAAGTTTCTATCATTTCATACCTGACGAAAAAGTACGTCTGATTGGTTGTGAGGCTGCCGGGCGTGGTATAGATACTTTCGAGACGGCAGCTACCGTAAATACCGGAAAAATAGGTATTTTCCACGGCATGAAGTCATATTTTTGTCAAGACGAATACGGACAGATTGCCCCTGTTTATTCAATTTCAGCCGGTCTTGACTACCCAGGTGTTGGACCAGAACATGCCCACCTCCATGACATCGGACGTGCTGAATATGTTCCGGTTACTGACGATGAGGCAGTAAATGCTTTTGAATATCTCTCACGCACGGAGGGAATTATTCCGGCTATAGAGTCGGCACACGCCATAGCCTATGCTATGAAACTCGCTCCCACTATGGACAAGGATAATATTATAATAGTCACTGTCTCCGGACGTGGTGACAAGGATTGTGCAGCTATAGCACGTTATAGAGGGGAGAATATCTATGAGTAATATTAAAAAGGCTTTCGAGAACGGCAAGGCATTTATACCGTTCATTACGTGCGGTGACCCTGATTTAGAAACTACCGGAAAAATTGTCCGTGAGGCTGTCGCAAACGGTGCGGATTTAATTGAATTAGGTATACCGTTTTCAGACCCTACAGCCGAAGGTGTTGTAATTCAGGGTGCTAATATCCGTGCATTAGCCGGAGGAGTTACTACAGACAAGATTTTTGATTTTGTCGCCGAACTCCGAAAAGATGTTAAAATACCAATGGTTTTCATGACATACGCAAATGTGGTATTTTCGTATGGTACGGAACATTTCATGAAAAAGTGCGTTGAAACAGGTATGGACGGTATTATATTACCTGACATACCGTTTGAGGAAAAGGAAGAATTTACAGAAATCGCTAAAAAATATAGTATTGAAATGATTTCTTTAATTGCACCTACTTCCGAAAACAGAATAGCCATGATTGCTAAAGAAGCAGAGGGCTTTATATACGTTGTATCGAGTCTCGGCGTGACAGGTACAAGAAGTGAGATAACAACCAATATCGGCGATATAGTTTCCGTTATCCGTGAAAATACAGATGTTCCATGTGCTGTAGGTTTCGGAATATCCACACCGGAGCAGGCTAAGAAAATGGCTGGACTTTCCGATGGTGCTATAGTAGGTTCGGCAATTATCAAGATTATTGAAAAATACGGAAAGGACTCTCCTAAATATGTAGGAGAGTACATAAAAAGTATGAAAGACGCTATTGAGGTTTTGTAATCATGGAAGATTTTATTACACCACCTGACCATGTTAATTTCAAGGCAAGGAAACTGTTTGGTGAAATGGGTACTATTATTGATGGTTCTATAGCTTACGTTGATTTGAACGGCGGAGGACCTACAGAACAGCATACACATGAACATAATCACCTGTTTATCGTTACAAAAGGTGAGGCAAAAATCAAACTTGCCGACAAAGAAGTAATCGTGAAAAAAGATGAATCATTTTTAGTTGAAGGTAAAATTCCGCACTCTGTATGGAACAATATTCAGGGAGAAACTGTAATGATTGGAATTTCAGTAAAGTAATAAAAATTATACTTATAAATAATAAAGCCCGAAAGCATTTTATCAGCTTTCGGGCTTAAATTATCTTTCAAAAGGTTTGTTGAATGAACCTATTTCAATTAAATTCCCTTCAGGGTCAGCAATGTAACAGGTTCTTTGTCCCCAAGGTTCTGTTACAGGCTCTAATATGTGCGTTGCACCTTTGGAGATTGCTTTATGATATTCAATGTCAACTTCTTCAAATGTATCAACATATAATGCAATTTCAAAATGACCGTTTACGCCTTTAAGATATTCATATTTTCTGCTGGTCATTTTTTCAAAATCATTTCTTCCATAAAGCAAAAATAATGTGCCATCTTTTACAAGATATACATTTGATGTGTTTTCATCTTCTTTAATTTCAAAGCCGAGTACATCTCTATAGAAACGAATCATTTCAGCCATGTCATTAACAAATAATCCGAAACCGTCCAATTTCATAACTATACTCCTTTCACATATATAAGCACTTTATTTAAAATCTTCTATTTTATATCTTGGACTTAATTTGTAAATTCTGAACCAATGACACCAATCAGTAGTTAAATAACAGCAAAAACTACCACTGGAATTATTATCATTTTTATAATAAAAATTTTCACCCATCTGGTCATATAGTGAATATCCATTTTCTGAAAAAATATCATCATATATGTAGTCATGCCTGCCAATGAAAATACTATTATCTTTATTATTGCAATGCACAGTAACTCCTTTGCTTAAATGAAAATATACAAGTGTTGTTTCGGGAAGTTTACTGATTCCATATCCGTATTCTTTAAGATATTTTAAAATACACACCTCAGTTGCGACAAAGAAAATAACAAACAGACTAAGAATAATTAAAACAATTTTTTTGATTTTTGATAATCTCAATGTTATTACTCCTAAAATCCGATTTATATTTATTATAAAATATGGATTTTTTTAGTTATGTATGTTTACTGTCATATTTGTCAATTTCGGTAATTGTAGTGTTTAAGGCTTCTGAACTTGTAGAAGCTGTTAAATTGACAGACTGAACTTTTTCAACTTTTATATTTTTTTCTATGAATAATTGTCTTAAAAGTCCTAAGTCGAAACTGTCAAGTACACCATCACCGTTTATGTCGTATAAAGAGTAGTTTTCTTCAGTAATCTGGTGGTTTGTACGTCCTAAAACGTAATTTGAAAGTGATACCAAATCCGCCACTCTGTACGGACATTCAAGTTCAGAATCCACGGTTTTGAAGAAAAGATACCTGAAAATTTTATCTGCCCAGTTTATGCCTATTCTTGCGTAACCTTTTTCGTTAGGGTGTACGCCGTCCTCTAAATAATCGTCTGTGGTAAGACCGTTTTCTTCAAAAGTACTGTAGATATCGGCAAATTCAACATTTTTTCCCTCTTCCTGAAGTTTGTCAACAAGCAACGGAATCGAATTATTATATTTGTCGACATAGTTATTTATTATAACGTTGAAGTCTTCGGGAGTATTGCTGAATTTTTCGTCACCGTAAGCCCAGCACCAATCAAAGACCTGTACCGCATCAATGTGCGGAATTGTACTTACAAATATAACAGTATCATCACTTGTGTTGTCGGATATGTAATTTATAAGATTTCCAAGACGTTCTGTTATGCCGTCGTTGTAGGCACTGAGAATGTCATTTGTGCCAATCTGCAACATGATAATATCGGGGTCATATGTCTGGAGATAGTTACCGTCCTGTAGAGTTTCAAGAATACCCTGTCTTGTTTCCGTTCCGTCCATGTACTGAATGGCATAACCGCTGTAACCACAGTGTTCTGTATCATATTGGACTTCCTCTTTAAGCCATGTGAAAGTATCCGGATAATCGGAGTTAGCACCTACCATATCAATATTGAAATCCTGTGAAAGAAAATGATAGAAATATTTTCTGTAGCCTCCGGAAGACTGGTAACCGTGTGTAATTGAGTCGCCAATGGGCATAATTTTAATAGTTTCATCGGTAATTTTTTCGTCCTCTGCAACGGCAACTGTCGGGATAAGAGTAAATGCCATAGTTACCGCTGATATAAGAGAGAGTATTTTTCTTTTCATGTTAATGCTCCTTTTTTAATAGATTTATCCAGTTTTTAACGGTTGATTTTGAATCGGGATTTTTTATGCTGTCAATGTTAAAATACTCTGAATAGAGGTTTTGCCATTCTGTCGGGAATAATTCGTAACTCCATGCACCGTCGTCGGAGTATATAAAGCCATCTGTTTCTCGTGCAAGTGCCATTGCAATAAATCCATAAAACAGACTTACAATAGCAGGTTGTCCGACAGTGCGTTTAATATCCCATGAATAGCCAATCCGACGGTTTTTAAGTATGGAATTTTCAAGTATTTTTGCACGGGAATTGTTTTTAATTTCGTCGTTCCACATTCCATTGTAAAAATCGTCATGTTTTATGTAAAATAAGTATATATTGCCGGTTTGATTTATTTCTATAGTATTGTAAATATTTTCCTGAAAAGTAATAAATTGCGGTTCAGATATAATGTTATCTTCATGTACCGCATAGATTTCTGTGTTTATATATGTTTCAATTTTATGGAATTTCAGAAAATCTTCAAACATCCTTACAGCTTTTAATATTATTTTGCTAAATTCTGGTATATTGTCATTTGTCGGGTAAACTTCAAAACACGTACTCAATTATATGGCTTTCCTTTCTGTAATTGGTTATACTTATTTTAACATAAAAAAATATTGTGTCATTAGATTTCCTTAAAATGTGAGAATTTTGTCACGATAGTATTCATATTGTTTTTTCTTAAATCAATTTCCGCATAAAGTTCTTTTATAAGCTGTTCGTTTTTTTCGGAATATTCATCAAGTATTCTGACAATTTCACGTTGTACCTCTAACGGCGGAAGTTTTATCATTATTTTACCCATATCGCCCGTATTAATTTTAATTGGTATAGCATTTGCAAGCGTTCTTTTATATAATTCTTTTCCGCCATATTTACTTTCAATATAATATTTTAAATACTTGCTATTTAATACCTCAGTATTCGGACGTAACAAGGCAAGTGAAACATAATAGGCGACAGGAATATTTTTTTCAACTACTGCACAAGTACCAATGTTTCCTATTCTTGTCATAAAAACATCATTTATCTGAGGTTTTATTTTATATTTATTATAATCTTTCTCAGAAATATATTTTTCTGTCGCATAAATATTACTTATATTTTCTACAATTATAAATTTAACTCCACTTTTTGTATAATCTGGTGTCTGATGTGTTCCATCATAAATATTACATACTGTATTTAATCTAATATACTCCACGCTGTCGGGGCAAAGTTTATTTATCATTAATTTCCACCCTCTTTATGTTGTTATACTTATTTTAACATTTTTTTAATATTCTGTCAATAAAAAAATTTCTGATAACCACAGTAAACAACTTGTATTTTACCGGAAAAATATGTTATAATATACATAGTGCAGATAAAAAATGCCGGAAGTATAAAATTTCTGTGCATCTTCACAAATAAAATGTACTGGAGGAATAGTATGGATAACAGAAACTATGAAATTGTTGACAGCGTCGAAAAGCTGGAAAGTGCCATTAAACGTGTCCGCAAGGCACAGAAAGTCTTTTCAACGTACACACAAGAGCAGGTTGACAGGATTTTTCTTGCGGCGGCAACGGCTGTCAACAAAGAACGCATACCCCTTGCAAAACTTGCCGTTGAGGAAACCGGCATGGGCATTGTTGAAGATAAAGTGATTAAAAATCACTATGCTTCCGAGTACATTTACAATAAATACAGAAACGCTAAAACTTGTGATGTTATCGAGGAAAACACAGCTTACGGCACTAAGACAATCGCCGAACCGATAGGAGTCATTGCCGCTGTCATCCCGACAACAAACCCTACTTCTACAGCTATTTTCAAGACGTTGCTTGCCCTCAAGACCCGTAACGGTATTATAATAAGTCCGCATCCACGGGCTAAAAAATCCACTATAGCCGCCGCAAAAGCTGTATTGGAATCCGCTGTAAAAGCAGGTGCGCCGGAAGATATTATTTCATGGATAGACGTTCCGAGCCTTGAAATGACTAATCTTGTCATGCGTGAGGCTGATATTATTCTTGCTACCGGTGGTCCTGGAATGGTAAAGGCTGCTTATTCAAGCGGTAAGCCAGCACTGGGTGTCGGAGCTGGAAACACTCCGGCTATTATCGACGATTCGGCGGACGTTATTCTTGCTGTAAATTCCATAATTCATTCAAAGACTTTCGATAATGGTATGATTTGTGCTTCTGAACAGTCCGTTATAGTCCTTGAAAGTATCTATGATAAAGTAAAAGCTGAATTTTCCGCAAGAGGTTGTTATTTCCTCAATCCCGACGAAACCGAAAAAGTCCGCAAGGCAATTTTAATAAATGGTTCACTGAATGCGAAAATAGTCGGACAGAGTGCGTATAAAATCGCTGAAATTGCCGGTATAAGCGTACCAGAGGTAACTAAAATTCTTATTGGTGAAGTTGAAAGTACTGAACTTTCTGAAGAGTTTGCACATGAAAAATTATCGCCGGTGCTTGCAATGTACAGGGCGTCAGATATTCAGGACGCTTTTTCAAAAGCCGAAAGACTTATAGCAGATGGTGGTTATGGTCATACGTCTTCAATTTATATTGACGTAAAAAATCAGTCTGAAAAACTTGCGGAATTTCAAAGCCGTATGAAAACCTGTCGTATACTCGTTAATACACCATCGTCACAGGGCGGAATAGGCGATATATATAATTTCAACCTTGCACCGTCACTGACACTTGGTTGTGGTTCATGGGGGGGGAACTCCATAAGCGAAAACGTTGGTGTGAAACATCTTTTGAATTTAAAGACCGTTGCGGACAGGAGAGAGAATATGTTGTGGTTCAGAGTACCGGAAAGAATTTATATGAAACGTGGTTGTCTGCCACTGGCACTGGACGAAATTTCAGACAAAAAACGTGCATTTATAGTTACTGATAAATTTCTTTACGAAAACGGTTATACAAAATCTATCACTGATAAACTTGAATCAATGGGTATTCAGTATGCGGTATTCTTTGATGTCGAACCCGACCCGACGCTTGAATGTGCTGAAAACGGTGCAAAACAGATGACGGCATTTAATCCTGATGTTATTATTGCAATCGGTGGTGGTTCAGCTATGGACGCCGCAAAAATAATGTGGGTTCTTTATGAACACCCTGACGCTGATTTCATGGATATGGCTATGCGTTTCATGGATATAAGAAAAAGAGTATATCAATTCCCTAAAATGCGTGAAAAGGCTTGTTTTGTAGCTGTTCCGACGTCTGCCGGAACGGGTTCGGAAGTAACGCCGTTTGCGGTAATCACGGACGGAAAAACAGGCATAAAATATCCGCTTGCCGATTACGAATTACTACCGGATATGGCTGTTATTGACGTTGATTTTCATATGTCAGCCCCGAAAGGTCTGACGTCGGCTTCCGGCATTGACGCCGTAACCCATGCCATAGAGGCTTATGCATCAATGATGGCTACAGATTTTACAGACGGTCTCGCACTAAGGGCGTTAAAAATTATATTTGAATATCTCCCGATAGCCTATGAAAACCCGTCGGATATTGTCGCCCGTGAAAAAATGGCTAATGCCGCTACTATGGCTGGTATGGCTTTTGCGAATGCATTTCTTGGAGTTTGTCACTCTATGGCACATAAATTAGGAGCATTCCACCATTTACCGCACGGTATAGCAAACGCCCTGTTAATTGAAGAAATAATGTGTTTCAATGCGTCAGAAACTCCTGCAAAAATGGGTACGTTCTCACAATATGGCTATCCGCATACACTTGCACGCTATGCAGAAATTGCCGATTATCTCGGACTCGGCGGAAATACCGATACTGAAAAGCTGGATAATCTAATAAATGCCGTCCGTGAACTCAGGCATAAAGTCGGAATAAAAGATACTATAGCAGATTACGGTATTGATGAAAAATCTTTCCTTGAAACGCTTGACGAAATGACGGAGCAGGCTTTTGATGACCAATGCACCGGTGCAAACCCACGTTATCCGCTTATAAGTGAGATAAAACAAATGTATCTTAACGCCTATTACGGAGGTTCTGAAAAATGAATACAGGAAATATAATCGCTGAAAGAATAAACAAGAAAATCTGTCGTGATGGCGACAAGGTTATAAAGATTTTCAATGAAGATTACTCAAGGGCGGACGTTCTCAATGAAGCACTCAATCACGCACGGGCTGAAGAAACTGGGTTGAATATTCCGGAACTCTATGAAGTCACCAGAATAGACGGCAAGTGGGCTATTGTAATGGAGTATATCGAAGGTGACAATATAGCTGACCTGATAGCGTCTAATCCGGCAAAATACGATGAATATATGAATCTTTTTGTCGATATTCAGCTTGAAATACATTCAAAGCGTTCACCGCTTTTAAGTCAGCTTAAAGACAAGATGAACAGAAAAATAAGTCTCACTGAACTTGACGACACTACAAAATATGAACTATATACACGACTTGCAAGCGCACCGAATCACAATAAACTCTGTCACGGTGATTATACGCCGTCAAACGTCATTATAAAACCCGATGGAACACCGTATATTCTTGATTGGTCACACGCTACACAAGGTAACGCCTCGGCAGACGTCGCAAGGACTTATTTAAGATTTTGTCTAAAAGGCAATGTAGAGGGTGCAGAAAAATATCTTGATTTGTTCTGTAAAAAAAGCAATACAGCTAAAAAATACGTTCAGTCATGGTGTCCGATAGTAGCGGCGTCACAATCCGTGAAGAAAAACCAAAAGGAACGGGATATATTACTTTCGTGGGTAAACGTCGTTGATTACAGCTGATTTTTTTCAGGGACAGGTGAAAACCTGTCCTTTTTTATAATATTTTGTTTTTTCTATTGAAATTAAAGCGAATAAGTGATATAATATTTTATTATAGCTGAAAAAAGGAAGGATTTTATATGAAAAAAAATATTATGCTTGCGTTGTTGCTTGCAAGTGTATGTACACTTTCGGCGTGCGGAAAAGATGATGTCGGTTCTGCTGAAATGTCCGTAAATCAGGGCATCATAAACGAAAATATCTCAGAAGATAACACACAGACAGACGTGCAGAATGGTTATATTGCTACCGGTGGTATGGGAACTCCGGAAGTACCGGCTGATGTGCCGGCGTCTCCGGAAACACCAGTGGAGGCAACTCCTGAAGTTCCCGCACCGGAAACACCCGTTGAAGAAATACCGTCCGATACTGCCACGGATTTTTTATCAGATGATACAAATATAATTCCTGAAGATTCTGAAATATATGATAACTCAGTTATAGATTATACCCCATCAACTGCCGCTGCCGGTACACCAGCCGCAAGCGCTGTACTTCCGGCGACCGCTCCCACACCTGACGACTATAATTATGGTGCTGCTCCGATGATTTATGATATTCCGGGAATAAAATATATTGATAATGTTCTTATTGCAAATAAATCATATAGTCTTCCGGCTGATTTCTATCCGGAACTTGACCCGACGTGTCTTAACCAGTTCTATAAATTACAGAATGATGCATCATATGAAGGACTTAATATATATCTTTCATCGGGATTCCGTTCATATGAAACTCAGGACTATATATATAATGACTATGTTGCAAAAGACGGTCAGGAAAATGCAGATACTTACTCCGCACGCCCCGGACATTCGGAACATCAGTCGGGACTTGCCATTGATGTAAATCAGATTGATGATACTTTCATAGGTACACCGGAGGCTATATGGCTTGAAGCACACTGCTGGGAATATGGTTTTATTTTACGTTATCCTCAGGCAAAACAGGATATAACCGGCTATAAATATGAATCGTGGCATATACGCTATGTCGGTACTGATATGTCATATAAGATTCACAGCAAGGCACTTGAAATGAACGACCCGTATCTTACTCTTGAAGAGTATTTCGGAATAGATTCATATTATCATTAATTTCAGGAGGTATTTTTTTATGGCTATTAATAAAATAGGTTTCGACAATGATAAATATCTGCGTATGCAGTCTGAACACATAAGGGAGCGTATTTCACATTTTGGTGATAAACTCTATCTTGAGTTCGGTGGTAAACTTTTTGATGATTTCCATGCGTCAAGAGTTCTTCCGGGATTCAAGCCCGACAGCAAGTTACAGATGCTTTTGCAGCTTAAGGACGAGGCAGAAATTGTCATTGTAATCAATGCCGGTGATATTGAAAAAAATAAAGTCCGTGGAGACTTAGGCATTACTTATGATGTCGATGTTATAAGGCTTTTCAATGTTTTCACAAGAATAGGGCTTTACGTAAGTAGTGTAGTTCTTACACAGTACGAAAACCAGCCTACCGCTGACGCATTCCAGAACAGACTTGAAGCACTTGGTGTTAAAGTATATCATCACTATCATATAAAGGGCTATCCGTCTAACCTTGAAAGAATTATCAGCGATAAGGGTTATGGAAAAAATGACTATATAGAAACGTCACGCCGTCTTGTTGTTGTAACTGCTCCAGGTCCGGGAAGTGGCAAAATGGCAACGTGTCTCTCACAGATTTACCACGAACACAAAAGAGGTATAAACGCCGGCTATGCAAAGTTTGAGACTTTCCCGATATGGAATATTCCGCTCCGCCACCCTGTCAATATAGCATACGAGGCGGCAACCGCTGACCTAAATGACGTGAACATGATTGACCCGTTTCATCTGGAGGCTTACGGAAAAACTACCGTAAACTATAACCGTGATATTGAAATTTTCCCCGTACTCAATGCAATGTTTGAGAATATTTTAGGCGAGTCACCGTATAAGTCACCTACCGATATGGGTGTTAATATGGCTGGCAACTGCATTATTGATAATGACGTTGTATGTCAGGCATCAAAAGACGAGATTATAAGACGTTATTATACTGCAATGTGCGATAACAGAAAGGGACTTATTCCCGAAGATGAAGTATACAAGCTTGAACTTCTTATGAAACAGGCTAATGTTACAGTAAATGACAGAAAAGTTGTATCAGTGGCACTTGCACGGGAAAAGGAAACAGGCGCTCCGGCTACAGCTATGGAACTTCCGGACGGTACCATATTAACCGGACGTACTTCCGATATGCTTGGTGCAGCATCTGCCCTGCTCCTGAATGCCCTGAAATATTTAGGAGGTATTCCGGACGATGTACTTATGATGTCACCGCACGTCATTGAACCTATTCAAAATCTGAAAGTAAAACATTTAGGCAATAACAATCCCCGTATACATACCGACGAAACATTGATAGCACTTTCAATATGTGCAAATACCGACGATAACGCTAAAAAAGCTATGGAACAGATTTCAAAACTCCGTGGCTGTGAAGTACATTCAACTGTTATTCTTTCGGCAGTTGATGAAAGAATTTTCAAGAGATTAGGCGTAAATCTCACATGTGAGCCGAAATATCAGTAATATAAAAAAGCACACCGTTATGGTGTGCTTTTTTTGTGTTTTGTGTGTTACTTTTTTCGTATTATTCTGCAATTATTTCATCTGTATTAAGGTATATTGAAAAATATTCCGGTATATTGTCCGGACTGTCCAGTGAAACTATAACAGACTGATTATTATTCAAATCAAAATGCAGATAATCTTCATTATATTGTACGCAGTAATAGTGCAGTTTATTATTGAATCAAATATGTTTGAATTGACATTACCATAAATATTAACTGTTCCTTTATCGGTTAAAATCTGCCAGTAATCATATATATGATTTATTCCGGTAATTTCCGCACCTATTAGTTTTTCAAGCAACATCAAAGCAGGTCTGCAATTTCATAAATGAGTTTTTCGGATTTTTCCCAGCCTAAACATGGGTCTGTAATGGATTTGCCATAGATATTCTCGCCGATTTTTTGTGAACCGTCTTCAATATAGCTTTCAATCATAAGACCCTTGACAAGTTTTTTGATGTCGTCGCTGTGTCTCATACTGTGGAGGATTTCCTTAGCAATACGAATCTGTTCATTGTACTGCTTGCCGGAATTTGAGTGGTTTGTATCTACTATCAATGCCGGATTGAGTAGATTTTTCTGTGCATACGTATCGGAAAGACGGATTAAATCTTCATAGTGATAGTTCGGGAAAGAGTTTCCTCTATCATCTACGTATCCACGGAGTATAGCGTGTGCGTATGGGTTGCCGTCACTTTTTGCCTCACAACCTCTGTATATGAATGCGTGCGAATGTTGTGCGGCGGTTATGGCGTTCATCATTACGGAAATATCACCCGATGTGGGATTTTTCATGCCTACAGGGATATTTACACCACTTGAAACAAGTCTGTGCTGTTGATTTTCTACAGACCTTGCACCTATTGCGACGTATGCAAGCAAATCATCAAGATAGCTGTAATTTTCAGGATATAACATCTCGTCGGCACTTGTGAAGCCTGTTTCAGCCAATGCTCTTATATGCAGATTCCGGACAGCTATAACACCGCTTTTGAGGTCAGGCATACCGGTGGGGTTAGGCTGGTGGAGCATACCTTTGTAGCCATCACCTGTAGTACGTGGTTTGCCGGTATATATTCTCGGAATGATAAAAATTTTATCCTTTACTTTTTCCTGTACCTCACGGAGACGGGTTATATAATCAAGTACGCTGTCTTCACGGTCTGCGGAACAAGGTCCTATAATAAGAATGAATTTATTTTCCTCACCACTGAAAATCTTTTTTATTTCCTCATCACGCTGTGCCTTTATGTCAATAAGTTCCTGTGGGAGCGGGTGTGCGGATTTTATCTCACTGGGGTGTGGGAGTTCCCTTATAATATTCATAGCCATAATTAAAAAACTTCCTTTCTTTTATTTAAATTATTCGGCTAACCAGTCTGTGCCGTATCTCAAAGCTAACTGGTCGCATAAAACAAGTGCTGTCACGCTGTCAACAACGACTCTTGCACGGTGTACTATTGCAGGGTCATGACGACCTTTTATCTGTAAAGTAGTTTCCTGCATGGTGTTGAGGTCAATTGTGTTCTGTTCCTTATAAATGGACGGTGTAGGCTTTACAGCGGTACGGAAAACAATAGGCATACCGTTAGTTATTCCGCCTAAAATTCCGCCGTTATGATTAGTTTTTGTGCAGACTTTTCCGTTTTCGGAGTAGTAGGCATCATTTGCGGTACTGCCGAATTTTTCCGTTATGTCAAATCCGTCCCCGAACTCAACACCTTTTACAGCTGGTACACTGAAAAGTATATGTGCAAGTACACTCTCCATAGTATCAAACCACGGCTCACCGACACCTGCCGGAAATCCTGTAACTACAGTTTCAAGAGTTCCGCCGACGCTGTCGCCGTTTCTTTTAGCCTGTTCGATTTTTTCAGTCATTTGATTTTTTGAATTGTCATCAAGGACGGCAAATTCAAGATTGTTAAGTGTGTTTATATCGTCTGTGAGATTGTTAAAATCTCTGTCACGGACTTCTGCACACGTGAGTATATGCGTACCAATATAGATTTCTTTTTTTCTGAGAGCGTTTATAGCAACAGCTCCGGAAGCGACAAGTCCGGCGGTTATACGTCCTGAAAAGTGTCCGCCACCTCTGAAATCCTGAAAACCATGATACTTCATCTGTGCAGTGTAATCTGCATGACCCGGACGGGCTTTATATGCCAGTTCGCCGTAATCTTTACTTCTTGTATCGTTGTTTTCGATTATAAAAGTTATAGGTGTTCCGGTAGTCTTCCCGTTAAATACACCACTTACTATTCTGACTTTATCAGCTTCCCGACGTGCAGTGGATAATGCACCTACAGATTTTCTTAATTCCATCTGTGACGCTATAAAATCTTCGTCGACTTCTATTCCGGGTGCTAAACCGTCAAGGACTGCACCTATCATGACGCCATGACTTTCGCCGAAAATTGTAACCGAAACGCTTTCACCAAATGTATTTTTCAATTAAATCATCTCCCACGAAATTATAACATATATTGAAAATTATGTCAACTGATTGTTTCTTTTATACAACTCATCAAGCCGTGTGAGGATAATTCCGGCGACCTGTTCTTTTGACATTATCGGAAGTTCTTCTATATTATTATTCGTTATAAGAGTGATGATATTTGTATCAGTCCCGAAACCTGCTCCGGCAGTTTTCAGGGAGTTTGCACAAATCATATCACATTTTTTTCTTTCAAGTTTTTTTCGTGAGTTTTCAATTACGTTTTCCGTTTCCATGGAAAATCCGCATATGACCTGTGCGACTGGCTTGTTTTCACCTATATATTGCAGAATATCTTTAGTACGTTTCAGCGATATGGACATATCTCCGTTGGATTTTTTAATTTTATTGTCGGCTGTCGTAACGGGTGTATAGTCGGCGACAGCGGCGGCTTTTATAATTATATCAAAATCCGTCTGACGTGTGGTCACTTCACGGAACATATCTTCTGCCGATTCGACGTTTACAACGTCTACAAACATCGGTGGTTTTACGTCTGTATGTCCGGCAATTACAGTCACGTCCGCACCTCTTAACATGGCTATCCTTGCAAGTGCAAAACCCATTTTTCCGCTTGAATGGTTAGTTATAAAGCGTACAGGGTCGATATTTTCACGGGTTGCACCTGCTGTAATCATTATTTTTCTGCCCTGTAAATCCTTTTCAAAAGCAATTTCACGGACTATATATTCAAAAAGCGTTTCCTCGTCGGGAAGTTTTCCGTCACCTATATCACGATTGGCAAGCATTCCGTTGACGGACGGTACTATTTCATAGCCGAATTTTTTCAGTTTGTTTATATTGTCCTGTACAATCGGATTGTGCAACATATTATGATTCATTGCCGGAGCTATTATTTTTCTGCACGGACAAGCCATAACTGTAGTTGTCAACATATCGTCTGCTATACCATTGGCTATTTTCCCGATTACGTTTGCTGATGCCGGTGCAATCATTACGACGTCGGCTTTTTTGGCTATGGCTACGTGTTCCACACTGTACTGGAAATTCCTGTCAAAAGTATCAATAAGGCACTTATTTTGCGTGAGTGTCTCAAAAGTCAAGGGGTGTACGAAATTTGTGGCATTAGGCGTCATGGAAATGTGGACTTCCGCACCTGATTTTGTGAGCATTCGTGCGAGGTTGCATATTTTATAAACTGCTATAGAGCCGGAAACTCCTAATAATATTGTTTTTCCTGTAAGCATTTAAAATTCTCCTTTTAAATTAATTCGTAATGTGAAAATAAATTTTCAAAATTTTTTCTTGCATATTCCCATCCTAGCCAAGAACCATCATGTACATAACTAAGTATGCTGAAATATTCGTCATTTACGATATTTTCCGGAAGTCTTAAATTCCATATTTTATGGCAGAGGTCACAAAAATAGTCTATATCCATTTCAAGATATAATTTTTTAAGATATTCAGCAAGATTTTTTTTAAATAACTCAATTTTAATATTATTTAAATTTATATGATTTGTTATATAAATTATACTTTCTGAAATATTTCCGGAAAGTAATTCAAGTTCAAGCAGATTATTATTATCAGGATTTTCAAGAAAAAGTGTATCAAGTTTTTCCTGATATAATTTTTCTGATTTTAAATTCAGGTCTGCAAAAATACCATATACCATTAATTCTTCCATAAAAAAATCACCTCTTATAATATTTTACAGTATACGGGACTTTTTGTCAATCTCAATTATTTTTGTAAATTACTGGATTTTTCCCGTGCAGTATGCTATAATAATGATAATCAGGAGGGATTATTATGAAAAGGCTTAAATACAGACATATTTTTTTAGGACAGTCCATACCCATAATTTTTTCAATGTTTGTTGCGTGTTTTGTAATTATAGCAATATCATATATTGTACTTAAAAGCATGGAAGATGGTTTCATGTATCTTTCAGTCGTAAGTATTGCGATTATATTGCTCACGCTTGTCGTTGACTATGTTATAATACATCATCTTACGCCGGACGAAAAAAAGAAAATTGCCGGAGCAAGTCCGCCAGAATGGAAAAAACTCCCCGACAGAATGAAAGATGAGTTTCAGACAGATAAAAAATTATTTCTCATTTCTTCGGCAATTGTAATCGGATTTGAACTTATATTTGCTTTTTTCGTGATGCTGTCAAAAGGTGTGGAGACTATGTTTGTAACTCTTGCGGTTATTCTGCCGGTAACGCTGATATGCCTTGCAATCTATGCCATATGGGAACATATATGGGGGAACATGGACGATTCAGCCATATATACAAAAATTGAAGTCGACCACGCATTTGAGGGGGAACGTTTAAGATTTGGAGGACGAAGAAAATTTATAGTATTCTATCTTCCACACGGAAAATATGTTCTTGAAACAGATGATTATTTTATACCGAGAAATATTGTTGTAATAAAATATAAATGCTTTATACGCTGGGAAGATGCAAATAAATTTATATAATCATGAGGATTTTATGTTATAATTATTTATATTGGAAGGGAAAGGAGATATTTTTATATGAGACAAATGAAAGACAGTGGTATTGAATGGATTGGTATATGTCCGTATAATTGGAGTTTTATGAAAGGAAAATACATATTCACTCAAAGAAGTGAGAGAGGAAATACAATCAATCTTCAATTACTTTCGCCGACACAAAAATTTGGAGTTATTCCTCAGTCTTTATTTGAAGAAATGGCAACAAACACTGCGGTAAAAGTTAGCGAAAAAACAGATTTGAACCAATTTAAAACGATACATAAAGGCAATTATTGCATTAGTTTAAGAAGTTTTCAAGGTGGCTTTGAATACAGTGTACATGAGGGTGTAGTTTCTCCTGCATATCAAGTGTTCTATCCTATAATGGAAATATCTGACAGATATTATAAATATCTTTTTAAAAACCAAAGTTTTATAGATAAAATGAATTCATATAGTATGAGTTTGCGTGATGGAAAGAATATCGCATTTTCGGATTTTGGCAATACATTCATACCTGTACCGCCAATTGAGGAACAGAAAAAAATTGCTGATTTTTTAGACGATAAGTGTGAAGAAGTTGATAAAACTATTTCTGATTTGGAAAATATGATTAAAAATCTTAAGGAAT
Source organism: Alistipes senegalensis (assembly GCA_023665275.1). Taxonomy (GTDB): domain Bacteria; phylum Bacillota; class Clostridia; order Oscillospirales; family Ruminococcaceae; genus Ruminococcus. The sequence goes on along the minus strand of JAMPEF010000001.1, from coordinate 536,612 downwards.
ACAAAAAATCACTTATTTATGAATATACAACAGGAAAACAGGAGGTAAAATAATTATGCTTTTAGCTGTAGATATAGGAAATACTAATATAGTTTTCGGCTGTATGGACGAAAACAACAACGTGGTACTTTTTGAGAGGATTTCAACTAATCATCAGGCGACGGCTGCTGAATATGCGTCGCTGATAAAAAATATCCTTGAAATGAATAATTTTAAAACAAATGATGTCAATGATGCTGTAATGTCATCTGTTGTGCCGTCTGTCACGTCGACCGTCACTGAGGCTATAAAGAAACTTTTTGGCATTGATGTAATGATAATAAGCCCTGGTGTGAAAACCGGTCTCAATATCCTTATTGACAATCCGGCACAGCTTGGTAGCGACCAGGTTGTTGATGCCGTCGCCGGAATAAATCAATACCCCGTGCCACAGATTATTATTGACATGGGAACGGCTACTACTGTATCGGTAGTCGACAGGAACAGAAATTACATAGGCGGACTTATCATAGCCGGAATGGGTACGGCTACAGATGCACTGATTTCAAAAACTGCACAACTGCCACGTATCAATTTTGAAAAGCCGGAAAAAGTAATCGGAACTAATACAATAGACTGTATGAAAAGCGGTATGTTGTATTCTAATGCCTGTGCGTTGGACGGCATAATAGAACGCATTGAGCAAGAATTGGGTGAAAAATGTACAGTCATTGCTACCGGCGGACTTTCTGAACTTGTTATTCCGTTGTGCAGACGTGATATTATTCTTGATAGTGGTCTGCTAATAAAGGGACTTACTATTATTTACAGAAAAAATAAATCCCGAAAGTCTGGCTGATTATGAAGAAAATATTAAAAATCATTGCAAAAACTATAAAAATAATTTTATTGACTTTTGGCGTAGTTGTTGCAGTTTTGATTTTGTTGTATTTTATTCCGGTAAAATTTGTTGTACAGCCGGAAGATATTGACTATGAAAAAGAATTTTACATAGTTTATTTCATAACACCATATAGCACCGACAGCGGTTGTTATATATACAATATTGAAGACGATTCAACCGTCTGCCTTGTGGAGCTGACAGGTGCAGACCCCCGAAAAGATATTTCAGGATACATATGCCGTTGTGAACTGACTAAATTTGTGATTTATGGTTCACTGGAAACAGATGGTAAAAATTATTACCTTAACAGCGACAAATGGGACGTTTTGGAAAAAATAGATGGCGGAACGCATGAAAAATATCTTACTGTATATGATTATATTGATTTAGATGATTATTAATTAAAAAAGAAGTATGACAACTTGCTGGAATGATACTTTATATTTTGTTAAGTGAATTGATAAAATCTTTATACATATAGAGCGAACCCATAGCAATAAGTGGTATGTCATGTTCTTTTGCATACGAATATGCGGATTCTACTCCGTATTCAAGTTCATGAAAGGCACACGCCGGTATTCCGTTAGCTGAAAAACTTCCGGCAAGCGTTTGACAGTCAAGGGAACGTGGATTATCCGGACTTACAGTGAAAACTATTTCTGTATGGTCACGGAGAATATGTGCATAGCAGTCATAATCCTTGTCAGCCATTACGCCGATAAGAAAAGCTAATTTCTTTTTGCCGAAACACTGTTCTATAGTACAGGAAATATTTTTCACGCCGTCGGGATTATGTGCACCGTCGAATATTACAGGCGGATTTTTCCGGAGGATTTCAAAACGTCCACGCCATTTTACGCTTGCAAGTCCGGATTTTATAGCACTGTACGGAATTTCAAGACCGTTATTTTTAAGGATTTCAATGCAGTTCAGGACGTTCACGGCATTGTTAAGCTGGTGAGTTCCGATAAGTGAGAGATTTATTTTCATGCCTCTGTACATGAATGAAGTTCCCGAAAGACTGCATATCGGAGCAGGAAAACACGACTTTATTCCGGAATAATCAACGGTAAAAAGTTCTGAATTTTTTTCACGGGCAGTTTTTTCTATAATTTCCGGAATATCCACACATCCGAAAAAAACAGGTCTGCCGTGCTTGATAATTCCTGCTTTATGCGTAGCTATTTCGTCAATAGTTTTTCCTAAAATAGCCGTGTGGTCTTTCTGGACGTTAGTTATCACAGACAGCAGGGGAGCAGTTATTACATTTGTTGAATCAGTATCGCCACCCATACCGCATTCAACTATAGCAATATCACACTCTTTACGGGCAAAAAGTTCAAATGCGACGGCTGTAAGTATTTCAAATTCAGTAGGTTTGTCGGTCATGGATTCGCAAGCCGGATAGACAATATCCATAATTTCAGTAAAATCTTTTTCTGATATTTCCTCACAGTCTATGCGGAAATTATCCGTAATTCCGGTGAGGGCAGGGGAGGAAAAATTTCCGGTTCTGTAGCCTGCACTTTTCAGGATAGCCGACAGCATCGCACAGAATGAACCTTTTCCGTTAGTACCGGAGACGTGGATTATTTTAGTCTTATTCTGAGGATTGTCGAGTTTTTCCATAAGTTCGGAAATTCTCTCCAGTCCGAGACATATTCCACGGTTGGAGCTTTCTTTTAAATAGTCAATATATTCATTATAATTCATAATGTCACATCTTTCATAAATATTTTAATAATTATACCATTTGCGGACGGCATTTGTCAAGATGACATAAATTTTAAAATTTCTGAAAAAAATTTCCGGAAAAGCCTTGACAAGCCGTATTTTATATGGTATAATTATCAGGTATCGTGAAAAGCGATAATTGTTATCCTTGCCCATAGTGAGTTGTGGGCATAATTCAGGAGGAGGTGTATTTTTAATGGCAAAGGTATCCGCTAAGTATGAAGTAATGGTTGTTTTCAGCCTCAAGAACGGTGAAGAACCTATGAAGGCTCTTGTTGAAAAGTTCAAGCAGAGAATTGAAAGACACGCCGAAGCTGTTGAAGTCAATGAAGATTGGGGTAAGCGTAAGCTTGCATATCCTATCGAGGACGAAACAGAGGGTTACTATGTGATTTATACTTTTGAGTCAAAGCCTGATTATCCGGCTGAACTCTCAAGAAGACTTAATATCACAGACGGCGTTCTCCGTTCACTCGTTACTGTTGTTGAATAATTTATGTTTTTTTAAGGAGGCGGTCAGATGAATAAGGTTATTTTAATGGGCAGGCTTACAGCCGACCCCGTACTCAGACAGACACAAAGCGGTATTGTATCATGCGGATTCAGCATCGCTGTCAATCGTAAGTTTGTTGATAAACAGACTGGTGAAAGACAGGCTGACTTTATCAGATGTACAGCATGGAGACAGACAGCAGAATTTATCAACCGCTACTTTAAAAAGGGCAGTATGATTTGTGTTGAGGGTGAAATCAGACAGGATAATTATCAGGATAAGAATCACCCCGATGTTATGCACTATTCATATCAGGTTCAGGTTGATAATGTTGAATTTACCGGCTCAAAGTCTGAATCCGGCGGAAATAATTACAACAATAATAATAACTATAATAACAATTATAGTAATAATAATTATTCCGGTCAGCAGGGTGGTTATAATAATCCGCCACAGCAGAATAATTACAGTTATCAGCAGCCACAGCAGGATTATAACAATAATTATAATTCCTTGTCGGCTGATATTCCTGACAATAACAGTATGTCCTATGGAAATGTAAACGATTACGAGGAAATCCTCAGTGACGGCGATTTACCGTTCTGAGTGAAAAACTACTATTTACGAAAGGAGTGTGTCACGTCCTTGACGACGTGCGAGTTTGATTATGGAAAAGGAAAGAAATTCCCGTCCCTCAAAGAAGCCACGCAAGAAAGTTTGTATGTTCTGTGCTGACAGAATTGAGAGAATTGATTATAAAGACCTTGCCAAGCTCAGAAAGTGCATGACTGAGAGAGCTAAGATTCTCCCCAGACGTGTAACTGGTACTTGTGCATATCACCAGCGTGAACTTACAGTAGCCGTAAAGAGAGCAAGACAGATAGCTCTTCTCCCTTATATCAGCGACTGATTATAAAAAAATACGGGAGGTATTTTCTACCTCCCTTTTTGCTATGTAAAACGCCCCCACGGCATCATTAGGGGAGCGCTTGTAATGGGTTATTGGTTGCTGTTGTATGAAAGTGCCTCGTCTCTTCGGAAAAGAAGAGATATACACCATACTGCCGAAATGGCAACAAGTATATATACCGTTCTGCTCAGAAGACTTCCCGCACCGCCGAAAAGCCATGCGACAAGGTCAAATTCAAAAATACCAACCAGTCCCCAGTTTATTCCCCCGACTATCAGGAGAATAAGTGCCAGTTTGTCCCACATATTGAGAACACCTCTTTATTCGGGATTTTTAGCGACGCCGTTCATTGACGGTCTGTGCCGTCAGCAGAACTTAACGTCTGCTTCTATTATGACACGGAAAAGAATTTATATACATCTTTTTTTATTAAAATACAAAAAAAGACTCTGCCAGCAGACAGAGCCCAATGATGTGTATGTATAAAGGGATTTTTATTTTACAATGAACTTTTCTATTTCCTTGAAGAAATCTTCTGCATCGTCGGTGTGTGCGTCGAGTTCGATGGGTTTGGAGAGGTCAAGGCTGAAGATACCCATGATTGACTTTGCGTCAACAGCGTATCTGCCGGAAACAAGGTCGATGTCAAATTCATAGCGCATTACGATTGTAACGAACTCCTTGACATCATTGATTGCCTGAAGAAAAATCTTTGTCTTTGTCATAGAATTGCCTCCTGTTCAGAGCGAACGTTTTTTATTGTTTATTGCTTTTTGCGGCTTTTCCCTACCGCACCTATATAATAACACGAATTTTGCTGAATGTCAAGCCAATTCATGCAATTTCGTCAATTTGGTGTAATTAAATATGAAATGTAAACTTCTTTTTATTCACAACGAATAATTATTTATAGTGCATAAAAATAACTGGTAGTTTTTGTGCAGTATTAACATGACGATTTAGAGAATAATTTGTGGTAATAAGGTGAAATATGTATAAAGTATTTTTTATAACTTTTGGCTGTAAAGTCAATCAGTATGAGACCGAATGCATGAAGACAGCTTTTCAGAAAAATGGCTATGAAATTTCCGTCAAGCCCGACGGTACAGATGTTATAATTATAAATTCATGTACTGTCACGGAATACGGTGATAATGATGTTATTGCAACACTCCGGAAAATGCGGAAAAAATTTCCGTCTGCTGTGATAGCCTTAACTGGCTGTTATCCACAGGCTAACACTGAATCCGCTGCAAGTCTTTCCGGCGTCGATATAGTCACCGGAACTAAAAACCGTGCCGAAATAGTTCGGCTTGTCGCTGAATGTCTTGAAAAACGTGAACGGAAAATTTTTATTGAAAAATATTCAAAAAATGATATATTTGAAACTCTTGATTTTCCGACGTTTGAAAATAATACCCGTACTTTCATGAAAATTCAGGACGGTTGTAATCAATTCTGTACGTACTGTATAATTCCGTATGCACGTGGTCGATGTCGTTCACGTCCGCTTGAATCTGTCAGGGCAGAGGCGGAAAATTCCGCACGTACCGGTAAAAAAGAAATAGTCCTTACCGGCATAAACCTTGCATTTTACGGTATGGAATACGGTATTGACATTGCCGATGCCGTGGAAGTATGTTCCGCTATTGAGGGCATAGAGCGTATCCGTTTAGGCTCTCTTGAACCGGAAAAAATGTCTGATGATTTGCTTGAACGTCTTTCTGCTGTACCTGAACTCTGTCCGCAGTTTCACTTATCATTACAGAGCGGTTGTGACAGGACTTTAAAAGCTATGAATCGCCATTATACGTCTGGTGAATACTATGAACTTGTCCAGAAAATAAGAAAATATTTTCCGGAATGTTCATTCACTACCGATGTTATGGTAGGATTTCCGGACGAAACAGACAGGGATTTCAGTGAATCAGTTGAATTTGTGGGTAAAATCAGATTCAGTCGGGTACATGTTTTCAGGTATTCACGCCGGAAAGGCACACCGGCTGACAGAATGTCGGGACAGATTCCGGAACATATCAAGTCTGCACGTGCCGCTGAAATGATAAAAATCACTGAAAAGTCACAGGCAGAATATATGAAGTCTCTTGTCGGAAAAACTGTAAAAGTTTTATTTGAACGTGAAAACTGCACAGATTTCCACAGAGGATATGCAGCAGATTATACATTAATAAAAATTCCTCGTGAAAATTCTGAAAAAAGTTTGCGTAATCAGATATTTTATGTTACAATAGAAGAAAGCCACTCCGATTTCTGCACCGGCAGAATCGTGTGTGAATAATTCATGACCTGAAAACAGGTCGAAAATAATTTTAGAAATGGAGATTTTAATATGTCCGTATTCAGAATTTATGCCGAAAAAAAACCGGAATTTGCTGTTGAAGCACAATCCGTACTCAGCGACGTCCGCACAGCCCTCAGACTGAATATAAACGGTCTGCGCATTCTCAACAGATACGACGCCGACAAGCTCAGCGAAGCAGATTTTAAAGCCGCTGTAAATACAGTCTTTTCAGAACCGGCTGTTGACGTTGTATATGACGAACTCCCCGAAATTACCACCGACGACAGAATTTTTGCCGTTGAATACCTCCCTGGACAGTTCGACCAGCGTGCCGACAGTTGTGAACAGTGTATACAGATTCTCAGACAGGGTGAAAGATGTCGTGTAAGAAATGCCCGTGTATATATCGTTTCCGGCAGTATAACCGATGAAGAGTTTGACAAGCTGAAATCATATATCATTAACCCCGTCGAAAGTCGTGAGGCTTCCCTTGAAAAGCCTGAAACTCTTGACACTAACTATGAAATCCCTGAAACTGTAAAGACTCTCACGGGCTTTACGGAACTTGATTCCGACGGTCTGCATGATTTTATTAAAAATTACGGTCTTGCTATGGATTACGATGATATCAAATTCTGTCAGGAGTATTTCCGCAATGATGAACATCGTGACCCTACAATCACTGAAATAAAGATGATTGATACATACTGGTCAGACCACTGCCGTCATACAACGTTCCTGACGAATGTTGAAAATGTAACCATAGAAACTCCGTATATCAGAGAAACTTATAATAAATACCTTGATGTCCGCAATGAACTCGGACGCACTGGAAAACCTGTCACTCTTATGGATTTGGCGACGATTGCCGCAAGAAAACTCAAAGCTGACGGACTTCTTGACGACCTTGACGAGAGCGAGGAAATAAATGCCTGCTCCGTAAAAATCAAGGTTGATGTTGACGGTCAGCCGGAAGACTGGATACTTATGTTTAAGAACGAAACCCACAACCACCCCACAGAAATAGAGCCATTTGGTGGTGCGGCAACCTGTCTTGGTGGTGCTATCCGTGACCCACTTTCCGGACGTTCATACGTTTATCAGGCTATGCGTGTGACTGGTGCAGCTAATCCGCTTGTACCCGTTGAGGATACTATAGCGGGAAAACTCCCACAGCGTAAAATAACCGTCGGTGCGGCTAACGGATATAGCTCATACGGAAACCAGATAGGACTTGCCACCGGACACGTTGCAGAAGTATATCACCCTGGGTATGTCGCAAAGAGAATGGAAATCGGTGCGGTAGTCGGAGCTGCTCCGGCGGAGAATATCCGTCGTGAAAGACCCGTCGCCGGTGATATAGTCGTACTGCTTGGCGGAAAAACCGGTCGTGACGGCTGTGGCGGTGCTACAGGTTCTTCAAAATCGCATACACTTGAATCGCTTGAAAATTGCGGTGCGGAAGTTCAGAAAGGCAATCCGCCGGAAGAAAGAAAATTACAAAGACTTTTCAGAAATCCCGATGTAACGAAAATGATTAAACGTTGTAACGATTTCGGAGCTGGTGGTGTTTCCGTTGCTATCGGCGAACTTACAGACGGACTTGTTATAAATCTCAATGCCGTACCTAAAAAATATGATGGTCTTGACGGTACGGAAATAGCTATCAGCGAATCACAGGAGAGAATGGCTGTAGTAATCGCTCCGGAAGATGTGGAAAAATTCATGTCGGAAGCAAGAAAAGAAAATCTTGAGGCTACTGTTGTTGCAGATGTAGTTGACGAACCACGTCTGAAAATGAACTGGAACGGAAATACTATCGTAAATCTTTCAAGAGATTTCCTTAACTCAAACGGCGCAACAAAATATACTGATATTATCATTGAAGAACCCGTTTTCACTGACGACGAAATTTTTACGGACAGTCCGGAAACATGGTCGGAAGTTATTTCAAATCTCAATGTATGCTCACAAAAAGGTCTTGTTGAAAAATTTGATTCAACAATTGGTGCTGGTACTGTACTTATGCCATTTGGTGGTGTGTATCAGATGACACCATCACAGGCTATGGCTGCTAAAATTCCGGTACTCAAGGGTGAAACAAATACCTGTTCAATAATGGGCTGGGGTTATAATCCGGATATTTCCGAAAAAAGCCCGTATCATGGTGCTATGCTTGCCGTCGTTGAATCCATTGCAAAGGTAGTAGGTGCAGGTGGTTCATATAAGCACTGCTGGCTGACATTCCAGGAATATTTTGAACGTACACAGAATGACCCTAAACGTTGGGGAAAACCTCTCTCTGCACTGCTTGGTGCATTCAAGGCACAGCTTGAAATGGGTTGTGGCTCTATCGGTGGCAAAGATTCAATGTCGGGTACTTTTGAGAATATCGACGTACCACCTACACTCGTATCGTTTGCGGTTTCGACTGCACAGGCTAATAAAGTTGTTTCCACTGAATTTAAGGAAGTCGGAAACGATGTTATCATGATTGTACCAGAATACGACAGAAACGGACTTCCGGTATTTGCAAGCCTTAAAAAAGTATTCGACAAGGTGGAAAACCTTATATCTTCCGGACGTGCAAGCGCTGTATGGACAATCGGCTATGGTGGTGTTGCGGAGGGTATTGCTAAAATGTGTTTTGGTAACAGATTAGGCTTTGAGTTCTCGGCACATCTCACACCGTCTGAATTATATAAGTCATGCTATGGTGCGTTCATTGTTGAAGTTCTCGGAAATGCACAGTCAGATGAATTTGTTATAGGACGTACCATTTCTGATTACAAGATTTATACAAAAAAATACTCCGTAAGCCTTGACAGCCTCCAGAGAGCATGGGAGGGAAAATTAGAACCTGTTTTCCCGTGCAGGATAAGAACTACTGACGCTACACCACAGACTTATTCATATGAAAGCTACAGCAGAAAATCCGCATCAATAAAAACTCCTGAACCTAAAGTACTTATACCCGTATTCCCTGGAACTAACTGTGAATACGATACAGCACGTGCTTTTGAAAAAGCCGGCGCAAAAGCTGAAATTGTAGTTATAAAGAATCTCACACCTGCTGACCTTGAAGACAGTATAAATTACTTTGAAAAGGCTGTTAAACAGTCACAGATAATAATGATTCCTGGTGGATTCAGTGGCGGTGACGAACCGGAGGGAAGTGGCAAGTTTATTACAGCATTTTTCCGCAACCCGAAAATAAAAAATGCTGTCCATGAACTTCTTAAAAAACGTGACGGTCTTATGCTCGGTATCTGCAACGGATTTCAGGCATTAATAAAACTTGGTCTTGTACCTTTCGGCGAAATAACCGACATGATGGAAGATTCACCGACACTTACATTTAATACGATAGCACGTCACCAGTCCATGATGGTAAATACCCGTATAGTTTCAAATAAATCGCCATGGCTTTACGGTTGTGAGATAGGCGATATCCACACCGTACCGATTTCACACGGTGAGGGACGTTTTGTCGCACCACAGGCACTTATACAGCGGCTTGCTAACGAGGGTCAGATTGCTACACAGTATGTTGACATTGACGGTAATCCCACTATGGATATACGTTATAATCCAAATACTTCCGTTGATGCTATTGAGGGTATAACGTCTCCTGACGGACGTGTTTTCGGAAAAATGGGTCACTCTGAACGTAAGGGAAGTTATATATGTAAAAACGTTTCCGGAAACAAAGACCAGAAAATTTTTGAAAACGGTGTAAAATACTTCAAATAAACCTGTAAAAAAGGACGGGAGCTTTTTTCCGTCCTTTTACCGAAAGGAATAATTTATGGCATATTATCTGATAGACTATGAAAATGTCCACGTTTCCGGAATGAATGGTTTCAGCGGTCTTACAGCGGCTGACAATGTTGTTATATTCTACAGCGATAATTCCGACAGCCTCACTTTCGGACTTCACAAGAAACTTATGAACGCTTTATGTCAGGTGGAGTATCATAAAGTGGAAACAGGCACAAAAAATGCTCTTGATTTTCAGCTTTCGGCATATCTTGGATATGTAATAAAAGAAAATGAAAGCAAATCTGATAATAAATTCTTTATTGTAACAAAAGACAACGGCTTTTCGGTTTTGTGTACGTACTGGAAAAAGAAAAATATATCTGTGGAAATTATAAGCAGTCTTGCCGGCAATAAAAATCCTGTCACGGTGGTAGTGCCTAAAGCTGTGGAAAAAACGGCTCAGTCTGCTGAAAGTCCGGATGAACTGAAAAATGCAGTTTCAAAAGTTATCAATAATAAGGCTGATATTGATTTTGTAATTTCGACAGTAAAGAAAAGCCGGACAAGAAGTGCAATTTCCAATCAGTTTAATCAGCATTTTAAGAACGGAAAAAAAGTCCATGAAATATTTACGGTTTTGAAGCCATTTATAAAAAATATGCCGGGGCAGTGAAAATTTTTTGTGAAATTAAACATTTTATCTATTGACTTATGGTGATTTTTAGTGTATAATAAAATAAGCAGAATGATTAATAATTTGATTCTGCATTTTCAATTGAAAAGGAGTCTGATTGCATTGAACAATATTTTATTTGCAGCCTCTGAATGCGTACCGTTTATAAAAACCGGTGGTCTTGCCGACGTTGCGGGCGCACTTCCGAAGTATATCAATAAAAACGATTTCGACGTGAGGGTTATTCTTCCTTACTACACCTGCATTCCTGCTAAATACAGGGATAATTTTAAATACGTCACACACTTCTACATGGATTACGGTATGCGTAAAGATAATGTCCACGTCGGCATTATGGAGTATGAATACAACGGCATAAAGTTCTATTTCGTTGACAACGAATACTACTTTAAGTGTGATACTCCGTATTCTGCTGATTTGAAATGGGATATAGAAAGATTCACTTTCTTCTGTAAGGCTGTACTTGCAATTCTTCCGGTTATCGGTTTCCGTCCGGATATCATTCACTGTCACGACTGGCAGGCTTCACTTATTCCGGTGTTCATGCATTCTACTTTTGCAACAAATCCTTTTTACAGCTCCACAAAAACTATCATGACCATTCATAACCTGAAATTTCAGGGTGTATGGAATATTGATACTTTCAAGTATAACACGGCGCTTCCGCAGTATATGTTTACTCCGGATAAACTGGAGTTCAAAAAAGATGCCAATATGTTAAAGGGTGGTCTTGTATATGCCGATTATATCACTACTGTAAGTGAGACATATGCGGAGGAAATAAAATATCCATTTTATGGTGAACAGCTTGACGGTTTACTTCGTGCAAGGTCTGCCTCTCTTAGAGGTATTGTCAACGGAATTGACTATAACGTTTTTGACCCGAACAACGACAAGAACATTTACAAGGAATATCATTCTAAGAACTTCAGGAAGAGAAAGGCTGTAAACAAGACTGAACTTCAAAAGGAACTGGGGCTACCTGTTGACGAAAGCAAATATATGATAGCTATAATTTCACGTCTCACCGACCAGAAAGGTCTTGACCTCGTAAGCTATACTATGGAGCGTATATGTGACGAAAATACACAGTTTGTAGTAATCGGTACGGGCGACCACAGATATGAAGATATGTTCCGTCACTATCAGTGGAAGTATCCTGACAGAGTTTCTGCAAATATACTCTATTCTGACCCGCTCGCACATAAACTCTATGCCGCCGCCGATGCTATGTTGATGCCATCACTCTTTGAACCATGCGGACTTACACAGCTTATCTCACTCCGATACGGTACAGTGCCGATTGTCCGTGAAACAGGTGGTCTTAAAGATACCGTACAGCCATATAATGAATTTGACGGTACAGGTACAGGCTTTTCGTTTGCAAACTATAATGCAGAGGAAATGCTTGGCGTAATAAATTACTCCAAACATATTTACTTCAATCACCGTGACCAGTGGGATAAGATGGTATACAGAGGCATGACTACTGATTATTCATGGAACAGCTCCGCAAGACAATATGAAGGTATGTATAACTGGATTATAAACTGGTAATAAAATAAATCCATGGGCGGACAAAAACTGTCCGTCCTGTTTTTTAAGGAGTGATTTTATGAAAATAAAAGGTGCTGTCTTTGATATGGATGGTCTTATGTTTGATACTGAAAAACTTCTTGTGCGTTTCTGGAAAGAGTCTGCCCGTTCATATGGCTACAATATGACAGATGAAAATGTCTTTGAAATACGCAGTCTTTCACGGAAGTATTCAATACCGCTTTTAAAGGGCATTTTCGGTGAAGATTTCCCGTTTAATGAAGTCCGGAGCAGGCGCATAACCCTTATGAATGAATACATTGATACATACGGTTTTTATGTTAAAAAAGGTCTTTTTGAACTGCTTGATTTTCTTAAGGAAAATAATTATCTTATTGCCGTTGCAACCGCTACAGACCGTGAACGTGCTGAATGTTATTTAAAGAAAACTGATGTATATAAATATTTCAATGCCGTTATTTGCGGAGATATGGTCAGAAATGGCAAGCCTGAACCTGATATTTATCTTACGGCAACTGCTGAATTAGGATTACCACCGGAAGTGTGTGTAGCTTTTGAGGATTCCCCGAATGGTATAAAATCCGCTTATTCAGCTGGCTGTAAAGTCATTATGATTCCTGACCTTACACAGCCCGATGATGTTATAAAGTCCATGTTAAGCGGAGTTTATGAAAGTCTTGACAAGGCAGTTGATTTTTTTACGGAGGTGTGAATTATGTCCGGAAAAACAAGTGTATCTGCAATTTTTGAGATACCTAAATTTTATTACTTTGAAAGCGGAAACGATTACTCCGGCAGTAAAAGGGATTTTTCGTATAAAATACAGAACGGCAAGTCTATGAAATGCATGACATGGCACGGGAAGTTATGTTCCATGAAAGCAACCATAGAGAATGAAAAGGAATTTGACAGAACACCGGAGGGGTTCGCTGAAATGATAAAATGGCTTGAATCAAAATATAATGAAAACAAAATTTAACACGCAAAATACAAAAAAGACTTCTGAAATAAAAATCAGAAGTCTTTTATTTTTTTATATAACTCCGGGGTCATCTCCGCCACTTAAGTCAATAGGGGGGTCAGGTTCAACGACTACTGGCGCTTCTGTAACCGGTGCTTGAGTTACGGGTTGTTCAGTTGCGGGAGGGTCTGTAACTTGTATCTGAGTTTCCGGCGGTTCTGTTGCGGGAGGGTCTGTGTATATGGTTTCAGTTTCTGTAAACTGTGGCTGTGTAGTTGCCGGAGGGTCTGTATAAAATTCCGTATATTGCGGTTCTGTCACGTAATTTACTGGTTTTTTAGTTGTTTCAACGTAATTATAAGCAGGTGTGGTTGTTTTTACCTGTGTTGTTTCCTGTTCAGAAGTATCAGTGTTGCTGATATAAAGATTTTCGCTGTCGATTGATACGCTTTCGGAGTAATAATATACAATAAGTTTTTTGCCTTCCTTGTTGCTGAAAGTATCACCAGGCTTGACGTCCTTGCTTTCAACCTGTAAGCCAATTACAACATTAGGCTTTACTTTTTTATCGCTTTTTGTTGCAAGAATTGAATAATTTGATATACCAGCCTCTTTAAGTTTAGCCTGATAGTCTTTTATTTCGACGTCTTCAAAAGCCGGAATAACAGCAGTTTCCCTGCCCTTGCTGACTTTAACTTCAATGGTGGCGTGACCGATAAGCTGTTCTTCGGGTTCAATGTTCTGCCAGAAAATCATATCTGCTTCATATTCGTTGTTGTATTCATATTCCGGAACAAGAGTAAAGAAATCCTTGTATTTATCGACTGAAAGTTCATAGAACTTGCCGACAAGGTCGGGCATAAGAGTGTCGGGGAGTTCTTCCGTTTCTTCTTCAGTTGTTTCTTCTTCCTTGACGTTGCCCGAAACGACATTATCAGAAACAGAAGTAGTATTCTGTTGACGTAATTCAGCATTGCGCTGTCTGTTTGTCTGAGTATTGGTAATCATATTTATTATGAATACCGCTATTATCATTAGTATTGCAACAAGAAGTATGCCGATAATAACCGGAACTTTCAGTCTGTCAACTGTTTCATATTTGTATTCTGAACTTTCTGTATTTCCCGAATCGTAAGAAGAATTTTCATAATTTTCCTGCTGATATTTTCTTTCGGATTGTTTTTCCTTACGTTTACCTGAACTTTCTTCCGGAGCTGTACGTTTCATTACCATAGTATTCTGAACGGTTTTCGGTACAGACTGTTCAAAAAGCCTTGTAACGAGTTCTGTTATAGTCTGAATACGGTCACAGCCGGATAAATTCATGCCGTCCATGATAATTCTTGAAACATTGCGTGGTATTTTTGCACTTAACATACGTGGTTCACAAAGTTCATCATCTTTTAATCTCCGCATTGAATCAACAGGCATACAGCCGGTCAGTGAGCGGTACATAAGAGCGCATACGCCGTAAACGTCTGTCCATGACCCTTGTCTGCTGTTCGTTCCGGCGGAGTACTGTTCCGGAGCGGCATAACCCTTGAATAGTTCGTATTCAAGCCCTGAATCAGCCGTCCTTACTGCTGAAACACAAAAGCCGGTAAGTTTAAGCTCGCCCTTATTTGTGATATATACAGTATCGGGACATATTGCACGGTGGACTATTCCGGCATTATGCAGAATGCCCAGTGTAGTGAACAGCGGCGGAAAAAGTTTTGAAATCTGTTCCCAGCTTAATTCTCCGGCATTATCCTTGAGGTAATCCAGCATTTTAACGCCGTCTATATGTTCAAAGACAGCATACGTTGTGTTATTTTCCGTGAACATATCAAGCATGGAATTTATATTAGAGTTATTCCGGAAACGTGCAAGTGACTTGTTAAGTTCAGTAAATTCCGCCATAAAAGCCTTGTATTTTGCAAGACTTTCATAATTTACATTGATAGTCGGTTTACCCTCTGCACGTGTACAGAGATTTACAGGCATATATTCTCTTATAAGGACAGTACATTCCGTTGAAGTATCATGGGCGATGTATGTAGCCCCTTCGCCGTTATATTCAAGCAGAACACCGACAAGATATCTGTCATGGAGTATAGTTCCGGCGGATATATACATGGGATTTGATGGTGTATTTTCAGCATATGCGCATGAAGGGCATATGGAAAGATTGCCATCATATCTTTTCATGCATTTGTAACATATTTTACGTTCTCCCAAGGCTGTTCCTCCTTTTTTTAAATAATATAGTTATCTGATTAATTTTATCACTATTCCGGCGGAATGTCAACCGCTGAATGAAGAATATAATAAATTCGTCGGAATTTGTATTTGATTTGTAATCAATTTATTACTTGTTTGTAGTAATTAATTTGCTATATTATTTAATCAGAGAGAAATAAGACCGTTTTCAAGCATTTCCTGTGCGGCAAGCATAATACCAAGTTTTCCGCTGGTGTAAGTTATACCACCCTGTAACCATACGGCAAATGGTTCACGTATCGGAGCGTCGGCGGATAATTCAATAGACGCACCGTTTGTGAATGCACCGGCAGCCATAATTACCTTATCGGAATATCCGGGCATATCCCACGCCTCCGGAGTAACGAAAGAATCAACGGGAGCGCCTTTCTGAATACCACAGCAGAATGATGTAAGTAACTCTTCATTGCCGAGTTTTATAGCTGTTATAATATCTCCACGTTTATCGGACGAGCGTGGTGAACACTCAAAACCAAGCATTGTAAATAGTTCGCTTGCAAATACAGAAGTCTTTACCGCATTTGCAACGACGTCCGGCGCAAAGAAAAGACCTAATAAAATTTCACGGTTCATGCCGAGTGTACAGCCTACTTCCTTACCCATTCCCACACACGTAAGACGGTAGGAACACAATTCGACAAGGTCAGCACGTCCGGCAATATATCCACCTGTACGGGCTATGCCACCGCCGGCGTTCTTGATAAGAGAACCTATTATTATATCCGCACCGACGTGTGTCGGTTCTTTTTCCTCGACAAATTCACCATAGCAGTTATCAACCATGATGATAATTTCCGGATTGCCCTTTTTTGCAGAAATAATCATTTTTTCTATATCGTCAACAGTAAATGCCGGTCTCAGTGAATATCCCCGTGAACGCTGTACGTATGCAATTTTAGCACCCTTTACGGAATTTTCAATTTTTTCATAGTCGGGTGTGCCGTCGGGGAGTAAATCCACCTGTCCGTACTCAACGCCGTAATCCATAAGTGAACCGTTGCCCTTGTCGCCGGAAATGCCTATAACTTCCTCAAGTGTATCATATGGTTTGCCGGTTATGGAAACTATTTTATCACCTGTACGGAGAACGCCGAAAAGTGCCGTTGAAAGTGCGTGAGTTCCGGAGACAAAATTAAACCTTACAAGTGCATCTTCTGTGCCTAAAGCCTGTGCAAAAACTTTGTCAATGACATCTCTTCCGATATCGCCATATCCGTAACCCGTCGAGCCATAGAAGCAGGGTTCACTTACCTTGTTATCGGAAAATGCTTTCAGGATTTTTGCCCCGTTGTATTCTGCAATTTCTTCTATACGGCGGAAAGATTCCATACAGTTTTTTTCAGCCTGTTCAGCGATTTCAAGAAGTTTTTCATTAAAATTATAAATTTTATTTAAATTACTGTTCATTTGTTAATTTTCCTTTCATTAAACTGTCTTTTTCTATGTCCTTGCGTTCAAGGACTATTTCTTTTTCTACTTCTTTAAAGCCTATTTCACGGTAAAAGCTCACTCTTACGTCGAGTGCCATAAGATATGATTTTTTTCCGAGACCGTTAAAAAATCCGGCGAGCCACCGTAAAAAATCCCGTGCGTAACCTCTTCCACGTGCGGACTCTGTAGTAGCAACCTGTCCGATTAAAACGACATCTTCAACATCAAAAACAGCCGAGGCGGTTGTTGAGTTTCTGTATGTAAAAGTCCGGCTTATACCGTGACGGCAACGGTGGGAAGTATCTGTATACCATAGTGAAAAGTCAGCAATATTTGGGAAGCCCTCACTTAAAATTTTATAGACGTCCGGCAGATGTGGATTAAATTCAACGAAATCTTCAATAGATTCAATCGGCTGATTATCGGGAATAAGTTCAAAGACAGTACGGTTTAACTGCTGATAGTGTTCATTAAGACTGATATTTTCAAGAATATGTTGTGAACCCTCTATCCGAAACGGCAGATTCATACTGATAAAAAGTTCTATTTCGTCGATATTATCAAGATTATTGTCATCACATATTATAAGAGTTGAATTTATCATAAACATGAACCCCGTGCCGTTTCCGTCGGAAATCTTATAGAAACGGCAGAAGTCGTATCCTGTACCGTATGCCCTCAGATATGCAAGCATTTTACGTCCGGAGAGGGTTTTTAAAAGTAAATTCCGGTCAAATTCGCTTTCCTGTTCGATTAGTTTTATCATAACTGCTGAATCCTTTCAGCGAGTTTTTTTACAAGAATATATGAATTTTCAAAGTCTGCCGGATTAATCACACATGATGCAGAGTGCAGATATCTGCACGGTACGGAAACGGCAATAGTCCTTATGCCCTTGCCGGTCACGTGGATAGCACCGGCATCATTACCACCTGCAATCATAGTTTTTGTCTGACAGGGGATATTATTCATGCGGGCTGTCTCAAATGCAAGATTATATAATTCCTTGTCATAGACGGTGCTTCTGTCCATGAAAGACACCACACCACCACCACCGAGTGAACATACTTTTTTATTGCCTGAAACGCCATCAATATCGGAGGCGGTTGTAGCTTCAATGACTATTGCAAAATCAGGTTGTACCGCAAATGCCGATACCCGTGAACCTCTTAAACCTATTTCCTCCTGTGTATTGAAGACAAAATATGTATCATATTCGGGTTGTTCCTGAATTAAACGTATCATCATTGCACAACCTGCACGGTCATCAATGGCTTTTGCTTTTATGTGATTTTCTGTTTCCGTGAACTCCGATTCAAAGTAAATGCAGTCACCCAGTGAGACGTATTTTTCAGCGTCCTGCTTGTTTTCCGCACCGATATCAATGTAAAGGCTTTTCATATCGGGAGATTTTTCCCGTTTTTCTTTTGAGAGATTATGCACGGCAGTAGAGCCGACAACACCATAAAGATGATTTTTTCCGATAGTGACTTGTCTTCCGATAGTCACCACTGAGTCAACACCACCTACCATATCAAAAGCAAGTGTGCCGTCCGGATTTATTCCGGTTACTATAAAGCCCACTTCGTCCATATGGGCGCAAATCATTAATTTTTTACTGGAATTTTTTTTACCCTTGCAGAAACATATTAAATTTCCTAATGGGTCGACGCTATACGTGCAGAAATCTTTTATTTTTTCGATAATTGCTAAACGGACAGTTTTTTCATCACCGGAAATACTGTTAATCAAACAAAGTTCTTTCAATAAATTTTTCATAAATAGTATCCTTTCGGGCTAAAATATTTGTCATGCCTTTATAAATTCTGCAATAAGTCTGCCAGTGAGTTCAATATCCTTAAGGTCTATGACCTCTACCGGAGTATGCATATTCCGGAGCGGAATTGATATTGTACAGGCTTCTGCACCGGTACGGCTTACGGAATACTGGTCTGCATTGGTGGAAGTAAGACCGTTCATGACTTCAATCTGATACGGGATATTATTTGACTTTGCAGTATCTATTAAAGCGTCTGAAATCCGCCTTGAAAGTGACGGTGATATACCTATCATAGCACCCTTGCCGAGTTTACCACATTTCATTTCGTCCTCACCGACGGCATAGGCAAAACTTACATCAACGGCAAGTGCAATATCTGCATTTATTTCAAAAGCCCCGATTTTTGCACCACGTTCACCGAGTTCCTCCTGTGCAGAAAATATAACAGTCACATTATAAGCCGTCTCACGTTCTCTGAGAAGTTCGAGGGCATAAAGAATAGCAGTCATGCCGGAACGGTCATCGAAAGCACCACCTGTAACGCAGTTATTGAGGAGTTGACGGCATTTTACATCAAAAGTTACAGTATCACCAAGTGAAACAATTTTTTCAAGTTCAGATTTTGTAAATCCCGTATCAATTGCTATATCGTCGAATGATGGAACTGCACCACCGTCCGAGAGGTGAGGAGGTACGGAACATATAACGCCTTTCAGGTCTTTTTTACCGTGGATTATAACGGGCTGTGCCGGAAGAAGTCTCCGGTCAATACCGCCGAGATTTCCTACTTTAATAAAGCCGTCGTCGGTTATGTATGTTACAATCATTCCTATCTGGTCAATATGTGCGTCAAGTACCAGTGACGGACGGTCATTTTTCACACCGAAATGTCCTATGACGTTGCCGTTTTTTATTTCAGCGTCGGGACAGTATTTTTTCAGCATTTCAAGTGCTTTTTCTGAAACATTCTTTTCATTTCCGGAAGCTCCGGCAGTTTCAGAGAGTTCAAATAGAGTTTCTTTAATATTCATAAAAAAAATTTCCTTTCTGTCAGATACTTCTATTATATCACGGATTTATGTATTTGTCTACTTTTTTTACAGAAATGCGGTTATTGACAAATATTTAATAGTATGTTATAATTTACCTGATAATTTTAATAAAAAAGGAATGGTTTTTTTCTATGGATTTTAATTTACTTGCAGATGTTCTTTTTCCGGATATAAAAGAGACTCCGGAAGATATTGTAAAGCGTTTTCCGGAGCGTGACTTGCCGGCTGGTGCTTGCGTCACACGTATAGGACCAAGTCCCACGGGTTTTGTGCATTTAGGAAATCTCTACAATGCCATTATTGCGGAAAGACTTGCACACCAGTCGGACGGCGTTTTCTATCTCCGCATTGAAGATACCGATAATAAACGTGAAGTTGAAGGCGCTGTAGAAACTCTTATAAATGCAATGAATTATTTCGGAGTCAATTTTGACGAGGGTGCGTCCGGTGATGGCGAAAATGGTGCATATGCTCCTTATAGACAGAGACAAAGAAAAAATATATATCAGGTTTTTGCAAAAGAACTCGTCAGACAGGGTAAGGCTTATCCGTGTTTTCTTACTGCTGAGGAACTCGATGAAATCCGTGAACAGCAGACCACAAACAAGGAAAATCCCGGAATTTACGGCAAGTACGCTGAAAAAAGCCGTAATCTCACTATAGAACAGATTAAGGAAAATATTTCACAGAATATGCCGTGGGTATTGCGTTATATGGGTGTTGAAACCGACGAATATATAACAGTAAATGATGCTGTCCGTGGCAAACTCGAAATGCCCCGTAATAACATGGATTTTGTACTTCTTAAGAGCGATGGAATACCGACTTATCATTTTGCACACGTCATAGATGACCATTTCATGTACTCGACACACGTCATAAGAGGTGAGGAATGGTTATCATCACTTCCCATGCACGTTGAGTTATTCGGTGTTCTCGGCTGGGAACAGCCTATATATTGCCATACGGCTACACTAATGAAAATGGACGGCGGTAGCAAACGTAAACTTTCAAAACGCAAAGACCCTGAACTTGCATTATCGTACTATCAGCAGGAGGGTATTTCACAGGACGCCGTATGGGAATTTCTGCTTACTCTCCTTAACTCAAATTTTGAGGAGTGGAGAATTGCAAATCCGGACGCCGATTATAAAGATTTCTCGTATACTTTGGAAAAAATGTCAATATCGGGTGCGCTGGTTGATTTGGACAAACTCCGTGACATATCAAAGAATGTAATATGTCGCATGACAGCGGAGCAGGTCTACAGCAAGTGGCTTGAATGGTGCGAAAACTATAATACAGATTTTGCGGAATTAATCAAAAAATATCCTGAAAGAACTTTGTCGGCACTCAACGTCGGTAAGGGCGGAAACAAACCCCGTAAGGATATTGAAACTTGGAAACAGGCTTGTGACTTCATGAATTTCTGGTATGACGAAACTTTCACATTACAGGACGAAATGAAAAACGAATCTGACGACGAAACAAGAAAAGTTTTCTTTAAAAAATATCTTGAATCATACAATCATGCCGACGAATCGTCTGAATGGTTCGCAAAGGTTAAGGCACTTACTGAAGAGTTAGGTTTTGCAGTAAAGCCGAAAGATTACAAGAAAAATCCTGATAATTACAAGGGAAGTATTGTCAATATAACCAATATGCTTAGAATAGCCCTCACCGGACGTGCAAACGCTCCGGATATATGGGAAATTTCACACGTTTTAGGTGAAGAAATAGTCCGCAAGAGACTTGAAAAATGGATATAAGAGGTAATTTAATATGTCAGAAAATAAAAAGGATTTTGTTATACCACGTCCGGAATTTCCGAAAAGAGCGGTCATTACAGGAGGTATGCCATACGGTAACAAGGAACTTCATTTCGGACACGTCGGCGGAATGTTCGTTTTTGCGGATACATTCGCCCGTTTCCTCCGTGACCGCATAGGCAAGGAAAATGTTATATTTGTAGGTGGTACGGATTGTTACGGCTCACCCATTGCGGAGGGCTGGAGAGTTAAGGTTGATAAGGGTGAATTTTCCGGCACACTGGAAGAATTTGTACAGAAAAATCACGACAAGCAGAAAGAAACTCTTGACGCTTACGGTATATCACCGGATTTGTTCGGTGCGTCAGGTTTAGGACGTTCAAAGGAAATTCATGCGGAAGTCACAGACTGGTTTATAAGTTCTCTTTATAAAAAGGGACAGCTTGACAAGATAACCACTATGCAGTTTTTCGATGAAAAAGCAGGTGTTTTCCTGAATGGCAGACAGGTTATAGGAAAATGTCCGGTTGAGGGTTGTACTTCTGAAAAGGGTTACGCCGACGAGTGCGATTTAGGTCACCAGTATATGCCGGAAAATCTTATAAATCCGGTAAGTACCCTCACGGGTGAAAAGCCATCTATGAAGCCCGTCACAAACTGGTATTTCAAGCTCCGTGACTATGAAAAACTCTTACAGGAATGGGTTGAGGATATGAAAAAAGATAAATCAATCCGCCCTGTTGTATGGAAAACTATTTCTGAATTTCTTAAACCGCCGGTTATTTACGTAAAGCGTGAGTTTGAGGAAAAATATAACGAACTTAAAACCACCATGCCGGAACATACGTATATTGAGGAAAAGAAAAAGCCGTCATTTACTATAGAATTTGAAAAACTATCCGATTGTGATGAGGCTTGCAAGATTCTCACGGAGAACGGTATAAGATACCGTACCGGAAAAACTCTTGTGCCGTTCCGCCTTACAGGAAATATTGAGTGGGGTGTACCTGCTCCGGTCATGGACGGTGCAGAGGGTCTCACCGTATGGGTATGGCCTGAATCCTTATGGGCTCCTATATCATTTACACAGACTTATCTTGAAAAATCCGGTCGCAACCGTGACGAATGGAAAAACTACTGGTGCAGTAAGGACGCTAAAATATATCAGTTTATCGGACAGGATAATATTTATTTCTATGGTATCGCCGAACCTGCTATGTGGATTGCACAGCAAGAAAACGTTGAAAAAACTTCTGATATTCCTGACGGTGAGTTACAGATGCCGATTATTGTTGCAAATCATCATATACTTTTCCTTGACAAAAAGGCATCAAGTTCCGGCGATGTAAAGCCACCTATGGCAGACGATTTATTAAATCACTATACACCTGAACAGCTCCGTATGCACTGGCTGGGTCTTGGTCTCGGACAGCGTTCAGTAAGTTTTATGCCTAAGCCATATAATCCGCTTGCAAAACCGGAGGACAGCGACCCTGTTGTAAAAGACGGACTGTTATTATCGAATGTCTTCAATAGAATGATTCGTACAGCTTTCTATACCACACAGAAAGAATTTGACGGAGTTATGCCATCGGTTGCACCGGAGGAAAAATTCATTAAGGAGGCAGAAAAAGCCGTACTCGAATTTGAACGCCATATGTCTAAATTTGCGTTCCACCAGTGTGCGTATGTTCTTGATAGCTATATCAGAAACGGCAGTAAATATATGTCAAAGAACATCACCGCAGATGCTGAAGACAAGGAAAATCTTTCACAGGCACTTGCGAATCTGTTTTATATGATTAGAATTGCCGGTGTACTTCTGCACCCATTAGCACCTTTCGGCACAGAAAAACTCCGTGAATATTTACAGGTAGATGAAAAAATATGGTCATGGGAAACTATTCTTAAACCGCTGACATACTTTACGAACGAAAATCATAAACTTAAATTCTTACCACCACGTACAGACTTCTTTACACGTCATGAAAGCCAGTTTGAAAATTAAATACAACAAGTCGGGGGAGCGTGCAGACACGCTGAGAGGGAGTTTTGCACTCCGACCCTTTGAACCTGATACGGATAATACCGGTGCAGGAAGACCTTAGATTTTTATAGGGGAACTGCATTTATTTGTAGTTTCCCTTGCTTTTTTGGAGGTGATATTTTGAGAAAAATGAAAGACAGCGGTATTAAGTGGATAGGCGAAATTCCTAAGGAATATAAAATTTCAAAAATAAAATATGTCTCAGATATTTTTGGCAGAATAGGATTTAGAGGTTATACCGAAAAAGATTTAGTTGATGGTGAAGAAGAAGGTGCAATCACTCTTAGTCCCTCAAACTTGAACAATATGAAAATGGACTATACTAAATGTACATATTTAAACTGGAAAAAGTATGAAGAAAGTCCAGAAATTAAAATAAATAATGGTGATGTATTATTTGTAAAAACAGGGTCAACTTATGGCAAATCAGCATATGTTACAAATTTACCAAAAGAAGCAACAATAAATCCACAGTTAGTTGTATTTAAGAATATAAAAATAAATAATAAACTATTTTCATATATATTGCAGACAAAAATTATAAAAATTCAATCTGAATTGGCTGTATTTGGTTCTGTAATTCCTACAATGTCACAAGAAAAAATATATAACTTTATTATTCCACTTCCGCCAATTGAGGAGCAGAAAAAAATTTCTGCCTACCTTGACGAAAAATGCGAACACATAGACGCTATTATAGAAGGACTTAAAAAACAGATAGAAACACTTAAGGAGTATAAAAAATCTCTTATTACTGAAACAGTGACAAAAGGCTTGAATAACAATGTAAAAATGAAAGATTCCGGTGTTGAGTGGGTGGGGGATATTCCAGAACACTGGGAAGTGAAAAAACT
The DNA here is from genome assembly GCA_023665275.1 of Alistipes senegalensis. Lineage (GTDB taxonomy): Bacteria > Bacillota > Clostridia > Oscillospirales > Ruminococcaceae > Ruminococcus. Next base: position 512,121 of record JAMPEF010000001.1, on the reverse strand, counting down.
GAAATATATTACAGTACAAAGAAATGAAAAAGGTTTATTTAAATCAAATCAGGATATTTACATTGGTTTAGAAAATGTAATGTCATATTCTGATACATTGTTAGAAACATCAAGTGAATATGAAGATTCAATTCAAAGTGTATGTCACGCAGGTGATATTATGTTTAATAAATTAAGACCATATCTCGCTAAAGTAATTATAGCACCTTACAATTGTTTTTGTACTGGAGAATTTCTGCAATTTTGCTCATTTAATGGTGATAATAGATTTTTAAGATATTTTATGTTAAGTGACAGATTTATAAAAATAGTAAATGCTTCAACATATGGTGTAAAAATGCCAAGAGCAAACACAGATTTTATTATTAATTTATTAATGACTTATCCACCAATTGAGGAGCAAAAAGCAATAGCAGATTATCTTGATGAAAAATGCACAGAAATTGATAAAATTATTTCTGAAAAGAAACAGCAGATTGAAACCATAGAAGAATATAAAAAGTCACTTATCTTTGAATATGTGACAGGGAAGAAAGAACTTTGATTTTTCAGGAGGGATAAAATGATAACAGTAAACGGTGAAAAACTTGATTTTTCGGGGAATATTTCAGAACTGCTTGACATTCTGGAGTATAACGGAAAACGTGTAGCAGTGGAACTCAACGAGAATATAGTACCGAAATCGGAATATGATAATACTGTTGTTTCGGACGGCGATAAGCTGGAAATAGTACGTTTTGTAGGTGGTGGCTGATTCGTGATACCGACTGAACAGGAAATGTATAAAGCTCTTGCGGAACGTCACGGGGCTGATTTGCAGAAAAAAATATTTTCCGCAAGGGTTGCAGTGTGCGGACTTGGCGGGCTTGGTTCTAATATTGCCATAGCGTTGGCACGTGCCGGAGTAGGAAGACTTCATATAATGGATTTCGACAGGGTGGACGTTTCAAACCTTAACCGTCAGCAGTATTCGGCGGAGCAGGTAGGAATATACAAGATTACCGCCATGACGGCAAATCTTAAAGCCATAAATCCTTATTGTGAAGTAATTCCGGAACTTATAAAACTTGACGAAAAGAATATACCTGAAATTCTTAAAGATGATAACATTATTTGTGAGGCTTTCGACAATCCTGAGGCAAAGGCTGTACTTGTCAACAGTATTCTTGAAAACTTTCCGGAAAAGTATATAGTAGGCGGTTCGGGAATGGCTGGACTTTGTTCAGCTAACACTATAACTACCCGTCGTGTCATGAAGAATTTCTATTTGTGCGGTGACGGTGTAAGTGAAGTTTCCGACGATATAGGGCTTTTTTCGTCACGTGTAATGGTATGTGCCGGACATCAGGCAAATATGATACTCCGGATTATTGCCGGAGAATTAAATGTTTAAAGGAGATTTTTTATGGAAGATAAACTTATAATAGGCGGACGTGAATTTAATTCAAGATTTATATTAGGTTCGGGGAAATATTCTCTTAATCTGATTGAATCCGCCGTGAAGTACGCCGGTGCAGAAATAATAACTCTTGCTGTACGTCGTGCAAACTCTAAAGAACACGAAAACATTCTTGACTATATACCGGAAAATATAACATTGTTGCCGAATACTTCCGGAGCAAGAAATGCCGACGAAGCAGTAAGAATAGCACGTCTTGCCCGTGAGTTAGGTTGTGGGGATTTTGTCAAGATAGAAATTATGCGTGACAGTAAATATCTTCTGCCGGATAATGTCGAAACTGTAAAGGCTACTGAAATTCTTGCCAAGGAGGGATTTGTGGTCATGCCGTATATGTATCCTGATTTGTACACCGCCCGTGACCTCGTAAACGCCGGAGCGTCTGCCGTAATGCCGTTAGCATCGCCGATAGGTTCAAACAAGGGACTTGCTACTAAAGATTTCATACAGATTTTAATTGATGAAATAGACTTACCGATAATAGTTGATGCCGGAATAGGCAGACCGTCTCAGGCGTGTGAGGCTATGGAAATGGGTGCTTCCGCCGTAATGTGCAACACTGCACTTGCTACCGCTGGAGATTTGTCGGCTATGGCGGAGGCTTTCAAACAGGCTGTGCAGGCTGGCAGAAAGGCTTATCTTTCCGGACTGGGAAGAGTTCTTACACGTGGAGCGTCGGCAAGCGATACTCTGACGGGATTTCTGCACGATTAATTAATTTATTTAATAATTATTAAAAATTATGAGAATTTATTAAAATGTTCCATATGGAACATTTTTCAGAAAAACAATATCTATGAAATGTGGTGAAAATTTAAATAATATGGAAAATAATTATTTTATTGATTCGGATAAACTTTCTGAAAGTGCGTTGAAAAAAAAGCATGAACTTGAAAATAATCCAGCAGTGCGTACAAATCATATGGACTACATGGACGGCATGGAAAAAATCAATTCCAATATATTTGACAAGATAATATCAGCAATAAATAACTATGATTATAATATATATACTCCGGAAGACGTTCGCAAGGCATTACAGCATGAAAGATGTACTGTTGAGGATTTAAAAGCCTTGCTGTCGCCGTCAGCTGAATCTTTTCTTGAGGAAATGGCAGAAAAAGCACGTCTTGAAACAAGAAAACATTTCGGGAATACTGTATATCTTTTTACACCGTTATATATAGCTAACTATTGTGAAAATTACTGTGTGTATTGTGGTTTTAACTGCTACAACGATATAAAGCGAATGAAACTCAATACTGAACAGATTGAAAAGGAAATGAAAGTCATCGCCGATAGTGGTATGGAAGAAATTCTGATACTTACAGGGGAGAGCCGTTCAGCAAGTGGAGTTAAATATATCGGTGAGGCTTGCAAGCTGGCAAGGAAGTATTTCCGCATGGTAGGTCTTGAAATATATCCCGTCAATACCGATGAATATGCTTATCTGCATGCATGCGGTGCTGATTATGTCACGGTATTTCAGGAAACATATGACAGCGTCCGTTATGAACAGTTACATCTTATGGGTCATAAAAGAGTATTCCCGTATCGTGTTGACGCACAGGAGCGTGCATTGATGGGCGGTATGCGTGGTGTGGCGTGTTCGGCACTGCTTGGACTTTCTGATTTCCGTAAAGATGCTTTAGCGAGTGCATTGCACGTTTACTATCTGCAACGGAAATATCCTCACGCCGAAATTTCCTTATCGTGTCCACGTCTCCGACCGATTATAAATAATGACAGAATAAATCCGCTTGACGTCCACGAAAAACAGTTGTGTCAGGTATTGTGTGCGTACAGGATTTTTCTTCCGTTTTGTAATATCACGGTATCTTCACGGGAAAGCGAAAGTTTCCGTAATGGCATTGTAAAAATATGTGCTACTAAAGTTTCCGCCGGAGTCTCCACCGGTATCGGCGACCACGAAAGTAAGTACACCGGAAAGGAGAACAGTTCAGCACAGGGTGACGAACAGTTTGAAATAAACGACAGCAGAAGTTTCAGCCAGATGTATAAAGATATGTCCGCCGAGGGTCTGCAACCTGTATTGAATGACTATATTTATGTTTAAGATTATATGCGTAACTGACAGAAAACTTTGTCAGGAAGATTTTTTGATAAGGATTGAAAAAATAGCATCTGCAAAACCCGACAGGATAATGTTTCGTGATAAGGATTGCAAAGATGATGATTATGTTAAAACAGCTTTTAATATACTTGACATAAGTGACAGATATGGTGTACCATGCAGTATGTACAGGAAATTTGATAAGTTCAGTAATATTCATATGACAATGCCGATGTTACAGCATATCCGACTGAAAGATATGAATTTTATTAATCTTGCGGGTGCTTCTGTACATTCTGTTGAAGAAGCGGTAGAGGCTGAAAAAATGGGCGTTGATTATGTTATAGCCGGTCATATTTTTGAGACAGACTGCAAAAAAGGTCTTGCACCCCGTGGACTTGACTTTTTAAGTCAGGTTTGCAATGCGATAAAAATTCCGGTTTATGCGATAGGCGGAATAAATGCAGATAATATAAATCTTATTGCAGAAGCCGGAGCTTCCGGAGCTTGTATAATGAGCGGATTTATGACTTGTGAAAATCCTGATGAATATATAAAGCAGTTAAGAAATGAAGTGGCGGAAATTGAATTTTAATAAAGATGTGTTTAGTCTTTACGCAATTACGGACAGAATGACATAGTACATTCCGCTGAACTCCTCCGGAAAAAATTGTGAAACATATAAAAATGTTCCACGTGGAACATTTTTCAAAAGAGCAGGTGAGTAAAATGAAGAGAAAACTTAAAATAATTATTCCGCTGATTATTGCGATAATTCTGCTTGTGCCAGTTAAAGAACGTCTGAAAGACGGCGGAACGATTAAATACAACGCTGTTTTATGGGGTGTGACAAAAGAACATTCAATGACAAGGGATTCTGCCGGAAATCACGGCTGTCGCACCGGAATAATCGTCAGAATACTTTGGTTTGACGTTTACAAAGATTTAGAATTTATCCCATACCAGAAAGGAGCATGATAATTGAAAAAAGTACTTACAATAGCCGGAAGTGACAGTTCCGGCGGAGCTTGTATAATGAACGGATTTATGATTTGCGGAAATTTAAGAAAGGAAGTGACAGACATTGAAGTTTAATAAATATATTAACGATATGCTTAGTATTTACGCAATAACCGACAGCGAATGTTTAAAGGGCAAGGATATGAAATTGCAGGTTGAACTTGCGATACAGGGCGGAGCAACTATTATACAGTTGCGTGAAAAGAACAGGACTACAGAGGAACTTATAAAAATAGCCCGTGAACTTGTTGAAGTCTGTCATAAACACGGTGTACCGCTTATTGTCAATGATGACTGGAAAGCTGCTGTAAAGAGCGGTGCGGATGGTGTACACGTCGGCTTGGAAGATGATTCTGTAGCAGAAATCCGTGCAAATACAGGTTATGGTTTTATTATCGGAGCGACTGCAAAAACCGTCGAACAGGCTATTACAGCCGAAAAACAAGGGGCTGATTATATCGGTGTAGGAGCAGTTTTTCCGTCACCGACAAAGAAAAATGCAGTCCGGATTACAACAGATGAATTGCGTAAAATATGTGGAAGTGTGAATATTCCGGCGGTTGCAATCGGAGGTATCACGAAGGAAAATTTATGGAAATTAAGAGGTTGCAGAAACAGGGGAATTGCTGTCGTATCGGCGGTATTCGGTGCGGATAATCCCTATACAGCAATAAAGGAACTTGCTGAAACATGGAAAAAAGTATATTGTACTCATACAGCACTTACGATTGCAGGAAGTGATAGCTCCGGCGGAGCAGGCATTCAGGCGGATATAAAGACTATGCAGGCACTCGGAGTATATGCCACGAGCGCTATAACTGCCCTCACTGCACAGAATACTACCGGAGTACGTGCGATATATCCGGTATCACCGGAATTTCTTAAACAACAGATAGATGCAGTTTTTGAGGACATACGCCCCGACGCTGTAAAAATCGGCATGGTATCGACTCCGGAGCAGGCGGAAGTTATAGCCGAAAGACTGATTTTCTATAAGGCGGAAAATATCGTCATTGACCCTGTATCAGTTTCAACAAGCGGAAGCAGTTTAAGCACTACAGAGGCTTATGAAGTAATAAAAAATATGCTTTTCCCGATTGCAACGCTTGTGACACCTAATATTCCGGAAGCCGAACTTATAACAGGAATTAAAATATCATGTGCAAAAGATATGGAGCAGACAGCAAAATTCATATATGAAAAATACGGCTGTGCGGTACTTGTCAAAGGAGGTCATAGCATAAATGATGCTGATGATTATCTTTATGACGGTAACGGAAAATGGTTCAATGGAAACCGCATTTATACTGAAAATACCCACGGTACAGGCTGTACGCTGTCAAGTGCCATAGCGTCAAATCTTGCGAAAGGCTGGAAACCTGACATTGCAGTAAAAGATGCTAAGAATTATATAAAATGCTGTCTTAAATCGGGATTGAATTTAGGCAGTGGCAACGGTCCTTTAGAACATGATTTCAAATTAAGAAATTCCACGATAAATCGGCTTGAAATGATTAAAAACATTATAAAGAACAGGAGTCTATAATTATGAAAGAATACACAACACAAATGGAAGCCGCTAAAAAAGGCATTATAACCTCCGAAATGAAAGCAGTTGCAGAAAAAGAATACATCTCATCGGAGAAACTTTGCGGACTTGTCGCAAAAGGTGAGGTATGTATACCATGTAATATTAATCATAAATCCATTTCACCGGAGGGCATAGGAACTAAAATGCGTACTAAAATAAACGTAAATTTAGGCATATCCGGCGATTGCAATAACTATGAAAACGAAATGAAAAAAGTCGATATGGCGTTGAAATATGGTGCAGATGCTATCATGGATTTAAGCAATTACGGCAAGACAAATACTTTCCGGAAACAGCTTATAGAAAAGTCACCGGCAATGATTGGTACTGTTCCAATGTATGACGCTATAGGTTATCTTGAAAAAGATTTACTTGAAATAAAAGCAGAAGACTTTTTAAAAGTAGTCAGAGCCCATGCGGAAGAAGGTGTAGACTTCATGACAATTCATGCCGGAATTAATCGCCGTACCATTGAGGCTTTCCGTCGTGACAAGCGTAAAATGAATATAGTTTCCCGTGGTGGTTCGCTGTTGTTTGCGTGGATTATGATGACAGGGAATGAAAATCCGTTCTATGAATATTATGATGATGTTCTTGACATTCTCCGTGAATATGACTGTACAATAAGTCTTGGTGATGCACTCCGTCCGGGCTGTATCGCCGATTCTACAGACGCCGGACAGATTTCAGAATTAATCGAACTTGGTGCATTGACTGAACGTGCGTGGGCTAAAGACGTGCAAGTAATGGTTGAAGGTCCGGGACATATGGCAATAAACGAAATTCCGGCAAATATGAAAATTCAGAAAAGAATCTGTCATAATGCACCGTTTTATGTGTTAGGACCTTTGGTAACGGACATCGCCCCCGGATATGACCATATAACTTCTGCAATCGGCGGTGCAATAGCAGCCTCAAATGGTGCGGATTTCCTTTGTTATGTCACACCAGCTGAACACCTCAGACTACCCGACATAAACGATGTCAAAGAGGGTATTATTGCAAGCCGTATCGCTGCCCATGCCGCCGATATTGCTAAAGGTATTCCGCACGCCACAGACCTCGACAACGCTATGGCGGAGGCACGCCATGCGGTTGACTGGGAAAAGATGTTTGATATTGCCATTGACGGCGACAAGGCACGTGAATATTTTGAAAGCACACCACCGGCAGACCGTCATACGTGTTCAATGTGCGGAAAGATGTGTGCAGTCCGTACAACAAATAAAATCCTTAACGGCGAAAAAGTAGAGTTCTGCTCTGAAAAGTGAGGTTGATTATTATAGCAAAAGTAATTATGGTATGCGGTAAGATTTGCAGTGGAAAAAGTACGTATGCCGAAAAATTACGTATGGAAGACAACTCCGTGTTGCTTTCTGTAGATGAAATAATGTTAACTGTTTTCGGACAGAATGCCGGTGAAAAGCATGATGAATATGTAGGAAAAATAAAAACATATCTGCTGAAAAAAATTCCGGAGTTCATTAATGCAGGAATAAGTATAATACTTGACTGGGGTTTCTGGACAAAGCAGGAAAGAGATTTTACAAGAAAATTCTGTAAAATCCGTAATATTGAGTGTGAGGTACATTATATTAATATAAGCAACGAAGTATGGAAACAGCATATTAGTAACCGGAATAATATGGTATCTGCTGGAAAATCTGAGTCCTATTTTGTTGACGATAGACTTGTGGAAAAGTTTATTTCAATGTTTGAAGTACCTAATAAAAATGAAGTTGACATATTGATAAATATATAAACTAAAAAGCCTGAGAACTATAAAAAATTCTCAGGCTTGTGTTTTTTATATCATAATTGTTTCCAGCTTTTTCACATGGTCAGAAATATCTTCGATACTTTCAAAATCGATAACAGATTTACAAAAACATTCGTCTTTATCGAAATTAATGCATTCCAAATCAACCCAGTAACAGCCGTTGCTTTCAAATAATTGAATAGTTCCCTCACTGTTTTTGCCAAGAAGTTCAATCTTATAATTATGATAATACATTTTAATGGCTTTTTGATAAGACGCATTTTTAACTGTAATTCCCATATTTGACCATTTATTTTTCTGTGATTTGAACCAGTTTTCAAATAAGCAGAATTTATCGTCCATTAGAGAAGTGTTATACCATTTTCAGCACATTTTGCTATCATTTCGTCGCTCCAGATAGAAGACTGTACTTCACCGATATGTGCCTTTTCAAGCAGGAACATACAAAGTCTTGACTGTCCGATACCACCACCGATTGTAAGCGGAAGTGTACCGTCTGCAATCATCTTGTGATAGTCATATTTCATTCTGTCTTCTGCACCAGCTTCGGCAAGCTGTTTTTTAAGGGAAGTTTCGTCAACACGTATACCCATTGACGAAATTTCAAGAGCATTGTCAAGAACATCGTCCCATACGAAAATATCACCGTTAAGTGACCAGTCATCATAGTCGGGCGCACGTCCGTCATGTTTCTGACCACTTGCAAGAAGTCCGCCAATCTGCATTATGAAAACTGTCTTATGTTCCTTAGTGATAAGGCGTTCACGTTCTTTTGGAGACTTGTCGGGGAACATATCTTCAAGTTCCTGAGTGGTGATAAAGAAAACATCTTCACAAACACTTCCGGCAATAACCGGATAACGCAAGCCGACTTTTCTTTTTACGAATGATACAGCCTTTACAACACTTTTTACCGTATCTTTGAGGAAATCAATGTTTCTTTGTTCACGGGTGATGACTTTTTCCCAGTCCCACTGGTCTACAAAAATTGAGTGGGTATTATCGGTGTCATCGTCACGACGGATAGCGTTCATATCGGTATAGATACCCTCACCGGCGTTATAGCCGTAACGATAGAGAGCCATTCTCTTCCACTTTGCGAGTGACTGGACAACTTCGGCTTCACTTCCGCCGATTTCCTTAATAGTGAAATCGACTTTTCTTTCAACGCCGTTGAGGTCGTCATTGATACCGCTTCCCTTACGGACGATAAGCGGAGCGGAAACACGGTCAAGAGTAAGGGCGAATGACAACGCCTGTTGAAAAACGTCCTTGATGTACTTGATAGCGTGTTGTGTTTCCCTGAGTGTGAGGGCAGATTTATAGCCCTCCGGAATATACAGCGATTTTGACATAAAATACCATTCCTTTACTGTTTATTTAATCAGGGAACAGCGTCATTGATGCTCCCTGATGCTGTTATATTTATATTTTTCAGATAATTGTATTATGATTATCTGATACTGCCGACTGTACGTGGATAAAGAATAACATCACGGATATTTGACATACCTGTTGTATACATGATAAGTCTTTCAAATCCGAGACCGAAACCACCATGTGGTACAGAGCCGAATTTTCTTAAATCAAGATAATCTGAATAGAGTTCAAGATTCATGTTTCTTTCATTCATAGCAGTAACAAGTTTGTCATAATCTGCCTCACGTTCACTACCGCCGATAATTTCGCCGACGCCTGGTACAAGCAAGTCAACAGCGGCTACAGTTTTGCCGTCGGGATTCTGTTTCATATAGAAAGACTTTATTTCTTTCGGATAGTCTGTAACGAAAACAGCTTTTTTGAAAACTTTTTCAGAAATATATCTTTCGTGTTCTGTCTGGAGGTCACAGCCCCACTCAACAGGATATACGAAATTTTCACCCGATTCCTGTAAAAGTCTGATGGCTTCTGTATAAGTAACTCTGCCGAAATCGTGTGAAATAAGTTCTTCAAGACGTGCCACAAGACCCTTTTCAAAATGTGCATCAAAGAATTTCATATCGTCCGGACACGTATCAAGCAATTCACGAATAACGAATTTCAACATATTTTCTGCAATTTCTATGACGTCATCGAGTTCAGCGAAAGCTACTTCCGGTTCAATGTGCCAGAACTCAGCAAGATGTTTAGGTGTGTTACTGTTTTCCGCACGGAAACTTGGGCCAAAAGTATAAATTTTTCCCATAGCCATAGCAGCCATTTCACCTTCAAGCTGTCCGGAAACTGAAAGTCCTGTACGTCTGCCGAAAAAATCATTAGCATAGTATTCCTCTTCGGATTTGTATTCGTTGGAATAACCGATAGTCGTTACATTGAACATCTCACCTGCACCCTCACAGTCGCTTCCGGTGATAAGTGGTGTGTTTACATAGACATAGTTATTCTGCTGGAAATACTTATGGATAGCCGACGCAAGCACTGAACGTACACGCCATACGGCATTGAAAGTATTTGTACGTCCCCTGAGGTGTGGCATTGAACGGAGATACTCCATAGTACAGCCTTTTTTCTGTAACGGGTAATCTGCCGGACAAGTTCCGAGAATTTCAATTCCGGACGGTACGGCATTTATTTCAACAGTATTATTGCGTCCCTCAACAAGTGTACCAGTTACTTTTATAGAAGTTCCCACACGGGCTTCCTTGTAATCGGGGTCGGCGGATTTGTCAACGACTACCTGAATATTTTTCAGTGAAGTTCCGTCGTTTACCTCAATGAATGCGACGCTCTTTGAATTTCTTGAAGTACGCACCCAGCCACAGACGGTTACTTCCTGATTTTCGGCTTTAGTGCCGAGCAGGTTTTTAATATCGGTATGCTTCATAAAAATCAATCCTTTCTTTAAATAAAAAACCGTCCTGTCGGAAAAACAGGACGGGAATAAAAATTCTCGTGGTACCACCTGAATTACTGTAAATAAATACAGTCACTCTTGACCGCTTAACGCACGGAAAACGTTTCACCTACTTGCCGGAGCTTTCAGGTCACTGCTCAGGAGTGTTATTCGCATGGCATCTGATATGCGGATTTCAGCACGTTCCGCACTCTCTGTGAACATCAAACCATGTTACTTGTCTCCGTCAATGCATTTACTCTAATTTATTTTATCACTCTTTTTATGGTATGTCAAGTCAAATTTAAAATAAAAATATTTTAACAATATTTTCCGGAAAATTCATTCAGGACTTTTTTTAATGTTATATCAATTCTTGATGAACAGAAATTCTTTATTTCTTCGGGAATATCTTTATAGAAAGCTTCTGCAATACCTCCGGCAATACACGCCATAGTATCGGCGTCACCGCCAAGTGATACGGCATTCCGTACGGCACTTTCATAGTCATGCGAATCAAGAAAAGCCACTATTGACGGTGGTACGCTGTATAAAGTCTCACTGCTGAAACTGTAAGCCGGTTTTATGTCATCTATGGTATAGTCAAGGTCATATTTAAATTTTTTAGCTATATATTCACGGATAGCGTCTTTAGTCACACCGTTCCGTGCCATGAATACTGCCATAGCTACCGCCTGTGCGCCATAAATTCCCTCTTTGCAGTTGTGGGTATAATAACAGCTTGCCTTAGCCTGTAAGAGTACCTGCTCTTCCGTGCTGTATGCGTAACCTATCGGGACTGCACGCATAGCACCGCCGTTACCATAACTTTTCTGAATTTTCATTATGCCTTGATTTTCAGCCCATTTTGCAAACATCATACCGTATCCGGCATACGGAAAATATGAATAATACTGTTTGTAGCGGACGGCGTATTCATAGCCACGTTCCTTAAGTTGTGTTTTTGTTATGTCGCTGTCATTTTCAAGGATAGCCCTGCATACAGCGGTTGTCATTACGGTATCATCAGTAAATTCAGACTTGCTATGAAACGGAAAATTATAATCTTTTGTAGCATATGATTCATACCAAGAGCCGATTATATCGCCGTAAACTGCACCTAACATAAATATTTTACCTCCTATATTATCGGCTTTTGAATTGCAGTAGTTTATTTCTATAGTATTCGTATTGTTTTTGTCTTGCTGTTATTTCGGCGGGTATACCGCTTGTGAGGTCATTACAGAGGGCATCAAAGCGGTCAAGGATATTTACTATGCGTTTTTGTTCTTCAATCGGTGGGACGGGAATTTTTATTTTTTCAAGTGTTTTACCCTGAATATGTGGAATACCTCCACCACATTTCATTTTATTTAATCTGCTTTGCATATTTTTTAAAATAAAATACAAATATCTTGTACACAAATATTCTTTACCCTTATAAGCAAATCCATCTGTAACAAAAATCGGTTGATTCCAATAAGAAACAAAACCGGCAGATGCTCCGCTTCTTGATACTACAACTACTTCACCATTGTGATTAAAACGGTCACAATAATATGCCGGTTCTTGTCCACCAAGAATTACAGGAATATTCCCATTTTTAACTTCTTTTTTAGTTATATAGTCGCCCCTTTTGATAATACAAGTCTCTTCTAATGATTTCCACTCAACATCATCGCCAAACGTCAAAAGTTTATCACGATAATATGAATACTGCTTTTTTCTTAATTCAAGCTCTTTTTCAAGTTCATGCTTTAAAGCCGTGACTTTTTCGGAATATTCATCAAGTATTCTGACAATCTCACGTTGTACCTCCAAAGGCGGAACAGGGATTTGAAATTGATTAAATTTTGTCATATCAACAGAAGCGAAACTACCTTTTTTTAAATTATTCATACAATATTTATCTAATTTAAAACAATAATAAAACAAAAATTTTATACTGAATTGATGTTGATATTCTTTTTTCAATGTCAAACAGGTAAAGCGTTGATTACACATAAAATCAACATTTATTAAAGCGTGTTCGCCTATAGTGGCAGATGTGGAAACTATTATTGAATCAGCAGAAAAAGGTTTATTTTTTACTGCCTGCATAGTTACTTTTTGTAAAGCTGATGATAAAATTCTGCCATTTTCCCTTATATCGTCCATACGAAACCACGGAACTATACCATTTTCCCAATATTCAGCTTTTGACTTTGACGGAGTATATCCGTTACGAATATCAAATATTTCATCCAAAGTTTTATACTCTACGCCGTCGGGACAGAGTTCATTGATTAATTTATCAAGCTGGCTCACTTTAAATATTCCTCCGCCTCTTTTATCAGTTTTACATCAACAAGTGCATCGATAAAAGTTCCGGACTCCTGATATTCTTCTGAAAAAATTTTACCATCAATTCTTATTCTGTTTATAAAAGATGTTTTATCATACGGAATTAATAATTTCATACGCTTTGCAGTCTCCGGCAGATTTTTCATTATACATTCAAGAAGTCTGTCGAATCCGATTTTTTTCCTTGCACTGATTAAAACCGTCGTATCATTTTCAAAGACGGTGTCCGCATAGCCGGAAATATCCGCCTTATTCATTACATTGATTTGTGGTATACCATCACAACCGAGTTCCGACAGCAGAGAGCGTGTAACTTCTGCCTGCTGTTCACGTTCAGGTGAAGAAATATCCTGAACATTAAGAATTATATCTGCACATGATGCTTCTTCAAGCGTTGATTTAAAAGCCTCTACAAGATTATGCGGTAGACGGCGTATAAGCCCGACTGTATCTATTAACATAACGCTTCTGCCGTCGGGGAGTTCAATTGAACGTGATGTTATATCAAGCGTTGCAAAAAGTTTGTTTTCGGCGAGTACTCCGGCATCTGTAAGAGCGTTTAACAGGGTAGACTTTCCAACGTTTGTATATCCGACGATGGCACAACATAAAATACCGTCTTTTTTGCGTCTTGAACGTGAAAAATCACGGTGTTTTTTAAGTTCGTCAAGTTCGTTTTCAAGATATGAAATTCTTTTCCTTATATGACGTTTATCAGTTTCAAGTTTAGTTTCGCCTGGTCCTCTTGTACCGATACCACCACCGAGACGTGAAAGCTCCGTACCCATACCTGTAAGGCGTGGAAGTCTGTATTTCTGTTGTGCAAGTTCGACTTGTAATTTACCCTCTTTTGTTCTTGCACGCTGTGCGAAAATATCGAGTATAAGCGTTGTACGGTCTATAACACGGACTTCAAGAATTTTTTCTATATTCCGCACCTGAACGCCTGTTAATTCGTGGTCGAATATAACGAGTTCAGCCTCAAGGACTTCAAGTTGTTCTTTTAATTCTTCGAGCCGTCCCGAACCCATACACGTTGCAGGGTCATATGACTGTTTTTTCTGAATTATTTCACCGACTACTTCCGCATTGGCGGTCTGTGCGAGTTCAGCAAGTTCTTTTATTGATACTTCCGCATCAAATTCACCAGTATCTACACACGCAAGAACGGTTTTTACTGGTATATCTTCATTTTTATTTTCGTACATAAATTCACCTCTTTAATTTCCGGCAAGATTTCTGATTTCCTCCGGAGTGAAAACATATTCCTTGCCACAGAAATGACAACCCATAGAAATATCCTTGTTGTCATCTGCTATTGAATTTAGTTCCTTTTTGCCGAGACTTATTAAAACTCTTTCAGTACGTTCACGGCTACAGTCGCATTTATATGACGGTGCGGATTCGTCAAGAGGTTCAGGATTCAGCCCGTCAAGGAGCATATTTGCGATTTCTTCAGGCGTTACACTGTCGGCAAGCATAGCCGATACCGGACACATTTTATTTAAATTTTTTTCGATAATATCTATACATTTTTCGTCCGCAAACGGAAGTAACTGTACAAGAAAACCACCGGCAGATTTTACCGACAAATCTGGGTTTACGAGAACGCCTAAACTACATACTGTCGGAATCTGTTCGCTTGTGGCGTAATAATTGGCAATATCTTCAGCGATTTCACCGGAAATAAGCGGAATAACTCCCACATATGGCTCTTTTAAACCTAAATCCTTGACTACTGAAAGTGTTCCGTTATGACCTACAGCACCACCTACATCAAGTTTTCCCTGTGCATTAAGTGGGATTTCAACAACAGGATTATTTACATAACTTTTTACATTTCCCATACTGTCGGAAACTGCCACAAGCTGTCCGGTCTGCCCGTCACCATCTACACGGAGTGTTAAACTGTCATTCTGACCTTTCAGCATATAGCCCATAAGCGAAGCTCCTATTGTGAGCCGTCCTAAAGCCGCCGTAACTACAGCAGATGTCTTGTGTATTTTTTCTATTTCTGAAACAATGTCTTTAGCGTCAAGGACAGCCGCAAAAGCTGAGCCGTCCGCCGTGATAACTCTGTATAATTTACCCATTTTAAATACCTTCTTTCATAAGTCTGCACCTTGCGACGTAAATAATTCTTTGTGTTGTTTCTTCCGGTGCGTTGAATGTATCATCACTATATTTTGCCAATATATCGAAATTATTTTCAATAAGCAGTTTGTCAATAATTTCCTCACTGTAAGCCTTTTCGGAAAAACTATCTGAACTTCTTGAATAAAGCCCATTTTCTTCCAGTTCAAAAAATTCAAGATTCATTTTTACTTCATTGTTTTTAGGATTAAGGGAATTTTCCCATATGCAGTAAAGATTATCAGTTTCATATGTAAATGTATTATCAGCTAAAATGTTTTTATGTTTATATATTGTATTTATATCAAATATAAACAATCCGTTATATTCGGAAAACAAAGATACTTTCTGAAAAACTTTTCTTACATCGTCGATATTTGCAAGATGATTTATACTATCCAAAGCACATATAGTAATATCAATAGTTCCGAACATATCGATATTCCGCATATCCTGACATAAGTATTGAATATTAAGTCCGCTGTCGAATTTCTTGTCAAGTGCAATACCTAACATTTCCTGTGAGTTGTCAATTCCGATAACATCATAGCCAAGGCGTGCCATTTCCTCCGAGATACTGCCAGTACCGCAGGCGAGGTCAAGGAGAATATTTCCGTCAGTAGTCTTGAATTTTTTAATTATTTCACTGAAATATTCCGCACGTTGTTTATAGTCTATATTTTTTGTCAAATCATCATAGTAGCGTGCAAAAACACTGTAACCGCTCATTTAATCACCTCCATTAATAAAATATAAGTTCTAATTTGCCTTCAAAAACAATATTACATTGAACAGAAAAAGGAAAAGCTTTGCTTTCTATATCATCTAAACAATGTAATTTTTTACCCTTGACAATCAAAGATTCTTTTATCAATTCTAAAAGTTCATCTTTTTGATTTTTCAAACATTCGGGGATATTAATCTTATCAATCTTCCATTTTAGAGTAATTATTGCTTTCAAATTTATTTCATCTATTTCATAATCTATAATATCATGAGCATATATTTCACATACATTTTCTTTCCACAAAAATATAGCTACCATTGGCCATATAATTTCAGGTCTGATAATTAATAATCTTGCGTCTTGTTCTTTATCAAAAGTTTGATAAGATAATTTATTTAGTTCAACCTGTTTTTTTGGAAATAAGGGATTTTTAAGATTAAGAAGAGCTAATTTATCTTTCTCTTGTTCTGTTAATTCACAATTAATAAAAGCCACAAAAATCACCTCCATTCTAAATAATGAGCTGTCTTCCAGTCTGTAATAATATCTTCTATTTTTTTCTGTATCCAATATGCAAAAATATACTATTATCTTTAACATATGTTACTGTTGACCTATTACATAAAATAGTTTCCTTTATATCTTTTTTATCATGAATAATAAAAAAAGAAAACATTTCTATTATTGCTGATATTAATTCACTTTCATATTCTTTAAAAAATTTTTGAGCAAATATATTATTTATATTCCATCTTATTATTTTTTTAGTTGTAAGTTTTTCTTCAATAAATTCAATTTTATACGAAATATAAACACTACAATAGTGTTCTTTCCATACAATTGAATAAATTGCTGGTATATATCCAATCATATTCGATAACTTTAAAAATTGAATTTTTCGGGTTTCGTCAACTACAATATCAGACAATTCAGCCGGATATTCATAGCCTCTTTTTTTATGAGGATGGTTAAACCCATTTTTAGAAATTATTTCATTTTTTTCTTTATTTGTTAATTTACTATAAACAAGAGCCATAAAATCACCTCCATTAATATTCACTGAGAAATTCATTTCCGTTTTCATCAATATAGTACCATATTTTGTTATTATCCGCATCTGTTTCACAGTGTTCAACTAAATTCAGACTGTCGCCGTTCCATTTGTATATAAAAGTTTGACCGTCGTGAGTGTCCAAAGAAAGAACTTGTCCTATTCTTACATTTTGCGACATACCAATAGTAAGAAGTTTGCCGATTTTATTTAATTCGTCCCACTCCTCAAACTGTTCCGTATCTGGATTATAGCGGTAGTATGTGCCGTGAAATTCATCACATTCATTCAAGTTCGGAATATATAAATCATTGTAGCCGTCAAAATCGAAATCGGAATTATTAATAAATGTTTCGGGTGCAATATAGTGACCAAGTGAACCGCAAGAGTTATATAGGGTTTTATTTTCAATCGACTGAATAATTTTTCCATTACGCATAACATTTACTGAATTTTCGGTTACCTCAAAATAAATAACTTTGTTACAATTGGTAATTTTACGGTTTGTATTATTTTCCGGATTTATGATTGTACGCTCAACAAGGATTTTACTGCCGTCGGGCTGATATTCATAGAGGTCTTCTATATCGCCTTCATGTGTAGAGTAACATTTCAACAATTTAATAGGTTCAAGAATATCATCATTCCATTTGTATGTTATATAATCGTTTAAATAGGCGGAATATTCAGTAAGAGTATTATCGGAATTAATTTCAAGTATATTATCGATTTTATTCAGCTCGTCCCATTCCTCAAACTGTTCTGTATCGGGATTGTAACGGTAATATGAATAAAGTCTCATATCATGAAATGTGGGAATACATATATCTGTATATCCGTCAAAATCAAAATCTTCGGCTGAAATATCGTCCTTATTTATATTGTGTTCAAATTCAAGTGTCTGAACTATTTTTTTATTAAGTTTCAGGTCAACTTTATTTTCCGTGACTGAATATTCAATATAGTTACTTTGGGAGTGGGTTGTTGTAGGAAGTTCCATATTGTTCTCCGACGCACAGCCCGACAGAAACAAAACAGCAAGCAAAAAAATATATTTTTTCATATTAGTGTCCTTAAAACAAGGGACGGAAAACTCCGCCCCGATATGATTATTTATTTTCCTTGTTTTTGCAACATTTCTTATATTTTTTACCGCTACCGCACGGACAAGGGTCATTGTCGCCTATTTTGTCACTTTTTGCGGTATTGGAAAAACTTCCGTCACCTGCTCCGGCGTTCGGAGCGTCAGGCTTGGCGACCTGTTCACGCTGTGGTGTCTGATTTTTCTGGAGTTTTACCGTAAGTAACATACGGATAGTATCTTCACGGATAGACTCAACCATAGCATCGAACATCTCAAAACCTTCATATCTGTATTCAATAACAGGGTTTTTCTGTCCGTATGAACGTAAATTGATACCTTTTTTGAGTTCTTCCATGTCATCGATATGTGCCATCCACTTAGTATCAACGACTTTAAGGAGTATAACTCTTTCAAGTTCACGCATAATTTCGGTGCCGTATTCTTCTTCCTTAGCCTGATAAATTTCAATGGCTTTCGTATTGAGTGCAGTAATAATATCCTGTTTTGTTACAGTAGCAAGTTCTTCGTCCGTGAAAGTCAAATCTTCCTGACCGATAAGCCAGCCTAAGAAAAACTCCTTTAGACCTACCATATTCCAGTCATTTCTTTCGTCGTCGGCAAGGTAAGTATTTACAGTAGAGTAAATAAGTTCTTCCATCATTTTCATGATACTTTCGTGGAGGTCTTCACCGTCAAGCACCTGTGAACGCTGTTTATAAATGATTTCACGCTGTGTGTTCATAACGTCGTCATAATTAAGAACGTTCTTTCTGATACTGAAATTATTTCCCTCAACTTTTTTCTGTGAGGATTCTATAATTTTTGTAAGCATTTTGCTTTCAATAGGCATAGTCTCTTCGACGTTCAGAGTTTTCATCATATTTTCAAGACGGTCACCGGCAAAAATTCGCATAAGGTCATCTTCAACCGACAGGAAGAAACAACTTTCACCAGGGTCACCCTGACGTCCTGCACGTCCTCTTAACTGGTTATCAATACGGCGTGATTCATGACGTTCAGTACCAAGAATGTAAAGTCCGCCTGCCTCACGTACAGCAACGGCTTTTTCCTTGACTTCCCTGTTGAATCTGTCGTAAAGTTCTTGATAGAGTTTACGAGCCTTGATTACTTCCGGATTATCGGTATCAGCAAAGCCGATAGCTTCTGTTATGAGTTCCTCAGGCATTTCACGCTTGCGGAGTTCAGCTCTTGCAAGAAATTCAGCGTTACCACCAAGCATAATATCAGTACCACGACCAGCCATATTTGTGGCAATTGTTACAGAGCCGTATTTTCCAGCCTGTGCGACTATTTCAGCTTCTTTGGCGTGCTGTTTTGCGTTCAGGACGTTATGCTTAATGCCCTTACGTTTCAACATAGCGGAGAGAAGTTCTGATTTTTCGATTGATACAGTACCAACAAGTATAGGCTGTCCTTTTTTGTGGCATTCTATAATCTGTTCTATTATAGCGGAATACTTGCCCTTTTCGGAACTGTATATCTGGTCATTGTGGTCAATACGGATAACCGGTTTATTGGTCGGGATTGAAATAACATCAAGTTTATAGATTTCTTTAAATTCGTCTTCTTCTGTCATAGCCGTACCGGTCATGCCGGAGAGTTTATTATAAAGTCTGAAGAAATTTTGGAATGTGATTGTAGCAAGAGTTTTTGACTCGCTTTTTACCTTAACACCCTCTTTAGCCTCTATAGCCTGATGCAGACCATCATTGAAACGTCTACCCTCCATCATACGTCCGGTGAACTCGTCAACAATAACAATTTCACCATCTCTTACGACGTAATCAATGTCATTTTTCATGACGCCGTTAGCCTTGATAGCCTGATTTATATGATGTAAAAGTGTTAAGTTTTCGGAATCCATAAGGTTTTCAACATTGAATACCTGTTCAGCCTTTTTGACACCACGTTGTGTAATGGTAGCGGTTTTAGCTTTTTCGTCAATGATGTAGTCAGCGGTTTCATTGAGTGCGTCCTGGTCTTCCTTGCTGTCCATTTCAACGACAGTCGTTGAAGTAAGTGTTTTAGCGAAACGGTCAACTATAGAATAAAGCTGTGTGGACTTGTCACCCTTACCAGAAATGATAAGCGGAGTACGTGCTTCATCAATAAGAATTGAGTCCACTTCGTCGACTACTGCAAAATTAGGCTTACGCTGTACACGTTCTTCCTTGTGTGTAACCATGTTGTCACGGAGGTAGTCAAAACCAAGTTCATTATTGGTAGCGTATGTAACATCACAATTATAAGCCTCTCGACGCTGGTCGTTGGTGAGACCGTGAAGAATACAACCTACAGTAAGTCCGAGCCAGCGGAGAACTTTTCCCATTTCCTCAGCCTGTGTTTTTGCGAGATAGTCATTTACCGTAACAACGTGGACACCCAATCCGGTGAGTGCGTTAAGATAAGCTGCAACACACGCAACAAGAGTTTTACCTTCACCGGTACGCATTTCGGCAATACGTCCCTGATGCAGAACTATTGCACCGATAATCTGAACCGGATACGGCTTTTTTTCGAGTACACGCCATGCACCCTCACGTACAGTAGCGAGCGCCTCCGCCATCATGCTGTCAAGACTTTCACCGGAAGCGAGTCTGTCTTTAAATTCCTGAGTTTTGGCTTTAAGTTCAGCGTCCGAAAGTTTTCCGTATTCTTCCTCAAGTGCGAGAACTTTATTTTTTATAGGTTCGATGCGTTTGAGTTCTCTGTTTGAATAAGCATTAGCACCGAAAATGTTCTGAAAAAAACCCATTTTATTTACCGCCTTTACAATTTATTGTCCTGTATGAATACATATAATATATTTTACAACAAAGAAACAGTTTTGTCAATACCCGTTTTGAAAAGGAATGAATAAATTAAAAAAAGAAAATATGTTTTCATGCTTTACTGTTGTGGTGGATTGTGGTATAATAGAGATACACTGAAAAAGGACGGTTAAAATTTATGGGAAAATGGAAAGAATGTCTGTTAGGGGATATTGTTACATTTCAAAGGGGATATGATTTGCCTAAAACTAAAATGCATGGCGGAATATATCCTGTTGTTGCTTCAAATGGAATTATAGGTTATCATGATAAATTTACAACGGAAGAACCAAGCATAACTATCGGAAGGAGTGGCAGTGTAGGTAAACCATTACTTGTAAAAGGAAAAAGCTGGTCACATAATACAACCTTGTATATTAAAGAATATAAAGGTGTTGACCCATTTTTTATTTATTATTTTCTTAAAATTCTTGATTTAAAAAATTATGCAGGCGGAAGTGCTGTTCCGACGTTGAACAGAAATCATATTCATTGTTTACCTGTTAAAATTCCGGTTGATATTTCAGAACAGAAGAAGATAGCTTCTGTTTTGTCTGCCTATGATAACCTGATAGAAAATAATCAGAAGCAAATCAAGCTCCTTGAAGAAATAGCACAGCAACTCTATAAAGAATGGTTTGTGAATTTGCGTTTTCCGGATTATGAAAATACATCTGTTGTTGATGGCATACCAGAGGGCTGGAAAATAGATAAAACAAATAATTTTTTTAAAATTACTATCGGAAAAACACCACCCAGAGCTAAAAAGGAATTTTTTGTAAATGGTATGAATGGTGTACCATGGTTATCTATTGCTGATATGAAAAATTTTGACGTATTTGTTTTTAATACGTCTGAAAATTTAACAGAAGAAGCCATTAAAGAATTTAATGTTAAAATTGTGCCGGCTGGTACTGTATTTGTTAGTTTCAAGCTTACAGTTGGTCGTGTAGCTATTGCAACAACAAATATGTGTACAAATGAAGCAATTGCTCATTTTTATATTGATGATGATGTTATTCAAGCATATACTTATTTTTATTTAAAGAATTTTCAATATGATACTTTGGGTAATACATCATCTATTTCAAATGCTGTCAATTCAACAATTATTAAATCAATGCCGTTTATTATGCCTAAAAAAGAAATTTTAAATTCGTTTTATCAAGAAGTATCTTCATTTTTAAAAATGATACATTCTAAACAATTACAAATAATACGATTATCAGAAGCCCGTGACCGCTTATTGCCTAAGCTGATGAGCGGTGAAATAGATGTATCTGAAATCTGCATATGAAAGGAGTTAAAAAATGGAACGTTTTATACTGCACTCAAAGTACGCCCCCGCCGGTGACCAGCCACAAGCAATAGATAAACTTGTACAGGGAATCAGGGACGGAAAAAAAGAACAGATTTTATTAGGCGTGACCGGTTCGGGAAAGACTTTCACAATGGCAAACGTCATAGCCCGTGTGAATAAACCTACTCTTGTACTTGCACATAACAAGATACTTGCGGCACAGCTATGCTCTGAGTTTCGGGAATTTTTCCCTGAAAATGCCGTTGAGTATTTTGTGTCATATTATGACTACTATCAGCCGGAAGCGTATGTCCCGAGTACAGACAGCTATATTGAAAAAGACTCTTCCATAAACGAAGAAATAGACAAGCTCCGACATTCTGCCACCACAGCTCTTGCGGAGCGTCGGGACGTTATAATAGTGGCAAGTGTTTCGTGTATATATTCGTTGGGAAGTCCGGAAGAATATCGTTCTATGGTTGTTTCGATACGTCAGGGAACTGAAAAGCCCCGTGAACAGCTTATCAGCGAACTTGTAAAAATCCGTTATGAAAGAAATGACATAGCTTTTGAACGAAATAAATTCCGTGTTCGTGGCGACGTGGTGGAAATTTTTCCGGCACGTTCAAGTGATACCGCAATCCGTGTAGAGTATTTCGGCGACGAAATAGACCGTATCTCAGAAATAAATGCCGTCACTGGTGAGGTCAAGGCGGTTGTAAGTCATGCGGCGATATTTCCGGCATCACACTATGTTGTAGGTGATGAAAAAATAGATTCTGCACTGGAAGAAATAGACAGGGAACTTGCCGAACGTATAGACTACTTCACGGAAAACAACAAGCTGATAGAGGCACAGCGAATTGAACAGCGTACACATTACGATATGGAAATGTTACGTGAAGTCGGTTATTGTAGTGGTGTGGAGAATTATTCCCGTATACTTGCCGGAAGACCAGCCGGAAGTACACCGCTTACACTTCTTGACCATTTCCCTGACGATTTTTTATTGATAGTAGATGAAAGCCACGTTACGTTACCACAGGTACGTGCTATGTATGCAGGCGACAGGGCAAGGAAAACAACTCTTATTGATTATGGGTTCAGATTACCGAGTGCGTTTGATAACAGACCGCTTAATTTCGACGAGTTCAATGCACATATAAATCAAGCAATATATGTCAGTGCCACACCGTCGAAACTGGAGCGTGAAAAAACTGATATAATAGTTGAGCAGGTTATAAGACCTACCGGACTTGTTGACCCTGAAATAATAGTCAAGTCCACAGTGGGACAGATAGACGATTTACTTTCAGAAATTAACACACGTACCGCAAAAAATGAACGTGTATTAATTACGACGCTTACCAAGAAAATGGCTGAAAATCTCACGGAATATTACGAGCGTTTAGGCGTGAAAGTCCGTTATCTGCACCACGATATCGACACCATAGAACGTATGGAAATTATCAGGGATTTAAGAAACGGTATATTTGATGTCCTTGTGGGAATAAATCTTCTCCGTGAGGGTCTGGATATTCCGGAAGTAAGCCTTGTGGCAATTCTTGACGCCGACAAGGAGGGTTTTTTAAGAAGTGAAACATCACTTATTCAGACTATAGGACGTGCCGCCCGAAACAGTCACGGACAAGTTATCATGTATGCCGATGAAGTCACCGGCTCTATGGAACGTGCAATAGTCGAAACTGAACGCCGTCGGTCTTTACAGATAGCCTATAATCAGGAACACGGAATAACTCCGGAGACTATTATAAAAGATGTTCGGGACGTACTGGAAATAACTTCAAAGAAAAAACTTGAAAAATCCGACAAGAAAAAGCTGACCGCTAAAGAACGCACGGAACTTATAGAAAAACTTACCGTCGAAATGAAAACAGCCGCTAAAATGCTTGAATTTGAACACGCCGCCTATCTCCGTGATAAAATAAACGAACTGAAAGGAAGTAAATGATTATGAAATATTCAGTAAAAAATGTATGTGAAAGATTTAATAAAAAAGAAAAATTAAAATATGTTTTTTTCTGGGGACATACTCCCTCACCGGACGGAACACTTACTAAAACCTGTTTCAGTCAGTGGTATGCTTGCAAGTTTACTGTTGATGGCATAGAATACTCTACCGCTGAACAGTATATGATGTCACAGAAGGCTTTACTTTTCGGAGATGCTGAAATAAATAAAGAAATCATGTCCGCAAAGCACCCTAAACAGTTTAAGGCACTCGGCAGAAAAATCCGGAATTTTAATGAAAAAATCTGGAACGACAACAAGACGGATATTGTAATAAGGGGAAATTATGCTAAATTCTCACAGAATCCTGAATTTAAAGAGTTTCTGTTGAAAACAGGAAATCGTATTATTGTTGAGGCAAGCCCATACGATAAAATATGGGGTATAGGTATGCCGGCAAACAGTAGTGGGATTGAAAACCCGACTACATGGAACGGTGAAAATTTATTAGGCTTCTGTCTTATGGAAGTCCGTGATATGCTTCAGGAGGAACATAAAAATGACTGATAAAATTATCATACGTGGTGCAAGGGCAAATAATCTGAAAAATATTGACCTTGAAATTCCACGTGATAAACTTGTTGTCATGACAGGGCTTTCCGGTTCGGGAAAGTCCTCACTTGCTTTTGACACAATCTATGCCGACGGTCAACGACGTTATGTTGAAAGTCTATCGTCATATGCCCGTATGTTTTTAGGTCAGATGGAAAAACCAGACGTCGACAGCATAGAGGGACTTTCACCGGCTATATCAATTGACCAGAAAACTACTTCAAAAAATCCACGCTCTACCGTCGGAACAGTAACGGAAATTTACGACTATTTAAGGCTTTTATATGCAAGAACAGGTATTCCACACTGTCCGGTATGTGGTCGTGAAATCTCACATCAGAGCATTGACCAGATTGTTGACAGAATAATGTCACTGCCGGAAAAAACTAAAGTACAACTACTTGCTCCGATAGCAAGAAACAAAAAGGGTACGTTTCAGAAAGAATTTGAGAATATCCGCAAAAGTGGTTTTGCACGTGTGAGGGTTGACGGAATTATTTACGACCTCAACGAAAAAATAAAACTTGAAAAAAATATAAAACATTACATTGAAATAGTTGTTGACAGGCTTGTCATAAAAGACGGTATACAATCACGACTTGCGGACAGTCTGGAAACTGTTTTCAGTCAAGGGGAACTTGCCATAGTGGACGTTATCGACGGTGAAGAAATGTTATTCTCACAGAATTACGCTTGTCCGGAACACAATATCAGTATAGGCGAATTAGAACCGGTAATGTTTTCATTCAATAATCCTATGGGAGCGTGTCCGCACTGTACGGGTTTAGGAATGTACCGTCATATTGACCCTGATATAGTTGTACCTGATAAAAATATTTCCATAAAAGACGGTGCAATAAATGCACATGGCTGGAACAGTCTGACGGGAAATTCAATAGCTATGATGTACTATAAGGCTATTTCTGAAAAATATGACATTCCGCTTGATGTTCCCGTGAAAAAACTGAAAAAAAGTCAGCTGAATATTTTCCTGTATGGTACGGACGGGGAAAAACTTACGCTTTCACGTCCTGAGACTTTAGGGGGCGGAACTTATAACGCATCATTCGAGGGTGTAATAAATAATCTTATGCGACGCTACAGGGATACAAATAGTGAGAGTTCACGGAACGAAATTGAAGAATATATGAGTGAAATTGAATGTCCGGAATGTCACGGAAAACGTCTGAAACCGGAATATTTAGCGGTTACGGTAGGCGGAAAGAATATCAATGAAATTACGGAACTTTCTGTCATAGATTGCCTTGATTTCTTTGAAAATCTGAAACTCTCCGAACACGATACTATCATAGGCGGACGCATTATAAAGGAAATAAAGGAACGTTTAGGATTTTTGAAAAGCGTCGGTCTGGAATATCTTACACTTTCGAGGTCTTCAGGAACTCTTTCCGGTGGTGAGAGTCAGCGTATACGCCTTGCCACACAGATAGGGTCATCACTTGTGGGTGTGTTGTATATTCTTGACGAGCCAAGCATTGGACTGCATCAGCGTGACAATGATAAACTTATTGCAACACTCAAAAAATTAAGAGATGCCGGAAATACTTTGATAGTCGTTGAACATGATGATGATACTATGCTTGAGGCGGATTATATCGTTGATATTGGCGTGGGAGCAGGTGTTAACGGTGGTGAGGTAGTCTATGCCGGAGACGTTAAAGGCTTACTTGAATGTGAAAAATCAGTCACCGGACAGTATCTAAGCGGAAAGAAAAAAATTGAAGTTCCTGAAAAAAGACGCTCCGGAAATGGTAAATTCCTTACGGTTCACGGTGCGTATGAACACAATCTTAAACACATAGATGTTAAAATTCCGTTAGGGGAGTTTATATGCGTTACGGGAGTATCAGGTTCGGGGAAGTCCTCACTTGTCAACGAGGTAATCTATAAGCACCTTGCCTCAAAACTCAACCGTGCCAAAATAAAAGCCGGAAAATTCGACAGCATGGAGGGTCTTGAAAATCTTGATAAAGTTATATGTATTGACCAGTCACCTATAGGACGGACACCACGTTCAAATCCGGCGACTTATACGGGAGTTTTCACGGATATACGGGAACTTTTCGCACAGACTCCCGACGCTAAGGCACACGGCTATACAAGCGGACGTTTTTCTTTTAATGTAAAGGGTGGTCGCTGTGAATCGTGTGAGGGTGATGGCATTATTAAAATTGAAATGCACTTTTTACCGGATGTCTATGTACCATGTGAGGTCTGCAAGGGCAGACGCTATAACCGTGAAACTCTTGAAATAAAATATAAAGGCAAGTCTATTTATGACGTACTGGAAATGACTGTAGATGAAGGTGTGGAATTTTTCGCACATATGCCGAAAATTTCCCGTAAACTTAAAACTTTACAGGAAGTAGGTTTAGGATATATAAAATTAGGACAGTCCGCCACAACACTTTCCGGCGGTGAGGCACAGCGTGTGAAACTTTCAACGGAACTGTCGAAACGTTCTACCGGAAAGACAATATATATTCTTGACGAACCCACGACGGGACTTCATACAGCCGACGTGCATAATCTTATTGATGTACTACAGAAACTTACTGAACAGGGAAATACAGTACTTGTCATTGAACACAATCTCAATGTGATAAAAGTCGCCGACCATATAATAGATTTAGGCTATGAAGGCGGTGACAAGGGTGGTATGATTATTGCACAGGGTACGCCGGAAGAAATCGCACAGTGTGAAAATTCCTATACCGGAAAATATCTGAAAAAATATCTTTAAATAAAAAAAGGCACTTAGTTTGCTACTCATAAAGAAAGTTAAGCCCTGAAGCAATTATTGATAATTGCTTAGGGGCTTATTGTTCATATTCGATTAATTGCATAAATCAGAATTTAAAAAGCTCTTACCTATTTGCTAACCAGCAGACAGTAGAAAAAATATCTAAAATATGCTCCATATCAATTTCAGGGTATTGCTTTTGGCATTCACTCACATATTCTAATATTTCCTTTTGAGCTTCTTCTCCTTTAGGTAAAAATGGTGTTTTATATTTATCAGCTAATAAATCTGCATATTTCACGCAATACTCAAAAAGTAAACCCAAATAATCTTCTACTTCTTTGATTTCTTTTTTTGATAAATCAGGAAATTTTTTTGTAATTGAACTGTGTATCTTTTCTTTGTATTTTCCGGCAAACAAATCATACGAATTGAACAATTCGTTAATATGTTCTAAAATTGTGCTGTTCATATATTTTCAATCCTCCCGCTAAATTCCGATTTGTCTTAGTAATAATTATACATCAAAGTCGTTACATTGTCAATAGAAACGCCATAGCACTTTAATGTGTCTTTTTTTGTTTTCCGGTTATGTGTTTTCTTATGTAGCGGAATGTATAGTCTTCACCCTTGTCGGCAAGCATACGGAGCAGGAACTCTATTTTATATGCGGTATTTTTTTCAATGTCACGGCTTGTTTTTCCCCTCATGTAGTACTCAAGTGGGCATGAATCGTTATATTTTTCCTTGTTGTAGGTCTTTGAGGCGGCGAGGCGGTCACAGAACATTTCTATTATATAGTCGTCGGGCATGGGAACGGGTTCAAGACGGCGTGTTTTCGGGTTATAGTCTGTCCAGTACTCAAAGTGATGTCGATTTCTGCCCTTATGGTGCAACCATGCTTTAGAATATCCGTCTACTTCACGTTCTTTTTCATTAGGACTTCTGTTCCCTTGAAAATACATCACCCCTGGAATAAATTCAGTAGGGGAGAATTTAGAAAGGTCATGCATTAGCCCGTGACGGAAAATTCCCGCTTTAAAGCAGTGCCACATAACAAGATGTCTGTGATGCAGAATAGTTTTAAGATGTCCGGTGAAGTTTTCAATTAACATATAATCAGCTCCCTTTTTTTATAATATTATAGCACTTTCCAGAAAAAATGTAAAGCATAAAAAGACACCCTTTTAAAGAGTGTCCGGAATTACTGTTCAGGGATTTTAATATCAATTTCCGTTACAGGCGGAAAAATACTGAATGAATCATTTTTGATAGTATTTTCAGCGACAACCGGCATGATTCCGGTGTCATTCCACGATGCAGACGGGAAAAAATATTCATATTCCTTTGAAAAAGGGTCAGGTACTGGAATTTCTTTATTCATTTTATCATCTCCCGAAAGTATTATATGTTTTGCAGAAAATAATATTAATGGCATATTTTTACATATTTTCACTTGATTTTTTTGTTGAAATATGATAAAATAAGTTATACGGAAAAAGGAGGGTTTTTCTATGGTTGATTTTGACGACGATGAAGAGTATTTCAGCAGTGAAGAAGTTCAGGAACTTATGGCGGAAATTGCCGGTGAGTTCAGCACGGCGGAAGAAACGTCAGAAAATGAATTTATCACCCTGACAAATCAGGACGGCGAACCGGAAGAGTTTTTAGTTCTCGGCATTGTTGAGTATAACGAAAAGTTTTATATAGTACTTCTGCCGACAGCGGAGAACACCGACCATAATGTTATTCTTGAACTCGTTCCGGACGAAGAAAACGGCTGTAGTACGTTTGCACCTGTTCCGGAAGAAATCTTACAAGCTGTATTCAGAAAATTCATAGCTGAACACGGCGGAAATCAGAAATAATCAGGAGGTATTTTTTATGAGTGATTTTATCGAAAATGAAGAACTCGAAGAGGAAAACGAAAATTATATAACCCTTACTGACGATGACGGAAATGAAGTCTCTTTTGAGGTTATCGGCGAAGTTGAGTACAAGGAGCGTTATTTTGCGGTGCTTCTGCCGTTTGACGAGGAAGACGACGGTGTTGTTATCCTTGAAATTATGCCCTCCGACGACGAAACGGGAGAATTTCTTTCTATTGATGATGACAATCTTTTACAGGCAGTCTTTGAAAAATTCAAGAACGAATATGACGGCGAATATCAGTTTGAATGAGGTGACATAGTGAAAGTTATTTTTTGCAACATTGCCTACATGAAGAGCTATTGTGGCGATGAAAATGATACACCCGTGAATGGTGGAAAGTATATCGCTGAAAACAAAGACGGTGGTGAGGTTTATAATTTCCTTGAATATGATGGGAGGTGCTATGGCTACTTCATGTACTATGGCGATATGGTTCACATTGAACGAATTGAAGACAATGGCAGAAATACAGTAGATAATGTTCTTGTTGTATGGGTTGCAAAGCCTGATAAGCCTGACTCACATTCCGTGATAGTCGGCTGGTACAAAAATGCTACAGTTTACCGATATAGTCAGACAAATCTTTCTTACAGATATGGTATATACAGGGATTATAATATAGTCGCTGATGCAAAAAATTGTTATCTTCTGCCGGAAAACAAGCGTAATTTTATAATTCCAAGAGCAAGTAAAAGCGGTAAGGGAAAAGGCATGGGACAGTCTCCCATATGGTACGCCGATTCCGAATACGCTAAAAAGGAATTTGTGCCGAAAGTTCTTGAATATATTGAAAACTATGAAAAAATGATGGTAAATTTATAAATCGTGTCTGGACTGATGAAACGCTTGACCTAAAATATATCGGCAATAAGACTGAAAGTGAACTTTTTAAAACTGCTCAAAACACAGATATACCGCCCGAAAAAGCACTAAAATATATAAACAAGTCGCTTGAATACGGCGAAACAGTTGATAAGTTGTACACAAAAGCCGATATTTTACGTGAACTTTATCAGTTTACAAGAGCTATATCATATTTTGAAAAGGTAATGGAAATTGATAATTCAGATTATGAGGTACAATTTAAACTTTTTGAAATTTATATGATTACCGGTCAGCCGGAAAAAGCCGTTTATATGGGCAAAATTCTTGAAAATCATGGCTTATATTCTGTTTACGACAATGAAATAAAGATATATTTTACTGAATGTATGATTGAACAATTTGCAATACTCGGCAGAAAAGATTCAGCAGAAGAACATCTTAAAAAACTTCGTACACTACAGAATGTTGATAACGAAGTTTTGAATTTCTATTGTGTACTTGTTGAGAATATGTAAAGTATAATATAAAAAATCCCCTGTTGGTCAGCACAACAGGGGATTTGATATTTATTTAATTATTTTCCTGATAAGTCACTGTCAGTTGTTTCTTAATCAGACACAGCCCTGAGCCTTCATAGCCTCAGCAACCTTGAGGAAGCCTGCAATATTAGCACCTGCCATGTAGTTGCCTTCCATGCCGAACTTCTTAGATGCACTGTCGCATGATGCAAAAATGCTCTTCATGATGCCCTTGAGCTTGTTATCAACTTCTTCAAATGTCCATGAAAGTCTCTCACTGTTCTGGCTCATCTCAAGACCTGATACAGCAACACCACCAGCGTTAGCAGCCTTAGCAGGACCATAAAGTACACCATTTGAAAGATAAGTTTCGATAGCCTCAGGAGTTGACGGCATATTAGCACCCTCAGAAACAACCTTACAGCCGTTGTTTACGAGAATCTGTGCAGATTCTCCGTTGATTTCGTTCTGTGTAGCACAAGGAAGTGCAATATCACACTTAACTTCCCAAATCTTAGAGCAACCCTCTGTATAAGTAACGTTCTTGTGTGAAGTTCTTTCAGCATATTCCTTGATACGTCCACGTTCAACTTCCTTAATCTGCTTAACGAGGTCAAGTTCAATGCCGTCTGGGTCATAGATATAGCCATTTGAGTCGGAGAGTGTAACAACCTTAGCACCGAGTTCTGTAGCCTTTTCTGTAGCATAGATAGCAACGTTACCTGAACCGGAGATAACAACTGTCTTGCCCTCAAAGTTCATACCGTTAGCCTTAAGCATTTCGTCTGTGAAGTAGCAAAGACCATAGCCGGTAGCTTCAGTTCTTGTGAGTGAACCGCCGTATGTAAGACCCTTACCAGTGAGAACGCCTACAAATTCATTACGGAGTCTCTTGTACTGACCGAACATATAACCGATTTCACGACCGCCAGTTCCAATGTCACCAGCCGGAACGTCTGTATCAGCACCTATGTGCTTGCAAAGTTCTGTCATGAAGCTCTGACAGAAACGCATGATTTCGCCATCTGACTTGCCCTTAGGGTCAAAGTCTGAACCACCTTTACCGCCACCCATAGGGAGAGTTGTAAGGCTGTTCTTGAATACCTGTTCAAAACCAAGGAACTTGATAATTCCGAGATATACGGACGGGTGAAGTCTGATACCGCCCTTGTATGGACCGATTGCAGAGTTAAACTGTACTCTGAAACCTCTGTTAACCTGTACCTTGCCGTTGTCATCAACCCACGGTACACGGAACATAATCTGTCTTTCAGGCTCAACGATTCTTTCGAATACGCCTGCATCGATTAAATCCTGTCTTTTTTCAGCAACCGGCTGAAGAGTTTCGAGAACTTCTGTTACAGCCTGAATAAATTCAGGTTCGCCGGGATTTCTTTTCTTGACTGTTTCCAATAAGTCGATGAGATACTGATTTTTTAACGCCATTGTTAAAAAACCTCCTTTAAAAAATTCTGCTTTCGCAGTTCTGAATAAATTATAGCATTATAAAAAAAATTTTGCAATAGTATTTTATAAAAAAGTTCCCGTGCGGAATACGATTTGTTAGAATTTAACAGTTTTTCACGTAATCTGCACGGGATATTAAATTATTTTTCAATAGAATTAAGATATTCGCTTGCTAAATAAAGTGAACCGCATACAACAACTATTCCATCATTTAAGAGTGCGTATTCCCTTGCCTTTGCAACAGCTTCACTGAGTGAGTGATAAACTCCTGTATGAGTACCATACTTTCGGGATATTTCAGCGAGCTTTTCAGACGGAACGGCATTAGGTGCAAAACCGTCCACAGTAAACATGACTTTTGAACAGCGTGCAATATCAAGTACACATTCCGTATAGTCCTTTGAATCTACCATACCTATAACTGCATAAATGTATTTGCAAGTACACATAAGAGTATAGAACAACTGATTAATTCCGGCAGGATTATGACCGCCGTCAACAATAACAGGCGGGTTGCCGTCGATATATTGTATACGTGCCTTGACTTGTGTTGTTTCAATGGATTTTTTAATATTTTCGTCTGGAATATCAAATCCGTGTTTTCTGAGGTATTCGCACACCTCAATAGCCGTCACGGCGTTCATGGGTTGGTGAAATCCGAGCATAGCTGTTTTATACTGCTCTTTTTTGTAAGTAAATGGCTTATTATCTATTGGAGAGGCTATCAAATATTGCGTACCACAATGTTTAAAATTCCGATTGTCAGGCATTATAAATTCAGCATTCTTTTTCTTTGCGACTTTTTCCACAAGATATTTTACATTGCGTTTATTGTCAATGGAAAGGATAACAGCCGAACCCTCTTTTATTATACCGGCTTTCTGCTGTGCGATTTTTTGGACGGTATCGCCTAAAATGTCGATATGGTCAAGGGATATTGAAGTTATCACGGATAAAAGCGGTGGCGGTATGACGTTTGTGCAGTCGAGAAGTCCACCTATACCGCACTCCAGTACGACTATATCACATTTTTCACATACAAAATACAAAAGAGCTATAGCCATAGTAATTTCAAACTGTGAATAAGACGGTGAATAAAACTGACTGTCAATTTTTTTCCTGATAAATCCACATATATTGCAAAGTGAATTATCATCTATTTCAGTACCATTTATGCGTATTCTGTCGTTATAGCGGAGTATATAAGGCGATGTAAACTGTCCGGTCTTATAGCCTGAATATATAAGAGCATTTGAGATATACTCAACTGTAGAGCCTTTGCCGTTAGTACCGGCAACATGAATAAATTTAAGTTTTTTTTCGGGATTGCCGATAAGTTTCATTAAATTTTCCGCCCGTGACAAGTCGGTTATATGTCCGCCGGATTTGCTGTAGGAATTTATAAATTCCATGCATTCATTAATATTCATAAACACTCCTTAAAGATTTGTATAGAAAATTCCCGTTGCAAGCTGTACGCCTACAGAAACAAGCGTTATCATTATCCAGCACGAAAGACCTAAAATAATAGGTTTTTTTCCGTTTTTTATCAGCTTGACTATATTTGTATTAAGTCCGATTGCACACATTGCCATAGCTATGAAAAATTTAGCAAGCCATTTTGCGAATTTCACAAAACTTTCATTATAAAATTCTGTGAAAGAATTTTCCGGCATTACTCCTACAACAGTTGTTATTACAGATGCAAGTATAAAGAATATTATGAAAAACGGAAAAATCTTTTTTATTGAAAAGTTTCCAGCTTGTGTACCGGATTTTTTGGCTTTTCTTGTGCGATATACAGCCAGTGCAAGAGTTATGGGAATAATTGCAAGTGTTCGAGTAAGTTTGACGGTTACGGCAGATGACAGAATACCATCAACACCGTAAATGCCCTCTGCTGTGGAGGCAGCGGCGGTAACTGATGATGTATCATTTACGGCAGTACCGGCAAAAATAGCGAATCCCTCCGAACCTAAACCGATAGCGTGTCCGAACTGTGGGAATATCAACGCTGCAAGAACATTGAACAGAAATATAACGGAAATCGCCTGTGCAACGTCCTCGTCGTCGGCATCAATTACCGGAGCGGTTGCGGCTATTGCAGAACCTCCGCATATTGACGAACCCACACCAATAAGACAAGCAGTTTTCCTGTTTATTTTCATGACTTTCATAAGCACAAAAGCCGTTATCAGCGAAATGCCTATAGTCGAAATTATTACCGGAAGGCTCTTTCCTCCTACGTTTAAAATTGTACTTAAATTAAGTGAAAATCCAAGTATTATTACTGCCCATTGAAGTATTTTCTTTGAAGTGAATTTTATACCGTCTTTCAGTTTTTTATTTGCGGAAAATTCAGGCGTGGCAAGGCTTATAATCATGCCTATGACTATCGCAAAAACAGGTGCTCCGATTATTTCAAGCGAAAAAGAACCTATATTTATTGTTGCTAAAAATGAAGACAATCCGGCTATTGCAATGCATAGAATTATACCCAGCGAATTTTTTTTAATCCAGTTCATAAAATTTTCCTTTTTTATTTGATTAATATTCGTAATCTATACACGCACGGTCTGTTTTTACAGTACCTATGAATTTTCCGAAAGCAACGTGTGCGGGGTGTACCTGATAGGCGTTGAGGTCGTCAATTGTTTCAAAGTCGCATAAAAGCGAAATTGTATAATTGGACGTGTCGGCGTCCTCTGAGTTGATGACTATTTCACCTTTTTTGAGTTCCTTTACATTTTCGATAACGTCGTTAAAACGTTCTTTAGCCTCAAGGGCGTTTTCGTAAACTGATTTATCAGTTTCCTTTAACTTGAACATTACAATATGTTTAATCATAATAAATCTCTCCTTATTTTAAAATCATTCTGTACTTTTTACATCTGAAAGTACGACTGTTGTCGAATTTGGAATATTCAGAATATCCCTCAAAGACAAGACCGCATTTTTCTATAACTCTGCCGGAAGACGTATTTTCAACGGCGTGTTCTGCAACAAATACACGGGCGTTATGTTCGGAGCAGGCATATTCAATCATACGCTTTGACGCTTCTGTTGCATAACCATGACCCCAGCAGTCGTATCTTAGATTATACCCGAAAGACCAAACATTTTCATCTGTTCTTAACCTGATACCGCCCGAACCGATAAGCCTGTTATCTGATTTCCGGATAAATCCCCATGTATATTCGTTTTCAAGACTATCAAGGGAATTAAGCCATTCTCTTGTAACTTCAATATTTTCATGGCATGGATAAATCATATATTCTGCAACACGACTGTCACCAGTCCATTCAAATACAGCTTGTGCATCGTTTACGGTAAGCGGTCTTAAAATAAGACGTTCAGTTTCGATAACCGGAGTTATAAATATACTCATACTATCACCTGTTTACAAGATTATAGCTTTCGTCGATAATATTGCATAATATCTTGAAATCAATATTATCATCAAGAATTATGGAAATCCAAAGTTTCTTGTTCATATGGTATGCCGGAAAAGCCTTTCCCTCCGCAAGCAGACACTCTCTTGTAATGGGTTCACATTTCAGATTTATTATATCAGTAAATCCCATCGCACCGGCAATCAGGGCGGATTTTTTAATGTTCATGACAAGTGCATACCATTTTTTATTTTTCAGATTTCTTAAAACAAATGCGTCGGGAGTTTTCAGCCACAGATATTCAGGGTCTGTGGCGTACTTTTCCCGTGCATATGATATTATTTTATCACGCATTACTTTCTGAACGCTTCAATTGACTGATTAATTTTAGTCATTTTTTCTTCTGCCTTAGCGAGTTTAGCCTTTTCAGCCTCAATAAGTTTTTCAGGAGCTTTTGCAATAAATCCCTGATTATTGAGTTTTCCGCTGAGGAAATCAATATCTTTCTGGACTTTTGCTTTTTCCTTTTCAAGACGTGCTATTTCCTTTTCCTTGTCAACGAGTTCGTCCATAGGGATAAAAATTCTTGCGGAGTCTGTCACAGCGTTTGCAGAATCCGGAATATCGAATTTTTCACCCGTCTCAACGGCAGATGCAGATGCAAGTTTTTCAAAGAACAACGCACATGAATTAAATAATTCCGGTTCAGCTGTCTCAATGAAAAGTTTAGCCTTTACGGACGGCGGTACATTCATTTCACTACGGGTATTTCTTACAGCTTTTATAGCGGAAATTATCTTCTCAAATGACTTTTCTTCTGCTGAATAGTCAATTGATTTGTCGTAAACGGGATAATTTTCAAGAATAATCATTGACTTTTCATTTGTGAGTACCTGCCATATTTCCTCCGTTATGAACGGCATGAACGGG
Organism: Alistipes senegalensis; assembly: GCA_023665275.1. Lineage (GTDB taxonomy): Bacteria > Bacillota > Clostridia > Oscillospirales > Ruminococcaceae > Ruminococcus. The sequence goes on along the minus strand of JAMPEF010000001.1, from coordinate 475,484 downwards.
TGCAGTAATTTCAGCATACCTTGCATAGTCCATACAAGTACGGATTGTGCTTTAGCCATAGTCTCACCACCAGTCTGAATGCGTGGTTTTGTTAATTCAATGTACCAGTCACAGAAAACGTCCCATATGAAGTCATAGAGTTTCTGCGAAGCTACACCTAATTCAAATTTATCAAGGTTTTCATTTACTTCTTTTGCAAGATTATTGAATTTATTGATAAGCCACTTGTCTTCCGTTTCGAGTTCGTCAGGAAGTCCTTTAAATTCAAAATCTTCCGGAAGATTCATCATGATAAAGCGTGAGGCGTTCCAGAGTTTGTTTGCAAAGTTACGTGCGGATTTTACTTTTTCGTCGATATAACGCATATCATTTCCGGGGGAGTTGCCGGTTGCAAGCATAAAGCGGAGTGCGTCCGCACCGTATTCATTGATTACTTCTAACGGGTCAATGCCGTTTCCAAGGGATTTTGACATTTTGCGTCCCTGTGAATCACGTACAAGTCCGTGGATAAGAACCGTATCAAACGGAACTTTTCCCATGTTTTCGAGTCCGCTGAACATCATTCTTATAACCCAGAAGAATATGATGTCATAACCGGTAACGAGTGTATTTGTCGGATAGAAGTAGTCTAAATCCTCTGTTTTTTCAGGGAATCCGAGTGTCGAGAATGGCCATAATGCCGAACTGAACCACGTATCGAGTGTATCGGGGTCTTGTTTCATGGGCTTGTTACATTTCGGACAGTTGCATGAATTTTCTTTGGTTACTACCATTTCACCACATTCGTCGCAATAGAAAGCAGGTATCTGATGTCCCCACCATATCTGACGTGATATACACCAGTCACGGATATTTTCAAGCCAATGGAAATATGTTTTATCGAAACGCTCCGGTACAAATTTTGTATCACCGTTTTTTACGGCATCAATAGCAGGTTGTGCAAGAGGTTTCATTTTAACAAACCACTGTGTTGAGACTTTCGGTTCTACTGTAGTTCCGCAACGGTAACAAGTTCCGACATTATGGCTGTAGTCTTCAATTTCAACTAATGCGCCCTCTTTTTCGAGGTCTGCAACGATTGCTTTTCGTGCTTCGTATCTGTCCATACCAGCATATGCCGGATAATCGTCCGTAATTGTTGCGTCGTCGTTCATTACGTTTATAACCGGTAAATTATGTCTCAGACCTACTTCAAAATCGTTAGGGTCGTGTGCAGGAGTGATTTTTACAACACCTGTTCCGAAGTCCATTTCAACGTAATCGTCTGCAACAACAGGAATTTCCCTGTGAACTATCGGAAGAATTACAGTTTTTCCGACAAGGTCTTTATATCTTTCGTCTTTCGGATTTACTGCTACTGCTGTATCGCCTAAAAGAGTTTCCGGACGTGTTGTAGCAAGTTCAAGATAATTATCTGTATTCTTGATTTTATAGCGTAAATGCCAGAAATGTCCAGCCTGCTCCTCAAAAGTAACTTCAGCGTCTGAAAGTGATGTCTTGCATTTCGGACACCAGTTAATTATTCTCTCACCACGATAAATAAGCCCTTTATTATAATATTTTACAAAAACTTCTTTTACAGCTTTTGAGCAACCCTCGTCCATTGTGAAACGTTCTCTTGACCAATCGCATGAAGAACCGAGTTTCTTTAACTGTTCGACGATACGCCCGCCGTATTGTTCTTTCCATTTCCAAGCACGCTTCATGAAGCCATCACGTCCGAGGTCTTCTTTTGTGACACCCTCTTTACGCATAGCCTCAACGATTTTAGCTTCTGTAGCGATAGCGGCGTGGTCTGTACCTGGTAACCATAATGCAGAATATCCACACATTCTTTTCCAGCGGATAAGAATATCCTGTAAAGTTTCGTCAAGGGCGTGACCCATATGGAGCTGACCGGTTATATTCGGTGGGGGAATAACTATTGTATAGGGGATTTTTTTCGGGTCGACTTCTGCACGGAAACAACCCTTTTCATTCCAAGCCTTATATATTCTGTCTTCAAAATCTTTCGGACTGTAGGCTTTTGCAAGTTCTTTTGACATTTTAAATAACTCCTTTTTTTAAAATTTCACGGACGAAACATAAAAAATCCCCGAACCTAAAAGGTTCAGGGCGAATAGTTACTATCCGTGTTACCACCTGAATTCAGGAGGGGAAAAATTCTCCTGCACTCTGTTCCCTGTAACGTGGGAAAATACGTCAGCACTTACTGAATGAAAATCCGTTCAGTGCCGAAGCTCTGGAACTACTTCAGAACAGTATTTCATATCGCCTTACACCATCCGGCGACTCTCTGCAAATCCATAACCGCACTTACTTGTTTCCGTCATAGCTTTTAAGATATACTAAAATAATAACATATCCGGCGAATTTTGTCAACAGGTTTAAGAGAATTTTTTTCAATTCATAATCAGTTGAATTGCAGTAGTTTATTTCTGTAGTATTCGTATTGTTTTTGTCTTGCGTTTATTTCGGCTGGTATACCACTTGTGAGGTCATTGCATAGGGTATCAAACTTGTCAAGTATATTTACTATGCGTTTTTGTTCTTCTATCAGTGGAACGGGAATTTTTATTTTATTTAAATCATTCGGCATTACTTCAATAACCTTTGTTCCATGCGCCAGTTTCTTTTTTTGAGTAAAAAAGTTTTGTGTCTGAAAGTAATATGATAAAAATTTAGCGTTCTGATTATGTTTGATTATTGCTGTATGTCCGCTGACTGCAATATTTTCATTTCCTAACCATGCCACACATTTACAAACGTCTTTTATATTTTCACTGGTTACTGCCATAACAATATCATTTTTATCTGCAATTTTTGATTTATTAAAAGTTGACGCTGAAACAAAAGAAAGCGTTTCAGTTGTATAAGTTCCGTAATGTGTATAGATTTGTCCGTAATGAATACATGGCAAACCATTTTTGATAAAATCTTTTTTCTGAAAATTACCACCACGCACAATAGTTGCAATCTCACCCAGCCTTTTCCATTCGACGTCATCGCCGAATGTCAACAGCTTATCCCTATAATATTCATACTGCTTTTTTCTTAATTCAAGCTCTTTTTTAAGGCAATCTATATAATCAGTAAAATTATCTAATATATGCACTATTTCACGTTGTACCTCTATAGGCGGAAGAGGTATTTTAAATTCTGAATAAATACTAATCCATAATCTTTTATGTTCATCGGAACTAAGTCCGATTTTACCCATAATATGAAAAATATATCTTATAAAAGTTTTATCTTCACTTACTGTTAATATTTTCATTGCTGAAGATTTGACTTTAAACGGAAAATCCACCCATTTAAACGCTCCTGTAAAATCATCAAAAATAATAACTGGATTTTCTTTTGTTGCCGGATATATATTATTTTTTTCATTTGTATAGCCAAGTATAAAAGTTTGACCGGCAGTAAGTACAGGTATATCAAAGTTGTTGCTGTAATCAGTATTTTCTACTATATATTTTGTTGGCTGTTCATAATCAACAATATCACCGATTTTTACATACTCTACACCGTCGGGGCAGAGTTTTTTTATAAGTCTTTTAAGTTCAGACATATATTTCACCTCGTTTTATTATGAATAAATTCATTTTATCATTATTTCACAGTAAAGTCAACAAAAAGCATTGATTTTTTTGTACCTGTGTTTTGAAAAACTTTGAAAAAACAGCGTTGACATGGTGGTAATTTTGTGATAGAATAAGTAATGGCATAGTTACGCTAACAGGGTCTTGACAGATATGTTATAATAATAATTATCGGGAATACACAGCTATCAGAAATAACAGCATGGCTTTTTCTGCATAATCAGACTTTCCCCATACCAATAAAAAATTTTGTAGGAGACTTTTTATGAACAATGATTCTTTTTTCACGCAAAAAAAAGCTGCACTTAAAAAGTATTTCAGCCATCTGAATCCAATGCAGCAAGAGGCAGTATTTGCCGTAAAGGGTGCTGTGCTTGTTCTTGCAGGTGCAGGTAGCGGCAAGACTACTGTTATTGTGAACCGTATCGCAAATATGATAAAGTACGGTAACGCCTACCATGACGAATCCGGTGACGCACGTCTTAATGATATTGAATTTCTTAAAGACTATGCAAACGGTGAATACGATGACGACCCTGACGCCGCCCTTGACGTTCAGGATATAATAGCAGTTGATACCGTAAAACCATGGAATATTCTTGCTATTACTTTTACCAATAAAGCAGCAAACGAACTTAAAACCCGTCTTATTGATATGCTGGGCAGTGACGGTGCAAAAATAAGCGCCTCTACATTCCATTCGGCGTGTGTCCGGATTTTAAGGGCTGAAATTGAGGCACTCGGTTACAGAAAGGATTTTACTATATATGATTCCGGCGACAGCAAAAAACTTGTCAATGACATTCTCCGTGATGAAATGGACATTTCCGAAAAAGTTTTTTCGGCAAATAGCGTACAGAGTGAAATAAGTTCCGCTAAAAACAAAATGATTTCACCGGAGCGTATGCTTGTACTTGCCGGTCAGGATTACAGGAAAAAAATAATTTCACGGGTTTACAGTACATATCAGGAAAGACTTAAACAGGCTAATGCAGTCGATTTTGATGACTTACTTACGCTTACAGTTGAAATCTTTGAAAAATTTCCGGAAGTTCTTAAAAAATATCAGGAAAGATTTAAATATATCCTTGTTGATGAATATCAGGATACTAACCACGTACAGTTCAAACTTGTTTCACTGCTTGCCGGTGAGAAACAGAATATATGTGTCGTCGGTGACGACGACCAGAGTATTTACAGTTTCAGGGGTGCTGATATAAGCAATATACTTGATTTTGAAAAATGTTTCAGTAATGTTGTTACAGTACGCCTTGAACAGAACTACCGTTCTACACAAAATATTCTTGATTCTGCAAATTCCGTAATATCAAACAACACTAACCGCAAGTCCAAAACCCTCTGGACAGCCGGTGAAAAAGGTTCTAAGATATACTGGTATAAATCCTTTGATGAAAACGATGAAGCAAAATTCATTGTAAGTACAATTAAGAATAATTACACACGTACTGGAAAATATTCCGATAATGCCATACTCTACAGAATGAATGCACAGTCAAATGCAATAGAAAAGGCATTTGTACAGGCGAATGTACCATATAAAGTTTATGGTGGTGTACGTTTCTATGACCGCAAGGAAATAAAGGATATTATAGCATATCTTGCGTTTATAAATAATCCGTTTGATATGCTCCGTTTCAAGAGGATTATAAACGAACCTAAACGGAGTATAGGCGATGCTACCATTGCGCTTATTGAGGATATAAGCCATGATTTGAATATTTCGCCGTTTGGTGTAATGAAGAGGTGTGAAGAGTATACACCACTTGCAAAGAAAACTGCTGTACTTAAAAGCGTTGCCGGAATGTTTGAGGAACTTATAGAAAAATCATATGAAATGCCTCTTGATGAATTTTACGATTTCATGCTTGAAAGAACAGGTTATCTTGAATATGTCGGCACACTTGAAAATGCCGATACACGCATTGAATACATACAGGAAATGCGTTCCACAATCGTTACATATATGGTTAATTCACCATGTCCGACGCTGAGTGGTTTTCTTGAAGATATTGTACTTTATACAGAGGCAGACCGTGATGATAATTCAGATGATAAAGTAACTCTTATGACTGTTCATTCTTCAAAAGGTCTTGAGTTTGATAATATTTTTGTTGTCGGAATGGAAGAGGGAATTTTTCCGGTGTCGCTGTCTTCCGGTAATGAAAAGGATTTGGAAGAAGAACGCCGTTTGGCATACGTCGCTATAACCCGTGCAAAGAAGCATCTTTATCTTACAAGCGCCTCACAGAGAATGCTTTACGGGCAGACACAGCGTAATATAACATCACGTTTTATACGTGAAATAGGTGCTGAATTTATAGAAAAACATGATAATGCGGCGGTCATGCGGCGGAGCGTAAGAACTAATGATAATGCCGTAACGGCGGTTTATTCGTCGACTTTACAACAACAGCTTGCACGTAATAAAATGCATTCTGTTACTCCTGTAAGTTCAGCACACGAGACTTATTCAGCAGGTGAAAGGGTTAAACATAATGTTTTCGGTGATGGTACTGTTATTTCGTCAAAACCTATGGGCAACGACGCTTTACTTGAAATAGCCTTTGATACCGTCGGAACTAAGCGCATTATGGCTAATCAGGCTAAACTTAAAAAACTCTGAGTTTTTATATATTTTATTTTAAGGAGAAATTTTATGAGAAAAACTAAAATTGTCTGCACCATAGGACCGGCAACGGACGACAAGAATATTATGCGTGAGCTTATGCTTGCCGGTATGAATGTTGCACGTTTCAACTTCTCACATGGTGAGTACGAAACACATGAAAAGCGTTTCAGAATGGTTGAAAAGCTCCGTAAGGAACTTGATTTACCGATAGCAACCCTTCTTGATACTAAAGGTCCTGAAATACGTCTTGGAAAGTTCGTCGACGACAAGCCCGTTGAAATCTATGATGGTGATGTTTACGTACTCACTACAGAAGACATTTTATGTGATAATCAGCGTGGAAGCATAAGTTTCAAGAAACTTCCTCGTGACGTCAGCATAGGAACACGAATACTTATCAATGATGGTGTCATTGAACTTCTTGCCGAAAAGGTAACAAAAAATGAAATAACCTGTCGTGTAATTCATGGTGGTACGCTCTCAAACAACAAGGGAATAAACGTCCCCGGAGTAAAACTTTCCATGCCGTACCTCAGTGAAAGCGATATGAATGACCTTGAGTTCGGTGCTAAAATGGGTTTTGATTTCATAGCCGCAAGTTTTGTACGTACCGCCGCCGACATAAATTATTTAAGAAAATTTACGCATAGTTTAGGCTGGTTTGACGTCCGTATTATTGCAAAAATCGAAAACACCGACGGTGTCGAGAACATAGACGAAATACTTGAAGCCGCTGATGGTATAATGGTTGCACGTGGTGACATGGGCGTTGAAATACCATTTGAACGCATTCCGGCTATACAGAAAAAACTTATACATAAGGGCTATAATGCCGGCAAACAGGTTATCACGGCTACACAGATGCTTGAATCCATGATAACGAATCCACGTCCTACACGTGCCGAAATAACAGACGTCGCAAACGCTATCTATGACGGCACAAGTGCTATAATGCTTTCCGGTGAGACTGCTGCTGGTGCATATCCGGTAGAGGTTGTCAAGACAATGGCATTAATCGCCGAAACTACCGAAAACAATATTGATTACAAGGGCGAATTTTCGGCACGTCGTACAGAACCTACAGGCATTGCAGAGGCTATTGCACACGCTACCGTTACAACAGCTCACGACCTTAATGCAAGAGCTATAATAACAGTTTCACTTGGTGGTGGTACAGCAAGACTTATTTCAAAATATCGTCCGTTGTGTCCAATTATATGCTGTACAGTTTCCGACAGAACACAGCGTCAGATGAATATGTCATGGGGTGTAACACCTCTTTTAGTCGACGAAAAATCAAGTACAGATGAACTTTTCTTAACTGCAACACAAGCCGCCGAAAATGCGGGACTTGTACAGGACGGCGATATTGTAACTATAACCGCTGGTGTGCCTATAGGTGTATCAGGTAGTACAAATATGCTGAAAGTAAGCAAGATAGGAAAATAATACTGTCATTGTAATAGTCCGGAATATTTCAGAGTTTTTATTGACAAAACGTCTAATTTGATGTATAATTAAGATAAATCAAAATTTGTAAATGAAAGGCGTTGAGAATTGTGTTTTTTCCACCGATAGTTTTAATACGAAAGAACTTAATTATAAAAAAATTATCTCAATGCGGTGCTTTTACTGAAGAAACTGCTAAAACATTTTCAGAAGCTGGAATTATTAACCCTGATGGTTTCAAAAAAGTAAATGACACTTTAGAAAAACAGAGAGTATTAGTAAGAACTAAAGAAAATAAATATTACTTGAATAAATAATTGCAAATTACAATTTTGTTTTAGTAATAATATATGTCATTATACTGATTGCATTATTTCTGATACTTATGATAAAAAAACATAATCAAATAATAAAAACAAGCCCCGAAGCAGTTATCAATAATTGCTTCAGGGCTAAACTTTTATGTGGGTATCCGTTTAAAAGAGGAGAGTTTTTTTGTGTTTTGCCTGTTAATTAAAGACTGTTTACAACATATATAGCGTTACCGCCGTTACGTTTTGCATTATGCATAACGTTATCCATTTTAAGAAGCAGCGAACTGACATTCAGGCAGTCATTCGGGAGATAATGATATATACTTCCGGAAGCTGTACACTGTACCGTTATACTTTCTATAGTTACGGGGCTTGACATTGAGGCACGTATTTTATCTGCTATGCGCTGTGCCTGACTGTCCGGAATATCATCATTGAAGATAAAGCAAAATTCATTACTTGTTATGTTGTATATAGTTGCAATGTTTCCGAACTCTTCTATAAGTCTTTCACCGATAGCGGCAAGATATTCATCACCAAATTCATAGCCATATGTATCGTTTATCATACGGAAATTGTCAACATCGAATACACCAACGTTAAACTGGTCAGTTTCAAGACGTTCTGCAATATCATTTTCAAGTGCATAACGGTTTTTCATACCGGTAAGGATATTTGTAAGTGCAATATCGTACATTTTCTGAGTTGAACTTTCAAGTTTACGACCGGCGGCGGCTATCTGTCTTTCCTGCATTTCAAGCTGCATCATACGACGTTTTGTAGCTTTTGCAAGTGAATGTACAATCAGCTCAGCGACGATAAGCACGACAAACAGGAAGATAAATCCTATACCGAAAAACATTGAATTCTGTGACATAAGAGCTTGAGCGTCATTTTTACCGATTTCAAGAGTAGCCATAATCATTTCAACGGCGGCTGTCTGTGTGGGGTGTATTTCCTGTAAATAAATATCTTTCATCTGCTGTGAATCAAGACTGGCAAAAGAATGCTCCAGATTAAGCAGTTTGTTATCATAGGATTCAACAAGCATTTTAGCATGATTGTAACGTCTTGTTTCAAGTTCTGAGTGCTCGAGTTCTTCATATTCTTTCATTTTCTTGCGGATAACATCGTAAGAGTTATGAATATTATTTACACTTGACATAGGGTTACCAATACCGGAGACGATAATAAGTACTTCACGGTTTACGCTGAGCAGTTCTTCACTTATGGTTGACATATGTTGTAGTGAGTTCATATTTCGGTCATATACACGCCTTCCGTTGAGGAAAACAATTGAACTGTCAAGGATATTGATAATCATTATAACAAGAATTACGATATATGCAACAGTAAAATTTTTCTGTGTTTTCGAGCCGTTATAAGCGTTGCTGTTGATATTGTTATATTTTTTAGCCATTTCAAATTACCTCCGTCAATTGCCCATAGGATTCATGATAAGCTGTACATCGCTGTCATGGAGATTGTCTTTAGTTACAAGAGTTGCGCCGGTATCTATAGCGGTGGCGATAGTCTGACCGTCCATAATATCCTTTGCGTATCTTACACCAAGATAGCCCATATTATAGGGGTTCTGAACTATAAAGCCATCAAGTATACCGGAATCGGTATAACTTTCTGCACTTTCGTAACCGTCGCCCTTGCTGAAAGAATCAAAACCTACAACCTGTACGGAATCAGCTTTATCAAGTTCATCAACAGCCATGCAAGCCCCGATAGTTCCGCCCTGATTGGTGGCAAAAATTGCCTTTAAGTCGGGATTGTCATTTATAAGTTTAATGGCGGCATCTTTTGACTGCTGAATATCACCATCACCGTTTTCTGTTGCAACGACATTGAGTAAAGGCGTTTCATTTTCAGCGTTATATTCATCAATCTGTTTAATGAAACCGTTTTTACGTTCAATAGCCGTTGCAGAAGTAGGAGCGTGTGTTATTATACCTATATCGCCTCTGTTGTTGATAAATTCAGCTAATTTACGTGCGGAAATAGCACCGCCGTAAGTATTGTTTGTGCTTATGCACGATTCACGGACTTCTTCACGCATATCTGAATCAATTACAATTACGCTTATGTTATTACTTTTTGCCTTTTTGAGAGCGTCGGCTAATTCGTCGCTGTCCTGAACCGGAGCTATTACAATAACATCTGCCTTATCTGCTATAGCGTTGTTGACATACTTCACCTGTTCAGAAACATCCTCTTTATCCGGAGCGTTGTAAATTATTTTTATACCCATTTCCTCACCGGCGTCTTCTGCCCCTTTTTTTGCGGATTTCCAGTATTCGTCACTGCTCTTGCATATGACAGCTATGTGATGGTCATCTTTATTATCTCCGCAACCGCCTGCAAGAATAAATGAAGCTGCCAGCACTCCGAGAGCAATAACTCTCACCAGCTTTTTTTTATTTTTTTTCATTTCTGTTTAAAACCTCCTTGAAAGTAGTTCCCTGAATCACAGGGACTGACTGACATTATTTATCCATATTAATTATAGCATATGCGCCTGAAGATTTCAAGATAATTTTCAATAAATTTTAAATAAATTATTATACAAAGTCCTGATTTTTTTGTGTTATGCATATACTTTGAGTTATATTTTTGTAACAAACATAAAAATTTGATTAAAATCTTTGCTAACTCTTGACTTTTTTTCAGATACGTGTTATACTTCAATAATAGGTGATATTATATTCACTTTTATATGCGGAATCTGTATAATCTTTTGATTCCATTCCACGCCTTTGAACTATCGGCGTTGATTAAATTATTATACTATGTTGCAAAAATAAATTCAGGAATAAAATTTACCCATGTAATAGGAGGAGTTATTATGCTCTGTGAGAGATGTCGAAATGAAGTCAGCCCGAATGCCGAAGTATGCCTTAAATGCGGAACACCTGTTTCACGTAATGTTGCGGGATTTGAAAATACTGTTGATATAAAACGTGCTCTGAAGTCAATGATTACTGAACATGGTCAGGATATTGTAAAGGATTCACATAAATTTGTTTCACTGCTGAGGGATTATATCCCCGAATATGAAAAGGAATGTCGTTTGTTAAGAAATATGCTTCAGGCTGGTATACTTGCAAATATGCTCAGGGAAAGTGAACAGCAGTCAATAGCCATCATGAAAGCAAGGGAATATATGCTTTCTGAAATGTTCCTTTCTGACAATGCCGCCGAATTTGTCATAGTATGCTTTACTTATATGCTTGGCTGGGAATATAAACCGAAACTTGCCGATAAGCCGAAATCCGCTCCGGCTCAGTCCGGAATGGGTTCAGGTGGAGCAGGCGTAATGGGTGCTTCTGCCGGTGGCAATACAAATATGAATGGTTCACAGGCAAAATCTGTCAGAAAAGCTCCCATGCCTATGTTTGAAAAAGTCTTCACTAAGGGTGAGGCTGCTAAATCAAGGCTTAAAGGAAATGTAAAAGTTCCGGAGGGCTATAACAAACTTGATAGTTTCGCTTTTGATGGTTTCGGCTTTATGAAAACTATTGAACTTCCCTCTACTCTTGTAAGTATAGGTGAATATGCCTTTTCAGAATGTAAGCGCCTTAAAAGTGTTGAAATTCCTGAATCCGTTCAGGTTATAAAATTAGGTGCGTTCCAGTCATGCGGTAAGCTGACTATTGTCAGGCTTCCCGACGGCGTGTTTGAAATTGAAGACAATACTTTTTCTTTCTGCCATAGTCTTGAAATAATAGATATTCCGGAAAGTGTAAGCAGTATAGGCAAGGAGGCTTTTTCAGGCTGTGAAAAGCTCCGTAAACTGTTTCTTTCCGAAAATATCAAGTTTATAGATGAGGGAGCTTTTGCAAACTGCCTTTCCCTTGTTATAAAATGTTATGAAAATTCATACGTTCACCGCTACTGTATGGCAAATAATATTAAAGTTGAAACGGTTGCAAAGGGTACGCCTTTCAGCCGAATAAATTCATAAAATAATCTCAGAAAGGACTGAATATAATTGATAGAATTAAAAATTGGCGAACAGGTTGAAATGGAATATGGCGGTGCTGCTACTGTCAAAAAGATTCTTGGCAGCGGTGGTCAGGGTATAGTTTATCTTGTTGATTTCAACGGCATAGACTATGCTCTTAAATGGTATGATGTCGACAAGATAAAAAATGCCAGAGCGTTCAGAAAGAATATTGAAAACAATATCAAGGACGGCGCACCAAGTGAAAAATTCCTCTGGCCTAAGTACCTCACTAAAGAAAACGAACTTGGAACTTTCGGCTACATAATGGATTTACGCCCACAGGGCTATGATTCATTCGTTGATATTCTCAATACTTACAGACTTGACATTGACGAACTCACAGGACGTGCCAATAAAGTTTCCGTACAGTTTGCAAGTCTTTACGCCATGGTTACGGCTGTAATCAATATAGTAAATGCATTCCGACAGCTCCACCGTGCAGGAAAGAGCTATCAGGACCTGAATGACGGCGGTTTCTTTATCAATGTAAATACCGGTGATATTCTTGTATGTGACTGTGATAATATCGCTCCGGACGGCAGTAACTTCGGTATTGGTGGTAAACCTGGTTATATGGCTCCTGAAGTAGTAAGAGGTGTTGCAAAGCCTAACGTACAGACCGATAAATATTCTCTTGCGGTTGTACTTTTCAAACTTCTTTTCCGTGGTGACCCAATGGAAGGCGAAAAAGTAGTAAAAGATGTCTGTCTGACTGAGACTTCTGAACTCAAGCATTACGGACAGCAAGCCGTATTTGTCTATGACCCTGACGATACTTCAAATCGTCCTGTTCGTGGAATACATGATAATGTTATAAAGTTCTGGAGAATTTATCCCGCTTATGTCCGTGAGGCGTTTATCCGTTCATTCACTACAGGTATAAGAGAACCTAACAAGCGCATTATCGAAAATGAATGGCAGAAGCTCTTTATAAGACTTCGCTCTGAAATAATCGTATGTACGTGCGGAAGAGCAAACTTTACCTCAATGTTTGAAAAGCTGGATGATACAACATTCAGATGCCCTAAATGTGGCTCTGAATATGTCAGTCTTGCATTCAGCAGCCGTGATTATCGTATACCGCTGTATGTCGGCAGTAAGTTCTATGAATGTGAAATAAACCCACGTTCTGATGATTTTCATACTGTTGTGGGTGAACTGGTTGAAAATAAGCTGAAACCTGGTATGCTTGGTATAAAGAACAGTTCCGGCAGAACATGGCGTGTAAAAATGCCTGATGGCGTTTTTTATGATATAGCACACGGAAAAGGTTTCCCCTTATGGAAAGGTCTTGAAATTGATTTCGGTGATGTAAATGCACATATTTAAACTTGTAAGTTTAATAGGTGGTTCACAATGGATATGAAAGGGAGTATGTAAATTATGAGCAAAGATATGAATGAAAATGAAGTAAAAATGCCAACAGGCGATGACTTCGACAATATGCTTGATTTTGACGACGATGACCCGCTCAGTGCGACAAGCGTCTCAAAAAAGAGCCTTGTTATATTCTTTCTGATTGATACGTCAGGAAGTATGAAAGGCACTAAAATGGGCGAACTTAATACCGTTATGGAGGAACTTATTCCGGAAATCCGCCGTGTAGGTGAAGCGGATACTGACGTTAAAGTTGCTGTGCTTACGTTCTCAAACAGCGTTATGTGGATGTATTCCGAACCGGTTTCAATTGAAGATTTTGAGTGGACACGTTTAAGAGCCGACGGCGTAACAAGTATGGGTGAGGCTTTCAGGGAACTTTCTATCAGAATGTCAAGAAACAGTTTTTTAAGTTCACCGTCACTGTCATTTGCACCGGTTATATTCCTTATGACCGACGGTTACCCGTCCGATGACTACAAAGCAGGTCTTGAGGCGCTCCAGAAGAACAGTTGGTATAAATTCGGACTTAAAGCCGCACTTGGTATAGGCAAGGAGGCTAACGATGATATGTTAGCTGAATTTACCGGCACTAAAGATACAGTTGTACACGCTTATTCAGGCGGACAGCTTGCACAGATGATTAAAATTATCGCTGTTACTTCTTCACAGATAGGCAGTAAGAGTATGACTCTTGCCGACGATACAAGTCATGAACTCAGCGCACAGGACGTTTATGCAGCTAAGCAGAAAATGCTCGGTCAGCAGATTCAGGATTTGGTTAAATCACAGGATTATCCGGATTCAGTACCTTTCGATTCAGGCTGGTAATACGTCTATGTACTGACCGAAAGGAGTGCTTATAAATGTTTAATGGTTTTTCGCATACCGTTATCGGAGCAAGCCATATTACAAACGGTACTGTTTGTCAGGATTCATCGGTGTTCAGAATATATGAAAATTACAGTATTGCCATTGTTGCGGATGGTCACGGAAGTAAAAAGCATTTCAGGAGCGACAAAGGTTCTGAAATGGCTGTAAAAGCGGCACTCGATGCAGTTGAGGAATTTTACAGAAATCCTGACGCCTTTGAGGAAAGTTTTTTGAATGACCCTGATGGTGTAATCAAAAAAATTGAAAAGAATATCATTTCACGCTGGAACAGACTTGTTATACATCATTATACACACAATCCCTATACCGACAAGGAAAGGGAAAAATTCACTGAAAAGGAATTCAGACGTATAAAAGTTGAATCCGTTTATGGCACTACTCTTATTGTTGCGGTTATGGGCAGAAAATTTACTTTCGGTACTCAGATAGGTGACGGCAGTCTTGTCCTGATTTGTGATGACGCCGCCGCCGAAATGCCTATAGCCTATGAAGAGAGCGCCCCCGCAAATGTTACCGCCTCTATGTGCAATAGTCAGGCTATAAATTATTTTCATAGTTTTTATTCTATTGATGAAAAGCCTGTGGCTGTTTTCGTTTCAACGGATGGTCTCTATACATCATTCAGAAGTGATGAAGATTTCCTTGATTATCACAGCATACTTGCAAATCAGCTTATAAAAATAGATGCATTCAGTCCGTCTATACGTAAGAATCTTTCAAAGAGAGCGCAGAGCGGTACTCAGGACGATACTTCCCTTGCGTGCGTATTTGATTGTGAAGTCCTTGCGGAAAAGCTGGAAGACCTGAAAGAACAGGTTGAAGTAAACAAAATTCACGCTTCCATGCGTAAGGCGGAACACAAGGCACGTATGGAAAAACAAAGGCTTAAAAATTCCATGAATAACGCACGTTATGAATATGAAGAAAATTTAGCGGAATAGAACAGGGTTTAATTATGGAAAATAAATCAAATTACACAGATGCCTAACAGACATCTTTTTATGGAAAATCTTGAAGGAAATATTTCACAGAACACGCAATGTGCTGTTATATGCATCAATCTTGACGATTTCCGCAGAGTAAATGATATATACGGTCTTGCCGCAGGCGACGAACTTATAAAGACGTATGCCGAAAGAATTGAAGAAATTGTTTCAGATAATGATTTTGCCGCAAGAATTACCGGTGACGAATTTGCCATAATCTTAGGCGCAAACAACAGCAATCAGGATATTATTAATTTTGTCGGCAGAGTGCAGAGTATTTTTAATATACCTGTCACTGTTGACGGAAACACTGTCGGTGTTTCGTCAAGTATCGGTGTTGCCATGTTCCCACGTGACGCCTCCGAAGCTGAAGAAATTCTCAGATGTTCTGAAAAAGCTATGTTCATGTCCAAGAATAACGGTAAAAATAAGGTTTGTTTCTACAGCCCTGTTGTATAAAATTACTGATTTTACGTTTCTTTTCGGGAACGTGAAATTTTTTGTGATATAAATATCATTTTCTTGTTGACAAATCTTTTGTAATGAAGTATAATTATATTTATACAGATAATAAAGCAGAAATTTTAAATTTTTTCCGAATACTTATGAAAGGACATTGATTTCACGTGGAATTAGTTGAATTATACAACAAGGCTTTAGAACTTGTTGAAGAAGTAAAGAATTTCAGAAGTCAGACCGCAGAAGAAAAAGATTTGTCACTCTGCATAATCGTAACTGATGTTGGTAATGTTTATGCAGGTGTTACAGGTATAAGAATAAGCAACGGAGCAGTAACCACAGCGTGTTCAGAATATAACGCTCTTATGTCAATGCTTTGCGACGGTGGTTCTTACGTAAAGCAGATGATGACCGTCTCTTTCGCTGATAATTCCGTATGTCTCCCGTGCAGTGATTGTATTGATATACTTTGCAGAATAAGCGAAAATAATAATCAATGTGAAGTTGCTGTTTCTGTTGACGAATCCGTTAAAGTATGCGAACTTGACAAAATGTCTGAACAGATTTCAGAAAATGAAATAACTGAAATTGCTGGAATACCGTCAGAACCGGAATTTATGGCGACTTCTCCGTTTGAAGAAGCACCGGCATTTTCTGAAGAACCTGTGAGCGATACTTTCAGTTTTGAAGAAAAATTTGGTTTTGATTTCGACGATACACCCTCCGAACCTGTCGCCCCCGTACCGACTTTATCTGATGAAAAACAAGAACCGAAAACCGTTCCCATGCCGGAACAGCATTTCATGCCGCAGGGCATGAATCCGCAGTTTATACAGCCGGATAATATGCAGAATTATGTACAGTCACAGAATTTTCAGCAGCAGGGCTATCCATACCCACAACAGCAGGGGTATCAGCAGCCGCAAGGTTACCCGTATCCACAACCGCAAGGCTATCCATACCCACAGCAGAATCCCTATCAGCAGCAGAGCGGTATGAATCCGCAGTTTATACAGCCGGATAATATGCAGAATTATACACAGTCACAGAACTATCAGCAGTATGGTCAGCCGGCTAATCAGGGCAGCTTTCCGTATAATCCGCAGCCTTATCCGCAGAATACAGTACAGAGCCAGCCACTCAACAGCTTATCACCACACCAGTCAGCCCCGTATGTTTCAAGCCGTTACATTAACAGCAGTTTAGGTAGTGGTTCAATTCCTACAGGTTCAGTGCCGCTTTCCGGAGAAGGAAAATCAAAATTCAGACAGCGTTTAAGTAAATTTGTCGGCGAGGATACTCACGTTTCTTCTGCTGCTCCTGTAAGCAAACCGGTTGAAGAAAGTCTTTCCAAGGAAGAATTAAAGAGAATGGCTCGTGACAAGAAGAAAATGGCTAAAGTCAACGCTGAATTTAAAAAGCGTATGAAAGACCTTGGTTATTGATAAAAACACTCTCCGTTTCCGGACGGGGAGTTTTTTGCGGATTTTTTTATAATAACTATTGGAATATCGGAAATTTTATGTTATAATAAGTTAAGTACATTTTTGGAGGTAATTTATGCGTATACGTCATAAGCCGTGGGCAAAACCGGAACTTGAATCATGTCCGTTTTATGTTCCCGATACAGAAAGTCAGAAAGGAAAATGGACAGAGCTTTTCAGCGAACCAGATAAACCGCTATACATTGAATTAGGGTGCGGAAAAGGTGGTTTTATTTCACAGATAGCACTGGCACATCCTGAAATTAATTTTATTGCCATGGACATAAAAAATGAAATGCTTGTTCTTGCAAAACGCAAGATTGAAGAGGCATACAGGGCTGAAAATATCGCTGTTAATAATGTCCGAATAGCTATTCAGAATATTGAACGTCTTGACACAGCATGGGACGAAAATGACCGTGCAGACAGAATTTATATTAATTTCTGCAATCCGTGGCCTAAGAAAAAACATAAAAAACGCCGTCTCACTCATACCCGACAGCTTATTAACTATAAAAAGTTCCTGAAAGGTGAAATATGGTTCAAAACTGATGACAATGAACTTTTTGAAGAATCTTTTGAGTATTTTCGTGAGGCAGGTTTTATGATAAAGTTCAGCACACACGACTTGCACAGTGAGACAGATATTGAAAATTTTGTCACGGAACATGAAAAGATGTTCACGGAAGAGGGTAAGAAAATTAAATTTCTTATCGCCGAACCGGTCAGGGAGTAGCCTATGGAATACAGAAAAACAGGTGAAAAATTTTCTTTCGGAATAGGAACTACAAAAATCGCAGGTATGGGAAAACTTTCAGAAAGTAAAAAAATTTCCGGCGGATATTCTGTAAAAACTATCGCTGAAAGGGCAGTTTCTGCCGGTTTGCAGGCTATGGCGGTAACAGCTGTAGTAGTTTTTAAATGCCGTCTGAACGGCAACAGGAGGGATAAAAAGTGAATACAATACTAATAAAGAATATACGTGCTGTAG
Organism: Alistipes senegalensis; assembly: GCA_023665275.1. GTDB lineage: Bacteria > Bacillota > Clostridia > Oscillospirales > Ruminococcaceae > Ruminococcus. Next base: position 457,263 of record JAMPEF010000001.1, on the reverse strand, counting down.
ATACCGGAAAGGATATAATAACAGATATTCTTATAGAAAACGGAAAAATTTCACGTATAGCGGAAAATATAGACGTTTCCGCCGGACGTGTCATAGACGGTACAGGTCTTGTGCTTATGCCGTCGCTGTTTGATATGCACGTACATTTACGTGACCCTGGGCTTACCTATAAAGAAGATATGATAACCGGTTGTAATTCTGCACTTGCCGGTGGCGTGACTGGTGTACTTGCCATGCCTAACACTAAGCCTCCGTGTGATAATCCGGAGACTATCCGGTATATTATTGAAAAATCACGTGATACGGGCGTTGAAGTCTATCCGGTAGGCTGTATCACAAACGGCATGAACGGTGATGGTCTATGTGACTATGAAGCCTTGAAAAATGCTGGTTGTATCTGCATATCCGACGACGGCAGACCTGTTGAAAATGCTGAAATGATGCGTCAGGCACTTGAAAAATCCAACAGAAACGGTTTACTTGTTGCATCACACTGTGAGGATTTGAGTATAATAAACGGCGGTATCATGAATAACGGTGAAACTTCCCGTAAATTAGGCGTTAAAGGTATGGACAGGTCATCGGAAGACTACATAACCGCCCGTGAGATAATACTTGCGTCGTCGGTAAATGCGAGAATACATATATGTCACGTAAGCACGGAGGGAAGTTCAGCTATTATACGTTTTGCAAAATCACGTGGAATTAAAGTCACGTGCGAAACTGCACCGCATTATTTTATGCTTACGGATAAACTTCTTGAAAAGCGTGACGCTGATTACAGAATGAATCCGCCGTTGAGAACTCCGGAGGACGTGCGTGCTATAATCGACGCCATAAAGGACGGTACAATTGACTGCATAATTACTGACCATGCACCGCACGCTCCTGAAGAAAAAGCCGATTTTGAAAAAGCCCCTAACGGTGTGGTTGGTCTGGAGACTTCTCTTGCGGCAACTCTTACAGCACTTTATCATACGGGTGAAATATCTTTACAGAAAGTTATTGAACTTATGTGTGTGAATCCCCGTAAGATATTAGGGCTTGAAATTCCCGAAATTTCGGAGGGAAAAACTGCTGACTTAATCATTACCGACATAAACAGGAAATGGACTGTTCAACCGGAAAAACTTCATTCAAAATCAAAAAACAGTGTTTTCAAGGGTATGGAACTTACGGGTAAAAATCTTATGACGATTTCAAAAGGCGTCATAAGATACGAAAACTTATAATTTTTTATGAAAGGAAAGATTTAATTATGTCATTTGACAGACTTATTGAAAAAATAATTGATATGAAAAATCCTACTGTAGTAGGTCTTGACCCGAAACTTGAATATGTTCCGGAATATATCCGGAATAAATATATTCAGGAAGAAGGCGAAACTCTCTCAGCTGCTGCAAAGGCTGTACTTGAATTTAACAAGGCAATTATTGACGAAATTCATGATATAGTACCGGCTATCAAGCCACAGGCAGCATATTACGAGATGTACGGATATTACGGCGTTCAGACTCTCTGCGAAACTATCAGCTATGCGAAAAGCAAGGGAATGTTTGTCATTACCGACGGAAAAAGAAATGACATCGGTGCAACTATGGAGGCTTATACAAATGCACATCTTGGTACGGTGACTATCGGCGAAAACGTAATTGAACCCTTTTCCGCTGACGCCCTTACAGTCAATGGCTATCTCGGTACGGACGGCATAGAACCGCTTCTTAAAGTATGCCGTGAAAAAGATAAAGGAATATACGTCCTTGTTAAGACTTCCAATAAGTCAAGCGGTGAGATTCAGGACAGAAAACTTGATGACGGCACACCGATTTACGCACTTATGGGTGATATGTGCGAAAAGTGGGGCGCTGATACTGTCGGAAAATACGGCTATTCAGCGGTAGGTGCAGTAGTAGGTGCGACGTATCCGGAAATGCTGACGGAGTTAAGACAACGACTTCCGCACACTATGTTTTTAGTTCCCGGATATGGTGCACAGGGCGGAGGTGCAGAAGGTTTAAAAGGCGGTTTTGACGAAAACGGCTTAGGTGCTATTGTAAATTCTTCACGTGCCGTAATGTGTGCATATAAAAAAGAGGGTTGCGACGAAAGAGACTTTGCAAAGGCTGCACGCCGTGAGGCTATCCGAATGAGAGACGATATATGCTCTTATATTAATCTTAGATAAGAGGGATATTATGTATAAATTCAGAAACTCTACCGAAGAGGAAATAAAAGAAAATTTCGCTGGATATGGCAGGGAGATTTATGATGTTGTACTAAGTGAGGAAATATATGCCTTGTTTTTCGGAAAAGTGAGAAGTCGTTTCGGTGTGAACGATAGTATAAGCACTGACTGGGAAATGATGTATTCATACCCCATAACTGCCGAGGACGAAAACGGAAATAAGTTCTTTTTTCATGTATATCACGGAGCAGGTGGGTCATCAATAGGTACGCCGTTGGATAAACTCACTCCGGAGTATGAACAGGCAGTAAAGGCACTTATTGAGTATATCGAAAGTGCAGAGCCTGTTGATTACGTATGGAAGGGCGTTTATGAAGATATTCCGGTGAATGTTACGTATACCGTAAAGGACGGAAAAGCCCGTGTAGATTCGGAATTTCCGGAGGGTATGTATGACGACGAGGATATAGAAAATTTCATGTAAAAATTATGTTTAACTCATAGCCACAAAGGCGTGACTATGTTTTATAAATCTTCAAATTAATTGAAAGGGTTGATAAAATGTCATTTTTTAATCAATCGGAAAAGGCTTATCTTATGCTTGCAAACGGACAGGTATTCGAGGGAAAAAGTCTTGGTGCAAAGGGTACTGTAATAGGCGAGGTTGTTTTTACAACCGGACTTACAGGCTATCAGGAAACGCTTACAGACCCGAGTTATTACGGACAGATTGTCACACAGACTTTTCCGCTTATCGGAAACTATGGCGTGAATCATGAAGACAACGAGTCAGCACGTTCCTATGTGACAGGATATATTGTAAGGGAATCATGTGATATGCCGTCAAATTTTCGCAGTGAGGGTAATATAAAGGATTTCCTTTCAGAAAATAATATTGTCGGCATATCCGGAATCGATACAAGAAGACTGACAAGAATTATCCGTGAAACAGGAGTTATGAACGGTGTCATAACTACTGAGGACGTTTATTCACAAAAAGACAGTCTGATTGAAAAAGTAAAATCATTTGAGATAAAAAATGCTGTAAAGTCTGTCACAAACAGTGAAATTATTACTTATTCCGGCGAAAATCCGAAATATAAGGTAGTACTTTTTGATTTCGGCTATAAAAGAAATATCCGTCAGGAGCTTGTAAAGCGTGGTTGTGAAGTCATAGTAGTTCCGGCAGACACCACCGCCGAACAGGTAAAAGAAATAAATCCGGACGGTATAATGTTCTCAAATGGTCCGGGAAATCCTGCCGAAAATGTTCAGATTATCGAAAACATAAAAGAAATACAGAAACTCGGTATAGCTATTTTCGGAATTTGTCTCGGGCATCAGCTTATGGCACTTGCCAACGGCGGAAAAACTGAAAAACTCAAATACGGACACAGAGGTGCAAACCAGCCTGTTATTGACCTTGAAAGTGGTTTGACATACGTTACAAGCCAGAATCACGGTTATGCGGTAATCGGTGAAAGTATTCCGGCAGAAGTCGGTCACGTTTCGCACATAAACGCCAACGACAAAACTTGTGAGGGCATACGTTATACAGCCGTGAACGCTTTTACGGTACAGTTTCACCCTGAGGCACACGGTGGACCTCTTGATACAGCGTATCTGTTTGATGAGTTTGTAAGTGCTATGGAAAGTGAGGTAAAGTAATTATGCCACTCAGAAAGGATATAAAAAAAGTACTTGTTATCGGTTCTGGACCTATAGTAATTGGACAGGCTGCGGAGTTTGACTATGCAGGCACACAGGCTTGCCGTGCGTTGAAACAGGAAGGACTTGAAGTAATTCTGATAAATTCAAATCCGGCTACTATCATGACCGATAAGGCTATGGCTGATAAAGTATATATCGAACCTCTCACACTTGACGTCGTAAAGCGTATAATTGAGATAGAAAAGCCCGACAGTGTTCTTTCTACGCTTGGCGGACAAACCGGACTTACATTATCAATGCAATTGGCAGAAGAGGGATTTTTAGAGTCTCACGGAGTAAAGCTCCTTGGTGCAGACCCTGAAACAATCCATAAGGCAGAGGATAGACAGGCATTCAAGGATACTATGGAAAAAATCGGTGAGCCGTGTATACCATCAAAAGTTGTAGAAACAGTAGAAGACGCTATGGAATTTGCCAAAGTAATAGATTATCCGGTTATAGTACGTCCGGCGTTCACACTTGGCGGAACGGGTGGTGGTATTGCACAGAATCCGGAAGAACTCCATGAAATCGCCACAAATGGTTTAAGACTTTCGCCGATAACTCAGATACTTGTTGAGAAGTGCATAAGTGGTTGGAAAGAAATTGAATTTGAAGTTATCCGTGATGCAAAAGGCAACGTCATAACAGTATGTTCTATGGAGAATTTCGACCCTGTGGGTGTTCATACCGGCGACAGTATCGTTATTGCACCGGCTGTTACACTCACAGACCGTGAATATCAGATGTTGAGAACGGCGGCAATAAATATCATAAAGGAACTGAAAGTAGAGGGTGGCTGTAACTGTCAGTTTGCACTACACCCGACGAGTTTTGAATATGCTGTAATTGAAGTAAATCCCCGTGTATCACGTTCGTCGGCACTTGCCTCAAAGGCTACCGGTTATCCTATAGCAAAAACAGCCGCAAAAATTGCTATCGGGTATACTCTTGACGAAATAATAAATCAGGTTACGGGAAAAACTTACGCCTGTTTTGAGCCTGCACTTGATTACGTTGTAGTCAAGTTTCCAAAGTGGGCATTTGATAAATTCGTTTACGCAAAAAGAACACTCGGCACACAGATGAAGGCTACCGGTGAGGTAATGGCTATCGGCACGAGTTTTGAACAGGCTATAATGAAGGCTGTCCGCTCCGTCGAGTTAGGACTTGACACAATGAACCTGAAAAAACTTGAAAAGTACTCCACAGATGAAATTCGTGAAAAACTTCATGTTGTAGACGATGAAAGGTCTTTTGTGGTATTCGAGGCTCTAAAACGTGGCATTACTCCGGAGGAAATCCATGAAATAACCATGATTGACAACTGGTTCTTGTATAAGCTGTTGAATTTAGTTGAACTGGAAAAATGGCTTTCAAACGGTCAACTTACAGAAGACAAGTACAATACTGCCAAGCAGTATGGCTATCTTGACAGCACAATTGAAAGAATTTCCGGTCAGAAATGCCCGATAAAAAAACACGCTGTCTATAAAATGGTTGATACGTGTGCCGGTGAGTTCAAGGCGGAAACACCTTATTTTTACTCTACTTTCGACGACGAAAACGAAGCACTACAGTTTATAGAACGTCAGAACTCCGGCAAGAAAAAAGTAATAGTATTCGGTTCAGGACCTATAAGAATAGGTCAGGGTATCGAATTTGACTACTGTTCTGTACATTGTGTATGGACTCTTAAGGAATTAGGCTATGAAGCTGTTATATGCAACAACAATCCGGAAACAGTCTCCACAGATTTTGACACCGGCGACCGTCTGTATTTTGACCCACTTACAAAAGAAGATGTTGAATCAATTATCGAAACAGAAAAGCCATATGGTGTTGTTGTGCAGTTCGGAGGACAGACCGCTATAAAACTGACCCGTCACTTGTCGGATATGGGTGTAAATATTCTTGGCACATCTGCTGATATGATTGACGCCGCCGAAGACAGAGAACGTTTTGACGAAATACTTGAAAAATGTGGCATACCACGTCCGCAAGGACATACAGTCATGACCACCGAAGAGGCAATAACTGCCGCTGAAAGTCTTGGATATCCGGTACTTTTAAGACCATCATATGTTCTTGGCGGACAGAATATGATTATTGCGCACTCAAAGGCTGATGTTATTGAGTACATGGGAATTATCACAAGTCATATGATTGAAAATCCTGTACTTATTGATAAGTACATGATGGGTACGGAAGTAGAAGTTGATGCTATCTGTGATGGTGAGGATTTCCTTATCCCCGGAATTATGGAACACATAGAACGTGCCGGCGTACATTCAGGCGACTCAATTTCAATATATCCGGCACAGCATCTTTCCGACAGAATAAAGCGTATAATTGTTGAGTATACACGAAAACTTGCAAAGGAATTAAACGTCATAGGACTTGTAAACATTCAGTACGTTGTATATAATCATGAAGTATATGTCATTGAAGTAAATCCACGTTCGTCACGTACAGTGCCATATATAAGCAAGGTAACCGGAATCCCTATGGTAGATATAGCAACCAAAATAATGTTTGGTGCAAAGTTAAAGGATATGGGTTATGAAAGCGGACTTTATCCGGCTGGTGATTACGTTGCAGTAAAAGTGCCGGTATTCAGTTTTGAAAAGCTCACGGATGTTGACACCATGTTAGGTCCTGAAATGAAGTCCACTGGTGAGTGTCTTGGCATAGGCAGAAATTTAGAGGACGCACTTTTAAAAGGTCTTATCGGAGCAGGCTTTGACCTGAAACGTGAGGGCGGTGTACTTATTTCTGTGCGTGATACCGATAAACAGGAGATATTACCGATTGCTGATAAATTTGAACGTATGGGCTTTGAATTGTATGCGACTTCCGGCACACAGAGTGTACTTACCCGTAATATGATAGCCTCCAATCTTGTACGCAAGATTTCCGATGGTGAACCTAACGTCGTCACATTGCTTGAAAGCGGAAAGGTAAATTATGTAATATCCACATCTGCAAAGGGCAGACTTCCGGAGCGTGACAGTGTTAAAATGCGTCGTAAATCTATAGAGCGTTCAATATGCAGTCTCACGGCTATAGATACGGCAAAATCTCTTGTAAAAGTTCTTGAATCCGGACGAACCATTAACGACGTTGAACTTATTGACATAACAGAAATATAATTCCATACTGCCGGACATTTAAAAGTGTCCGGTGGTTTTTTTCCGGAAAAACTGTAAAATATATACAAAAAATTTGATTTTAACCAGATTACCGTAATATTTTAATTGACTGCAACCGGATATAATAGTATAATATAATTTACAAACTAAAAACAAGGAGAAATAAAATCATGAAAATTTTAACAAAATATGCCGCTTGTTTGCTGGCGTGCATGACGTTTACAGCAGTTACGGGCTGTGAGGGAAAAACCAGTGAAGACAGTCAGACTTCTGTTATTTCAGACGTGACAACAACTACAACAACAAATGAAATTGTTCCGGAAGAAACTACAACCACTGTTCCGGAAGAAATCCCGACAGAAGATACAACTGAAATCCCTGTTGAAAATGCTGTTGATTATATGTCAATATTGAATGCATATCATCAGGCATATATTGATGGCAATGCCGATGCTGTATATGTTCTTTTCTGTCCGGACGAAATAACAGCTTTTGACTCATACATGAAAGAATATCTCAAAAATAATCTTGGTGAATCCGAAACGGTTATAGAAGATATGTTCTCAAAGGAAAATATAATGTCTGCTATAAACGGTTCTATTGATAATATCCACGATATAATGGATAACTACAATCAGACCGCAAGTGACCCATGGTCAATAAGTATAGCTGAAAACACCATTGAACACTATTCCGCCGACGAACTTGCACAGATAAACGCCAATTTAGGAATGAATATCACTGATGGCTATATGTGTGAAATTCCGTTCTATAAGAACGATATAAATGAAGAAACTTTTGTCGCGGAACCAGCCTCCGTTTTTGAGATTAACGGAAACTGGTATATAAGTTATAGTGTAGCCTGTGACAGACTTGTTGAATTTATGGATATAGATTTCTGAAAAAAAAGGTGAATCATGAAAAAGTTACTCAAATATTTAAGGAATTATAAAAAAGAACTTGTTTTCGGACCTTTTTTCAAACTCCTTGAGGCTATTTTTGAACTTACAGTACCACACGTCATGGCGAAAATCATTGATATAGGAATAGAAAACAATGATATAAAATATATACTCCGTATGTCCGGACTTATTGTATTGTTAGGATTCTGTGGGCTTGCATTTGCACTGACGTGTCAGATACTGGCGGCTAAATGTGCCTATGGGTTCGGGACTGAACTCAGAACGGATTTATATAAGCATATAAATTCACTGTCATACAGCAGTATTGATAAAGTCGGTACTGCATCACTTATAAACCGTCTGACGAATGATTCAAATACGGTACAGAATGGTGTAAATATGTTCATAAGGCTTGCGACACGTTCACCGTTTCTTGTAATCGGTGCTATGGTGAAAGCCATGATGATTGACCTTAAACTTTCGATAATATTTCTTGTTGTAGCTGTTCTTACTACTATTGTTATAGTTTCGGTAATGCATAAAACCGTACCAATGTACAAGACTACACAGAAAAATCTTGACAGAGCGTCGCTCCTTACACGTGAAAACTTAGAGGGTGCAAGAGTTATAAGGGCGTTTTCAAGACAGAAAGAAGAAATCGACGATTTTAAAAAATCCGTTGACGATATTGCAGAAAGTTCAATAGCAGTCGGCAGAATATCATCTATTCTGAACCCGTTTTCGTTCATGGTAATGAATTTAGGTATAGTATTTATTTTATGGTTCGGTGGCGTGAGAATTGATACAGGTTATCTTACACAGGGGGAGCTTACAGAATTTACAAACTACATGACACAGATTTTGCTTGCACTTATAGTACTTGCAAATCTGATTGTTACATTTACAAAGGCTTTTGCATCTGCAAACCGTATAAGTGAAGTATTCGACATAGAACCCGAAAAATCCGGCGGAAACGAAAAACCATCCTACCACAAGGAAAGCAGAAATATTATTGAATTTAAAAATGTTTCCTTTTCATACGATACAGCCTGTGAGCATTCCGTAAAGAATATATCTTTTACACTTGAAAGAGGAAAAATGCTCGGAATTATAGGAGGTACTGGCAGTGGTAAATCTACCCTTGCAAATCTGATACCGTGCTTTTACCGTGCCACAGAAGGACAGGTTTTAATATCCGGTGTTGACGTTTATAATTATAATTTCGCCGAATTAAGAAAGACTATAGGTATAGTCCCACAGAAAGCCGTATTATTTACCGGCACTGTCCGTGATAATATGAAGTGGCATAACCCGTCAGCAACCGACGAGGAAATTATTTCAGCCCTGAAAACCGCACAGGCATGGGAGTTTATAGACAAAATGCTAGACGGTCTTAATACTAAGATTTCACAGGGTGGTAAAAATCTTTCTGGAGGTCAGAAACAGAGAATTTCCATAGCCCGTGCGATTGTCGGAAATCCTGATATATTAATACTTGACGACTCAACAAGTGCTTTAGACTATGCGACAGATTTTGCATTTCGTAAGGCACTTAAAAATGATATGCCCGATACTACCGTGATAATGATTTCACAGCGGACAACCTCACTTAAAGATGCTGATAAAATTATTGTCATGGACGACGGCGAAGCAGTCGGAATGGGTACACATGACGAATTACTGAAAAATTGTGAAATTTACAGCGAAATATATAAATCACAGATGAACGAAAAGGAGGGCGCATAATGTCTGATACTCTTAAAAGGGTCATTTCATATGTCCGTCCGTATATCGCCTATCTGGTAAGTACCATAATTTTTGCCATAGCAGGTGTGGGACTTTCATTGTTAGTGCCGGTATTCATAGGTGATGCCGTTGACTGTTGCATATCAAAGGGAAATGTTAATTTTAATGACCTTAAAAAAATTGTCATTGAACTTGCCTTTATAGTCACGGCAAGCGGAATTTTCCAGTGGATTATGACTTTATGTACAAATAAACTTGCATTTCTTACTATACGTGATTTGCGTGCGGATATTTTCAATAAACTTGAAAGAGTTCCGCTTAAATATATTGACGGTCATACAAAAGGCGAACTCACAAGCCGTGTTATAAATGACATTGAAATTATTTCAGATGGTCTTTTACAGGGATTTACACAGTTTTTCAGCAGTATAATGACTATCATCGGAACGCTTATTTTTATGATGTTTATAAATTTCCGTATAGCTATTGTCGTGGTAATCATGACACCGCTTTCATTTATAGCTGCATCTAAAATCACGAAAGCCTCACACGATTCATATATGAAACAGTCTAAATTACGTGGCGATATGGTGGGACTCTCGGAGGAAATGACAGGAAATCAGAAAATTTTAAAGGCGTTTGTTTACGAAAAAAGAGCTATGGAACGTTTCGACAAAATAAATAAAGATTACGGAAAAATAGGTGTAAAGGCTACTTTTTTAAGTTCTATAACAAATCCGGTCACACGTTTTGTAAATGGCATGATTTATGCGGCTGTAGGACTGCTCGGAGCTTTAGGCGTTACTGGTTCAGTAAGTTTCATTGGTGTTATGACGGTCGGCAAGCTGACAAGTTTTCTGTCATTTGCCAACCAGTATACAAAGCCGTTCAATGAAATTTCAGGCGTATTTGCTGAACTTCAGAACGCTATAGCATCGGCACAACGTGTATTCAAGGTGCTTGAGGAGCAGGAAGTTCCGGACGATTCCGGCAAGGAAGTTATGACATCATCAGACGGAACACTTAAATTTGAAAACGTGAGATTTTCATATAATCCGGAAGTTGAATTAATCAGAAATTTCAGTCTTGATGTGAAATCGGGACAGAAAGTTGCTATAGTAGGACATACCGGTTGCGGAAAGTCAACTATAATAAATCTTTTATTGAGGTTCTATGATATTGACAGCGGAAAAATAATTGTTTCCGGAAAAGATATAAATGACATCACCCGTGACAGCCTTAGAAATCAGTTTGGTATGGTTTTGCAGGATACGTGGATTTTCACCGGCACTGTAGCCGAAAATATTTCATACGGTATGCCAGACGCAACCCGTGAACAGATTATTGAAGCCTCAAAAGCGGTTTATGCACACGGATTCATAAAGAGACTGCCGGACGGTTATGATACTGTCATAAGTGAGGATAGCGGACTTTCACAGGGACAAAAACAGCTTATATGTATAGCGCGTATAATGCTTATGAGTCCGCCCATGCTTATTCTTGACGAGGCGACAAGCTCCATTGACTTACGCACGGAACACCGTATACAAAAGGCATTTACTAAGCTTATGCAAGGACGCACGAGTTTCATTATTGCACATAGACTTTCTACTATAAAAAATTCCGATACAATTCTTGTCATGAAAAACGGAAATATCATTGAACAGGGTAACCATAACAAACTTATGCAGACAGGCGGTTTTTATTCTGAACTATATAACAGCCAGTTTGCAACATAACTATTTTTCAACATGGGGATTTGTTGTAATTGCATAAAATTGTTTTAATAATCATACTTGCATGAATAATATTTGTATAAATTGCTATAATTCTATTGACGAAAACTGTTTAATATGTTATAATACTTAAAATATACAGAATATTTTTTAATAATTCAAATAAGTATAAATAAAAGGGGGTTGTGTCAATGACATTTGATACGGCAGAAAAAGTATTAAAAAAATATGGTCAGGAGCATATATTTGCACACTATGACGAACTCAGCGACAGTGAAAAGAAACATTTATTCTCACAGATTGAACTGATTGATTTTTCCATACTGGAAAATATCAATGTGGAAAACAGGCATTCTTCAAAGAGAGGTAAGTTTTCACCGCTCGGTGCTGTGACGATTGATGATATAGAAAAAAATAAAGAAAAGTATCATTCCATAGGTGCAGACGCTATAAAAAATGGCAGAGTGGCGGCGGTACTTCTTGCGGGCGGTCAGGGAACACGTCTTGGATTTGAAAAGCCTAAAGGAATGTTCAATATAGGCATTACAAAGGAACTCTATATTTTTGAGTGTCTTATAAATAATCTTCTCAAAGTTGTTGACGATACAGGTGCATATGTTCCGCTTTATATCATGACCAGTGAAAAAAATCATGATGATACGGTAAAATTCTTTAAGGAAAAGAATTTTTTCGGCTATGATAAAAATTATATTAAATTTTTTATTCAGGATATGGCAGCATCTGTTGACTTCAACGGAAAAATTTACATGGAAAGCAAGTCGGATATATCTATTTCCCCCAATGGTAACGGTGGTTGGTTTTCGTCAATAGTCCGTGCGGGATTTCTTGAAGATATTAAAAAGAACGGCATTGAATGGATAAATGTTTTTGCAGTGGATAACGTTCTACAGCAGATTGCAGACCCTTGCTTTATAGGTGCTGTTATAGATTCCGGCAGTCAGTCGGGAAGCAAGGTAGTAAGCAAGGCTTCACCGGACGAAAGGGTAGGGGTACTTTGTCTTGAGGACGAAAAGCCATCTATCGTTGAATATTACGAAATGACCGACGAAATGCGTGAACTCCGTACAGATGACGGAGAACTTGCGTATAAATACGGAGTTATTCTTAACTATCTTTTCAGCGTGGACAGGCTGGAGGAAATTGTTGCCGAAAAAATGCCGGTACACGTCGTAAAGAAAAAAATACCGTATATGAACGAAAACGGCGATTTAATCAATCCGGAAGACCTGAATGGTTATAAATTTGAGACTCTTGTACTTGATATGGTACATCTTCAGAAAAGTTGTCTTCCGTACGAAGTGGAACGCTGTAAGGAATTTGCACCCGTCAAGAATTCTGAGGGTGTTGATTCCGTCGATACTGCAAGGGAACTCCTTAAACTTAACGGAATTGAACTTTAAATTTTACAGGCTGTCAGAAATGACAGTCTGATTTTTTGCGTAAAATAAAAGGCGCTTTCCGTATGTAATGAAAAGCGTCTTGAAAAATTATCCGAAAATAAAATAATAAACTATTCCGAACCACTCACGCACCCAGTAGACAGGCACTATATACCAGCTTGTATAACCGGATATGTTATAAGGTTCTATGCCGATATTTTCCGCTAACATTTCGGCACGGCACTGGTGAAATGCGTCGGTGACAAGAGTTATTTTTTCGGGCAGACCCTCACGGGATATTATTTCCTGTGAAAATTTAAGATTTTCCGCCGTATTTGTGGATTTATCTTCCATGAAAATACGTTCCGGAGATATTCCCTTACTGGTGAGATATTCTTTCATGCATTGTGCCTCACTTATAATTTCATCACTGCCCTGACCACCGGAAACAATAATGTTAACACTTTCGTGGCCTGAAAGGTATTCAAAGGCACAGTCAAGACGGCGTTTCAGCATTAAACTTGGTCTGCCGTCCTTGACCTTACAGCCGAGAACAACAAGTGTAGTATTTTCATTCGGAGGTGGGTCATTGGCTGATTTCATCATAAATATACTTATAACTACAGCAAGTATAACGCATATACCTAAAATTAAAGTTACTGCACTGACAAATATTTTTCCGGTTGGAGTGTTCCATATTTTTTTAATAAATTCCGTGAAAGGTTTCCAGAATATAAATATTCCGGTCATAATGCTTGATACAATTATACCGACAGCATTTCCAATATTGAATATTCCCATAGGTACAGGAGCAATAAATATAAAAAGCAGTCCCAGTGAAATAATCAGCGGAATAATTTTAACGTCCATGTTTTTCAAAAAAAGTCTCCTATTTCATTTTTGCGGAAAGTTTCAATATACGGTCAAGATTTTCTTTTGTGGTGGTCTCGCTTCCTAAGTGTGTCGGGACGTTATTATAAAGTCCGTGGAAATCTGAACCACCTGTCTGAATAAGGTCATAACGGTCGGCAATGGCGGAAAGTTCATGTCTGTAATTTTCGTCGGCTGACCAGTGATTGACTTCCACGCCGTCTATTTTGCCTTTCTGTGCGAGTTCGTCAAGAAGTTCTATACTGTCATAAAGTGCAGGGTGTGCCATTACTGCTACGCCCTTTGCGGTATGAATCAAATCAATTACAAAATTTACGTCAGGATATTCACGTTCAACGTAACATGAACCTTTTTCACGGTTGAATAATTCGCTGTCAAGACTTCCGTAAAATTCCAGTGCATAACCATAATCAATAAGCGCTCGCATGATATGCTGTTTGAAAATACTTTTAGATGCTGTAGTATGTTTCAGAATACTTTCAAGAGTAATCGGATATTTTTCCATTACTTTAGCAATCATTTCTTTTGAACATTCTTTTCTAATCTCGCATGACTTGAAACATAGTCCTTCCAGTCTGTCAGGTTTACGGGGAGCATAGCAGAGTATATGAACTTTTCTGCCTCGTTTCTTGTCCCATGCAGAAAGTTCAACGCCCTTGAGAATTTTTACTCCGGCACGTTCACCAAGAATACTTGCCCGTGAAAATGATGCCATAGTATCGTGGTCGGTAATTGAAAGCCATTCTATATTGGTACGTTTAGCCTGTTCAATAATGTCTTCAATGCCCATAGAGCCATCGGAAAGTTTAGTGTGACAATGTAAATCGCAAATCATAAAGAAATCCTCCTTTTATTTTTCAAACTGAAGTTTATATATATTATATCATATTTTTATGAAGATTTCAAGTATTTTATGCATTTTTCATCATTCTTACACTTTTTCCGTAATTTAGAAATTATATTTTTTAATTATCACAGAATGCGGAATATAGTTCACCCTTTCTGAATCCCGATTCTTTAGCAATAGCTCTGCAAGCGTCTGTAGGTTTTTCACCCATTTCAACAAGTTTTTTAACCTGTTCCACAGCACTTTCAAGAGTTATTTTTTCATCTGATTTTGTTTTTCCCTCCATGACAAGCACAAACTCTCCACGTGGTTCATTGATATTGTAGTAGTCTACTGCCTCACCTAAAGTCATGCGGAGTACTTCCTCGTGAATTTTAGTCAATTCACGACAAAGGGATATTTTTCTTTCCTCACCGAAAAAATCCGCTAAACATGAAAGAGTATTTTTCAGTTTATGGGGAGCTTCATAGAATACAATAAGTCCGGTTTCGTCTTTCAGGAGTTCAAGACGTTCAGAACGTTCTTTCTTATTGACCGGTAAAAAGCCCTCAAACATGAAACGTCTTGTATCAAGTCCAGAAACAGCTACAGCCGATACTACTGCACTTGCCCCCGGAACTACCTTGACTTCTATATTATTTTCTGCACAGAGTTTAACAAGGACTTCACCAGGGTCGGAGATACAGGGCATTCCGGCATCAGTGACTATGCCACAGTTTTCGCCGTTCAGAATACGGTCAATAATTCGCTGTGCATCGGCTTTTGAACTGTGTTCATGGAAACTGATAAGCTGTTTTTTTATTTCATAATGATTTAAAAGTTTAAGCGTAACTCTTGTATCTTCCGCACAAATAAAATCAACGTTTTGCAGTGTATCAAGCTGTCGGATTGTTATATCATCAAGATTTCCTATCGGTGTGCCTATGACGTAAAATATACCATTCATAAAAAGTCATTCCTTTCCCGTGCTATAGATTCTTTCCAGTTCTTCAGAAAAGCCGGTTTCATTGCGGATATATAGCTGTGTTTCAATCTGCATGAACGGTTTAGAGCCTTTTTTTCCCTCTATCAGAAAAAGCCATGGTGCAGACTCCGGATTTTTTGAAACAAAACGTATTTTTTTCGGTTCTATGTCGTTGTTACGCATGGCACAGATAACGTCCGCAAGGCGTTCCGGACGGTTGCATATACAAAGTCTTCCGCCGAATTTAAGGAGTTTTCCGGCACAATGGCATACATCATCTATATTGCACATAATTTCATGACGGGCTATTCTCTGTGCAGTGATGGCGCTTTCAAAACCAGCATTTACGGCTTTATACGGTGGATTACACGTCACAAGGTCAAGACGTCCTACAGGTGCATTTTCCCATAATTCCTTAAAGTCTGCACAAATTGGCACTATCCCTGTGACCTGACTTTTTTCAATGCCTGCTTTTAACTGTTCAATTGCACCTTCTTGAATGTCGATGGCGTATATAATTTCCGGTGGTAATTTTTTCTGCATGATGAGCGGAATTATTCCACAACCTGTGCCTAAATCGCAAACCTTGTCTTTTTTGCGATACTGTGAGAAGTCTGCCAGTAAAAATGCGTCTGTTCCGAAACGATGTTCATTGCTTGCGCAGACGTATATTTTATCGGTAAGTTTTTCGTATTTGTAGTCTGTCATTTTATAGTACCTCCTCCTACAACGACATCATCATTATAGAAAACAACTGCCTGACCGCTTGTAATCGCTCTTTGTGGCTGGTCAAATTCAACGAGATATTCACCGTTTCCGATATTGGAAACTATTGCCGGCTGTTCTTTCTGACTATAGCGTGTTTTTGCAGTAACTCTTATCGGTTCAGTTATTTCAGATACGGATATTAAATTGACGTCCTCAGCAATCAGTGAACTTGTATATAAATCTTTTTCGTCGCCGAGTGTGACAGTATTTGTTAAAATATTTTTCTTTATTACGTAAGCAGGTTTTCCGAGTGATATTCCTAAACCTTTACGCTGACCGATTGTATAATTTATTATGCCCTTGTGTGTACCTAAAATTTTTCCGTTGATGTCCGTAAATGTTCCACGTGGAACATTTTCCCCCGTGAATTTTTCTATAAACGAAACATAATCACCATCGGGGACAAAGCAGATGTCCTGACTGTCGGGCTTATGGGAGTTGACTAAACCGGAATTTTCGGCTATTTTACGGACTTCCGGCTTTTCGAGACTACCCAGCGGAAAAATTATATGTTTTAACTGTTCCTGTGTAAGCGAGTATAAAACGTATGTTTGGTCTTTGCTCTTGTCTTTCGGACGTTTCAATAAATAACGTTCTGTTTTTTCGTCAAATTCGTTAATAGCATAATGTCCGGTTGCTATGTAGTCATAATCAAGTTCCAATGCCCGACGTAGCATTTTATTGAATTTCACGTGTCTGTTACATTCAATGCACGGGTTCGGAGTACGTCCGGCAAGATACGTACTGACAAAATCTTCCATAACACATTCTTTAAAGCAATCCCTGAAATTAAATACAAGGTGTTCAAAACCCAGACGATACGCCACACTTCTTGCGTCCTCGACGTCCGAAAGCGCACAACAGGTTTTACCGTCCTTTTCAGCCTGTATGATGTCCTCATCACCGAAAAGTTTCAGTGTAACGCCCATTACTTCGTAACCCTGTTCCCTCAGAAGTAGTGCCGCAACGGAGCTGTCCACGCCACCGCTCATACCTACCATAACTTTTTTCATAATATAATCACGTCCTTATATAAAATCAGGCGAACACTGTTCGCCTTAAACAATACTTTTTATTTCGGATATTTTATAAAAATAATAATCTGAAATCTTAATTATGTTTTCCTTGTCATTTTCTGAAAAACTGTCGTATATACCAGCCGTCATGAATCCGGCAGATAATGCCGTTTTTATACAGTGCAGTGAGTCCTCAACAATAAGTACATTTTCCGGAGCGAATCCCATAACTTCGGAGCATTTTACGTACATATCCGGAGTTTTTTTCCCTTGTGGAAATTCCGCCACGGTCAGCAGAAATTTAAGTCTGTTGTATATGCCGTGACGTTTCAAGACAGCTTCCGCAAGATTTTTATAAGTCACGGTGGCAACTCCATACGGAATACTCATTCTGTCCAGAAAGTCCAGTACTTCTATAACCCCTGTTTTCAGCGGAATATTATAAAAATATTCATTCTGTACTATTTCTTCAATACGTTTTATTATATACTCAACGGAACATTCAAGCCTGAACTCTTTTATAAACAATTCAGCGGATTTGTCAACAGTGAGTTTCTTTACCCGTTCAGAAATATCTTCCGGTGGATTTTCTACACCATTTTCCTTAAGAAAAATCCTGTCAGTTTCACACCATACATT
Source organism: Alistipes senegalensis (assembly GCA_023665275.1). Classification (GTDB taxonomy): domain Bacteria; phylum Bacillota; class Clostridia; order Oscillospirales; family Ruminococcaceae; genus Ruminococcus. The sequence goes on along the minus strand of JAMPEF010000001.1, from coordinate 439,307 downwards.
CATTGAATCGATAAGTGTTCCGTCAAGGTCGAATACTACCCCTTTAATCATAGGATTCTTCCGGTTCTTGTGGTTCGTTGCCGGATTCTTCCGGTATGTCTTCTTCTGCCGGATGAGGTTCTGTTTCGGGTTCAGGAATGACTTCCGGAACTGGTTCAGGTTCAGGGATTACTTCCGGCTGAATTTCCGGAGCTGGTTCGGGAACCGGTTCAGGTTCAGGAATTATTTCCGGCTCGGTTTCCGGAATTATTTCAGATTGTGTTTCTGTTTCAGTAGTTTCTTCCGTTGTAGTTTCAGTAATTGTTTCCTGTTCTCCTGAACGTGTAACCGGTTTTGGTGGTGCATCAAGACCGTTTTCAGCGTCACCGCATATGATGACTGCTTGTTTTCCGAGTATATCATATATTTTTTCAAATTTTTCAAGCGGATATGTTGTATTTCCTACCAGTGGGTCGGCGACGTATACCAATCCGGCGTCAAGGTCATAGCCGTAAAGCGTAAGGCAGTGCTGATAAGTACAGAACCACATTTCCTCACCGTTCTTTGCGGTATATTGGTACTTAGGCTCTGTATTCATAAGATACATTGTAGCCCATACGATAACCGGTCTGCCTTGGTCAATCTGATAAAACAATTCCTGAAAATCTGTTCCCGTAAGGTCAACTGGATAGCAGTCGGATTTTTCAACTCTTAAATATCTTCTTGCCGATTTGCATATTACCGGAGAACTGCACCCATAACCTGAGTATGATTTAGGATTTCCGATATAGCATTGATTCATGGTATATTCACCTTTCCAGTCAGTATTCATGTACTTGTCGCACATTGTTACTTTATCGATATCAAAACCAAGAAAATTCAATGTTTGTGTAAGAGCAGTGATTTCACAGCCAGTAGGGAGTTCCGGATTCTGCATTACTGTCTGAAAATTATCAATTACAGCTTTTGTGGGAAGTTCATAATAATATTCCGGATATATATCAATAGTTGCCGTTTCAATTTTCGGCTGAATTTCTGTTTGAGTGTCTGTATCTGTTTCTTGGCTGATATTCTTTTCAATAAGTTTTTCAGGTTCAATTGATTCCTGATTCTGATATTCTTCTCTTTCAACATAACTGCCGTCTGAAGATATAGTTTCCGCATCGGCTTCAGTGGAACTATTCATAATACTGACTCTGTTTCCGCATGATGTAAATATTACTGTTGCAATAATTGCAGTCGCTGTGGTTTTCAGAAATTTGGTTAACATTTTTTACTCCATATCTATCATAATTTTTGCCCTGTAATCCTTCTGGGCGGAAGTCACCGTTTCAAGTGAAAGACCGTATACATCTGAAGCCCTTATTTCAACCTCTGCAAAACGTCCGGCGGTTTCGCTTATTCTTGAAAGTTTAGCTATTGATGCCGCATACGGTATAGCTGTTTTCCCCTTAGCCTGTGAAAGTATTTCCCGTCCCTTTTCATTGAATGCAAGTATTCTGCCATAAGGCGGAAGATAACGCATATCTTCCTGTGTTATTCCAAGAAGTATTGAAAGTATTATCCGCCTTACACGTGCCATAGTATAGCGTTTGGTTTTTATCATGAAGAAAAGTTCATCAAGTGAACCTGACATTCTTGCACCGTATATGCGATGTTCAAGCCCCTGTCCGACGTCGTTTATCGTTGCTATTTCCTCCGGTGAAGAAGTCCGGAGTTTATACAGTATTATTCTTTCAAGTCTTTCAATGGAAGATATACCGCCGTTATGCATGGAATTAACAATAGCTTCTGTCCACATAGGAGGCATATAACGTCTTATAAGCCTCATACTGTTTTCATTGACTATACGGCTTCTTATATCGGAAGCGCTTGTTATATTTCCCGATATAGCCGTACCGTCGTGTGCCGTGCCTGTTCTTTTCACCGTGAATGCTTTCATTTTCGACGAAAAACGCACCATAGCATTGAGATACTCAATGGCGAGTAAATTATTAGGTTCAGCGATAATGGCGGCTGATTTAGGGTCAATGCCGTTCATTATTGAGCTGATAGCCTTAGGATAAGTATAACCCTTTTCCATTATATTTATTATTTCGTCGTGATGTGATATTGCCGCCGATTGCAGACTTTTCATGGCAACGCATAACTGCATTATATCACCGCATTCACTGCCGAATGAAAGTTCATCAACTACACCCAGCGAATCAAGAAGCCATACAGCACCTGACGCAAAATTTTCAGCAGACGAAAGACTATACTGTACAGGAAGTTCTATCACCAAATCCACACCGGAGCGCACGGCAAGTTTAGCCCTTTCCAGCTTATCCATAATAGCAACGTCGCCACGCTGTACAAAGTTTCCGCTCATCACGGCGACTATATGTGTAGCACCGTTTTTGCGTGTTTCACGGATATGATGTAAGTGTCCGTTATGGAACGGGTTGTACTCGCATATAATACCACTGATTTTCATTTTACTACCTCTTTTCACAAATTTCAATGATTACAGAAAAAATTTCATTTATTGTACATAATATTTTTAATTTTCTGCAATCCTTTGTTTACTTTTTTATTTTTTTACAAATTTAACATAAGAAATTTTTCAAAACCCCTTGCAATTTACAAAAAAAAGTATATAATTATATATGCATACATTAAACGAAAGGAATGTTATATTATGATTATCTTAGTTGTCAATGCAGGAAGTTCTTCATTGAAGTACCAGCTCATCAACATGGACGATGAAAGCGTTATCGCAAAGGGTAATTGTGACAGAATCGGTATTGATGGTCACATTTCCCACAAGACAGGTGATGGCAAGGTTTTTGAGGCTGACTGCAATTTTCCCACACACACAGAGGCTTTTATGAAACTTGTCGAAGCACTCACTACCGGTGACGCAAAGGTTATCGACAGCATGGACGAAATTTCAGCAGTAGGACACAGAATCGTACAGGGTGCTGATATTTTTGATAAGTCTGTGCTTGTTACAGACGAAATCATTGATAAAATCGACGAACTCCGTGAACTCGCACCCGTTCATAACCACGCCCACGCACTCGCACTCCGTGCCTGCAAGAATGTAATTCCGGAGGGTGTACCACAGGTTGCTGTATTTGATACAGCTTTCCACCAGACAATGCCACCAAAAGCTTATATGTTCGGACTTCCGTATGAAGATTATGAAACTCTCCATGTAAGAAAATACGGTTTCCACGGAACATCACACCGTTTTGTTTCTGCCGCACTCGCTGAGGCTATGGGCAAGGACATAAAAGACTTAAAAATTGTTTCATGTCATCTTGGAAACGGTTCGTCAATCACTGCTGTAGACGGCGGTAAATCCGTTGATACATCAATGGGATTCACTCCCCTCGATGGCGTCGTTATGGGTACTCGTACAGGTTCTGTTGACCCGTCCGCTGTAACATTCGTTGCAGACAAGCACGGCTTTACACCCGCTGAGATGAGCGACTACATGAATAAAAAGTCTGGTTTCCTTGGTGTATCCGGTGTCGGCTCTGATAACCGTGACATCACGGACGCTGCCGAACACGGTAACAACAGGGCTAAACTTGTTTCTGATATGCTTGTTTACGAAATAAAGAAGTATATCGGTTCATACGCTGCTGCCATGAACGGTCTTGACGCTGTACTGTTTACCGGTGGTATCGGCGAAAATGCATACGACGTAAGGGAAAAGGTATGCGAAAATATGGAATTTTTCGGCATAAAACTTGACAAGTCCGCTAACGACGGTATGCGTGGTCAGCTGAAGAAGATTTCCGCTGAAGACTCAAAAGTTGAAGTATGGGTTGTTCCCACAAATGAAGAGCTTCTTATTGCAAGAGATACCCTTGCACTTATCTCTGAATAATATTATACATTAATTAATTTCAGAAATCAATGTTTTTTGAAAATACGCTCCCTTAATGGTTAAGTGAGCGTATTTTTTTCACCCATATAACAACATAAATTGTGCGTATATGACAAAAATTTCAGTAAACGGGAATTTTAAGTCTTTACGCTTGACAAAAATTTAAAATTGATATATAATCAATATACTGATAATCTGAAAGGAGTGTTTTTTTATGTTCAGGACTATTGTTAAAATTGAAGGCATGATGTGCAATATGTGCGAAAAGCACATAAACAACGCCGTAAGCAGAGCTTTTGTTACAGAAAATATTACCTCTTATCACAAGAAAGGCGAAACTGAAATAATCTCAGAAACAGAACTTGATGTGGCTTTACTGCGTGAAGTAATCGAAAAGGAAGACTATAAAGTTATTTCCGTCACCAGTGAACCCTTTGAAAAAAAGAAACATGGTTTATTCGGTAAAAAGTAATAAGCCCGTTTTTTCTGCTGTATTCTGAGAGTACAGCAGTTTTTTTATATTCAGGAAAGGATTTACATAAAATGAAAATTCAGATTTCAGAACATTTTACCACAAAAAAACTTTTGACATTCTGTCTGCCGTCAATAATAATGATGGTTTTCACATCTGTATATGGTGTAGTAGACGGTCTTTTTGTATCGAACTATGCAGGTGATACGGCTTTTGCGTCTGTAAATTTCATAATGCCACTGCTTATGGCATTTGGTTCTTTAGGCTTTATGTTCGGAACGGGCGGAAGCGCCATAGTTGCTAAGACTTTCGGGGAGGGTAAAAAAGAACTCGCCAACCAGTATTTTACAATGATAGTATCTGCTAATATTATAACCGGTGTGGTACTTGCAATTATTGGATTTATATTTCTGAAACCGGCAGTACTTCTTATGGGTGCGTCAGAAGAAATGCTTGATTATTGCTTGAAATATGGCAGAGTATTGATATGTGCAGTACCGTTTTTCATGTTACAGAATGTGTTTCAGAGTTTCTTTATTACCGCCGGCAAGCCAGACACGGGACTTAAAATATCGATTCTTTCAGGCGTAACCAATATGATATTTGATTTTCTTTTCATAGGAGTATTCCGGTGGGGCGTGACCGGTGCGGCACTTGCTACCGCACTTTGTCAGATAGTAGGTGCAGTAATACCACTTTTCTATTTTTCACGGAAAAATACAAGTCTGTTAAGATTTGTAAAATTCAAATTCAATAAGATAATTATTTTCCGGACGTGTACAAATGGTTCGTCTGAACTGATGACTAATATTTCAATGTCGGTTGTAAATATGCTTTATAACAGTCAGCTTATGAAATATGCCGGTAAGGACGGTGTTTCAACATACGGCGTTATCATGTATGTAAGTTTCATATTTGTATCAATATTCATAGGGCTTTCAATAGGTTCAGCACCTATTATAAGCTACAATTACGGTGCGAAAAATTCCGGTGAATTAAAAAATATATTCCGCAAATGTCTGATGATTATTTCCGTCATAGCGGTGGCAATGGTTATAATTTCACAGGCTATAGCAACTCCGCTTGCAAAAATATTTGTAGGCTATAAGCCTGAATTATTTAAACTCACTGTACACGCATTCCGGATATATGCCATATCATTTATGCTTGCAGGATTTAATATATACGGCTCATCATTCTTTACGGCACTCAATAATGGCGTTGTATCGGCGATAATTTCATTTTTGAGGACTCTTCTTTTCCAGATATTAATGGTTATGCTTATTCCGCTTGTTTTCGGACTTGATGGTATATGGTCATCAATTATTTTTGCGGAACTTTTTGCACTTTTCGTGACTGTTTTCTTTATTTTCAGGAACAGAAAAAAATATGGCTATATGTAAAAAATTTCATTTATTTATCACACACTTGTAATTGAAAACGGAAAATATATATGGTATAATGTTACTTATCACAATGAAAGGTGTGTGTACATGAAAAAAAAAGACGAAAAAGTTACAGAAAATCCCGTGGCAGTCCGGATTAATCCGCCTGTTGACAAGGGACTTTCAGCGGCACAGGTTGCACAGCGTACAGCAGACGGTTTTTACAATAAACCGGTTGAATCTCCCTCAAAAACTATAAAGGAAATTATATCTGAAAATGTTTTTACATATTTCAATTTTATATTTCTTATACTGGCGGTACTGCTTGCCATAACAGGTTCTTACAGGGATATGACGTTTATGCCTATTATTATTGCAAATACGCTTATAGGCATTATTCAGGAGTTGCGTTCAAAAAGAACTCTTGACAAACTGACTATGCTGCACGCTCCTGTTACTTCCGTAATCCGTGACGGAAAAGAATTTCAGGTGAAATCAAGCGACCTTGTTCTTGATGACATAGCAGTATTCCGTGCAGGCAATCAGATAAGTGCGGACGCTATTGTTATTGACGGGAGCGTTTCTGTAAATGAATCACTTCTGACCGGTGAGGCGGACGAAATTGTAAAATCTGCTGGTGATACGCTTATGTCGGGAAGTTTTGTAGTTTCCGGTGCTTGTCGTGCAAAACTTGAAAAAGTAGGCAGTGAATCCTATATATCACAGCTTACACTTAAAGCAAAAGTCTCACGCAAGGGCGAACAGTCTGAGATGATACGTTCACTTAACCGCATACTTAAAATAGCAGGTTTTATAATTATCCCGATAGGAATAATTATGTTTTATCAGCAGTATGTTTTGAATGCTGTTCCCATGAAAGACAGCATACAATCTATGGTAGCCGCTGTTATCGGCATGATACCGGAAGGACTTTTTCTTATTGCAAGTACAACCCTTGCTATAAGTGCTATGCGTCTTGCCATGCGGAAAGTCCTTGTACATGATATGAAATGCATTGAAACTCTTGCCCGTGTTGATGTTCTGTGCGTCGACAAGACAGGCACTATAACTGAAAACAGAATGTCTGTAGCGGATATTATACCGGTTACAAAGGATATTTCAGACGGCGAACTTCACGGACTTATAAGCGATTTTGCGGCGGCTCAGGATTCCGATAACGAAACTATTGCATCACTTAAAAATTATTTCAAGACGCCGGCAGGAAGAAATGCAACCGGCAGAACCGGTTTTTCATCAAGATATAAGTACAGTAGTGTGACTTTTGAAAGTGGTTCTTATGTTTTGGGTGCGCCGGAATTTGTCATAAAGGAAATATCACCACAGCACCGCAAGATTATTGACGAAAACAGCCGGAAAGGTCACAGGGTTCTTGTTTTCGGACGTTATGGAGCAGTTCCCGACGGTAAGGAGCTTACAGCGGATTTCATACCGGTATGCTTTATATTAATTTCAAATCCCATACGTGAAAATGCACCGGAAACTTTTAAATTTTTTGCGGAGCAGGGTGTTGAAATAAAAGTAATATCCGGTGATAATCCCGTAACCGTTTCGGAAGTCGCCAAGCGTGCAGAAATCGCAAACGCTGAAAATTACGTTGACGCCTCAACGCTTACCAATGATACGGCTATATACAATGCTGTACAGCAGTATACAGTTTTCGGACGTGTAACGCCTGACCAAAAAAGAAAATTTGTCAAGGCACTTAAATTACAAGGTCGTACCGTCGCAATGACCGGCGACGGTGTAAATGACGTTCTTGCCCTGAAAGATGCTGACTGTTCAGTAGCTATGGCTTCCGGCAGTGAGGCGGCGGCACAGGTTTCACAGCTTGTACTTTTAGAGTCTGATTTTGCAAAAATGCCTGATGTCGTCATGGAGGGAAGACGTGTTGTAAATAATCTTGAACGCTCCGGAAGTCTTTTTCTTGTAAAAAATATTTTTTCGCTTATAATGTCGATACTTACGTTATGTTTCGGCATAGCATATCCGCTGAAACCTTCACAGATTTCGTTGATAAGTCTTTTTACAATAGGACTTCCTGCATTTGTGCTGTCACAGATGCCTAATAAAGATATTATCCGTGGGAAATTCATGACAAATATTTTACTGAAAGCCTGTCCGGCTGGAATAACTGATACTATAATAGTTGCAGCTATGGTATTTTTCGGGAACGCTTATAACGTTGACCAGATGGATATTACAACGGCATCAACAATACTTTTGTGTGTGGTGGGGCTTATGATTCTGTTTGAAATAAGCCGTCCTATGAATGTATATAAAATGTCATTATGGATTTTCTGTGTAATGGGACTTATTTTCTGTATGATTTTTGTCAGTGACTTTTTCGGTCTTGAGGGAATGTCCACAAAAGCAATACTTCTGTGTATAAACTTCTCAATTATCGCCGAACCGTTTATGCGGTATCTGACTTTGCTTTTCAATAAGATAAAAGAACTTTTCACCAAGAGTTACGACGAAACAAAAAAAGAAATTGAACTTTAAAAAAATCACACACCAAACACAAAAAAGGAACTTTTTAAGTTCCTTTTTTTTCACATATGTAAAACCATTGACAGTTACCGCATATTTCCTTGAGTTTTCCTGCACTGATTATTTTTTCATGTATGGTTTTCTGTAAATTTTTCCATGATATTTTACCGGAAATTCCGCATATGTCGATAACTTTCATATCATATGAAAGTGCCTTGTCGTGACAGTCCGTACACGTACACTTACTGCATATGACGTCATGACCTGTTGTTATTTCTATTATGGGATTTTCACGGAAATTTTCTATAATACGGGTCATATTTTCCGTAAATTCATTGCTATAGCCTTTTCCCTCAAAGAAATTAATACATAATGCATGATGCGGACGAAGTTTATATTCTGACATATTTTTTAACCCTCTCTGAAACAAACAAAGCAAGTATCAGTTTAAGTGCATCAAACAGTACGTAAGGCACTACACAGGCACTTAAACCATACAAAAAAGTACTTTTTGTGACATACATAAACCATAACGTCCCGCACAGATAACATACCATCATGCCGATAATCAGTGAAATGACCTGTACAATAAGTTTTCTGCCGGAAAATTTTTCAGCAAACCAGTAAACCAATGCAAGAAAAAGAAATCCCCATATATAGCCTCCAGAATAAGACATCAGGGCGGATATTCCTGCACTGAATCCCGAAAATACCGGCATTCCGACCGCACCAAGCAGAATATACACCAGTATCGCAAAAAAGCCTTTTTTTCCGCCTAAAATATTCATGGTGCTGAATACTCCGAAAGTCTGCAATGTAAACGGAATTGTTGTCGGAACTGAAATCCATGAACATACAGCTATTACCGCTGAAAACATGGCTATAAGAACCATTTCCCGTGTAGTTAGAAATTTACGTGATACAATATTTTCTGACATAAAAAATTCCTCCTTTATTTTATGGAAATATTATATCACATAAAAAATAAATTGTCAACTACTTTTTTAAATTTAAGGTGACAATTATTTTCCGGAATTTTTCCGGTGACGTATGCGGTTTATATTTCGTTCAAAGTCACCGCTGTTAATCCAGTCGGCAAGAAAATATTGTTCAAGCATGGGTACGGTACACGAATAAAAACCCGTTTTTTCCCTGTATAACGTTAGCAGATTTTCCGGCAGAAGCATATAGCCTGCTCTGATTGATGGGGCTATTGTCTTTGAAAAAGTATTTATATAGATAACTTTTCCGTCCGGACACATTGAAAAAAGAGTTTCTGGAGCTGTTCCGGTGAGAATAAATTCCGAATCATAATCATCTTCAATGATAAAAGAATTTCTGTTTTCAGCCCACTCTATGTATTTTTTGCGTCTTTCCGCCGATGTTGTTATATGGCTTGGAAAACTGTTGAAAGGCGTTACATGGAGTACAGTTGCACTTGTCCGTGAAAGTTCCTCCGGAAGTATGCCCTGATTATCCATTTCAAGCATATCACAGACTGCACCGTTTGCGGTATAGACGGCTTTTATTTTTTCGTATGATGGATTTTCAAGAGCTATTATGTTTTCCCTGCCTAACATCTGTATGCATAGTCCGTAAAGATACTCCGCCCCTGAACCAATTATAACCTGCTCCGGCGTGACATTTATATTTCTGCTCCGCATAAGATAAAGGCTTATTGCCTCCCTTAATTCCTGACAGCCGTTATCCTGAGATTTCATTAAAACCCTCTCACCGTAATCAGACAATACTTTCCGCATACGTCCTGCAAATGCTGAAAACGATATATCAGCTTTTACAGATATATTTTCAGTATTTTTAACGGAAGTTCTCCCTGTAGTCATTCCGGACGGGAAACTTCTTTCAGGGCTGTACGTCACATAACAGCCGCTTCTTTCACGGGTTTCACAGTAATCTTCATCACGCAATACGGAGTAGGCGTGTTCAATAGTAATTATACTTACGCCACAGTCAAGGGCAAGGGAACGTTTGGAGGGAAGTTTTGAGCCATACGGAAATGCTCCGGAAATAATCTTGTTTTTCAGGGTATTGTAAATCTGCATATATACGGGTTCGGAACTGCTGAAATCAATCGGAATATTCATTGAAAAATCCTCCTTTCCGGAAAAATATTATTTTATATATTCTAACATATCTATGTGACAATGTCAAATTTTCTGCATGACAATATCTCCCTGTAAAAGAGGCTTTCACAGGGAGATTTTATAAGGAGGTTGAATATTGGAGATTGCTGTATATTATCAGGGAGCAATGCTGTAGAAATGTTCTGTTCTGCCGTCTGACCATTCAAAATCAAATACAGATATAATGGAACTTCCATTAATTACAGCTTTTGCGGTTTCCTCTGTATCAAAATGGAAAGTAATATTATTTTCATCTCTTTCATAAGTGAAAGTTATTTCAAGATTATCTGTAGCGGCGACATAACTTCCGCTTCTGGTGTCTTCATGGAAAGTGAATATTCTTTCTACATAATTTCCGGAGGTACGCCATACACCCTCAATGGAAACTTCCGGTTCTGCAAAGACAGGTGGTTCAGTACTGAAAGTATATACTTTATCATCAAACTGTACGATAAAATTACCGTTGTCATTAGGATTTATTACTATACCTTTTTTCCAGTTGAGACCGTTTTTGATGTCACCGAAAGAAAAATTATTTTCTATAAATTCATAGTCAAGATTTACCAACGTTCCGTTAACGATATTGCCGTATTTGTCAAATGAATATGTCGTAAGTGTTCCGTCGGGTCGGAACTCAAAGCCCATATATTCACCTGTACCTGCTATTTCAACATAACGCATACCATCAAGAAAAGTCTTCTGTGGTTCTGCTGATGTCGGTTCTGTGGATTCCGATGTAACAGTAGCAGTTGTTGTGGTAGTAGTAGCTGTAACATCAAAAGGCGGAGCGGTTGTAGCCGGCGGATTTGTAGCCGGAGCTTCAGTAACTACAGGTTCATTATCATAATTATTATCATTATTTTCTTCAACGGGTGGGATTTCTTCATAAACATTGTTTTCTGCATTTGTTTCCGGAACGCTGGTGGGCGGTGCAGTAGTAACAACTGTTTCAGTAATCACTTCATGTGGTTCTGTAGCGGTAGTCATGCCGTACTGTATAGAACCTTCATAGCCGTTTATGTTGGCATAGTCAAAACCACCTGCCCTGTAGCCCTTATCTATATACGAACCGGAGACAATTTCCGTAATCTGTTCCGGTTCACTGTATGAAGTCTCAATAAATGGCGGAGTTGATATATCAAAATCATCATTACCATTCATATTGCGGTGGAGAAGTACAACGCTTGATATACCCACGACTGCTATAATCAGTGCAGCCGCTGAACCTGCGTACTTATGCCATGAAATCTTATTGTTATACTGTTCTATACCGGAGACGCTTATTTCATCTTCCATGTCTGATTCGTCAATAATTTCAGTTTCTTCTTCTTCCTGCTGTTCTTCTTCCGGTTCTTCAACTGAAATATCATCATCAGGGAAACCGCTTTTTCTGAGCGACTGTTTCAAAATGCGTTTTTTAGCATTTTCGTCAAGTACCGGATATTTTTGTGCTATTTCCTCAACGGCTGAATCATCAAGACCGGTAAGCTGTTCCATAAAATCTTTTTCATTTTCATTCATAAATATTCACCATTTTCCAGTATTGCTTTTATTTTTTTTCTGGCACGTATACTTCTTTTCTGCACTGCGCCGGACGTCATGCCAAGTCTGCGTGAAACTTCGCTGACTTTTTGATTATAGAAATACTGATATATTATTATAGAGCAGTCAGGTTCGCCAAGTGAGCGGATAATTTCCCATAGTTTGTTATGGAAAATATGTTTTTCTGCCTCTTCTTCGGTGCTGTTTTCGGAGGGAGGGAGAATTATATTTTCTTCATCTGCATCAAGGGAAATGTTATTATGACCTGCAAGCCTTCTGAAAGCGTCAATAGCCCTGTGTTTTGCAACTGTGCTTATGTAAGATTTAAGACTTCCGGTTTCTGCCGAAAAGTTGCCGGCATTCCGGAGGAACTCAACCATAATATCGCTTACACAGTCTTCTATGTCTTCACGTGTGCCGTAACCACCTAATTTATTTAGAACTATAGCATATATAAGATTACCGTATTTTTCAATAAGATATTCATAAGCATCTTTTGGGGAACTTGATAATAACTGCTCCCATTCCGAATCGCTCATTTTTTCACCCCTGTAATTTTTTCATGTCATATTTCATTTATGTAAATACATTCGTTGTATACAATAAAAAAAGGACACTTAAAAATAAATTTATTTTTTTTTATTTCTGACCTGTATATATTATTCTACCATGTTTTCATGTATCTTGACAACACAAAACAATAAGTTTACAAAAAATTCATAATTTAACTGTCACAAATGCCCTGCAAGATGTGTTATATTATACAGGACGTCCACGAAAGAGGTGATTTATATGACGCCGGAAGATTCCGACAAGATAAAAGCCATCTATGAACTATATGAACAGCCTATGTATCGTATAGCTTTTGCTGTACTCAGAAACCCCGAACTTGCTGAAGATGCCGTTTCAGATGCATTCGTGAGGATAATTGACCGGCTTAAAAAAATAAAAACTCCGGAGAGTGAAAGGACTAAGGCTTATATAGTAAAAATTATAAAAAGTACATCTATAAATATTTACAGAAAAAACAAGCGTACGCTTACCCGTGAGACCGTTATTGACGATTCTGTATTACAGATTTCTGACAGTTCACAGAATATAGAAGAAAACGTCATGGCACGCATGGAAAATCAGAACAGAAGAAATTTATTTAATAGACTCGACGAAACAGACCGTACTATAATTACGCTGCGGTACGGAAATGACCTCTCTTGGAAAGAAGTAGCTGAACGCACTTCAATGACAGAATCAACCGCACGCAAACGTTTTGAACGTGCAAAGAAAAAACTAATCAGCATGAAAGGGGAGATGTCTGATGAAAAAATATAGACTTCCGGATAATGCCGAATGGGATAAAATCGTTGACGAGGCGTTTTCGTCAGACGAGATACACACATTCTCCGGAGAATATAACATGAAAAAGTACCATAATTTTCAGGTACGGAAAGGAATTACCATGAAAAAAAATAATTTGCTTATGAACCTCACAGTTATAGCAACAGCCCTTGCGGTTATAGCAGTCCCGACGGGTGTATATGTCGCAAACAATATGACGGCTACCAAATCGGATACACAGTACGCAAATGAAGAGCAGGAAAAAAACGAACAGGCTTCACCGGTGGCAGAAAAAGAAAATGACAAAATCTATGACATTGAATTCGGCTGGTTACCGGAGGACTTTGAATATAACAATGAAGAATCTTATACTTATTTTACAAATGCCGGTAATGAAAAAATCTTTATGATAGCATCATTTATGAAAAATCTTTCCGGCGAAAAAACTGAAAACGGCAAGGCATTAACCGTACGTTATGAATATGATACCGACGATAAAACTATTGACATAAGATATAATGTTGATTATGTGGAAAATTCAACAGATAAAAACTGTATGAATTACGGACGTGTAGCAACAATATATTTTAAAGATACTCCGTATGAACTTGAATTGTTGGTAACCGACGACATCACAAAGGACGATTTCAAGAAAATTATCGATAATGTAAAACTTGTTGAAAGCGATACGGAAAAAGCTGAAATATATACCGGTGAGCAGGTAACGGAAACTGAATTTACCATATCTGACGGCAACGACGACGGACAGGTAAACGAGGGTATACACCAGTTCACAGAAGACGAAATCGACTATGACACAATCTATGATGTTGCATACTGCTGGTTGCCGGAGGGTCTTGAATATCAGGGACAGGATAGTCCTTATGGAGGAAAATTCCATAACTGGACTACTGATGACGGTATGACACCTATGTTTACGAAAGTTCCAAAAGGTTCAGAATATTATGAAGACACCGGAAATCCGGAAATAGAAACTACAAAGGACGAATGGTTACTTGACGGCAAAACCGTTTCAATGTATCACCGTAGCAATTATATACCAAACAATCCGGAACTTAATTTCGGACGTATAGCATTTATATATTTCGACAATACGCCGTATGTACTTAAATTATACGTAACAGACGGCATTTCGGAAGAAGATTTCAGAAAGATTATTGATAATGTAAAGCTTGTACCGTCCGAAGGTGAAACAGCCGGAACATATAATTACAAAGAAGATGAAAAGATGTTACAAGAATACAGGTCAGGTCATACAGAAAATACCGACAATACAGATAATGCAGAACAGATAGACTTTGAAGTAGGTTCTTATGAAAAGATGGGAACACCGGCAGACAGCTTACCTATAGTACAGGTCGGCGAACCTGTTCAGGAAATCTATCCGGACGTATGGGGAGAAGTTTCAGCTACAGTAACCGGTGTGCGTTTTGACGATGATTTCAATGGACTTACAACCGACGGTAGAGGCTGGGAAGCTGATTACAGCGAATACCTCGACGAAGACGGAAAACTTATTGAAAATGTACGCAGATGGGTTAAGTTTGAAAATGGCACTGAAACTGAATTTGAAACTGAAACAGTACCGGTAAGCGTTATGACGGTATCTATTACCTACACAAACGACGGTGCAGAGCCTGTGAAAGATTACTGCGTATGCCCGACTTTGCAGACAAACTACAATGGATATTTCTTCAATCAATGTATTTACGATATAATCAAAATGGAAACAGAAATATCAGCAAACAATATTGACTGCATTGATACTTTCAGACCTTTTAATGCTGATAATCTGCACTTTGCATTCAGCTGTCCAAATCAGTCAAGCAAAAACAACATTAACCTTGAACCTGGCGAATCTGCGGAAGTAATGCTTGCATTTATAGTTGAAGACAAGTTACGTGACAATCTCTATCTTTCAATGAATGCCAACGGCTTTGTTGACCTCTCCAATATAGAATAAACCTCCTTAAAAAAAGCTCCCTGTAAAAAGGGAGTTTTTTATATTATACTTTTATTTTTTCGTGAATTACGTTTTTATGTGAGGCTTTTTTAACACATACTATGCACATTACCGCACAATAAAGCATTGCAACAATCCACGCTGCTTGGTCTGTATAGCATATAGCTGTGAAACCATATTCCGGAACAAATTTCCGGCTTACGAATATACGGGCGAACATTTCCAGTACTCCCGAAAATATAGCCAGTCCGGAAAATCCTATACCCTGTATACTCATACGACAAGTATTTAAAATTCCCAGTGACCAGAAAAAATATCCGACACATTTCATGTACTCCCCACAAGCGTCCAGTACAGCCGTTTCGGACTTATCAAGGAACATAAGCGACAATGACCGTCCACAGAAAATAAGTACAATGCCTATTATAAATCCGTAAGCCGTATTTATTGCCGTACCTCTTATAATGCCTTTTTTTACACGGTCATAGTTTCCTGCACCAAGATTCTGACTGCTGAATACGGATACACCGGTTGCTATCGCATCAAACGGACACAATGTAAGCTGTTTGAGTTTTGAAGTCACTGCAAATGCCGATACATAAACTTTTTCAAGACCGTTATTAGCTGACTGCATAACCATAGCACCTATAGCCGTTATTGAATACTGCAAGCCCATGGGAACACCCATTATTAAAAGTTCCTTTAAGGCATAGCTGTTGAATCTGCATATATCTTTAGTGAGTTTAAGTAAGGGATATTTTTTCTGAATCACTATGAAACAAGCGATTCCGCTACATGCTTGTGCGATGATTGTCGCCAATGCCGCACCCGCACACCCTAAAGGTATAACTACTATAAACGTAAAGTCCAGTATTATATTAAGTACCGCCGATATCGCAAGAAATATGAAAGGTGTCTGGCTGTCACCGATTGCACGGAGCATACTGGAAAGAAGATTATAAAAAAGTGTGAAAGGTATTCCGGCAAGGATTATGAAAAGATATGTATATGCATCTTTACGGATACTGCCGGAGACTTTCATAATATCAATGATATTTCCACACAAAAGGCACGTCATGACCGTAAGTACTACCGCAAATACTCCGGTAAGCAGATACGAATGAAATATAGTACTCCGTAATCTGTCGGGTTGTTTTGCACCGAAATATTTAGCCATAGGTATACCAAAACCGGCACACGTACCTATGCAGAATCCAAGTATCAAAAACTGCACACTGCTTGATGCTCCGACCGCTCCCAGTGCGTCCGGACCAAGTACACGCCCGACTATTGCAGCATCAATCATATTGTAAGCCTGTTGAAGAATATTTCCCATAAGTAAGGGTAATGAAAATTCCAGTATAAGTTTTACCGGATTGCCCTCTGTCATACTTTTAGTCATAACGGCATCAACTCCTTTGCGAATAGCATTCTATCACTTTTTTCTGGCAATGTCAATATATTTATGATAAATTTTTCCCACAAAAAAAGGACTGTTGAAAGTCCCTTTTTTATACAAATTTTGCTGTAATATTTTCAGAGTTCCAGACCGTTGAAACTGTCTTCAAGCACCTGTCTTGAGTTCTGGAATTTAATTTTTTCATCATCAGTGAGTGAGAGTTCTACAATTTCCTTGACACCGTTTCTGCCTATGATACACGGTACGCCTATGAATACATTTTTACTGTCGTATTCTCCGCAAAGTTTAGCTGATACTGTCAGTACGCTGTTTTCATCGCCGAGTATAGCCTTTATTATACGTGTTATAGCCATTCCGATACCATAATATGTAGCTCTTTTAGCCTCAATAATCTTGTAAGCCGCTGTGCGTACCTGTTCTTCTATGGACTGCATATCTTCAATTTTGTAGTCGTTTTTTTCGTCGGCGAGAATTTCGCTTACAGACTTTGTGGCAAGCATTACCTGTGAAAGCGGTACAAATTCACTGTCACCATGTTCACCGATAACATAGGCATGAATATTTTTCGGGTCAACTGTGAAGTAGTCACCGAGAAGATAACGCAAACGTGCTGTATCGAGTGATGTTCCCGTACCGATGACCCTTGACGCTCCGAACCGTGAGAGTTCATAGGTAACCCTTGTCATGATGTCAACGGGGTTTGTGGCAACAAGGAAAATTCCGTCAAATCCTGACTTGACAACAGGTGAAATAATTGAACGGAAAACCTCCGTATTTCTCTGGAGCAGGTCAAGACGTGTTTCGCCCTCACGCTGTGCGACACCAGCCGCAATAACGACAATATCAGCATCTTTGCAATCCTTGTAATCGCCTGCATAAATCCGCATATTTGACTTTGCGAATGCAAGACCATGATTTAAGTCCATAGCCTCACCGTTAGCACGTTCCTTGTTTACGTCGATAAGGACAAGTTCGTTACAGATACCGCCCTGATTGACAAGGGCATATGCAAAACTCATACCGACCATGCCCGTACCGATAAGAACGACTTTTCTTTTATCAGTATTCATAATAAACCTCCGATTTTTTAAATTTATATATCTATTATACACTATAATTTTTAACAAGTCAAGGAAAATTTCGGAGATTTTATATTTTTGTTTTTTAATAAAATATTAAATAAAAACGGGTACACAAAATGCATACCCGTCGATTTTTTTATAATCCTGCTCTTGCCCTGATGTATTTTTCAAGATAATCTATAGTTCCGTCGATGCCGAGACAGGTACTATTAATGCAGATATCATAAAGTCTTGAATCACCCCAGTGACCAGAACAGTGATAGTTATGATAGCGTTTACGTTTCTTGTCTTTTTTGCGGATAAATTCTTTTGCGTCGTTTTCTGAAAGTTCGTATACTTCCATGACACGTTTTATTTTAGCGTCCATATCGGCAAGAACGAAAAGCGATACAAGTGCGGGATTTTCTTTTAATTTAGTTTCGGAACATCTTCCGACTACAACAAAGGATTCACCACTTTCGGATTTTTCATTAAGAAAATTAAACTGCATTTCTGCAATATTGTCCTCAATGGAGTTGCTGTAACCACGTACACGGCGTGAAATAATTTTCTTTTTAGGATTTTCGTTGTATTTTTCAATTTCCTCCGGAGTAAGTCCGGTGCGTTCTGCAATTTCGGTTATAAGATGTCTGTCATAAATCGGTATATTGAATCTTTCTGCGAGTGCCTCAGCGATAACACGTCCGCCACTGCCGAACTCTCTTCCGACTGAAATAATAATCTGTGACATAAAATTCCTCCTGATTATAAGTATCGCATGAAAATATAAGCCGTTGAAATTGCAAGAACTATCACGGTAGCCGGTGCAAGTTTCTTGCAGTATTTTCCCCAGCCGATAGGATAGCCATTTTTTGCGGCAACGGAAGTACCAACTACATTTGCAGACGCTCCGATAGGTGTTGCACTACCGCCTATATCCGTACCAATGGAAAGCGTCCATGCAAGCGTGGGAAGTGCCACACCCGACGTTGTAGCAAGGCTCTGTATGACGGGAACCATTGTAGCCGCAAATGGTATATTGTCCACAAATGCGCTTGCAACTGCTGATACCCACAGAATAATAACTATCATAAGTTTAGCATCGCCACCACTTATTTTTTCAATGAATGCCGCTATTATTTCAAGTATACCCGTTTCTTCAAGTCCGCCTACAACTATAAATAATCCTATGAAAAATACAACAGTCTTATAGTCGACTTTTTTAAGTAACTCCAATGCGTCCTTGGCAAAGGCTATAAGTGTAATAATCGCTATAAAAAGTCCTATTGTAGCAACTGTAAGATGTGTTATAGAGTGAGTGACAAGCAGAACTACCGCACAGCCGAAAATAACCGTACTTACTATAAAATCACGCTTGTTTGTTATAGCTTCGCTTGGCTTCGGAAGTTTTGAAATATCAATATTTTCACTGTTTTCTGAAACAAGTTCCTTTCTGAACGCAAAGTAAAAGAAAACTATTGAAACAATTAATGAAATTCCGGCAACAAGTCCTGTATTTGTAAGGAAATCGCCGAATGAATATCCTAATGATGTACCTACTATGATATTTGGAGGGTCTCCACACATGGTAGCCGAACCACCTAAATTCGCACAGAAAATCTCCGATAAAATCATAGGTACGGGATTGAATTTAAGCAGCTGTGAAAGTTCAATGGTTACTGCCGCAAGAAACATGATAACTGTTATGCTGTCAATGAACATTGAAAGTACAGCCGACATAATCATGAAAGTTATAAATACCGGTATAGTTTTGCACTTTACAAGAAATGCTATCTTCATACATAGCCACCGGAAAAATCCGGCTTTTGCCATACCCTCAACCATAACCATCATACCGGCTATAAAAAGAATCGTTGCCCAGTTAATTCCCTTGCTTTCGCTCTCCGTGACCTGATACCAGAAGTCTTTGGTAATGAATCCCTTTAAAGCAAGAGTGTCCCATATTGCCGTACCACTCCGCATACATATGCCGAATACCACAACAAGCGTGAGTATTCCACTGCCGAGAGTTACATAATGCCGTTCTATTTTATCCATGACAATAAGTATGAACATTGCCACAAATATTATAACGGCGAAAATCTGTGATGCTGTCATATTATAAACCTCCTGTATGTATTTTTGCACCATTTGGAATTATAGCACATTGTGAAAAATTTTTCAAGAATAAATCTTGTTTTCTGACAGCATTTTCAAAATTCATGCAAAATGCAGTTTTTCAGCGTGGAATTTCTGTAGAATTTTGTTGTATTTTTCCGGATAAATCAGCGTGATTCGTCGGGTATCTGTAAATCTTCAACGTGACACCCGAAAAATTTAGCAAGTCTCCAGTAAGTTTCTTTGGAAATCACTCCTCTGTCAACTGCTCCGTAAAGACATTCACACGTTATACCGCTCTCTCTGCTTAACTGCCTTATAGTTTCTATGCCGTGCTTTTTCATCTGACTATAAAAAGCCGACATATTAAGGACTATTTTCATATATCACACCTCCATATCCATAAATTCAGCCATAGCAACAAGTCCGGCATATGTATAATTTTCGTTATCGTATGCATTTGAAAAAAGGTTTATAGCTCCCCTCAGTGCCTGTGAGGTCTGTGAAATCTTTAAAAGATAATCAATTTCGGCATTCATGCCGTTTTTTTCAAGAACGGGAAATATTCTGCATATATCCTCCCGCTTTATATCTGTATTGCGATATATTTTCCGCTGACGTGTACGGTTTGAAATCTGTGCAAATTCTGCTTTTCTGCCACCCATTGTCGAAACAGTATCAAGATTTCCGATAAAACATATACCTAAAGTCTGCCCTTTACTGCTGAAATAGTCTGAAAAGCTCCGGAGTACCTCAATGGTTTTAAGTGTCAGGTGCTGTGCTTCGTCAAAAATAAGTACTGTGCCGTCGGAAATCTTATTCACTATTGAAAACCACATATCACTGATATTTTTTTCCTGACCAGCACCCGTATGGTCTGCTATTATTCTCAGAAGATTTCTTATACCGGTTATACATGGATTTATTGTTATAAGAAAACTGTCCGACGGATTATCAGATACAAACTTCTGTGCGGCTTTTGTCTTACCTATTCCGGCGTCACCGCATACGACAGCAAGTCCGCCCTTGCTTTGACAGTTTGCGATAACTTTATAAATCTGTCCGGAAATAGTAGTTTCAACATATGCTGTTTCTGAATATACATATTCAGTTTTTTTATCCTCACTGAAATAATTTTCAAGAATATTAAATATTTTATCCGGATTTGACTTATACTTTCCGTTGCGTATCTGTGAAAGTGCCGTACCCGATACACCGATAAGCTGTCCGACAGCATTCTGACTGATATTCTTTTCATTCATAAGGTTTTCAACCTTATCAAGTAAAGCCATCTGTTTATCTGTATACATCAGATTTTTTCCTCGTTTCTGCATTTTTTGTCATTTTATCAAGGTCAATGGTTATACTTTCCGAACCAGCCGCCATAAGTTCTTCATGTTCTTCATTTATGATGACCGGTATAATCTTTTTAGGGTGCTGTATGCTGAAATCATTATCTTTGCGGTACTGTGCTTTTCTTACAGTCATATCAAGAAGTGTCAACCGTTGTTTGTTTGAAAGTGCCGATGTTGTTTCCTTTGCCTGTTCACGAACAAATTTTTTAGTCTCACGTATAATTGCATTTGCATTTGAAAGAGTTTCAATATTTTCTTCAAGGTAATCAGCCATAAGATTATCGGCTATTTCCCACGTGAATAAATATTTATCGGTTGAGGCGTCATAAATACGGACGTTCCGCAAATCTGCCGGATTGTATCTTACATATACTTCACGTTCAAGGTTCATGATAGTTTTTTCCGGTTCTGTAAACCATATCTTCTCACCGCATATTGTGACATATACGCCATTACGCTTTATTTTCTGTTTGCGGGTAGTCCGCATAAGCATAAGATTTAGTGCGGCTTCGGGAGCTTTTCTTATTTCACTGGCTGTTCTGTTCCATACTTCAATGCGTGAAAATCCCTTGTATATCTGTTCTGAACCGCCATACTCCTGTAAATTATATTCTCCGTCAATCCAATTTTCAAAAACTTCTCTTATTTCATAGTCACACGGCACGTTACCGTTTTTTATGCGACGTTTAAGACTTTCCGGACGTTCAAGGACAGTGCCGCCGCAAAAGCCCTTGAATAATTTTGAAAACTGATTCTTTACAGTATAGAAAGTTCTTTCAATAGGTTTTGCCTTGGCATTCCGGACAATAGCGTTGCGCATTTCTATACCTAAAGTTTCAAAGATAGTAGGCGGATTGTTTTCAGCGGTAATCTTTCCGCCTGACCGGTGACCACGTCCGCCTATATCATGCGTAAGAAATTCCCTTCCGTTATCGACGTATATACACTCCGGAATACCAAAACGCATTATTCCGTGACGGAGTGCAAGCACTGTAGATTGTGAATCGGGTGATTCAGTAATATTCCAGCCGGTAAGGACTCCCGATTTAGCATCAAGAAAAGCTGTAAGATAAAGGCGGTGTATTTTGTTTTCTTCGTCGTATGACTGTATATCAAAAGTGTGATTATCAGCTATCCAGCATGAATTAGCGGAAAGTTTATCATACATACGCATTATGTACGGTGCGCACCTGTCGCTGAAAGCCTTTTCACCATCACGGAGCAGGGTTTTTACAGAAACGGAAATATCTTTTTCAATGCGTCTCCGGAAAGTCATTTCACAAGGTATGCTGTCAAGCAGTTCAGGATAAAAATTCGCTGTCCAGTCGATAGCTGCCCTATAGCACAAGGCAACAGACGGGCGGTTTTCGTCAAGCCAGTTATATAAAAAATTTTCCCATACGGGTTCAGGAATGGAGTTTTTCCCTGCATTCCACGAGGTATGTCTGCCGATTATACCGTAATAGTCATTATTTTTGTAAGCTGATAATTTTCTATACAGAATATCTGTACTTATTTTTATATCCGGATATTTTAATCTGCATTCGCCTATGAAGTCCCTGTCAAAAGCGCATTTTTTTTCATATTGTGAACGTCTTGACTGCCATTCTTTAAGAAGTCCGCACCAGAAATAAAGTTCCGTGCGTTCTTTTTCGGAAAGTTCCTCTATAGTTAACGGTCTGTTCTTGATTTCCGGCTTTATTTTTTCCGGAATCGGAGACTGTTTTTTTGTTATGCCGTAATATTTCGCCTGTAAGTCTTCCGGAAGTTCCGTAACGGGTATCATATAGCACGGTTTTTTATTCTGTGGGTGTGGCTGTATTTCAGTTTTTATTTTTCCGTCACTGCAAAGCTGTCTGATATAGCGCACGGAACATTTTTTCAGTTCAGCGGTCTGCTTTATGGTGAGGTATTCCATTAATTTACACTCCTTTCCGGATAGCCTGTCTCGTCAAGAAGAAGATAATCAACGCTGATGAGAAGTGCTGTTGAAATTTTTACAATCATATTCATTGAAGGGTTGAAATGTCCACGTTCCAGCCGTGAAACATATGGCTGTGTAGTGTGGACTTTCTGTGCCAGCTCCGCCTGAGTATATCCCAGTTCTTCACGTCTTATTTTTATTTTCTGTCCGAATTTCATAAAAAAAATCTTTCCTTTCTGTTTACTTTTTGCGTTTCGTATGTTAAAATTATAATTAGCCATATAACTTTTACTAATATTATAGTACCAATTTTGGTACTTGTCAAGTGATTTTAGTACCAAAATTAGAATTTTGTCG
>JAMPEF010000001.1:294945-415740 GCA_023665275.1 Alistipes senegalensis | reverse complement strand
TCTACTACCTATTATATCGTATCTTTATTGATTTGTCTATAATGGAATTGCTGTATTGACAGTGATGAAAATATTTCCCGTGAAAGTTTCGTTCCGAATGTTATCAAATCTCTTGAAATCGACGGCGGACTTTACGTCATGCATAATGTATTTACTCTTGATATTCCGTATACTGCTAAGGAAAAGTTTGTTAAAGACGTTGAAACGTGGGATTTCAATGCTTATATGGATATTATTGAAAATCTCCCCGAAGGTATGGGCATTGAATGGTGGGAAAACTCCGCCGACGGCGTTTATGATACAAAATACAGGCGTTCAAACTGTTATAACTGGTGTAACTGGGCAGACTTTGAAAATAATATGTGTGATTTCAATAATGATGAATTTATCCGCTACCTTAACTACTGCAACGGTGCGGACGTTATCGACGTTGAACCCGAATACATTGACCCTGATGACTGGACTCCCCCGACAGATGAAGAATCAGCCTATATGTTTAAAATGCAACAGAGACAATTTATTGATGACCTTGCTTTATTTAATAATGCGTCATTATGCAGTTATGACGGTTATTTATATATTACACAAGGTGAGTTCGGCGGTGAACCTATAAGGATTTTAGGGGAAATTGGCAATAATAATACTCCGGTGACTTTTGAGTTCGGCGGAGTAAATGGCTACTCCATAACGACGACTTCCGAAAAACAAGATTTGGCATGGGATTTTATAAGCAGTATGATAAACGACGATTTTTATAAAAACTATAAATCCGGTAACGGTTTCTTTGGATTTCCGGTGACAAAAAGCGGTCTTGAAATTAAGGCGGAATTTGACAAACGCCCACAGGACAACAAATATGATGAGGGCTTTGAAGATTATACAGGATATATATATTATTACGGCGGCGGCGACAAACCCTCAAAGCTCGGCTATGTTGACGACGAAATTATTTCAGCAGTCAACGCACTTATTGAAAAGGCAGTACCTCAGAAAAGTGGCATATATCCAGGGCAAGATTTCTATAATATCGCATATGAAGAATTTGACCGCTTTTTCAACGGACAGACTACCGCTCAGCAGTGTGCGGAAACTATGCAGAGCAGACTATCTGTTTATCTTTCCGAAAACGAATAACAAAAAAAGGGACGTTACGCACGTCCCTTGAATTTTTTGTTTATTGCTTGTGAAATCCAATAATCTTTACCATTGCGACAGGTGTTCCGATATCGTCCGTAACGCTTACGTTATAGCAACAAGTGGAACGTCCGTTTTTTATAAGCTGAGTTTCGGCAATAATTTTACTGCTTTTCGGCACACCTATGAAAGATATATCTGAATTTATAGAAACTGTACCGGCTTTCTGCCAGTTGGAAGCTACTGCAAAAGCGAAGTCTGCAAGAGTGAAATAAACTCCGCCCATTACTCCGCCGACTGCATTTTTATGATGTTCAGTAATAATAAGGCTTACTTTAGCATAATGGTCGCCGATTTCGTTAATGACCGCACCCGTTTCGGTAGCATAACGGTCATTGCGAAACATCTCACGGACTTTTTCAATATCGTTCATCATATCAGCATACCCATATCATATAGACCTGCCGGCTGGTCTTTCAGGAATACAGCGGCATTTATTGAACCCTCTGCAAATACGGTCTTTGAGGCGGCGGAATGTGAAAGAGTTATAACCTCGTCGTGACCGGCAAAAATAACATCATGTTCACCCACGATAGTACCGCCTCTTATGGCGTGCATACCGATTTCAGACTTTTCACGTTTCTGACGGCGTGAATGTCTGTCATAAACGTAATGTTTAGAGTTGTCAAGAGTTTCATTTATGGCGTTGGCAAGCATAATAGCAGTACCCGACGGTGCATCAATTTTCTGATTATGATGCTTTTCAACTATCTCAATATCGAACTGATTTCCAAGAACGCTTGCGGCTTTTTTAGAGAGTTCAACAAGAAGATTTATTCCCAGTGACATATTGAACGTAAAAAATACCGGTATCTGCTGCGAGGCTGATTTGATTTTCTGAATCTGTTCATCACTGTAACCCGTCGACGCAACGACAATTGGCGTACCGGTTGTCAGACAGTATTCAAGAAGACCGTCAAGTGATGCCGGATTTGAGAAGTCTATTATAACGTCAGGTTTTATTTCAAGTTCAGAGGGTCTGGCAACTATCGGGAAATCTGCATACTGTTCAGTGTAGAGGTCAATTCCGGCAATAACTGTACAGTCTTCACGGTCTTTGATGCAGTTATAGATAGTTTTTCCCATTTTGCCGTTAGCACCGCATATGGCAATATTAGTCATTTTTTGTACACTTCCTTTTTTTAATTCATAATTCTTAATTCATAATTCTTAATTATGAATTAATAAGACCGTGTTTTTCAAGGTTTTTTCTTAAAACTGCCTTGTGTTCTTCCGACATATTACATAAAGGCATTCTGCACGAACCTACTTCAACGCCGGTCATATTGACAGCCTCTTTAACCGGAATGGGATTTACTTCAATGAAAAGTGCATTGATAAGGTCTAAATATTCAAGCTGGAGTTTTGTAGCCTCTGCAAAGTTATTGTCAACGCAATACTGTACCATGTCATGAACCTGTTTAGGAATAACGTGCGAAGCAACGGAAATAACACCCTTTGCACCGAGTGACATTAACGGTACTATCATATCATCGTTACCGCTGTAGACGTCGATAACATCACCGCATTCAGCGAGGAGTTTAGCACAGTAACTTATATTACCGCTTGCCTCCTTGACAGCGACAATATTCTTATGCTTAGCGAGTTCCTTTATAGTAGCGATTTCAAAACCCATGCCGGTACGTCCAGGGATATTATAAAGAACTATCGGAATATTAACGGCGTCTGCAATAGCCGTAAAGTGCATGATAAGCCCTTTCTGAGTGGTCTTGTTATAGTATGGAGTAACAAGCAATAAAGCATCTGCACCGACAGCCTCCGCCTCTTTTGAGAGTTCAACGGCATAACGGGTATCATTACTTCCCGTACCTGCAATTACCGGAACTCTTCCGGCGGTCTTTTCGACAGCATAACGGATACACTCAAGGTGTTCTTCATCGGTCATAGTGGACGCCTCACCGGTAGTACCACAAATAATAATAGCGTCGGTATGATTTTCAATCTGATAATCAATCATTTCACCAAGACGGTCATAATTTACTGAACCGTCCTTATTGAACGGAGTAATAATTGCGATACCAGCACCGGTAAAAATAGTATTCTTCATAAGGGAAATGCTCCTTTCATAAAATCAGATATTTAAAATATATACATTCCAGTCCGTATCATGGTTCATGCCGTGAGATTCATAAAATCCGGCTGACCGTTTATTCCATGATGCGCACTTAAGTTCAATCTGTCCGCAGTCATTGGAAACGGCGGTTTCCTTAGCCTTTTCAAGAAGTTTTCCGCCGATTCCGTACCCTCTGAAACTTTCACGGGTGTATAAATCTTCAATATAGAAAATTTTACGTCCGGAAAAAGTAGTATACTTATAAAAAGCGTTCATTACGCCGACGGGTTCACCGTCCACATATGCAATGAAACTTATCAGCACACCAGACTTAACAAGTTCCCTGAAACGCTCCGGCGTCATAGTGAAAATATCAAGTGCGTTGTGATATTCCATAAGTTCACGTGTAAGGGTATAGGCTGTGTCTGTTTCAGAATAAGAAGTAAATTTTATTTCAGTCTGCATCAGTCAAAATAGCCCTTGGCTGCAAGAAGTTCCGCAAGAAGTACACCACCGCCGGCAGCACCTCTCAATGTATTATGCGAAAGACATACAAATTTATAATCATACTGTGTATCTTCACGGAGACGTCCAGTTGAAACTGCCATACCATTTTCAAGATTTCTGTCAAGTTTTGCCTGAGGTCTGTTATCGTCCTCAAAGTAGTGTATAAACTGCTTAGGTGCTGATGGTAATTCAAGTTCCTGAGGCACACCCTTGAAATCAGCCCATAATTTCAGTATTTCTTCTTTAGTGGGTTTCTGCTCAAAACTTACGAAAACGGCGGCTGTATGACCGTCTGAAACAGGAACTCTTAAACACTGGGTAGTAATTGACGGAGTTTCAGCCTTGACGATTTCATTTCCCTGAATCGTTCCCCATACTTTAAGCGGTTCCTGTTCGGATTTTTCTTCCTCACCGCCGATATATGGGATAAGATTATCAACCATTTCAGGCCATGTATCAAAATTTTTTCCTGCTCCGGAAATAGCCTGATAAGTACATGCAAGAACATTTTTCAGACCAAACTTTCTGAGTGGATGAAGTGCCGGCACATAACTCTGTATAGAGCAGTTAGACTTTACAGCGATAAAGCCCCTTTTAGTGCCGAGATGTTCTCTTTGTGCCTTGATTATTTCTATATGTTCGGGATTGATTTCCGGAACTACCATAGGAACGTCCGGAGTGAATCTGTGTGCGGAGTTATTGGAAACTATCGGACATTCTGCCTTAGCGTAAGCCTCTTCAAGAGCCTTAATTTCGTCTTTTTTCATGTCGACTGCACAGAAACAGAAATCAACCATTTCTGCTATTTTTTCGATGTCTGCCGTTGCATCAAGAAGTATCATATCTTTCATTGATTCCGGCATAGGAACAGCCATTTTCCAGCGATTGCCAGCGACTTCCTCGTAAGTCTTGCCAGCGCTTCTCGGAGAAGCTGCAAGAACCTTTACATTAAACCAGGGGTGGTTTTCAAGCAGAGTTGCAAACCTCTGACCTACCATACCCGTTGCACCTATGATACCAACGTTATACTGTTTCATAAAAAAACATCTCCTTGTAAATTTTTACAAAAATAAAAAAAAATGTTGCAAACGTGTCCATCATACGTTATAATAGAAATACCGGTATATAAAAAATCATATGCTGATAGCCCTCCGGAGGTCACCCCCGCAGATGCGGGGAAATACTAACTTGTAAATTTTTACAAAAATAATAAAAACCTGGGGTCACCCCCGCAAATGCGGGTAAAATCCGGTATTTCTATTATAACGTATAATGAACCTAGGGGTCACCCCCGCAAATGCGGAGAAATACTAACTTGTAAACTATTGCATCGACCCTCTTTATATATTATAGCATGTTTTTTCAAAAAGTCAAGTTTTTTTCAAAATTGCCCAGGAAAACAATGCGAAAAGGAGTAAAAAAATGTTTAAATTACTTAAAACAGATAATAAAGCACGTCGTGGAACATTTGAAACAGTCCACGGAACTTTTCAGACACCATGTTTCATGAACGTCGGCACGTGTGCCACTATCAAGGGTGGTATATCGTCCATCGACTTGCAGGAACTCAAAACACAGGTTGAATTATGCAATACATATCATCTGCACTTACGCCCGACTGATACGGTAATAAAACAAATGGGTGGACTTCATAAGTTCATGAACTGGGACAAGCCTATTCTTACCGACAGTGGCGGATTTCAGGTATTTTCGCTTGCAAAACTCCGCAAGATAAAAGAAGAGGGTGTTTATTTTGCGTCACACATTGACGGTCACAGGATTTTCATGGGCCCAGAGGAAAGTATGCAGATACAATCAAATTTAGCATCTACTATTGCTATGGCATTTGACGAATGCATTGAAAACCCGTCGCCGTATAAGTACGTTGCCGATTCCATAGAACGCACTACACGGTGGCTTTATCGCTGTAAAGAGGAGATGCAACGCCTGAACAGTCTGCCCGATACAATAAATAAAAAACAAATGCTTTTCGGAATAAATCAGGGGTCGACTTTCGACGATTTACGCATAAAGCATATGGAAGATATAGCAAAACTTGACCTTGACGGCTATGCTATTGGTGGGCTTGCCGTCGGTGAGGAGACTTCCGAAATGTACCGTATTATCGACGTTGTAGAGCCGTATATGCCCGTAAACAAACCACGTTACTTAATGGGTGTAGGAACTCCGTCAAATATCATTGAGGCTGTCGCAAGGGGTGTTGATATGTTTGATTGCGTCATGCCAAGCAGAAATGCACGTCATGCGACAGTCTTTACATGGAGCGGTATAATGCATTTAGGAAACAAGTGTTACGAGACAGACCCCCGCCCCATTGACGAACAGTGCGACTGTCCGACCTGCCGGAATTTTTCGAGGGCATACGTGAGACATCTTTTCAAGGCTAACGAACAACTCGCCGGAAGACTTGCGGTACAGCATAATCTTTATTTTTATAATACTCTCACTGAAAAAATCCGTGAGGCTATAGATAACAACGAATTTGAGAATTTCAGGAATAAATATTCCGGACTTCTTGCAACAAGAATTTAAACAAAATATAAAGGGGAATTTTTTAACATGAAACTTTCAGACATTTTTAAAAGCGTAATTGATGCAGACAATATGCCTGTTGTACTTTGCGACAAGGAACACACTATTATATATATGAACCCGTCTGCTGTTGAAAGATACAGCAAATGGGGTGGTGCGGAATTGATAGGACATTCACTTCTTGCGTGTCACAATGAGGAATCAAATAGCATTATAAGAATGGTTGTTTTGTGGTTCGGAGAGAACAAAAACAACAACAGAGTTTTTACATTCCACAACGAAAAGGAAAACAAAGATGTATATATGATTGCTTTACGTGACGATACCGGAAATCTTATCGGCTATTATGAAAAACACGAATGTCGTAATCCTGAAAATTCACCACGCTACAATATGGACTGATGAAAACTGAACTTAAAAATATATGCTGTTTAGTAAAAGATAAGATTTCCGTCAGTGAGATTACAGCAGATAATTATATTTCAACTGAAAATATGTTACCGAATAAATGCGGAATTACTGCATCGTCATCTTTGCCAAAAAGCGAAAAAGTCACGGCATATCGAAAAGATGATGTACTTGTTTCAAATATAAGACCGTATTTCCGGAAAATATGGTTTGCCGAAAATAATGGTGGCTGTTCAAATGATGTGCTTGTTTTCAGGGCTAAAAGCAGAATATCCCCTGAATTTCTGTACTACACACTTGCCGA
Source organism: Alistipes senegalensis (assembly GCA_023665275.1). Classification (GTDB taxonomy): domain Bacteria; phylum Bacillota; class Clostridia; order Oscillospirales; family Ruminococcaceae; genus Ruminococcus. The sequence continues at coordinate 408,700 of JAMPEF010000001.1, read as the reverse complement.
CGACAGATTTTTTAACTATGCAATGAAAACTTCAAAAGGCACAAAAATGCCACGTGGTGACAAAAAAGCTATTATGGAATATATTGTGTCTGTTCCCGATTATGAAACACAGAAAAAAACAGGCTATTTACTGCGTCTGCTTGATATGAAAATCCAACTCAACAACCGCATAAATAAGAATTTAGAGGAGCAGGCACAGGCTATTTTTAAAAGCTGGTTTGTGGATTTTGAACAGTTCGGGGGCGTTATGCCTGAGAATTGGCGGATAGGCAAAGTAAGTGATATTCACATGACAGTTACAGATTATGTTGCAAATGGTAGTTTTGCATCACTGAAAGCTAATGTCACCTTACATCAAGAAAAGAGTTATGCGTATTTTATTAGGAATACGGATTTAAAATCTGGCACTTTTAACGTCTTTGTCGATAAGCATTCTTATGATTTCCTTGCAAAATCCGCACTTTATGGCGGAGAAATTATTATTTCAAATGTAGGCGATGTAGGTAGTGTTTTTCTTTGTCCAAAACTTGATTTGCCCATGACATTAGGAAATAATATTATTATGTTAAGACCTGATAATCCGATTTTTCAATATTATTTATATATATGGTTTAAGTGGGGACAAGGACAATCGTATATTCAAGGAATAAAAAGTGGTTCTGCTCAGCCAAAATTTAATAAAACTGAATTTAAAAATACACCTATGCAAATTCCGTCTGAAAAAGTATTAGAAAAATTTTATACTATTTCAAAAACTTTATTTGATGAAATAGCTAAAAATACTTCTGAAAATCAACATCTTTCCGCTCTCCGTGATACTCTTATTCCAGAACTTATAAACGGAGAAACAGATATATTTAAAATTTAGAAAGAGAGAGATAATATGGAACTTTTAAAATCCGATTTTTACTATGATTTGCCGGAGGAACTTATTGCACAGACTCCGGTTGAACCACGTAACGCCTCAAGAATGATGTGCGTGAACCGTCAGACCGGTGCGGTTGAACACGACCATTTCTATAATTTATGCAGTCATCTTAAAAAGGGTGATTTGCTTGTTATGAACGATTCAAGAGTAATACCGGCAAGACTTTACGGCGAAAAAATCGAAAACGGAACGTTTATTGAATTTCTGCTACTTGAACAGAAAGGAGACAAGTTATGGGAAATAATCTGCCGTCCGGCGAAAAAAGCAAAAGTCGGTGTTAAATTTTCATTCGGCGATGGCAGACTTATTGCGGAAGTAGTAGAGGCTAAGGACGACGGAAACAGAATCGTGAAATTTGAGTGTGAGGGGAATTTTTTCACTGCCCTTGAGGACGTCGGACAAATGCCGTTACCGCCGTATATTACCGCAAAACTCGAAAACAAAGAACGTTATCAGACAGTATATTCCCGTGAACTTGGTTCAGCAGCCGCACCCACGGCGGGACTTCATTTCACACCTGAAATGATTGACGAACTCCACGCAAAAGGCATTAAGACAGCATTTGTCACACTGCACGTCGGACTGGGAACTTTTCGACCAGTAAAAGAAGATAACGTACTCAACCACAAAATGCACAGCGAACATTATTACTTACCACAGGAAACAGCCGATTTAATCAACGAAACAAAAGCTAACGGCGGACGTGTCATAGCAGTAGGTACTACCGCTTGCCGTACCCTTGAAAGCGTTGCGACTTTCTATAATGAAATTTCCGCACGTGAAGGCTATACTGATATTTTCATATATCCGTCGTATAATTTCAGGTGCATTGACGGACTTATAACTAATTTCCACCTGCCCGAAAGTACGCTTATTATGCTTGTATCGGCATTTATGGGCTATGAAAATACCATGAACGCCTATAAAATAGCGGTTGACGAAAAGTACAGATTTTTCAGTTTCGGTGACTGTATGTGCATTCTATAAGGAGGATTTTAAAATGATTGCAATTTTTGACCTTGACGGCACACTTGCCGATACGCTTTATGACCTTGCCGACGCTACCAATTACGGACTTGAAAAACTTGGTTATCCGGTACACCCGTATGAAAGTTACAGGCAGTTTGTCGGAAACGGTGTACAGAAATTGTGTTGGCGTGCCTTGCCGGACGATAAAAAAGACGATACTGGAAAACTCCTTGAAATTTTCAGCGGATATTATGGAAAACATTTTCTTGATAAAACCCGACTCTATCACGGTATGAAAAATTGTCTTGAAATTCTCAGGGAAAATAATGTGATTCTTGCGGTTGCAACGAACAAACCACAGAATTTTGCACGGGAAATTATTGATAAATTATTGCCGGAATTTAATTTTGTTAAAGTACTGGGTGGTTGTGCGGAGCGTCCGAAAAAACCCGATACTTCCATTATAGACGAAATTATTTCAGATTTTCCGGAAGAGGAAAATATTTTCATGATTGGCGACAGTAATGTTGATATTCAGACCGCTAAAAATGCCGGAATACGTTCAATAGGGTGTGTATGGGGATTCCGTGGCATTGAGGAACTCACCGGAGCAGGTGCGGACTTTATAGCCGATATTCCGGAAGATATAGTTAAATTTATTATATGAAAATACTTGTTATTGCCGACGTGGAAAGCCGTTCGCTATGGGATTTCTGGGACAAGTCCAAAACCGACGGCATAGACTTAATACTTTCATGCGGTGACCTGAACGCCGAATATCTTTCATTTCTTGCTACTATGGCTAATGTTGATGTTCTGTATGTTCACGGCAACCACGATGGCAGCTATCTAAAAAAAGCTCCTGAAGGCTGTATCTGTATTGACGATAAAATAATTAACTATAATGGTATAAAAATTTTCGGATTAGGCGGTTCAATTCGTTACGGAAACGGAAATTTTCAGTATACTGAAAAGGAAATGAAATGTCGTATAAGAAGACGTCGTTTAAGTCTGCTGAAAAACAGGGGATTTGATATTCTTTTAACTCATTCTCCGGCAAGAAATTTAAATGATATGGAGGATTACGCCCATAGAGGATTTAAGTGTTTTAATACTCTTATAGAAAAATATCAGCCGGAATTTTTCATACATGGTCATGTACACCGGAATTACGGAAATTTCACACGCATTCAGAAAGTTGGTGAAACAACTGTTATAAATGCTTTTGAAAAATATATTATAGAAATATGAAAGGAATGTTGTATGGAAAACAGTTTAAATAAAGATTTCTGGGAAAAATTCAGTTTTTCCGGAAACGTCAAATACTCCGAAACATATCTTGATGAAGATATGTTGCAGGTTGAATATCCAGAAAAACTCATACTTGATGCCGGTTTCTATTATGATGGGACTTTTGTAGTATACATAATATGGGATAATAACTGGCAGTCACCTGTGGCGGTGTATTCGTGCAAAACCATTGAAAATTTTGAAAAAATAATAAATCTTGCCATTGAACAGGTTGAAAAGGAAATAATTCAGAAAAGATTTTCATATTACGGCAAGATATGGGAAACAATTAAAATAAAAATCTGACCGCCGGTTGACATATTTAAAATTTTATGCTATAATTATTTTGTATAATATTAAACGTAAAGGAATGATGTATTTGAAAATAAGCTTTTCAACTCTTGCTTGTCCGGAATGGTCATGGTCGGACATCTACTCTATAGCCAAAGACCTGAAATTCAACGGTATAGAAGTGCGTGGCATCGGTGAAGAGATTTTTTCCGTAAAAGCCAAGCCGTTTACTGAGCAGAAACTCCCACAGACTATAAAGAAACTCAATGAACTTAATCTTGAAATTCCGTGTTTTTCCACTGGTGCTTGCCTCAAAGATGCGGAAAACTTCAGCAATGCAGAAACTGAAATAATCGCTTATGCAGAACTTGCACAGAAACTTAACACTCCATACATAAGAGTACTGGCAGATAATAATATCCGTCCGGAAAATGATGTCAATGATGATGTTATTGTTGATTCTCTTGTCAGACTTATTCCGGTTGCGGAAAAATACAATATAACGCTCCTTGTCGAAACAAACGGTGTCTACAGCGACACCGCACGTCTTGCAAGTGTTCTGGACAGAGTGAAAAGCCGTAAAGTTGCAGCATTATGGGATATGCATCACCCATACAGATTTGCCGGTGAATCGCCGGAAACTACCGTTTCAAATTTAGGCGAATATATAAAATTCGTTCAGGTAAAAGATAGCGTCATTACACCCAAAGGTGAGCTTGAATACCGCATGATGGGTAATGGTGACATTCCGATAAAAAAGATGCTTTCCGTGCTTACCGACATAAATTATATCGGGTACGTTTCACTTGAATGGGTAAAGCGCTGGACACACCGGCTTTTTGACGGCGGTATAGTTGTACCTCACTTTGCGGAGTTCATGAAGCCGTATCAGACAAAGCACAAGCACACACTTCAGGACAATATGCGCAATACCGGAAAATATCCGTGGCCTAAGGAACGTATTATAAATTATACATTTCCCGACGTCCTTGACCGTATATGTGAAGAGTTTCCGAATCAATACGCATTCCGCTATACTGAACTTGACTACACAAGAACATATCCGGAATTTCGTGATGACGTTGACACCTTTGCACGTTCACTGCTGGCGATGGGTGTAAAAAAAGGTGATCACGTCGCTATATGGGCGACGAACATTCCGCAATGGTATATAACTTTCTGGGCTACTACTAAAATAGGTGCTGTACTTGTCACTATGAACAGTGAGTACAGACTTCATGAAGCTGAATATCTTTTAAAGCAATCCGATACAAACACCCTTGTAATGATTGACGGAATAAAAGATATAAAATACGTTGATATAATAAAAGAACTCTGTCCGGAACTTGAAACCTGTCAGGCTGGTGAACTCCGTTCCGAAAGACTGCCTTTCTTAAGAAATGTTATTACAGTAAGTTCCGAAAATAAGGGCTGTTTCACATGGGAGCAGGCTATTGAACTTTCAAAGAATGTCCCATACAGTGAGGTTGAAAAAATCCGCCGTACTATTGACATTCATGACGTATGCAATATGCAGTATACTTCCGGAACTACCGGTTTTCCTAAGGGTGTTATGCTTACGCATTATAACGTAGTAAACAACGGAAAAGCTATCGGTGACTGTATGGACTTATCCACTGCCGACAGAATGATGATACAAGTTCCTATGTTCCATTGTTTCGGAATGGTTCTCGCCATGACGGCATCTGTGACGCATGGTACTACTATGTCACCTATTTCAAGATTCTCACCACGCAAGGGACTTGCCTGTATAAACAAGGAAAAAATAACTTGTTTCCACGGCGTACCGACTATGTTTATAGCCATGCTCGGACACCCTGATTTTGCAAAGACGGATTTTTCATATATGCGTACCGGCATTATGGCGGGTTCTCCGTGTCCTATAAAGACTATGGAAGAAGTCATTGAAAAAATGAACATGAAAGAAATCTGTATTACATACGGTCAGACGGAGGCTTCACCCGCTACCACTATGAGTAAGACTACCGATACACTGGAACAGCGTGTAAATACAGTCGGCGGAAATATTTTCGGCGTTGAATGTCGTATCGTTGACCCTGAAACAAACGAAGAACTTCCCGACGATACAGACGGTGAATTTGTAGCAAGAGGATACAATATCATGAAAGGCTACTACAAAATGCCGGAGGCTACCGCTGCTGCTATCGACTCACAAGGTTGGCTGCATACCGGTGACCTTGCCCGCCGACGTTCTGTTGACGGATATTATAAAATCACCGGACGCATAAAAGATATGATTATCCGTGGTGGTGAGAATATCTATCCTAAGGAAATTGAAGACTATATATATACAAATCCGAAAGTAAAAGACGTTCAGGTTATAGGTGTGCCGTCGGAGGATTACGGTGAGGAAATAATGGCTTGCATAGTTCTCAAGGAGGGCGAAAAGGCTACACCGCTTGAAATAAAGAAATTCTGTCGTGCCGGAATGGCATCACATAAATGTCCGAAATATGTTGATTTTGTGGACGGTTTCCCGATGAACGCCGCCGGAAAAATTCTCAAGTACAAGATGCGTGAACAGGCTGTGGAAAAACTTAATCTCCAGCAAGCTGAAGATATTGTTACAGCATAAACAAAATGCGAAAGGAAAGATATTCATGAAAGATGTTATGATTTTAACCGGAGCAGGTCAGATAGGTATGGCAATTGCACGGCGTGTTGGTTACGGCATGAAAATTATTATTGGTGACAAAAATATAAACAACGCCAATGCTATAGCAGAAATCATGAATAATGCCGGTTTTGACTGTGAGGCAATGGAAATGGATTTGTCTTCACGTGAGAGTATTCTTGCGATTATTGCAAAGGCACAGGAGTACGGTAAAATAAAAATGCTTGTTAATGCGGCTGGCGTTTCACCGTCGCAAGCACCCATTGAAACTATTCTAAAAGTAGATTTGTACGGCACAGCAGTACTGCTTGAAGAAGTGGGAAAAGTTATTACAAAAGGTGGAGCAGGTGTGACAATTTCCAGTCAGTCGGGCTGGAGAATGCCACAGCTTACAGCAGAACAGGATTATCAGCTTGCCATGACTCCGGCTGAAAAACTTCTTGACCTTGAAATATTAAAGCCTGAAAATATACGTGATACACTTCATGCTTATCAGCTTGCGAAACGCTGTAATGAAAAACGTGTTATGGCAGAGGCGGTTAAATGGGGTGAACGTGGTGCAAGAATAAATGACATTGCACCGGGAATTATAGTCACTCCGCTTGCTATTGACGAGTTCAACGGAATAAGAGGAGATTTTTATAAGAATATGTTTGCAAAGTGTCCAGCCGGACGACCTGGAACAGCTGATGAAGTGGCAAATGTTGCAGAACTGCTTATGTCCGACAAGGGAGCGTTTATTACCGGCTCAACATTTCTGATTGACGGCGGTGCTACTTCCAGTTATTTCTATGGCTCTCTTAAACCACAAGAATAAAATATTTTATCCCCTGTTGTACAGCGGGGGATATTTATTGTTTAAATATTTTAATAACGGAGGAATTTATATGAAAAAATTTCTTATAAAAACTCTTGCCCTGATGACTGCTTTTTCTGTACCGGTGGTATATAGTACTGGATATGAAACTTTAGTTTCAGCTGGCGGTGAGGAAAAACAGAGGTTTAGTCTTTCATTTCCGGAATTTTCATATATAGTAGGTCAGGACGACGGAAAACCCTTTCCCGTTGCAGATGGCGTTGAATATCACGGCGACGGCGTTAGACGTTACCGGACAGCCAACGCTATGCCATCAAGTTTTGATATGCGTGAACATGGTACAATATCTTCTGTAAAAGACCAGGGGCGTTATGGTACGTGTTGGACACATTCTTCAGCATCAAGTGCGGAATCAAGCGTCATAGGGGCTGAACCGTCCGTCAATCTTTCTGAACTCCATACGGCATATTATTCATATTATGGCGATGACCAGATTAATATTTCTGCTGAAACACTTAAAGAACATCTTGACTGGGGTGGTTCTACTGAAATAGTCGCTAATCTGTGGTCACAGTGGATAGGTCCGGTATATGAAAGCCGTCTCCCTTATGACAATACAAATTTCTTTGAGGTCTCCGACGAAATCGACGATATGCGTTATACAAGTGACTATCATCTTGAAAATGCATATCTTTTTGATTTTAACAATGACCGTTCAAATGCTGATGATATAAATAATCTTGTAAAGCAGTTTATCTATAATGGAAATACTGTTGATGTATCATTTTATCACGGACTATATTCATATAATTCAGATAATAACTGCATAAACAGTAACCGGAAACCACGGTTTGCAAATCATGCTGTTACCATTGCAGGCTGGGACGATAATTTTCCGGCGAATAATTTCACTGTACAGCCGGAACACAACGGCGCATGGCTTGTAAAGAACAGCTGGGGTTATTCTTTCGGTGAAGATGGTTATATGTGGATTTCCTATGACGATAAAAGTCTCAGTCAGTTTGCAGTTTATGAACTCGGCGACAAGAATAATTATTCCGTCAATTACCACTATGATACTTTCGTACCGTCACAGCTTTTGTGCTCACAGAGAGACACACAGGACGTAAGTTATTCATATATGGCTAATATATTTACTGCTGATTCTGATATGCAGATAGATGCTATATCAACATATTTTCAGAATGCCGGAACGGATTACGAAATTACAATATATTCCGGACTTTCCGACGAAACCGACCCTACTTCCGCTAAACCGTCGGCTGTGACGTCAGGGCATGATACACTGACTGGCTATCGCACTATAGAACTTTCTGAAAGTGTTCCGGTGAGTGCCGGTGAAAAATTCGGCGTTGTAGTGAAACTTTCCAATGAAGAAAATCCGTACATAATACCGGTTGAATCAAGCCTTTTCATAAAGGACAGCGAAACGGGTGAAATAACTGATATAAATAGATACTCCAGTGCTGAACAGATTGAACTTTATACCGCACAGAATGAAAGTTTTTACAGTGCCGACGGCGAAAACTGGTCTGACGTTTACGGTGAAACACAAGTCTATACCGACGATGAAAAGTCATTTATGCTTGAAATGCTGAAAGATGAAATCTATGACGGCATACCGGAAGATGACGAGGAATTAATAAAGGAAGCCGATGAACTATATGCAGGCTATGAAGAGCTTTTTTCGACGGGCGATTTATTTATAACCGTGGGAAATATTTCACTTAAAGCCTTTGGCAATCCGTCCGGCAATGTCGAATTTTCGCATATTTCCGGAGAAGTTCCGGCAGATGATTCCGTTTCCTTGTCAGGTACGGGGGATATATTTGTTTCAGTGAATGATTCTGAATACATTCCCTATACTGAACCGATAAAAATTACGGAAGATACTAAAATTTCGGCGTATACTGACCCTCTGAAAGTTACCGAAAGAACCTACAGACCCGCACAGTCAGGATTTATCGGGCTTCAATATATGGCTGATAATTCCGGAAATGCTACCGCTGAAAAGATAAGCGACAGCGAATATATAATAGAATTATCCACAAGTGATAGCTTTATACAATTTTATCCGGAAACTACTGCTGAAATAATAATGGACAGCAAGAAAATAAATCCGTATGAATATACTGAAAAAATAGATATTTCATATGGTGAGACAGATATTACTTTTAAACTTGAAGAACCGGATAAACTTTCAAACACTGTAACTGTCAGACTTTTAAAGAACCCTGTTGAGTTCAGCCTTGAAGATGAAAGAATAACTTTCAAGTCGGGTTTTACGGTCACGGCGGAGGACGGCAGACAATTTAAATTCGGCGAAAATGTAGGCGATTACGCCGGACAGACTATTACAGCAATAGATAATGAAACTTCTGAAAAATTTACGTTTACTGTTCCGGAAAGGGCAGAACTTCCGGAAATGGAATATGATTATTATTTTGAAACTTTAGGTTTTATCCCGAATGAAACTGCTGAACTTCTGGAATATTACTTATATGATGAACCTACTGTAATTAATTATGTTTCTGCCGGAAAAAGACTTATCGACGGTACGTGGATTAACTCCGGTATGGTAATGAATAAGGCTATTAAAGTCATTCCGGGTGAGGTAATTACATTTAAAGTATCTGCCGGAAACGGTATGTTTGCAAGTGAACCGGTAAAATATGAAGTACCATATTCACCGGCTGCCCCTGAAGAAAATCCGGAATTTACTTTAAAGGACGGTAAATATTATCTTTCTGGCTATGATTACGAAATTGCTCCCTTAGGTAATCCGATGTCTGAGGAAGATATTACTAGACTTTATAAAAGTATGGGTTATGCTTCAGAAATGGATTTTGCAATCATAGTTAAACAGCGTCACGGAAAGATATTTTCTGAAATTGCAGATGTTCTTGGACTGGAGTGGGAAACAGATTACGCAATTGAAAGCGGTCAGACGGTAGCCGTCAGATATGCCGCAACTGATAATAAATTTGCGTCAAAATGTGAGTTTATCACAGTCGGTGAACGGAAAGGCGATATAAACGATGATGGCATAGTTGACGCTGTGGACTCTACACTTGTACTTGTGCATTATGCCTCAATGTCCACTCACGGAACTGGTACTATTGAAGAAGATAAACTTTCCGCCGCTGACTATAACGGCGACGGTCTGATAGACGCTGTAGACGCAACTGCAATACTTATACATTACGCTGAAATGTCCACAATACAAAATGAATAAATCAGGAATTATATATTTGATAATTGCCGTGGTAGTAGTAATATTTACAGCCGTTTTTGTTCTTGCTCCGGAGAAGTCCACTTCGGAGGACGAAATAACCATTACAGTCATGAATACAGCTATTGTTACTGCCGGAACATCTCCCACAGCAACGACGACCACCACTTCAAAAACTACTGCAACAAAAATAACTACATTATATGTAACCACAACGACGAAAATTACTGAAATATTTTCTGAAACTGAAATTTCGTCAATTTCAACAAGTACTGAACCTGTAATGGCTTCAACTGAACCGGTTGAAACCGTCACGGAGCAGGTTATTGAAGAAATTTTCATTGACATAAACACAGCCGGCGTTGAAGAACTTATGAAACTTTACGGCATTGGCGAGGTCACAGCGAATGAAATTATAAACTATCGTGAACAGAACGGGGGATTTTCCAACATTGAGGAAATAATGAACGTCTCCGGCATAGGTGAGGTGAAATTTGCCAATATACAGGATTATATATATGTACAGAATCCAGTATATTATGTCGATGAAGAACCGGAAGAGCCGGAGGAAATCCCCGAACCTGAACCGGAAATATTTCAGGAGGAGGAGGCAGCTTCGGAAATAACTCTTGATGATATTGCACCGATAAATATAAATACTGCCAGTATTGAAGAGCTTATACATTTACCGTCTGTAGATGAGCAGATTGCACAAGACATTATAACACTCAGGGAACAGATACACGGTTTCAGTCATGTGTATGAATTGCTATATGTGGAAAAACTTACACAAAAACAGGTGACTGAACTGCTTGAATTTGTAACAGTTGGGCAATAGGCATAAAAGACAGGTATTATAATAGTGCATAAGTGTTAAAAATGATTTTAACCGTTTTGTAACTTTTTGAGATTTTAACAGTATTTTATGTGAAATTCAACAAGAAAATACTGTTGAAAGTGTACAGGTTTAACAAGAAATATTAAAGAACGTTATAAACTATTGACTTTATACAAAAAATAAGGTATATTTTAATAAAAGCAATAGTCCGCAGTGGGTGCAGACGCATAGACAGTACCGGCTCTCTGCTGAGTTCACACGCTCCGGAAATAATGCGGAAGTTTTTTCCGCAAGGGGCTTTTGGTATCAGGAGTTTCCGCAATGGTGAACGTATGGCGAGAACATTTGCCGTAAGTATCCGGTGCAGAAACAAAACAACTTTCATTCATACATATTATATTTATTAAGAAATATAATATACATTTTAAGGAGGAAAAATCAAATGAACAAACTTAAGAAAACTTTAGCTTTAGTTGCAACTCTTGCTATGGCTACAAGTGCATTCGCAAGCTGTGGAGATGACCCGTCTTCAAGCACATCAACACCAGCTTCTTCAACTGCTGAATCAAGCAAGGAAGAATCTTCTGAAGAATCCAGCGCAGAAGAATCAGAAGATGAGGAAAGCGAAGAAGATTCTGAAGCTGAGGAATCAGACGCAGAAGATGAAGGCGAAGACGAGGGCGAATCTGAACCCGTTGTTGCTAAGGGTTCTACAGAAGTAGGCGAAGTTGAACTTGCTACAGGCGGTGACACATTCACAGTTGCAGCATGGAATGCTGACGACGTACCTGCTATGCTCGAACAGTGGAAGAAAGCTACTGGTACTTCTGACGACAAGGTTAACTTCATCAACTTCGATGTAGGCGGCGGTTCTGCTTCTGAAAAGTATGACGCTCTCTTCAACGACGACGCAGACCTTGACGTTTATTTCTGTGAGGCTGACTGGGCACTCAAGTACATAAACGACGATACAAAGACTGCTCCACTCGAACAGCTCGGCTTTACAGATGACAACTTTGCTGACATCTATTCTTACACAGACGAAATCGGTAAGGATTCCAACGGTGTTCGTAAGGGTGTTTCATGGCAGGCAGCAGCCGGTGGTTTCGCATACAGAACAGACCTCGCTGAACAGTATCTCGGTGTAAAGTCTCCTGAAGAAATGCAGGCTAAAATCAGCAACTGGGAAGATTTCGTTGCAACTGCTGAAGATATTGCAGAACAGTCAGGCGGTAAGACAGCTCTTGCTGATACACTCGGTGGTATGTGGCAGGTATTCGCAGCAGGCAGAAAAACTCCGTGGGCTGTTGACAATGCACTCAATATCGATGATTCATGCCAGCAGTTCGCTGACTATGCTAAGAGACTCTGGGATTGCGGCGGCGTAACAAAGAACCCGCAGTGGGATGCTTCATGGTACGCTTCAGGTCAGGACGACAGCGCAATGGGCTTCTTCGTATCAACATGGGGCTTCGGTGACGCTATTCTTGCTCAGGCAGCAGGTGGCGAAGGCGGTGCTACATACGGTAAGTGGAATGTTTGTCAGGGTCCTTCACCTTACTTCTGGGGCGGTACATGGATTGTTGTTAATCCTGCTACTGATAACGCTGAAGAAGCACAGTCATTCATCAAGACATTCACTGTTGACCCTGAATCCATTAAGGAATACGCCCTCAGCAAGCCTGAATACTGCAATAACATGGCAGTTATGGAAGATATCGTTAACTCCGGTGAAAACCCGAACGACTATGTAACTAACCTCCTTGATGGTCAGAACTATTTCGCAGTTCTTCACGAGAACGCTAAGAAGATAAACCTCAATGGTCTTATCACTCCTTACGACTCAACAATAAAGGCAGACTTCATTGATACAGTTCAGGCTCAGTACCTTGAGTCTGGTGCATCATGGGAAGATACACAGATTGCATTCATGGAAAAGGTTGCATCTGATATCCCTGACCTTGGTTAATATTTAGTTAAGTCCTTGATTTATTGCCGGTGGGACAGGTGTGTTCCATCGGCGCTTATTTAAATTTAAACTTACTTAATATTACGAAAGGGTGTGTGTGTGTATGGCATCAGCTGCTCAGAGCAGAATTAAGTCAATCAGCTATGCTAAGTATGGCTACATATTTATTTTACCGTTTTTTATTGTTTATTGCTTTTTCCAGTTATGGCCTCTGATTTATACATTTATCCTTGCTTTCAAGGGCAATCAGAGTGCGGGTGATTCATGGGTAGGTTTCAAGAATTTCAATGACTTACTTTTCAGTCATCCGTATAACAAGTCAGACCTTCTCAGTTCAAACCCTGATACAAAGGCTGCTGCAAGAGCTCTTATGGCTGTCGACGTTCAGCATCAGGACTTTGTAAGATGTCTGAAAAATACAATCGTTCTGTGGTTTGGTAACTTTATTCCGCAGATTGCGCTTTCACTTTCACTTGCTGTATTCTTTACAGACGCAAAACTTAAAATTCCGGGAACAGGTTTCTTTAAGGTTATCATGTATATGCCTAACATCATCACTGCTGCTTCAATAGCTGTACTTTTCCTTCAGCTCTGTGCTGATACAAACTATTCAGCAGCTACTATCCTCGGTAGGTCTATGGGTATCCTCAAAGACGGTGAATTCTTCAACATGACGAAGAATATCCCCGACGTTGTATGGCCACCACGTATCATAGTTATGTTCATTCAGACATGGATGTGGTTCGGTAACACAATGATTATGCTTATGTCCGGTATCATGGGTATCAACCCGTCACTGTTCGAAGCTGCAAGCATCGACGGTGCTTCAAGCGGTCAGACATTCGTTAAAATTACTGTTCCGCTCCTTAGCCCTATTCTCGTTTACACAGTCATCACCTCTATGATTGGTGGTCTCCAGATGTTCGATATGCCTTACCTCTTCACAACATCAAAAGAAGGTCAGCGTATTGACAATATTGAAACTATCGCTGTTTATATTTATGATAAGTTCCACAGTGGTGCTATTGAGCCGTCATATGGTTATTCCGGTGCGGCATCAGTTGTACTCTTCATCATCACTGCCGTTCTTGGTGCAATCATCTTCCGTCTCAACCGTGACGAAGAGGAACACAGAAAGAAACTTCAGCGTAAGGCTCTTATCAAACAGCAGAAATCAAAGAATAAGCAGTTTGGAGGTCTCAGCATATGAGCAAGATGAAAGCAACTTATGGAGACAACGAGGCTAACTACACAAGGAGTCTGAAAATAAAATCAGGTGTTCTTTTTGTGTGGTGTATTATCCTTACAATTATATGTCTTCTTCCGATTTACATTCTCGTTCTTAATGCTACAAGGTCTCATAACGAAATTATCAGTATGACAGGTCTTGGTAAACTTTTTGTTCCGAGTAGTCATTTTTCTGAAAACGTAAAAAACCTCAGCGTTAAGACTTCAGAAGATTTCAGTCTTATGATTGGTTACAAGAACAGTTTGACTATTACTGTATGTTCCACATTCCTTACTGTTTTCTTCTCTGCTATGACAGCTTATGGTATCCGTGTTTATGATTTCAAGCTCAAGGACGCCGCTTATACAGCTATCCTCCTTGTAATGATGGTTCCTGTACAGGTAACATCTGCTGGTTTTGTAAAGTTCATGATTAACCTGCACCTTACAAATTCATTTGTTCCGCTTATCATTCCTGCTGTTGCAGCACCTTCGGTAGTATACTTCATGGTTTCCTACCTCAAATCTTCCTTCTCACAGTCTATCGTTGAAGCCGCACGTATCGACGGTTGCAGCGAGTTCAGAATTTTCCTCCAGATTGCTATTCCTATGATGAAACCGGCTATTGCTGTACAGGCAATCTTCGCATTCATCGCAAGCTGGAACAACTTCTATACACCTAACATGATTCTTATCGACCCCAACAAGGGTGGTACTACTAACCTCCGTACTCTTCCTATGATGCTTGGTATTCTCCAGTCATCACAGAAGACTGCTGACTATGGTATGATTTACACTTGTATTGCACTCGGTATTATTCCGATTATCATTGCATACATCTGTCTTTCTAAGTTCATCATTGCTGGTGTTGCACTCGGCGGTGTTAAGGAATAATTTTCAAAAAAAATTACAGCACACTTCGGTGTGCTGTTTTTTTTATGTCCGTGAATATTGTTAAAAATTCCTGAATATTATTAAGTGAAAGGAGTGTTTACAATGACGGAAAGTACAAGCTATGAAATTATTTCTTCCTACATGATGCCGGAAATCAGGGCGGCTATGTCGGCAGTTTCTGCCGACGGAAAAACCGCTACAGAAATACGCCTCCGGAGTGGACGTGCTGTATCATTCATTTTTCCGGACAGAATAAAATATCTTACCAGAAGCGGAAAACTTACCGGCGATTACAATAGTCCGGAAAATATAACCATAACCGCCGACGGCATAAAACAGACTGTTGATAAACTTTGTCATTATTCGGTGCATAGCTGTACAAGAGAACTTCAGGAGGGGTATTTTGTTCTGAGGGGCGGAATACGTGTCGGAGCTGCCGGAACTTATTCCGATACTGCCGGAAAAACAATCAGCAGTTTCAATGCCCTTAATTTTCGTGTGGCACGTTGCGTGACCGGTTGTGCTGAAAAAATTTATGAACGGATTTCCGGAAGAAGCGTCCTGATATGTGGCGGAGTGAATACCGGAAAAACAACTATTTTACGGGATTTATGCCGTATATGCGGAAATAAAATGAAAATTTCGCTTATTGATGAACGCAACGAAATATCTTCCGTTTCCGGCGGAGTTCCGGAAAATGATGTCGGTGCGCTGACAGATGTGCTTGTAGGGTGCGGACGTGCTGCCGGAATTATTTCAGCCGTCCGGACGCTTTCACCTGATATGATTTTCTGTGATGAAATTTCAACACCGGAAGATGTTTCGGCTATTTCAGGAGCTTATGGTTGCGGAGTTGGTTTCACGGCAACTGTCCACGCTGAAAATTATGAAAATCTTCTGAAACGTTCAGCGATAAAACCACTGCTTGAAAATGGTGTTTTTGAATATGCGGTTTTTCTTGAAAAAATGGGCAGAATACGTGAAATCAGGAGAATTGGACAATGTTTTTCAGGATAATTGCAGCGGTTATGTTTTCTGTTGCCGGAGGTACGGCAGGAATTTATTTTTCAGAGCGGCTTAAATCAGACCTTGATTTCTGCCGGAATATCCATGAAATGTTCATGAATACCGCCGTAATTATCCGGTGCAGTGCCGGTGATGTATATTCTATAGGTGCGGAACTAAAAAGTAACAAAAAATTTCAGCGGTTAACTTTCTTACAGGCGATACCCGAAAAATACAATCCGGAACATAATTTCCGTGAAATATGGATAAATGCCGTAAAATTACAGAAAAATCTTCCCGACGACGTGAAAGGTCTTTTATGTGATTTCGGGTCTGTTCTAGGACAAAGTGATATTGAGGGTCAGCTTGCCTCAATTGAGGCTTTCACCGAAAAATCCGATATTTTAGAAAAAAAATATTCTGAAATATATTCTCAGAAAGGCAGATTATACAGAAGCGTCGGAATACTTTTCGGAATAATGACGGGTATTCTGATAATATAGTATGAAAGGATATAGATTATGGATATTGATTTGATTTTTAAAATAGCCGGAACTGGTATTATTGTTGCTGTACTTAATCTTGTTCTCAAACGTGCTGAGCGTGAGGAGCAAGCCATGATGACGACGCTTGCCGGACTTATAGTGGTTCTTGTCGTGATAGTCGACGAAATCGGCGACCTTTTCGAAAAAGTAAAAATGGTGTTCGGACTATGGTAGAAAACTGTTTTTCCGTGGCGGTTTTTTGTGTATGTTCGGCAATAATGGCAGTTCTGTTGAAACAGCATTGTCAGGAACAATCCATGATGACGGCGCTTGCAGCGTGTGCGGCGGTTATGGTCGGACTTATGCTTTTTATTGAGCCTCTTATATCAGAAATAAGTGATGTTTTTTCACAAGCTGGAATCTCCGATAGCTATATATCTTTGATTTTCAAGGCGGCGGCGATTTGCTTCATAACACAGATAACTTGTGAAATATGTCGTGACAGTGGTGAGAATGCCATTGCATCGGTGGCAGAAATGTGGGGACGTGTAGCGGTTACTTTCATGAGTATGCCCATATTAAAAGCCTTGATTGAAAAAATTAACGAAATTATGGGACAAATATGAAAAAAATATTTTCTGTTTTTATATGGTTTATAATTTTAATTATATTGGTTAGTCCGGTTGAGAGTTTTGCGGAAAGTTCCGGCAGTGAGTCGGAAATAAGCCGTCAGATTGATGAAATAATGTCAGATTATGACATAGGGTTCAATTATGAAGATATAGAAAATCTTTCTTTTTCGGGCTTGCTTAATATAGCAAAAAATTTACTTACTGCACGGATTTCCGCACCGTTGAAAGTTATGAAAACGCTTGTTTTGGTGATTCTTTTTACAGCGGTCATGAAAAATGCCGGTTCGGGTATATTTTCGGGAACATCTGCCGGACTTTACAACATGATTTGCGTGATAACGGCTGTCACGGTTATAATGCCACAGCTTTTCACGATTTACGGTTCAGCGCTTACGGCTATAAGGCGTGGTGGTGATTTTATTCTTGTATTTGTACCGGTTTTTGCCGGAATAACGGTAATGGCTGGCGGCATAACGACAGCTGGAATTTATAATCTTCTGATACTTGGTGCATCGGAACTTATTGTCAGACTTTCCGGAAATTTTCTTATTCCGGTGGTGAGCATAAGCACTGTACTTGCGGTTTCGGGGAGCGTTTTTCCGGATATATCGCTTAACAGCATTATAAATCTGCTTAAAAAGCTGATTACATGGGGAATGACCGTTACAATGATGCTTTTTACCGGTTTTGTTTCCATGAAATGCACTCTTGGCGGAAAAGCTGACGGTGTGGCAAGTAAGGCGGCACGTTTTCTTATTTCAGGAGCTGTTCCCGTTGTTGGTGGTGCGGTTTCGGACGCCTATGCGACGGTCAAAAGCAGTTTTGATGTCATTCACGGAACAGTCGGCACAATGGGAGTTATTGCAATGATAATAATCATGCTTCCGCCGGTAATTGAAGTACTTGTTTTTCGTGTTGTCATGTGGATAGGAACTGCCGCCGCTGAACTTTTTTCAACTGAACCGCTTGTGAAACTTATGAAAGGTATTGACAGCGGTCTTGCGGTGGCGCAAAGTGTTCTTGTCTGCTATTCGGTAATTTTCGTACTTTGTACCGGAATACTTATGAAATGTTTCAGTTAGGAGGATATTATGGAGGATTTGAAAAATGCCGTAATGGCGGTATGTATAATTTCAGCTGGGGTATGCATGATTGAAAATATGGTATCAGGCACACGCCTTAAATCACAGATGAAATTTTTATTGAATCTCACTGTAGTGACGGTTCTTGTAGCGTCTTTCACTAAGGGTGGTATAGCTTTTGAAATGCCTGATTTTCCGGCATATAGTCAGCAGAACTATGCAACTTCACAGGAAATTTATAATGATGAAATATGTCGTCAGACCGCTGAAAATATTTCGTCCGTCCTGAGTGAACAGCTGACAGCTTCCGGAATAAACTGTACAGAAATTCACACGGAAGTTAATATTTCGAACGATAACAGCATATTTATTAGTAAGGTCATAATCAGTGCGGACGATTTCATAGCGGCGGCTGAAATTGTAAGAAACATTATCGGCAGTGATACGGAGGTAGTCAATGGAAGTGGCTGAAAAATTCAGGGATTTGCCAAAAGATAAAAAACTTCTTGCCGTCGTGATGTTTCTTGGAATAGCCGGACTTATTTTCATAATGCTTTCTGCAATAATTCCCGATGGAAAAGATACCGAAATGACAGAATATTCTTCTGAAAACAGCACTTACAGTGCGGAAAGTTTCCGCATTGATACCGAAAAGCGCCTTGAAGAATTTCTTAGCAGTATCGAAGGTGCAGGCGATGTGAAAGTATGTATCACAGTTGCTACAGACCAGCGCTATATCTATGCCACGGAGGGCAGACGGAATCAGTCCGGAAATACAACAGAGGAGGAAAAAAAATATGTGATTATCGGAAACGGCAGTGAAAAAACAGCTCTTGTTGAAACGGTTCAGCCACCGGCAATAACGGGTGCTGTAGTAGCCTGTTCCGGTTATGAAAGTCCGGCGGTACAGGAACAGATTTATAAAGCAACTTCCGCCGCACTCGGAATATCAACCGGACAGATATATGTAACTAAATTAAAACATTAAAGGAGTTATTTTTTATGAAAAAACCAACATTGATTATAGGAAAAAAACATATTATAATGACGTGTTTAACCCTTATGCTTGCCATTGCAGTATACATAAACTATGCCGCCGCACCAAAAATTGACACACCCGACATAAAAACCGTCACTGCTGAAAATGATACTGTAAGTTACGGTGAGACGGAGTTTGTCAATGCTGAAACGGAATCGGTAAATGCTTCCGGTACGGATTATTTTGCACAGGCAAGACTTGACAAAATGAACAATCGTGATACTGCCGTACAGACTTTACAATCAATAATCGGTGGCGGTGACATAACAGAAGAAGAAATGGTCATGAACGCCCTTGACGCCGTGGAAGTTTCAAAGCTGATTGAATCGGAGGGTACTATTGAATCTCTTATAAAAGCACAAGGTTTTGCGGATTGTGTAGCGTATCTTGACGGCTCAACCGCTAAGGTTGTTGTAAAGACAGAGGGGCTTGATAAGGCACAGGCAGCATCTATAAAAGAAATTATCCTTGACGAAACAGAAGTATCAGCAGAAAATATCAGAATTTTTGAAGTAAAGTAGTTGTACAAACTGAAATTTTTTGGTATAATATATAGTAAGGTTTGTAAAGACCATAGATTAAATATTATAACAGATACGGAGGTTGAAAATGGAAGTTGTTAAAAATACGGTCAACAGCAGACTGAAAATATCAGATGATGTTATAATCACTGTTGCAAGACTTGCCACCCTTGACGTCAAGGGTGTGGCAGGTCTTGCCGGTGAAATGAATTTATTCAGCAGAATGAAGAATAATCCGCCGATAAAAGTCAGCACGGCAGGTAATGTCACCTCAATTGACATCAGAATAAAAGTAGGAGGCAGTGAAAAATCCTGTCGGGTGGCACGGGAAGTACAGAAGACTGTTATGGAAAAAATTCGGACAATGACCGGTATTCCGGTGACACAGGTAAATGTAACAATCGGCGGTGCAGTATTCGATTGAAAAGGAGATTTAAAAATGTCAAGAAGTGAAATAAGAGAAAATGCGTTCAAACTGGTATTTGAACATCTTCTGCGTGATGATGATATAAATGAACTCTATGAAATTGCAGAGGAAATCGACGAAATAACCGTTAATGACGATGTGAAAAAAATCGTCGGCGGAACTACAGAACATAGTCAGGAGATTGAAGAAATTATTTCCGGCTACAGTAAATCAAGAACTATTCAGAGAATTTCAAAAGCTAATCTTGCAATACTTGAAATTGCAGTTTTTGAATCTCTCTATGATGATAATATTCCGGTAAACGTCGCTATAAGCGAGGCTGTAAGGCTGGCTGAAATATATACGTATCCGGAAGATATTTCTTTCATAAACGGCGTTTTAGGTGCATTTTCCCGTGACCTCAAGTCAAAGGAAGATAATAATGGCTGAATTTTTCGGGATTGATACAAGCAATTATACCACGTCAGCGGCAGTTTATGACAGCACGGAAAATAAAATTTATCAAGTAAAAAAACTGCTCCCCGTAAAAAGTGGTGAGGCTGGTTTAAGACAAAGCGATGCTGTTTTTCACCATACAAAGCAACTACCGGAAATGATAGAGGAACTTTTTTCCATGCACCCCGTTGAGAACTTAAAAGCCGTGTCATCATCGGTGCGACCACGAAACATAGAGGGTTCATATATGCCGTGTTTTCTGTGCGGTGAAGGTCTGGGACGTTCCATATCGGCAATGAATAAAATCCCTTTTTATCGGACTTCACACCAGACGGGGCATATTCTGGCGGCTTTGTATTCGGCGGACAGGCTTTCGCTTATTCATGAAAAATTCATAGCTTTTCACGTCAGCGGTGGCACTACTGACTGTCTTATTTGTGAGCCGGATAAATCCGATATAATAAATATAACTCAGGTAGGGACTTCCCTTGATTTGAAAGCCGGTCAGCTTATTGACCGTGTAGGTATTATGCTGGGATTAAAATTCCCGTGTGGCATAGAACTTGAAAAATTCGCCTATAATGCAGACAGGCACTATAAAATAAAATCTGTACTGAAAGATAATGACTGTTGTCTTTCGGGATTTGAGAATAAGTGCCGGAAAATGCTTGACGACGGCGAAACATCCGAAAATATAGCCGGATATTGTCTTGATACTGTGGCGGAAACTGTCATTTCAATGACCGCTGAGGCTGTCAGAATACACGGAGATATTCCGCTTGTTTTTGCAGGTGGTGTTATGTCGGATAAAATTATCAGACAGAAAATTATTTCCCGTTTCGGAAAAGCCGATTTTGCAGAGCCGGAATTTTCATGTGATAATGCTGCCGGTGTGGCGATATACGGTTATTTAAAAAATTATGGAGAATTAAAAAAATGAACGGATTCAATGAAAAATTAACGGAATATGTAGATTATGCAGAAAAAAGCCTTAAGGAATACAATTTACTGACGGCTGAAACTGAACCACAAAAAAAACTTATAGAGGCTATGAATTATTCACTGAGTGCAGGCGGAAAGCGTATACGTCCGGTATTGGTTATGGCATTTTGCGAGGCTATGGGTACAGACTACAGAAAGGTAAAAGCTCCGGCGTGTGCTATCGAGATGATACATACGTTTTCGCTGATACATGACGATTTGCCTGCTATGGATGATGATGACTTACGACGTGGCAAGCCGTCATGTCATAAGGCATACGGGGAGGCTATGGCTATTCTTGCCGGTGATGCGCTTTCTGTACTGCCTTTTGAGATTATCGCCGACGATACGGAACTTTCACCGGAACAGAAAATTAAAATAATTTCCGTACTTGCCAAGGCTACCGGAAAATCCGGCATGATTGGCGGACAGGTCATTGACATGGAAAACGAACAGCGGAACGATGTTGATGAGGCAAACCTCCGCAATATGTACCACAACAAGACCGGTCAACTTATTGCCGTATCATGTGCCATGGGCTGTATATGTGCCGGTGCGGACGAGGAAATTATTAATCTTTCAGCGGAATACGGCTATAAACTTGGTCTTGCCTTTCAAATTATCGATGATATTCTTGACGTCACCGCAAGTACTGAGGAAATCGGCAAGCCAGCCGGAAGCGACAAGGAAGAAAATAAAACTACTTTCGTTACGCTTTACGGTGTGGAAAAAGCACGGGAAACAGCCGATAAAATTACAGCCGACGCCCTTGAATGTCTTGCAAAAACCGGAAACAACAGTTTTCTTGTTGAACTGACAAAAAATCTTTTGCAAAGAAAAAATTAAATAAAGGAGCAGGCGGAAATTTTTTTCCGCATTATATAAAATGAATGAATACGAAAAAAAAGATACAGATATTAATCTGTCTGAACTTAAACTACCGGAAGATTTACGGAAACTGTCTTTAAAACAGTGTGAAATTCTTTGTGGAAAAATTCGGGATATGCTTATTTCTACCATATCCAATAACGGCGGACATCTTGCGTCAAATTTAGGTGTTGTAGAACTGACTATGGCTATTCACCGGAATTTCAATTCTCCGGAAGATAAAATTATATGGGACGTAGGACATCAGTCATATGTGCATAAAATTCTTACCGGACGTGTTGATAAGTTTTCAACCATACGCACGGAAGGTGGAATTTCAGGGTTTCCGAAGCCGGAAGAGTCACCACATGATGTTTTTATAAGCGGTCATAGCAGTACATCGGTTTCCGTGGCGTGCGGAATCGCTGAGGCTATGAAACTTCAGGGAAAAGACAACTATACAATAGCTGTTATCGGTGACGGCGCAATGACTGGTGGTATGTTCTATGAAGCTATGAACAATGCCGGAAGAGAACGCAAAAGCAATCTTATTGTTATTTTAAATGATAATGATATGTCAATTTCACGGAATGTAGGCGCACTTGCAAAACATCTGACAACTTTAAGCAATTCTGAACAGTATATCTCCACAAAGAAGAATGTCAAAGATACCCTGAATGCTATTCCGGTGCTTGGCAAGCCTATGGCAAAAGGCATACAAAGTACAAAAAACGCCGTAAAAAATAAAATTCTTGAACAGAGTTCCTTGTTTGAAAATATGGGATTTATTTATTTAGGACTTGTGGACGGTCATAATCTTTCAGACCTTGAAAAAATCATGAAAAAAGCAAAATATTATCATAAACCCGTTTTTATACACGTCAAGACAAAAAAAGGCAAGGGATATCCGCCAGCTGAAAATAATCCCGGTGAATATCACGGAATTTCCAAATTCGATATTGAAACAGGCAATCCGGAAGTTTCAGCAGATAAATGTTATTCTACAGTATTTGGCAAGGAGCTTGTAAGACTTGCCGAAAAAGATGACCGCATATGTGCTGTCACAGCCGCCATGAAGTATGGTACAGGTTTGCAGTTTTTCAGTAAGCGTTTTCCTAAGCGTTTCTATGATGTGGGCATAGCAGAACAACACGCCGTGACGTTCTGTGGCGGACTTGCAAAAATGGGACAAATTCCGGTTTTTGCGGTGTATTCAAGTTTTCTGCAACGTTCCTATGACCAGCTTATACATGATATTTCCATAGGCAGACTGCATATAATTCTGTGCATAGACCGTGCCGGAGTTGTCGGTGAGGACGGTGAAACACATCAGGGAATTTTTGATGTTCCTATGTTGACAAGCATTCCGGAGACTGTAATATATTCTCCTTCATGCTATGAAGAGTTAAGACTATGTATGAAAAAGGCTGTCTATACAAATAAACATCTTACAGCTATAAGATATCCACGTGGTACGGAAGAAGTTTGTTTCAACCGTGATTATCTCAATACGGAATATCTTTTCATGCGCAATGATAAAAGCGATACGCTTATTATAACTTACGGAAGACTTTACAACGAGGCTTACAAGGCGCAAAGTATTCTCAGCAGTGATGACATAAATTGTGATATTCTTAAACTTACGAAAATATATCCACTTAACCGTGATATTTTTAAAGAGATTAAGGAATATAAACGTATTATTTTCTTTGAGGAATCTATAGGCAATGGCAGTATTTCAGAAAAAATGGGCTGTCGTCTTGCCGAATCAGGCTACACCGGAGACTATAGCAGAGTGACTGTTGAAAATTATGTACGTCAGGCTTCTGTCAGGTCGAGCCTTGAAAAACTGGGTCTCACGTGCGAAAAAATGGCGGAATACGTCCGGAAGAGGTGCATGACAAATGGCAAGACTTGATACGGAAATTGTCTCACGGGGAATAGCCCGTAGTCGTGAACGTGCTAAGGAAATGATAAAATCCGGCTGTATAACCATTAACGGCAAGTCTGTAAGTAAAGCCTCCTGTGAGGTCGGAACTGATGATATTATAGAATCTTCTGAACAGGAAATCTATGTGGGACGGGGTGCGTTGAAAATCGAAAAGGCAACGGAAACTTTCGGGCTTGATTTTACCGGAAAAACTTGTCTTGATATAGGTGCATCAACTGGTGGATTTACGGATTTTATGCTGAAAAACGGTGCGGAAAAAGTTTTCGCTGTAGATGTCGGTCACGGACAGCTTGCGCCGTCTCTCCGTGCGGACAGCAGAGTTATAAATATGGAAAATACCGATATACGAAAAGTCACACCGGAAATGCTGGGCTGTAATATTGATTTCATTTCAACGGACGTTTCTTTTATTTCACTGAAAATAATTCTCCCCGAAATCAGCAGACTGCTTAAAGCCGGTGCAGATGCCGTTGTACTTATAAAGCCACAGTTTGAGGCTGGCAGAAAATTTATCGGAAAACATGGCATTGTCCGTGATAAAAAAGTACACGTCCGTGTATTGTCGGAAATCGATGCCGCAATATACGGAAACAGTCTCACGGCTCTTGACTACACGTTTTCATCAATAAAGGGCGGCAGCGGAAATATTGAATACCTTGCACATCTCCGGAAAATTTCCGGCACACCTGTTATACGTGATTTCAGAAATCTTGTTGAAATTTCGTTCACTAATTTAAAGGAGTAGTTTTATGATAGTTGCATTATACCCTAATTTTCAGAAAAAAAACGCCCTTAAATGTGCAAGGGAAACCTGTGACGTCCTGAACAGATACGGCATTGAAGTATATGTCAGTGAAAGATTTATGAAAGATTTTTCTGACAAGCCTTTTGTGAAATTTGAGGATATAAAGAAATCCGTGCGAACTGCTGATTTTGTCATTGCCATAGGTGGCGACGGCACTATTTTAAGATGTTCAAAACTGCTTATGGGTACAGATACTAAACTTCTTGGAATAAATACCGGTACACTTGGATTTATGGCGGGTCTTGAGGCTGACCAGCTTGACAAGCTGGAACTTCTGAAAACCGGTGAATATGAAATTTCAGAAAGAATGACTCTTGATGTAACCTGTATAGAAAACGGAAAACAGGTCACGTATACCGCCCTGAATGAAATATCTGCACGGTCGGGAAGTTTCCGGATATGCGATTTTGAGGTATATTCTGACAGTTATCTTGTCGGCAGATACCGTGCGGATGGAGTACTTTTCAGTACGCCATCAGGCTCTACAGCCTATGCACTTTCTGCCGGTGGACCTGTTATTGAACCTGATTTAGAATGCATTGAAATGACACAGATATGTCCGCATTCGCTTTTTTCACGGACTACACTTTTTTCGTCGTGCCGGAAACTTGGTCTTACAAGCCGTACCCGTGACGGTGAATACATGGTCATAAGCGTTGACGGTGAACTTCACATACAGCTTGAAAAAGACCAGTCAATAGAGATTTCACGTGGAAAAAATAATATCCGGTTTATAAATCTTGTCGGAAATTCTTTCCATGAATCGCTTTGTCGGAAATTATGCAAGCCCATAAAATAGGAGTGTTTATGAAAAATCACAGACATGAACTTATATTGGAAATAATCAATGAACAGCCCGTCTCTACACAGGAAGTATTAATAGAACTCCTTGCCGGAAAGGGTGTGCGTACTACACAGGCTACACTTTCAAGGGATATACAACAACTTTCACTTGTTAAACAACGTGATGCAGACGGAAATTACAGATATACACTTCCGGCGTCTGCCGTGGAGGAAAAAAATTTTTTTGCAGAGGCGGTTATTTCAGTTGACTATGCAATGAATACAATTGTACTGAAATGTCGTGCAGGTATGGCACAGGGAACTTGTGCCGCTATTGATTCCGTCAATCATGAAGGAGTTGTGGGGACTATTGCCGGCGATGATACAATTTTTATACTGGTGAGGAGTGAGGCGGACGCTAAAAAACTTTCCAGAAAATTCAAAAACGAACTTTTTTGTGGGAGGTAACAGCATAAAATATGCTAAGGGAAATTTATATAAAAAATCTTGCGGTAATAAAAGAGGCTGTAATACCGCTTACCGAAAACCTGAATATCTTCACGGGTGAGACGGGAGCAGGAAAATCAATCCTTATAAACGGTATAAACGCCGTTTTAGGACACCGGAGCAGTAAAGATATTGTCCGGACAGGCTGTGACAAAGCCATAATAACGGCACTTTTCACTGAACTGGGAAGTAATGTAATTGAACGTCTCGACGAACTCGGCATAGCTCACGAAAACGACGAAATAACAGTTACCCGTGAGATAAGTTCGGACGGAAGAAGTATAGCCCGTATAAATCAGCGTACCGCTTCGGCGTCATTGCTGAAAGAAATCGGCTCTATGCTGATAAACATACACGGTCAGCACGATAATCAGGTACTTATGGACAGTGAAAAACATTTACACGTACTTGATGATTTCGGAGCAGATAATACTTTTCTTGAAAACTACAGGGAGGCTTTCCGTGAACTCCAGCAGACAGCTAAAAAATTAAACGAACTTAAAAAATCTGAACAGTCACGGACTGAACGGACAGTCTATTTAAATGCAATAATTGAAGACGTCGGCGAACTGGAATTATCCGAAAATGAAGACGAAACGCTTGAAAAAGAGTATGAAACAGCTAAAAATGCTGAAAAAATGATTATTGCAATAAAACAGGCTGTACAGGCTGTCACCGGAGACGACACCGCAAATGATATGATTTCGTCTGCTGAGTTTGAAATTTCACGCTATACCGTAAGTAATGAAGAACTCAATACGCTTTATGAAAGACTTTCGGCAGTTGAAATTGAATTGGCTGATATATCATCAGAACTTGAAAACCTCGCCGACAAGATAGAACTTGACGGACAGCGTCTTGAATATCTCGGTACACGTCTTAATACAATAAATAAACTTAAAAGAAAGTACGCCACGGACTGCAACGGGCTTATTGAGATTTACAATAATGCTTGCATGGAAATAACAAAATTTGAGAGTTCCGCCACTGAAATAGCTGAACTCAATCAGAAAAAAGAAAGTCTTCTATATACCGTTACGGAAAGAGCTAAGGAACTTTTTGACTATCGGGAAAAACTAGGCAGAAAATTTGCGGAAAGAGTAACCGATGAACTGAAATTCCTGAATATGCCCGACGTTTTAATAGACGTCCGCCACGAAAAAGGAAAACTTACAGTAAACGGTATGGACAGTGTGGAATTTCTTATTTCAGCAAACAAGGGTGAAGCACCGAAACCGATTTCTAAAATAGCTTCAGGCGGTGAACTTTCAAGGATAATGCTTGCTTTGAAAAGCGTCATAGCCGGAAGAGATGAAATACCGACTATGATTTTTGATGAAATAGATACCGGTGTAAGCGGAAAAGCCGCACAGAAGATAGGTATAAAATTACGTGAAATCGGCAGAATACATCAGGTTATATGCGTTACACATCTGTCACAGATAGCGGTTATGGCTGATAATCATCTTATGATTGAAAAGCAGACTGTCGGTGAACGTACTGAAACAAACGTCACACAGCTTGATTTTGACGGGAGAGTTTCGGAAATTGCAAGGATTATAGGTGGTGAAAATCCAAGTAAGTTAATGATTGATACAGCAAGAGATGAAATTAAAAAATATATTATGGAGTGATTATTTTGAAATTATATGTTACACGACACGGACAGACGGATTTTAACAAACAGGACAGAATTTTAGGTACTACAGACATGGAACTGAATGAAACCGGCATACAGCAGGCACACGGACTGGCGGAGCGTGTAGCCAGTCTTGATGTGGATATAATGATAGTTTCGCCTATGAAAAGGGCTCAGAAAACTGCAAAGATTGTCGCTGAAAAAACAGGTCTTGAAATTATAACTGAACCACGTCTCAGGGAATGGAATTACGGAAACTATGAAACACACTCAAGATTTTCAGAGGGTTTTGAAGAAAATAAAATAAATTTTGCTACCCGTATGGGAAAAACCGGAGAATCAGTTTTACAGCTTGCACACAGAATATATTCCGCACTGGACGATATAATTAAAAATTATAATGATAAAAATGTACTTCTTGTATGTCATGGTGGTGTATGCAGAATAATAAATACATACTTCAATGACATAAAAACAGAAGATTTTGCAGTATGGATGATTAACAACTGTGATATTTTAGAGTATGATATTCAGGGGGAAAATCATGAAAATAGGCGTTGATTATTATCCTGAACAGTGGGACTCTTCATTATGGAACAGGGACGCTGAACAGATGTTTAGAATCGGTGTGAAAATCGTTCGCATATGCGACGGTGCATGGTCGTCAATAGAAAAATCAGACGGAATTTTTGATTTTGAATGGCTTGACAATGTCGTTGCAACTTTTGAGAGTTTCGGCATTGAAATTATGATGTGTATTCCGACAGGTTGTCCGCCGTTATGGCTATATAATGCACAGCCTGAAATAGTTCAGGTAGGTACGGATAATAAACCGGTTCAGACAGGTATAAGAAATCACAGATGTATAAACGCTCCGTATTTCAGGGCATACGCAAAAAGACTTACAGAACAGCTTGTAAGGCGATACGGTCATAGAAATTCCGTTACGGCGTGGCAGATTGACAGCGAACTTGAAGCATATCAATGTACTTGTGATGTGTGTCGTGAAAAATTCAGGGAGTGGTTATGGGATAAATATGAAAGTCTTGAAAATATAAATCTTGCTTTAGGTACGGAGGCACATAGTCTGACGTACAGTGATATTACGGAAATCCAGCCACCGACGGCTTACCCGACAGAGTGGCAGAATCCCGCTTTATGTCTGGAATACCGGAGATTTTCAGCCGACTGTATTGCTGAATATGTCAGTGAAATTGCTGATATAATCAAGCGTGAAGTCCCTAAAGCAGAAGTTACTACTAATACATGGTTATGTGAAAACGCACCGGATTATTATAAGTTATTTGAAAATATGGATTTCGTTTCATATGATAATTATCCGCCTGTTATTCTTGAAAAGAATAATACAGTAAAATCCCATGCATTCCGGCTTGATATGATGCGTGGTATAAAAAGAGATAATTTCTGGATTACCGAACAATTAAGCGGAATTATCGGTGGCTGGTCTGCAATGTCACCGGCATTGCTCCCCGGAATGATTATGGGCTATTCATTACAGGCATTCGCACACGGTGCTGATACGGTGATACACTATCGGTGGCGTACAGCTCTGAAAGGTTCTGAAATGTTTCTTCACGGAATACTTGACAGTAACAATATTCCGGCAAGACGTTATTTTGAGTTTTCGGAATTATGCAAGACGGCTACAAAACTTGATGTTTTCCGGTCAGCTAAAATAGTTTCAGAAATTGCCATACTCTATTCACCAGACTGTTTCAATGCTCTGAAGATACAGCCACAGACAGACAATTTTAATTATCTTGAACAGCTTGAAAATTTCCATACAGCGTTTGCACGTTACGGAGCAAATATAGATGTTGTTTCGGCGAATTCCGATTTATCCGGATATAAAATAGTTGTTGCACCTTCAGTTTTCGTGAATACAAAAGCGGTTACGGAAAATATATACAGATTTGTCATAAATGGTGGAACACTGGTTCTGACGTGCAGAAGTGGTGTCAAGGACAATAACAATAACTGTATAATGGAAACTCTCCCGACTGTCTATAAACAGCTTATCGGGGCGGAAGTAACCGAATATGACCCTATCGGAAATATTGTAAATCAGAATATAAAAGATTTTGCCGGAAATAAATTCAGATGCCGTGAGTGGTGTGACGTTCTTCACCTTACTACCGCTAAAACCTATGCGGAGTACGGAGAGAGTTTTTATAAATGCTGTCCGGCTGTCACAATGAACAGATATTGTAAAGGCATTGCCTATTACGTCGGGACTATATGCGATATGGATTTTTATGAAAGTTTCGCCGGTAATCTTATGGTACAGGCTGGAATACCACGTCTTAAGGGACTGCCTAAAGGTGTTGAGGTCATCACCCGTACAAACGGAATTAATGATTATATTTTCTTTTTCAACAATTCAAATGAAACCGTTACTATAAATCTTCCTAAAGCCATGTACAGTATTATTGATTCACGGGGCAAGGACGTTATAAGACTTATTCCGTTTGATGCCGATATTGTAAGAAAGTAGGTGGCTTATGTCTAAACTGCATAGACTTATAAAAGAATTTTGTCCCGACGGCGTGGAAGATATTAGATTAAATACAGTATGTGATATTTATGACGGAACACATCAGACACCAGATTATACAAAAAGCGGAGTTAAATTTATAAGTGTAGAAAATATAAATAATATTTATGCGACAGAAAAATATATTTCTGAGGAAGATTATAATAAATATAAAGTAAAGCCTCAGATAAATGATGTTTTTATGACAAGAATAGGAAGTATTGGTACTTGTGCGATAGTTGAAAAAAATATTCCTGTTGGTTATTATGTTTCACTTGCCTTGTTACGTCCGAATACTGAGGTATTGAACAGCAAGTATTTAAAATATTATATTGAAAGTAGATATGGCAGAAAAGAATTATATAAAAGAACGCTTGTAAATGCTATACCAATTAAAATTAATATGGGCGATATAGGTAAAATAATGATAAAACTTCCGCCGTTAGAGGTACAACGTGAGATTGTCAGAATACTTGATGAATATTCCGAAAAAGTCACGGTTTTACAGCATGAACTAAAAAAAGAGCTTGATTTAAGAAAAAAGCAGTATGAATATTATCGGGATAAGCTGTTGACATTCGGTGACGGCGTGGAACGTAAATCTCTGGGTGAAATTGGTAAAGTATCAATGTGTAAACGCATTATGAAAAATCAAACTAATTCTGAAAGTGGAGTACCTTTTTTCAAAATAGGAACATTCGGAAAAACAGCAGATTCCTATATTTCCTTTGAATTATTCAATGAATATAAGCAGAAATATTCATATCCTAAAAAAAGTGATGTTCTTATTTCTGCCTCCGGAACAATCGGCAGAACAGTTATATTTGACGGAAAACCCGCATATTTTCAGGATTCAAATATAGTCTGGATTGATAATGATGAATCAATAGTATTAAATAAATATTTATACTATTTTTATCAAACAAATCCATGGCAAATCTCTGAAGGTGGTACAATTGCAAGATTATATAATTATGATTTAACAAAAATAAAAATTCCCGTCCCACCGATAGAAGAACAAAAACGCATAGTAAGTATTCTTGACAAGTTTGATGCCCTGTGTAATGACCTCACCAGCGGTATACCAGCCGAAATAAACGCAAGACAAAAACAATACGAATACTACAGGGACAAACTTTTGAATTTTAAGGAGAAACAATGAAAATAGTTTTACAGAGAGTTACAAAAGCAAGCGTCACGGTTGACGGGAATATAACCGGAAAAATTGATAATGGTTATCTTGTACTTTTCGGCGTCGGTAAGGACGATACACCGGAAGACTGCCGGAGACTTGCCGACAAGATTATTAATTTAAGAATTTTTTCCGATGAAAACGGAAAAATAAATCTTTCGCTTAAAGATGTAGGGGGTTCACTACTGATAGTACCACAGTTCACGCTTTATGCAGATTGCAGAAAGGGTAACAGACCTAATTTTATACAGGCAGGCGCACCGGATTTTGCCAATAGTCTTTTTGAATATTTCACGGAATACTGTCGGAGCAGGGGACAACACGTTGAGACGGGTATTTTCGGTGCTGATATGAAAGTTGAGTTACTCAACGACGGACCTTTTACAGTTATACTTGAATGATTAAAAAAATCATCTCTTGTCAATAATGATATAGAGGTGATTTTTGTATATTTTGTATAAAAGAAAAAATTGTAATATATTACAAAATTAAAAATAATATTTAAAATCTATTGACAATTTTAAAAATATCTTTTATAATTATACTTATAAAATAAAGGGGGTATAATATATATGAAAAAAATATTATCGGCTTTTTTATCTTCAGCAATCTTGTTATTTTCTGTGTCAACAACTGTTTCTGCCGGTTACGAAAGTGAAGAAGCAAGTTATACTATTACAAGTGCATCAAAGGCAACTGAATTTTATAAAAGTGTCATGAAAAACCCAGAATGGTCTGCAACCAGTCGAAAGGAACGGGGTGAAAAACTTCAGTTACCGGAAAAATGGTTAGAAAATATGACTACTTCGGCTTTGATTGATGCTGTTGTTGAATATCCGTATTTTTCAGATGTTTATTTTTTTGATAATGTTAAAAAGGGAGCAGAAGTTTTATATTATACTTTCAACGGAGTGAGAGAGTTAGCAGACCGCCCTGATGTTGCCACGGTTTTATTGCAGAAATATAAAGATGAAAATATTCTTACTGATGTAAATACTTCAGATGATATATTCAGATTAACTGATATTGAAATTCTGTTGTCGCTGGATTTTGTCAGAGAAAAATTAACTGATGATGAAATATCTGAATTAAGTAATATAGCTTTTAATAAATATAATAAAAAAAATAAATCTGAAATATACGGTGAATTTACAGAAAATATATTCTATGACTTAATAGGAGTGGATACAAATAGCGAAAACCTTGTTGACTCTGCTGAATCTGCAATGTCATATGATAGTGTAGTATATACTCCTAATGGAAGTCCTGTGTCAGTGATAGTTGACCGACCTGAATTGTCTTATAAAGAAATAACTGAATTAAATGCTATTGCGAGGACAGGATATCCAAATGCAGAGCGTCTGAGAGAACCTACTAATAAATATAATTGTCATTCATATGCCTGGTATTCTCAATCAAGCAGTAATAATAAGTGGATGAATAACCCTTACGCTTATATTTCAGACGGCAGTTATTACCTATCATCTAATCCACAATCAAACTACAGAATGGTTTATTGGCAAGGAAACAGCATTGAACATTCTGCAATTATAGAAACACGGTTATCGGGTGGTTCTAACATAAACTTCAGAAACATGGTTATTGTTATATCAAAATGGGGTAATGGTGGGTTATATAGACATAATGGCAATGATTCGCCTTATTATT
Organism: Alistipes senegalensis; assembly: GCA_023665275.1. Taxonomy (GTDB): domain Bacteria; phylum Bacillota; class Clostridia; order Oscillospirales; family Ruminococcaceae; genus Ruminococcus. The sequence goes on along the minus strand of JAMPEF010000001.1, from coordinate 374,995 downwards.
ATTGTGATACTGTTTCATATTATAATTAATTTTACTTAATATATATTATAAAATAATGTTTAATCAAATGGAAAATTTTATACAATAGTACTTGAATAAACTGAATTAAAATCACCTCTTTGGTCAATAATGATAAAGAGGTGATTTTTTATGCGTCGGAAAGCTGAAATAAGAATTATTATTCTTGTGGGAATTTTTTTCCTGTTGTTTGTGGGATTGTGTTTCAATTACTATCGAATAGCCATGAAGCGTGAACACGTCCAGACGGCACGGACAAACGCACAGTTTACGGTTATTGCCGGAAACAGTGAGGGAACTATTTACGACAGAAATTTAAAACCCATAGTCAATGCCGGAAAAAAACATATAGCCGTTGCAGTACCGGCATTTCTGGACAGGGATTCAACTGCTGAATATGCCATCAATAAAGATGATTTTCTTGAAAATTTTGATAAGGGATTACCCTTTACATTCGAGTGCAAGGAAGATACTTCCGATTCTGACGGTCTGACGGTCTTTGAAATTCCCGAACGTTATTCCGAAAATCAACCGGCACAACACGTTGTGGGATATCTGTCACAGGGGGAGGGAGTCTCCGGAATTGAATACGCATATAATAAAGTTCTCCGGAATGATTACGGCGAAAACAGTGTGACTTATACAACCGACGGTTTCGGACAGATACTTATAGGCGACGGCAAGAAAATTATCCGGAGTACAGCCGAAAAAAGCGGAGTTGTCACTACAATAGACATTGATATTCAGAAGATATGCGAGGAAGCAGGAAAAAATATCGACAAGGGCGCAATAGTTGTGGCAGACGTCAAAACCGGTGAAATTCTTGCTATGGTGAGTTTTCCGGATTATTCCGTTGATGACATGGAAAAGGCACTTTCCGACGAAAGAAGTCCGCTGATAAATCGTGCATTGTATTCTTATAGTGTGGGGTCAGTTTTCAAGCTGGTGACATCGGCACAGGCTATAATGAACAGGTTTAGCGGATACGTCTATAACTGTACAGGTCAGGAAGACGTTGAGGGGAAAATTTTCAACTGTCATAAGGCGGACGGTCACGGTATGCAGACTCTTTCCGACGCTATAACAAATTCTTGCAATACGTATTTTATAAATTTAAGTCGTATGCTTAATGTAAAGAATTTCAGGGAACTTGCATTCAATTTAGGGTTCGGACGTGAAATACATTTGTGTTCAGGTATGACGGCATCAGGTGGAGTGCTTCCCACAGTACAGGAATTGATGATACCAGCGGAACTTGCTAATTTTTCTTTCGGGCAGGGAAAACTTTCCGCAACACCATTACAGATAACGCAATTAACGTGTGCCATAGCCAATAATGGTAAAATGCCGGTATTACGACTTATAAAGGGTATGACACCCGACGGTAAGGACGTTTTGAATGAAAAAAATCCACAACATTCAGAGGTACTTGAAAGAGCGGTAGCCAAACAGCTTAAAGAAATGATGGTTTCAGCGGTTGAGGATAACGAAAACTCAAACGCAAGGACGAATTATACGACAGTCGGGGCGAAAACCTCCACGGCACAGACAGGACGTACCGACAAAAAGGGTGAGGAACTATGTCACGCATGGATAACCGGATTTTTTCCGGCAGATAAGCCACAGTATGCCGTTACCGTACTTGTTGAGGACGGCGGTTATGGTAATGACGTTTCTGCTCCTGTTTTCCGTGAAATTGCCGACAGGATTTCACAGGAAAAATAAAAAAATCCCCTGAATATATCAGGGGAAAAATAATTATTTATCAAAATTTTCAATATCGAAATCCGGCGGAGCGTCTATATCGTCGGAAACGTATTTACCGTTTTTCTTACGCTGTTTGACACACTCAGTGAGCAGGTATTCTATTTGTCCGTTGACGGAGCGGAAATCATCTTCCGCCCATGCATAAATATCCTTGTACAGCTTTTCGGATATTCTCAGCGGAATTTGTTTTTTCTGTGCCATATCAGTAAAGACTTCCCGAATTTACAACCGGCTGCGCATCGTGATTGCCACATAGAACCACAAGCAGATTTGAAACCATAGAGGCTTTACGTTCTTCGTCAAGGTCAACCATACCGCTTTCATTGAGACGTTCAAGCGCCATTTCCACCATACCCACAGCACCATCAACAATCATTTTTCTTGCGTCTATGATAGCGGAAGCCTGTTGTCTCTGGAGCATAACGGCGGCTATTTCCGGAGCGTATGCAAGGTATGTAATGCGAGCCTCTACTATTTCAAGACCGGCATTTTCAACTTTCTGCTGAATTTCGTCACGGATTCTTTTTGCCACTATTTCGCTTGAACCTCTTAAACTTCCCTCGTCGGCTATACCGTCGCCGGTAGTATCAACGTTCTGTGCTACATCGTATGGATACAGGCGGACAATGTTTCTTAAAGCCGTATCACATTGAAGTGAGAGATATTCTTTGTAGTTATCAACGTCAAATACAGCCTTTGCGGTGTCATTGACTTTCCATGTTACAGCTATGCCGATTTCAACAGGATTTCCGAGACAGTCATTTATTTTCTGACGGTTGTTATTGAGGGTCATAATTTTGAGAGAAATTTTCTTACTTGCAAATTCAGTCTGTCCGCTTGTGGAAATAATAGAAGAAATAGAATCCTTGCTCACGTCGTCACTTTGGCGGAGTTTTGTTTTAGCAGCGGGATTTACGGCAACACAAAACGGGTTAACCCAGAAAAAGCCGTCACCCTTTAAAGTGCCATGATACTTACCGAAAAGAGTAAGTACAAGTGCTTCCTGTGGCTGAAGAATTTTAAGCCCTAAAAATGGAATCCAGCCTAAAACAAGCCAGAAACTTGCTAAAAGTACCAGTAGCGGAGTGGTAACTATACCAATTACTAAAAGTACAATGGCAAGCAGATAAATAAAAATCCACAGTATAAGCATACCTGCTCCGTTTGGTTTTTTTGCTAAAATTTTTTCTTTCATGATAAATTTTCCTTTCGTGATTTGATATCAATATCATATCATAAAAATTTCAATTTGTCAAGAGTTTTTTTAAAAATTCCGGAAAATATTTCAAAATCATTGACATTTACCGAAAATAATACTATAATATATTTGTTAATGCTACAACTACTAAAGGAGAGAAGATTTATGAAATGGACTGGTCTTAATGACCTTCGTGAAAAATATCTTTCATTTTTTGAGGGAAAAAGCCATACAAGAATGTCAAGTGCCTCACTTGTACCGCAAGGCGATAAAAGTCTTTTGCTTATAAATTCAGGCATGGCACCTCTTAAAAAATACTTTCTCGGACAGGCTGTACCACCTAATAAGAGAGTTACAACGTGTCAGAAATGCATAAGAACTCCCGATATTGAGAGCGTCGGAAAAACTGCACGTCACGGTACATACTTTGAAATGCTTGGTAACTTTTCATTCGGTGACTATTTCAAGAATGAAGCTATTGAATGGGCATGGGAGTTCCTCACTGAAACACTTGCTATTCCGGCAGGAAGACTCTGGATTACTATTTTTGAGAGCGACGACGAAGCAGAACAGATATGGGAAAACAAGATAGGCATTCCGCATGACAGAATAATCCGTCTTGGCAAAAAGGATAATTTCTGGGAACACGGTTCAGGACCTTGCGGACCTTGTTCAGAAATCCACTTTGACCGTGTCGGCGAAAACAGAAAACTTGACCGTGCAGGCTTTGAGGCAGAAGGCGACAAGGATAATATTATTGAAATATGGAATCTTGTTTTTAGTCAGTTCGACAGCGACGGCAACGGCAATTACGCCGAAATGAAGAGCAAAAACATTGATACCGGAATGGGTCTTGAAAGACTTGCGTGCGTAATGCAGACCGTTGACAATATTTTTGAGGTTGATACAGTTCAGAATATCATGAAACACGTTTCTGAATTTGCCGGTGTAGAGTACAAGACAAATGCTAAAACAGATGTTTCACTTCGTGTAATCACAGACCATATAAGAAGTACCACTTTCATGGTGGGTGATGGTATTATGCCGTCCAACGAGGGCAGAGGCTATGTTCTCAGGAGACTTTTAAGACGTGCTGCACGTCATGGCAGACTTTTAGGAATTAAAAAGCCGTTTCTTTGTGAAGTCGCCGATACTGTAATAAATGAAAACGCCGGAGCATATCCGGAACTCGCCGAAAAAAGAGACTATATAAAGAAAATTATCGGTGTTGAAGAGGAAGCATTTGCAAAGACTGTTGACAAGGGTTCTGAACTCCTTGCACAGTTTACGGAAAAACTCGCCACTGAAAATAAAACAGTACTTTCCGGTGACGACGCTTTCAAGCTGTCTGATACTTACGGATTCCCGATTGACCTTACAATAGAAATATGTGAAGAAAAGGGACTTACTGTTGATACGGAGCGTTTCAATGAACTTGCAAAGGAACAGCGTGCAAAGGCTAAAGCCGACCACCTCGCAAAAGCCGGCTCATCATGGGCTGATAACAGTATAAAGATTGACGCTCCGGCGACTGTATTCACGGGATATACAAATTTCAATGAAAAAGATGCTAAAATACTCGCCATTTACAAGGACGGTCAGGAAATCGAAACAGCCGTTGAGGGTGATAATATTGTAATCGTACTTGACAAAACACCGTTCTATGCTGAAAGTGGCGGACAATCCGGTGACAGTGGTTCTATTTTAAACTACAGCACAGACAGTATAGCTTATGTAAACGATACAATAAAATCAGAGGGACATTTTTTACACGTTGCTTACGTGGAAAGCGGAAGTCTTTCAAAGGGTGAGACTGTAGAGGCATATATTAATATCCGCAAGAGACGGGCAACTATGGCTAATCATACATCCGCACATCTGTTGCAGAAATCTTTACAGAAAGTTTTAGGCGAACACGTTCACCAAGCCGGACAGCTTGTTAATGACAAGGCTTGCCGTTTTGACTTCAATCATTTCAGTGCAATGACAGAAGAAGAAATTTCAAAGGTTGAGGAACTCGTAAACGATTATATTATTAATGCTACTGAGGTAGTTACACGTGAAATGCCTATAGAGGAAGCCAAAAAACTCGGAGCTATGGCACTTTTCGGTGAAAAGTACGGCGATGTGGTAAGGGTTGTAACTGCTGATGATTCTGTAGAATTTTGTGGCGGTACTCACGTATCAAATGCAAATGAAATAGGTGCATTTAAAATAGTTTCTGAAAGTTCTGTAGCCGCCGGCGTGAGACGTATTGAAGCCGTAACGGGTCAGGGTGTACTTGAACTTCTCAACAGCTATAAGGATACTATTATAAAGTCTTCAAAGGCTTTAAAACTTGCAAATGTAACTGAACTCCCTGAAAAATGTACATCCGTATTCGCTGAAAATAAGGAACTCGGCAAAAAAGTTGAAAGTCTCAGTCAGCAGATTGCTAATGCTAAAGTTTCGTCGATTTTCGATAACGCACAGGAAGTAAACGGTGTGAAACTTATTTCCGCAAGAATGGACGGCTCTGCACCTGACGCACTCCGTAAACTCGGCGACAGCGTCAAGGACAAGAAAGAGGCTATTATAGCACTTTTTACCGGAACTACAGGCGGAAAAGGTACTTTCTACTGTGTATGCACTAAAGAGGCAGTCGCTAAGGGTGCAAATGCCGGAAAAATAGTCCGTGAAATATCTGCACTCACAGGCGGTAAGGGTGGCGGAAAGCCCGACAGTGCTATGGCAGGTATCGGCGATATATCAAAGATTGATACTGCTATGAATGAATTTTCTGCAATTGCCGGTAATTTCATAAAGTAAAATATTTTCCGGTGTGGACATTCTGCCCGTACCGGATTTGAAAAGGAGTAAAAAACTATGGATTGTTTATTCTGTAAAATAATAAATGGTGAAATTCCAAGCACAAAAGTCTATGAAGATGATTTTGTGTGTGCATTCAGGGATATTGCACCTATTGCACCGGTTCATGACCTTGTAATTCCGAAACAGCATATATGCTGTGCGAATGCCGTTAATGCCGATAATTCAAAGTACATCGCTAAGATTTTTGAGGCTATACCGAAAGTCGCACAGGCTGAAGGCATTGAAAGTTATCGTATTATAAGCAATTGCGGTGACGATGCCGGACAGACTGTAAAACATCTTCATTTCCACGTTTTAGGTGGCGTAAAAATGGGTTGGGGTGCTGACTCACTCGGCAAGACTGAATAACGGAGGAACGGCATTGAATACATATAAAATGACTATTGCCGGACTGGAGCGTGAACTTACATTGTGTCCGCTGAATGATAAAATTTCTATCGGAGCATTTATAATGTTCTCAGACGTTGAGTTAACAATTGCCTGTGCGGAGGAACTCTTAAAAAAATGCGGTGATTTTGACATAATTCTTACGGCAGAATCTAAGGGAATACCAATAGCATATGAAATGTCCAGACAGTCCGGAAAACCTTATGTTGTAGCACGGAAATCAATAAAACTTTACATGACAGAACCGCTCTCCGTATCGGTGAAGTCGATAACAACCGAAAAAATACAAACGCTGTATCTTTCACAGGAAAAAGCCGGAATTCTCACCGGAAAGAAAATTCTTATAGTAGATGATGTTGTAAGTACCGGAGAATCTTTCAAAGCACTCGGACAGCTTGCCGAAACCGCCGGTGGTTCGGTAGTGACGTACTCCGCTGTACTCGCTGAGGGTGACGCTTCAGAGCGTGATGATATAGTATTTCTTGAAAAGCTCCCGCTTTTCTTTAAGTGAGGTAATTTATATGAAACGAAAAATGATTGGTATAACAGCAGGTTATATATCGGGGTTATTTTTCGTTTCATTTTTTACACAGGCGTGGGAGCTGGTCATACCAATGTTTGCGTTTCTGGTGTACATCGTAATCGGGAAACTGAAAAATTTTTCTATAAACGATTTTGCACTGGTTGCGATGTCATTTGCGATAGCATTTCTTACTGGAGAACTATATACACATTACGTCTATGAAGATATTATAAAATACAATAATATTTCCGGCAATTTTTCGGGAATAGTTCAGGATTATGACGTATACGACAACGACAAGGCACGGTATATTTTAAAAGGCAAAATAAATAATATCCAGACGTCTGAAATATCATTTTTCACGAATGAACTTGATGTCAGTTATGGCGACAGGGTAAACATAGAAAACTGTACTTTTAAGAAAATTTCCGGTGATTATCTTTTTGACAGTGAAACTTACTATAAGGCTGATGGTATTTTTCTTTCTGCTGAAAATCCCGACAGCATATCAACTGAAAAACTCAATGCACAGAAAATAAAAAATTTTCTTATGGACTACAGGAAAAGAATTATTTCAGATTTCAGAATAAAACTCGGCGATGATTGCGGCGGGTTTCTGTCGGGAATGGTTTTCGGTGAAAAAAGTTTCCTTGATGATACCTTGAAAAATTCTCTTTACCGGACGGGTATAGGTCACGTAATGGCTGTATCGGGATTACATATATCCATTATGGCAATATTTTTAATGAAAATATTTAAACGTCTGAAAATAAATAAATTTGTATCATTCGGATTATTAAATATTTTCATGTTTCTGATGCTTATAATGTCAGAAGTTCCGGTATCTGCCGTAAGAGCTGTAATAATGGCTGATATAGCGTATTCTGCCGGACTTTTCCGAAGGCGTAACGATACATTCAATTCACTTGCCATAGCGATACTTATAATATGTATTGCAAATCCGTATGTGATATATAGTCAGGGATTTATACTGTCGGTGGGTGGAACTTTCGGAATAGGTGTTTTTGCACCGTATATGGTGAAAAATCTTCCGAAGAAAAAATTTTCACAAAGAGTTATCAGGGATTTTATTACAATGCTCTATACGACGCTTTTCATAATGCCGTTAAGTATGATATTTTTTGATGAAATATCACTTGTTTCACCGGTGACTAATATAATAATAGTTCCGTTGTGTACGTTCTGTATGGTACTGGGAATGTTTTATACCATAACGGGCGGACTTATTCCGGTACTGGAAATATCAGGCGGAATTATAAAAATAATTATCTTTATATCCGGAAAAATTTCGTCAATGGATTTTTCATATATTTCTTGCGGAAACGATATAGCCGGAAAACTTGCCATTATATGCGTTGTTGCCATTGTAATGGTTAAAATCTCCACCGGAAACAGAAAATATATATCAGTTGTGATAGCGTTTTCATTGCTGATAGTTTCTGGCGGAACTGCACTCCATGAAAAACGGCAATATGATAAATTTATAGTTTCTGTGGTCGGGAAAAACACAAAAACTGCCGTTATAGTATCATATCATGGAAGAAACTACATAATTGATTTTTCCGGATATAAAAATCCGGAATATGTAAATAAATATCTTGCCGATAATAATATAAAAAATATATATTATTTAATACTTCACAAAAATATTCATTCATTGTATGTAGCGTATATGAATGAACTTGAAAATATTAATCAAAAAAATATTCTTGCATATGGTAATATAACTCCGTGCGGAAATGACAAGGTTATTCTTTTCGATGATGACGGCTATCGGATAGATACAGAAGATTACAGCATTATCTATGAAAACGAAATTTTAAGAATAATATATAAAAATTCGGAAACAGATTTTATTTCCACAAAAAGCGCTGTCCCTGAAAACAGAGGACTTACTATATTTTACGGAAATATTACTAAAAATACAGATATACAATACGACGAAAAAAGCATTTATCTTGACAAAAGGGAAAATCTCCGGTATTCCGGAATGAATAATTTTAAAATGGAAGTTTCCACAGATGGAAATTTCAGAATATCAGAACTGAAATGAAGTGATTTTTTATGCCGGTAAAAGACCAGAAAACTATTGAAAAAAATCTTAAAAAGGGCGAAATTGATAACATTTATTACGTATACGGACAGAATATAACAGGTGTTCAGAAACTCACACGGCAGATTATAAAATCAGCAGTCGGGGAAAATGAAGATTTTGCACTTACACGGATAGACGGAAAGAAAATTGATTTTTCTGAACTTTATGACACTATACAGATTATGCCCATGATGTCGGAATATAACTGTATTCTGATAAATGATTACAATTGTGAAAAGCCCCGTGAGGATATGCGTGGACAAACTGCCGATACTTTCAATAAAAAACTTCTTGAAACTCTGAAAGATATTCCGCCCAGTACTGTAGTTATATTCAATGTTACCGGATTTGAGGTCAAGACAAAAAAGGGGAAAATTACAGACAAAAACAAGAAACTTGCCGATTTTGCAGCAAAAAACGGTACAGTCTGTGAAATGGGTTTGTTATCACCGGCGGAAATGACAGATTTTATTTTATCGGAAGTTTCAGCCGGCGGAGCGTCCATTTCAAAGACAAATGCCCGTGAATTAGCTGATATGTGTCTTTATGACGTTCTCACTGTTGAGAACGAAGTAAATAAATTATGTTCGTATGCACAGGGCAGGGAAATAACCCGTGATATACTTGAATTGCTTGTTCATAGACAGACAAATATTACAGTTTTTCAGCTTGCGGACGCCGTCGCATCATTCAACAGACAATCGGCATTCAATGCCCTCAACGAACTTATGACAGATAAAAATAATCGTGGTAGTGTTCTTGCAAATATAACAAACTCTTTTCTTGATATGTACCGTGCATCATGTGCGAAAAATTCCGGACGGGGTATTCCGGACGTTATGGGTGATTATTCATACGTATGGGAATTTAAAGTAAAAAACGCATTTCGGGACAGTTCACGTATGAGTACCACACGTATAAGAACGTGTATAAAAATTCTCCGTGATACCGCCGTGCAGTTAAATTCAACGGCGACAGATGAAAAAATTGTACTTGAACAGGCTATAACTAAAATGCTTATGACTAAATAACGGAGGCTTTATGATAAAAATTAATCAGGCGATAATAGTTGAAGGGAAATATGACAAGATAAAACTTGCCTCAGTAGTTGACGCCGTCATAATAGTGACCGACGGTTTCAGAATTTTCAAGGATACTGAAAAAATTGAACTTATCCGGTATTATGCACGGAAAACAGGGATAATAATTCTTACTGATTCCGACAGCGCCGGACGTAAAATACGGGGTTATATAAAGGGTGCTGTAAATGACGGTAAAATAATAAATGTCTATATACCGGATATTTTCGGCAAGGAAAAACGCAAGGAAAAACCTTCCGCTGAGGGGAAATTAGGCGTTGAGGGCATTGACAAGGATATTTTAATAAAGGCTTTTGAGAAGTCCGGTATACATTCCGAAGAAGTCACACGGAAAAAAGATATAACAAAATTCACGCTTTATGAATTAGGGCTTTCCGGCGGCAAGGACAGCAGACAGTTACGTGAAAATTTACAGAAAAGTCTTGGTCTGCCGTCGCTTATGTCAACCAGTGCGCTTATTGAGGTACTCAATATCATGATGACAAGTACGGAACTTGCCGAATATGTTAAAAATTCAGGAGGGACAGAATGATATATAGCAGTCTGTTGTTTATATATGGATTCCTGCCGTTATCACTGCTGATTTATTGGCTTACACCCGAAAAAATGAAAAATACATCTTTGCTGTTATCAAGCATAGTTTTCTGTGCATTAAACAGTTTACGGTTTCTTAAATTTATGGTAATTTATACACTGATAAATTATTTTTCCGGACTTTTTATAGGAAAATTCCGGAATAAAAAAATAATTTCGGCTGTACCGTTATTTATCGGAGTTTCAGCAGATTTGATTATATTTTTTATGTTCAGGACAGATTTTCTTGATATTTTCAAAGATAAATTAAAAATACCTGACGTATTTTTTCCGGTGGGAGTATCTTTCATAACGCTTACTGCTATAGGTTATCTTGTGGATATATACCGTAAATGCATACGTGCAGAATTTGATATTATAAAATTTTCGTTGTATATGATGATGTTTCCGGCAATAATAATCAGACCGGTTATACGCTATAATACATTCCGACGTATGCTGAATGACCAGAAAATAACTATGTTTGACGTCGGCACGGGATTTAAAATTTTTGTCAAGGGACTTGCTGAAAAAGTAATTGCAGGCGATACTATGTATATGTTATATATGGCGGTCAGAAGTGTTGATATATGGAAGATGTCCGCCGTAAATGCATGGCTTGGAATGACTGCATATATGTTAAGTATTTACTTTACGCTGTCAGGTATGGCGGATATGGGAAAAGGTATCGGATATTGTTTCGGGTTCAGGTTTCCGAACAGTTTTAATTATCCGATATTCAGCAACAAGATGCAGGATTTTTCTTCCAACTGGCATATACAGATAATATATTGGTTCAGACGGTATGTCGCCAAGCCTCTGTATGATATATGCAGAAGCCGTATCTACAGAAAAATAATTTTCATAACAGCATGGTGCTGTGTCGGCATATGGTATAGATTTGACGTAAACGGTATTATATGGGGCGGAATAATCGGACTTTCTGTGGTTATTGAAAAATATATGCGGCGTTTCAGAGTTTTAAAAATAACAGGAATAATTTATACATATGTGATAACAATAATATGTATGGTATTTTTTTCCGGTGAAAATATAATTTATTCAACAAACTATCTTCTTGTACTTCTTGGCGGAAACAAAATATTTGCGGATTCCATGACATTATATCTGCTTAAATATTATATAGTTCTTCTGCTTATATGTACATATTGTTCAACGGGTCTTTTCAGAAATATGGTCATGCGTTCCGGAAAGAATTATATAAGAACGGTGATAGCAGTTGTTTCGCCGGTAATTACAATTTTAATGCTTGCGGTATGTACGGCACTTATTTCTTATACCGGAAGTTCGGAACTTTCTTTAATCAGACTTTAGGAAAGGAGCTTTTTTTCTATGAAAATTCCTGAAATATCCGGAAAGATAACATCTTTTATAACTGTAACGGCACTTACAGCCGGATTAATACTTACAGTTATCGGAAAAAAAAGTGATTTTTCAATAAATGAAAACAGAAAACTTGCCTCTTTTCCTGAGTTTTCAGTTTCTGCCCTGACTGACGGAAGTTACGGAAAACAATTGAATAAATATATTACAGACCATTTTTTCATGCGTGAAAAATGGGTATCTGCACAGGCTTGTATAGAGTCATGCATGGGCGAAAAAATCATAAACGGCGTTTATATAGACAGTAAAGGGCTTCTTGATGCGGAAATATCATCACGTTGTATTTCTGAAAAAAATATAAACGCTGTAAATAAATTCTTTGCGGATTACACCGGAACGGTATATTTTACAGCAGTGCCGACAGCTTCCGGAATATACGGCGACAAGCTACCTGAATATCTTATGACAAATCCCGAAAAAAATCAGATAGACTTTTTATATGACAATCTCACGGACGGCATAAGAACTATTGATACATATAATATACTCCGTATGCTGAACGATAATTACATCTACTACAGAAATGATACCAGACTGACAAGTTACGGAGCATATTATGTATACCGGACAATTATTCAGAAATTAGGTTTTAAACCGTCTTCATATGATAAGTATACTATAAAACATATCACAAGCGATTTCCGTGGGAATCTTTATAACAGATGTCTGTATAACGGTACAAAATCCGATATACTGGACGTTTACAGTTATTCCGGTGGTGCGGAAGTGACAAGCTGTACCGCTTACTGCAATAACGGTATGACCTACAGAAAAACTCTAAATGACGAAACATTTCTTGAAAGCGGTGATATGTACAGAATGTATATAGGCATGGAAGAACCTTTTATCAGAATAAAGACTTCTGTAAACAATGAAAAAAAGTTACTTCTGATAAAAGACAGTTATGCAGATTGCTTTATACAGTTCCTGATACAGCACTACAGCGAAATTGCGGTAATATCTCCGGAACACATGAAAAAACCAATAAGCAGTTTTATAAATCCTGATAACTATGAACAGACTTTATTTCTGTTCGGCATAGAAAGTATGGACAATGAAAATTTATTTGACTTCATAAACAAATAACGAAAGGAATTTATTATCATGAAAGCATTAGTTACGGGTGCTACTTCCGGTATCGGAAAGGCTATAGCCGTGAATCTTCACCGGCGTGGCTGGGAGCTGATTCTGACCGGCAGAAACGAAAAAATCCTTGAAAAATTAAAAAAATCTTTCGGCGGAAATACGGAAATTATAAAGGCTGATTTATCTGAAAGAAAAGAAGTCTTTAAAGTATATGATTTCTGTAAGGATAAAAATATTGATTTGCTTGTCAATAACGCCGGTTACGGAATTTTCGGGAAATTTCACGAAACTGACCTTGACGATGAATTAGCTATGATTGATTTGAATATAACCGCACTTCATATACTGACTAAACTTTTCTTACGTGATTTCAAGAAACGTGACAGCGGATATATACTTAATGTCGCATCACTTGCGGGATTTATGACAGGTGCATTGATGTCATCATATTATGCCTCAAAGAATTATGTCATAAGGCTTTCTTCTGCAATATACGAGGAATTAAGGCGTGAAAAATCCAATGTAAAAATAACCGTTCTGTGTCCCGCACCGGTTGATACAAATTTCAATAACCGTGCCGGAGTAAGTTTCAGCATAAAGCCCATTACAGCAGAATATACCGCCGAATACGGATTAAAAAAACTTTTTCAGGGGAAATTTTTCGCACTGCCGACTTTAAGTACAAAGATATGTGCAGTCGGACAGCGTTTTATACCGGAAAGAATGTTGTCGGCGATAGTCTATAACATACAGAAAGCAAAGAAAGCCGACGGCGTATGAGAGATGTAAGTTATCGTGTAGCACTGGGTGGCATAGTATCGGCATTGTGTCTCACTGCTATGTTTTTTGCCGGAATAATGCCGGCATTATATTTATTACTGCCGATGGTTGCCGGCGTACTTATGATGATAATTGCCGTCGAGGTAAGCACCGGCTGGGCATGGCTTACGTATATAGCAGTAAGTCTGTTGTCGTTGTTTATAACGTTTGATAAAGAGGCAGCACTTATTTTTATAATGCTTTTCGGACATTATCCCATTATCAGATTCCGGCTGAATAGGATAAAAAACAAATTTTTAAGGAATGCTATAAAATTCACTATATTTAATGTATGTGTTTTGTCATATTTTTTTGTGACGGTCTACATTTTCGGACTTGACCAGATGTTACAGGAATTTGACGAAATAGGCAGATACGGTAGTTATATAATGCTTGTAATGTGTAATTTTATTTTCGTTATGTATGATGTTAATTTAGATGTATTCCATACTGCATACAGAATTAAACTTATGCCGAAATTAAAAAGGAAAAAATAACATACCAAATCCAAAAAAGACGCTGAAAAAACGGCGTTTTTTTGTTGCATACGGATAACATTTCTTGACTTTTTATAAAGGTTAGTGTATACTAATATTAGCAAATACTAACTAAGGAGGATAAAAAATTGAGTGTGGTAATTATCGGCGGTAACGACTGTATGGTGAGAACTTATAAAGAAATCTGTGAAAAGTATAAATGTACAGCAAAAGTCTTTACACATATGAAAACAAATCTTAAAAAGCAGATAGGAAATCCGGATTTGCTTGTTATGTTTACGGGTACAATGTCGCATAAAATGGCACGTTGTGCAATAAGTGAAACTAAAGGTCTTCCGATACGTGTAGAGCGTTCACATTCAGGTTCAGCATCGGCACTGAAAAATATTCTGGAAATGCACATCAAATAATATCTGAAAAAAAGTCCTGTTTAACAGGATTTTTTTATTTCTTAAAAATATATAAATGATTTCTGAATTTTCAGTGAAAACCCTTGAAATTTTTATGTGGAGTTGTTATAATTTAACTATCATCAGATAAAAGGAGAGTTTGAAAATGAAAACACTTGACTGGAGCAGATACCTTGAAAAAGCCATACAGGTTGCTTCTGAGGGTATTGTAATGCTTGAAAATGATAATAACGCACTTCCGCTTGATAAGGACAAGCCCGTTGCAGTATTCGGCAGAATACAACTGCACTATTATAAAAGCGGTACAGGTTCGGGCGGAATGGTGAACGTTTCCAAAGTAACCGGCATAACCGACGGACTTATTGAAGCTGACGTTAAAATAGATACTGAATTACTTGACATCTATAAAAAATGGGACGTGCTGAATCCATACGATATGGGAACGGGTTGGGGAAATGAACCGTGGTCACAGGTGGAAATGCCACTTGATGACGAAATTGTTAAAAAATCCGCTGAAAAGTGTGATACAGCTATTATAATAATCGGACGTACAGCCGGTGAGGAACAGGATTCAAAAGTTGAAGAGAGTTCGTATTTACTCACGGAAACTGAAAATAATATGATTGAAAAAGTCCGCCGGATTTTTAAAAAAGTCGTGATTTTGCTGAACGTCGGCGGAATTATTGATATGTCGTTTGTTGACAGATATAAACCGGATTCCGTGCTTTACGTATGGCAAGGCGGTATGACGGGCGGTACAGGTGTTGCCAATGTTCTAACTGGCAAAACAAGTCCCTGTGGTAAGCTCCCCGATACTATCGCATATTCTGTAAGCGACTATCCGTCCGATAAAAATTTTGGTGGTAAGGAAAGAAATTTCTATTGTGAGGATATTTACATAGGTTATCGCTGGTTTGAGACTTTCGCACCGGAAAAAGTTCGTTATCCGTTTGGCTATGGTCTTTCATATACGGATTTTGAAATAATTCCGGAAAAAGCCGTATTTAATGAAAATTCAGCAGTATTCAGCATTAAAGTCACCAATACCGGAAGTTACAGTGGAAAAGAAGTAGTACAGCTTTATTGTCGACAGCCACAGGGAACACTTGGCAAACCTGATAAAGTACTTTGCGGATTTGCCAAAACAAAAACTCTTGCACCGTCGGAAAATCAGATACTTGAAATAGCAATAAATTACTATGATATATCTTCATATGACGATTCCAGCGTTACTGGTAATAAATTCTGCTGGGTGCTTGAAAGCGGAAAATATACATTCCTTGCCGGCAACAGCATAAGAAATCTGACCACCGCCGGAACTCTTGAAAAATCTGAAACGGAAGTTTTATATCAATGTGTACAGGCTATGCCACCGGTCACGGAATTTAAGAGAATTAAGGCAGTAAAGACGGAAAACGGCTATATTTCGGAAAATAAAAACGTTCCGTTGATTGAATACGACGAAAATAAAAGACGTATTGAAAATCTTCCGGCAGAAATTTCATACACCGGTGATAAGGGTATCAAATTATCAGACGTAAAAAACGACACTCACTCAATGGAGGAATTTATAGCACAGTTTTCTGATTATGACTTGTCTTGTATAATTCGTGGTGAGGGTATGGGCAGTCCGAGAGTTACAGCCGGTACGGCGTCGGCATTTGGTGGAGTTTCGGATAGTCTTGTTAATTTCGGAATACCTGCCGGCTGTTGCAGTGATGGACCTTCAGGAATGCGACTTGATTGTGGTACAAAAGCATTCAGTCTGCCTAACGGTACTATGATTGCATCTACTTTCAACCGTGAACTGCTTACGGAACTTTTTGAACTGCTTGGACTTGAAATGTCAGCAAATAAAGTAGACTGTCTGTTAGGTCCTGGAATGAATATCCACCGGCACGTACTAAACGGCAGAAATTTTGAATATTTTTCGGAAGACCCTTTCTTAACGGGTCATATGGCAACCGCTGAACTTAACGGACTGCATAAATCAGGCGTGACCGGTACTATAAAGCATTTTTGCGGAAACAATCAGGAGACTAACCGACACAATATTGATTCGATAGTTTCTGAACGTGCTTTACGTGAAATTTATTTAAAGGGATTTGAAATTGCAGTGAAATCCGGAAACGCTGAAAGTATTATGACCACATACGGAGCTGTCAACGGCATATGGACAGCCGGAAATTTTGACCTGAATACTACTATTCTCCGCAATGAATGGGGATTTAAGGGCATTACAATGACTGACTGGTGGGCTAATATAAATTCACGTGGAACTGCTCCCGATAAAAACGATTTTGCATCTATGGTAAAGGCACAGAATGATTTATACATGGTATGTGCCGACGGTTCTTCCGGTGATGATAACACCCTTGAGGAACTTGAAAAGGGAAATGTTTTCCGGTGCGAACTCCAGCGGAACGCTATGAATATATGTAATTTCCTGATTAATACACACGCTATGGAACGCCTTATCGGTACGAAGGAAACTGTAAAAATAATAAACCGTCCGGACAGTGACGGTGAAAATGATACACCTGTTGTTTTCTATGAAGTGGACGGAGCGTTAACACTTGATTTAAGCGACGTCAAGGCAGAAAAGGGAAGTAATTACAGTTTTGCGCTTACTGTAAATAAATCCGGTTTTTATGAAGTCAAAATTACAGCGTCGTCAAATCAGAGCGAAACCGCACAGATACCAGTTACCATTTTTGCTATGGGTACGGCGTCAGGTACTTTCACATGGAACGGAACTAACGGTCAGCCTGTTTCATATTCTAAGGAAATACCGATGTTTTCAAGGTTTACGGCTATAAGGCTTTATTTTGCACAAAGCGGTCTTGACCTGAAAAGCATTGAATTTAAACTCACACGTGAGGCACAAAGCCTTGAAGAAGTAGCTTTCAGACAGGAGGATTAATATTATATGAATATACAGATATTCGGTACAAAAAAATGCTCCGATACCCGAAAAGCTGAACGCTTTTTCAAGGAACGTCGGATAAAGTATCAGATGATTGACATGAAAGAAAAAGGTATGAGCAGGGGAGAATTTAACAGTGTTAAACAGTCTGTCGGTGGTTTGGATAATCTGATTGACGAAAACGCCAAAGATAAGGATTTATTAACGCTTGTTAAATATCTTTCTGACAGCGACAGGGAAGAAAAAGTTTTTGAGAATCAACATATAATAAAAACTCCTATAGTCCGGAACAGTAAAAAGGCAACTGTCGGATATTGTCCGGAAATATGGAAAGAATGGGAATGATAAATAGTTAAAAAATAAAAATATTAAGTTTTCGGAAAATTTTTTTCAAAAATACGTGCAATTTACACAGAGATATGTTATAATTAATATATAAAATCTGATTATTCAGTTTCTGAAAGGAGATAATCAATATGGGACTTATTCAGGCGGCTTTAGTCGCAGCAGGTTCAGCATTCGGCGATACATGGAAGGAATTTTTTTACTGTGATGCACTTCCGGCAGATGTACTCGTTGTAAAGGGCAAAAAGAAAACAAGTACTTTTTCAGCAAATAAAGGTAATGACAATATCATCACAAACGGAAGTAAAATAGCTGTCAGCGACGGTCAGTGCATGATTATTGTTGACCAGGGTGCAGTCGTTGAAGTATGCGCCGTTCCCGGTGAATACATATACGATATGTCAACCGAACCAAGCCTTTTCGGTGGCAGTCTCAGCAATAACATAAAAGAAACTTTTAAGATTATTGGTAAAAGAATTTCTTTCGGCGGAGATGCTGCACACGACCAGAGAATTTATTATTTCAATCTCAAGGAACTTACTAATAACAAGTTCGGTACACAGAACCCCGTACCATTCAGAATGACTTATACCGACATTGGAAGAAATTTCACTGTTGGTGTACGCTGTAACGGCGTATATTCATACCGCATAGCAGACCCATTACTTTTCTATACAAACGTCTGCGGAAATGTTTCGTCAGCTTATACACGTGCGAATATCGACCAGCAATTAAAATCTGAGTTTCTCAATGCACTTAATCCGGCTTTTGCTAAGCTCTCACAAAGCGGCTTAAGATATGACGAACTGCCGGCACATACAATTGAACTTTCCGACGCTATGGGAAGTGTACTGTCACCACAGTGGAGCGAAAAAAGAGGTCTGGAAGTAGTTTCCGTTGCGATAAATTCCGTTACTATCTCAAAGGACGACGAGGAAAGAATAAAGAAATTTGAAGATACCGCATGGAACAGAGACGCTTCTAACGCCGCCGCAATGCTCGTGAACGCTCAGGCAAACGCTATGACAGCCGCCGCAAGTAATTCTAACGGTGCGGCTATGGGCTTTTATGGTATGAATATGGCACAACAAGCGGGTGGTCTGAATGCACAGCAGCTGTTTCAGATGGGTGTACAGCAGCAACAACAGAATAATTCTGCTAATTCATGGAAATGTTCTTGTGGAACTAATAACACGGGTAAATTCTGTGCTAATTGTGGTACTCCTAAGCCAGCACTACAAGGGTCATGGAAGTGTTCTTGTGGCGCTGAAAATACAGGGAAATTCTGTCATAACTGTGGCAAGCCTAAGCCGTCAGATAATGGTACGTGGAAATGTTCGTGTGGTGCAGAAAATAAAGGCAAATTCTGTGCAGAATGTGGAAACCCTAAACCGTCAGGTAAAGAGCCGGTTATTGCGTGTACGTCATGCGGTTGGATTCCCAAAAATCCGAATAATATTCCAAGATTTTGTCCGGAATGCGGTGAACCTCTTAAATAAAGCATAATTTATTTATCCCTCCGTTACGTGCGGGGGGATAAAGTTTAATTTACAATTGACAGAATACTTGTTTTCAGGTATAATATAATACATAAAATTTACAAATGGAGGATATTTATATATGTGCGGAATAGTAGGTTTTACAGGAAGTAAGCAGGCTGCACCGATTCTGCTTGATGGTCTTTCAAAACTGGAGTACAGGGGCTATGATTCGGCAGGAATTGCAGTCCGTGACGGCGACGGTAAAACGGAAATCGTCAAGGCTAAGGGAAAACTTAAAACACTTAAAGAAATGACTAACAACGGTGAGGCAGTAAAAGGCTGTTGTGGTATAGGTCACACACGCTGGGCAACTCATGGTGAACCCTCCGCCCTTAACGCTCACCCACATACAAGCGATGATGAAAGCGTTATATGTGTGCATAACGGCATTATTGAAAATTATCAGGAATTAAGGGAAAAACTCTCAAAAAGCGGATATACTTTCAAGTCACAAACCGATACGGAAGTTGCCGTAAAACTTATAGATTATTACTATAAAAAATATAACTTAGGTGCTATAGATGCTATCGCTCGTGCAATGATTAGAATAAGAGGGTCATATGCACTTGCGGTCATGTTCAGCGACTGTCCGGAGGAAATCTATACGGCACGTAAGGAAAGCCCTATGATTATAGGCATTTCCGATGGTGAAACTTATGTAGCTTCAGACGTTCCGGCTATACTGAAATATACAAGAAACGTCTACTATATCGGCAATATGGAAATTGCTAAACTTGAAAAGGGAAAAGTTACTTTCTATGACATTGACCGTGAGGAAATACAGAAAGAACTTACTGAAATCAAGTGGGACGCTGAATCCGCTGAAAAGGGTGGTTATGAACATTTCATGTTGAAAGAAATCCATGAACAACCTAAAGTTGTACGTGATACAATAAATTCAGTCATAAGGGACGGAAAAATAGATTTCAGTGAAATGGGTCTTACAGATGACGAAATAAAAGCGTTAAGTCAGGTTTATATAGTGGCTTGCGGTTCTGCATATCACGTCGGAATGGCTGTACAGTATGTAATTGAGGATTTGACCTCACTTTCTGTAAGGGTAGAGCTTGCCTCAGAATTCAGATACAGAAAAATGAAACTTATTAAAAATAGCCTTGTTATCATAATAAGTCAGTCGGGCGAAACGGCAGACAGTTTAGCGGCACTCCGTGAGGCTAAGGAATGTGGTATAAAGACTTTAGGAATAGTAAATGTAGTCGGTTCTTCTATAGCACGTGAGGCTGATAATGTATTCTATACGCTTGCAGGTCCTGAAATTTCAGTAGCTACCACAAAGGCTTACAGTACACAGCTTATAGCCGGATATCTTCTTGCCATGAAGTTCGCTACAGTACGTGAGGAAATCACACCGGAACGCTGTTCAGAAATGCTTAAAGAACTTTATACAATTCCCGACAAGATAGAAAAAATTCTTGATGACAAGGAACGTATACAGTGGTTTGCAAATAAACTTGCCGGTGCTAAGGACGCTTTCTTTATCGGACGTGGTATAGATTACGCCATAAGTTTAGAGGGCAGTTTGAAAATGAAAGAAATCAGCTATATTCATTCTGAGGCATACGCTGCCGGTGAACTCAAACACGGACCTATAAGCCTTATTGAAAACGGAATACTTGTTATAGGTGTTCTCACACAGCCGGATTTATATGAAAAGACTGTCAGCAACATGGTAGAGGTGAAAAGCCGTGGTGCGTCTCTTATGGGGCTGACGGTATACGGCAACTACAATATTGAAGATACTGCTGATTTCACTGTATATATTCCTAAAACAGACCCGCTTTTTGCCGGAAGTCTTTCGGTTATACCGCTACAGCTTTTAGGGTATTATGTATCAGTTGCAAAGGGCTATGACGTTGACAAGCCGAGAAATCTTGCAAAGAGCGTGACGGTGGAATAATTATGAGTGAAAATTATGAAATGTCCGTGACGGAGCAGGGAAATCCGGCTAAACCACAGGGAAGTGCCGGTGAAGAAATGCTTACCCGAATGAATATCTCACACTATGATGTGACCGGCTGGGCTATGGATTTTATGGAACTTTCCGGAAATGAAACAGTCCTTGATATAGGTTGCGGAGGCGGTGAGACTTTACATCGTATGTCACGGAAAACGACCGCACATCTTACAGGTATGGACTATTCACCGGTATCTGTAAAGATGACAAGCGAACATAATGCGGAAATCATATCTTCCGGCAGAATGAATGTCATTGAAGCATCAGTCGAAAAAATGCCGTTTGATGATAATTCTTTTGACAGGATAATAACAGTTGAGAGCTTTTATTTTTGGAAAAATCCGCCGGAAAATCTGAAGGAAGTCCACAGAGTGCTTGCCGGAAATGGAATTTTCCTTATTGTTGCGGACATACACGGCAGTGCGGAACTTTCTGACAAAGAGATTGAAAATATAAAAAAATATAATCTGTATAATCCTACACCGGAAGAGTTTGAAAAACTGCTTGTAAATGCCGGATTTTCAGATGTGAAAATACACACAAAGTCCGATACTAAATGGATTTGTGCGGAGGGCAGAAAATAATAAAAAAACCTGAGAATTTTAAAAATTCTCAGGTTTTTTGTCAATATTTATTATTAAAATAATTTCTGACTGCACCGCCGAGAACTTCGGAAACCTGTTCCATTACTGTAAACCAAGCTCCGCCTTTTCTATATTGGATTTTACCGATGTTCCGTCAAGCATATCATATAAGTTGTTAAGGAAATCATAATAGCACGTTGAAACAAGATGTATACCGTCACCGCCTGTACATTCCGGACGGAGTTCAAGGGTGTTCGGGTCTGCAACTATTGAATATGCGTCGAAATAGTAAACGTGATTTGAACTTATTTCGTTTACCATATTTTCAAGAGCCGTATTAAAATCCCTGATAGTTTCATTGCTTACAAAACCTGATGTATCAGTAACGGGTGTTATTCCGGCAACGATTATATGTATATCGGGAACTCTGTTTCTTATTTCATATATAGTACTTTTGTATTTTTCGGCGTATTCTTCCGGCGTGGACATATTCACATCATTCATGCCCATTGATATATAAAGTATAGCCGGATTCATGTATGCTATAGTATCAACAAGACCCATGCCGGTACTGAATGTAAAGTAATCAAGATTCCACATTGAGACCGATTCAGTAGCTATATTACGTTCATTCGGTATATAGCCGTATGCATTGAATCCATATGCTATGGAGTCGCCAGCTATAGCCAGTCTTGACTGATAGAAGTCACTATTAGTAGAATCACCGACATAAGAGCCAGCTGTAGGTGGTTCAGTAGTGACGGCTGGTTTTTTAGGTTCTTCAGTGGCACGGGTAGTCATATAGAGTTCCGGTGGTATTTCATACTCCGTGACCGGTGGCTTAGTAACTTCCGCCTGAGTTCCCATAGGAATGCTTGCTTCATAGTATTCATGTGTGATTACTGGTAAAGTTGATGTAGTCATAAGTTCAATTGAAACAACAGTTTCAGTATATTTTAATTCTTCTGTCAGTATGGTATCGGTTGTAGTGGTAGTTGTTTCTGTTTCAATGGAAGTTTCCGTGTTGTTTTCGGTGGTTATTACGAAAATATCTTCATCTTCCGGCGGGTCGCTTCCCTGACATGACGTACACACGGACGTTACAGCTAAAGCCGATACTATAAATGAAAGTGTAATCAATGTGTTTTTTATAGTACTTTTCTTCATAAATAAAAACTTCCTTTTATTAATAATGCATTTATATTTTACCACACATAAAGCAAAAAGTAAAGACAAAATTTAAATTTCATAAAAATAACAGTAATAGTTGACAATTCGTAAAGTAAGTATTATAATATTATTATGAATTTTTTTAAATAAGGAGCTGAATTTATATGAATAATGTAACTATCAGTGAATTGTATGATTTAAGTCATACTATTGCCTGTGATTATCTTAGTAAATTTACATATCCGTGGGAGGCTTTAAAGGGTATCAGTGATTTTATTATCGAATTAGGAAAAACTCTCCCACGTGACGAATACAACAACCCGTTCAAGAATGTATGGATTCACAAGACGGCTAATGTTTATCCTACTGCTTACATAGGCGAACCGTGCATTATAGGTGCGAATACAGAAGTACGCCATTGTGCATTTATTCGTGGAAGTGCATTAGTCGGTGAAAACTGTGTAATCGGAAACTCTGTAGAACTGAAAAACGTCATCATTTTTAATAATGTCCAGACACCACATTATAATTACGTCGGGGATAGTATTTTAGGTTATAAGTCCCATATGGGAGCAGGCTCTATAACGTCTAATGTCAAGTCCGACAAGACAAATGTTGTAATCAAGTCCGGAAGTGAGGAAATTATAACCGGTATTAAAAAAATCGGTGCTATGGTCGGCGATTACGTGGAAGTAGGTTGTAATAGTGTTCTCAACCCCGGTACTGTTGTAGGCAGAAACACTAATATTTATCCGACAAGTTGTGTACGTGGTGTTATTCCGGAAAACAGTATCTATAAAAAAGACGATACAATAGTTTCAAAGAAATGAAAAATATCCCTGTCATTCCGGCAGGGAGTTTTTTTGTTATTCCATGTATTTCAGGGGATTTCTTGCAGCAACGGGATTTTTTCCGGCTTCTGAAAGTAAATCACTGTATTTTTCAAGAAGTGTTTTATCCATTTGTGCGATGTAGTATGCGGAAGACATCTGACAATCTGAACCATCATAATCATCATTAAGCAGAAAATCAAAAAGCAGTTTCAGTAAATTTTCGTCATGGGTATATTTTGAAAAATATTCCTTTATATACTCTTCTGTGTCCATACAACAGCTATAAACCAGATACTCATATAAAATTTCCGTGTCCCATTTGTTATTATTAAAGGGAGGATTTTCTTTCAGGTATTTTGTATGTTCCTTAATCCATTCTTCATAATTCATTTTAAATTCCTTTCATGTTTTGTACCACCGGAAATTTTCCGCTGATAGTTAAGACAGCGATAATATTTCCGGTCATAGCCGGTTATTTTTTCTGATTCTATAAAGAGTGCCTCTAATGGTGTATCGGGTCTTTTGGAACAGAACTCACATTCAGGGTCACTGCATTTGGTTTCCTTCCAGATATTGCACGATATACAGCATAAAGCGTCATGTTTATAGAAATACAACAATGGCTTTCCGCACTCCGAACACGTTAATTTAATCTCACAGGCGTGACGCAAAAACTTCCGTCTCCTTGCCATGTAAGCCCTGTAATTCTTTGAGTTTTTCATTGTATCACCTTTATTCTGAACGGGTGGTTTTCACCTATATTTTTTGTATTTTTTAATTTCCGCATACGGAGACTGGTATTCATTTCTATATTATTTTTTGTAATAGTAACATCTATCCAGCATGGATAATATCCCTCCCATAAAGTAAATATTTTTATCATCTGCTCAAAAGTAAGTTTCACCTTTTTAGGAAGTATATTAAGTTTCATAATCCAGTCATATGTACCATAAGGCTTGTTTTTTTCAATTATGGGGTTTACAATATAAATTTGATTTTCGTAATCGTTTATACCGGCTTCATGCAGAATATTTATACAATGCTGTCTGAAATCATTATTATTCATATTAACCTCCGGTAATTATTTTATTAAATTATATCACAAATAAAAAGAAATGTCAATAAAAAAGCACCTCCGCATTACTGGAAGTGCCATTGTTTTTATCTGATAAATGCAAAGTACAGCAGCACCAACCCACCTAGAATAATTCTGTACCAGCCGAAAACTTTAAAATCATGTTTCTTGATGTAGTCCATAAGGAACTTTATAACGAATATCGAAACCACAAACGCTATAATCATACCGGTTGCAAGTATCATACCTTGCTGTGTAGTAAATCCGCCATCATATTTTATCAGTTTCAGGAGACTCGCTCCGAACATTACAGGTACAGCAAGATAAAATGTAAATTCAGCGGCGACAGTTCTTGAAATTCCTATCAGCAATGCACCTACTATAGTAGCTCCGGAACGTGAAGTACCAGGGAATACCGCCGCTATAAGCTGAAATGCACCTATTATAAGAGCCATTTTATATGTCAGGTCGTCAATGGCGTTTACTTTGGCTTTTCTGTTTTTGTTCCAGTTTTCCACGACTATGAACGCCACACCAAAAACTATAAGTGCTATGGCTACAGTCCACGGATTATAGAAAAGTTCATTGAATACGTCGTCGTAAAGCAGACCGATTACCGCCGCCGGTATGCACGCCACAAGAACTTTAAACCACATCTGGAAAATATCCGTCTTGACGTATGCCCCGAACCCCTCATTACTCAAAGGGTGGGAGTTGTTTTCCTTACCAAACGGAAAAAGTTTTTTCCAGAAAATAATCACGACTGCCATAATCGCACCAAGCTGTACGACAACATCAAACATTTCTTTGAAATCGTCCGATTCGTTGAGTTTCAGAAACTCATCAACAAGAATAAGATGTCCGGTACTGCTTACCGGTAGCCATTCTGTTATGCCCTCCACAATGCCCAGTATGACGGCTTTAAGTATTTCGATAAAATCCATTACAAAAAATTTCCTTTCTTTTTGATAAATAAAATTATAACACATTATAATATATATGTCAATTGGACAGAATTAAGAATTTTTATCCCTACTACTTGTAAAATTCCGTGAGATGTGCTATTATATTATTGTATTAAATAATACAAGGAGGAAAATTCTTGAAAAGACTTTTAATTCTTTTAGGAAAAATAATAGTAAAAATTCTTAATCTTTTAGGACGTAATGCCGGAAATCTACCCGGAATAATTCTGTGGCACTTGTCCGGACAGAAATGCTGTTCAATGTTCAAGGTGGACTGTCCTATTATAGCCGTGACCGGTACTAACGGAAAAACTTCCGTAACGAACTGTATAGCACAGCTTTTTGAAAAAAGCGCAAAAAATATAATTATCAACCGTGAGGGAAATAACCTCGATACCGGAATATGTTCGCTCCTGCTCCGTCACTGTGATATGTCCGGACGGGTAAAAGCTGATTATCTCATACTTGAAACGGACGAATCACACGTACCTGTTGTTTATTCACAAATGAAACTTGAAACACTTGTTGTATTGAATTTTTTCCGTGACCAGCTTGACAGAAACGGTGAAATGGAAACTCTCATACAGAAAATAAACGGTTTCTGCAAAACCTTTGACGGAAATTTAATTCTCAACGGTGATGACCCTAACACCGCCCGTCTCGGACGTGCAAACCCTGAAAATAAAAACGTTAAACATTTCCATGCTGAACCATATAAATTCGCTACTGAAAAAATCTTTGAGGCTTCAGAAGGTCGTTTCTGTCCGTTCTGTTCCGAGCCTCTTGAATATGAATATTATCAGTATTCGCATATAGGAAAGTTTATCTGTAAAAACTGTAAATTCGGCGATTACAAGCCATATATCACGGCAAGCAATATTGACCTTGAAAAACCTGCCTTCACGGCAAACGGTCATAAATATTC
The DNA here is from genome assembly GCA_023665275.1 of Alistipes senegalensis. GTDB lineage: Bacteria > Bacillota > Clostridia > Oscillospirales > Ruminococcaceae > Ruminococcus. The sequence continues at coordinate 347,887 of JAMPEF010000001.1, read as the reverse complement.
TCCGAAACTAAACAGTATATATAATATATATAATATGACAGCCGTTGCCGGAGTTGCGAAACTCTACAATATAAAGCCGAAAATTACGGATAGTGTTATTTCTAAGTATACTGTTAATAACGGACGTATGGAAACTTTCATGTTAGGCGACAGAAAAGCTACTCTCAATCTTGCAAAAAACCCCGTCGGTGCAAATATGACCCTCCGTGTCATGAACGAAATGAACGGCGACAAAGAGTTATTATTTGTACTGAATGACAACGTGGCGGACGGTCTGGACGTTTCGTGGATATGGGATATAAATTTCAGTATTTTTGAACGTGTCACAAGAGTTGTGACGTCTGGTACACGTGCGTATGATATTGCGGTAAGAATAAAATGCTCCGGATATGACCCCGAAAAAATAACAGTCTGTCCGGATTTGGACGACGCTGTAAATGAACTTGCACTGACAGATGGCAGAAAATTTGTCATTGCGAATTATACAGCCGTTCAGCCGACAAGACAGGCATTGAAACGCTATTCAGAGAACGGGGGAAATGATGATGAGTAAAATAAAAATTCTCCATATGTACGCCGATATGCTTGACCTGTACGGCGACAGCGGAAATATGGAAATCCTTAAATATCGCTGTAATAAGCGTAATATAGAATGTATCGTGGATAAGTATTCTGTCGGGGACGATATGCCATATTTTCCGGAGTATGATTTAATATATATCGGCGGTGGTGCAGACCTCGAACAGCAACATATTTCCGCCGACTTGCTGAAATGCTGTCAAGGTATAAAAAAAGCCTATAAATCAGGCACTTTTCTTTTTCTGATATGCGGAGGCTATCAACTTATGGGAAAATATTACCGTGATGCCGACGGCAACGAAATAAAAGGTTTAGGATTATTTGAATATTTCACGGTTGCACCGTCAAGCCGGAAAAAGCGTTGTATCGGAAATATTGTCATTCAGACTGAAATCACCGGAAAAACCATTAAAGTAGTAGGTTTTGAAAATCACGGCGGACAGACTCAGGGTGTTAAAAATCCGTTAGGTTCTGTATTGTATGGTAACGGTAACTGCTCCAAAAGCGAACACGAGGGCTATTTTGAAAAAAACGTCATAGCAACGTATTTACATGGTCCTATGCTTGCAAAGAATCCGGAAATTTCAGATTATATGATTTCTTACTGCATAAACAGAAAATCTGCCAAACCCGTAAAACTTGCAAAGCTCAATGATAAACTTGAAAAAGACTGTCGGCAAGTAATGATTGAACGTTTATTAAATAAATAAGGGACTTTTTACAGTCCCTTGTTTTCATTTGGATTTAATCTTTTTTTCTATATTATGTACAATCGGCGTAAGAAGTGCCGCAACTGGAAATACAATCCAGCTTTTTCCCCAGTTGCCAGTTATAAAGCTATATGCAAGATATCCGGCTGTGACAATAAGCCAGTAACTTCCGACAATAACACCATTTTCTTTTTCTTTGGACTTCTTTTCACGTGTGAAACCGTCTTCCTCAAGAAGTTTTGAAAAGCCCTTTTTAGTTAATGATGCCCTCACAATAAGAAATACTCCGCCTGCTACCATTAAAAACAGAACACAAGAACCAAGACAGTTATAAAAACCACTCTCAGTGAATATTACACCTGTTAAAGTCGGTGGGATAACCGAAAGTATACATAAAACTACACCTATAATCAGGTCTCTTGTGTGCATAGGAGAGAATTTAGCCTGTTTTTCCTTTAACATTCCCTCAACGCCGTATGCCGTGTCAATGCCTTCTTTTATAAGGTATCTGAAAGGCTTTTTGTCCGCACCGGCTGAAATGAAAAGTCCCACTGCTCCGGCAATCATAAGAAACATTAAAACAGTTCCAAGAGTTTCAGTAAGTATATCTGATATTACGGAAAGAATAGTGGCAGGAACAACCGACAGTATACATAGTGCCACACCTAAAGCTGCTTTTAATGCTGAATGTTCGTTTACTGCAAGGAATCTGTTAGCCTCCTCCATGGAAACACACCGGAGTGGTTTGTCGTCGGTGAGTGTTCCGGAAATTTCCGGAGCAGGTTTTTCAAAATCATCTTTTAATAAGTAGTCGGTGGACACTTCGAAGATTTCCGAAAGTTTAAGTATCTTATTTAAGTCCGGTACAGACTGTGCGCCCTCCCACTTTGAGACGGACTGTCTGCTTACATCCATTTGTTCGGCGAGTTCATCCTGAGACAAACCAGCCTTTTTTCTGAGTTCAATAATCTTGTCTGCAAGTATCATATAAAATACCTCCTGTGAATTTTTTTACTGTAATTATTCTATCATAAACCCTGTTGAAATGCAATCAACTGTACTTGTCAATTTGTCAACTGACGGTTGCAATTTGCGATATTTCGGTAAAATCACGGTTGCAATACAAGTTTTGTCATTAAATGCGGACTTCCCCCATAGAATGTACTATATCAGAACGGGGGGAAGTTATGTTTTTCAAGAACAGGTTAATAAGAGATACAATACTGCTTACTTTAATGCAGTTATTTCTGGATACGGCATCACTACTGCTGAACGTCTTCATAACAAAACAGTTAGGTGCGGAGGCTATCGGCATACTTACGCTTATGGGTTCGTTTTTAGGACTTGCCGGTATACTATCCAACGGAAACGCCTTTTTATGTACCAGTCGTCTTGTATCGGAGGAAATGGGTAAGACCAATTCAAACCCCGATAAAATTCTTGCACACGGAATAAAACTCTGTCTTATGCTCAGTGTAAGCGTTTCGGCGATAATCTTTATTTTCGCCGAACCTTTAAGTAGTAAATTTTTCAGTGGTGCGAAAATGGAAACTGCTATAAAATTTATGCCGTTAGCGTTGATTTCGGGTGCGGTGTCGGCGTGTTTCAAGGGATATTTCAATGCAAGCCGGAAAGCCTCTGTTTCAGCGGTGGGGGATATAATTGAATTTATTATCAAATCTCTGGTAATAATAGTAATGACACTTTCAGCGACAGACCCCGATGAAAATTCAGTTTGCCGTATAATGATAGCCGGAATTATTGCAGGGAATGTTTTTTCGCTGTTTTACTGTCTTACGGTTTTTGCAAAAAATCACAAGAAATGTACCGGAAAATGTTCATTGAATTTCAGAAAATATATGTCTTATGCATTTCCTATAATGGCTGGAAGTATTCTGACATCTGCACTAAGCAGTACGAATGATGCATTAATTCCCATGTGCCTCCGACAAAGCGGTGACTCAGTAAACGAGGCATTAAGCCGTTTCGGAATATTCGAAGCTATAGTAATTCCGACATTATTTTTTCCGTCGGTGGTATTGTGTTCCATGTCGGGAATAATAGTAAGCGAATCGGCGAGGGCGTCAGCTTCCGGAAATATGGAAAGAATAAGAAGTCTCACGGAACGTCTTACACAATATACTATTATATTTGCAGTCTTTGCATCGGCTGTGCTTATGAAATTCGGCGATACTATCGGCGAACTTCTCGGCGGTGGTGAGCTTGCCGGAACAATGATAACAATTATCGCACCGGTTGTACCGTTCATATACATGGAGATTATTTCAGAGGCACTTATAAAAGGTATGGGTTTACAGAGTTTTTCCTCACTTAACTACCTTGCGGAGTATACCGTAAGAATTTCAGTAGTACTTATTTTCGTTCCGAAATTCAGTTTTTACGGAATAGTCGCATCATATTACGCAAGTAACGTCATAGGCAACTGTGCAAGATTAATTAAAATAATGAAGCATACCGGAACTCCTTTCAGACCCTTTAAGACAATAGCCGTTCCGGTGATATATGCATTTCTTACTATGGGTGCAGTGGAACTAATCACGCACCTGACCGGTCTTGACGCTGAAAGACTTCCGCAAATAATTATTTTTGTTATTTTATGGGGAATCGCCTACACCGGTGTGTTTATTGGTTTCAATTATGGTTCTCCGGAACTCAGGGACAGTAAGTTATTGTGCAATATCAACAAATAAATTGCACGTTTATGATGTAAAATGTAGAAAATAAATCCGTTCTATTGCAATTTGCACAAAAAAGTTATATAATTATTTCATGCAGTTGTACTGCTACAATAATTTTCAGAGGAGAATTAACATGAAAGACTATGATGTTACTAAAATAAAAAATATCGCATTAGCCGGACATAACGGCTCAGGTAAAACTTCTCTCGCTGAAGCTATCCTGTATAAGACAGGTGCTTCCGACCGTCTCGGAAAAACTGCCGACGGCACAACCGTCTGTGACTATGACCCCGAAGAAATAAAAAGATGTATTTCTATAGGAACTTCTCTCGCATCTTTTGAATATAATGATTTCAAGGTAAATCTTCTCGATACCCCCGGACTTTTCGACTTCGCCGCCGAAATGACAGAGGGAATCCGTGCCGCTGATACTGTCATGATTACCGTATCAGCAAAATCCGGCGTTAAGGTCGGTACAAAAAAGGCTTATGCCGAAGCCGAAAAACAAGGTAAATCAAAAATGTTCGTTGTAACTAAAATCGACGACAAGGACGCTAATTTTTTTAACGTCCTCACGGAACTAAAAACCGTTTTTGGTCCTACCGTATGCCCTGTAGTAGTGCCGGTTATCAGCGACCATAAAATAGTTTCTTATGTTAACCTTATAGAAATGAAGGCTTATAAATACGATGCAAAAGGCAACGCCGTTGAGACTGATATGCCGACCGCTGAAATCTCTGAAAAATTTGAATACCGTATAGATGGTCTTATAGGTGCGGTTTCGGAGGCTGTCGCTGAGACTTCCGATGAACTTATGGAAAAGTTCTTTGAAGGTGAAGAGTTTACTCAGAAAGAACTTATTGACGGTATTCACAACGGTATGAACCGTGGTATTATTACACCTGTGGTCTGCACCTCTGCTACTGAACTCGCCGGAATTGATATGCTTCTGAAAGAAATTGAATTACTCCTACCGTCACCACATGAAGTGGAAACTGTAGATGATTCAGAAGTTAAATGCGACGTTTCAGAGCCTATGTCGGCTTATGTTTTCAAGACTGTTGCCGACCCGTTTGTTGGCAAGATGTCATTTATACGTGTTATGTCCGGTCAGCTGAAATCAAACAGTGAAGTTAAAAATTCAATTTCCAGAAATACTGAAAAAATTGGCAAATTATGTACTCTCTGCGGTAAGAAGCAGACGGAAGTTTCATACGCAACCGCCGGTGATATTGTTGTTGCTTCAAAGATTTCTGCAAATACCGGCGATACACTTTGCGACAGTTCAAGAGTTATTGAATTTGCACCCATGGATTTTCCGATACCGTGCTATTCAATGGCTGTAAAGGCTAAGGCACAGGGTGATGAGGCTAAAATTTCCGCAAGTATGCAGAGACTTACAGAAGAAGACCCCACATTGACTTACATTCAGGACGAAAACACAAAAGAGCAGATTTTGAGCGGTCTTGGTGAACAGCATATAGAAGTTGCCGCCGCTAAGTTAAAAAGTAAATTCGGCGTTGATATTAATCTTACTGTCCCGAAAATCGCCTATAAAGAGACTATCCGCAAGAAAGTCAAGGTTGAGGGCAAACACAAGAAACAGTCGGGTGGTCATGGTCAGTATGGTCATGTATGGATTGAGTTTGAGCCGTGCATAAGTGATACGCTTGTATTTGAAGAAAAAGTTTTTGGTGGTGCTGTACCTAAGAATTATTTTCCAGCTGTACAGAAAGGGCTTGAGGAATCAACTAAAAAGGGTGTACTTGCCGGATGTCCGGTTGTGGGACTGAAAGCGATTCTTGTTGATGGTTCATACCACCCTGTTGACTCGTCGGAAATGGCATTCAAAACCGCTGCATCAATTGCCTATAAAGAGGGTCTAAGACAGGCTGACCCTGTTATGCTTGAACCAGTCGGCGAACTCAAAGTTACCGCACCTGACGACAACACCGGAGACATCATGGGCGAACTTAATAAACGTCGTGGAAGAGTTCTCGGCATGGAACCCGTTACGCATGGTGTTACTACTATTCAGGCAGAAGTGCCAATCCGTGAAATGCATGATTTTGCACTTTATCTCCGTCAGGTGACAAGGGGTATGGGCAGTTTCATTCTTAAGTTTGAACGCTATGAACAGTTGCCAGCAAATCTCCTCACGGAAGTGATTTCTTCAGTTAATTCAGATAATTAATTATAAAAAAGAGGGTACGCAAGTACCCTCACCCTCCTTTTTTGCCTGAAAACAGGCGTGAAAAAAATTTTTTAAAAAATCTGAAAAAATTTTCAAAAAACCCTTGACAAATTGAAAAAGTTGTGATATAATATAATAGTCGTCAGGGAACAACGGCGACAAACAAAAGCGTGTGGGGGTTTAGCTCAGCTGGGAGAGCATCTGCCTTACAAGCAGAGGGTCACAGGTTCGAGCCCTGTAGTCCCCACCACATATGGCCTGGTAGTTCAGTTGGTTAGAACGCTGCCCTGTCACGGCAGAGGTCGAGAGTTCGAGTCTCTTCCAGGTCGCCATATGCGGATTTAGCTCATCTGGTAGAGCGCCACCTTGCCAAGGTGGAGGTAGCGAGTTCGAGCCTCGTAATCCGCTCCAATACGGCGCTATAGCCAAGTGGTAAGGCGTGGGTCTGCAACACCCTGATCCCCAGTTCAAATCTGGGTGGCGCCTCTTTAAAGCACCTGAAATTTTCAGGTGCTTTTATTTTTATACAAGGAGAATGATATGGATTTCAGCGGATATGTAGAAAGCTTTCTTTTAAAATTAAGAATAGATGATTTTTTTGATACGACAGATTACACTAAAATACGGGAAATTCTTCTTGATAAAGTTCCAGAATGGAAAAAATCCAGAAGTGTTCCTGTAGAATATTTCATAGAAATAATAATTCTGATTGACCAGTTAGCCGGCGGAAGTCGATTCTTTGATGAGGAAACGGCGATAAAGGTTGAAGATTCATGTCTTGAAATTGAAGATATATTAAATAATCTTATATAAACAAATCCCCTGAATAATCAGGGGATTTGTTTTTACAGCTTAACAGCCACAGTTTTTGAAAAGATTGCAGATAAACTTGAAAAGTTCGTTACAACACATATCAGCGAACCTCCTTTATGTAAATTTTGGCGTTGAATCAGCAGCCACAGTTTTTTAAGAGATTGCAGATAAGCTTGAAAAGTTCGTTACAGCACATATCGCCGTACCTCCTGATATAAATTTCCCTCTTGGGATATTTATATTATAGCACGGCATTTTAATAAAATCAATACAAAAATAATGTCAGAAAAATTAGTTAATTATGCATATTGCTGTAGCAAGATATGCAGCAAAGGCACTCCATAGAAGATACGGGATATTAAGTCCGGCTGAAATTTTCCGCACCCTACAGAATTGCACTACCATTACTCCGACCAGTATTAAAAGTATCACTGCCAGTATTGCGGAAAGTTTCAGCAGACGAAACCGGAAAAAAACTATACTCCATAGAAAATTAACAGCAAGCTGTATGCTGTAAATTTTCAGGGAGTAAGGTTTTCCGGAAGTGCTTACCAGATATGCAGATATTCCCATAAGTGCGTAAAGAATTGCCCATACTATCGGGAAAATTATCGCTGGCGGTGATAATGGTGGCTGTATGATTTCTGAATAGAATGATGTAAAGTTTCCGGCAAAAAGTGCCGATAATGCCCCGACAAGTTCCGCACTCACCACAAAAATAAGTAAATCGGTTAAACTGAATTTTTTCATGTGTACTCCTTATATGTAATATATTAAATAAATATTCAGGAGTACCGGAAAATATTACTTCATGGCATGAAGTTTGCTGAATACCGCATAGAATTTTATCGGAATATGTTTGTCAACGTGACATTTTCCGAAAAACCACTTTTCATATTGACAGGTTTTTATAAGTTCCTCAAAAAATGCATGGACTTCTATTCTTTGCAGTACATCATCTTTCAGACAGTCTTTAAGAGACGCAGGTGGTTCGTGAGTTATAATATAATCAACGCTGTTGTAATTTTCGTGCAGATTGTGCAGAGCATTTGTTATTTCATTATGTGTAGGCTGTTCACGTTCCCACCAGTTTTCACTGTCACGCCGAAATTCATAATCGTGACTATGTCCGCCCCCGAATGCAAATATTTTTTTGTTTTCGATTGTGAAAATTTCGCCACGCATAAGATGTACAATATTTCTGGAGATTCTATGTATTTTTCCGCCTTTCCAGACTTCTTCCGGATAGGATTCAAGCAAATCAAAATTTTCATGACAGCCATCAATAAAAGCTATTGTGTAATCTTTTCCGGAAAGTTTTTTCAGTACGGATTTTTCAGTTTTTGAACCGTTCCATATAAAGCCGAAATCTCCGCATATAATAAGAGTATCACCCTTGCCGATTTTCCTGAAATCCGCTGATTTAAAGCGTTCAATGTCTCCGTGTGTATCACCTGTTATATAAATCATTTATAAAATTCCTCCGTTTCTTTAAATATATTCTATCATATTTTTCTGTTTACGTAAAGCAGAAAAATTTTTTTTAAAAAGGGCTTTAAAAATGAAAAATTATCTGTTATAATATATATATCATAATATTTTCAAAAAAGTAAAGGAGTAAGTATGAAAAAATTTTTATCTGCACTTACGGCAATTTTTATGACACTGCCGTTTCTTTGTGTTCCAAAGGCGAACGCAATCAACTTTACACTTAAAACAACCCTTCAGAGTGAATCGGTTGTACTGTTGAATCTTGATACAAAAACCATAATTAACGAAAAAAATGCAGACGTCCGGCAGATGCCCGGACCATTGGTAAATATTATGACAGCGGTTGTTGTTCTTGAAAACTGTCAGAATATAAATCAGGAAATAATTATGGACGAAAATGTTTATAATTCGATATATGAAACAGAATATCCCGACGACGTCCGCACTGCCGATATATACAATGAAGACAGATTCACGGTTACTGATTTGCTTTATGCTATGATGCTTACGTCTTCAATGGAGGCGGCACAGACACTTGCTTATTATGTCGGCGGAAGTGATGTGAATAATTTTGTACACCTTATGAATCAGAAAGCAGAAGCATTAGGTCTTGAAAATACACATTTCACGAATCCTACAGGACTTTATGACGAAAATCAGTATACAAGCGCAAGGGATATGGCAAAACTCACTCAATATGCCCTGAACGTCTCTATTTTTGAACAGATAGCAACGACTTATACGTATAAACCTACTGTTCCGAATAACGTGAACCATGAAGATTTCAATGAATGGTACTGGACGCACTCAAATGAAATGATGAACCCCGAAAGTGCAAATTACTATAATGCCGCAAAGGGCATAAAAACTGCCAATCTTCAGGAATACGGACGTAATATAATTACTATTGCAAGCAAGGACGGCAATAATTATCTTGCTGTACTTCTCAAGTCTCCTATGACTGATGAGTGGGGCAATCAGATATATTCCCATATTGAAGACGCCATAACAATTTTTGACTGGGCATTTACACATATTTCGTATCAGGTATTGCTTGCCGATACGGCAGAAGTCGGTGAATTACCCGTTGAACTTGCCGCCGGAAATGACTATGTTCTTGCACGTCCTAAAGAAGAAGTAACAATGTTATGGTATGACGAAATAGACGTTGCTGTAGTAAATAAATATGATGTAAAATGGTACAGTAAATTTCTTTATGCGCCGGTAAAAAAAGGTGACCCGCTGGGTGAAGTTACTTTAAAATACAACGGCGAGGAACTCGGAACAGTTGAACTTGTTGCAGTATCAGATGTTGAACGCTCCACATCAAAGTATAATCTTTATGCGGTTAAACAGTTTGTGGGTTCAAAATGGTTCAGAAATGCACTTATGGTATCAATTTTGTTATGTGTGATATATATAATCGTCTGCATATACTGCTATATTCTTTACAGGAACAGGAAAAAAGAAGATGATGCAAGACGTCGTGCCGCACAAAGAAGAATGAATAATCCGGAAGAATGATATTTCCAGTATTTCCACAGAAATGCCCCCTGTAATGCAGAGGGCATTTTTGCTATATATAGATAAATTCACTGTTTGAATAACCTGTAGTTCCGTTATAGTTCACGACGTACCAGCCGTCTGTTTCGCCGTTAATCATGACGGTTGCGCCGTTCGGAATCGAACCGATTACAGCGGAAGAAATATCGGGTAATTTCCTTATATTCAGCCCTGAACCGTCCGTTATGACAGTACCCCACCGTACAGCAGTAGGGGAGATAAGGGGAATACCGAAATAATCGCATAATGACTGGGAAATATTTCTAGCAATAACATCAAGATTGTTTTTCAGCCATGCTTCATCAGCATAGTTGTCATGGTAACCAAGCTCACAGAGAACAGCTACAGCATTAGTCCGGAGAACTTCACCGAGTGTGGAGGTAGGAACTGCACTGACTTTATCGGGGAGCGGGTATATGCTTTTGAGATTATTGGCTATAATGTTTGCAAGATATTCACTGTCACGACTGTTCGGGGCAAAATATATATCAATGCCCCTTAATTTTCCGGCGAGATGTTCAGGAGCGGCATTTGAATGAAGTGCAAGGTGTACATCATAATATGCGGCATTAGAGTCCTTTATTGCGCCATTGACGTTTCTTGAAGGGTCATTACGGACAAACGATATACCGCTTGAGCGTAAATAAGGTTCTATCCTGTCCGCAAGGAGATTCATATAAAGTTCTTCATTGCCGCTGGTAGCATACTGATTCCATTCCTGAGTAGAGGGGCTTAAAAATACCTTTGGCATAAAAAGACGTTCCTTTCAATAAATTGAGAATATATCTCACCTTATTTTATGCCATAGGGCGAATAAATGTTAATCAGTTAGGCTGTCCTATACGGTGACGGAGATTTTCTTCTTTAAGTTTCCGCCCCTCTGCAATAAGATTTTTCATAGTTTCGGGGTCATGGTTCTGGAGGGCGTCACGGTATTTGAGAAGATTTCCTATCAGTGTATCGAGTTCAAACTGGAGGTTATCACAATTCTGCATAAATAAATCAGTCCACATTTTTTCATTCATGGTAGCGATACGTGTCATATCCTGAAAACTTCCGCCGCTGAAACCACATTCAAGGCTTAACTCCGGACTTTTTACGTATGCACTTGATACTATATGTGCAAGCTGAGAGGTATAAGCTATCATTTTATCGTGATTTTCGGGACTTGTCCGGACTATTTTTCCTGCTCCTATTTCAGAAGAAAGTTTTTGCAGAAGTTCAATATCATCATTGGAACTGTCCTCAAAAGGAGCGATAATGAAATTAGCCTTGACAAATAAATCCGGAGTACTGTTTGAATATCCGCCGAACTCCTTGCCAGCCATAGGGTGTATACCGAGATAACGGAGACCGTTATTTTCGGCGATGGATTTCATACGTGTCGAAAAATCGCCCTTTATACCGCATACATCGGTGATGAGGGTATTTTTACTGAATTTTCCGGCGTTTTCGGAGAAGAATTTTTCAGCAGTATCAGGAAAAAGCGAGATAATAATTAAATCGAAATTTTCATAATTTCCGTCAAAGGCGTAATCTATGGCGATGTCTCGGAGGGCGTTTTCTTCTATATCGTGATTTATGTCACAGCCGGTGACAGTATGATAAGTATATTTTTTCAGTGCCTTGCAGACTGAACCACCTATCAGTCCGAGACCGACAACAAGAATATTCATTAAAAAATCAGACCTTTCATGTATTTTAATAAAATTATACCGCTTTAAACAGTAAAAGTCAATAGTTTTTATTTTATTAAAATATTTATTAAAAATACCGAATATTTCAAATGTTTTAATCAAAATATTCTCCGAAAGGTTCAGGGGCGGTAATATCAGATTTGTTGAGATATGCAAGCGGTGAATTTTTAGGAAGTTCAAATTTCAAAGCGTATGCACAAAGAGCTTGCCTGAAAACTCCGTAACGCTTGTTTAATGCTGTATTTCCGTATTTTCCGTCGCCTAAAATGTACGCTCCGATGTGTGCAAGATGCGCACGTATCTGATGGGTACGTCCGGTAAACAATGTTACTTCAATAAGAAAAAGTCCATTTTTGTGGTCAAAGACTTTATAGCCAGTTTTTATTTCCTTGTAGCCGTCGGCTTTTTTATCGGATATACGGACGATATTTCTGGTATCGTCCTTTTTGTGATACGCTGAAATTATGTCCTCACTTTCTGGTGGCGCTGAGACTGTCACACAACGGTATATTTTATGTACATTTCCGCTCCGGACAGCCTCGTTTATTTCACGTAAAGCAAGGGCATTTTTTGCAGAAATTATAAGTCCGCTTGTGTTGCGGTCAAGTCTGTTGCAGAGTGCCGGAGAAAAGGAATTTTCATTTTCCGGTAAATACTCCTTCTTATTGTAAAGATAGTGTTTTATACGGTTTATAAGGGTATCTGAAGTGCTTGTACTGTTTGAATGCGGGTCAAGTCCAACGGGCTTGAATGTAATTAAAATATTTTCGTCTTCATATATTATATTCAAATCAGACGGAGAGTTCAGAAAAGTCATATCATGTTTTTTTTCACCGGAAAGTTCCTGTCTGACGTAAACCGTTATGACGTCGCCGGCAGTGAGTACCGCCGAGATGTCACAACGTTTGCCGTTTATTTTAATATCTTTTTTCCTGAAAAGTCTGTACATCATGCTTTTAGGCAGGTCAGGAAGCGCTTTTGTAACGAATTTATCCACACGCTGTCCGCTGTCGTTATCGTTTACTGTAAAAGTAACCATTTTAAAAATCCTTTCTTTTATAAAATTTTTGTGAATAATTACCAGAATTATTCCACAAATTCGTGAAAACAACCAAAAATTAAGTCGGAAAATGTTTTTTTCTTTCCTTGTGTTGCAATTTAAGTAAAAGTATGTTATAATGTTACAGAAAGTTTACACAAGAAAATCAGGCTGCACCTCTGAAAATGGTACGGCTTTATTATTTTCAAGGAGGATAATTGAAATGCATTTTTATAAAAAAGTTCTTTCGGCTGTAATGTCGATTGCACTGGCTGGTACGGCTGTTATTTATCAGACTGTGCCACAGACTATAGCCGCCGACGTTCCGGAAGAATCGGTTGTTGATTTATATGATACCACAAATTCGGAAGAAAGTAAAGAAGAAACAACTACTACACAAGAATCTGTTGTAACAACAACTACTACAACTACAACAGCTACTACCACACAAACCACTGAACCACCTTTCAGAGTATTTGATATATATGACGCCCATATAAATTATACAGCAACTACAGAACCATCCGTCAATCTTGACCCGTCACTTGTTCAGAGACAATCAAGAGGTATTGACGTTTCACAATGGCAGTCAAATATAGACTGGGCAACTGTAAAAGAGGCTGGCGTTGAATTTGCAATCATGCGTGCCGGTTATGGTAGACATATTTCACAGAAAGACCCTACTTTTGATTACAATATGCAAAATGCACAGGCAAACGGTATATACTGTGGTGCTTACTGGTACAGTTATGCAACAGATGTTGAGTCTGCAATTCAAGAAGCAGAAGTATGTTATTCTGTAATAAAAGATTATGATTTTACATATCCCATTTATTTTGACATTGAAGACCCTACACAAGTTAATCTAAGTACGGCACAGATTACGGCTATAACAGAGGCTTTCTGTTCTACTCTTGCCGAAAAAGGCTATCGTGTGGGAATTTACAGCTATTCAAATTTCCTGAACACAAAAATTTACTCTTCAGTGCGTGATAAATATGACATATGGGTAGCAAATTTTGATGTAGCCGCACCAGCGTATAATAATAAATATGAAATGTGGCAGTATTCCGCTACTGGTTATGTTGATGGTATTTCCGGTGCTGTTGACCTTGACGTTTCATACATGAATTATCCGTATATAATGTCACCTGAAACATACGTTGATACTCCGGGAACAACTTTCAACTATACTATGACAAGTTTCACAACAACTACTACAACAAGCAATTATCTTTACAAGGGTATAGATGTTTCCGTATGGCAGGGTGATATTGACTGGGAAACCGTAAAGGATTCCGGAGAAGTCGATTATGCTATAATACGTGCGGGCTATGGACGTTACGCCTCACAGAAAGATGCTAAATTTGAACAGAATATGGAGCAGGCTAAGGCAAACGGCATTGACCGTGGTGTTTACTGGTACAGCTATGCAGATACAGTTGATGCGGCTTTAATGGAGGCTAAGGCTTGCTGTGAAGTCATAAATGGCTATCAGCTTGAATATCCTGTTTACTTTGATATTGAAGACGCTTGCTTTGATAGTCTCAGTAATGATGAAATCCGTGCTATTACAGATGCATTCTGTAAATATATGGAAGAACAAGGTTACTGCTGTGGTATTACAAGCTATTCCAATTTCCTCAGAAACAGACTTGGTGTTCCGTTCCTCAATCAGTACGCTATATGGATTGCCCACTATAATGTAAGAAAGCCAAGCTATGGCGGTTATTATGGTATGTGGCAATATTCAAGCAACGGCGGTATAAATGGCATTAATGGTGTTGTCGACCTTGATTATGCATATGTTGACTATCCTGCACTTATGATTGAATGTCACCGCAACGGCTATTAATAAACACAATCAATATGCATATCGTTTATTACGATATGCATATTTTATCAGGGGGATTATTTATGGTAGAATTTATAACAGGTCAGGCAGGCAGTGGAAAAACTACTTTCATGTTTGACAGAATAAAAAAGTGTTCCGGCAGACAGCTCATTATAGTTCCGGAGCAGTTTTCATATGAATTTGACAAAAAACTTTATTATTTTCTTGGTGCTGAAAAGTTCAATGAAATACTTTCGCTTACATTTACGGGACTTTCAAGACAGATTTTCCAGCTTTTCGGAGAACCCGACAGAAACGGTGAATATGCTGACGATTACGCAAGAATGATATTGATATATCAGGCTATAGCATCGGCGCAAAGCAATCCCGATACACTGAATTATTTCCGGAAACAGAGTTCATATAACGGTTTTGCGGAGGAAGTTCTTGACCTTATAAATGAAATGAAACGTTCCGGAACAGAACCGGATATACTTATTGAAAAATCGGCATTCCTTGACAGGCGTCTTATGGACAAGACAAATGATATCGCAAGCATATATCTTGAATACAACAGGCTTATGGCTGAATACGGTTTCAAGGATAATCTGGAAAATACCATACAAGCCGCTGAAACTGCTAACCGTGAAGAATTTTTCAAGGGTATGAATATATATATTGATGAGTTTGAAAGTTTCAACGGTGACCAGCTGGAAATGATAAAAATTATGATTGAATCGGCAGAAAATGTATATATAACTCTCCGGACTGATGACGTAAATGCAGGAAGTTTCACGCTTTTTGATACCGTAAATAATACATATCGACGTATAAAGCAGATATGCAGTGAATTGAATATTAAGTCTCCGGAAATTATAAGGTGCGGTGAAAGCAAGCGTTTCAAAAATGAAGAACTCCGGTATTTAAGTACACATATTATGCGGAATCTACCTTATAATCCGGCAGAAGCACCACAACCGGACAATATAAGAATATTTGAGGCAAAAGATATGTACAGTGAGGTTGAGTATGTCTGTGCAACGATAAAGCATCTTATATGTGAAGTTCCGGAACTGCATTACAGGGATATTGCCATATTATCCAATAATATTGAAAATTACGCCGACATTCTCCGTGAAACTTTTGAAAGATGTAAAATACCATATTTTCTTAGTATGGCAAAACCTGTTATTCATTCTTCATTAATGGTATTCTTCATATCCGTGCTGGAAATACTTACGGCAAGGAAAATAAAATCAGAACATATTTTCCGTATAATGAAATGCGGAATACTTGATATTCCGGTTACTGATATATCGCTTTTTGAAAATTACTGCTATAAATGGAATATCGACGGTGAGGCATGGAATAAACCTTTTACTGCCGATGATGAAAATCTTGTACTTCTTGATGGTATAAGAACGGCTGTAATCAATCCGCTTATGAACCTTAAAAAGAGAGTATCAGGTAAAAATTCCGCCACATCAATATGCCGTATGTTATATGAATACCTTGAAGAATGCGGAGCAGAAAAAAGTACCGGTAAAATGATGGGCGAACTTATCCGCCTTGACCGTGACTATGAAGCCGCTGAATTAAAGCGTCTTTGGTCATGCCTTATAGATATTTTCGACAGCATATCAGATGTACTGGGTGAAAAAATAATAACTTTCACGGAAATTTCACGCATAATAAAATCAATGATAGGAAAGCTTGAATATTCTGTACCTCCACAGACTCTTGATTCAGTAACGGCAGCTTCTGCACGTACTGCAAGGCTTTCCGCACCTAAGATAGTGTTTGTCATAGGCGCAAATGATGGTGATTTTCCTAATCAGGTAAATGTACATGGGTTATTTTCCGAAAACGATAAACGCCGTCTTTCCGAACACGGTATAGAAATATCACGGTCACTTTCCGAACTGGTCGCCGCTGAAAGACTTATTGTATATAAAACTTTGTCGTCAGCTTCGGAAAAAGTCTACCTGACGTATACATTATCTGATTTATCCGGAAAAAGCAAATATCCTGCTCAGATAATCGACAGCATAATAAAAATGTTCAATTCCGAAAATATATTACTTACAAAAGATAATATCACTCTTGATTATTATGCTGTGACATATCATTCAGCATTCTATCATTATATGCAGAATGTGAACGAAAACAATAAATATACATCTTCAATAAAAAACGTTCTTATGCAAGAACCGGAATACAAAAAACGCATTGAATATGTTACAAGACGCTCCGCAATGAAACAAAGTTATCAGATAGACAGCGATGTTATGCAGAATCTGAAATCTTTCAAGCCGTTGAGAGTTTCTGCAACAGGCGTTGAAGATTATAATAACTGTCATTTTATGTATTTCTGTAAGCATTTCATGAAACTTTACAGATGTGAAAAAGTTGAAATTGATGGCAGAATTTCCGGTGAAATAATTCATAAATGTCTTGCCTGTATGCTCAGGGATATTGATAAAGAGACTTTCATTTCAATGTCACAAGAAGAACTGAAAAGCCGTATTGAAAAATATGTTGAAAATTATCTTAATAAGGAACTTGGCGGAGATTTCGGAAAAAATAAAAGTTTTTACTTTCAGCTTGGAAAAATAATTAAAAATTTATTGGACATACTTGAACACTTACAGCAGGAATTACGGACAACCAGCTTTACGCCGGTGGAATTTGAAGCTAAAATTTCTGAACCATATTCACTTATACTTGAATCAGATGACGGGCATAAAATTGATTTCGGTGGTACTGTTGACCGTGTTGATACCTGTATAATCGACGGTAAAAAATACGTCCGTGTAATCGACTACAAAAGCAGTGAAAAAAAGATTACTCCTGAAAATCTTGTCGGTGGCATAAATATACAGATGCTTCTGTATCTTTTCACGATTACCGAAAAAAATAGTATGTTCAATGACTGCATACCGGCAGGTGTACTTTATTCTTATGTATATCCGAAAAAAGACAAGGAAGGTAAATCCGCTTTTAAGTCAACAGGTCTTTTGCTTGGTCAGCGGAAAGTTTTAGACGCTATGGAATGCGACATAACCGGTGAATTTATTCCGGTCAGGTTGACCAACGACAAGAAAAAACTTGATGAAAATAAAACTTCAGATATACTTACAACGTCGTCTGGTATGGAATGGATTAAAAATTATCTGTATGATATGTTAAGGAAAATGGCTGAGTCGCTTCTTGATGGTGATGTTGACGCTTTACCACAATGTATAGGCGATTACGCACCATGTGACTATTGTCCGTATACAAATATATGCGATAATTCAGCATTGATAAGATTCAACGAACCAAACACGGACCTTATTGACAAAATCAAAAAAGATAAAGAAATATTATCTAAACAGCTGGAAGAAACGGAGGAATAATAATGGGCTGGACAATTAATCAGGAAAATGCTATAAATGCAAGAAATTCTTCTGTTATCGTTTCGGCAGCGGCAGGAAGCGGAAAAACAGCAGTTCTTACTGAAAGGATAATTGAACTTATTAAAGACCCTGCGTCAAATGTAAATGCTGACAGAATGGTTGTTGTTACATTCGGAAACGATGCCGCCGCTGAACTAAAAAAACGTCTTGACAATAAACTTCATGACCTTATCAATAAAAACCCCGATAATCCGCACCTTGTGAAACAACAGATATTATTACAAAATGCTAAGATATCTACAATAAATTCATTCTGTTTTGAACTTATCAGGGATAATATAACTGAACAGGGTATAACGTCGGGTTTCAGTATAATTGACGAAACGGAAGACAATGTTATAAAATCTCAGGCAATGGAAGACCTTATAGAATATTACAGCGAAAATGAACCGGAAAAACTTTCACGGATATATGATAATTTCTGTATAAAAAATATGCGTCCGCTTACAGACGTTATAAGTTTACTGGATAAATTTCTTGCTTCGGTGGCATTTCGTGAAAAATGGCTTGATACAGCCGTTGCAGAGTATAAAAAACCTTTCAAGGAATCAGTTTACTATGAATATTTCATAAAAAAATGTATTGAAAAACTCTCAGGTGCATGGAATTTTAAAAAAGAATGTCTTGATATGATATATACTATGTTTGATGGAGATGTTATATCTGACGGCTATCAGAAAAATACATATATTATAGAATCAGATTATATGAATATAAAAATTTTCCGTGATATTTTTTCTTCCGGACGTCTTCCGGACAGTGAGGAAATAAAAAGGGTTAAAAAATACGGAAGACTTTCAGGTACAAATAAGATTGACAAGGAATTAAAAGATATTTTAAAGAAAAAAAGAGATAAATATAAAGATATTGTAAGCAAAGTAATTGATATGTGTAATTCAGTTGATAGGAATTATAAACTTTCGGCAGAAATTACGGAAATTCTCGCTGAAATGATAAAAAAATATCACGCTATTATATGGGAAAGAAAATGCGCAAAAAATGCAATAACTTTTGATGACGGTGAACGTATTGCCCTTGAAATCCTTGCGGAAACAGACAGTAACGGTAATATAGTACAATCGGATATTGCTAAAAAAATCGCTGAATTTTATGATATAATCATGATTGATGAATATCAGGATTCAAACAACAAACAGGACATAATTTTTAAACTTATTTCAAAAAATTACCGTCATGATGATAACGGAAACGCTCTTTATGGCAATAATGCCTTTCTTGTCGGTGACGTTAAACAATCCATATATCGTTTCAGACTTGCAAACCCTAAGAATTTTGTTTCCACGCTGAAAAATTCCGAACCATATAAGAAAGATAGTACAGCTCCTAACAAGAAAATTTTCCTCAATCAAAATTTCCGGAGCTCACCGGAAGTTATAGATTTTGTAAATTATGTATTCAGTAATATAATGTCCGAAAAATGCGGGGATATAGAATACACTGATGACGAAAAACTTAATTTTGACCCTAAAATAAATTTTGGTGAACATGATAACAGCAGACTGACACATATTTCTTTTATTAATACTGACGAAATCGAAGACGACGAAACAAACGAAGAATCAAACAACGAAAAAGAATCTTCTGTAGAAAAGCGAAGAAAAAGAAATAAATCAAATCCGGAGGCAATTTTTACGGCACATAAGATAGAAACTATGCTTAAAAACAGTTATGAAGTATCTGAACAGGGAATAAAGCGCCGTTGCAAGCCTTCAGATTTCTGTATACTTGTACGCAACAATGACCTTATAAACATATACGCAAATGAACTTGAAAAACTGGGTATACCGGCAAGAACTCACGAAGATAAAGGCTATCTGGAATCAAGGGAAATTGCCGTACTGCTTGACCTTTTAAGAGTTATAAACAATCCGCTTACGGATATATCTGTTATGGCGGTGCTTACGTCTCCTATGTATATGTTCAGCAATCCGGAAATGGCTTTTATAAAATCTCTTGACAGGGAAAAGCCATTGTTTGTAATAATTCTCGGCATTGTCAACGGTGAATATGAAAACTGTGATACATCACTTGTAGAAAGATGTAAAGTTTTTACTGAATCGCTTGATAAATTCCGGCTTGACTCCGTGACAATGACGGTCGGGGAGCTGATAAGCAGAATTTATGATACCACTGATTTTATTTCCGTCATGCAGTTATACAGCGATGGCGATAAAAAACGTGCTAATCTCCGGCTTCTTATACAGCACGCAAAAAACTATGAAAAATCCGTATCATACGAGGGAGCAGGCGGACTGAACGGCTTTTTACGGCATATCGACAGGGTAATAAAAAACGGGGGATATAAACAGGAAAAAACTGCTGTATCTTCCGGCGATTATGTTTCAATAATGACGCTTCACGGCTCTAAAGGTCTTGAATTTACGTTTGTATTTATCGCTGAAAATAATATAAAATTCAAGTATGACACAAGTAAAATTATGTGTTCTCCGGACGGCAGAATAGGTTATCATTTTTATGACCGCATAAATGTAAAGAAATTTGATACATTTCAGCGTGCTATGCTTATGGACGACGAAAAAACCGATACACGCAGTGAGTCGGCAAGGCTTATGTATGTCGGATTTACACGGGCAAAACAGCAGTTATTTATAAATCTTAAATACAATAAAGATATTTTAGGAAACGTCGAAAATTTTATAAATAAATACGTTTCATGTGGCGGAGATGATATAAAAAATCTGGCAGTCAATGCAGACAGGTTCAGTGACTGGATATGGTTTTGCCTTATGAATCACGCTGATTTTAAGGGAATCGCTGAAAAGTTTTTCCTTGATGTTCCAGAACCAAAATTTTATAATAAAGTTTTTGAGTATGAATTTTGTGACAATCCGGCAGAACAGAAAACAGAAGAAGTCAAAGAATACATTGAAGTTGCGCCCGATGATAATATATGTAACAATATATATAATATCATATATAACAGCTATAACAACAGACTTTCAGAAATTCCGGCAAAACTCAGCGTAACACAGATTACAAGAAAATACAAGGAAGATGAAATATTTGATTTCAAGCTGAAACGTCCGGCGTTTATGTCAGAAACAGGCGGACTTACCGGTGCGGAACGTGGTACGGCTATACATACGTTTTTCCAGTACTGCAATTTTGAAAATGCAATGAATAATCCCGAAAATGAAATAAAACGTCTGGCAAATATGGGTTATATAAGTCCGGTACAGGCCGAGTGCATAAATCCATATAAGATAAAAGCATTTTTTGCAAGCCATTTGTATGAACGGATAAGCTCTTCATTTGAAGTATGGCGTGAAAAAAAATTTATGGTGGCGGTCTCACAGCTTGCACTTGAGGACGGTATGATGGAAAAATTCCGGAACTCCGACGGTATGATAAAAGGTATCATAGACCTTATGTTTGAAGAGGCGGACGGGCTTGTTATTGTTGACTATAAATCCGACAGGGGAGTATCTGCAAAAAGACTTGCTGAACGTTATGCAATACAGATACAGCTTTATAAATCTGCTGTGGAACTTACTACCGGAAAACACGTCAAGGCGGCGTATTTATATTCAATTGAAATGGAAAAGGAAATAGAAATCAGAATAAATTAACATACATAACACAAAAAACCGCTCCTGAAAACAGGAACGGTTTTTTTATAAGGAGAAGTATAGAATAATTAGAAATAATCTGATTAATTGTCGTCGGTGCTGGTTTCATCGCCGAATGGTATACCCTTATCGGAATTGGCTTCCTGTAGGATTAACTCAATTTTAATATCCTCACCTGCTCTTGTGACAGTAAGTGAGATAGTCTCACCGGCTTTATGATTATTTTTTATCTTGTTGAGTTCGTCGGCTGTAGTAACGGCTTCACCGTCGATTTCAATTATAACGTCGCCTTTCTGTATGCCGGCGAGGTCAGCCGCACCGCCCTCCTGAACGTTCTGGACGTATACACCAAGTGGTATATCATAGTAGCGTGAAACAGATTCCGTTACATCAACTGTAGAAATACCAATTTGTGGTCTGCCCTTGACGTACTTGTAATTGATAAGGTCATCAATAATAATTTTTGCTTCATTTATCGGTATTGCAAAGCAAAGACCCTCAACGCTTGCTGAGCCATAGCTTGATGATATTTTAGCAGAGTTTATGCCGATAACCTGACCGGCGCTATTAAGGAGAGGTCCACCGGAGTTACCGGAATTTATAGCGGCGTCGGTCTGAATAAGCGTCATGCTTTTTTCATTTATATCAATCTGTCTGTTTTTTGCGGAGACTATACCGCTTGTTACAGAGCCGAAAAGTTCAAAGCCGAGTGGATTTCCGACGGCTATAACAAGTTCGCCTACTCTCAAATCGTCACTGCTACCGAACTCTGCCGGAGTAAGACCGGTTTCATCTACCTTGAGTACGGCTATATCAGTTTCGGTATCATATGCGATAATTTTAGCATCATGTTCTGTTTCATCGCTGAAAACAACGGAAACATCTATAGCTTCACCGCATTTATATTCACTGTCATCATAGATAACGTGGGCATTTGTGATAATATAGCCGTCTTCTGACATTACAATTCCCGTGCCGGTAGCTGGAATTTCACGTGTTTCAGGTTCGGAATATCCACCCCACATTCCCCACGGATTATATGTCATTTCGGGTGTATACTCAAAAGTTGAGGCGATACCCACGACAGACGGCATAATAGTATCTACTATATCGGGGAGATATTTTGCGTCCGTACGTGAGGCAATTTCTATAAGGCTTGGTATATCACGGACATCTTCCGGATTTTCAGAAATTGACGAATCAGGAAGACTTTGCTGTATTGAGGCTCTGGAAATTTCGGTTGATTTTTCTTCAAAATCCGAAACTTGTATTTTATCATCATTCATATACTTGTAAATCTGTATAGAACCACCACCGACTATAGCCATACAGAGTACAAAAGCCACTGCTTTAAGTCCGGTATGATTTTTAGGTTTTTTCGGACTGGAATTATTCTCATACACAAAAGATGACGAGTTAGAGGATTCCTGTGATTTATTTTCATCATTGAACGGGTAATTATCTGACATGATAAGAGACTTCCTTTCCGGATTTGATTTTTTTCTGTAATTATTATTATAAACACTTATGTGATAAAATTATGACAGCTTACAGAAAAAAAAGGCGTTTATTGTGAAATATCAAAAAAGAACAGGTTTTTAATGCCTGTTCTTTAAAAAATAATATAAAATTATTTAATTTTTGAATAAGTTTTCTGTATGAATTTTTCGCTCTTAACAAGAAAGCGTTTATGTGTTCCCTCACCGATAAGACCCGTTTCGTCGTAAGCCTTAACGCTGAAAATAAATTCACGTCCGTTTATTTCTGTAAGTACAGCTTCAGCGGTTACTTTCATTCCCACAGGTGTGGCGGAAACGTGTTTTATGTTCAGTTCCGTACCTACTGTTGTTTCGTCGTCTTCCATGTAATCGGAAAGACAATCACAGGCGGATTTTTCCATAAGTGCCGCCATACAAGGTGTGGCAAATACATTAAGACTTCCACTGCCGACGTTTACAGCCAGTTCATTTTCTGATATGGTAATTTCAGCAGTTCCGGAAATTTCTGTCTGTATATTTTTCATAAATTAATCCTCCTCTTCTGTAGGGATAAGCAGTTCTTCCGGTATTGGACAAGGTGAATATACATCACCTACAACACGGTCATAAGTCAACATATCAAGTTCTTCATCACGTGGTATTTCGCTTGCGTACTCCTCAGAATAAACGGGTGTAGTCTTCATATAATCATTCATTGTGTCAATAAATGCATCACGGGGAGCGTCAATTATATTCATAAGAACATACGGCATATAGAAAAATGATACTTCATTTTCTGGTACTGTTGAATAATCGGCGTCATAATTGCTCCATATAAAGTAGTGCTGTTGATACAATGCACTGCAATTTGAACCATTCAAGCCAAGCTGATTATATACGCTTGTCTCACCACGGAGTGACGGGAAATGGTCACCGACAAATAATACAAGTGTAGGCTCGTCGATTTTTTCCAGTTCGTCAAGGAACACTGTAAGATTTTCATTTGTATGCTGAATCCATGTCAGATAGTTTGTTATTTCGTCTCCGTCGCCCTGGTCGTATGGTTGATGATTCTGCATAGTAGTTGTATGAATATAAATCGGGTCATCGGTAGTTTTTACAAGGTCAATAAGCTGATTGTATACTGTTTTGTCGTCAACATAAGTACCGAAATGCTCTACAGGTACAGTGAAATCAGATTCACCAGACTGGTCATTATGGAAAATCATTGTATCAAAACCAAATCTTCCGTAAATTCTTGAACGGCTGTAAAAAGAACTCTGGAACGGGTGAACGTAAGCCGTTGAGTAGCCCCAGTTTTTATAGTACTGTGCAAGTGCCGGTTGTTCACGGGAGGCAAGTTCACGTTGAGGCATATTAGGTGTATTTATGCCACGCACGGGCAGACCGAAAAGTAGTTCAAATTCTGAACGTACAGTCCAGCTTGCATAAGTCGGTGTAATGGTAGTTCCGGCGTGACCGGCTTCACGTGCCTTGTCAAAACCTTCATAATACTTGTTATCTATGTTGAGTTCGTCAAATACTCTGAAATCCGCATATGATTCACTCATCACGACTATAACATTAGGCTTTTTTCCACCATTGAAATTATTATTTTCTGTAGGTTCTTCCTCAATGATTTCATTTACATGAATATCATCATAATTTTCAGGTTCTGTAAGCCTGTTTGCATAACTTTCAGATGCAGTTTGTATGATAAACGCAAGGAAACTGTTGCTCTGAAATTTTTCGTTAAGTTTAAAGGTATTCGTTGCTTTTGTTGTATCTACGCCGAAAATTTTGTAAATTGGTGTATAGAATGTCGGAATTAAAATAAGCGATGCACACGGAACTACACACGCACACGCTGTAATAACACGTCTTATGGGTTTTATCCGGAATTTAGGATTGAAATAATAAGCAAGTCCGATAAATGCAATTACTATAATGCAGTATATGACAAGTCGTGGTGTTATCTTTATGTATGCAAACGACTTGAGACTTTTTACGCTCCGGAAAAGTTTCATATCTGAAAGAATAAGATGATTTCCGTTAGTGCCATACTTGAAGAGTTCCGTGATACTCAGTGCCATGAATACAACACTCTGTACAGCAATGGAAATCCAGCCGGAACGGAAAAGGGCAAGTAAAAATATAAATACAACAGATGTCAACAGAACGTCAAATAATATAACCGACGGTCTTGTGACGATAAATTCCAGATAGGGAATAAATCCTTTAAACTGATTTATTTCCGCCATACTGCATATGAAAAACGGAAAAATCAGCATTATTGCCAGATTTATTTT
This sequence comes from Alistipes senegalensis, assembly GCA_023665275.1. Lineage (GTDB taxonomy): Bacteria > Bacillota > Clostridia > Oscillospirales > Ruminococcaceae > Ruminococcus. The sequence continues at coordinate 322,412 of JAMPEF010000001.1, read as the reverse complement.
GGGGTGTAAATCTGTCTGCTGATTACGTTTTTCTTTGAATGTCTTGTAGCGTTCTGTGAAAGTCTTTTTTTCAGCATTTGAATCTGTATTCATTTAATATCCTCCCTATATTTATTAAAACAAATATATCATAATTGATAAAAAATTTCAAGAGTTATTAAAAAAATATCATCTTTTTATCACTCAATTCAGCGGTTTTGTAATTTTGCACGAAAAAACACAATCCTTTTTGTAGAATATGCCTATGTACCAAGATAGCCTTTTGCGGTGGCGTCATTTATAATAGCGTCTATCAGTTCTGAAAGTTCTTCAGAAATTTCAGAAAAACGTTCTATACGTTCTTTTACCTGTATTGCTTTTACGATGTGTTCTTTCCATGAAATGCCGTTTTTTGAATAGTTAAGTATAATAGGCTGTAGCCTGTCAAGTAATCCGGCGAATTTTGCTTCATTGGTTTTTCCGTCCTCAAACTCACGCCATAATGAATAAAATTCGTTTTTCTGTTCGTCGGGAAGCAGTCCGAAAATTCGTTGTGCAGCTTTTTCCTCACGGTCGGCTTTTGTTTTATAGCCTTCGTAGTCATAACAGTAAGTATCACCGGCATCGATTTCGACAACATCATGAATAAGCAACATTTTCATTACCCTGAAAATATCAGTTTCCGGCTTTGCGTATTCCGTAAGCAGAAAAGCCATTAAAGCTATATGCCAGCTATGTTCGGCATCATTTTCCTTGCGGTTTTCGTGAAGTACATAAGTCTGTCTGTAAAGATGTTTCATTTTGTCAAGTTCAATCATAAATTCGATTTGTTTTTTAAGTCTTTCGTCAATCATAAAAAAATCACTCCTTGAATTAAATTACCATACCGCCGTTTACGGCTAAAATCTGACCGGTTATGTATTCGGCGCTTCCGGAGGCAAGAAAACTCACAGCATCGGCGACGTGTTCCGGAGTTCCGAAAAATCCTAATGGTATATCTTCTTTTATGGCTGAAAGCTCCTCACCGGAAAATCTGCTGTTCATTTCCGTCATGATAAACCCAGGGGAAACACAATTCACACGTATTCCGGAGGGGGCGACCTCTTTGGCGAGAGCTTTTGTAAAGCCTATTATACCGGCTTTTGTAGCTGAGTAGTCCACTTCACATGATGCCCCGACCTGTCCCCACATGGACGATATATTTATTATACAGCCGGATTTTTCACGTATCATAGCCGGAAGAAATATCCTTGAACAGTTCAGCGTACCACCTAAATTTATATCCATAATCCGTGATGATTTTTCAAGAGAAATTCCCGTGAATAAATCAATTTCGGATATTCCAGCATTATTTACAAGTAAATCAATTTTTCCGGTTTCACAGGAAATGCTTTCGACTTCATTTATATCTGAAACATCAAATTTAATGGCTTTTCCGGAAATTTTTTCCGCTAAAGTTTCGGCTTTTTCCTTTGAATTTAAATAATTGACTATAACATAATATCCGTCCACCGAAAGTTTCCGGCATATAGCCTGACCGATACCACCAGTACCACCGGTGACAAGTGCAGTTTTCAAGATAAATCACTCCTTTACCTGTTTATTATACCTTGTTTCGCTGAAAATTTCAATAGCTATTGCAATTTTTCCGGATATATGTTATAATTAAAAAAATATATCTACAGGAGGTTTTTTAATGAATCAGCAGAAAATTGACCGCATAAACGAACTTGCACGAAAATCAAAAAGTGTAGGTCTCACGGAAGAAGAAAAAGCAGAACAGACAGTTTTAAGAAACGAATACAGACAATCTGTAGTAGGAAATTTGAGGTCAGAACTCAATAATACATATATCATGACACCCGACGGAAAAAAGCATAAAGCCGGAAAAGGTGGTATTAAATCATGACGGATAATGAATTTTTTCAGATGGCTGTTAAAGCCTCCGGAAAATCCTACTCACCATATAGTAATTTCAGGGTGGGTGCGGTACTTCTCACACAGGACGGACAAATTTTCACGGGGTGCAATATAGAAAATGCCTCCTACTCAATGACTATATGTGCGGAACGTACAGCAGTTTTTAAGGCTGTATCGTCAGGATTTACGAATTTTAAGGCTATAGCCATTGCCGGAAGTTCCGGTAATGATTTTTCAGAACCATGCGTACCGTGCGGAGCATGTCTGCAAGTTTTATCAGAATTTTGCGACGATGATTTTATGATAGTTCTTTCCGACGGCGTCCATAGGCTGAAAGAATTTTTACCCAAAAAATTTGGCAGGAATAATATATTATGAATACAATAAATGCAATCTATAATAACGAAACTATAAGAGTATATCAGGCTTTCAATGAACGTATAGCAGAAGAGGTAGTCCGTTTAGGGACTTTCGGGAAATGCTTTAAAAAAGACCGCATGACTTGGATAAAACCATCATTTTTATGGATTATGTATCGTTCCGGCTGGGCTGAAAAGGAAAATCAGGAGCATATACTTGCTATTGACATTAAACGCACAGGATTTGAGGAAATTCTAAAAAATGCCGTCATGTCGTCATATAATGAAAGTATGGGCATTTCCCGTGAAGAATGGAAAAGACAAATAGCTATATCTGAAGTCCGCTGTCAGTTTGACCCCGACCGTGATATTTACGGAAATCCACAGCCCGACCGAACTATACAGCTCGGCTTGCGTGGCGGAATGGTTGAAAAATACATATCCGAATATATCGTTAAAATAACTGATATTACGGAAAATGTTAAATATCTTAAATCTTTTAGGGATAACGGCACACTTGATGTGGATATGCTACCGGTTGAAAAACCATATCCGACAGAAAATATTGAAATTGCAGGAGGTTTAAATGTTAAGGGGAAAAATTGAAAAATATTTACTTGACGTACAGAAACCGTCACGATATATAGGCGGAGAAGTCGGCAGTATAATAAAGGATAAATCAAAAATAGATGTTCGGTTTGCGTTCTGTTTTCCGGATACATATGATATAGGAATGTCACATCTTGGCATGAAGATACTTTATTCACTCACAAATGAACGTGAAAATTACTGGTGCGAAAGATGTTTCGCACCGTCGGAAGATTTTGAAACAATCATGCGTGAGAATGATATTCCGCTGTATGCCCTTGAAAGTCTTGACCCGATAAAAGATTTTGATTTCATAGGCTTTACAATGCAGTATGAATTATCATATACAAACGTTCTTAATATGCTTGACCTTGCCGGAATACCCATATTTGCCCGTGACCGTACAGAAGAACTCACACAGATAGTAGTTGCCGGTGGACCTTGTGTCTGTAATCCTGAACCGCTTGCAGATTTTTTTGACTTATTCATTTTAGGTGAGGGCGAAGAAATAAACCTTGAACTTATGGATTTATACCATAAAATGAAAAAACAAGGTGCGTCAAGAAAAGATTTTTTGCGTGAGGCGTGCAAGATTGAGGGGATATATGTTCCGGAATTTTATAAATTCAGCTATAAGCCAGATGGCACTATAGAAAAAGTTTCGGTGACGGACGGCGCACCGGAAATAGTCAGAAAGCGTATAATCAAGGATTTTGACAAGGTATATTATCCGGATAATTTTGTTGTACCGTTTACGGAAATAGTTCACGACCGTGTTTCCGTGGAGGTTTTAAGGGGCTGTCTGAGGGGGTGCCGTTTCTGTCAGGCAGGCTTTATCTACAGACCTTTCCGTGAAAAAAAATCCGGTACTATAGTGAAACAGACTAAATGTTTATGCGAAAATACCGGTTATGATGAGGTATCACTTGCATCATTGAGTACAAGCGACCACTCCGAAATATCACCGATACTGTCGGAACTTATAGAGTACACCGCCGACGAAAAAATAACTCTTTCGTTGCCGTCGCTCCGTGTGGATAACTTTTCAGAAGAACTTTTAGAAAAAATAAAAAAAGTCCGTAAATCAGGGCTTACTTTTGCACCGGAAGCAGCTACACAACGTCTCCGTGATGCTATCAACAAGAACGTAAGTGAAGAAGAAATCATGAATACTTGCCGGATAGCTTTTGAGGGCGGTTATTCGTCGGTTAAGTTATATTTTATGATGGGACTTCCTACCGAAACGGACGAGGATATTACAGGCATTGCGGAACTTTCACAGCGTATTATTGATTTATTCTATAGTCTACCGAATAAGCCTAAGGGGCGTGGCGTACAGATTTCAATAAGCTGTGCTACTTTCGTTCCGAAACCGTTCACACCGTTTCAGTTTGAGGCACAGGATACCCGTGAAATGATTGAACATAAACAGAAACTCTTGCTTGACTCCGTTAACAGAAAGCGTGTTAAAGTAAGCTATCATGATGCAAACGTAAGTATTTTAGAGGCTGTCCTTGCAAAAGGTGACCGCCGCTTATGTGATGTCATATATAGTGCGTGGAAAAAAGGTTGTAAATTCGACAGCTGGGGTGAGTATTTCCGGTTTGAAAAGTGGGTTGAGGCTTTCGACGAATGTAATGTTGATATGTCATTCTATGCGAACAGAAAAATCCCGTATGATGAAATTTTAGCGTGGGGACATCTTGATTATTACGTATCAAAAGAATTTTTTATCCGTGAAAACAGAAAAGCTCACGAATTTACAACTACACCGCATTGCCGTCTGAAATGTTCCGGCTGTGGCGTTAATAAGGAAATAGGGGGTAAATGTTTTGATTAAGTTACGTGCAGTTTTTGAAAAGAAAGACCGTGCAAAATATATATCTCACCTTGATTTAAACCGCTGTATGCTCCGGACTTTCAGACGTTCCGGACTTCCTATCTGGTATACGGAGGGTTTTCATTCGCACCCATATTTTTCGTTTGCGCTTGCGTTATCGCTGGGCTATGAAAGTTCATGTGAAATACTTGATTTTAATCTTAATGAAGAAATCCCATTTGATGAAGTCCGTGACCGTCTCAATGCTGTTATGCCCTATGGTATGAAGATTATTTCTGTTTCAGAACTAAAATTCAAAATTACGGCTATCACGAAAGCAGAATACAGCTTTTCACTGAAATCTGAAAATATAACCGGACTTGTTGCCGATATCGAAAGACTTCTGAACAGTGAAGAAATTTCAGTTGAAAAGAAAACTAAAAAGGGTATGCAGTCCGTTAATATAAAGCCGTTTATTGAAGTTGTTTCGGGTGTCACCGGAGCAGGTGTGTATAATATGTCTATGAGACTTCCGGCAGGTACGCAGATAAATTATAATCCGGCTTTATTTTTCACGGCACTGAAGAATTTTACGGAAATACCCTTTGAAGTCTGTGATATAAGACGTACCGGAATTTTATGCGGAAACAATGAAACTTTTTCATGAACTTAAAACAGAAAGGAGTGTTATTGTATGAAAATAACAGATAAAAAAGTGGCTAAAAAACTTGTTCCGAAAGTCGTTAAATATCTTGTTCCTGCAAATATGCCGAAAGAAGGTGTAGAAAAATTAATTAATGTTATTGGAGCAAACATTATTAAATATGGTTATCAAAAACAGGAATTGATAACTAAAGCGACTATAGCAGTATGTCAAGAGTTTGGTGATATATCTGTGAAATTTTTTCAGATTTTAAATGAAACTGTACAGCTGTCAATGCAGTTAAAAAATCATCGTTACGATAGGATAGCTGAGTTTATTATGCTTAATGAAGATGTTCCTCTTTCAAAAAGAGTAGAATTGTTTCTACTATTTGAAGAAAAAGAGCGAAAGGCAGAACTAGGGCTATTTAAAGTGCGATGTGAACTTGCTGCACAGACGGCTACTCAAATTTTAGGTGTGTTATTTATAGGACTTTTTACTGTAACAACAGTTAAGGAAACTGAGGAGACGAAGAGAGAACATGAAAAAACACTGAGAGACCCTAATTATAATAAAACCCAACAAACTGAAATTAAAGAACGAGAAAAAACAGAGCGTGAAAGAATCAAGCATGATAAAAAATAATTATTTTAATTATTTATCATAAATGACAAGAATATTATTTTATCATATCGGTAAATTGTTAAAATCGGATATAAAGAAATTTTCTGAAAAAATATTCAAATTTTTTTGTAAAAAACACTTGCATTTTTCTGAAAAGTATGATATGATATAAAGGCATTTGAAATCCGTTGGCGTTTTTCGTCTCAAATTGCGCCGATGAGGGTTAATGCCGAAAGACATTAAATCGGGCAGTCCGCTGTTTATATACAAGAATGTCCGGAAATTTTAGGAGGAATAAAAAATGGATGCACTCAAGTTAATCAGTCAGTCAAGCATGAAAGAAAACGTGCCTGAGTTCAATGTAGGTGATACCGTTAAGGTTCACGTACAGATTAAGGAAGGCGAAAAAAGTCGTATTCAGGTTTTCGAAGGAACTGTTATCGCTAAGAAGCACGGCGGTATCAGTGAAACTTTCACCGTAAGACGTGTTTCACACGGTTGCGGTATTGAAAGGGTTTTCCCTGTTCATTCACCCGCTGTTGACAAGGTTGAGGTTGTAAGATACGGTAAGGTTCGCCGTGCTAAGCTCTACTACCTCAGAGACAGAGTCGGCAAAGCTGCTAAGGTTAAGGAACAGATTCGCTAAGAGGCTGATGACTGGGTTCAGGCAGTTCATTCTGCCTGTCCCGTCTGAATCCGTAAGGGACTGCAAGTCCCTTTTTTGCTAATATTATGTTAGAGGTGTCACTATGGAAGAAAATATTGTGGAAAATACAGAATCCGAAAGCAGTAATCAGGAAAAAAATTCTGATAAAAATTTCCTTGCTGATTTCATTGAAATTGCCGAAAGTACTTTTATAACGGTTTTCGTTATTATAATGATTTTCACATATATTCTGCACCCTGTAAATGTAGTCGGTACTTCAATGACAAATACTCTTCAGGACGGTGACAGAATCTTTATGACTACTATATATGGTAGTCTTTCATACGGCGATATAGTCGTTATAAATAATGATATGTCATATCTTCTTGACGGCGACAACAAAATAATTGAAAGAAATATTGACGGCTCAGGTCTTAAGGAATGTATAATAAAGCGTGTAATCGCTACCGGTGGTCAGACCGTTGAGGTAAATTCAGATACAAAAGAAGTTATCGTTGATGGCAAGGTACTTGACGAACCATACATAAAGGAACTCACGAACAGCGGCGGAGTATTTAATTACCCGATAACAATTCCGGAGGGATATTATTTCTGTATGGGCGATAATAGAAATGGTTCTTCTGACAGTCGTAATGCCGATATCGGACTTATCAAGAAAAGCCAGATTTATGGTAAAGCTATGGTGCGTTACGCTCCTGTAAGTGAGTTCAAATACCTTGGCGATTCATACAAGCACAGTAATGAATAACCGTTCTGAAAAAATATTCCGGCTGATTTTCAATGAAATTCTCTGGCTGCTTGAAATGCTGATAATCTCGTTTTTTGTGGCAACTCTTGCTTTTACGTATGTATTTCATGTTGCAACCGTAAAGGGTGATTCAATGAAAAATACCCTGATGTCCGGAGATAAACTTATCACAACAGCCGGTTGCCACTCACTTGAGCAGGGGGATATTGTCATTATATATGCCGCCGATGCTGTCACACTTGATGATGACCGTCAGCCCGAAATAAAAAAAGGTCTCCGGAAATCGCTTGTAAAAAGAGTTATAGCCGTCGGTGGACAGACCATAGACATAGATTTTGACCGTGGTGCTGTTTTTGTTGACGGCGTCATGATTGACGAAAATTATATAACGGGTCTCACGCATATGGACGAGGGGGCATTTACGGGGAAATATCCCGTTGAAGTTCCTGAAGGATATGTTTTCGTTATGGGTGATAACAGACAGATTTCCAAGGACAGCCGTTCCGCTGAGATAGGTTTTGTAGCCGTTGAGAATATAACCGGAAAAGTTCTTCTCCGTTTTTCACCGTGGGAAAGTTTCGGTTTTGTTGAATAAAGGGAGGTATGCACATGGATAATATCGACATGAAACAGATACAATGGTTTCCGGGACATATGGCTAAAACAAGACGTGCTATAATGTCAAACCTGAAACTTGTTGATGCAGTTGTTGAGATAGTTGACGCTCGTGCGCCGTTAAGCAGTCGTAATCCCGAAATGGACAGGCTCACGGCAGGCAAGCCACGTATAATAATTCTTAACAAATGTGACCTCTCCGACGAAAAAGCAACTCAGAAATGGATAAATTATTTTAATAATAAAAATATTACCGCACTTGCGGTTGACTGTAAATCCGGCAAAGGTCTTAAATCATTTGTCCCGACGGTAAAAAGCAAAGTTCTTAAAGAACTTATGGAAAAGCGTGAAAAAAATGGTATGTCAGGTGCGCCCGTAAGGCTTATGATTGTAGGTATTCCAAACGTGGGAAAGTCTTCATTGATAAATAAACTTGCAGGGTCAAAACGTGCGAAAGTCGAGGACAGACCAGGTGTAACCCGTGTTAAACAGTGGGTCAAGCTGGGCAATAATACTGAACTTCTTGATATGCCAGGGGTTTTATGGCCTAAGTTTGAAGACCAGTCCATAGCTGTAAAGCTGGCGTTTATCGGTGCTGTAAGTGATGATATTCTTGATATTGAAACTCTTGCAATGAAATTACTGATTTTTCTGAAAGAAAATTATCCGGAATCGCTTACAGAACGCTATAAGATTGAGTATTCTGAAAATGAAACAGGTCTTGAAATACTTGAAAAAATCGGAAAAAAACGTGGTATGATGATTTCTGGCGGAGAGGTAAACACCGAAAGAGCCGCCATAACTGTTATAGACGAGTTCCGGAGTGCAAAACTCGGACGCATCACACTGGAAGTTCCGGAGGTTTAATGGCATGAAGAAAGAAACAAGAAAAAAACTTGAAAATATGGCTGAAAAATATGCCAGACACGGCGTTACTATTACGGACTGCATAAATCTGTATAATATGGGTCTTCCGCTGTATAAAAGTGAAGAAGCCGCTGTTGTGGGCTTACGTCTTGCACTGGCAGAACGATTCAACGAACATGATTATTTTACAAGCGAAGATGTTGCAGTTGTTACAGGTGAGAGTGTTGAACAGGTCAATCAGCATATAGAAGAAAACAGGGAAGAACTTATGAATAACGGTTCTATTGTTGAAATATCAAGTAGCATACCCGGATTATTCGACAAGTAAACGAGGTTTTTATTATGTCAAGAATAATTCTTCATAAGGAACTTTTTGAATATGATACAGATTTAAGAAAAGATTTTCCGGTTATATGTGGCGTCGACGAAGCCGGAAGAGGTCCACTTGCCGGTGACGTATACGCCGCCGCCGTGGTACTTAATGACAGTGTTCTTATTGACTATCTCAACGACAGCAAGAAAGTATCTGAAATGCGTCGTGAAAAACTTTTTGACGAAATAATAGAAAAAGCTGACGCCTATTGTATAGCAACCGCAACGGTTGAGGAAATAGACAGAATAAACATTCTTCAGGCGACCATGCTTGCCATGAAAAGAGCTGTTGAGGGTCTCGGCATAAAACCTGACCTCGCACTTATTGATGGCAACAGAACTCCCAATATTGATTGTGAATGTTTTTCAGTTGTCAAGGGCGATGCAAAATCTGCCTCAATAGCTGCTGCCTCGATACTTGCGAAAGTCTCACGTGACTGCTATATGAAAGATTTAGCTTTAAAATATCCGGAATATCATTTTGAACAGCATAACGGCTATCCGACAAAACTTCATTATGAAATGTTGCAGAAGTTCGGCATTTCGGAAGTCCATCGGAAGAGCTTTAAACTGGAAAAATGACAAATCACGAAACCGGCAGAGCCGGTGAAGACGCTGTATGTGCGTATCTTGAAAAAACGGGCTATAGAATCATTGCCCGTAATTACAGGATAAAAGGCGGTGAAATTGACATAATCGCTGAAAATGACGAATACACAGCATTCGTTGAGGTTAAGTCAAGAAAGCCGGACAGCCTTGTTTCCGGATTTGAGGCTGTAAACAGACGCAAACAGGGTCTTATAATTAAAACTGCTGCTGATTATTGCTGTAAGAATCCCGAAGTACTTCAGCCACGTTTTGACGTTGCGGAAGTCATTATTGAGGGCGGAAGGGTTCACAGCATTGATTATATTTTTAATGCCTATGATACCACAGGCTATAATTTCATTTTCTGAAAGGTGATAATATGTTTTACAACAGCACAAGAAACAGCACCGTGAAAGTAAGCAGTGCAGAGGCTATAACACAGGGAATTTCAGCGGACGGTGGTTTATTCGTTCCTGAAAGTATTCCCGTACTCACACCCGACGAAATAAAAGCGGTCGGCGATATGGGTTATGCCGACAGGGCGGCTTTTATCTTTTCAAAGTATCTCACGGATTTTACAGAAGCTGAAATTCATTACTGCACAGACAATGCCTATAGTACAAAAAATTTTGAAACTGAAAGCATTGCTGAAATAGCACATCTTTTTGACGGTACATATATGCTTGAATTATGGCATGGTCCGACGTGTGCATTTAAGGATATGGCTTTACAGATTCTGCCGTATTTCCTCACAACTTCTGCAAAGAAAATAAATCTTGACAAGAAAATAGTTATTCTTGTTGCTACTTCCGGAGATACCGGAAAGGCTGCATTAGAGGGTTTCAAGGACGTTGAGGGAACTTCTATTATGGTGTTCTATCCGGAGGACGGTGTAAGTCCTATGCAGAAGCGTCAGATGAAGACTCAGGAGGGTGAAAACGTCGGTGTATGTGCCTTAAAGGGAAATTTCGATGACTGTCAGAACGGTGTAAAGGCTATTTTCACAGACAATGAAGTAAAAAATTTACTTGATGAAAAAGGTATGATGTTCTCAAGTGCCAATTCTATAAACTGGGGCAGACTTGTTCCGCAGATAGTTTATTATGTTTCGTCATATGCCGAACTTGTCAGGGACGGCGAAATTGAATCCGGCGAAAAGATAAATATTGTCGTTCCTACCGGAAATTTCGGTAATATCCTTGCGGCATACTATGCTAAACATATGGGAATACCGGTAAATAAGCTTATATGTGCCTCAAATATAAATAACGTCCTTACAGACTTCATAAATACGGGCGTTTACGACAGAAACAGACAGTTTTATGCTACTGTTTCGCCGTCAATGGACATTCTGATTTCAAGCAATCTTGAAAGGCTTTTGTATCTTCTCACTGACAGAAACGACGGACTTATTAAAGAATGGTTCGGACAGCTTGCAACAGAGGGCAGATATGAAGTCACTGACGATATAAAAGCTAAAATAAGGGAAGAATTTGTAGCAGGTTGTTGTGACGACGTCCAGACTAAACAGACTATTCATGAAATATATGAAAAGTATTCATATACGTGCGATACACACACAGCTGTTGCGGTAAAGGTTTATAACGATTACAAGGCAGAAACAGGCGATACCACAAAAACCGTTATTGCCTCAACGGCAAGCCCGTATAAATTTAGTGCCGCTGTACTGGAAGCTGTCCAGAACGGTAAATCTGACATTGATGAATACGACATGATAGACAAACTTGCTGAACTTTCAAATATGCCTGTACCGTCTGCACTTGCCGACCTCAGAAACAAACCGGAAAGATTCAATGACGTAATCAGCAAGGAAGAACAGAAAAAATATGTCCTTGAAAAGTTAGGTATCTGATGAGTTTATGGGTAATAGCTGATTTACACTTATGTCAAGGAAATCCTGAAAAAACTATGGCTATTTTCAATGGCTGGAAAAATTATCAGGAACTTATTAAAAAAAACTGGCTTGACCGTGTAAAGCCCGATGATACTGTTGTGATTGCCGGTGATATTTCATGGGGAATGTCACTTCAGGAGTCGGCGGCGGATTTTCATTTTATTGAAAATCTCACGGGGCAGAAGATTATTATAAAAGGTAACCACGATTACTGGTGGTCTACTAAAAAGAAAATGGAAGATTTTCTTACGGCGGAGGGGTGCGGAAGTATTAAGATTCTGCACAATAACCATTACCGCTATGAAAATTACGGGATATGCGGTACACGTGGATGGGTTAGTATTCACGGTGAAACACAGGACGAAAAAGTACTTAAACGTGAAGTGCAAAGACTTGAAACGTCGATAAAATCAGCCCTTGCTGAAAACCTTGAACCCGTTGTATTCATGCATTATCCGCCCATTTTTGCGACAAATTTTAATTATGATATACTTGACGTATTGTACCGATACAATATAAAAAATTGTTATTACGGACATATTCACGGAAAAACAGCACATGAATTATGCATAAAAAATACTTATGACGGAATAAATTTCCATCTTGTTGCAGGTGATTATTTACAGTTTATTCCGGAAAAAATTGTGTAATTTGTGTATTTCGCAGAACTGTCCGGAATATGTAGAAAAATTTTTCATATTGTGGTATAATATGTTAAGTGTATGCTATAAAATAAACGGAGGTTATAAAAATCATGAGTTTAAAATCATCAACAAAAACAGATGTAAACACTACTGAACTGGTTATCAGCATTGATGCCGAAAAATTTGAAAACGCTGTTGAAAGAGAATATCAGCGTCAGAAGAAGAATATCCAGATAAAAGGATTCAGAAAGGGTCATGTTTCCCGTAAACTTGCTGAACAGCAGTTCGGTGAGGGTGCATTCTATGAAGGCGCTATAAATTCTCTTATTGGTCCTGAGATTGATTCTGCCGTAAAAGGTCTTGAACTTTCATTGGTTGACAGACCGTCTGTAGAAATCACTTCCATTGACAAGGAAACAGGCGTTGAGCTTAAAGCAGTTTGCATTACCAAGCCGGAAATTGAAATTTCAGGCTATAAGGGTATGAAAGCTACAAAGTCTGTAAAGGAAATCACAGAAGAAGACATAGACAAGCAGATTCAGATGATTAGAAAAAAGAACGCCCGCATTGTTTCTGTTGACGACAGACCGGCACAGCTTGGTGACGAAGTTACTATTGACTTTGAAGGCTTTTTCGGTGAAGAGGCATTTGAGGGCGGTAAGGGCGAAGACCACCCGCTTGTACTCGGCAGTGGTCAGTTTATCCCCGGATTTGAAGACCAGATTGTAGGTCATAGCATCGGCGATGATTTCGACGTAAATGTTACTTTCCCGACAGATTATCAGATGGAAGAATATGCAGGCAAGGAAGCTGTATTCAAGACAAAGTTAAAGGCTATCAGCTATGAAGAACTTCCTGAAATCAATGACGACCTTATTAAAGACGCTACAGAATTTGATACCGTTGAAGAATACAGAAACGATATAAGAGCAAAACTCGAAGAGGCTGCTAAAAATCAGGCTGACGCTGATTTTGAAGCAGAGCTTATGAATGCTCTTGCTGAAAAGGTTGATTCACCTATTCCTAACTGTATGTTTGAACAGAGAATAGACCTTATTATAAGAGCTTTTGAACAGCAGTTACAGCAGCAGGGCTTGGATATAAAGTTATATTTCCAGTATACAGGTATGAATATGGAAAGTATCAGGGAATCTTACAGAGAAAGAGCTGTATATGAAGTAAAGCTCCGTCTTGCTCTTGAAAAGATTGCTGAAATTGAAAATGTTGAAGTTACAGAAGAAGAAATCAATGACGGTCTCAAGGAGATTGCAGCAGCCAACAGAGTTGATGTTGAAACAATTAAGAGATTCATTGATTACGGTGAATATATAGTTGAGTTAAAGGCGCAGAAGGTTGTTGACCTTATAAAAGAGACAGCAGTTTCTGAAGATGCCGCTGAATCCAATGAATGATTAAATAAAAAATATAAAGAAAATGCTGCTCCGCTGTCCAGCGGAACAGCACCGTTTGTAGAAAGGGCGATGAATAATGAGTAGTTTAGTACCTTATGTTGTTGAACAGACAAGCCGTGGTGAAAGGTCATATGATATATTCTCACGTCTTCTTAATGACAGAATTATTATGCTTTCAGACCAGGTAAACGACGCTACTGCAAGTCTTGTTGTAGCACAGCTTCTTTATCTTGAAAGTCAGGACACCGAAAAGGATATTTCACTTTATATCAACAGTCCCGGCGGTTCTATCACATCAGGAATGGCTATATATGATACAATGAACTACATCAAGTGTGATGTTTCAACTATCTGTATCGGTATGGCTGCATCAATGGGAGCGTTTCTGCTTTCTTCCGGTGCAAAGGGCAAGAGATTTGCACTCCCTAACAGTGAGATTATGATTCATCAGCCTCTTATCTCAGGCGGACTTTCAGGACAATGTACTGATATAAAAATTCATTCCGACCATCTTATAAGAACACGTCAGAAAATGAATGAAATACTTGCTCTTAATACTGGCAAGCCCATTGAACAGATTCAAATTGACACTGAACGTGACAATTATATGTATGCTAAAGAGGCTATGGAATACGGACTTATTGATAAGGTTATTGAAAAAAGGTAAATTGTAAATGTATCAGTTTGTAAAGTTATCGAAAAAGGGGAGGTTGAATAATGGCATCAACTTTTAAATCATGTAATTTCTGTGGTAAGGGTGAAAACAGGGTACAGAGTATGCTTTCAGCAGGAAATGCAAATATCTGTGACGAATGTGTGACTTACTGCTATGAAATGCTTTATGGCTCAGGAATGACGAAGGCTAAGAAAAAAGCTGCAAAACCTGATGACAATTCGGAAATAAGGCTTATGAGACCTATGGAAATAAAAATGTTTCTTGATGAGTATGTAATAGGTCAGGACGATGCTAAAATTTCGCTTGCCGTTGCGGTATACAACCACTATAAACGTATTCTTAACCAGTCGGAAAAAGATTCCGGCACTAATGATGATATAGAACTTCAGAAAAGTAATGTACTTCTCTTAGGTCCTACCGGTGTCGGAAAAACTTTTCTTGCACAGACTCTTGCTAAAATGCTTAATGTTCCGTTTGCCATTGCAGACGCTACAACTATAACTGAAGCGGGTTATGTCGGCGATGACGTTGAAAATGTTCTTTTAAGACTTATTCAGGCGGCAGACTATGATATAAAAGCCGCTGAAAAAGGTATTGTCTATATCGACGAAATAGATAAAATCGCCCGTAAATCTGAAAATACTTCCCTTACCCGTGATGTAAGCGGTGAGGGTGTACAGCAGGCACTTCTCAAAATTATAGAGGGTACTGTTTCAAACGTTCCGCCACAGGGTGGCAGAAAGCACCCTAATCAAGAGGCGTTGCAGATTAACACAAAGAATATTCTTTTTATATGCGGCGGTGCTTTTGATGGTCTTGAAAAACAGATACAGGCACGTATTGGAAAGTCTGCTATAGGTTTTGGCGGTGAAATCAGGTCAATGCTTGAAAAGAAAGACAATATATTCAAAGAGGTTGTCCCGAAAGATTTAGTAAAATTCGGCATGGTGCCTGAATTTATCGGAAGACTTCCGGTTATATCAGTCCTTGAGGAACTTGATGAAAATTCACTTGTCAGAATACTCACAGAGCCGAAAAATGCGCTTGTAAAGCAGTATAAAAGGCTTTTTGAATATGATGACGTTGAGCTTGAAATTCAGGATTCCGCACTTATTGAAATTGCTAAAAAGGCAATATCACAGAAGACAGGTGCAAGAGGTCTGAGGGCAATTCTTGAAAATATTTTAATGAAGGCTATGTATACAGTCCCATCAGATGGCAGTATAGCTAAAGTAACCGTTACTGCTGAAAGCGTCAAGGGAGAAGCACAGCCGATACTGACAAACAGAAGAAATAAAACTATTGATTTTGCGGATATAGCATAAAAACAGGGACACTTGAAAAAGTGTCCCGTTTTGTTTGGAGCTGATTAGCAGCCACAGCCGCAGCTGTTGTTGTTGCAACCGCAGTCGTTGTTATTGTTGTTGCCGCAGCCACCGCAGAAGATGAGGAAGAGGATTACGAGAAGAATGATGCACCAGCAGTTATTACCGTTACCTTCAAAACATGAATTACACATAAAAAAACAACTCCTTATGGATATTTATTTAAAGCGTTTTGTTTCGCTTCATAGTACATAATATGCCCGACGGAAAAAATTGTTACAAAAAATTTTTTAACCGCCGATTTCGACAGTTATCGCATACAAATAGTGGCATAATATAATCAGGTGTTTTTTTCAGGAGGGTGTAATCATGATAAATACTGACAAGTTCACAAAAAAAGCGGTCCGGATTATAGAAAATGCTGTAAACATAGCCTCTGAATTGGGGCATACCTATATAGGCAGTGAGCATATTCTTCTTTCTATGGCGGCGGACAGCACAACAACAGCCGCTGAAATTCTTATAGAAAACGGCATTTCCTATAACGATTTAAGACGTGAAGTCATACATCTTGTGGGACAGGGTACGCCGTCAATTCTCAATCAGCGGTACTTTACGACGGCAACAAAGAAAATTCTTGAATTATCCTATGATATTGCAGTTACAGACAAGAAACGTCAGGCAACCCCTGAACATATTCTGGCGGCAATAATCAGGGAATCTTCATGTAGTGCCTGTACGATAATAAAAAAAACCGGCGGAAATCTTACCGGCATATGCGGTGGATTGAATCTTATTCATTCGTCTGAAGTTCAGGCGGAACTTATGGAGGCTGTCAAGCCGAAAATTTCACAGCTTCCTAATCTGTTCAGATACGGAAAAAATCTGACTGATATTTCTGTCATACGCAAGAATGACCCTTTGATAGGCAGACAGAACGAAATTGAAAGAGTTTTACAGGTACTCTCACGGCGGAATAAAAATAATCCATGTCTTATAGGTGAGGCTGGTGTCGGAAAAACCGCTATTGTTGAGGGTGTGGCGGAATTATTTGTCAGAAATCTTGTTCCGGATTCTCTGAAAAATAAATTTATTTTTTCGCTTGATTTTACTTCTTTGCTGTCCGGCGCAAAATATCGGGGAGATTTTGAAGAACGTGTTAAGGCGTGTCTTGACGAGGCAGCAAATGCAGGAAACATAATTCTTTTTATTGACGAAATTCATACGATAGTAGGCGCTGGTGCGGCGGAGGGCGCTATTGATGCCGCAAACATAATGAAACCACAGCTTGCACGTGGTGAACTACAGATAATAGGGGCAACTACTTTTGAGGAATACCGCAAGACTATTGAAAAGGATTCCGCACTTGAAAGACGTTTCCAGCCCGTGAACGTCAATGAACCGGCAGTAGAAAACTGCATTGAAATTATAAATGGTCTGAAAAATAATTATGAAAATTTTCACGGCGTTGAAATAAGTGAAGAAATAATATCTTTATCTGTCAATATGTCGGTAAGATATATATCTGAAAGATTTTTACCTGATAAGGCAATAGATGTACTTGACGAGGCGTGTGCATGTGCAAAAATACGTTGTAGTACCGGAGTTCTCACGAAAGATACGGAATATATAAACATGAATACTGCAAAATGTCGGCTCAGCGGTATAAGACGGATTATCAACGGAAATACAAGACCAAGAGTGCTGAAAGAAGATATTATTTCAGTCATTTCAATGAAAACAGGCATTCCGCTTGATAAAATAAGTATTCGTGATATGCATGAAATAAATTATCTTAAAATGAAACTTTCAGAAAGAGTTATAGGACATGAAAACGCAATAAATAAAATAACTAATGCGATATGTCGGGCAAAATCGGGTTTGCGTGACGGAAGTCGTCCGACAGCATCTTTTCTGTTTGCCGGTTCGACGGGTGTCGGAAAAACTGAACTTGCAAAAGCTCTTGCAGACTGTATGTTCAATTACGGAAATAATCTTATTCGTATAGATATGTCGGAATATATGGAAAAACATTCTGTTTCCAAGCTGATAGGCGCACCCCCTGGATATGCAGGTTACGACGAACAACCCAGCAATTTATGTGAGAGAGTCCGCCGGAATCCGTATTCATTATTGCTGTTCGACGAAATAGAAAAAGCTGATATTGAGGTACTGAATGTTCTTTTACAGATACTTGATGACGGAATTTTAACAGATTCAACTATGCGTCGTGTGAGTTTCCGAAACTGTATTATAATAATGACGTCTAATGTCGGCGCTGACCAGTTAAGTCGTAAATCTCTTGTAGGATTTACTGAAAAAAACGATACAGCCCATGAAGACTATGTCTTAACAAGGCTGAGAGAACATTTCACACCGGAATTTATCAACAGAATTGACGAATTAATAGTATTCCGTCCGCTTGAACGTGAAGACCTTATGAAAATAAGCAGAATAACTCTTGAAAATCTCTGCATACGTGCTAAAAGTCTGGGAATAGAACTGACCTACTCACCGGACGTCGTAAAAGCTGTTGCAGAAGCACGGGAAACTGAAAAATATGGCGCACGTCCGATAAAAAGACGTGTCACGGAACTTGTGGAAAACGAATTAGCCGGAATGATAGTCCGTTCTGAAATCCGGAGCGGTGAAACTATCAGAGCAGAACTGAAAAACGATAAAATTTTATTCATGAAAACTGCTAAAGTATAAAAAAAGGGGGAGAATTATTCTCCCTTTTTTCTGCGCCGTATCAGTGACGACATTACAGCTAATGCAAGCACTCCACCTGCTCCCGCCATGACGGGTATTAAATTTTTATCTTCCTGTATTTCTGTTTCCGTACCGTCCGTGGAAATTTTCATAATATGTCTGCCGTTCTGGTCATTGACATACATTTCAGCTGATTTTATATCATATTCAATGTTTTTTCCGTCTGTAAGAAAAATATTTTCATAGGACTTGTTAAAGCCGTTCTGGTCTCTGACTGACAATTCAATTATTTCTTCAGTATTTCCCGTAAAATTTATTGAATAGTCATCAGACGGCATATATATATATGTGTGTTCGTCGTCGGAAAATTTTTTTAAATCATCATTAAAAATATTATTGTCTTTTTTTACAGCATATTCTGCATACGGATTATTTATTGTTATCTGTGTATACGTTTTATAATCCAGTTTTTCAGGGAGATTTTCCACATAAATTTGTGGTTCATAGCAAGCCTTACCGAAAATGCCTCTATCAAATGCGACTGTTTTTCCGGATTTGACACCAAATGGTACTAAAGTTACAATATCACTTTCATTCATGACGTTTATCACGTTTTCACAAGGCACTTCAGAACTATATACACAAGGACTTCCGAAAGTATATATAAAAATATCTTCTTCCGAAATTTTAAGTATAGAATCCGGACTGTTCATTTCCGTACCAAGCAGACACGCCGCCGCACCGCCTATGCTGTGTCCGCTTACAAGGACTTTTAATTTTCCGTCCTGTGCGGAGTTAAGAATTTCGCTGTGTTTTGAAATATATTCGTCAAGGGAATTTTTGACCCTTATGTAAAAATCGTAATAATTTGGATTTGTCATGCTGTTCATGAACGGTTGACTAAATGGTTGTTTAATCTGATTATAAAAATCACTTTGTCCGCTGTTGCCTTTGAGTGTGACAGAAAGTAATGTAATATCTCCTACCGGACGTGAGGCAATCGAAAATGAATAGTTCTCCGACGGATAGCCGTATATCTCTATATTATCGGACTTAAAGCCAAGTTGTCTGTATGCGGAATTGATATAATAACCGGCTTCACGTCTGCCGTTATATGCGGAGGCACTCAATGCGATGGCGATTTCTGCAATATCCCTATGATACTCCGTTGAATCCTGTCGGAACATATTTTCTGTTATTTCCGTATCGACTGCACCACCGTAATAACGTACACCGTCGGGTATTTCGTTTTCAGCGGCGTTTATGTATTTATAGCCGTAATGCGCCGAAAGTCCGTTGTCTTCAATTGTATCAAAATAAACAAACTGTCCGAATTTATTTCCGTTAGGAATTTTAGGTATAAGGTCACTTTCGTTAATTATATTGATTATGTTGTCACAATCGGCAGTTGTCGGGTCACCGTAATATACATTAGGACAGGCAAAACTATATATAAAAATATCTTCCTGTGGAATGTCTAATTTTTCTTCATACATTTCAGCGACAGAATCAATATCGGAAAAACCTTTATATTTTATTTGTTCATGGGTATTGAAATATGCACCTAACAGATTTGTGCAAGCTCCGCCGAGACTGTGTCCAGTGATGAGAATTTTAAGTTTTCCGTTTTCGGCAGATTCGACAATTTCGGGGTGTTCGTCGAGATAGAGGCTTATTCCTACTGACGCTTTAGAAAAAAAACTTACAAAACCTGCCGACGCATTGTCTTCATAAAATGGTGTGCCAAATATCGAAATATCTGTTAGAAGGTCGCTGGCACTTTCAAGATTAGTTCCACGCAAAGTAACAACTAAAAGACGTGTGCCGGCGATTTCACGAGTGGCAAGTGAAAAAGCCTGTGAGTCCTCCTCAGCGTTTATTAAATTTGTGTCATATACGGCGTTGTTTGACTGGTCAGCGTATCCGAAAAGCGTTACATCATTTTTAAGGTCAAATCCAAGTTTTTCATAGGCATTATTGAGAAGTTCGCCGTCATAGGCACACTGACTTAGCACGGACGACAACGCCGCAATGTCACTGTGATAGCCGTTTGAGTTTTGTTCAAACATTTCTTCATTTATTGTCACATCAGCCGAACCTCCGCCGTAATCGATGCTTTCAGCATAGGCATTAACTCCTGTCATTGAAAGCGCTGTCAATACAACTGTTAAAAAGTTTATAATCTTCAGAAATATCACCCCTTTTAATCGGAAAATGTTCCACGTGGAATATTTTTAAATTACAGTCCGGATAAATCAAAATCCGGTACGTACTTTTCATCTGCTGATGATTTCTGCTGGATATAGCCGTTTATGCCGAGTTTTTCGGCATACCGGATTACACTGTTGTACTCCATTTTCGTGACATTACGTTTTATTTCACTGTACGTATCGTTTATGAACTCAAATGGTGTGTACTGGTTCATGATACTTACGAGTGCGTTCGGAATATTTTCAGCTATCCAGTCAAGGATTTTCATTGAGTCGTGTCGTTGATTAGGAAGTACAAGATGACGTATCAGAACACCTTTAATAAGTCCGCCGTGTTCGTTGAAGATATTTTTTCCGGTTTGTGCCGTCATGGCAAGAACGGCAGACGATGTATACTTGAAATAATCCGGTGCATTTGAATACCGTGAGGAGACTTCCGGCGAAAAATATTTTATATCCGGCATATATATATCTATATAACTATCAAGCATTTTTATAGTTTCCGGAAGTTCATAACCTCCTGAATTATATATTATCGGAATACTTATCTTGTGTTTTATAATGTCAAGAGATTTTATTATATCCGGTACAAAATGTGTAGGTGTGACAAGTTCTATATTATCCGCACCCATGTCCTGTAGTCTTAAAAAAACGTCCGCAAGCTGTCTGTGTGTAAGTTCCTTTCCGAAAAGTTCATTACTTATTATATTATTCTGACAGTAGCAACAATGCAGACTACACCCCGAAAAAAACACCGTACCCGCACCGTTTTTGTAGGATATACAAGGCTCTTCCCACTGATGAAGCATCGCCTTTGCAGTGAGGATTTTTGCACCTGCTCCGCAGAATCCTTTTTTTTCGTTACGATTTACACCACAACTTCGGGGGCATAAATGACAGTTTTCATAAATATCCATAAAATCACTCCTATGGACAATTATATCATATTCACCGGATTTTATCAATATTAATTTTTCTGAAAATTCATAGAATTAACACTCAGAATACAAAAAATTCCACTATTATAATAAAAAATAAAACCGGAGGAAATCATGAAAAAGAAAAAACATATAGTTATTCCATTGATTTTAGTCGCCTTTGTGGTGGGATTTCTGATATTTGATTCAAACCGTCCGCATGCGGGTTTTTCGAGAAACTGGGATATCATAGCAGAACAATTTGAAATTGTAAATGATTACGCAATGGCAAAATTTCCTAATGAAAGAAATTATATTGAACTTTCAGACCTTGACGATACCAACGACGAAAATATAAATAATGCTCTGTCGGCTATACGAGAGTATTTAAACAAGTACTTTGATAATGGAAGTTATATTCAGGTTGTTGATAAGGGCGACGCTGTTGAATATACCTGTATGGAACGTCACCAATATATTTTAGTACATATAAATTCAAATGAAAAGAAAGTTCTTAAATACTATAGAAAACTTAAATTATCCAGAACTAAATATATAATAGATAAATTAGGCAACGACTGGTATTTAGTATTTCAGCACCATATATAAAAATATAGTACCTGAAAAATTTCAGGTACTATGTTTTTTATTGTTTATGACTTTTTATAATTGACTTACTGCAAAAGTACGTTATCAGGAAGTAACCTCCGTAAATCAGCAGTATCATAATTGAAGTAAATCCGATAGACTCAGCGAGTTTTTCAGTACCGAAAGTTTCAAGTATAAACGCCGAGAACTTCATACCGAATACCGAATGTACGCAGGCGAGAAGTAGTGGAAGGAGGAAAAATATACCCGTCTGTCTGAAAAGAGACTTTGATATGTCACTTTCTTCTGCACCTATTTTGCGTAACATTTCGTATCTTGAAATGCTGTCAACACTTTCGGAGAGTTGTTTAAGAGCGAGTATTGCAGCACATGAAATAAGGAAGATAAGTCCGATATACAGACCTATAAATGTAACCAT
This sequence comes from Alistipes senegalensis, assembly GCA_023665275.1. Lineage (GTDB taxonomy): Bacteria > Bacillota > Clostridia > Oscillospirales > Ruminococcaceae > Ruminococcus. The sequence continues at coordinate 299,785 of JAMPEF010000001.1, read as the reverse complement.
CGCACCAAGTCCGACAGTAGATTCTGCGATGTCAATTCTTGTATTAATGGAATACATATAACCTATTTGGTTATCGTTTACTGATGATGTATAATCCTTGAAGAAATTTTTATATTTATCGTTTATTTTATCTTCAATGATTTGTTTATCTTCTTTTGTTTCTGCATTGTAATTGCCTATGAGGAAATCTACAGTTGCGTAGTTTTCGTCAACAACGCTGTCAGGTACTACATAAAATCCGATATTAACGTGTTGTGACGATATATCTATAAAACCGTCCTGACATTCGTCATATTTTGATATAAGAGTATGTCCGAAAATTGTTACTGCCTTGTCTGTAGTGAGGGCTTCATCACGTATTGCCTTGATACTCTTGAAATCGCATATTATAGCAAATTCGTTGTCATTTAATGTAATTTCATCTTTGCCGTACATTCTTCTGATTGCGTTGTAGTCGCTAAGTCTGACAATATCTTCAGGATTATCATATTCCATGTATACATATTTCTGTTGTATTTCCTCAAGATGACTTCCAAGAGCGTCAGCGAAAGTAAAATTATCGTCGCCGTAGCAGTGGAAATGTACGGATTCGCTTAAATCTTCCTCAAAATCGTAACCAAATTCCTTAGCTTTTGCTACAATGTCTACATAATGGTCACGGTATTCCTGAGTATCGTATTCAGTATATTGTATTTCCAAATCTGCTGGACACATTTCCTTTAAATTGGCGTTCATGGAGTTTCTTATTGAAAACGCTGACGATAATGTACAGATAGTCACGAAAAGCATAAGACATATAACGGTCATTGATGCTACTGTTGTATTTACTTTACTGCTTATCTGTCGGAATGTGAAACTGTTAAGACCTTTGTAATAGGTTTTCTTCATGGACATTACAACCCTTAACATCATACCCGATACAGACCAGAATATAAGGAATGTTGATACTGCCCCTGTAGCTATCAGTTTAACGAGTTTTTCAGTACTCATGTTATTGGTTTTCCAGCCGGCTGTATAGTAAGCATATCCCAACGCACAGGCGGAAATTATAAATATAATTACACAGAGTACGGGATTTTTTAGCTTGAGTTTTTCGGATTTCTTACCCGATTGCAACAGGTTTATCAGTTTGCACTTGCTTATCATGAAACTGTTGAAAATCATCACTACAATATACATGATACCAAAATATATAGCAGTCTTAATAATTGCATCACTTGATACCATGAATGTATAATCCGTCATATCAGCTTCAAAGAGGTTTGCAACAAGCGTACTCATAAGCTGTGACAATCCTATTCCGATAAGCAGACCTACACCAAGTGAACCAAGTCCGATAATGATAGTCTCTATAAGAAGTATTGCGGAAATCTTACCCTTACCCATTCCAAGAATAAGATATAGTGCAAACTCTTTGTTACGGCGTTTCATTAAGAAACGGCTTGCATATACAATAAGTAATCCGAGTACTACCGAAACAAATGCACTTATGCCATTAAGCATATTTTTGAGAAGGTCTATAATGTCGCTGGTATTCTGTGAGACTTTTAGAAAAGCAGTCTGTTCACCTATAGCGTTGAATACATAGAATACCGCAACACCTATTATAAGCGTAAAGAAATATATGGCATAGTCACGGAAACTTTTCCGGATATTGCTGAGAGAGAGTTTAAAGAGCATCGTTGACGTCACCTCCCAGAAGTGTGACAACATCTATTATCTTGTCAAAGAACTGTTTTCGACTGTCATCACCACGACTTATTTCATGGAAAACTTTTCCGTCCTTAATGAAAAGTACACGTGATGCGTAACTTGCCGTGAAACTATCGTGTGTGACCATCATAATAGTGGCTTCATGTTCATGGTTGAGATAGTTGAAACGCTCCAGTAACATTTTAGCGGCTTTTGAATCAAGTGCGCCGGTGGGTTCGTCGGCGAGAATAAGTTTAGGATTTGTGACAATAGCACGAGCGGACGCCACACGTTGTTTCTGTCCGCCTGACATCTGATACGGATATTTCTGTAAAACTCCGATTATGTCAAGTTGTTTTGCAACGTTTCTTACAGATTTATCAATTTCAGCGGGACTTACTTTCTGTATTGACAGCGAAAGGGCGATATTTTCATATGCCGTGAGGGTGTCAAGCAAGTTGAAGTCTTGAAAGATAAAACCGAGTTTTTCACGGCGGAATTTATTCAACTGCTTTCCTTTGAGGGTAGTTATGTCAGTTTTCTCAAGATAGATGTGACCGGACGTCACACGGTCAATAGTGGAAATGCAGTTCAGAAGAGTAGTCTTGCCACTGCCGGAAGCTCCCATTATTGCGACAAACTCCCCCTTATTGACCGTGAAAGAAATGTCATCGATAGCTTTAGTAAGGCTTGACTTACTGCCATAATACTTTTCAATCTGCTGTATTTTTAATAGTTCCATGTGTAATACCTCCTTGTTTTGATGATTTAATTATACAGCAGATTTTTAAATTTGTCGTGCGTTCAATGTTACGGAATGTTACAATTTTGTAATGTTACATTTTCATGAAATCATTTTTTCCGAAAGAAATTGATATATCAGTAAATTCACCTTGTACGGAGTCAGCTTTTACATCATGTCCGAGACTGTCGCATAAATTTTTTATTATATAAAGACCCATGCCGGTAGATTTTGCGTGTGTACGTCCGTTAGTACCGGTGTATGACTTTTCAAAGATATACGGCAAATCAGATGCGGATATTCCTATACCGTTGTCACGTATATGAAGGGTTGTTTTTTCGGCGGAATCTGTTGTATATATGGATATTTCGGGTTGACGGTCAGCGGAAAAATATTTCATGCTGTTTGCTATAATCTGTCCCATGATGTATTCAAGCCATTTGCCGTCTGTCATTACAGTGGTATCAAGATTTTCAGTTTTTATTGTAACATTTCGCTGAAGTAGTTCCTCACGGTTTTTGAGGGCTATTTTTGAAAAAATTCTTTTAAGCGATACTTCTTTTATCAGATAATCTTTTTTGACATTTTCGCTCCGTGCATAGTACATTACATTTTCTATGCAGTCGTCAATACGCCGGAGCTGTTCGGTGTATTTGCCGTCAATATCGGGGTTGTTGTGACACATAAGGAGCAGGCTTGCCACCGGAAGTTTTATTTCATGTACCCATAATTCTATATATTCCTGAAATTCTTCCGAACTTTTCCGGTATTCAGCGACGCTATCGCACATGGATTTATTAGTTTCACAAAGGATTTCATAGAAAAGCTGTCCTTCATAGAAATCAGGATTTTCAGTCATTGATGATAATAAATATTTCTTTTCAAGATTATCACAGTCGGAAGTAATATCGTTATAGAATCTGTATCGCCGGAAATATTCCCATAAAATATTTATAATTCCGGAAAGAAAATATACAAATCCTATTATAAAAATCTGTCCGGATTTTATATGGAATGCCGCAAGAAAATCCCATATTATCAGCCATGTGACCATACTTATTATTATTGTAACTGCTTTATCGGCAAGAAATTTACTGAACTTCATATTAAAATATACCCCTGTTTCTTGCGAGTTTCTATAGCGTTTTCATAGCCGAAATCAGAAAGTTTTGTCCGGAGACGGCTTATATTTACGGTAAGTGCGTTGTCGTTAATGTATTCTTCATTGTCCCACAAAGTAGTCATAAGGTCATTACGTGAGACTATCTGCCCTTGACGGTCAAGGAGTAGCTGAAATATAATCATTTCATTTTTAGTGAGAATAATTTCCGTGTTGCCGTCGGAAAGACTTCCTTTAGCGGAATTTACCTGTAAATTCCTGTAAGATGTTTTTATATTGTCTTTGCACGCACGCTTAAGAACGGCAGAAATTCTCAATAGAAGTATAGTCGGATTGTATGGTTTTGTAATATAGTCGTCCGCACCGTAACTCATGGAAAGTACTTCATCAGTTTCAGACGTCCGGCTTGTTACCATGATAACGGGTGTATCGGTTTTTTTGCGGATTTCCCTTAAAAGCGTCTCACCGTTGCCGGACGGTATATTTATATCCAGTAAAATTAAGTCTGATTCAGATTCAAGAATATGTTGTAATGAATCTGAAAAATCTGTCAGACATTCAGTTTCATAACCGGCATTATTGAGTAGTTCCGCAAGTTCAGTACGGATTGACCTGTCATCTTCAACGATATATATTTTATTCATGTTTCCAGCTCCTTTCAGGCGTTATTATAACATACATCGGAAATTTTGTCAAATGCTTATGCACAAAGAATTTACAACAGCATAATATAATTGTGAGGTGATAATTTTATGATTATGTGTGCAGATGTAATTGAAGTAAATAATGATAATCTGCTTGTCCGTGACACCAGAACCGGACAGGAAGTTATTGTCCATACACCGTGTACGTGCAGACTTAATGTCGGCGATCGTATACGTATTGTCTATAGTGGTGCAATGACGAACAGTCTTCCGCCACAGATAAGCTCACGGAAAATATTCAGGATTTCTGGTCAGTGCATATAAAAAAGCCGGACACCTTAAGGTGTCCGGTTTCTGTCAGTTTTTACGGTAGAGTTTCGGGTTGAAATCGGGTGCTATTTTATGGATTTCTGAAATAAGTCCTTCAAATTCAGCTCTGTTGAAATCCGTTTCACTACAGGCTATTTCAAATTCAGTCTGCATATAAAACTGATAATATCCCGTTTCAAAGAAGCCATTTCTGTAGTAGAAATTCCGCCGGCGTATTCTTTGTGGGTTGTTGTCGGAATTTTCATCAGGTGCTTCAAAGTCAACGACAATCTGACAATCCGGATAGTATTCTTTCAGCATTTTCAGAGCCTG
>JAMPEF010000001.1:291234-294845 GCA_023665275.1 Alistipes senegalensis | reverse complement strand
TCTTCAGGGCTATAAATTTCATTCTTTCCTTTTTGCATACTTCTGACGGCTCGCTACGAAAAAAGCTGATGCTTCCTCCAGAAATTCATTCAGTTCTTCAAGCTCTTTTATTCTTTTTTCACGTGCTTTGTTTTTCTTCCTTTCCTCCTGCAGCTGCTGTGCTAGATTCAGGGCTTATCCTGGACTTCTGCTTCCACTTCCTGTGTCTATTTCTCCTTCTCTTGCTTTCCTAACACAGCCTCCCGGCGTTCCTTCCGGTATGCCCGGTTCTTCTGCTGCACGTTTTGTTCCTGTATCCCTGGCAAGCTTTACTGTCTCCACCTTGAATTTTTCATCATACTGTCTTCCTGTTCCCATTTTTGACACCCTCATTTATTTTTATGTCCATGCTGTAAATATAAAACGTTGTCTGAAAAATATGATATTAATGCAGGTACAGGATATAACATTTGTGCATATTGTGAATGGGAAGATGATGGAACTGTGGATGTTAATAAATATAGTTCTATTAATAGTGGAAGTATTTCAGATTATCGTAAAAGATTAAAATTTAACCCTAATAAATATTATATAGATAAGTGGTTTAAATAAATTGCCAAAATATTCAGTGACGATGACGGAAGTAACTTGAAAAAGTAAATAATTTTAACAACTGTAGAAAAATCTGACAAAAAATAAAACCGAACTTCTAAAAAAGTCCGATTTTACATTGTTTTTATGGTGCCGCTGACCGGACTTGAACCGGTACGGATTTTACTCCGAGGGATTTTAAGTCCCTTGTGTCTGCCTATTCCACCACAGCGGCACATTGCTTATTTAACTTACTTAATTAGTATATCACATAAAAATTGAAATGTCAAGAGTTTTTTGAAAAATTTTTTTGAAAATTTTGTGATATTATTCTGAAAAATATTTAAATATTCTGTTTTTGCTTGACAAACCGTTCTGAACCTCCTATAATTATAGTATAAAAAAACGGAGGTTCAGTTATAATGAAGAAAAATTTAATAAAAATAACAGTCGGGACGGCGGTAACAATTGGTATGCTTACCTGCTCCATGACCGCATATTCTGCAACAGTAGACGATGTGGCAGAAGTAGCAAGACAGTTCGGCTATCCTGAGGACGTCATAAATCAGGCTTATGCACAGTATTATGCAGAACCTGAAAAATACACGTCTGAAGACTTTGATGAAGCTATTGCCTATCTGTACGAGGCAGAGGGCATTATTATGACTACAGGCGTACAGAATCCTGAACCCGTCACGACATCTACCACTACGGTGACCACCACGGAAACTAACAATGAAACATCAGAAGCAGGGGAGACAACTCCGGAAGATGTAAATGACAATGTTCAGCCGGAAAATACCGGAGGTGTAACTTTACAGACTGAAAATGGTGAGGAATTTTCAAGAATTACACCGGAAGAATTTATTAATATGTCCTATGACGATAAAATGAATTATGTCAGAAATTTTACTCCTGAACAACAACAGGTCATTCTGAATAATCTTACTATAGAAGAACGTAAAAGTCTTTTGAAACAGCTTCCCGTTGACCAGAAAGCCGAAGTGGTCAACTCTATGGCAAATTTCGGGGAAACTCTTGATATAAATATAAGCGTCGAGGAAATAAGTGAAGATAATATTTCACTCTCAATGCGGAATGATGATGGCGAACTTGTCGGCATGGTAAATGCAGGAGTAATTGTTGAGGATACGGGTTATGACCGTCGGGGTCTCCTTGCACTTTCAGCCGGACTTATTGCATTTGCCGGAATGCTTGTCGGTGCAGTTTCAAGAATCTTCAGAACCGGTGACGAAAAATGAAAAAATCGATAATACTTCACATAATAACGCCTTTTATCGTATGTCTTGTATGTGTTGGAATACTTGTAACGGCTATGATAAAACCCTATGACAAACTAAAAGTCTATCTGAACCTTGCTTTTATGGACGATTTGAAAATTACTCCCGACGGAAGCACTCAGGGACTTGTTATAAGGGAAAACGAAATAAAAGAAGAAGTTTCACCGGAAGCCATAAGCGATACGGGGGAAGTCATAAGACCACAATTTGCTGAACTCTATGCAATGATAAAAAGTGATGCGTTTGAACTTGATGTACCTGTTTATTTCGGCAGTAACGCTGAACTTTTTGAAAGAGGTGCTTGTCAGTCAAGTGGTTCTGTGCTTGTCGGAGAAGTGGGAAATACCGTCATAAGCGCACATGAAGATACTTTCTTTTCTGAATTGAGTAATCTTAAAATCGGTGATGTTATAACAGTAAATACTAATTACGGAAAATTCACTTATACTGTAAAGGAACTTATAGAATTTGACAAAAACAATAATAAATATGTCAATCCGTCGGAGGAAACAAAACTTACACTCTATACCTGTAAAAAGGATATTTTAGGCTCACCGGACGGAAGAACAGGTGTTATATGTGAACCTACTGAAAAAAATTTTTATACAAGGGAGGTACAGGAATGAAAAAATTCAGTACTTATCTTGTGTCATTGATTATGTCTATAATTTTAGTATTTATGATAATTGCCACCTCTGTTATGACGATTATTCATATAAACGTGACAGAATCAAAAAGCGTTCAGCTTTTTGAAAAAAAACAAGTCTATTCGCTGATAATCGGAGAACTTCAGAAGTATTTTGTTACACAATATAATACAACAGGTATTCCGGCAGATATTTACATGGAGGCTCTGGACGAAGACTATATCCGCACGATAACAAACGGATATGTTAATGCGGTTTTCAGTTCATTGACTTCCGGTAAGAGCATTACTTTTGATTTACCTGAAAATGAAACTCTTGAAAATAATATCCGGAATTTTTTCAGCGAATATGCCGATAAAAACAACTATGAAAAAGACGAAATATACGAAAAAAAGATTTCCTCCACAATAGAAAACGCATATCGTGTGATGGGAAATTACTGTGATGTATATAAATACTCTACTCTCAGCGAACATGGTGTATTATCCAAAATTTCAAAGATATTCAGCCGGTTCGGAAGTCTTATGACAATATCCATCGTTGCGACAGTATTTGTTGTTATACTGCTGATTATTGCAAATATAAAAGAGATTTCATGCGTTCTTTATTGGACTGGTATTTCAGCCGTTATTGCCGGAATATTCGGTACTGTACCGACTGCATGGCTGCTTGGCGTTGATTATTTTGATTCATTCGTAATAAAACAGCCACAGATGTTCAAAGCATTCACTGGTGCAATGTACGCTTTTACGGGAACTGTAATGGAGGTTCATATTTTATTAATGTGTGCGGGCATATGTCTTATAATAATTTACAATATTTTATGTAAAAGTCATAAAAAATAGTATTTCAAGTCAAGGGGTTTTGTTTTAATAAATAAAAAATTAAAAATCCCTTGACAAATTAATAAACTTATGATATAATAAAATGCGTTGAGTGAGATACTCAACAATGAAGTCTGGGTGTGGCGCAGTTGGTAGCGCGCTACCTTGGGGTGGTAGAGGCCGTGGGTTCAAGTCCCGTCACTCAGACCACGAAAAGACACGCTATTTCCGTGAGGAAGTAACGTGTCTTTTTATTATTATTTTGTTAT
>JAMPEF010000001.1:28193-291134 GCA_023665275.1 Alistipes senegalensis | reverse complement strand
TATCACAACTTTTTCAATTTGTCAAGGGTTTTTTGAAAATTTTTTCAGATTTTTTTGAAAAAATTTCAGATTTGCGATATATCGGCAAAAATCAGAATAAAAATTTTCATTTAACCAATAATATCCTTGTCAAAAAGTCTTATAACTTCCATTTTAAGTGAAACATTACAAGGTTTTTCTAAAAGCGGGTCATCAGCCATAATTTCCATAGCGCACTGTCTAGCATCGTTTATAAGCTGAATATTACATGAAAGGTCCGCAATTTTCATTGGCGGAAGTCCGTGTTGTGCGTTTCCGAAAAAATCCCCCGGACCTCTCAGCTTTAAATCTTCTTCAGAGATTTCAAAACCATCTGTTGTTGATGACATTATTTTCATGCGGTGAATACATTCCTCCGAAGTGCTGTCAGTTATAAGAATACATGAACTCTCAAACTGACCACGTCCCACACGTCCACGGAGCTGGTGAATCTGTGACATTCCGAAACGTTCAGCGTTTTCTATAACCATTACTGTAGCATTCGGAACGTCCACACCGACTTCAACAACAGTCGTACATATAAGAACATCGGTTTTTCCGTCATGGAATCTTTCCATAACCTCTTCTTTTTCCTGTGCGGACATTTTCCCGTGGAGAAGTTCCACATTATAGTCTTTCAAATCTGATTTCACGACATTTTCCGCATAGGATTTGACCGCAAATAATTCACTTTCACTGTCTTCAATCATCGGGCATACAATGTAAGCCTGTCTGCCGGCGTCAAGATGCTGTCGGACATAAGTAAAAACTCTTGTACGCATTTTTCCGGTGACGGCATAGGTTTTTATAGGTTTTCTGCCTTTAGGGAGCTGTGCAATTACTGAAATATCCAAATCACCGTAAATCATAAGTGCAAGTGTACGTGGTATAGGTGTAGCCGACATTACAAGTTTATGTGGCATATCACCCTTTTCAGCAAGCGCACTCCGCTGAGATACACCAAATCGGTGCTGTTCATCAGTTATAACAAGTCCAAGTGACTTATATTCAACATCTTTCTGAATAATTGCGTGAGTACCTACAATAACATCATAATTTCCGGCAGATATTTCAGAACGTATCTGTGATTTTTTCTTTGCGGTCATTGAACCTGTCAACAGACATACACGAACACCGAAAGCTTCAAGAAAGCCCGATAACGTCTTGTAATGTTGCAAAGCAAGTATTTCTGTAGGCACCATAAGTGCGGATTGTATACCGTTTCTTGCGGCAAAATAACACGCTATTACGGCAACGGCAGTTTTTCCGCTGCCGACGTCGCCTTGTAAAAGCCTGTTCATCGGAACATTTCCGCATAAATCATTAATAATCTCTGTTGTGGCTTTTTTCTGGTCTCCGGTAAGTTCAAACGGAAGACTTTTTATAAAATCGTCAATATCTGTTGAACTGTTCATTTTAAAAGCTGTATGTTTTTTAGAATGTCTCCGCATAATAAGCATACCAAGCTGTAACCTTAAAAGTTCTTCAAATGCAAGTCTTCTTTTTGCCAGTGAAGCAGATTTCAAGCTATCTGGAAAGTGTATATTTTCCAGTGACCACACAACCGGTTTAAGAGAATACTTCAGACGTATATCACTGGTAAGAGTTTCAAACGGTTCATCGTACATTATATCTATTGCTTGTTTCATGTCTGCTCTTATCATATTTGCTGTGAGACCTTGTGTAAGTCTGTATTGTGCCTGAATATAATTTTTTTCATTCGCATGAATATATATCGGAGAAGTCATTTCCTTACCGTAAAAATTTTCTGTTACTTTTCCATACATATAATATTCATAGCCAATCCGGAGATACTGGAAAGCATACACATTATTAAACATTGTAATAGTTATATCATCTGCACCGTCAGTGGCAATAGCTTTGCATAAAACAAGATTTTTTCTTATAACTTGTGGTTGCAGTTTTGATTTTATTTTTAATTTTATGCAGTTATATTCATTCACGATGACATTCTGTACAGACGTATTACAGTGAAAATCAAAATACTTTTTAGGGAAGTAGCATATAAGGTCATAGACTGAATAAATACCGAGTTTATGGTATTTTTCAGCCCGTGCCTTTCCGACGCCATTTAAAGTTTCAATACTGCTGAATAATATTGACATAATAAATCACTCCATAACAAAATCAGGGACGAACACAGTCCGTCCCGTCAAATCAGAATAAAAAACCGCCATCAGCGTTTTTCACAGATGAGCTTTATAGCGGTTCTTTCCTCGCCGTCAATCTGTATGTTAGCAAAAGCCGGAATACAAACGAGGTCAATACCGATAGGTGCAAGATAGCCTCTTGCAATTGCTATAGCCTTTATAGCCTGATTAGCCGCACCTGCTCCGACTGCCTGAACCTCAACAGCTTTCTGCTCTCTGATGACACCTGCAATAGCACCGGCAACAGAATTCGGTGTTGAACGTGATGAAACTTTTAAAACTTCCATGATAATGACCCTCCTGCAAATAAGTATAAGACACCGGTATAATCCGATTTAATGTATTATATCATAAAAAGAATAATTTGTCAATAGGAAATTAAAATTATAACATAACAAAAAATAAATTTTGTGAATTATCTGATAATAAGCCGTTGAATTTTGTGTGATTTGCCTGTTTTTTCGTCAAACGCCACAATGACACCACACATGAAACATTCACCCTCTGCCTCCCTGAAACGTACAGGAATACGGAATCTAAGTCTGTCCACTGCCGGTTTTATCTCAACGCCAAGACAGGATTTTTCAACACCCGTCATGCCGACATCTGTTATATAAGCCGTATGGGAATTTATAATAGTTTCGTCGGCTGTCTGTACGTGTGTATGTGTACCAAAAACACCCGTAACTTTTCCGGCAAGATAATAACCCATAGCCTTTTTTTCAGAAGTAGCCTCAGCATGAAAATCCACGAAAATATTTCCAGTATCAATATTTTCAAGAATATCATCAATTTTAGTAAACGGATTGTCAAGCGGGTCAAGATATACAGTCCCCATAATATTTATCACGGCGATGGAATAAGCACCCATATCAAGAATACATATTCCCTTTCCTATGCCTGCTCCCACCGGATAGTTTGCCGGACGGATAATATAATCCCTTTCAAAAATATCAAGGTCATTTTTCTGACGGAAGGCGTGATTTCCTGTCGTGAGGACGTCCGCACCGGATTTTATAATGCTATCTGCTGAACTATGTGTTATGCCGTTACCTTGTGCGGAGTTTTCAGCGTTTACTACAGTTACATCTATATTATAATCACGCTTTATTTTCGGGAGTTTTTCGGCTAAAAATTCACAGCCGGATTTTCCTACAACGTCGCCTATAAAAAGTAAGTTTTTCATAAAATCTCCTGTTATTTAAATTTAATCTGTAATAATTATAATCATATCATGCAGAAATGTCAATACAAAATTCATAAATATTCTATTGTAAATATGCGTAATTCATGCTATAATATTTATTAATCACAACAGGAGGTTAATTTTTTTATGTTAAATACAAAAAATCATATGGGAAAAATTTCAGTTTCAGAAAATTATATAACAGAAATAGTCCGTCATGCAGTCTGTGAATGTTTCGGAGTTTCCGACGTATGCAGTAAAAATAAAATCCGTTCAGCTTTATCAGCAATCACAAACAGCAAGTTTTTCAAACGTCGTGGTGTTATAATCCGCAAGGACGACGACGGAATTATTATAGACCTTCATATAAAAGTCACATACGGTGTCAATATAAAAACCGCCGTTGACAGTATCATTAATAAGATATATTCTGCTGTCGGGGAAACTGCCGGAATAAAAATCAGCAGTGTGAATGTCTTTGTTGATGATATGAACGGCTGACAATGGAGTAACACATGGACAATAAAGAAAAGTTTACTCCCGAAGAACTTAAAACTATAAATAAATATTCATGGCTTAGTGCCTTATTTAACCTTGTAAACGGAATAATACTTTGTTATGTAAACAATACTCGTATAAAAGTCGGTACATATCACTTGTATCTTGTTACAATGTTGTTTGTTGTATCAACATTTCTAATAGTATATATTACAATGTTATATTTTCGTAAATTAAAAAAAATAAAAAATCACCGGAAAAGATACAATGTTCTTACTATTTTATGTATAATTCTTTTTGTACTTCATGCATATATATGCACAGGCTATACAGCAGATATATTCACCGGTGAAAAGACAATCATTACAAGCGAATACAGTACATTATGGGGTTACTTCCATACCGAAATTGACGGCGAAGAAATAAGACTTGACATTCCAGACGAAACTATTAAAAAACTCCGTGAAAATGACTACATAGACGGTGAGGAAATATATAACTTCAATACAAATACTTACTATTATAAGAAAAAAGCCCATGTTACATATTATCCGCATAGCAAGGTTTTAAAAAATGCTTTTATTGAGGAGTAGTATAAAAACTTCTTTTGTGTAAATACTATCACAAAGGAGGTTGATAATATGATTGAACAGGATACAATAAAACTGCTCCGTGAATGTGATGCAGGCGTAAAAATGGGTGTGTCCGCTATAGATGAAGTAATGGAATACGTCCACGACCAAAATCTTAAAAATACTCTTATGTACAGCAAGAGCGAAAACGAAAGACTTAAAACCGATTTACAGGTAGCACTTGCCGACTATCACGACGACGGCAAAGACCCTAACCCTATTGCTAAAGGTATGTCATGGATGAAAACTAACGTTAAACTCAAAATGGACGAATCCGACAGCAATATTGCCGAACTTATTTCAGATGGCTGTCATATGGGTATAAAATCACTTAGCCGTTATCTCAATCAATACAAGGCAGCGGATGAACGTTCCAAAAGTATCGCCGGTCGTCTTATCGGTACAGAAGAAAAACTTTCCCTTGACATGAGACAGTTTCTATAAAAAATGCGGACTTTTTACAGTCCGCTTTATTTTTTTGCTTGCGTGTAATAGGGTTCTGTACGTTTTTTTAGTTCGTCTTCATATAGACCGCTTATATGTTTCATGACAAAATCACGGTTAGAAATATTTTCAATATGGCTTGCCTTAAATTTCGGATTCATTACCGCAATTCTGAAAGCGTATCGGAAATATTCACTTTCATTTTCGGAAAGATAATCAAGCATTTTTCTAATCATGGGATAATATCTGCCTGCTCCGTCAATGACACCATTTTTAAAATTTCTGCCTTTGAAATAAATACCACCTGTTGTATTAAGGGAAAATACTATTGTTTCGTAATTTTCCGGAATGAAAATCTGTTCAATAACGCTGAACATATCCGGATAGCCTATATTTTCCAATATGTAAAAAAGAACTTTTTTATTTTCGGGAATTGTTTCATTTACAAAAATTTTATAAATATCATTCATTAATTTTTTAGTAATGACATCTTTTTTGCAATCCCAGCCAACTTTCCACTGAACAGACCTTATATAAAACATATCATGATTTTGTCTGTAGCTGTCAAGTATATCCTCGATTTTTCCGCTTATTCTTTCGTCAAAACGCAACGTATCATATCCCAGAAGTGTTTCGTCAAGAAGTGTGTTGTACCATTCCTTAAAGCCGTGAACTTTTTTCGGGTAGTAGTAAGCAAGACCATCGGCGTTATCGGATATTTCGCCGTAATGTTCGCCCTTGAGAATAATTCCGTATGAATAAGAACAGCCCTTGCTTGATATATCAATTGAAAAATCTTCCTCACCCTCACAATAATTGCCTATATCTTCATCTGAAAAGTATGTCTTTTCCAGCGGATAAAATCCACAATTGTATCTGTAGTCATGAACTCCACTACTTTTACAGCCATTGGCAACGTTAGTTATAAACCATAAATAATCTTCAGGGAGTTTTATATTGTTTTCGTCCTCAAACTTTCTTACTTCCTCAATGCTGATTGTATCATATATTTCAACATCTCCGAATTTTTTAAGCCGTTCCATTTTTTCACGTATTGCGACGGCTTCGGGGTTATTGATATTATATTTCATTGTTACCTCCTGTAATTCAACAAATAAAGATTTTTCCTGTTCGTCCTGATAGCTTTTTCATAATTTAAAAATATATATCTTAATCATTTTCAATAACGGAAATTCCTTTATCTTCTAATAATTTTTTATCATCTTCTGAAAGAGTTCCTTTCTCAAATGTAAACTCTTTAAGGGAATCCATTTCAAGAAAACCTGATACATCTTCTATTTTTCCTACACTTATCCACAATGATTCAACATAATCAAATGATGCAAAAACTGAACTGTCTTTCATAACATAGTTATTATCAATGCAATCAGATATTATTGATTTAAGTATATATATCTCTTTAAGTGATGTACATTCTGACAATGCTTCAAAATTTATAGCCTTACTTTCAAGATTTAATCCTAAGAAAGAAAGTGTATCACTATTAAATCCTTTAAAATCAATAGTACAATCAACACCAATAATCAAATCTTTCAGATTATCAAATGTACTAATTTTTTCAGAATCTGAACTGCTTATCTCAGAACTCAGTATCATTAAATGATTAAGATTAGAAAAGTTTCCTAATTTGGAAACTGAATTTTCACTTACATATGATAAATACAGTTTCTCTATTTCAGTACATTTGTTTATGTTTTTAATATCACTATCATTTAATGAGTATACAGATAAATCTTTAATATCATTTTTATAGATTTTTTTATCAATTACAGCATAATGTGTATCGAAAAAGATAGCTCCGAAAATCAGACTGAAAATACATACAAAGATAATTATAAATTTTTTTGATTTCATACTTATTCTCCGGTTAAACAAAAGCGGACTTTTTAAGAGTCCGCTTTATTACTGTTATTAATAATTTTCGCTTCTTACTTCAAAGTAGCTCTGTGGGTGTGCGCATACCGGACATACTTTCGGTGCAGATGTGCCTACTACAATATGACCGCAGTTACGGCATTCCCATACTGTTACACCGCTTTTTTCAAAAACTTCCTGATTGTTTACGTTTTCAAGAAGTTTGCGATATCTTTCTTCGTGTTGTTTTTCGATAGCACCGACCATACGGAACTTGACAGCAAGAGCCTTGAAACCTTCTTCTTCAGCCTCCTGAGCCATTCTTTCGTACATATCAGTCCATTCATGATTTTCACCTTCGGCAGCTGCAAGGAGATTTTCAGCAGTATCGCCTATTCCGCCGAGTTCCTTTAACCACATTTTAGCGTGTTCCTTTTCGTTGTCGGCAGTATGGAGGAATATTTCTGCAATCTGTTCATAACCTGCTTTCTTTGCAACAGATGCAAAGTAAGTATACTTGTTTCTTGCCTGTGATTCGCCTGCAAAAGCGTCTTTTAAATTCTGTTCGGTTTTAGTACCTGCGTATTTGTTTTCAGCCATGATAAAAACTCCCTTTCTTTGATTATGCTTTCCAAAGACCGTGTAAATTACAGTAAGCATATACAGCCTGTACGGTTTCGCCGTCAACTGTAAAGCAAGCCTCCGGTTTTTCGTCTGGTTTGAGGAACTTTGCATAAAAGCCCTTGTCTGTCTGAACAGCTACCCACTCTATATAGTGGTTTTCAGCCATAGGGTGTTCAACAGAACCGACTTTCACACAAACTTTTCCGTCGTTCACTTCGTAAACGGGTACGTGTTTTTCAACAGCAGCGTCAGTAGTATTTGCAGTTATTTCAGAAACATTTTCCGCTGAACCGCTAAGAAGTGCAAGAACAGACTTTCCGTCTTTATAGAAATTCATTAAAAAAACCTCCTTAAAAATAAATCTGCAATATATTTTATCACAAATAAAAAAAATTGTCAAGGAATTTTTTGTGAAAATTATTTAAATTTCTGTTAACAATATTATCTGTTCAGAATTATTGAAAGATATCTGCCGTCGAATTTTTCTCCGAAGCCGTCATTTTGTCTGAAATCAGAAAATGAAACTTTCTCAACATCAGGGACAGGAATATTATTTTTCGTCAGGTAACTTACAACTTCTTCTATAACTTCCGGAAACATACTTTCAGTACCATCCCAGACACTTGTATAAAGATATATTCCCATAAAATCGTCCAGTAAATTCAGTAATTTATTTACATCATTGTTTTTGAGGTCTTTGTATAGATTTCTGAAAGTATCACGACTGTATTTTCCAGCATAGTCTTCAAATTCGTTATATTCATTAATATATTCCGGAAACAAGTCAACAAAAGAATCCAGCCATTCGTCCCAGTAGGAATCATTGAATTTCCACATTTCTTCCGCAAGTGGTGTCCAGTCTTTTTCCGGATATTGTGCAACAATATATTTTTCAATGCACATGATTATAAAAGCTATTCTTCCGGCGACTGATACGCCCCTTAATTTTTCTGTTATCTTTTTCATGTATTATCACCAATCTTTCATGCAAGAGGTATTGAATTATGGTTTTCGTCGAAAAAAACTATATTATCGATATAGAGATTAGAGAGGTTTTCACTGCCCCAACGCATTATAAGAAAATTGGCATCATCCATTTTTTCGTTCCAGCAGTAACCGGTATCGGCAAGCAGAAATTTAAACTCACCGTGTACCGCTCCGGACATGGAAAGATTATATTCACCGCCCTGAGTTTCAGCAAAATCATACCATTTGCCGTTACCGTCGGAATCTTTCACGCTTATGACCGTTCCGCCACCAATACATATAGTTCCAGAGGTTTTTATGTGTATGCCATCCTGATTGATGTAATCATCTGAAACGGCGTCCGCATAGACGTCAAATTCTATGCTCCGGACTTCCGGAAGTTTTTCCGTGCCAATAAGTTCAGCGGTATTTATGCAGATTTTCTGTACTTTTCCGTCAATATCAACTGTCATATCGTCGGTGAATTTCAGCATATTATTTCCCAGAATGTTTTCTATGGAAAGTTCACCATGTGCGGAATTAATATCGTCAGTTATCACAGACGCAAAGGAAAAATCGCCATTGTCAAAAGTCACGGCATTAATGTCAGCAGCCTGTACGGGTATATTCACAGACCACTTCCCCACTTGTGTACTGCATGAAACAGTAAATAAAAACAAAGATAAAATTAAATTTTTATATTTCATTTTTTAAAGCACGTCCCCCTGAAAAAATCCAGAGGGACATTAATCTGATTTTAGTTATTTTTCTTTTTTATTACCACTACGGAAACTCCGGCAAGTGCCATGACTGCCACAGCTGTACCCACGCCGGCGTCACCTGTAGGAGCAGGTGCATTGGCTATCGGTGCTGATGCCGGTGCAGCTACTGAACTTACGGCACTGTCTGATGTAGTGGTTACTGCTGAATCTGTTGCTGAAGTAGTTGTTGTTGCAGATGTTGTTGCTGTGTCTGTAGTATTTGTTGTTGATGTTGAGGCATTGCCGACTGTAGATATGTAATTTATCTTGAGAGTTATTCCGCTTGAAGCAAGAGTTTTACCTTCGTCAAGTTTTATGTTTGACTGGAGAATAAGACTGTCAATAGTTTCTGAAGCTTCGTCAAGATTCCATGTTGCAGTATAATCACCGTCGCCGTATATCTTTACGACTTCGTTTCCGTTTTCGCCTGCATTCCATGCGCTGTTCATGCCCACGCTTCCGATAAGGTAAGCGCAGAGGTCTTCAGTTGTACCGTCGGGATTATTTCTTGTAGAGTCAGAACCGATACCATCAACGGTAAAATTAACAACGATTTTCTCGCTGACAGACGTTTTTGTAGCGACGTCTTCAATGTTATTTCCGCTCCATGTATTGCATATGTTAAGTCTGATTTCGTTGGTATCGTCGCTGGTAGTAAGAGCCTTTGAAGATTCTGTATAAGGAATATTTACATCATCAGCATAAGCTGAAATTCCCATCACTGACAGCGATAAAACAGAAACTGCTGTAGTCAAAGCCGTGATAAACTTTTTCATTTTCATAATAAAAAACTCCTTTTATTTTTTGCCGGAAAACATATTTTTCCTGATAAAATTTCAGTACTTACAACAGAATACAGTATATCACGTTTTTTGCTTTTTGTCAAGCGGATTACGTATAAATTATTTTCTGTTAAAATATATTAATTATTTCTGACGAATAAAGACATATTTTTTATATTTTATCAGACGATTATGCACAAATAAAGTAAAATATATTAACAGTTGAAATTTTCCGCAAAAAATGTTATAATTCATAGTACAGAAACTTTTTTTACAGGAGGAAAAATTATATGAGTATCTTTGATGTGTTTGACAAAATCTCAAATAATACGACACAATCCACCGGCGCACCTGAATATATCATTGCAGGTCTCGGAAATTTCGGAATGCAGTTTGAAAATACCCGTCATAATGCCGGTTTCAGCGTCGTTGATATGCTGGCAGAACAGTACGGCACGGAAATAAACAGAATGCGTTTCAAGGGCTTGACTGCTGAAGTAACCATTGAGGGCTTTAAATGCCTGCTCCTCAAGCCCACAACGTATATGAACAAAAGCGGTGAATCTATCATACAGGCTATGGAGTTTTATAAACTTGACGTTGATAATCTTATTGTCGTATGTGACGATATTTCACTTGACTGTGGTAAAATCCGCATACGCCGCAAGGGAAGTCACGGCGGACATAACGGTCTCAGAAACATTATTGACCTCACCGGAAGAGACGATTTCCAAAGAATAAAAGTCGGTGTCGGCAAAAAGCCACACCCCGATTATGACCTTTCTAAATGGGTGCTTGGAAAATTCCGCCCTGCCGATATGGAAAAAATGAAAATTTCTGCTGAAAATGCCTGTGATGCACTACACCTTATGATTCTTGACGAAACTGACGAGGCTATGAACAAATATAATTAAATCAGATAAGAACAAATTTCCGATTGGAGACAATAAAATGAACTTTTTCAGAAATCTTTTCAGTGAACTTGCCGGATATAAAAGTCTCCGTGAAGTCATTGACAAAAAAATATCCCCTGTTTCAGTAACAGGGCTTTCCCACGTGCATAGGGCAAATCTTGTATATGCACTCACTACAGATAAAATAAATCTGCTTATAACTGGTTCAGAAGCTGAAGCCCGTAAAATATGCGACGATATAAATATGATGTCCGGTGAGGAAACCGCTGTGGTTTTTCCATCAAAGGAACTTCTTTTCACGTCCGTAGACACCGCCAATCATGAATATGAATATATGCGTATATCGGCGCTCGCAAAAATGCTGAAACGCCGTTCCGGTGTGATATGCGCCAGCACGGAAGCTGTAATGCAGCCGACTATACCGGCAGATAAACTTATTTCCGCCGGTATCGAAATTACAGCCGGTCAGGAACTAAATGTCATGGATTTTATAAATAAACTTGTCCGGAATGGCTACCAGCGGTGCGAAAAAGTAGAAGGTGCTTCACAGTTTTCAGTGAGGGGAAATATTATTGATATTTTTCCGGTACAGGCTGAAAAACCGGTCAGAATTGAACTATGGGGCGATGAAATTGATTCTGTTTCAGAATTTGAAACCGATACACAAAGACGTACAGAAAATCTTGAAAGTATAAATATTCCGCCGGCAAGTGAAATGCTTTATGATAACGATGTACTCGCCGGACAGATAGAAAAACTTATGAAAAAAGTACGTGGCAGACGTATGGAGGCGGTACGGGAAAATCTGGGCGGTGACGTTGAAAGATTACGTACTGGTGAAGTTATCCCGCACGGTCAGAAATATTATAACCTGATATATGATACTCCGGCGACAATTTTTGACTATATCGACGGCGTTGTATTTTTCAGCGACTACTCTTCCGTCATGGACAACGCTTCCGGAATAACTCTCCGCCATAATGAAGATGTTAAACTTCTTATTGAAGAGGGTCAGTTATGCAGAGGGCTTAATGGTCATATAATGGAACTCCCACAAGTTCAGAAACTTGCAGAAAAGCACATATGTCTTTATATCAGTAACTTCATACAAAGCGGTGAACGTATAGATTTCAAACAGATAGTAAGTTTTGAAGCTATGCATACGGCTGTATGGAGCGGTGAAATGAAACAGCTTACAGAAGATTTACAGGACTTCATAAAGCGTAAATACAGGATTATTCTTTGTGCAGGAAGTGAAAAGACTTTACCGCTTATCCGTGAAGATTTACAGAAAAATAATATTCCGTGCGATATATGCACTGATAATACCATACCTGAAATCAGCCGAGTATGTCTTATGTCGGGAAGTTTCAGCAGTGGTTTTGAATATCCCGAAAATAAAACCGTCCTTATCACACAGGGTCGCTCTATGGATACCCGAAACAAAAAACGTCGTAAGAAAAACAAAGCCGAAGAAATACGAAGTCTGGCGGATATCGCTGAGGGTGATTTGATTGTGCATTCCGGTTACGGTATAGGACGTTTCATAGGTATACGAAAACTTGAATTTGAAGACGTCGTAAAAGATTATATAACTATCCAGTATGCAGGAACTGATAAATTATATATACCGGTCACACAGCTTGATATGGTATCAAAATATATTGGTTCACGGGACGACAGCGGTGTTAAACTGAATAAACTTTCCTCAAATGAATGGCAGAAAACAAGAAATAACGTCCGTCGTGCCGTTAAAGATATGGCACACGAACTCACAGAACTCTATGCAAAACGTGAACAAAGCAAAGGTTTTGCGTTCTATCCGGACGACGAAATACAACACGATTTTGAAGAACGTTTTCCGTATATAGAAACAGATGACCAGTTACAAGCAATATCCGAAATAAAATCAGATATGGAAAGTCCTAAGCCTATGGAAAGGCTTCTGTGCGGTGACGTCGGTTTCGGCAAGACTGAAGTTGCATTCCGTGCTGCCATGAAGTGCGTCCTTGCCGGCAAACAATGTGCATTATTAGCACCTACAACAGTACTTGCATATCAGCACTATCAGACAGCTTTAAGACGTTTTGAACAGTTTCCGGTAAATATAGAACTTCTCTCACGTTACCGCACTCCTAAACAACAGACTGAAATTCTTAAAAAACTTAAACAGGGAAGAATTGATTTTCTTATTGGTACACATAAAATTATTCAGAAAAGCGTTATATTTAAAGATTTAGGACTTGCAATAATCGACGAAGAACAACGTTTCGGTGTGGCACATAAAGAAAAATTCAAGGAGTCTTTCAACGGCGTTGATATTCTTATGCTGTCGGCGACGCCTATTCCACGTACACTTAATATGGCTATGTCCGGAATACGTGATATGTCCGTACTGGAAGAACCACCACAGGACAGACAACCTGTTCAGACCTATGTTGTGGAATACAACAACAGCATGATTATTCAGGCTATCACCCGTGAGCTGAGACGTGGCGGACAGGTTTATTATATCCATAATAGAATTGAAACTATCCAGTCACGCACGGCACAGCTACAGGAATATTTTCCGGAAGCCCGTATAGCTTACGCACATGGACAGATGAATGAAGAAAAAATGTCTGATATATGGGAAAAACTCGTTGAACATGAAATAGATATTTTAGTATGCACAACAATTATTGAAACGGGCGTTGATGTTCCTAATGTGAATACACTGATTATTGACGATTCCGACCGTTTCGGACTGTCACAGCTTTATCAGCTAAGGGGACGTGTAGGACGTTCAAACCGGAGGGGCTATGCATATTTCACATATCAGCGTGACAAGGTTTTAACGGAAATAGCTTCAAAACGTCTCAATGCCATGCGGGAATTTACACAGTTCGGAAGTGGTTTTCGCATTGCCCTCCGTGACCTTGAAATAAGAGGAGCAGGCAGTATTTTAGGCGGAAAACAACACGGTCATATGGAGGCTGTCGGCTATGATATGTATCTGAAACTTCTTTCTGAAGCCGTCGCAGAGGAACGTGGTGAAAAACCTGAAAAAATTCCGGAATGCCTTATAGATGTACAGATTAATGCGCATATTCCGGAAAATTATATTTCAAGTCTCAATCAGCGTATAGACATTTATCGTAAAATCATGACGCTTAATACTTCTGAAGACAAGGAAGACCTTATAGACGAACTAATAGACCGTTACGGCGAACCACCGGAGGCTGTAACCGGTCTTATTGAAATATCCTTACTCAGAAATAAGGCATCACATTGCGGAATAACTGAAATTTCCCAGAAAAACGGGGCTATGTATTTTTATACGGAATATCTCTCTACTGAACAGGTTATGGCACTTTCCGGAAATTATAAGGGACGTATAACTTTCAACGGTTCGGGAAAATCTTACGTTTCAATAAAGATTCACCCGAAAACAAAACCCTTCGAAATGATGAAAGAAACTATCAACATAATAAGCAATGCATAAAATAATCCCTTGACAAAATCACGTGGAAACATTATAATATAATTAAATAAAATATGAAAGGAACGGTAATTTTTTATGAATTTATTTAAAAAAACTATGGCGGGAATTTTAATCTCCTGTATTACAGTTTCTGCCATTCCGTATTCAAACAGCTATATTTCAGATAATGTTTCAGCTGTATCAGAAAGCGTCGCTGATACTATGAAATGGGACACACTCCGTATAGGCGGAGCTGGATTTACTTCAGGTATCGTTACCGGTCAGAAAGAAATGTATCTCCGTACAGACGTCGGCGGTGCTTACAAGTGGAACTATGAAAAATCCAGATGGGAACAGCTTTTCGGTTTCCTCAATGAAGAAGACAGAGGTTTACTCAGTGTAAAGGGCATTGCTATTGACCCTACAGACGACAACACAGCTTATTTCCTGTGTGGTTGTGCTTACTTCTCCGGTGCAAGAACGGTTATTTTCAAGACAACCGATGGCGGTAAAACTTTCACAGAATCTGATGTAACTGAACACATTCAGGTACACGGCAACGGTGACGGTCGTGAATGTGTAGAGCCTATTGCTGTTGACCCCGATAATCCGGACACAATCTATGCCGGTGGTGATGTTACTGCCGGTAAATCTGCACTTATAAAGTCCACTGACGGCGGTAAAACATGGAACGCTGTAATGGGTTATGATGATTTAGGCTTATTCGACTACAGCATGAAATATCCTTTCTGGACTGACCATGTAGTCCGTGGCAGTGAGGACAAAGGTGAACAGGGTTATAATCAGCAGAACGGCATCGGCTGTATCCTGATTGAAGACGGTAAAGTATACGTTGGTACTTCCGTTACTGGTGAGGCAAATATTCACGTTGCCAATGTTAAAGATGATAAATTTGAAGTCCTCACAAAAGACCTCCCGACTGAAAATTATCCGTGTTCCATTACAAGCGACAAACATGGTAATATTTTCTTTACTTATATTGCCGGTCTTGCGTTCTCCGGTGCTTCAGGCGGTGCTTATAAGTATGACACAAAAACCGGTAAAGTTTCCGATATTACCCCACCAAAAAGTGGTGCTATCGGTATGATTGAGGTTGACGACAACAACCCCGACAAAATGGTTGCACGTACCTGTGGTGTATGGTCTGACCAGTGGTACGAGGCAGAATGGACAGACGATTCTATAGCATGGGGTGATCACTTCTTCCGCTCAACAGATGGCGGTGCAACATGGCAGGATATTACCCCCGGTGCTGGTGAGACTATCTATGACGCAAACGGCTCACACAAGGAATTTGTTTCACTTCCTATTGATACAAACGGCTATGACTGGATTTACGGTAAGGCTTGTCACTGGGGAAGCGGTATTCTTATTGACCCACGTAATCCCGACAGAATAGTTATGACTTCCGGTAATGGCGTTTTTGCCTGTGACAACGTATGGGACGAAAAAGAGGTACAATTCTATTTCCAGCCGGATGGTGTAGAGGAAGTAGTTGCACTTGACTTTGTAAGCGTTCCGGGTGGAAGTCCATTCTCCGCTATCGGCGACTATGACGGCTTTGAACATCTTGATGAAGATGTGATAGGTCTCCAGTATAAGCCGAATATGGGTTCAACAAGTGCTATAGCATATTGTCCGGCTGATACAAAAGTAATGGCACGTGTAAGCGAACACGATGCAAAAGGTTACTACAGTCTCGACGCTGGCAAGACATGGGAAGAACTCAAAGTCCCTAACGGTGGCGGAAAACTTGCCATAACAAAACTTGATGATGGCACATACAGAATTATCAAGGCAAGCAGTGATAATGCCTCTATAAGCTATACAGATGATTTCGGTGCAACATGGGAAAATGCCTCCGGTCTTGAGGGTACAAAGACAACATATCCGCTTGTTGACCCGAATAATCCGGCTATTGTATATGGTTCAGGCATAAAGTATAATTCCTACTGGTCATCTGATACGTCCAAAAAAGAGCCTACTCTTGACGACGCACAGTATGATTTCTATATAAGTACGGATTACGGTAAGACTTTCAAGAAATTTATCGTATGCAAATACGACGAATGCGACCACACCGGTGACCTTGCATACATTTCAGAAGATAAAATAGCTATGGCTACCGGCTGGAATGGTCTGTACATTATAACCGACGGCGGAAACAAAATTGAAAAATCTGATGTATTCTATGCAAAGACTGTAGGTTATGGCGCACCTGAAAAGAAAGGCAACCCTAATACACTCTTTATATACGGCAAACCGGATGAAGATGACGTTGAGGGTATTTATCGTTCACAGGACGGCGGTAAAACATGGGTATGTATTAACACCAACCACCTCTATGGCGGTACTGGTAACGGAAATTTCATTGTCGGTGATATGAACGAATTTGGTAAAATCTATATGTCAACAGTCGGCTGTGGTATCGTTTACGGTGAAATTTCTGACGGAAGTATTGAACCTCCGAAAACAACTACTGCTACCACAAAGCCCACTGGTACAACAACTACTACTGCTTCAGGAACTTCCGGCGATATTCTTTACGGTGACGCAAATTGTGACAATAAAGTAAGTGTTGCCGATGCTGTACTTATAATGCAGGCTCTCTCAAACCCTGATGAATTTACAATTACAAAACAGGGTCAGAACAACGCCGACGTTGTAAGCAGAGGCGACGGCATAACAACAAAAGACGCTTTGGCTATACAGATGATTGATATAAATCTTATCAAGCAGGAAGACCTCCCCATTGATGATATAAACGTATAAACAAATACAGAAACATTTTTCCACAGGTGGTGAAATTATGGGTAAAATAAAAATGGGTGGCAATGCCACTATGGAATTTGAACCCGATTACTATGAAATCAGTATAGAAATAACAATAACTGATAAAATGGCAGGAGTGGCTATTTCTAAAGGCAGACAGTTAATAGAAGACTTATTGACTACATTAAACAGACAACTTGATATTAAGCCAAATGATATGACTGTTTCCCACGAAAAAACAAGAATTTGTTATGGTGATGAAGAATCATTTGAATTTTATAAAAAACTTCGTATGATAACAAACGTTGACCATAGCACAACAGAATCAATTATTAATGTTCTTCAAGGATTTAATTATATTGAATATGATATTGACCCATTACTTGATAACCTTAATGAAAAAGAAAAACTTGTAATCAATGCTGCTGTGGAGGATTCAAGGAATAAAGCTGAAATGATAATATCTTCTCTTAATTGTAGCATTATAGGATTTGAAGAAATACAACATGACTATAAAACCGAGTACTATACTCCTTCTGTTTGTCATAAAATCGGGTCAGTTGAACCATCTGACTCTCAATCAGCTAAACTTTCCAACCGTAAAATATCAATTACAAAGAATGTAAATGTTATTTGGCTGACAGACTGATTTCACACACAAAATACAAAAATTCCCCTTATTCATAAGAATAGGGGGAGTTTTTTTATGCTTTTCTGAAATACAGAAAATATATATTGTCATCTTTGACAAATCCAGACTCACAATCTTCTTCAATGTCGTTTTCCGAGAGAAATATATGATGTATATTCATACCAGTCATTTCGGTCACTTCTGTGGTTTCGTCTTCTGAGAATGCTTCCATAAACTTTTCCCAGCTACAGCCGTCTTCCAGATAATCGCCCCAGACTTTTTCGGTCGGGTCGAAATATCCCATTGCTTCATTTTCTTCCTCTTCCCAGTATGGCATACCCATTAGAATAGATTCGATTTTTTCGCCTGTATTTGAATACACGCCCATTGTCACAAAGTCGCTGTCCACTTCTTCAACACGTATACAGTCCATATTCAAACGTTTTGCCATATTCGGACTGTCTGATACCAATGTAATCCACTTGTCAGTAAAAGCAACTGCACGGAAAAATTCAGCATTTTCCTTGTCGGTTGCAACATAGCCCATTTCCTGCATTTCTTTGCGGAATAATTCCGTAAATTCTTCCCTGCTAAAATTTTCACGGTTACGCAGAACCGTCGTCACGCTGAAACAGCCCATAATATTCACCTATTTCAAAAATATAAAGAAAAGCCGTTATCCGTCAAAAACAGATAACGGCTCTTTTTAGCTATGTGAAATTAAAAATTCACAGTTATTATTTGTACAAATTACTTCTGGTCAGCAATAGCAGCCTGTGCAGCAGCAAGTCTTGCAATCGGCACACGGAATGGTGAGCATGAAACATAGTCAAGACCAATCTTGTGGCAGAACTCAACAGATGTCGGGTCGCCACCGTGTTCGCCGCAGATACCACACTGGAGATTTGCATTTGCACCCTTACCGAGTTTAACAGCAGTCTTCATAAGTGAGCCAACGCCTACCTGGTCGAGCTTAGCAAACGGGTCATTTTCAAAAATCTTCTTGTCATAGTAAGCGTCAAGGAACTTACCAGCGTCATCACGTGAGAAGCCATAAGTCATCTGTGTAAGGTCGTTTGTACCGAAGCAGAAGAAGTCAGCATTTGCACCTATTTCGTCGGCTGTAAGAGCAGCTCTTGGAATTTCAATCATTGTACCAACTTCGTATTCGAGTTCAACACCAGCTTCAGCAATTACAGCATCAGCAGCAGCAACAACAACTTTCTTTACAAAGTTGTATTCCTTGATGTCACCAACAAGCGGAATCATGATTTCAGGCTTTACAGTCCAATCAGGGTGATTCTTCTTTACGTTGATAGCAGCCTTAATTACAGCATTTGTCTGCATCTTAGCGATTTCAGGATATGTTACAGCAAGACGGCAGCCTCTGTGACCCATCATCGGGTTAAATTCGTGAAGGCTTGCGATAATATTCTTGATAGCCTCAACGGACTTGCCCTGTGCGTCTGCAAGAGCCTTGATGTCTTCTTCTTCTGTAGGAACAAATTCATGAAGCGGTGGGTCAAGGAATCTGATAACAACCGGATTACCCTCAAGAGCTTCATAAAGTGCCTCAAAGTCAGACTGCTGCATAGGTTCAATCTTAGCGAGTGCTACTTCTCTTTCTTCAACTGTATCTGAACAAATCATCTCACGGAATGCAGCGATTCTTTCAGGGTCAAAGAACATATGCTCTGTACGGCAGAGACCGATACCCTCAGCACCGAGTTCACGAGCCTTCTTAGCGTCAGCAGGTGTATCAGCGTTAGTTCTAACCTTAAGAACTCTGTACTTGTCAGCCCACTGCATGATTCTGTCAAATTCTCCGGCAATTGTAGCATCAACAGTCGGGATTACGCCTTCATAGATGTTACCTGTTGTACCGTCGATTGAAATAAAGTCACCTTCAGCGAAAGTCTTTCCACCGAGTTCAAACTTCTTGTTAGCTTCGTCCATTTTGATGTCGCCACAGCCTGATACACAGCATTCGCCCATACCACGAGCAACAACAGCAGCGTGTGAAGTCATACCGCCACGAACTGTAAGGATACCCTGAGCAGCCTTCATACCTGTGATATCTTCAGGAGATGTTTCAAGTCTCACGAGTATAACCTTTTCGCCTCTTTCAGCCCATTCTACAGCGTCATCGGCAGTAAATACAACCTTACCGCAAGCAGCACCAGGTGAAGCACCAAGTCCCTTGCCCATAGGTGTAGCAGCCTTTAAAGCAGCAGAATCGAACTGCGGGTGGAGAAGAGTGTCAAGGTTTCTCGGGTCAATCATTGCAACAGCTTCCTGCTCTGTCTTCATACCCTCGTCAACGAGGTCACAAGCGATTTTGAGTGCAGCCTGAGCAGTTCTCTTGCCGTTTCTTGTCTGGAGCATATAGAGTTTCTTGTTTTCAACAGTAAATTCCATATCCTGCATATCGTGATAGTGATTTTCAAGAGTCTTGCATACTTCAACAAACTGTGCATAAGCCTCTGGGAAAGTTTCAGCCATCTGCTGAATAGGCATAGGAGTTCTTACGCCGGCAACAACGTCTTCGCCCTGTGCGTTTGTAAGGAATTCACCCATAAGCTTCTTTTCGCCGGTAGCTGGGTCACGTGTAAATGCAACACCTGTACCGCAATCGTCGCCCATGTTACCGAATGCCATTGACTGAACGTTAACAGCAGTACCCCATGAAAAAGGAATATCATTGTCACGTCTGTAAACGTTAGCACGTGGGTTGTCCCATGAACGGAATACAGCTTTGATAGCACCCATAAGCTGTTCCTTCGGGTCGTCAGGGAAATCAACGCCGATTTTAGCCTTATATTCAGCCTTGAACTGTGAAGCAAGGTTCTTGAGGTCATCAGCATCAAGTTCAACGTCCTGTGTAACGCCCTTTTCTTCCTTCATCTTGTCAATAAGTTCTTCAAAGTACTTCTTGCCGACTTCCATAACAACGTCTGAATACATCTGAATGAATCTTCTGTAGCAGTCCCAAGCCCATCTTGCATTGCCGGACTTTTCAGCAATTGTGTTAACAACAGTTTCATTAAGACCGAGGTTAAGGATTGTGTCCATCATACCCGGCATTGAAGCTCTTGCACCTGAACGAACAGAAACGAGGAGCGGATTTTCCTTGTCGCCGAACTTCTTACCTGTAATTTCTTCCATTTTTACGATATATTCGTTGATTTCAGCCATAATCTCATCAGAGATACCGCCGTCCTCATAGTACTGAGTACAAGCCTCTGTTGTGATTGTAAAGCCCTGTGGAACAGGAAGACCGATGTTAGTCATCTCAGCGAGGTTAGCACCCTTACCGCCGAGAAGTTCTCTCATGTTTGCGTTACCCTCAGAAAAAAGGTAACAATACTTATTTGCCATTGGTTTATACCTCCGTTTTTAAACATTACCGGAAAAGACAAAAATCAAATCATCTTTCCGACTTATATATATTATAACACATTCCGGAAGAAATTACCATATATACAATAGTAAAAATTTTATGGTGATTTTGTAGCATAATACACAAAAATTTATAAAAAAAGCCGGTTATTGAAAAAAAGACTTGCAATTATTGTTAATATTTGTCATAATAAAGATAAGTGAAAATTTTTCAGGAAATATATTTAAATAATTTAAAATCAGTAAATATTAATAAACAGTAAAGGGGTTAAATAATATGAATAAAGAAATAATCCTCTTTCCGACTTATATATTTTTTTATTTTAATTAAAAAATCAAAGACTTTTCTATATTTTTATGTTATAATATGTGTATGTTATTTTAATGGAGGGATTTTCTATGGCGACAGAATATTATATAATTGAAAATAAATTAATAAACTATAAAGGCAATGAAAAAAATGTCATAATCCCAAAGGGCGTTACAGACATATGCTTCAAGGCATTTCAACATAAACAACTTATAAGTGTAACTATTCCTGATAGCGTTACAAGTATAGACGAAACTGCATTCTATTGGTGCAATAGTCTCCGAAATGTAATTATAGGCAACGGCATTACGAACATAAGCAATAAGGCATTTTATCACTGTGAAAATCTCACCGATATGGAAGTAAAGGGTAATAAAATACATAACTCTAAAGGAATAATCAAACAAACTGATAATTGTTTTAGAATAGATGTCATAAGAAAACTAAATAATTTAGGTATACAAATTACATACTAATCAAGGAGGAATAAACATGAATAAAGCAGTAATTCTTGCAGGCGGACAAGGCAAGCGAATGAAAGCTGATATACCTAAACCGCTTTTCAAGGTTCTTGGTGAGCCTATGCTTGAATGGGTCATTTCAGCGTGTGAGGGTGCAGAAGTCAGGGACATATGCGTTGTAAAAGGATTCATGGGGGATATGATTGACGAATATCTCAACGGACGTTATAAAACAGTTTTACAGGCTGAACGTCTGGGAACAGGTCACGCCGTAATGCAGGCTGTGCCGTTCCTGAAAGATGACGAATCGGGAAATACACTTGTACTCTGTGGTGACGCACCGTTCATTGACGGGGAAACTATAAAAAATTCCCTTGAATATCACGAAAAAAATAAAAATGCTGTTACAGTCATTACCGCTGAACTTGATAACCCATACGGATACGGTCGCATAATCCGTACAGAAAACGGAATAAACGGTATTGTCGAACAGAAAGACGCCACCGACATACAGCGAATGATTAAGGAAGTAAATTCCGGTGCTTACTGGTTCAGGACGGCGGATTTAATCAGACTTCTTGACAAGATAACCTGTGAGAACGTCCAGAAAGAATATTATCTCACGGACACCATTTCAATAGCAATTGCAGAGGGACTTAATGCAGATGCATATAAATCCACCAATGCCGATATTATCAAAGGTGCTAATGACCGTATGGACTTACTTAATTTAAATACATACGCACGTATGATGATTATTGAAAAGCACCTTAATAACGGCGTGGGTCTTGTCTGCACGGACGGCGTTATTATTGAAAGAAACGTTGAAATAGGCACGGGAACTGAAATTCTGCCAAATACTATAATCCGTGGAAATACAAAAATCGGCAGTAACTGTACTATCGGTGCGGGTTCTGTCATAGAAAACTGTACAATCGGCAACAATGTAACAATAGATACTGCACAGATATATAATTCTGTCGTTGAAGATGACGTAAAAATAGAACACTATGTTCATATCCGACCGGACAGCCATATTAAAAAGGGAGCGTATATCAGCGATTTCGTGGAAATAAAGAACTCAACTATAGGCGAAAAAACAGCTATTTCACATCTCGTATACATCGGCGACAGTGATGTTGGACGTAAAGTAAATATAGGAGCAGGCACTGTAACGGTAAATTACGACGGTATAGCAAAAAGTCGCTGTACTATCGGGGATAAGTGCTTTATAGGCTGTAATACTAACCTTATCGCACCGGTTAAGCTGGGAAAAGCCGTCTATACAGCCGCCGGAACTACTGTAACAAAAGATATACCCGATTACGCCCTTGCCATTGACCGTGGTATAATGAAAGTAAAAGAAGGCTATACAATAAGAAAATTAAAATCAAAATAATAACACTTGACAGATATTCCGGATTATTATATAATAATATTGATATAAAAATCAGTATTGCCAGTGAGTATGCGGTAATACTAAGCTATGAAATGTCACGCAGGAGTCAAGAGGTGTACATGGAGCTTTAGTGGTTTGCATAAATAACCAGACTTGACGTAGGCGATAATGCTGAAAGAAAATTATGCATAAATGACGGTTCTTGCAGAAAGAGCCGTTATTTTTTTCAGAAATTTAAGGTTATTTTAATATTTATAAGTTATAATATATTTCACGAAATGAAAGGAGATTTTTTTTATGAAATTACTTGTAGTAGAGGACGAAATGCAGTTAGCCGACGCCCTCACGGAAATTTTAAAGCGTAATATGTATACTGTTGATACGGTCTATGACGGCATAGACGGTCTTGACAACGCCCTTACAGGAATTTATGACGGAATTATTCTTGATATAATGCTTCCACGCATGAACGGTATTGAAATACTCCGGAATATCCGCAAGGAAAAAATACATACTCCGGTATTGCTCCTTACGGCACGGAGTGAGGTGGAAGACAAAATAAACGGTCTTGACTGTGGTGCGGACGACTATTTAACAAAACCTTTTGTCACTGGTGAACTTCTTGCCCGTGTCCGTGCCATGACAAGACGTAAGGGCGAAATAGTCAACGACAACAAACTTGAATTTAACGGTCTTGAACTGAATAAAAACACGTGTGCCATAATATACGCCGGAAATGATGTGAAATTAAGTCTCAAGGAGTATCAGATAATGGAAATGCTTATAGCAAATCCGCATCATATTTTACCGAAAGAACGCATCATAGAAAAAATATGGGGCTATGAAAGTGATGTTGAATACAATAATATAGAGGTTTATATATCTTTTCTCCGGAAAAAAATAGCAGTAATTTCCGCACCGGTGCAGATTAAGACGGCACGAGGTATAGGCTATTCACTGGAATAGGTGGTGGCTTATGTTCAGACAGGCACAATTAAAACTTTTTGCCGTAATAACAAGTATTCTGCTTGCTATTTTTATAGCGGTACTGAGTTCAATAAATATAGTGACGAGTTCTTTCATGCAGAGGCAATCTAAAGAAGTTCTGCAAAAAATAGCCTCCGGTATAGAATACGACGAAAAAACAGATACTTTCAGCTTTACACCACCGGAAAATTACGACAGGAAACATAATCAGATACCGCCACCGGAAAAAACAACGACGGAAACAACTACCACTACAACCACAGAAACCACCACCGGAACAGAAACTACTACCGAAACTACAACAGTTGAAGAATTGATAACTACTACTGAAGAAGTCATGGAAGAAACTACCACAGAAGAAACAACTTCTGCTCCGGAAGAAACACTCCCCGAAGAATTCGAAACAGAAGAAAATTTACCACCGGAAATTATCCCCGAACCTCAGGCAGAACCTGAACCGGAAGAAGAAATCTATGAAGAAACGTCCGTTGAAATTCCGGAAGAAACAGAAACACCCACTGTTCCGGCTGAAAATATTCCCCCGACGGAAAACCGGAATGAAAATGACATACCACCTGACTTTCCGCCGGATAATGAACGCCGTCCAGAAGATTTCCCCCGTGAAGATAATCACAGAAACCCTGACCGCTGGTGGCATTCGGATGGGTGGAAATTCTATAATCCGGAAGAAGAAAATATTTTCAGACAGTCATATAATGAAAGTAACAATATAATCCAGCTTGAAAATATTGTCACATGCCCTCCGGAAAAAAAACACCCTGACAATATGTTGAATGACTCTAAAAAAGAACCCGTCCCGAAAAGTTTCGGCTCTGTGGATTTCTTTGTAATAATGGCTGATAATGACGGAAATTATCTCGCCTGCATGAACAATGATGACTTAACCGACGAAAATGCACAGGAATATATAAATAATATTCTCAACCGGAAAGATATAACAGGTATGATAAATTCATATCAGTTCTATAACGTCGGAAAAAACAATGGTACTCTTATAGCCCTCACCGACAAAAGCGAAGAAAAAAAAGTTATGAATCAGTTCATACGGACTACTATAATAATAGGTGCTATAACTCTTATAGTACTGTCATTTGCCGGATATTTTCTGAGCAAGAAAAGCATTGAACCCATAAAAACGGCTTTTGAAAAACAGAAACAGTTTATTTCCGATGCAAGTCACGAACTCAAAACACCGCTTACCGTCATATCTGCAAATGCCGATGTTCTTTCCGATGAAATCGGTGAAAACAAATGGCTGAATTACATAAAGTCACAGACGGAAAGAATGAATTTACTTGTAAATGATTTGCTTAATCTCACAAGACTTGAAAATAATACGTCTGATTTTATATGTTCGGAATTTAATTTAAGTCAGGCGGTGACTAATACAGCATTGCCTTTTGAGTGTCGGGCATTCGAGACGAACAAGAAATTTATCGTGAATGTTGAAGATGGTCTGACGGTCACCGGAAGTGAAAAGCATATAAAACAAATGACAGCTATTTTCATAGATAATGCCCTTAAATACTCCAATGACGGCGGAATAGTCCGTGTTACTCTGAAAAAACAGGGTGACAAGAAAATTCTTTCTGTATACAATACCGGTACAGGTGTTAAGGATTCCGAAAAAGATAAAATATTTGAGAGATTCTACCGCACGGACGATTCAAGAACCCGTCAGGCTACAGGTGGTTACGGTTTAGGACTTGCTATAGCAAAATCAATAATTGACAAGCATAAATTTAAAGTAAACGTCGAAAATGAAGAGGGAAAAAGCATATCTTTTGTAGTTACCATGTAAAAAAAGTATAAATCAGCCCTTTATGTACATAATAGCACGTAAGGAGGCTGATTTTTATGAACATAACTCCACAGATGTACAGCCGAATGACCGAACAGGCTTCACCTAAATCAAATGTAAAGGCAAATGTAAGTACAGCCTTTGCGGTCGGGGGCGGAATATGCGTCATAGGACAGATAATTCTTTCAATACTGCAAAATTCAGGACTGGACAAAATTTCCGCAAGTGCATGGACTTCTATAATACTTGTCACGGCAAGTGCAATATGTACAGGTTTCGGCTGGTATGAAAAACTTGCCAAACACGCCGGAGCAGGTACACTTGTACCGATAACGGGCTTTTCAAATGCTATAAGTTCCTCCGCCATTGAGGCAAAATCTGAGGGCTTTATACTTGGCGTCGGCACAAAAATATTTACCATTGCAGGACCTGTTATATTATATGGACTTGCAGCAGCGGTATTTTACGGAATAATATATTATATATTCTGAAAAAATATCCCCTGTCATTCCGGCAGGGGATAAAAAACAGACAGGGCATATATTACCCTGTCTCACACAAATAAATTCAAAATAAATATGTGTAGAACAAAAGAAAGGAGACAACAAAACGAGTGCAAATAACAAAACATTATTTAACACTGTAATTATTATATCTTATTTTTTCGTGATAGTCAAGTGAAATCGGAATAAATTTATTCATTTACAACAATTTCTGTCATTTTAACCAATAAATCGACAGCGATTATGGCGTTTTATACAAATAAAGTCAACCTAATAGGCTGTTTAAAATTGACAATAAATCGAATTTTTTTAAAAATATATTGACTTTCATAAAATAGTATGTTATAATATATAAAAAATATTTAAGGTTGTGATTATATGAAAAGATGTTTTGCAGTAAGATGGTCTAAAATCAGACATAAGCTGGAAAATGAATATCTTGCCGAATCGCTAAGAGGGCATATAAGATACTTTGCGACAAGTTACAATAAATATCCCGACAATGAAGGACGTGCTTCAATTCTGCTTGACGGCAAGGAAATAATAGAGGGCAGTTATTGCGAACAATGGAGCAAGGCACACCTGCTCCCTAAAGACGAAAACTACAGATTAAGAATATCAGACGAATTTCCCATTATGGACGATGTGGCTTTACAGTTCGGACAGTTTGACCAAAGGTGTTTATACAGGGCTTTTGATGAGTTTGACAACCAGTCTATAGAAAAAAGTCTCTCCAGTGAAAACGCTATTGTAAGAGTGTTTGCACTCCTTGACCGTCGGACAGGTAAAAGGCGTCTGCGTACCATAAAAGACACCATACATAATGAAGGTGAAGTTTTCCGGACGTTCTTTAACATACGTGCAACCGCTGAGGGTATTTTATAAACATGAAAAAACTTTTATTTATATTTATACCAGTAATGATGCTATTCTGTTCATGTAAAGAACAACTCACAAGCATGACCCGTACCGACAATGGCGAATACACTTCTATTGTATGGGACGATAAAACATATATACCTTTCTGTGTGGTTTCAAAAAGTGACTGCGGTAAAAAAATAGGCTGTATTGATGGAAACACGGACGACATTATAAGTCTGTATAAGGACTTATCCCCTGATGAGTGGTTAGCAAACTATCTCACTATGGACGGCGGTGCTATGCTGTACAAGGAAGTCAATGTAACTGATATTCCGTATGGTCTACAATCTGAATACAATATTACTGAATAATAAAATCATAGAATACTTTCATAGTCCTCGTTATCCGGCTGGCTTTCCTTGTATTCACGGACTTTTTTACGGGCAATAATATAATTTATAACAGTTACTATCTGTAAAACCGGTATAATAAAGGCAGGTATCGAAAGAATATCAGGATTGATTCCACGTTTGAAACAGAAAATCACAGGAACAATCAAAAAAAATCCTCCTATAACTTCCTCTATATCTCCGTAAATTATACCTATTATTAAGAAAACAACAAACACTACTGCCGGCATTAACGCAAGAACAAACAATAAAGTAGTATGCGCTGGGATTTTCTTCATAAAATCACTCCTTATCTGTATGACTTTCTTTGTTTTCACGGACTTGTTTACGGGCATCAGAATAACCTACAATTGCCGCTGTCTGCAAAAATATTACAACAGGTGCTAAAAGAATTATTATTGCCAGTGGAAAACCGTAAAATAAAAGTGTTCCGCATACTATAACAAAAATTAATGATATCACAATAGAAAAATAAAAACATTTAACGGTGAATAAAGGAATTTTATTTTCATTATATCTTTTATAACTATAACTGTATACTTGTTTATAGGCATCAACATAATTAACAATAGCTGATATCTGCAAATACACCACAATAATTGCTAAAAAGGTTGTTGCAGGGAACGATGCAAAAGAGTATGCCATTCCGTCGAAAATCTCGCCGGGGTCTCCTTGAAATATACATATTCCCCATGCAATCATAAAAAGCACCACCGGCACAAGCGAAAGATAAAAAAATATAATAGTATGCAATGGGATTTTTTTCATAAAATCACTCCTTATCTTTATAAATACTTTTGTTTTTACGGACTTTTAAATAATTTCTGATTGATAATACTGCAACAGTTACTAAAATAAGTGCTTCAGGCGAAAATATAACATATTTCAAATCTGCACCTTCATACAAGGTAAATCCGCACATCATAAAAAACAATATCATCATTACAATCGAAAAATAAAAAAATTTAACTGTCCATAATGGTATTTTGTTTTTATTGTACAGTTCGCAGTTATAACTATGTACCTGTTTATAAGCGTCAATATAGTT
This sequence comes from Alistipes senegalensis, assembly GCA_023665275.1. Lineage (GTDB taxonomy): Bacteria > Bacillota > Clostridia > Oscillospirales > Ruminococcaceae > Ruminococcus. Next base: position 262,176 of record JAMPEF010000001.1, on the reverse strand, counting down.
AACAATTGCACATATTTGCAGAAATATAATAACAGGTGTTAATATCATTGCATTTATATCCTGAAAAATATACATAAAAACTGTTGGCAACAGGAAAACCGAGAAAATACCGCCTATACTAACAGCAAATACCATCGGAATTAACGAAAGATAAAAAAATATAATAGTATGCAATGGGATTTTTTTCATATATTAACGCCTCACATTATCAATATTTTTATTCATCGATTTTTTCCGGAAACATCTTCTCACAATCAGCAGAAATATAACAATATATGCAATTATTAACGCTGTAAATAATATTTCCCCGCTTTCGATAAGAAAATCTATTATAACGGCAAAATATACCGTAACTGTAATAATGCTTATCAGTCGTGACGGAAAAATCCAGTTTTCAGACATTTTCCGGTAACTGTAACAGTTATTATATAAACGTCTGCTTATCATGTACGGCAAAAACGCTAATAAAAATAATATCGGTATTACTATAATAATTATAATAACATTATCAAAATCACAATAGTACTCTGTCCCATCCATTGTTTCGCTAGCAGTACCTCGTGGAAATGTAAACAGACAACATATCAGAAATATAAGATATTCCCAGTAAATCTGAAAAATATCCCCTGTTATAATGAAAGTTTTAATTAAGGTATTTTTTCTTGAACTTTCCATAAAAAATCCTAACAATCCCATAACCGCAAGCAATGCAAAAAACACATACGGATTCCCGAACTCACATAATATCCCCCAGAAAATCTGAATTATTGCAATAATTATATACATAACATTTCCTATTCTACCGGAATATATCCGGATTTTTTCGACAAAATACATTTATTGTCTTTTCATATGTTCAGAAAATCGCTTATACTCCCAATTATATATATTAATACTGTTATAATGCTTATTATTTTTGATGGTATAATCCAGTGTTCCGAAACTTTTCTTTCCTCGTAATACCACCAATATAAACACTTACTCAATCCATACGGCAGAAACGCAAACACAAGAAATATCAGCGTTACTATAGCAATATGAAATATATCCTGTATTTCAAAAGAAATTTTTACTCCGTCAAATGTTTCATATGCAACCCACTTCTTAAAAGCCAAAGTGTAAAATATTGCAAGCATAAAATACTCCCATAAAATTTGCAGAATATCCCCTATAATAATGAAAATTTTAGCAAGAATATTTTTCATAAAAATTCTCCTATTTTATTGGAATATATCCTGATTTTTCAACAATTTCCTGTCCGTCGTCTGAAAGAATCCAGTCAAGCATTAAATCAACATTCGGATTAGTATTATCTTTTCTGTAAACCGCATAGAAGTCAACCGTTATCGGATATTTTCCGGACGATATATTTTCCTTGTCGGGATATACGCCGTTCACGGAAAGCATTTTCACACCACCATTTGCTACTATTCCGGAAACATAGTATCTGAACGAAAAACCTATAGCACGTCCCATAAATCCGAACGGATTTTTTTTCATGGGTATGCCGTCCATGAATGACACCATAACAGATTGACTCCCACTTCCCTCAATTCTCTGTATGGGGTCAATTATGGTATTGTCACCGCCGACCTCCGACCAGTTTTTATATTTTCCGGAGTAAATTCCCCGTATCTCTTCAACAGTCAGATTATCAACCGGATTATCATTATTGACGATAAAAACAAAAGCCTCACGTCCTACCGGCAAGAACTCCAGTTCAACACCCTGCTCCCGTGCATAGTCAAGCTGTTGTTGTGAGGGTTCGGCACAGAAAATAATATCTGCTCCCCCGTCCACAACCGATTTATAAGCCCTGAGAGTATTTGTATATTGTAGCGAACTTTCAGACGTGAAATTTTCACCGTCAAAAATAACACTTTCTTCCGGATATACAGAACCTACAAATCCCGAAAATACCGGATACAATGCCGCCGCACCATCTATAACGGGTAAATTTTCAGTCAATTTAAAGTCCGTATCAATTTTTACAACTTCTGAATTTTCTGCAAACGGTAAATATTTATCAAGCTCTATTGATTTTGCCTGCATCTGTTCGCTTGTATTGTTTATGTAGCGTTTCGTGAACAGGTTATAAACGGAAAAATCAAATCCCGCAAAGACAAGTATTATTAACAATATCGCCGTAATCTGTCGGAAAAGTTTCATAATAATTAACCTCCGTTTGCTATGTAGGAAATTATAGAACAATGTTCGTGCAGATAAAATGTATATCCGACAAGTACAGCTGTACTTACTGCACCGATAATCAGAACAGTTATTAATATTTTCTTAAAAAGCTTGTCACTCATTTTATACACTCCTTTACATATGTGTAAGTGAAATTGAAATCATTATAAATAACACAACAACTGCCATTACAAGTATTCCGGCAAGCACAGCCGAAACGATAAAAGCAGTTTTTCTTTTTTTATAGTTTTCGCTGTCTTTCGGAGTTTTTTTCAACAAAACCAGCGATACTATAAAAAATATTATTATTCCCACTGGTATTCCAATAAATAACAGACACGATATAATAGTTTCAAAAATAATTTCCATATAAAAAATCCTCCTTTATTATTTTCTATCGGTTACATATACCTGATTATCATCTGTGTCATTATAAACAATGCCACAACTGCTGTCACAAGTATTCCGGTAAGTACTGCTGAAACTATAAAAGCAGTTTTTCTTGACTCATATTTTTCGCTGTTTTTCGGAGTTTTTTTCAGCAAAATCAGCGATACTATAAAAAATATTATTATTCCGACTGGTATACAGAAAAAAAGACCTTCCAATATAATATCAGCATTTAAAAATGATAACACAATTACTGTTATAAGTATTCCGGCAAGTAACGCCGATACTATAAAAGTATTTTTTCTTGACTTGTATTTTTTGCTGTCTTTCGGAGTTTTTTTCAGCAAAACCAGTGATACTATAAAAAATACAATTATTCCTACTGGTATTCCGATATCCAAAAAACTAAATATAATATATAATATAATATCTGATATAATACTTGACATATAAAATTTCTCCTTTTATCTGATTATCATCATTATCATTATAAACAACACTACAACTGACGCCAAAATTATCCCCATAAGCACAGCCGAAATTATAAACTTTGTCTTTCTTTTCTTATAGTATAAATGGTCTTTCGGAGTACCCTTAAATTCAAGCAGTGACATTATAAAAAATATAATTACTGCCACAGGCATTCCGATAAACAGCAGAAATGAAAAAATAATATCCATATAAAAATCCTCCTTTATATTTATTTTAAAATCCGAATCCAAGTAAAAATTCACGGACTCCTTCAAGTATTGAACTAATAAAAATGCTGAAAACTATATCTATTATAAAAATAAATATATACATTGATATAAATATTCTGAAAAGCAAAACCGAAAACTTAAAAAATTTTTTTATTCCGGAATAAATTTCATTGTCTTTCGGAATAGTTTTCAGCAGAATAAAAGATATAACAAATAATGTAGGTATAATAAACTTTAAAAAATCCCACATTTAAAGTCCTCCTTTATTGTAGCATATAAAAATCTTTCATACAATTAATCCGCTTTTACAAAACAGATACATTTCATATACAAATTATAACATATTGAATTTTATGAAAACAAGTGACATTTGTCACTTTTTTCTTGCATTTTTGTCATTAATGTGATATAATATCCGTAAAAGATTTTTTATTATAAGGTGGTTAAAAATATGTTGCTTATATCGTTGAAAGAAGTTCCGAAAAAGGAACAGCGTTCCCATGCACATAAATTACTCCGTGAGTGCCTACGGACAAGACATATAGAGTATGTCACTGACGAGACACCAATTATCCGGAACGAACACGGCAAGCCGTCACTTGCGGAACACCCTGAAATAAAATATAACCTCTCCCATGCTAACGGAATAGCAGTATGTCTTGTAGCAGATACTGAATGCGGTGTTGACTGTGAGGGTGTACGCCCGTACCGTCCTAACGTCATTAAACGTGCGTTTTCCGAAAATGAAAAAATACTTATAGAAAACGCCTCCGAAAATGAACGTGATTTATTATTTTTCCGTCTATGGACTTTAAAAGAAGCATACGTAAAGGCAATAGGTATAGGGATTTCATATCCATTGAATACCGTTGAATTTTCATTCGACGGCAAAAAGATAATATCTTCCGTCAAAGACCATGCTTTCAGGCAGTATATATTTAAAGACGGAAAGTTTATAGTATCGGTATGCACCAGAAACAAAGGGGATTTTTAAAATGTCAGATTTAAATAATGATTTTTCTAAAGAATCTCAGCAACCGGTAAAGTCCGGAAATTCCAGAATTATATACATGATACTTATAGCTGTAATAATATTCTTTGTGGTCATAATTGTATTAATGTCAACTTCAATGCGTGCAATGATTAACGGCGGAAACAATCAGCCGGAAAGCAACAATCAGAATAATATCATGACTACAGAAAATCAGCAGGTAACCACTGAAGAAATCACAGAAGAAGAAACTACTACCACACAGACAACAACAATTACTACAACCACAGTCGAACCAATAACGGAAATAGTTACCGTGACCGTTATAGTTACAGTTACAGAACCGGCTTTCCCGTCATATACATACAAAGTAAACAACGTGGGTCTTGTAGTATACGAAAACGCTAGTTTTGATTCAAAACCAACAGGGTATATCAGCGACAGAGGAACTTATACTATAGTCGACCAGTATCAGAACTGGGGAAAGTTAGAATCTGGTGGCTGGATTAATTTTGATATTGCATCACAAAATGGTAGTATCACCTATATTGGCATAGGTGAGATTGTCACAAAAAAAGACCCTCTCAATCTCCGTTGCGCACCGGATTCAGATGCAAAAATACTCACTTCAATACCTAAGGGTACATCTGTTGAAATATATGAATCAGAGTTTTCAGACTGGTATTACACAACGTACAACGGACAAACAGGGTTCGTAAGTTCAGAATACATAAGTTTTGATAATTATCACATGACAGATATTCAAGGCTATTTTTGTTCCGGAGTAGTTGCAACTAAAAAAGACCCTCTGAATGTACGTTCTGAACCGTCAACAGACGCATCAGTTGTAACTACTATTCCAAAAGGTACTACTATTGACCTTTATATGACAAATAACAGTAACTGGTACTATACAACTTACGGTGGTGTAAGCGGTTACGTAAATGCAGATTACATAACGCTTGTACTTTCAGGTGGCTATTATGGTTATACCGACTATTCAACGGCTACTGTAAAGACAAACGGTTCAAATCTCTATATCCGTGATGCCGCATCTATGGACGGCAATATACTTGACAAAATGCCTAACGGAACTACTGTAAACATAATTGAATACGGAAGTAGCTGGTGTTATGTTGAATACAACGGCACAAGAGGTTATGCAAGCACTGATTATCTCTCGTTCTGAGAGTGAATAAAAACAAAGGAGTAAAAATTTATGCAGTATGGACACTTTGACCTTGAAAACAAGGAATATGTCATCACTAACCCCGCAACCCCTGCACCATGGGCAAACTATCTCGGAGACCCTGAATATGGTGCTATCATCTCAAACAACGCCTCCGGCTACAGCTTTGTGAAGTCCGGTGCAAACGGCAGAATAACACGTTTCCGTTTCAATTCAGATATGGCGCTTCCCGGACGCTATATCTATATCAGGGACAACAATACAAACGACTACTGGTCAGCATCGTGGCAACCGGTAGGAAAGCCACTTGATACGTATAAATCAGAATGCCGTCATGGTACAGCCTACACGGTTATTTCCGCTGAATACGCTGAAATCAAGTCAGAAGTGACATATTACGTCCCATACGGAAAAACTTATGAAGTATGGCGTACTAAAATAACAAATACCGGCAAGAATGACAGAAATCTTTCAACTTTCGGTTTTGTTGAGTTCACCAATGAAGACAATTACGAACAAGACCAGGTTAATTTACAGTATTCGCTTTTTATCTCACAGACTGAATTTATCAACAATAAAATCGTACAGACTATAAGTTCAAACAGTGCAAAAGACAGAAGAGACAGATTTTTTGGTATGGTCGGTGCTGATGTTTCTGCATCATGCGGAAGTCTTTCAGATTTTATCGGTGCTTACCGAACTTATTCCAATCCGATAGCCGTTGAATCCGGTAAGTGCAGCAACGTCATGAACTATAATTCTAATTCATGTGGTGCATTGCAGTCCGATATAACTTTAAAATCCGGTGAGACTATCGAACTTATTTATATTTTAGGTCAGCGCAATAACGAACAGGCTGAAAAAATCCTCAATGAATACAAGCAGTCCGGAAAAGTCGACGGAGAAATAAAACAGTTAAAAGACTACTGGCATGGTCAGCTGGAAAATTTCAATGTTGAAACACCGTCCGAAGAATTTAATAATATGATTAACGTCTGGAATGCATATCAGTGTTTTATTACGTTCATATGGTCACGTGCGGCGTCGTTCATTTATTGTGGATTGCGTAACGGTTACGGCTATCGTGATACAGTTCAGGATATTCAGGGAATTATACATCTTAATCCCGAAATGGCACTTGAAAAAATACGCTTTATGCTTTCTGCACAGGTCGATAACGGCGGAGGTCTTCCGCTTGTAAAGTTCACACACAATGCAGGTCACGAAAATACCCCCGATGACCCCGAATATGTCAAGGAAACCGGACACCCTTCATACCGTGCCGATGACGCATTATGGCTTTTCCCGACTATTGTTAAATATTTAGGCGAATCCGGTAATGAAAAATTCCTTGATGAAGTAATTGTCTATGCTAACGGCGGTGAAGATACTGTATATAACCACCTCAAAAAAGCTATAGAATTTTCAATGAATCATATGGGTGACCATAATATGCCTGCCGGACTTCATGCAGACTGGAATGACTGTCTCCGTCTTGGTGCAAAGGGTGAATCTACTTTTGTGGCATTCCAGTTATACTATGCAATGAACGTCATAAAAGATATGGCAGAATCAAGAAACGACAGCGATTATATAGCATATATAAATGATGTTCAGGAAAAACTTTCCGAAGCACTCGGAAAATGCTGGGACGATGACAGATTTATCCGTGGTATCCGTGAAGACGGTGTTTTAGTCGGTGCAAGGAAAGACCCTGAAGCTAATATGTGGCTGAATCCTCAGTCATGGAGCGTTATTTCAGGATTTGCAAACGCTGAACAATCCGGAAAAGCTATGGACAGCGTACACGAAATTTTAAATACACCTTATGGTGCAAAACTTCTTGACCCACCATACAAAAAACACTATTTCGACGGTGCATTAATGCATATCTTTAACGACGATACAAAGGAAAACGGTGGTATATTCTCACAGTCACAAGGCTGGCTGATTCTTGCGGAATCAATTCTCGGACACGGTAACAGAGCTTTTGAATACTTCATGGAAAGTTCACCCGCCTCCATGAACGACAAGGCAGAAATACGTGTTTCCGAACCATACGTACACGGACAGTTCACAGAATCAAGAGGCTCACGCTATGAAGGACGTTCACACGTTCACTGGCTTACCGGCACAGCATCTACTGTAATGGTAGGCTGTGTAGAGGGCATATGTGGTATGCGTCCGGATATGAAAGGTCTTAAAATTTCCCCGTCAATTCCGGCTGAATGGGACAGCTTTAAAATTGAAAAAGTTTTCCGTGGAAAAAAACTCAATATTAATATTGACAACTCCGCACACGTTGAAAGTGGTGTAAAGGCAATCACCCTGAACGGAAACACTCTTGACGGAAATTATATTCCTGCTGATTTACTCAATGAAAACAATGATATAACTGTTATACTTGGTTAAAAAAATTCACACACATAATACAAAAAATTCCGGAATTTTAAAAATTCCGGAATTTCTTTTTATTTATTAAGTGCCTTTTCAAGCCATATATATGCAGTATCAAGAGCTTCATAAAGCCCTATGCACTCCATGTTACGTGTACAGGCTTTTAACGGGTCAAGCGTCGGGTCGGTGGACATCTGTATGACCTTTACTTTTCCAGCAACTTCCATATCATTTATCTTCTGTTTAGACATTATATTCATCATTATCACGTAATCATCGGACATATAGCCATAGTAAATAGTATTCCGACATCTCACAAGCGGATAACCTTTATAAGTGTAAAAATTTTCGTTCATTAAATATCCTCCTTTATTGTGTTATTATTTCCATGTTGTAATATAGTCCTCCCCTGTTCCTATTCTCCTTATATTCTCAACAAGAGTATCTACGTATGATTTTGCACAGATATATTTGCTTTTTCCATCAACGACAATAAGCGTTGTAAGTGCAGTATTATCATAAAATTCTATTTTCACAGATTTTTTCATATAAGAATCAGTGTATTCAACAGTGACAGCCGGTGAAGTATTTGGTATTTTAGCATCAAGTGCGAACTCTTCAGCGGCAGCATCTATAAGGAATCCATAGAACTTTCTGTAGCGTTCACTGTCGAAAATTTCACCGTTTCTTTTAACGTTGAAATATTCTGCTTTATTGTTGTCAGCGGATTTGTCTTTAGGTTCAATGACAAATTCTTCCGATATATCGGCAGTTCTGACGCTTAATTCAGTTATATTCCATACGTAAGAGCCAATCATAATCCTTGATGTTATATCAATAGGCATTACAGTACTCCATTTAGCTTTTTCAGTATCAACAATATAAATTATATTGCCGTTCTCAAACATCGCATAACAGCATTTTTTGTTGTTTTCATCCGTGAAAGGCTCACTCATAAGGAGTACATAATTATTGCCGTCGTCACAATCCATAATTACACGACAGAATGGCTCTTTGAGACCTGCTCCGGCTATATCGGATTCCTTGCAGTGAATCGAATATACCCCCTCTGATGTAAGTCCAAACATTCCGTTAGTTACCGGCTCTGAACGCTCCACAGTAAGATAAGCATCTGTTGGCTCTATCATTACGTGCGTTGCAGATGTACCACCGGTATATTTGCCATCGTTGCTTTTCTTGTCGTATTCAAGAAAAATATCATAATCAATGTCTTCACGCTCTATACGGAGACTGTTTATTATCGGATATTCTTCTTCTGCCGGTTCTTCCAGTATGACAATATCTACAAATTCGTCAAGGGTTTTGCTGTAGTTTGCGACGTATGAAGTATCAACCGTATAGACAGTTTTTTCACCATCAATCATGACATATGTTGCGGAGTTCGCCGGTGCTTTATCTCCGACAAGAAATTTCTTTACCGTTCCGGTCTGGAATTTTACTTCAACTTCCGCCTGTGGCTTGTCAAGACCGAATTTTAAAAGATTTTCGCAGTTTTCGTCAACTATGGAGCTTGTCACCATATTAGCGGCATTATTAGCAAGAGTTCCGACTACAGCGGTATTCAGCGGAATGTCTTCATAGCCATCAAGAGTATATGTCGCCGCTGAATCTTCTGTAGGTGCGGTATTCATTACAACATGAAGATTATCTGTAGTATTCTTGACAGTCACTTCTTTTATAAGTCCCTCTTCCTCACCGGATTTTTCGTCCCTGATAAGAGCTATTCCATCACCGTAAGTTTCCGACGATTCTTCAGAAGTTGAAACGGGATTTTCATTATTATCTGTATTTTTAGGTTCTGTAAGCATAAGTGCAGCAAGACCGCCTCCGAGAACGACCACAGCCACTCCGAGTCCGATAATAGTTTTAACGGATTTATTCATTTGTTGCGTCTCCTTAAGAATACAATTATTCCGGCGGCGGCGACTACAGCCGGTATCACATATATAGTGAATATCTTTATACCGTTCATCTGATTTGCCGTCGGAGTTATAAGTGCCTGTTGTAATGCCTTTTCAGGAATTACAGCGGAGGCTTCCTTACCTGTCATAGTGTTAATCATTCCCATGATTACGTTTGCATTATTGAAAGCGTTTGTCTGTGTGAGAAGTGAATTACTTATCATGAAAGAACTTCCCAGCACAAGCAGATGACTTGAATATCTGTCAAGACCTGCACTTGTTTCCTTTACGGATATAACAACGGCATCTCTTGTACCTGTCTGTGAATTATCCTGGTCATATGAAGTATCCATAGATTTGAGTACAGATGTTGCTACACTGTCGTTATTTTTTGAGAGTATGGAAAGTTTTCTTGTTGCGGGTGCAACTACGGGGAGTGTTTCATTAGGAAGTGTTCCTACTGATTCAGTATCGCTTATTTCAAGTTTAACGTTTACATTCTGATTAAATCCTAAATAAGTCTCAATCCAGTTTGTATCGTCAAGTACTGCACTTTCGTCAACCTGTATGCTCCAGTCGGCAAGAAATTCAGTTATATTCGGCAAATCGTTGACGTAAAGATTAGGGATATAAAGCATATTTTTCTGATAATTTCCGCCGTTATAGAGGAAATCGCCTAATTTTCCTATAATATCCGCACTGAAATCAACAGCCGGCATAGGTACTACTACAAAGTCGTATTCTTCCGGACTGAGTTCATCTGTAGCAATATCAATCTCTGTACAGTCATAGCCGTTCTTACCTAAAAATGACATGAAATCTGAAGTCATTGTTTCATAGCCCTGACCGGTAATCGAAACGCCGTTCATCATGGAGGCAAAAGCCGTTTTTATCGGGTTTGAGTCCGTAACGCCTAAAACAGCCGACGTAATTGTACTTTCACCGACAAAATTCATAGTAACGGCTGTATTTGTACTTGTATTAGCTGGTACAATCATCTGTATAATTTCTTCCTGACTTATAACTTTTACACGTCCGTTATCATTATTTCCGGAAAATACTATAATACTTCCTTCCGGAATGTCATTGTTATAGAACTTTCTGTATTTTGCGATAATATCAGGGTCTTTGTTCATGTCAACGTACTGTACTTTAATATTGCCCTGTCCCTGTTGTGCATACATTTCGTATTTTTCAAGTACAGATGGTATCATATCATATGGTGTTTCGACGTTTATTCCGTAATATGCAAGATACATCTGCTGATAATAATTTGCCATTGATGTAAAATCACTCTTAGAGAATGTGACAGTAATTTCAACATCTCCTTTAAGATTTTTTATAGCATCTATTGATTCTTCACTGATTTCGTATCTGTTATCAGCAGTGAGGTCTATTTTCAGCGGTGAACGCTTTGCAAGCATACTGCATATAAGATTAAGGATAACAACAAGTACAATTACAAGTGCTATAACCGCAAACGACATAGAGCCATACTTAAATTTTTTCATATTTTTTTTAGGTTTTCTTGGCTTTTCCGGTACTGAAGCCGTATCTGTTACAATTTCTTTTTTGCTCATCTGAAAATACCTTCCTTTCTGTAAATTATCCCCAGCGTCTCTTATCAAGAACTCTTACAGTGAAGAAATTGAACAGAAACGCAACACTAAGGAAAAATACTACACTCGGAAGACTGAAAATTCCCTGTGTGAACTCAATATATCTTGAATAGAATGAAAGTGATGTAATTGCTTTGCTGATATATTCATTTGAAATATTTACAGCAAACGAATCAAAAAGATACAGTACGAAAAGCGCCAGCATACTCGCCACGGCAGATGCCATCTGATTTTCCGTAAGTGATGATATGAAAAGTCCCACTGCTATGAACGCCGAACCTAAAAACAACATGGCAAAATAATTACCTAAAAGAGTTGTCCATACCACATCACCGAGAACGGCAAGGAATATTGAATAAATAAATACAACGCTTTCCGCTATGATAAAAAGCGTAAGTGCCGCAAAATATTTACCTAAAACTATATCCCATAACCCGACGGGTGCAGTCAATAAGCCCTGGTCGGTCTTGTTTTTCTTTTCCTCGCTGAGAAGTCGCATTGTAAGTATGGGTATAAGAAAAAGTATTATTAAAAACATACTGCTAAACATAGGTGATGTATCCGTCCTGCCTGAACCTATTACACCAGCATAGAAGAAATACCCCGAAAGAAGATAGAACACCGAAAGAAATACATAAGCTACTCCCGATGTGAAAAATGCACCTACTTCACGTCTGTAAATTGCCCCCATTATTCATTACCTCCGTTTTCCTGTTCGTTGTCGGTATCGTTTGCTGAATTGTCCTCAAACTTTATATTTATGCGTGGTCTTTCGGGTTCAATTTTAATATCATTTTCACCCATAGTAATTTTAAGGAATATATCTTCAAGTGTAAGGTCTGAAAGCTGTAACATCAGTATATTCCAGCCTTTTTCACGACAAAGTGCATTAAGTGAACGGCGTATGTCGGTTGATTCGTCCGCTTCAACGTCGTAATCGTAAATACCTTTTTCACGTTCCATATCGGCACGGACGTATTTTATGCCTTTGAGTGATTTTATAGCCTTTACTATTTCTTCCTTGTCGGCGGAAGTCTTTGTTGTACCCTCAATGCGTAAAGTCATTTTGTGTTCATTGGTAAGCTGTTTTGCGATTTCGTCGGCTGTACCGTCGGCGGCTACCTCGCCTTTATTGATAATAATTATCCTGTCGCATACCGCCTGAATTTCCGGAAGTATATGCGATGACAATATAACTGTATGTTTTTTGCCTAATTTTTTAATAAGAGTTCTGATTTCTATAATCTGGTTAGGGTCAAGTCCCACTGTTGGCTCGTCAAGGATAAGAACAGGCGGATTATTTATAAGTGCCTGTGCGAGTCCTACCCTCTGCCGATAGCCCTTTGACAAGTTTTTTATTATACGGTCTTTTACGTGCGTTATCTTGCATAAGTCGCATACGTCCTTAAGATGTGCCTTGCGTGGTAGCTTGCACTTCTTAAGGTCATATACAAAATTAAGATAGCCCTCAATTGTCATATCGATGTAAAGTGGCGGAATTTCCGGCAGATAACCAATAGATGACTTTGCTTTTTTAGGGTCTTCAAATATATCAACGCCGTTTACAAGTACCTGTCCGGACGTTGACGAAATATAACCGGTCAGCATATTCATAGTAGTTGACTTTCCTGCTCCGTTAGGACCTAAAAAACCTAAAATTTCACCCTGTTCTACTTTAAAGTTTATGTTTTTCACGGCTTGCTTGTCGCCGTACTTCTTGCTGAGATTTTTAACCTCAATCATTCTATTCCCTCCCTGAAACAGCTTCATTGATTTTTGCAGATATTATATAATAGTATTTTTTTGTGATAGTGCCGTGAAAGTAAAGCGAATTTTTATAAAATTTCACGTACAACGGCAATATCTTTTGAAATCTGTTCTTTGAGTTCCTCAACAGACGAGAATTTCATTTCAGGACGGATAAATTTATGAAACTCAACCATAATATTTTTCCCGTAAAGGTCACCTGCAAAGTCAAGTATGTGAGTTTCCGCAAGAGGTGTACGCTTTCCGGCAATAGTGGGTTTTACTCCGATATTTGTTATAGATTTATATTTTATTTTATTTATATATGTTGTCGTAAAATATACACCGTATTTAAGTACAAGCTGCCCTTTTGAGTACTCCTGATTAAGCGTCGGAAAATTTATAGTTCTGCCTATTTCGTTTCCGTGAACTACTGTATTACAAATTTTATACGGCATACCTAAAAAAGTATTTGCCCTTTCGATTTCACCACTGACAAGGCAACGCCTGATTTCACCGGAAGATACGGTTATATCATTAATTTTTACCGGTTCAGCGGTGTGTACCTCAAAACCGTAACGCTCACCGAAACGCCTCAAATCCTCAACACCGCATGACGCATTTTTTCCGAACCTGAAATTATTTCCGCAACAGACTATTTTCGCATTCATTTTCTTTGCAAGAATATTTTTCGCAAATTCTTCACCGGACATTCCGCAAAGCTCCTCAAACTGAACAGAATATATATTACATAAAAAACCGTATTCCGCAAGCATATTATATTTATGGATATGGGTATATATATAGCCGTCCTGACCGCTTGTCTTGCGGAGTACAGCCGTCGGATTGAATGTAAATACAGCCGGTTGCAGACCGTTTTTTTTCTGTTCAAGTGCAAGGTCAAGCACGGCACGGTGTCCGAGATGTACGCCGTCGAAAAGTCCCAGTGCTACAGCACGTTTTTTTGTTTCCATTGTATCACCTCACACAAGATTTTTCCCGACACGCAATATACCGTTTTCGTGTTCCGCAAGTGCTGTACCAATAAAAGCACCGTCGAATCCATAGACGGAATATAAATTACAATCTGTTTTTATGTTGTGTATTCTTGACAAATCCAGTTTGACACCATTTCTGTAAAGTTTTGTTTGATGTTCATTAAGTCGGAGTTTCGGTAAGGAATTAAATACCCTCTCAACCGGAAGTATAAGGCTTTCAAGATTATTTTCGTCACGTGCCTGCTGAACCTCTTCAAACGTGTAGCAGTCGTTAAGAGTAAAACCACTTGCGGAAGTCCTTACAAGAGAAGTCATAATACCGCCACAGCCTAATTTTCCGCCTATATCGTGAATAATAGTCCGTATATAAGTACCTTTTCCGCACGATATAGAAATATTTCCGGTACGTGTTTTTTCGTCATAGCTGATAAGATTAATATTTTCCACTTCTATTTCACGTGGCTGACGTTCAACTTCTATTCCCTGACGTGCAAGGTCATAAAGACGCTTTCCATTGACCTGCACAGCCGAATACATCGGCGGTATCTGCATGATTTTTCCCATAAATTCGGGAATTATTTTATTAATATCATTTTCTGATACTGATTTGTCGGAAGTAGTCAGAATTTTTCCGGTCACATCCTGAGTGTTTGTGGTTTGTCCGAGACGAAAACCGGCAGAATAGCTTTTTGAGTTATCCGGCATAATGTCACACGCTTTTGTAGCTGTGCCGACAAAAACCGGCAGAACACCCGTCGCCATAGGGTCAAGAGTACCGGCATGACCAAGACGCTTCATGCCGAGTATACCTCTTAACTTTGCTACAACATCAAATGATGTGAAATTCTGTGGTTTGTTTATGCATAATATACCGTTCATGATAAAGCCTTTTCGACAGCCTCAACAAGCTGTTTCTTTATATCGTCAAGATTTCCGGAAAGATTACAGCCAGCAGCTTTTGCATGACCTCCGCCACCGAGAGTTTCACAGATTTCTGAAACGTTTATTTTATCTGCTGAACGGAATGAACATTTATAATCGTCTGCACGCTGACGTATGAAAATACCTACTTCAGCGGTTTCGTACTGAATTGTAAGAGGTGCAAAGCCTTCAAGTTCCTCGTCTTTTAAGCCAAATTCTGACATCATTTCCCTTGTGACTGCAATTATATATAATTTTCCGTCAAGATAAGTTTCAACAAGTTCATTGAGTCTGCTTTCAAGCCTTACACGACCCATAGACTTGACATCAAACATATAGCGGTTTATCCTTGCAAAGTCAATATTGCTGTATTCTTTCATGATTTCAGCAGCGACTTCATGGGTATGCGGATTTGTACACGCAAACTTGAAACAGCCTGAATCCGTTGAAATTCCGGTATAAAGACATTTTGCACAGTGTTCGGTTATTTTAATGCCCATGAATTTTGCCAAATCATAGATAACTTCACAAGCGGCGGCAGCTTCTGCTCTTAAAAGAGTTTTTTCGGCATAATTTTTGTTGGAAACATGGTGGTCAATGCATAACTGGACTTTATCGCCGTAAATTTCCTGATATTTTCCCATAAGTTTAGGGTCTGCAACATCAACGGAAATTATAGTCTGTGGTTCAAACTCCTCACCTGCTCCGGATTCTGTAAGAAAATCATATCTTTTAGGGAATACATCATGACATACAACCCTGCTTCTTATTCCGAGCTGTCCGAGAATTTCTTTTATTGCAAATCCAGCGCCTACACAATCGCCGTCGGGGTTGCGGTGAGTAATTATTACAGCGTCTTTGCAGTTTCGGAGGAAAGTTTCCGCCTCACTAAAACCTATATACATAAAAATACACCTCTTGTCTTTATTTTCTTATATTATTTTAGTAAATCGTTTAATTTTCTGCTTATTTCGGCACTTCTTTCAATGGAGTTATCCGCTATGAAAGTAAGTTCCGGTGATTTACGCATTTTAAGACGGTGGAAAAGTTCACGCTTTATGAATCCGCTTGCACTTGTGAGACCTTTTACAGAATCAAGTGCCTTTTCCACACCTGAATAGCTTGAAACGTATATTTTACATACGGACATATCCCCTGATAAATCAGCCCTTACAATAGTTAACATAGGGTCTATGCGTGGGTCTTTGAGTTCACGGAGAATAGCTGTCATTTCACGTTTAATATCTTCTGCCATACGGCTGTTTTTAAAATTTGCCATTAATAGTCCTTTCTTAAAATCAGATTTTCACTGTAAAGCCCGTATTGTCATTTTTCTTACTGGACCTTTCAGTTTTATATTTCTGTCCCTCCGGAGATATAATAAAAAATCCGTCATTGAACATACTGTCACTGAAAGCATCTTCTTCTGAAATTTCATTCTTTTCCGGAGATTTGTTTTCCTTATCAATATAGTATTCGTCGGGAAAATTTTTATATTCAGGCTCAAGCTCCTCCGATGTAACAGGACGCTTTATATCTGAAAAATTATTGTTTTCCTCACTGGATTCTTCAACTGCACTGCATTCACCGAGAAGAATTTTCTTGACGGATTCAAAGAAATATCTGTCAACAAACCCGAAATCTTCCCATGCAAGTGCCTCATTACAGTATTGAATCATATCAGTGTTACTCATTCTGGTATTGTCCATAAAATCCGCCGTTCTTTCAATGATTATTCAGAGCATACCCGAAAAAATCCGGATACGCCCTGATTAAATCTTATATATCAGTCCTCACGGTATTCTTCAACCATGTATGCTTCAAATATATCGCCCTCTTTAACGTCGCTGAACTTGTCAAGACTTATACCGCACTCGTAACCGTCGGCGACTTCCTTTACATCGTCCTTAAAACGTTTAAGACCTGCTATCTTGTCATCGGCTATAATAATTCCGTCACGGACGATACGAACCTGACAGCCTCTTGTAACCTTACCGTTGAGAACGTAACTTCCTGCAACCATACCGACGTTAGAAATTTTATATACCTGTCTTACTTCCGCACGTCCTAAATCTACCTCACGGAATTTAGGTGCAAGCATACCCTTCATGGCGGTTGTGATTTCTTCTATAGCATCATAGATAATTCTGTAAAGACGTATATCAACGCCATCACGGACTGCATTTTCAGCGGCGACGGGGTCGGGTCTTACGTTGAAACCTACAATAATTGCATTGGAGGCGTTAGCAAGCATAACATCGCTTTCCTTTACCGCACCTACAGCACCATGAATTACACGTACTCTTACTTCATCATTGGAGAGCTTTTCAAGTGACTGCTTTACAGCCTCAACAGAACCCTGAACATCTGCCTTTACAATAATCGGGAGTTCTTTTATTTCACCCTCTGCAATCTGACTGAACAGGTTATCAAGTGTAACCTTTCTGTATGCGTTAAACTGTTCCTGTTTAGCCTCGTGTTTTCTTTCCTCGACGAGTTCACGGGCAAGTCTTTCGTCCTCAACGGCATTGAAAATATCTCCAGCGCTTGGCACTTCTGCAAGTCCTGTAATCTCAACCGGCACAGATGGTCCGGCAGATTTTAC
The DNA here is from genome assembly GCA_023665275.1 of Alistipes senegalensis. Classification (GTDB taxonomy): domain Bacteria; phylum Bacillota; class Clostridia; order Oscillospirales; family Ruminococcaceae; genus Ruminococcus. The sequence continues at coordinate 244,507 of JAMPEF010000001.1, read as the reverse complement.
AGTGCGACCCTTGTAATTTGTCATAACTCTTACGTGTCCCACTGCCGTACCTGCTATAAGTACATCACCCTGATGTAGTGTGCCGTTCTGTACGAGAAGTGTAGCTATAGGACCTCTGCCCTTGTCAAGACGTGCTTCAATTACAGTACCTTTTGCAAGTCTGTCCGGATTTGCTTTGAGTTCCTTTACTTCTGCAACAAGTAATACGTTTTCAAGTAATTCGTCGATACCCTCACCAGTCTTTGCGGAAACGGGTACACAAATAACGTCACCGCCCCATTCCTCGCATACAATATCGTATTTAGTGAGTTCTTCCTTGATTCTGTCAGGATTTGCACCGTCTTTATCCATTTTGTTTATGGCAACGATAAGCGAAACTCCTGCGGCTTTAGCGTGGTTGATAGACTCAACAGTTTGTGGCATTATACCATCATCAGCGGCAACAACAAGTATTGCTATATCCGTGATATTAGCACCTCTTGCACGCATAGATGTAAATGCTTCATGTCCGGGGGTATCAAGGAAAGTAATACTCTGTCCGTTAACTTTTACCTGATATGCGCCGATATGTTGTGTAATACCACCGGCTTCACCGTCGGCGACGTGTGCATTTCTTATGCGGTCAAGAATAGATGTTTTACCGTGGTCAACGTGTCCCATTACTACAACAACCGGACAACGTTCCTCAAGATTTGTGTCATCGTCGTCGCTGTCGTCAATAAGACGCTCTTCAATGGTAACGATTACTTCTTTTTCTACTTTTGCACCAAGTTCCTCAGAAACAAGTGACGCTGTATCAAAATCAATCTCCTGATTTATAGTAGCCATTATTCCGAGACCCATAAGTTTTTTAATTACTTCTGTAACCGTGACTTTAAGACGGGTAGCAAGTTCACTCACTGTGATACTGTCCGGAATAAGCACTTTAAGCTGTTGTTTTCTTGCTCTTTCGAGTTCAAGACGCTTCAGCTTTTCAGTTTCAGTTTCCTTTCTGGAATACTGCTGTCTTGCACGCTGTGCGGATTTTTGATTTATCTTCTGTTTCTTTGAAGAATAATTATCATTCTTGTGCTTGTTTGTAGGTGCTATCTGTTCATAGCGTTCATTGTACTTGTCGAGGTCAACATAACTTCCCCTTGTATCAACGGTTCTGCGCTGTGTAGAAGTCTGTGCGGTCTCCGAACTGAATGTAGCATTAAATTCAGAGCGTTCACCTCTTTCACGAGCTTTAGCCTGAGTTTTCTGCTTGTCGTTTTTCCGACCTGTTTTAATTTTCGGCTGTGCTGTAGTTTCAGGAGCTTTAACATTCTCCGTTTTTGAAACTGTATCAGCAGAAATTTTTATCTCCGGTTTTTCAGGAGTTTTTACAGGTTCTGACTTTTTAGGAGTTTCCGGTTTCTTATCAGATTTTTTAGCCTGTTCAGATTTTTTATTATTGTTATTATTGTTGTTATTTTCACGTTTTCTACCTGAATTTCTTCTGTCACGTCTGTTTGGTCTTTCGTCGTTTCTTGACTGATAGTATGAATCGAAATTCTTTACTTCATGTTTTTTTGTGTAGTGTTCAAGAAGTAAATTCATTTCTGCTTCATTGAGAGAACTTGATGCGTTTCTTTTCTTGTTGTCCTTTGCTGCAAAGAAGTCAATAATTTCCTGTGCGGAAACATTGAAATCAATAGCGGCTTCACTAATTTTTATCTTTTTGGTCATAGGCTCGTATACCTCCATTTAATTGCGCCGTAAAAAATATACGGCTTTGTTTGTATAGCGATAATTATTTTATTCAGGTATGAATTTTAACAAAACCGTCCGCAAATCCTTTGTCACATATGGCAATAATCGCCGTGACTTTTCCGCATAAACTGACAATTTCTTCCTTTGAAAGTTCAGTCTTTAAAACGGGAACTGAATACTTATTACAGATAAATTCAGTTTCCTTGACGGTTTTTTCTGATGCGTCCGAAGCAGTAAGAACACAGTACGCCGTGCCGTTTCTGACGGCGTCACAGGCACTGTCAAAACCCTTTACGGCTTTACCTGCCTTAATACATATGGTAAGCAGATTAGCTGTTTTTTTCGAGTTCATCAGCCATTCCCCCGTAAATATCATCTTCTATCCTACATGAAAATGCCTTTTCAAAACGCCTTGCTTTGCGTGCCTTGCCGAAACATTCAGCATTACGGCATATATAAGCACCACGTCCGGACTTCTTGCCGGTAAAATCAAGGCTTACCTCACCCTCTGGAGACCTGACAACACGTATAAGCTCCTTTTTAGGTTTCATTTCGTTACAGCCAAGACACATTCTTACAGGAATTTTCTTCGGTTTCATAATTTATTCCTCTACCGAAGTTTCAGATTTTGTTTCTTCTGCCGGAATTTCCGGAGTTTCTGAAACTTCTTCCGTAACTGTTTCTTCAGGTTTTTCAAACTTGAAATCCGGACTGAGTTCCGGTGCTTCCTGATTAGTTTCAATATCGAACTGTGGTTTTATGTCGATTTTATAACCGGTCAGCTTTGCGGCAAGTTTGGCGTTCTGTCCCTTATTGCCGATAGCCAGTGAAAGTTTATTGTTAGGTACTATAACCGTACAGGTTTTTTCTGTTTCTGAAGTTATTATAGTTTTAAGAACTTCAGCCGGTGCAAGTGCCTTTGAAATAAATTCTTCCGGAACTTCACTCCATAGAATAACATCTATTTTTTCATCGTGGAGTTCCTTTACAACAGCTTTTACTCTTGCGTGTTTAGTACCTATACAAGCACCTACAGGGTCAATGTTAGGGTCTCTTGACCATACAGCTATTTTGGTTCTTGAGCCAGCCTCTCTTGAAATAGCTTTTATCTCAACTGTGCCGTCGTAAATTTCAGGTACTTCAAGTTCAAAAAGACGCTTTACAAGGTCTTTATGGGTACGTGAAATTTTCACGATGGGTTTTTTATTCTTTCCGACAATGCTTGTAACGTAAACTTTTATAGGCTTGCCCTCTTCGAGTACCTCACCGGGAATCTGTTCATTCTTAAATAAATAAAGTTCGGTGCCATCGTATTCGATAGTTGCAGTACCTCTGCCGGCGTCAATCTGTGCAATTTTTCCGGTAATGCATTCATGTTCTTTGGATTCAAAACGGCTGAGCATCTGTTCACGGTTAATTTCCCTGAGGTCGCCCTTTATTGACTGCTTTGCGGAAAGTGCTGCCATTCTGCCGAGTCTGGAAATATCAATTTCCTTGAGGATTTTTCCGCCTACGTAAGCATTAGGGTCAATAGTGCGTGCAACATCAATATTGATTTCGTTTTCATCAATCGGGTAATCATCAATGATTTCCTGTTCAATGTACATAGCGAATTTTTTTGTAAGAGGGTCAATATCCACTCTTATACGCTCCTCACTGTGCGGATAAGCCTTTCTTGCTGCTTTAAGCATAGCAGATTTTACTTTTTCGATAAGAAGTTCAGTCTCCACGCTGTTTTCAGACCCGAGCAATTCAAGAGCCTCGAAAAAGCTGTTATTGATTTTCATTTCTGTATATTCCTCCAGTATATTATATTTTTTTGATTTTATATTTCAAAATAAAGTTTGACATATGCTATATCGGCAAGTGGAAAAGTCTTCATACTTCCGTCGTCAAGAATAACGGAAACACCATTTTTGTCCGCACCGGAAAGCACGGCGACTATTTCCTTTTCGCCGTCAATGTTTCTTATAAAACGTATTCTTATGGTATCGCCCGTGCATACTTCAAAGTGTTCTTCCTTGACAAGTTCCCTTTCAAGACCTGCTGAACCGACTTCCAGTACATAGCTTTGTGATATAGGGTCTGCCTCGTCCATAATGTCATTTATGGGTGCGGTAGCTCTTTCACAGTCCTGAATAGTTATACCGTCGTCGCTGTCAATGAATATGCATAGATGCCAGACTGCTCCTTCCTTTTCATAGCATACGTCCCAGAGGTAATAACCCAGTTCGTCAGTTATTGGTTTTATAAGGTCATAGACTTTCTGTTCAGTAGCACCGAATTTTTTAAACTTCATAATACATCATCTCCTTTCATAAGTAAGCATAGCTGTATTTATGTGAAAAATGCACATATCAGATATAATATTTCTGTCACATATGACAAAAAAATTCCTTAATCTGAGAGAATTTACCATAATGACAGTCAAATAAATAAGCGAAAGACCGGATATATCCGGTCTTTGTGTCAGCTATTACCATATTTATTATATCACGGCTTTCAATAAAAATCAAGTCTTTTCAGAAAATTTCTTTTCAGAATCTTGTGTTCCACAAAATACTTGACATATACAGCTATAATAATGTATAATTAAATCAAGTTTCATAAAAATATAAAAGGAGCTTCTGAAAAATGAAAAAAATAAAGAAAATGCTGACGGGAATCATTGCCGTATCAATTGTAATGACCCCAGCAGTTTCATGCAGTGCAGACAAAAGTCATAAGGCAGGCAGTCTCTCAATACCTGAAGAGACAACCACTACTGAAACCACAGCCGAGGAAATTACTACAACGGCATCTGAAACCGCCACTACAAAAAAAACTACAGCTAAAAAGTCTGAAAAGGCTACTTCCACCAGAACCACAAAACCTCTGGTCGCTGAACCAGAAACAGAACCCGAAACAGTACAGGCACAGGATTACGGAGAACGTGCCGACATAGGCGGTACGGAAATAGTATGGCTTTCAGATTATGACCTCAATGCACAGGTGGGGCAGAAACGTCCTACACCCGTTGCGCTTTTTGAAGATATATACGGCGGTAAAATCCGTTATGTACAGACTTCATTGAAAAACAAGTATAATACTTTTTCCGCTATGCTGCTTTCCGGTGAACAGCTTGATATGGTTGAATATGAACAGGGAACGTTTCCGAATGGCGTATTAAGTCAGCAATATCAGCCGCTTGACCCTTATTTCAGGTCAATGGGTCTTAACTATGATATATGGGAAAATATGGAAGAAGTAATTGACGCTCTTGCATATAAGGGTGAACATTATATTATACCATATTCCTTTTCAAATCCTATTGTACTTATGTACAGCCGGAAACTTATACGTGATTACGGACTTGATGACCCATACGAACTCTATAAAAATGACCAGTGGAACTGGGATACTTTCTTGAATATTTCCGAAACATACCGTTCAAAAACCGGCAAGGCGGCTGTTAGAGGCGGAAAGTTCGGGGACGCTTTAATACATTCAACGGGATTCAGGATTATCGGCTCAAAAAACGGAAAACTTGTTAATAATATAAATCATGCGCCTCTTCGCTATGCTGAACTGTTCTTACAGGAATTAGGCAGAAAGTCTCTTTATTCTTCAAACTGGAACGAATCATTTTCAACGGAAACTTTATTCTTTGCCACTGAAAGCTGGATTTTAGGCACTGAAAACGTCAAAAATTCCGGAATGGATTTAATGATTGTACCAGTACCGAAACAAGCCGGAACAGAGGGCAATTATATAACGTGTGACTTTGATGCTAAAATGCTTGTGAAAAATTCAACAATGGGCGACGCTGTAGCAACCTACATAATGTGTGAACGAATAGTAGCATCACAGCCGGAATATAAAGCCGGTGCAAAAACTTACGCCACCACACCGGTACAGTCTTCAAGCGGTGTAGTGAAAAGTTACATAACCGCTGAACAATATGACGCTTTACAGACATATCTTGACCCCGCAATAACTATGCCCATGTTTGATTATATATGGAGCATGAATGACCCTAACGGCGTTATGAACGGTCTTTCAAATTCGTTCCTTATCAACGGCGGCTATGAAAGCGATTGGAAAAATCTCCGTAATTCATATTACAATGCAATAAATCAGATGATTAATGAATATTAGGTAATAGATAAAACGGGACATATTAAAAAAATGTCCCGTATGTTATGCACAGGAAAGGAAAAATTATCATGTTTGAACTATTGTTTTTTCTGGAACTTATAATGTTAATTATTGCAACAGCAGTATTTATGAAAACAAAAGTATCCGCAAAAGCCCTTAAAGCTCCGGAAACATCAGAAGAAAACGAAAAACCAAAACGAAAAATATATTTACCAACGGTCAAAGCCTCAAAATTTGAACTGATTGCAAATATATTTGTGGCATTCACTGTGATAATGGCAGTTCCCGATGCCTTCGGCATTATCAAGACCGATATATTTCACGGAGCATTTACCGCAATAGGTATAATAATGATTCTTGAAAAAATATGCAGTATAATAAGATATAATACAACATCCCGAACTGTAAAATTTATAAGTAAAATGCTTGCCGTAACAGCTTTCATTGAACTGATAGTATTTCAGATGCCATCATACAGGATTCTGCACGGCGACTATCCCCGTATGAAACTTCCCGTATCACAAGGAACTATAACAAGCGAAAACACCGAAACAGAAACAGATACCGGAAATCTTAAAGTCACCGGTGAGGAAATGGCTTCTATAGAATTTACTGATATAAATAAAAAAGTCGGCACTATACGCATTGACGTTGCCACTTCAACAGAAAATCCGCACAGACTTTATGTCAATGTTGACGCCACTGACGAAACTTCCTCAACCTACAGGGACGATATAGGCAAAACGGAAGTTGTCACGGAGAATGAAAGTTCAAGATATATTCCTATGCTTTTATCCGGAAAAAGTGAAAAACTCCGCTTTGATTTCAAGTGTGAACACAATTCAGATTTATTCACGATAGAAGCAGTTATAATAAATGCACCCATACCATTTGATATATCATATCTGAGAATGTTTCTGATAGTGACTATATCAACTGTTGTATATGCCGTTATATTCTCCGCATTTCTGAACAGGGAATACAAAGATAACAGAAAATTCTGCCGGTGGTCTTCTTACGTAGTGACAGTTGTTGCCATTCTTATTGCAACAGGCATGACAACAGCAAAAATTACAGATACTTTCAAGAAACATTTTCAAGCTAAATCAGGTAACCAGATTTCAGAAGAACTTGTATTGGCGTTTGAAAATCATCAGGTATCACTTCTTGACGATGTTTCGGAAAGACTTCTTGAATTATCAGACCCGTATGATACTAACCTCCGAAACAGTGAAAATGTTTCGGCAAAATGGGACCACGTAATGTATGACGGAAAATATTATTCATATTACGGCATAGCACCTGTTATACTGCTGTTTCTGCCGTATCATCTGATTACAGGGCATTTCTTCCCGACTGATATTGCCGTAATGATTTTTGCAATTATAGGACTTACATTCCTTACAATGACGTATAACGCCATAATAAAACGCTGGTTCAGCCGTATACCGTCGGGGTGCTACCTTGCGGGACTTCTTATAATTAATATGGTATGCGGAATATGGTTCAGTACCGGAAGACCGCTCTTCTATGAAATATCCATATCTTCGGGCTTTGCATTCGTGACTATGGGTGCATATTTCCTTATAACATCAAACGTAATCAGCACGGGAAAGACTTCACTTCCAAGGACTGTTCTTGCATCATTATTTTTAGCTATAGCCGTACTCTGCCGACCTACACTGGCAGTATATTCAATATGTGCCTGTGTATACTATGCAATAGGATTCAGGAAATCCGGTGAAGTTCTCGATGAAGAGGGAAATATAAAAACAGATAAAAAGCGTCGTATAAAATATATTGTATGTGCATTACTGCCATTTGTGGTACTTGGTTCTGTACAGATGTGGTATAACTATGTAAGATTTGATTCACCATTTGACTTCGGAATAAAATACTCACTTACTATAAACGACTTCACGGACGCTGAATATCATACTATTTTCGTGCTTATAGGACTTTTTGCGTATCTTTTCCAGTTCCCGACGGTAAAAGCCGATTACCCGTATATTGATACATGGTTCACGTATTTCAGGGCAAGCGGTTACTATTTCAAGGACGCCGGACAGACTTCCGGTATAATATGGCTTGCACTTCCCGTATTCAGCTATCTTCTGACCGGTAAGGCACTGAAAAAACTTCCGGACAGAAAATCAAGGCTTAAAGCTATTGCGGTTACAGGACTTCCATGCGTTATAATGCCGCTTGTTATAATTTTTTCAATATGGGAAAGCGGTTATGCTGTACGATACGTTGCAGATTTTTCATGGCAGATAGTAACCGGCGCACTTGTAATATTATTCTTCCTGTATCAGAACTCCGAAAACAAAACTATTAAAAATTTAATGAAATATTTTCTTGCTGTTTCTGTTGTGGTTTCTGTAGTTTTAAATATTCCTCAGATATTCACTTTTACATTCTATGAATATGACTATCCGGTAATAACAAGTCAGTTTCATGATTTTATAGAGTTCTGGAGATAAAATATATTGCCGAAAAAGGCAATAATAAAATAACTTATATGCAAAAATATGTATAAAATCCCCTTATTTTCATGAAAAGCATCTATTAGTTAAAACGTTTGTTCGTTTTTATTGGCAAAAAATGACAAAAATTCTGTTGAATATATGGCAATGTGCGGAATTTTTTCAAAAGTACGTGACAATTCTGTAACATTATGCTATAATATATTAAAGGACTTTTTCCATGAAAACTATCCGGAATACTAAAATTTCCGTCAGTTGCCATATTCAGCAGAAGTCATAAAATCTACTTCGGTACTATCGACATGTACAAATGTCGGGTTCGGAAAAACGCTGGATTTAAATATTTTAATTATAGTTTCCGTGTGAAAAAGAAACTTGTTATCTCAGAAGAGATATTGATTAAAATACAGAAAGGGATTCTAAAAAATGGACAATAACAATAACTCCCAGAGACCACGCAAAAAGGTTACTAAAGAAGTTCTCCGGCGCAGACAGCTTGCCGCCCTCGCAGTCATTGCATTAATCGTACTTATATTTATAATTCTTATTGCCAATGCCTGCACCGACAAATCCGGAAAAGACGGTAAAAAAGGCACGACTACTACCACAACTACTACTACCACAACAACCACAACGGAAATCATCACAGAACCGCCGACAACTACAACGACTGCTCCGCCTGCTCCTGTAGTTGACCCGAATCTTTCGGCAATGGTACAGCTTTCAACCCGTGAAATAACTATTGGTGTCGGTGAAAGCGATATGCCATATATATACAGCTATCCGGACGGCTCAGCAGAAACTAATGAAATATGGACAAGTTCTGACTCCAACATTGCTACCGTAAGCGATTTAGGTAACATAACAGGCGTAAACCCTGGCGAATGTAACATTATATTGCAGTTCGATAATAACCCCGCAATTGAAGTACAGATAAAAGTTACTGTAACAGGTGCGGTATCAGTTCCCGAAACACCTGTTGACCCCGTAACTCCGGAAACACCCGTTGAAAGCCAGCCTGATGTAAATACTCCCGACACACAAGAAAATCAGAATTATCAGAATACACCCGAAAATCCGGACTATCAGGTAAATTCACAGCCTGAAATCAATAACAATTCCGGTGAATCAGGTGACTTATATGCAAATTCACAGGGACTTCAGGATACTATGAACTATGCCGCCAATGCGGAAAACTCCACTCCCGACAATACCACCATACAGTAAAAAAATTACCGGACAGCTTTTAAAAAAAGCCGTCCGGTTTTTGTTTAAATTAAAGCGTCACCACGTTCAGCGGAAATTTCATAACCTGCACTTTCTATACGTCTGTGCAGACAGTCTTTACATTCTGCCGCCTCTTCTCCGGTACAGATTTTATTATCATATAAACTGTATTTTTTCCGGACGTTCACCGGTGAAAGATTAGGCATAACGACGTTACAACCCGTTTTCAAGCCGAGTTCACGACCGTCCGGAGCTATTGTACCGAGTGCTGTAGTTGCCGGAATAAGTGCCACCGGAAACATTAAACGCAATATTCCGAGAAGTTTTAATGTCATTTCAAGCGTTCCGGCTTTTTCGTTCCGGAAAGGCGTATCATGATGCGGAATAAATGCTCCGATTCCTATCATTTGTGGCTTTAAGTCCTGTAAAAACCGTAAATCTTCAATAATATTTTCCGTCGTCTGAAACGGTACACCTACCATGAACCCTGCTCCCACCTGATAGCCGAGTGAACGGAGATTATATAAACATTCAAGACGGTTTTCAAGTTTCATTTCCGACGGATGTAATTTCCTGTAAAATTCCGGTGATGCCGTTTCATGTCGTAATAAATAGCGGTCAGCACCGGCATTTTTCAGCCGTCTGTAACTATCATATGAACGCTCACCAAGTGACAGCGTAACGGCACAATCCGGATATTTCTGTTTTATTTCTGAAATCAGAGAACACATAAAATCATCAGTAAAATACGAATCCTCCCCACCTTGCATAACAAAAGTGCGGAATCCAAGTCTATAACCATTATCGCAACATGATAATATTTCCTCACGGGTGAGCCGGTAACGTTCAGCATTTTTGTTGCTCCGACGTATTCCGCAATATAGACAGTCATTTTTACAGTAGCTTGAAATCTCAATCAGTCCACGTAAAAAAACTTTTTTCCCGTAATATTTCCGTCTTACTGAATCGGCGTATTTAACAAGCAGTTCCGAACCTCCGGAACTTTCAATCAGGGTTTTAAATTCGTCATCGGAAAGATTTCTTTCATGATAGAGCTTTTTTATTAAAGAATCCATATCAACCGCCAAGTTTTATCATTTCGTCGATACACTTTCCGGCTTTTGCTATAAGTTCGTCTGACATCAGAATTTCAAAAGCCTCACCGTTATCCATGCCCTTTAAGGTACTGTAAACGTCCGGAAGTGTAGTTATCTTCATATTATGACATACAATATCTTTAGTTACCGGATAAAATTTCTTATCCGGACAGTCATATTGAAGATGTTCAGCTATTGAAGTTTCCGTACCTATTATAAATTCCTGTGCGGTTGACTTTTTAGCATAGTCCATAATTCCTGAAGTAGAGCCTACATAATCAGCAAGTTCAACGACTTTCGGACTACATTCAGGGTGTACCAAAAATAAAGCGTTCGGGTGTTCAGATTTTGCTTTCTGTACTTCTTTTACCGTAACTCCCGCATGGGTAGGACAACCACCATTCAGTAATTTTATATCCTTTTCCGGAATGTTTCTTTTTACGTAGTCACCTAAATTGCAGTCCGGAATAAATAAAATCTTATCATTATCTATTTTGCGGACAATTTTCAACGCACTTGACGACGTAACACATACATCACAGACTGTTTTCAATGAAGCAGTCGTATTTATATATGCAACAACAGTCCGGTCGGGTTCTTTGTCTTTCAGCATGGAAATCATTTCGGCGTCCATCTGTTCAGCCATAGGACAGCCGGCGTTTCTGTTTGCAAGAAAAACACGTTTCTGTGGTGCGAGGATTTTAGCAGTTTCAGCCATGAAATGCACACCACAGAAGATTATATTTTCAGCGTCGGTGTTTTTTGCGTCGACGCTGAGTTTATAGCTGTCACCGGTGAAGTCCGCTATTTCGACTATTTCCCGTGCCTGATAGCAGTGTGCAAGTATCACGGTATTAGTTTCTTTTTTTAATTTCAGGATTTCTTCCTGTAAATCACTTACTTTCATAATAAACTCCCCGATTATTCGCTTACTTCGGCGATTACTTCAACTTCAACAAGAACATTTTTCGGTAACGTCTTTACAGCTACACAACTTCTTGCCGGAAGTGATGTGAAATATTTTCCGTAAATGCCGTTGAATGTCGTGAAGTCGTTCATATCGGCAAGAAAACAGGTTGTCTTTACAGCCCTATCGAAAGACGAGCCGGATTCTTCTAAAACTGCCCTGAGATTCTGCATAACCTGCTCTGTCTGTTCCTCAATCGTAACAGCCTCTACAGTGTTTGTAGCCGGATTAATTGCAATCTGTCCGGAAGTGTAGACCATTCCGCCGGAAATTACAGCCTGTGAGTAAGGACCTACAGCAGCCGGTGCTTTATCAGTATGGATTTTTTTCATTTTAATACCTCCTGTTTATTCGTTGACGATTTTAAAACCGTTTTCCCTGAGTGCGTTTTTGATTTCTTCAATATGATTATAGTTACGTGTTTCAAGGACTATACGCAGATAACAGCCGTTCACTGCCGAACCCTCGTTAGCACGTTCATGGTGAATAGAGATGACATTTCCACCATGTTCGGCGATAATGCCTGATACACCTAAAAGCTGACCTGGTTTGTCAATAAGTTCAATGTTGAGTGAGCAGGTGCGACCCGTCATAAGAAGTCCACGCTTGATGACCCTTGATAATATTGTAACGTCGATATTGCCACCGGAAAGAAGACATACTACTTTTTTATTTTTGATAGGAACTTTATTGAACATCGCCGCCGCAACGGATACAGCACCAGCACCCTCCGTGACAAGTTTCTGCTTTTCCATAAGGGCAAGTATAGCCGCCGAAATTTCATCATCGGTTACTGTCACTATGTCATCAACATATTCTGTAACATATTTAAATGTATTCTCCCCTGGTTCTTTAACCGCTATACCGTCGGCAATTGTGGAAACACTGTCAAGACATTCTATTTTGTGGTCGTGAATTGAATTAAACATACTCGGCGCACCGGAAGCCTGTACGCCATAGACCTTTATATCAGGGTTAAGGCTTTTTATTGCATAGGCAACTCCTGAAATAAGTCCGCCACCACCGACGGGAACTATTACAGCGTCCATTTGCGGAAGCTGTTCCAGTAATTCAAGACCTATTGTACCTTGTCCGGCTATAACGTTTTCATCGTCAAACGGGTGTACGAATGTATAACCCATTTCGTCACGCTGTCGGAGTGCCTCGGCGTATGCGTCATCATAGACACCTTTTACAAGGCAGACATTTGCACCGTAACTCTTTGTAGCCTCAACTTTTGAAATAGGCGCACCGTCTGGCAGACATATTATCGCTGGAATACCGTTTTTCTGTGCGGCAAGTGCTACACCTTGTGCGTGATTTCCGGCAGAACACGCTATAACACCTCGTGACTTTTCCTCGTCAGAAAGCTGTGACATCTTATAGTATGCACCTCTTACCTTAAAAGAACCCGTTATCTGAAGATTTTCAGTTTTCAGATAAATATCAGATTCCGTATTGATATTAGGTGCATGAATTACATCTGTTTCACGGATAACCTGTTTAAGTACATATCTTGCGTGATATATTTTGTCAAGAGTAAGCATTTTAAAAATTAAACCTCCCTGATTATTTTTCGTTTATAAGCTGATTGACAAATTGTTTTGCGGTTCGTGGTGAGCGACCGTTTCCGGAAGTCATTACAAAACGTTCAGCCTTTAATTCAAATTCATTTTCGTCCAGTGAAAGACCTTTCTGTTTAGCGAGTTCACCGGCTATGCGGATAAATTCTTTCTTGTCGGGTCTGCTGAAATTAACACGCAATCCGAAACGTGCCGAAAGTGATATTAATTCCTGCATGGTATCATTGCGGTGAACGTCGTCGCCTTCACGTTCGGAAAACGTCTCCTTGACAAGATGTCTTCTGTTGCTTGTGGCATAGATAACTATATTGTCCGAACGTGCCGACGCTGAACCCTCTAACATGGCTTTCAGCGAACCGAAACAGTCTTCACCGGAATTGAAAGTCAAATCATCTATAAAAATTATGAATTTAAGCGGATTATGGCTTATATCGTCAATAATTTGTGGAATGTCCCGTAACTGTTCCTTTGTTATCTCAATAAGGCGTAAACCCTTGTCGGCGTATTCGTTGACTATTGCTTTAACAGATGATGATTTTCCCGTACCTGCATCACCGTATAAAAGAACGTTCTGAGCCGGTTTGCCGTCAAGTAGTGCAAGTGTATTGTCAATAACCGCCTGTCGTTCTCTTTTGTAGCCGTAAAGGTGGTCAAGACGTTGTGTATCGGGGTATTTCACCGGAGTAATTTTTGAATCCTTAAAAATAAACATTTTATACTCCGCATACTGTCCATAGCCGTATCTGTGGACAAGTTTAAGTCTTTCAAGATAACTGCCCACTATATCAACCTGTGAATTTTTCCATCTTGGCATAAAGCCACTATAGTCAAGTTCCGACAGGAAGTCTTCTGGTGTAAGCTCTGAAAGTTCCTGAAAAAATTTCAGTTCATTTATAAGACAGTCTGTCATTTCAGTGGGAATTTCATCACTGTCGGCGTACTTTTTTATATAAAAATTATCCATTTCAAGAATGATTTTCAATATATATTCACTCAGATTTACATAACCGCTTTTATAAAGAGAATTCACAGTATAAGCATAATATCTAATAAATTCATTTATATCACCGCAATATGAATCAAGAAGATAATATAATCCGCTTATTACCGGATTATCACCTATTCCGTAAAAAATAGCTATGGAATCACGCTTTAATGCAAGCTTTTCAATTTTTTCATTCATAAAGCCTTAAGAACCTTTTCGGTCATTTCTGTACAGCTAAGCGGTATACCCTCTGCATTGCCCATAAGGTCAGCGGTACGGTAGCCGGCATTAAGAACGCTGTCAACGGCTTTTTCTATGCAGTCCGCCTCTTCGGAAAGTTCAAAAGAATAACGCAACATCATAGCTCCGGAAAGTATTGTAGCAATCGGATTAGCCTTGTTCTGTCCGGCAATATCCGGTGCAGAGCCGTGAATTGGTTCATACATACCCCTTGTACCTGCTCCCAGTGATGCAGATGCAAGCATACCAATAGAACCCGTTATCTGTGATGCCTCGTCGGAAAGGATGTCACCGAACATATTTGAAGTTACAATAACATCAAACTGCTGTGGATTCCTTACCAACTGCATAGCAGCATTATCAACAAACATATCACTGTATTCTACTTCCGGATACTGTTCAGCAAGTTCATGCATTGTCTTACGCCATAAACGTGAACTTTCAAGAACATTCGCTTTATCAATACTTGTAAGTTTCTTGTTACGTTTCATGGCTGTCTCAAATGCAACACGTCCAATACGTTCGATTTCCGTAACACTGTAAGCCTCCGTATCGTAAGCCTCTTCGCCATACTTTCCCTGTCTGTAACCACGGTCACCAAAGTAAATACCGCCTGTGAGCTCACGGACTATCATCAAATCGAAACCATCACCGACGATTTCTTCTTTAAGCGGTGACGCCGTACGCAATGCCGGATAGAGTTTCGCCGGACGTAAATTCGTGAAAAGTCCAAGTGCGGAACGTATTCCGAGTAAAGCCTTTTCAGGTCTCTTGTCGCCGGAAAGATTATCCCATTTGTAACCGCCTACTGCTCCTAAAAGTACGCTGTCACTTGCAAGACAGCCATCAACAGTTTCTTTCGGAAGTGGCTCGCCTGTAGCGTCGTATGCACAACCGCCTATTAAATACGGTGTGAAATTGAACTTATGACCGAATTTTTCAGCCACCTTTTCAAGTACGGCAACGGTGCTGTCCACGATTTCAGGACCTATGCCGTCACCTTTAAGAAGTGCAATATTAAATTCCATTTTTTTAATCTCCTTTAAATATAAGAATAATAATTGTCACCGACATATGAAATACTGCCGTTTTTTACGACAATTCCGACGATTTCACCCCATTCGCCCTCGCCCTCAATCAAGTATGATATTTCTTCATTTTCAGGAATATCAACTGCCATTGTAGTAAACCAGCAGTAATTTAAAATATCCCTTACGTTTTCAAACTCTGAAAGTTCAAAATCTGCACCTATAAACTGTAAGTTTTTTATTATTCTCCGACATATTCCGTCAACCATATCATCAGGCATTGAGTTGAAATGATTTATACATTTTTCCGCATAGTCCATTAAAGATTTATTGCGGATATATATAGTCATTTCCTGTGTGTCGTCGTTCGGAAAAATTTTACTTGTAAAAGTTCCCTCCAAAGTGCCGTCATCGTCAACGACAATAATATTTTTTATTATTTCATTCATAGAAATCTCCTGTATGCACGGAGCAGGAATATTTTTCCCACTCCGTATAAAGAAATTATTTTATTATGCCCTCATTTTTTATATACAGTTGCTGTCAAGATTTTTATAATAAACCTCGCTCTTTCATTTCCTCTTCAAAAGCTTTAATATATATCTTTCCATTGTTATTAAACAAAAAACCTGGCATAGACAAAACAGAATAATTTTCAATATCATTTGTATTAACTTTTAACTCATCAAAAGTATATTGAAAACACATCTTCTCCATTTCCTTTAAACGATTATAAGCATTACGAAGATGTTCATTACTCATATCTTCAATACGATACTCTGCTTCACCAGCAATCCATATTGGATAATGGCTATAGACACTATATTTCAATTTCATAATTATTCACCTCCTTTTTTACTTAATAACTCCACTTACATTACTTTATAATGCCCTCAGCGATAGAATTAATTAAACCGCCGTTTTCAATGATTTTCTGCACGAACTCCGGAAACGGTGCTGTCTTGTATTCCTTGCCTGTTGTAAGGTTGCAGATAATACCATTGTCCATATCAGCCTCTACCTTGTCGCCCTCACTGATACCGTCGACAGCCTCCGGACACTCAACAATAGCAAGTCCGATATTTATTGAATTTCTGTAAAAAATTCTTGCAAAACTCTTTGCGATAACAAGAGATATTCCGCTTGCCTTGATAGCAATTGGTGCGTGTTCCCTTGACGAACCACAACCGAAATTAAAGCCTGCTGTGATAATATCACCCTGCTGAACTCTTGTAACAAAAGTCTTGTCCAAATCTTCCATACAATGTGAAGCAAGTTCTGCATGGTCGCTTGTGTTAAGATAACGTGCCGGAATTATTACGTCCGTATCAACGTTATCACCATATTTAATAACTTTACCCTCATACTTCATAGTTCATAACCTCCCACGGACTTGAAATTTTTCCTGTAATAGCACTTGCAGCGGCTACTGCCGGACTTGCAAGGTAAACTTCAGATTCAACGTGACCCATACGTCCTACAAAATTTCTGTTTGTAGTAGCTACTGCACGTTCACCCTTTGCAAGTATACCCATATGTCCGCCTAAACATGGTCCACAAGTTGGTGTGGAAACTACCGCACCGCTTTCAATGAATATCTTTAAGAGTCCCTGTTCCATAGCATCAAGATAAATCTGCTGTGTTGCCGGAATTACTATTACACGTACACCGTCTGCACATTTTTTGCCTTTCATGATTTCGGCGGATTCCTGTAAGTCTTCAAGTCTGCCGTTTGTACATGAACCAATTACAACCTGATTTATTTTTATGTCACCAATTTCATTAAATGTTTTAGCGTTCTCCGGTAAGTGCGGGAATGATACAGTCGGCTCTATTTCAGAAAGATTTATATCTATAACTTCATCGTAAACTGCATCTTCGTCTGCCTTATAGACAGCCGGTTCTTTTGCACCATGTGCCTTGATATATTCAAGCGTGATGTCATCGACTTCAAAAATACCGTTTTTAGCACCGGCTTCAATAGCCATGTTTGCAATGCAAAGACGGTCAGACATAGAAAGTGAAGAAAGTCCCTCACCTGTGAACTCCATTGAACGATATAAAGCACCGTCAACGCCGATTTTTCCGATAATATGGAGTATAACGTCCTTACCGGAAACATACTTCCGGAGCTTGCCTGTGAGATTGAACTTTATAGCCGACGGAACTTTAAACCATGCCTTGCCGATAGCCATTCCGCAAGCCATATCAGTTGAGCCGACACCAGTTGAAAATGCACCCAATGCACCATAAGTACACGTATGTGAATCAGCACCGATTACAACGTTTCCGGCGGTAACAAGTCCCTGCTCCGGCAAAAGTGCGTGTTCAATACCCATTTTTCCGACATCATAGAAGTGTGTGACCTCTTTTTCACCACAGAAATCACGGCACATCTTGCACTGTTCAGCGGCTTTTATGTCCTTGTTAGGTGCAAAATGGTCCATAACCATTGTAACCTTATCTTTGTCAAAAACACCCTTTTTATTGAGTTTTGAAAATTCCTTGATAGCCACCGGAGATGTTATATCATTTCCGAGAACCAAGTCCAGATTTGCAAGAATAAGCTGTCCTGCCTGAACTGTTTCCAGTCCTGCGTGTGCCGCAAGGATTTTCTGAGTCATTGTCATACCCATTTTTTAATCATTCCTTTCAGATATAATTTTATATTAAATCATTTTTTCAATGATTTCATACAGAATAGTTAAATTTTAACTGGTGCAGTAAGTTCAATGTGATTGCCTTCTGAATCAATAAATTCAACAACCCAGTTTTTTCCGATTTTCGTCAATGGAAAACATAATTTCATGTTCCGGATTTTTTTATTGAGAATTTCCACACTCTCAACGCTGATACTTGGCAGACAGTTACTTCCGAAATCATGTTTTTCACCTGTTTTTTCATAGGCAAACAAACCGAACCGAAAGCCGTTTACATCAAAAACACTGTATATGCCGTCTTTTTCTGTAACCTGTTGTTCAAAAAAATCTTCATAAAACGAAATTGCCCTGTCCATGTCCCTTACGCATATATATAACGACCTGATATTAAAATTCATTTTATTTATCCTATATTACTTGATTAGTCAATCTTTTCTATAATTTCGAAAAACAAGTATTATCCTTTCAGAATAAACTGAATTTCACATTATAACTTCCGATTTGAAATATTGTTCCTAAAAATAAACCTGTTTCATTATTTCTTCCTTACTAAAGGCAACACTTTCCGGACAGACTACTAATTTTTCCTCAACATCATCATATCTATGAATGACTGCAATTATTCTGCCTGTATATTTTTCGACAGCCTTATCAATACCCAATATATAATCATCTTGTTCTTCGCCGTCCGGTGCAGTAGTTCCTTCAATATAACCATAATTGACCGGATAATACATATCCTTGTATTCAGGGTGAAAACTGCCAAGTGGTCTGTCAACGGTTACTGTTATAATTTTTCCAATCATTTTTCCGTACCGTAAATTTCAAGAAGTATTTTTCCTGTATAATAATAAATACTATAAAACAAATCATCAGGGAAGAAATTTGCATAATATTCATCGAAATCATCTTCCGTATAATTTTCAGGGAGCAGATACTCATCATTTAAAATATCTGACATATTTTCTAAAGGTTCAGTGTGTTCCACTTTTTCGGCATCACTGCAAACATCGACATAGTATACAAATTCATCTGCCAGTTTATCCGCAAGCCATACCGCAACAGGATTATCAGGAGCATTTACAGCCTTTTCAAAAATCCTGACCAAAAATACCATAACAAACGGAGCAGATATAAAAAGTGTTGATTGATGTTCAAAGTCTGAAATTTCTTTCCATGCCCGTTTGACTTCGTCAAGGTCTTTCATTTCGTCAAGAGTTCTAAGACATTTGGGATAATGTTCAGCAGTTTCA
Source organism: Alistipes senegalensis (assembly GCA_023665275.1). Lineage (GTDB taxonomy): Bacteria > Bacillota > Clostridia > Oscillospirales > Ruminococcaceae > Ruminococcus. Next base: position 225,110 of record JAMPEF010000001.1, on the reverse strand, counting down.
TAAGCTGTAATCATTCTGTGCCACGGAATATCACTGATATTCAGGTTATCTATATATCTTCTTTCACTGCCCATGAATTAAACCTCCCTTCAATAATTATTTTAGTATAGTAGACTATGCTGTGTTCATAATCTGTATCAAAACATAATTCATAGTAATAGTTTGGTAGCAAATATTTATCTTCAAGCATTTCCGCAAAATCAGATATCGGGTCTCCGTGGGGAAATTCGTATACTCTGTAATCACAGGCTTCAAGAATCCATTCAAAAGTATGTTGAATTTCTTTCGCAAGCCATTCAGCCTCCGGAATATGAATATTTTCCGCTTTTTTCAGCAGTCTTTTAAAGAAAATCATTACAAACGGCAACGGTTGATAAAGTGAATCCTGATGTTCAACTTCCGACAGAATATTATCTAAAGCATCCTTCATATCGTCAACATTCTGCATTTTTTCCAGAACAGCGAAAAATTCCGGAAACTTTTCCGCTGTACCGTATGCTGTAACCATTTTTTTCCATGGAATATCTTCAAATTTAAGATTTTCAATATATTCTTTCATAAAAATCACCTGCCTTTTTATTTCAGCCGAATATCACCACAAATGCAAGCAAAAACCACTGTTTCAATATAAAGCCTATTCCGGATTCCTCATTATATACCATAATCAAATCTCCTTTCAGCCGTTTTTCTGTGTTATTCTTACATAAATTTATTTATATTTTCGATTATTGATATGTACAGTCCAGTAATCTTTATAAGCATAGCCGTCATGTGTACCAATCATAAAATATTCTGATTTGGAAAACCCGAATTTCTGTACTGCTTTTATTCTCTCAACAGCATATACAGGAACTTTTGTTATTATTTCAGTACAATCAAACATTTCAAAAGCCGGAGGAACAATAACAGACAGAATATCAAAAAGAATATTTTCCTTTTCATAATCACTTTTTACGTCAAGACGCAAAACACCATCACCATCAAATTTGTCTTCGGAATAACGTCGGAACAGTTCAACCGTACCAACAGCCTTATTTACGGATTTATCTATTACAGCAAATCTTACAAAATACCGCTCATGATAGGAAAACAACCAGAACTTAACAGCTTCAAGCATTTTTTCTTCTGTAGGATAATAGAAATTATCACCATTGCAGTTGTCGCTGTTGAAAAAAGGAAGTGCATTCTTATCACTGTATACTTCAAGCAGGTCTGAAACGTCCGTTTCCTCAACAAATCTAAGCAGATAATCTTCATTTTCAAACACAGGACATTTTTCATATACATCTGACATAAAATACACCTCCAAAATTTATATATCTATTTATTTGAATAATATCCATATTCAATGAGTTTCTTAACCATACCGACAGTTACATTATACAGATATTCGCAAAAGTCTTTTGCCTCAAAATACATAACTTTTTCAATATCATGAGCAGTTACAGTTTCTGCATGAAAACTAAACATTTCTCCATGGTCAATCATGTATATTCCGCAATCGTTGTTATTTTCGTCAAATTTCATGCAAACCAAACAACCTTGCTGATTATCCCAACTAAACGGCAGATAACCAAATTGTATCATCAGTTCATTGTAAGAGTTATAAATTCCGCCCAATTTTGCTGTTGGCGAATTTTCAGAAAGGTCTCTCTGCCAATCCCACAAATGATAATATGATGTAAAATATGCTCTCAAAGGGTCGGGCAGACGTATTCCTATTTCTTTTTCAAGTTCTGCAATGTCGTCTTCTGTAACGTCAGACGGTATCATTTTCCATGTTCGGAGTTCTACATTATTATATCTGGTATCAAATTCAACTTCTCCTGTAAACATTCCCTCCGGAATTTCAACATAATCCAAAACCTGTATTTCAGTTTTATCGTAAATTTTAAGAAGTTCATAATATTCATCAAGGATTTTTTTAATTTCAGTACGATATTCTTCAACAGATTTATTCATGTTTTGTCTCCTTTCCGAACACTGAAAAGCGTTCATATAATATTTACAATGCATAACTGTCAATCCCACTAAAGATAAATTCTGCTGTTTTCCTGTCATAATATAAATGGACTTCCAGACCTAAATAATCATCTTTATATCCTAAATCAGTGCCGAGAAAAGCAGTATGAATTGAAAGATACTCTGTATCTTCAAAGTAAATTTCACTTATATACCACTCGCCAGTAAGAAAACTTTTTCGTGGGAACATATCCTCATCATCATTACATAAATCTTCGGTATTTATATATGATGTAATTTCCTTTTCTGTTATTGCCATTATAGAATTATAATGCCTTTCAAAAAGTTTTTCCAGTTCAGAATTTCTGAAAATATATCTTATTTGAAGCTGATTTTGATATGATACATAATCATTATTTTCATTCGGAACATCAAAAAACAACTGCTTTAATTTTATTTCCATAATATTACCTTTCTTTTGGAAACCACGGTATACAACGGTTTACATTCTTGCAGTAATCAATATATTCCTGCCCGTACAGGTCTGTAAGCCATTTTTCCTCTGTATTTTTCAGAAATACAGTCATATAAATCCAGCAGACAAACGGTATCACAAACAAAAACACATTGCCGGCAATGAAAACTGCTCCGATACATACCATTAAAAATGCACTGTAAATAGGGTTTCGTACAACTGAATATATTCCGGAAGTAACAAGTCTGTTTTCGACTATATTATCAAAAACTTTTGATTTATAGTTTGCACTATACCACATATAAGCACCTGAAACAATAAGTATTATTCCGATAACAATAAACGGTATTTTCAGAATATTTATTCTGCCGTAATCCAGAACTCCGCACACCGACATAATAATTCCGACTGCCGTTAATACTATGTGCGGAATTACAATAACCGGTCCTACACCATATACCGGCAAATGTTCTTTGTCTTTTATATTTTTACTTCCTGTTGATTATAGCACCCTTGTCGGCAGATGATACCATAGATGCATAGCGTTTAAGATAACCTGTAATATTTTCCTTTTTCTTTATGGGCATAGTTTTTTGACGTTCTTCAAGTTCTTCGTCGGAAACTTCAAGATTAATACTGTAGTTCGGAATATCGATAGAAATAATATCGCCGTCCTTGACATATGCAATAGTACCACCGTTTACAGCTTCGGGGGAAACGTGTCCGATAGCTGCACCACGAGTAGCACCGCTGAAACGTCCGTCGGTGATGAGTGCCACAGTAGAGCCGAGACCTGCTCCCTGAATTGCAGATGTCGGTGAGAGCATTTCACGCATACCAGGTCCACCCGCCGGACCTTCATAACGGATTACTACAACGTCACCGGCTTTTATACCGCCGTCATAAATAACTTTTATAGCTTCTTCCTCACTGTCAAATACTCTTGCCGGACCTTTGTGAACAAGCATTTCCGGAGCTACTGCACTTCTCTTTACAACGCATCTGTCGGGTGCAAGATTGCCACGCAAAACGGCTATACCACCCGTTTCGCTGTACGGTTTTTCAATCGGACGGATTGTTTCAGGGTCTTTGTTTATGCAACCTGAAATATTTTCGCCGACTGTCTTTCCGGTACAGGTCATGCAGTCAAGATTTATTAAGTCTTTTTTAGAAAGTTCATTCAGTACGGCATAAACACCACCTGCTTCATTGAGGTCTTCCATGTAGGTATGTCCTGCCGGTGCAAGATGACATAAATTAGGAGTTTTCGCACTGATTTCATTTGCTATATCAAGATTTATGTCAATTCCACATTCGTTTGCAATTGCCGGAAGATGTAACATACTATTTGTCGAACAGCCTAAAGCCATATCTGCTGTAAGTGCATTATAAAAAGCCTTTTCGGTCATGATGTCAAGCGGTCGGATATTCTTTCTATAGAGTTCCATAACCTGCATACCAGCCATTTTAGCGAGTTTTATTCTTTCTGAGTATACTGCCGGAATAGTTCCGTTGCCCTTAAGTCCCATACCTAAAACTTCTGTTAAACAGTTCATGGAATTTGCGGTATACATTCCTGAACATGAACCACACGTCGGACAGGCATTGTTTTCGTATTCCTCGACGTCCTCAAGAGTCATTTTTCCTGCTGTATATGCACCTACAGCCTCAAACATACTTGAAAGACTTGTCTTTTTACCCTTTACGTGTCCGGCAAGCATAGGACCTCCGCTTACAAAGATAGTCGGAACGTTTATTCTTGCAGCAGCCATAAGCAATCCGGGGACGTTCTTATCACAGTTAGGTATCATGACAAGTGCGTCAAAATGGTGTGCAAGTGCCATACATTCTGTTGAGTCGGCGATAAGGTCACGTGTAACAAGTGAGTATTTCATGCCGGTATGTCCCATTGCTATACCGTCACATACCGCTATTGCAGGAAATACTACCGGTGTACCACCGTTCATTGCTACACCTAACTTTACAGCCTCAACGATTTTGTCTATGTTCATATGTCCAGGTACTATTTCATTGTATGATGATACAATACCAACAAGCGGACGTTTCATTTCCTCTTTAGTCATTCCAAGTGCGTTGAAAAGTGAACGCTGTGACGACTTTTCAACTCCTGAACAGAAAAAATTTTCACTCATAATTTTTTACCTCACTTTAATAAATTTAAAATCAATAATTATTCTTCCTCATCTTCACAGAATGTAAGATATTCCGATAACAGTGAAGATGCCGGATTAAGACGTATTGCCCTTTGACGTTCTTTGCAGTCGGGCGGTGCAACTTCAACATTTATTATTATATTTTTACGGATTTCGCCTGTACCGAAAAATCCGGCGTCATCAAGTCTTTTCAACGCTTCTTCCATAGAATCAACTCTTGTGTCCCATTCAACGCTATAAAGTTCATCATCTGAAATTCCGTTTTCCCGTTCAGTAAGAAATTTATCCACTTCAGCGAAAAACTCATCATATCCATAAGTACAGTACGGAAAATCAAAAGTACACCATTTCCAGCCTTCTTCATCGTGGATTACGTCATTTTCAAGCATTAATTTTTCATAAGCTTCATAAGACAATGCCGAAATATACGGTCGAAGTCCCTCATCAAAAATAAAAGCATAATAATAAAAATTTTCATTGTGTTCATTACGCAGTGAAGATACTGCATTCTGAAAAGCTGACTGCAAAACCGTTACCATTTTTTCATCATACATAATTTAAATCCTCACTTATCTGTCATTTCAGGTACATAGAAAAACACCGAACCTGCAATTTTAAATAATATAAGTCCAATAACAAGAAAAGGTATTCCCCACATAAAACTTAATAATTCTTTTTGGCGATCAACAATTACTATTCCAAGCTTTGAATAATCCTTGTCTGTGATTTTATTTTCCAGTTCATAGTAATTATGCATATTTAATACAAACTCCGGAAAATAATCAAAATTCTTTTCAGTGAAATATCCTGATACTTCTTCACCATTGAAAACTTTATCATATTCGTCTGTACCTTTTTTAACCATAACAGGACGATATTTTCCGTCAATATCAACTATAAAACATTCATACTCAGTAATAATACCTGTTAATAATGTCTGAAAACATACAACATTTTCATTTTCACTTTCCTTTAATGCAGCCCTGAAAAGCTCTGGCGAAAAGATTATACTGTCATTTTTGTGGATTTTGTAGTCAAAGGTAAATTCAATCATTGTATGTCGTCCGCTTATGCGGTATGCCCTGTAAAAACCGCTCAAAAAAAGCAATACAGATATAATAACAAAAATAAAAGAAATAATATGCTTTCTGTTTGGCATAAATTTTCTTATATAAGAATCAGACATAATATTTTCCCTCAAAATCTCATATAAAAACAGGTGACGGAACTGTTATCAAGAATTTTTTTGAAATTCCGACATTTCCATATTCACAAACCTTGAAATCATTTCTCTGTAAAGTGCCTCAATCATATCTGAATCAGCACCATATTCTTCAGCTTTTTCCCTTACTTCTTCCAGACTGTTACATATCATAAAATTATCCTCCGAAATCTGTTATATATTTTTTTAAAAAAACAGGTGACGGAACTGTTATGAACCGTCACCCGAATAAAGTTCGATTCACAGCCGAAAATTTCCGGATTGCAAATCAGCAATGCCAGTTATCAGTTATTGATAAACTTATCTTCTTCGTTGTTCCAGCTGTAAAGCTTTCTGATTTCCTCACCGACTTCTTCGGAGGGGTGTTCAGAGGCAAGTTTTCTCATAGCACGGAAATGTGCCTGACCACCGGCAGCAGACATATCAAGGAGGAACTCTTTAGCAAATGAACCGTCCTGAATGTTCTTGAGAATCTGCTTCATGGTCTTCTTAGTTTCGTCAGTGATGAGCTTAGGACCTGTGATGTAGTCACCATATTCAGCAGTATTTGAAATAGAATATCTCATACCAGCAAAACCACTCTGATAGATAAGGTCAACGATAAGTTTCATTTCGTGGATACACTCAAAGTAAGCGTTTCTAGGGTCGTAACCTGCTTCAACAAGAGTTTCAAAGCCTGCCTGCATAAGTGCGCATACACCACCACAAAGTACAGCCTGTTCACCGAAGAGGTCAGTTTCTGTTTCTGTTCTGAATGTAGTTTCAAGAACGCCTGCTCTTGCACCACCGATTGCAAGACCGTATGCAAGTGCCATTTCCTTAGCATTGCCGGTAGCGTCCTGATGTACGGCAACAAGACAAGGTACACCCTTGCCAGCCTGATATTCTGAACGTACAGTGTGTCCAGGACCTTTCGGTGCAATCATTGTAACATCAACGTCCGCCGGTGGTACAATCTGTCCGAAATGGATTGCGAAACCGTGTGCGAACATAAGCATATTACCAGCCTCAAGGTTCGGTGCTATGTCCTTCTTGTACATATCAGCTTGTTTTTCGTCGTTGATAAGAATCATGATGATGTCAGCCTGCTTTGCAGCTTCAGCAGCTGTGAAAACTTCAAAGCCCTGTGCAACAGCCTTGTCCCATGACTTAGAGCCTTCATAGAGACCGATAATAACTCTGCCATTATCGCCGAGTGATTCCTTAGCATTGAGTGCGTGTGCGTGTCCCTGTGAACCATAACCGATTACAGCAATTGTCTTGCCGTAAAGAAGTGAAAGGTCACAATCCTGTTCATAGAAAACTTTTGCAGTATTTTCCATTTTAAACTACTCCTTTTATTCAAAATATTTATATTATAGCCATAGGGCGTATAATCAGTTAATTATTATGCCTTTAAACAGTGTTCGCCTCTTTCGACGGCAACTATACCAGTACGACACATTTCCATAATGCCGTATGGCTTTACAAGTTCAATGAAAGCATCAATCTTAGTCACTTCACCGGTAAGCTCTACAGTGAGAGATGACGGCGAATAATCAACAATCTTTGAACGGAAAATCTCAACTGCTGTCATTATGTCCTGACGGGTTTCCGGATTATTCCTTACCTTTATAAGAAGAAGCTCACGTGTAACAGTTTCCTGCCTGTCAAGAACTTCAACGGCTTTTACGTCGTGGATTTTGTCAAGCTGTTTTATGATTCTGTCTTTGACATCGTCATCACCGTGAAAGGCGATTGTTATTCTTGAAAATTCACCTGATTCAGTTTCGCCTACCGTGAGACTGTCAATATTGAAACCACGTCTTGTAAACATTCCGGAAACTCTCGAAAGAACACCGGCAATGTTTGAAACGATTGCACCTATTATGTACTGTTTAGCCATTGGAAATCACCTCACTTTATTTCTGTAATAATATCGTCGATAGAGCCACCAGGCGGAAGCATTGGAAGTACAAACTCGTCACAGTCAACGGCACAGTCAATAATATATGTTCCGTCATATGCAAAAGAATCCTGTACAGCTTTGCGGAGTTCGTCCTTTGTGAAAACTCTTGTACCCTTTGCACCGAAAGCGTCAGCCAGTTTGACAAAATCCGTTTTTCTTTCGTCAAGAGTGGTGTTTGAATAATGTTTATCAAAAAAGAGTGTCTGCCACTGGCGAACCATACCTAAAACGCCGTTATTCATGATTACGATTGTGAGTGGTGTTCCCTGTGTAACGGAGGTTGCAAGTTCATTTAAATTCATACCAAAACTGCCGTCACCAGTGAAGAGAATACTTCTTTTTCCTGTAGCTTCTGCTGCACCGATAGCCGCACCCATACCGAATCCCATTGTACCTAAACCACCACTTGTAAGGAATGTACGTGGTTTTTTAAGTGGGTATCTTTGTGCTGTCCACATCTGGTGCTGTCCGACGTCTGTTACAATGTTGCAATCATTTTCATACTCGCTGACAATATCAACGATAGCAAACGGGTCAAGTTCCCTGCCGGATTTTGCACTTTCTATACGACGTGCTTCGTCTTCCCTGAGTTCCTGAATACGTGCCGACCATGTATCGTGTTTCTTTTCTTCAACCATTTGCGTTAAACGTGAAACAGCATCTTTTATATCGCCCTGTATCGAGAGATTAGCCGGAATATTCTTGTCAAGTTCGGCGTTATCAATATCAATATGGATTATGCGGAAATTCTTTGCAAAACGGTTTTTATCGCCTGTGGCACGGTCAGAAAATCTTGCACCGAGTGCAATAACAAGGTCTGCCTCGTCTTCTGCAACGGAAGACGCATAATGTCCGTGCATACCCTGCATACCCAGAAAATGTGGATTATCTGCCGGAACTGCTGAAAGTCCCATCAGTGAACAACCCATAGGTGAATCAATCTTATCAGCAAGGGCAATAATTTCCTCAGAAGCCTTGCCGGAAATTATACCACCACCAAAATATATGTAAGGTCTTTCGCTGGTGTTGATAAGTTCAGCAGCTTTTTTCAAATCTTCTTCCGGTGCAAATTTCAGCGGATAAGGTATAACCGGTTGTTTTTCCGGTATAAATTCACATAAAGCCGCCTGTACATCTTTAGGAATATCAACGAGTACAGGTCCGGGACGTCCGGATTTTGCAATTTTAAAGGCTGTACGGAGTGTATCGGCAAGCTCCGTAACGTCCTTTACAATGAAGTTATGTTTAGTAACGGGCATTGTAACGCCTACAATGTCAACTTCCTGAAAGGTGTCACGTCCGAGAAGACTGCACGGAACGTTACCAGTAATGGCAACCATAGGTACGGAATCAAGATAGGCTGTGGCGATTCCGGTTACAAGATTGGTCGCACCAGGTCCGGAAGTAGCTATTACAACACCTACTTTTCCGGTGGAACGTGCATAACCGTCAGCAGCGTGTGATGCACCTTGTTCATGTGCTGTAAGTACGTGCTTTATACGGTCACGGCAGAGATAGAGTTCGTCAAAAAGGTTGATAACTTGTCCGCCCGGATAGCCGAAAACAGTATCACAACCCTGTTCAATTAAGGTTTCAACAACAATTTTTGCTCCTGATATTTTCATATTAAAAATTCCTTTATATAGATTTTTTTCTGACCGGATATACAAACAAGCCCCCGACTTCTGCCGGAGGCTCATAAACCAAGTGTCTTATGCACTGAATGTACATTCAGTCAGGCAAGGACTCAGTTGTGAACGGGCAGAATGAATCAGACACAAGCCGCTAAGGACTGTGCCGGTAATAATGACTATACCCGAAAATATAAAATTTATTTCCATTCCGTTCATCCTCCTGAATACTCTTTAATTTATATAATAGCACTTTATCTCTGTAAAATCAATAAGAACTAGAAATTTTGTAAAAAATAAATAATTTTTTTCTGTATAAAGCACCGTGATTATACAATTTGCAGATAAAAACGCTATGTATCGCCCTTAAAGTTGTTACCCTGAAGAAAAATCCGGTTATTATTATTGACATATCGCACTGTATGATATATAATATAAATTAACATTTACATAAATCCGTAAAGAAAGGAAAATGATTATGTATTGCAGTTTCTGCGGAAACAAACTTGATGATGATGCTATTTTCTGTCCGGTATGTGGTAAAAAAATAAAACGCATTCTGCCAACAGAAATAAATATTCCCTCTGAAAATCCTGCTCCGGAAATCGAAAGCCAGCCGGAATCACCGGCAGAAATGCTCTATACTCCGGAAAACAACTCACAGCCGGAATTTTCACCCGAAAAGCCTGTTGATAATATCGCTGTGGAAAGTTCAGAAGAAAAGGAACTTGAAAATTTTTTCGGAAGTATTGAACCAATCCAGCATATAAGTTCTGAACCCACACCCGCTACTACAGAAGAAATTGAAAAAATGAAAAAAATTATGGCAGTCAGTACCCGTGAACCTCTTCCGGATTTGGTCTTAAGAAAAAAGAACGAAACAAAAAAAGAAACTCCACCGGAAGAAAATTATACTGAAACTCCACAGCCATATGAAAGAATTTCCGGTGACCCATACAATGATAATTCCGCAACACAGTATATACCATATGAAGATATTAAGGAAAATTATAATAATAATTATCAGGAAGATTATAATCAGGAATATGACAATTATGATGACTATCAGCCCAACTATGAAGAACAACCACCCTATTATGACCCTCCGGAATATGAAAGCATTCCACCGTATAATCCGCAACCGGTTCAGGAATACCGGACGGTTAAAGTCAGCGGATTCAGGCTTTTCAGTGCCGGTATTGTGACTTTTATTTCTGTAATTCTTGTTATCGTACTTAGTATGCTTTTCTGTATAAAATTAGGATTTTCGGGTGCAGCTGTCGAAAAGGGTATAAAAAATCTTGATATGGAAAAAGTTCTTGATGCTGAATACAACGGAAATTATGATGTCAACGAATTTCTTTACAATAAAACAAATTTTTATAATATAACATTCGGCATGGCTGGTGAAAATGATTTCAGAAATTTTGTTCTTGGTCTTGATATACCTGACTTCATAGGCGAAAACGTCCGGACATATGCGGATTATTTTCTTAACGGCGGTCAGAAGCCGACTCTCACCGGTGAGGGTATTGCAGAATATATGTTCAATCACTCCGATTATAATAATCTAAACAGGAATGATTTTTCAAATATGGTCTACAATCTCAGCGACGGTCAGGCGGATAATATGTTTTCGGTTGATTCGTGGAAAGTCCGTACCGGTTTTGATTTCCGACTTCTGAGTTATATATTTTCACCGGTTACACTCGGAATAATTCTCGCATTGATATGCGTATTTATGATATGGATTGCCGTTATCGTGGACAAGCAGGGACGACATCTTACAGGATTCTATAAAAGCATTTTCATGGTGGGCGGAGTCATTCTGCTTATTGCCGGTGCTGTATGCTTTATAGCTCCGCCGGTGGTGTACAGTCAGACAAGCCATGTGCTTTTCTATCTTATTTCAAAACTCCTGACAGACTTCAATATATTTCTGATTGCAACAGGCGCTTTTGAATTTATCGTTGGAATTATTCTCAGCTTCATACAGAAATTAATAATAATGCATGAAAGAAAATACAGGGACGGCTGATAAACCGTCCCTTTGGTTTTATTTGTTCGCTGAAAATATGTCGGCGACGTCCGTTAACGTTATATATGCAAGAGGGTCATGCTTCCGGACGATATTTTTCATTTTCATTACTTGAAATCTGTTCACTACAAAATAAAGAATTTTTCTGTCAGTTCCGGAAAAACCACCTTTAGCGTCAATAAGGGTTATTCCACACCCGAACTCCTTCATAAGTTCCTGACATATTGTATCTGGATTAGCTGTAACTATCATAGCAGATTTTGAACGCTGTAAGCCGTCAACTATATAGTCAACCGTCTTCATGGCGGCAACGTATGTAACTATTGAATATAACGGCAAAATCCAGCTATTAATAACAAATCCGCATATAACGTACAGCACAAAGTTATAGAACATAACGAAATTTCCGACTGTTAAACCCATTTTCTTGGCAAATATAACCGCCATTACTTCTATGCCGTCCATAGCACCGCCGAAACGTATCGCAAGACCGCTGCCCATTCCGGAGATAACCCCACCAAATAACGCACATAATAACAAATCTGTGCCGGCAAGTGGTGAGGCTATACTTACATCTATGGGCAGAACGTCCGTTATAAGCCACGAAACAACCGAATACACTCCCACCGTATATATCGCACAGAATGTAAAACCTCCCCCCTGTTTTTTCAGTCCGTAAAGAAATAACGGAACATTCAATATAACAAGAAATATTGACAATGACAACCATTCCGGTGTGACTTGTGACAGCAACATTGATGTGCCTGATATTCCGCTATCATACAACTTTACCGGCATAAGAAAAAGTGTTATTCCAAAAGCGTTTATTATTCCGGCAACCGTAAGCATCACTATGCTGAATGGTTTTATTTCCTTTAGGACTGAAAGAATTTTTTTCATATTATTCTCCTTTGTGTATACTTTATTTATTTTTAATACTATAAGTATTATAGCATATTTTCTGAATAAAATCAAGTGATTTACAGGAAAATAAAAAAGTACACCGGAAAAATCTTCATTGACAGCTGTTAATATACCATGATATAATATATATAATTAAATTCTCAAAGGAGATAACATGAATACAATTAAAGAAATTTACGCCTACAGGCATATGATTATAAGTCTTGTAAGAAAAGACCTGAGAGGACGTTATAAAGGCTCTGTACTGGGTTTTTTATGGACTTTCATAAATCCGTTGTTACAGCTTGTTGTGTATACAATGGTTTTTCAGGTGATACTTAAAACGGATATTGAAAGATATTATTTATATCTTTTCATAGCGCTTATTGCATGGATATTCTTTTCAGCCTCCGTGACAGGTGGTTCAGCGTCGATAGTGGCACAGAAAGATTTAGTCAAGAAGATATATTTTCCACGACAGGTTATACCCATTTCATACGTGACAAGCTGTTTTGTGAATATGCTTTTAAGTTTTATAGTCGTATTCGCCGTGATTATATTTTCAGGGACAGGTTTTAATTTTATTTCACTGTTATACTTGCCAGTAATAATGGTTGTAGAATATATACTGGCACTCGGTACAGCTCTTATAGTCTCGGCAGTGACTGTATATTTCCGTGACCTTGAACACATTCTGGGCATAGTAACAATGGCTATGATGTACATGACACCCATCATGTACGATAAATCAATAGTTCCGGAAGAACTTTTACCGGTATTCAATCTCAATCCCATGACACACATAATCGACTGCTACCGTGATATTCTCTATTACAAGACAATTCCGGAACTTTCAAGCCTTATATCGTCGGTGATACTCGGAATAATGTTTCTTATTGCCGGACATTTTATTTTCCTTAAATTACAACGGCATTTTGCGGAGGAACTTTAATGAATAATGATATTGTTATTGATGTCAGAAACATAACTAAAAAATTCAGGATATATTTTGACAAAGGCTCACAGCTTAAAGAAAAATTGCTGTTCCGTAAACGTACCCGCTATGAAGAACGTGAAGTATTAAAGGGAATAAGTTTTCAGGTCAGACGTGGTGAGGCTGTCGGGCTTATCGGACATAATGGTTGCGGAAAAAGTACAACCCTTAAACTATTAACTAAAATCATGTACGCCGATAGTGGTGAAATTGTCATGAAAGGAAGAGTTTCAAGCCTTATTGAACTGGGTGCAGGTTTCCACCCTGATATGTCCGGACGTGAAAATATATATACAAATGCCTCTATATTTGGGCTTACCAAAAAGGAAGTAGATGCAAGATTCAATAAAATTGTTGAATTTTCAGAACTGGAAGATTTTATTGATAATCCGGTGCGGACGTACTCTTCCGGTATGTATATGCGACTTGCCTTTTCCGTTGCGATAAACGTTGATGCGGATATTCTGCTTATTGATGAAATTCTTGCGGTAGGTGATACGAATTTCCAAACTAAATGTTTTAATCGTCTCCGTGAACTCAAATCACACGGCATGACTATTATTATTGTCACGCATGATTTATCTACTATTGAAAAGTTCTGTGACAAGGCTATATGGCTTAATGATGGTATTATAGTACGTGAGGGTCGTTCTGATGAAGTGGTTGACGCTTATTTCAGTTTCATGAACGACAGGAAAATTGAACATGAAATAAAAACCAATAAAGAAACTGAAACAATTCAGGAGCAGGTTTCCGAACCTGAACTACCGGAAGAAATAAATGAAATTCCTGAAGAAATTCCGGAAAATAACGGCGGTATAGATTACTCTGCTAACCGTTTCGGACTTAAATATATTGAAATCATAAAAGCCGAAATGTCAAATCACGAAAATAAAGACGTCCGGATTTTCCGGACAGGTGAAAAGCTGAAAATTAAAATTCATTATCACATAAATAAAAAAATTGAAGAATATGTTTTCGGATTCGGCTTTTATGATTTGGACGGAAAATGTCTTTACGGAAACAATACACAGCTTGACAGAATGAAAGTAAATCCTGAAAAAACAGACGGGATTATTTCAGTCGAAATCGAAAATCTGCCACTGCTTGCCGGAAAATATATTCTTAACGTCGCTGTAGTTGATGCCGACGGTACACCTATGGATTTTTACCGTAATTACTGTGAATTTGAAGTGATTTCCGATGACAGAAGTACAGGATTTTTCAGTATTCCGCATAAATGGAGGTTATAATTTTGAGTATACATTATGACGAAATCGAAACAGAAATTATTATGAAAAAACTTGCCGGAAAAAATGAAATTATTCAGAAAAATAATTTTTCCGGAAATACAATAAATATTAAAATGCTTGATTCTCTTGACAGAATGAATAAGACTTCTGTAAATCGTTCCTACCGTCCTATACAGGCGGAGGGCATTAAAGGCAAAATATCATGTTTATTAAAGCGTCTTATCCGCCGAATGACATTCTGGTTTGTAGAACCGTGCATGATTCAGCAGACAGACTATAATTCCGCAAATAATATCTTTTCAGCAGAGGTGAACTGTGAAATAAATACAATAAATTCACGTCTTGAAACTATTCCGGAACTTGAAAATAAAATAGCTGAAATGTCACAACAGATTTCCGCAATGAACAAGTACATTTCACAGACGGATAAATATATTTCTGAAATGGAAAATTCAATTAAAGAAATGCATAATTCACTTGAAAATATAAATATGACTTTTTCACAGTCCGGTGAGGACAACATTATAAAATATATTTTCAGCACACTGGGTCGGAAGCCGGAAAATTACCTTGATTTAGGTGCAAATCATGCCTTTCATTTAAGCAATACCTATAATTTTTATGCATCTGGAGCAAGGGGCGTACTTCTTGAGGCTAATCCTGAACTTGCCATGGAACTTGTTGAAAAACGTCCGGAAGATATTGTAATAAATAAATGTCTTGCAGAAAAATCCGGTGAAACTCTTGATTTCTATATCCTGAATGGTGACGGTCTTTCCACGTGTGACTACAACGCCGTGCAGAATTTTATCAAGGAAAACCCTGAACTTAAAATAAAGAAAAAAATAACTATTGATTCGATAACTATAAATGAAATTATTGATAAATATTTTCCGGAAAAAGCTCCTGACATAATGAATATCGATATTGAGGGTATGGAACTTTCAATACTTAAAATGACCGATTTTGAAAAATTCAGACCGCTGATAATAATCTGTGAAATGATAGAATACAAAAACGGTCTTACAATAGGTCAGAAAAATAATGAAATACTTGAATTTATGCAAAAAAATGACTATGTGGAATTTGCATTTACCGGAATAAATTCAATATTTATCGACAAACGACAGGGGGATATAAAATCATGAATATTGCTTTTGATGCTGTGGCAATTCTTGGCTATATGAGCAGAAACAGAGGTATCGGAAATTATGCGTTGAGTCAGTTTACTGGAATGATAAACCGTGACAGTCAAAATAAATATTTTTTCCTGAATATGATTGACAGGAATTTTAAACTATCTCCGATGATAACAAACAATAATTTCACGGAAGATTTCATAGATACCGGAAAAAATAATGTACTTCTCCGGAATTATGCCTACAGCGATGTTATAGGCGGAATAATTAAACGCTATATCCGTGAAAATAATATTGATATTTTTTATATAACATCTCCTTTTGAATCGGCATTCACGCTGTATAAAAAAGAATGGTTTGACGGCGTGAAAGTAATCATGACAGTTTATGATATAATCCCGTATGTCATGAAAGAAAAATATTTATCCGATAAAAATACTTATAACTGGTACATGAAATGCGTTGAAAATCTCCGGTGGGCTGATGAATTGTTTGTAATTTCAGACAGCGTAAAAAATGACCTTGTGAATTATCTGAAATTCAATCCGGAAAATATACACACAATATGGGGTGCAGTCGATGACCGTTATAAAATTATCAATATAAACAATACTGAAAAATCCTTAATGCTGGATAAATTCGGCATAACAAAGCCTTTTATTATGTGTACCGGCGGTGAAGACAGTCGGAAAAACCTTGATGGTCTTATACGTGCCTACTCACTTATGCCCGAAAATATAAGAAATTCATATCAACTTGTTGTTGTATGCAAACTTTCAGAAAACGGCTTGAAAAATCTGAAATCTGTTGCAATATCGCATAACGTGGGAAAAGATGTCATTTTCACCGGATTTGTTTCAGATGAAGAATTACTGAAATTCTATAACATCGCTACATTGATGGCTTTTCCGTCAAAATATGAAGGTTTCGGACTTCCCATCGTTGAGGCATGGGCTTGCGGTACACCTGTGCTTACTGCTGATAATTCAAGCCTTAAGGAAATTGCTGGTGATTCTGCAATACTTGTCAATGCAGATATTGACCAGTCAATAGCCGACGCCATGACAAAAATGCTAAGTGATGATAAAATTCTTTCCGACTATACAACAAAAGGTCTGAAACGTCTTGAACTCTATCGATGGGACAAAATAAATGATAATATAATTTTGCTTATAAATGATATTAATATAAATAAAATCAAGTTATCAAAAGATGAAAATAAAAAAATAAAAATTGCAGTTTTCACACCACTTCCGCCCCTTGAATCCGGAATTTCTGACTACAGTTACGATATTATAAAAGCATTAAGCAATTACTGTGATATAGATGTCTTTGTTGAGGAAACTTATAACGCAAACTGCATTTTTCCGGAAAATGTTTCGTTATATAGTCACCGTTCATATCCGGCACGACACGGAAATTATAAAGATACAATTTTTCAGGTGGGAAATTCTGAATATCATTTTTATATGTATCAGTATATAAAAAAATATCACGGAACTATAGTTCTTCATGATTATAATCTGCATGGAGCATTTTATCATTACGCCGTGACTCTATGCAACGGAAATTATAATTTATATAAAACTTTCATTGACAATGATTTTCCGGATTGCGAAAATTATATTAATGCACTCCGGAACGGTTCAGCGAATCCGGATTTATACGGTATGGAACTTAACAGCTATATAACCGATTCAGCAGACAGAATAATTGTGCACAGTCAGTATTCAAGAAAGAAATTACTTGAAAAAAATATCTCAAGAAATGTTATTGTAATCCCGTTATATGCTGAAATTCTTCCGCTTATAGAAAATCAATCAATAAAATTAAAAAATAATTTTCCGGCGGATAAAATAATAATTTCCGCATTCGGTGGCATACACCGTACAAAAAGAATTATTCCATTATTAAAGGCTTTTTCAGAACTTAAAAAAGAAAATGATAACATTCATTTAATGCTTGTCGGCAAACCTGCTCCGGATATTCAGTCTGAACTTGAAAATTTCATAACATCTGAAAATCTGAAAGATTCCGTCACAATAACAGGATATACCGATATTGAAAAATTCAAGGAATATATTGATATGTCCGATATATGTCTTAATTTACGCTATCCATACAATGGCGAAACAAGCGGTAGTTTAATGCGTATTCTTGCTAAGGGAAAATGTTCCGTTGTAAATGACATCGGAAGTTTTTCAGAAATTCCGGATAACGCCTGTATGAAAATTCCGGACGTTGCAAAAATGGGTGAAATAAACGAATCCGGTGAAATTTACAAATCCCTGAAAGAATTAGTTGAAAACCCGTCAGAACGTGGACGCATAGCCGGAAATGCACGTAAATACGCCGAAAACGTTCTTGATATAAAGAAAATCGCCGTGAAATATTTCAATACCATAAGCGCAGATAAAAATAATTCACCCGTTACTGAGAAAATTATTAATACGCTGAAAAATGATATTAATATTACTTCCGGCGATATAAGGGGCATTGCCCGTACTCTTTCATATTCAAAAGGGAGTTAATTTCAATTATATTTTTAATTTCACTGAATTATAATTCATGCACTCCCTTAAAATTAAATCTGAAAAATTTTCCCTCCCGAAATCAATGGCTTTCGTTGAAAGTCCCTGTAAAGTCCTGTTATATTTTTCTTTCGGAATAACCTTGAATTTTTCAGGTGTTTTCATGTAAAGCAGAAGAAAATCATTTTTTTCAGGGTTATTCTTCATGGAACTTGCAAATTTACTGCGGAGATATATAAAATTCTTTGCTTCGTCGCTGTTTTCGTCTATATTTGAATAATACAGCTTTTCCATGTCTGTAAGAGGCACGGAAAAAGCTGTTTCTTTTTGTTTCTTTTCGACTTCCTGACGGCGCTTTTCAATTTTTTCAATTCTTAAACGGCGGATTTCTGCAAGTTTTTCATTTCCTGATAAATCTTCTGTATATACCCTCTTATATATCACATACAGTGCAAGTGCGTCATTAAGGGCATTATGGAAACTTCCCGAAAGTGGCTGGTAATCGAATGCGGAGGCAAGCTCTTTTATGTTTACGGGTTCAGGGAGTTCAAGTTTTTCAGTGATACCTTGCTGTATATCACATATGCGCTTTCCTACCCGCTGAATATTCGCACACGCTTTGCCGAACCGCTGGTGTTGTCTTGCATCGGAGGAAAGACCTGTACGGTCGAAATTTCCCCATACATAGATTTTATCAATGTTGTACTTTCTTACAAGCCTTAAAATAATATTCATGACGTCGTTACTGTCCGGAGCGTTATTTATTTCTTCCTGTGTAAGTTTTGTGAGTTTTTTACACTGTTTCGTCATTTTCGGATAGCGGTTCGGTCTTGATGTGCAATAGAACTGCTCTTTTACCTCGTAATTTTCGTCGCATATAACAACCCCTGACGAAAGTATTTCACTATCAAGTTTATGTATACAGTAACCACACGTAAATTCAAAATCCGCAAAACAAAGATATTTTTTTTCTGTACTCTCCACAATTTTTCCCCCTTATATCATTCTGTCATTTCAAGCATAAGTATCGGATAGCCTTCATAATAAGGCTTTACGATTTCAGGGTGAGAATCCGCATAGCTGAAAATCTCACCGGCAAGACCTTCTTTCAGGAATCCGACAAGCTGTGAAAGAGGTCTGTTGTATAACTCTTCGCATATTGAAGCGATTGTTATAGCACGTCTGCCCGAAATATTCATAATTCTGTATGGCCATATACGACAGTCAAAAGGCTTTTCATCGCCCAGCATACAGCCGTTTTCCGTGAGTGCAGGACATGAAAAAAGTCCCTCCTCTGAAAATTCTTCTACCCTGAATATATATCCGTTGTCTTTGCTGATAAATCGGGTTTCCGGTTTTTTTTCAAGTATCCTGTCACGGATTTCAGGCGTAAATACAGGGGTTTCCCATATATCATAGTGGTCAAATATACAGCATAACCGACACCTTGCACACGAATTTTTTTCAAGAATTTTTTTCAGCATATTTCCTCCCCTTTCTGAAATCAAGAAAAATTAAAAAATGACTGCCATAAGCAGTCCCTAAAAAATCAGTGAGTGTTTTTAATGGCGTTTTTAGCTCTTGTAACAATAGTTCTGTCGTTTTCGTATGACAATATATTTCCGGCATATGAAATATCCACCCAGCGTATCTCTGCTATTTCGTCTTCCTGTGGTATAAAATTAACGTTTTTAGCCCTTGCAAGAAAATAAACAACAACCTTTACGGTGTCTTTTTTCGGCGAATAAGTAACAGTTTCACGGAATGTCGGGTCAATCATAACGTCTATAGCGGTTTCCTCTTTTATTTCACGCTTAGCTGTTTCCATTTCCGTTTCACCGTTTTCAACATGACCTTTAGGGAATGACCAGTGTCCGCTGTTTATATGCTTGATAAGAAGTATTTCAGTATTGCCGTGAAATTTGCGGTAAACAATTGCTCCGCATGATTTTTCATAAAGCATACAATAAAATCCTTTCCTGCCATACGGCATTATATCTGTAGTTTCAGTAATATTATACCATGTTTTGTTTAATTTGTCCATAGTTTATAAGAAAAAACATAGGTTTTTTTTGAATAAATATAGTTTAAAAATTTACCATGTAGAAAAAAGAACTGTTTTTTTGTACAGTTTGACGAATTATTAAAGCTAATTGATATTTTATATAAAAACATATTGACATTTTTTATAGAACATGATAGTATAATAATAGAAATATTAAAGCCATTACGACTTATATTTTATTTATTATTTAATAAGGAAGGAAATGATAAATATGAAATTAAAAAAAGTGTTAGCACCATTAATGGCTGTTTCACTTATGGTATCTGCTATGCCTATAGCAAATGTTTCAGCCGCAAGCAATGACCCACGAGTTTATGTTAACATAACATACGACGACAACGGCACAGCTAGAGCAGACATAATGTTTGAAAATATTCCTGCTATAGCAAACGGAGGATTTCATCTTGATGTCGGCGACGGTTGGGATTTAAAAATGGATAATACTTTTAATCCCCCTGAAATTGAATTTGAAACAAAAGGCTGCACCGCTGGAAAAATACACTGTACGCCCCTAATAGTAAAAGATGGAGATAACGATGTTTTCATTACATTCAGTACCTCAAAAAACTATGATTTAAATGGACGTTTTCTTTCAATATATCTTGAAAAAAATGCAAATTTCACTCCATCTAATGCAAAAATAAATGTTGTTTTTCGTTCCACTGAAGACGCATCAGACTCTATAGCAACTGTAAAAGGAGATCCTGTCATTAATTCAGTAACTGACCGCTCCCCTGCTATGAATCAAGTATGCGAATATAAAATCGGCGATGTAAACAACGACGGATATGTGGACGCTATCGACAGTTCACTTATACTCTCAGCATTGGAAAAAAATAACAACCGTTCATTTAGTGTCGAAAGTATAAAAAATAACTTTAAAACTATTTTTCCTGACGCAATATGTCCGGCAGCACCTGACGCAAATCAAGACGACTCTATTGGTCTATCTGATTCTAACATTATAATGAAATATTATACGCATATGTCTACAAACAGCGAAGATACTTCAAGAGTCGGAAAAATAGATTTCTACGAATTTTTTGAAGACCAATAAAGGAGGTAATTTTATGAAAACAAAAAAATTAACTGCACTTATGGCAAGTGCTTTGCTTGCGATATCCGCTGTACCTATGGTTTCCGGTGCGGAAGTCCTTAAAGGTGACGTAAATCAGAACGGAATTATTGACAGTGCAGATGCCGATTTACTTCTTGATTTTATCTTCTATTATTACAACGGTGACGAAGATAGCTACACAGAAGAAGAAATACAGCATTACTTGACTTACGGCGATATTGATGGTGATGGTGATGTATATTTCGACGATTTAATACTCATGGGAGAAATCAACAGCGACATCACTTTAAATACTGAAATGGGTGACGTAAATCATGACGGATATGTTAATGCTATAGATGCTACTGCTGTTTTATGCTATTACGGCGACCTTTCCACCGATAATTACGATAAATACACAAAGGCTCAACATGAAAACTTCCAGACATACGGCAACATGACTAAAGATGAACTCGGCGACGATAAGGTAGACGCTTTGGACGCAACATGGATACTCTTAAAATACACTGAAAAGTCTACAACAGAATAATATAAATTAAAAGGACGGATATTATATCCGTCCTTTCTTTATTATTTAAGCATATTGTTTAAAGCACTTGCAAGAGCCTTGACAGATGATGTGATAATATCATTGTCAATGCCTGTTCCCCAGAAACTCTTACCGTTGCTGTCGGTAATTTCAACGTATGATACAGCCTTTGATGCCGAACCGACTTCTAAAGCGTGTTCGGTGTAGGTATTTATAGTATATTCAGCACCGATATAAGAGCGTATTGCATTGCTTACAGCGTCAAGACGACCATTTCCGGAATCTGTAGATGTAACTTTTCTGCCGTTGTATTCAAATGTAACAGTAGCTTCAATGCCGTTCTGCTGTATAAAGTGTGTTTCAATTATATTTACCGGAGTAGTTATATCAACATAATTCTGCTTGAAAATTGTGTATACTTCATCGGGCATAAGTTCCTTATGCTGGTGGTCTGAAACACTCTTGACAAGATAACCGACGTTCTCACGCATTTTTTTCGGGAGATTATATCCGAACCGTGTTTCAAGAATATATCCTATACCGCCTTTTCCGGACTGACTGTTGATTCTGATAACGTCCGCTGAATATTCACGACCAACATCGGCAGGGTCAATGGGAAGATACGGAACTGTCCAGTATTCAGTATTTTTTTCCTCACGCCACTTCATGCCTTTAGCTATAGCGTCCTGATGCGAACCGCTGAATGCTGCAAATACCAACGCACCACTATATGGCTGACGTTCATTGACTGTCATTCTTGTAACACGGGTATAGAGTTCCGTTATTGCCGGAATATTACTGAAATCAAGTTCAGGGTCAACGCCTTGTGAATACATATTCATAGCAAGCGTGATAATATCAACATTTCCTGTTCTCTCACCGTTTCCGAAAAGTGTACCTTCTACACGGTCAGCACCGGCAAGAAGTCCCATTTCAGTATCGGCAATTGCACAACCTCTGTCATTATGTGGGTGCAGTGAAATAATGACATTCTCACGGTTATTTATGTTCTCACAGATATATTCAACCTGATTCGCATACACGTGTGGCATGGAAAGCTGTACGGTAACAGGCAGATTTATAATAACTTTATCGCTTTCTGTCGGCTGCCATATGTCAATAACAGCGTTGCAGACTTCCAATGCGTATTCCGGTTCTGTACCGGTGAAACTTTCCGGTGAGTACTCAAATCGGAAATTTCCCTCGTATTTTTCCCTGAACTCCTTGCAGAGTTTAGCACCTTTAACGGCTATTTCCTTGATTTCCTCCTTGCTTTTGCGGAAAACCTGTTCACGCTGTGCGAGTGAAGTGGAGTTATAGAGATGAACTATTGCATTTTTACAGCCACGGAGTGCCTCAAAAGTCTTTTCAATTATATGTTCCCTTGACTGTGTGAGTACCTGTATTGTCACATCATCGGGAATTAAATTTTCCTCAATAAGTGTACGGCATAATTCATACTCTGTTTCGGAGGCTGCCGGAAATCCTATCTCAATTTCCTTGAAGCCTATTCTTACAAGTTCCTTGAAAAATTCAAGTTTTTCGTCAAGATTCATAGGGGTAATAAGTGCCTGATTGCCGTCTCTTAAATCGACGCTGCACCATGCCGGTGCTTTTTCAATGTAGGACTTTTGTGTCCATTTCATTGAAGTTTTCGGTGCTTCAAAAAACTGCCTTGTGTACTTCTGATAATTATTCATGAAAAAAATCCTCCTTTAAAATAAAAGCTCTCCCATGGATTAACCATAGGAGAGACGAAAAAATTTCCGTGTTACCACTCTCATTGACGTAAAATACGCCCACTCATCTGCATCACAAAGAATGCATATCTCTTTAACGTGAGAAATCCGGTCTGACCTAATCGAAAAACTTTCAGCCGACTGCTCAGGGAGGAGCTATAACCTGAAAAATTTTACTGTTTCGCACCACACAACAGCTCTCTGTGAAAATTACAGCAGGTCTTTTTTCCCGTCAACACATTTGATAGTATACGATAGTATTATACAACATTATTCCGGATTTGTCAAGAGGATTTTAAAAAATTTTTTAAGAATTATTTGACAAAAAGTTTCATGTATGATATAATTTTCAAGAGGTGATTTTTTATGAAAAAATCAAATAAAATAATGGTTGGATTTATGGCTTTATCAATGGCACTTTCATTTTCAAATATGCTTGCACCCGTCACGGCAAATGCAAATGATGAACAGCATACGGGAGATATTACATATATTGTCATGGAAGACCATATAGATATTACTGGCTGTGATGCTAAGGCTACAGATATTGTAATTCCGTCCGAAATAGATGGCATAACCGTTACAGGTATTCAGGACTGGGCATTCAGAATGCATGATTATTTAAATTCTGTTGAAATTCCCGACAGTGTGACAAATATCGGTGAACAGGCTTTTTATGGCTGTAGAAGTCTTATGGAAATAAACCTACCTGACAGCATAACAAATATCGGTGACAGTGCATTCAGTCATTGCGGATTTACATCAATAGAACTTCCTGACAATCTAACAAGTATAAGCGGCAGTTTATTCTATGACTGTATAAATCTTACATATGTGACAATTCCGGACAGCGTGACAAATATCGGCTCAATGGTTTTCAGTAACTGCACTTATCTTGAATCAGTAAATATCCCCGACGGCATAACGGAAATAAGCAATAACTTATTTACAGGCTGTAAAAATCTTATGTATATTGATATTCCTGAAAGTGTAACAAGCATTAATCAGGCTTCATTTTATGGTTGTGAACGTCTTATGTCGATAGAAATTCCGGAAAACGTCGAATATATAGGAAAATCGGCATTTTACGGCTGTAAAAGTCTTGAAACAATAGAAATTCCATATAATGTAACAATCATAGATAATATGGCTTTTCAGAACTGCACAAGTCTTAAAAAAATAATTATATATAATCCGGAATGTGAAATCTATGACGGTGAAATAAAAATTTTAGATACAGACAGCAATTATAAAGGCACAATATACGGCTATGAAAACTCCACCGCACAGAAATACGCTGAAAAATACGGATATAAATTCAAAAAAATAGGTCAGCCTGAAATAATCAAAGGTGACCTCAACGGCGACGGAAAAGTAAATATCGCTGACGCAGTTTTAATGAATAAATTCATTTTCGGTGAAAATCCTGCAATTCCTGAATGGAAATCCGCTGACCTCAATGATGACAATGTTGTTGATTCCTTTGATATGTGTCTTATCAGAAAAATAATTATTGGAAATAATTAATCAATAAAAAAAGTTGCACCCTTGAAAGAGTGCAACTTTTTAGATTTGTCAAGAAGTTTTGAGAATATTTTTATTTTTCAATTAATTTCTTTCGCATAATAACGAGGTCGAAAGAATCTAATAAGCCATCGGAATTTAAATCAGCCTGTTTCCAGTCCGAAATTTCCGTATCAGACTCACCTAAAATATACTTTTGGAAAATCACCGCATCAGATACGGTAAATTCGCCATCGCCGTTCATATCGCCTGTAGCTGTAATTTTTTCTGGTGCTTCACCGAGGGATTCAAATTTATAGCCACATTTTTCGGCGTATGCCTGTGCAGTGGAGTTTTCATAGCCATATATAGTGGTTGTATTGCTTATGTATGGGGAATTAATTTCACAATCAGGGTTTAATATAGTTATTTTTGTTAAATTTTTACAATCAAAAAATGCATTCTCTTTGATACTTGTAACACCGTCAGGAATATTTATTTCTGTTAAACTCTTACACTCATAAAATGCAAAGCTTCCAATACTTGTAACACTGTCAGGAATGTTTACAGATTTTAAATTTTCACAACTTGCAAACAGACTGTTTGAAATATTTGTTAAATTCTTCGGAAGTACTACTGATGTTAAATTTTTGCATTCATAAAATGCCGAGCCTTTAATTTCTGTTACGCTGTCCGGAAATTCTATTGATTTTAAATTCCCGCAGCCTTCAAATGTCGAATCTCCGATATACGTTACACCATCAGGAATTTTTATTGATGTTAAATTATAATTACGCCAGAATGCACCTGCAATACCAGTTACATTATCAGGAACAACAACATCATATGGGCAGTTTTTTATGTCAAGCAGAATATTGTTTACAATAAGAAACTGGTTTTCAGACAATTTTTCTTCAGCCCACGGAGTCAAACGGAATGCATTGGAACCAATGTACGTTACGCTTTCCGGAATTTCTATTGATGCCAGATTCTCACACAGTTCAAATGCACTGACACCAATATATGTCACACTGTCCGGAATTTTTACTGATGTAAAATTGCATTGCCTAAATGCACCAGCACCAATATACGTTACACTTTCAGGAATTTCTATTGATGTTAAATGTCCGCATTTAGAAAATGCCTCCATACCAATATACGTTACGCTGTCAGGAATTTTGATTGATGTTAACTGATATGGCGATACAACATTAGGATTATAGCATAGCAGGTTGCCGATACGTGTAACAGGCACGCCGTCTATTTCCGGCGGAATAACAACATCTGTTGCAGACTCCTCTAATCCGGAAATCTCAATATAATCACCATAGTTTTTATATTTGAGCTGTTCGTATTTACCTGTTGTGTATTCAGCTGCCGCATTTGCTGTAACTGATACAGCCGGAACGATACTTTCCGGAATAATCACCGCACCGAATGCAAGGCTCACTGCCATAGCTCCGGCAATGAATTTATTGTATTTTTTCATAAAAAGCCCTCCTATAGTTTGAAATTAAGTATATTTTTGCTGATTTTTCCGGAAACTCATTTTTCAATGAGTTTCTTTCTCATCATAACGAGGTCGAAAACATCCAGCACGCCGTCGCCGGTAAAATCAGCCTGTTTCCAGTCTGAAATTTCTGTATCTGAACTACCTAAAATATATTTCTGGAAAGTCACTACATCTGATACGGTAAATTCGCCGTTACCGTTTAAGTCGCCGGTTTTTTCCGGAGCTTTTCCGAGAGATTCAAAATTACGGTTGTATTTTTCGGCGTATGCCTGTGCGGTGGAATTTTCATAGCCACGTATTGTTCCATTGAAATAGTCTTTATGCGTGTCACTATCATATCCATTTACAAATGTAGATTCAGCATCATAAATTTTACAGTCAGGATTTAAAATAGTTATTTCTTCCAGATTATCACAATTCAAAAACATACACTGTCCAATGCTTGTTACACTTTCAGGAATTTCTATTGATTTTAAATTCTTACAATCCCTAAACGACCACCCTCCGATGTTTGTTACACTGTCAGGGATTTTTATTGATTTTAAATTAATACACCCATAAAACGCGGTATTTTCAATGCTTACTACACTTTCAGGAATTTCTATTGATGTTAAATTCTCACACTTCTCAAACGCCTCATTGCCAATGCATGTTACACCATCTGGAATTATAATATCACCTTTACAGGTTGTACCATCAATTAAAATTCCATTTACGATAACAAACGGATTTTCCTGTTGTTTCAGTTTAAGCCAGTCAGTGTCAGAAAACGCCTGCCATCCGATGCTTTTTACACTTTCAGGGATTTTTACTGATTTTAAACTTTTACAATAAAAAAACGTCCTATCGTCAATGCTTGTTATACCATCAGGAATTTCTACTGACGTTAAAGCAGTACACCAAAAAAATGCACTCTTTCCAATGCTTGTTAAACTGTCAGGAAATTCTACTGATTTTAAACTTTTACACTGATCAAATGCAAGCTCTCCAATGCTTGTTACACCTTCAGGAATTTTTATTGATGTTAAATTACAATAAGCAAACGCTCTATCTCCAATGCGTGTTACACTGTCTGGGATTTTTATTGATGTAAATTTTCTACACTGCTCAAACGCACCATTTCCGATGATTTTTACACCATCAGGAATAACAACATCACCTTCGCAGGTTCTGCCGTCTAACAGGATATTATTTACAATAACAAACGGACTTCCTTGTTTTTTTGATTCAAGCCATGGAGTGTCTGAAAATGCATTAGCTCCGATGTCTGTTAAACTTTCAGGAATTTCTATTGATGTTAAACTCTCACAATGCTCAAACGCACTACTTCCGATGCTTGTTACACTGTCAGGGATTTTTATTGATGTTAAATTCTTGCAACCGGAAAACGCACACGCACCAATGCTTGTTAAATTTTCTGAGATTTTTACTGATGTAAAATTACAATAATAAAACGCACTACTTCCGATGCTTGTTACACTGTCGGGGATTTCTATTGATGTTAAACTCTCACAATTCGAAAACGCACTCATTCCGATGCTTGTTACACCGTCGGGGATTTTTACTGATGTTAAGCTCTCACAATGATCAAACGCATTACTTCCGATGCTTGTTACACTGTCGGGAATTTTTATTGATTTTAAACCAGTACAATAACTAAACGCTTCCCTTCCGATGCTTGTTACAGGCAGACCGCCTATTTCAGCCGGAATAACCGTATTTACTTGATAGTAACTACATTTTGTAATTTCAACATGGTCACTGTACTTTTTGTATGAAAGATTTTCATATGGGTCGTATGGGGTGTAGGGAATTTCATCATAGGGTACCGTGGTTTCTTCCATAGCTAAAACCAGTGTGAAACTCTGTGGAATAACTCCCATGCCGAAAGCAAAGCATACCGCCATAACTCCGGCGATAAATTTATTGTGTTTTTTCATATAAAAACTCCTCTTTAGTTTATAATATATAATTATATCACAAAATGCAGAATTTGTCCAGCAAAAATTAACAAAAAAACTGTACTCCCGAAAGAGTACAGCATATTTTTTGATAAGTAATAAAATTACTTGATTTCGATAGATGCACCAGCAGCTTCGAACTTTTCCTTGATTTCGTTAGCTTCTGCTTCGGAAACGCCTTCCTTGATAGCCTTAGGAGCAGCCTCAACAACAGCCTTAGCTTCCTTAAGACCGAGACCGAGAACGTCCTTAGCAACCTTGATAACTGCCATCTTAGCATCACCGAATGATGTGAGAACTACATCAAATTCAGTCTTAGCAGCTGGAGTATCAGTGCCAGGAGTAGAAGGAACAGCAGCCATCATAGCAGTTACACCAAATTCCTCCTGGATAGCGTCAACGAGTTCTTTAAGTTCAAGAACTGAAAGTGTCTTTACTTCTTCAACAATATTTGTAATTTTTTCTGAAGCCATGATAATAATCTCCTTTATAATAATTTTAGTTGCCGTTCATACGGCTTGAACAGTACAGAAAGAAAAGCAATTATGCAGCTTCTTCTTCTGACTTCTTTTCTGCAACAGCGTCGATAACTGCTGCAAACTTCTGCATAGGACCCTGAAGTGAGCCGACGAGCTGTGCAAGAAGTACTTCCTTTGACGGAACTTTTGAAAGTGCTGTAACTCCTGCCTGGTCGTAAACTTCGCCTTCAACGTAACCTGCTTTAAGATTGAATTTTGCGTCACCAGCCTTTTCAGCGAATTTACCTAAAATTCTTGCTGGTGCTGTCTGGTCGTCGTTGGAGAGAGCGATAGCAGTTGTGCCGTTGAGTGCCTCTTCAAAACCCTCTATACCACAGTTCTGGAAAGCACGGAGTAAAAGAGTATTCTTTTCAACGAAATAGTTTACATTAGCCTCACGGAGTTCCTTTCTTAACTTGGTATCTTCTTCAACAGTGATACCCTTGTAATCAACGAGAACGCCTGATACAGAATTTTTGATAAGTTCTGTAAGCTGTTCAACCTTAGCTTTTTTTGCTTCGAGTACAGAATTGCTTGGCATTGTATATTCACCTCCGAATAAAATATAATCGTATTCAGCGGATTAAAAAAAGTCCCTGACCGACAGCGGACAAGGACATTGATAAATCTTTATAGATATAATCAGTTCCTCGGCGGGACTTATGGCTTTTATGCCTGCCAGCTGTCTTAAGAATACGATACTGTAACTTACAGCTTGTACATTATATCATAAAAAAAACGATTTGTCAAGGGGGTTTTTAAAATTTTTTTATTTTTCAATAAGTTTCTTTTTCATTAAGCAGAGGTCGAAAATATCTAATACACCATCATCATTCAAATCAGCTTGTTTCCAGTCTGAAATTTCCGTATCTGACGCACCTAAAATATATTTCTGAAGTATTACCACATCTGATAGATTAAATTCATTGTCGCCGTTCAGGTCTCCTGTGATTGTAATTTTTTCCGGAGCTTTTCCAATAGATTCAAATTTATAGCCACATTTTTCAGCATAAGCCTGTGCAGTGGAGTTTTCATAGCCGTATATAGTACCTTTAAAATCATTGTAATTGTATCCATTTGAATCTTGAAAGTATCCATTTGTGATTGTATCTTTATCATTACAAATTGCACATTCAGGATTCAGTATTGTTATTGATGTAAGACTACTGCAACCCTTAAAAGCCATATCGCTTATACTTGTTACGCTGTCAGGAATATCTATTGATGTAAGACTAAGGCAATAATGAAAAGCACTTTCCCCAATACTTGTCACACTGTCAGGAATATTTATTGATGTTAATTTTTTACAGTTATAAAATGTGCGTTTTCCAATGCTTGTAATTTTTATACCGTCGATTTCGTCCGGAATAACAACTTCCGTTGCAGATTCATCACATTTTGTAATTTCAATAGTGCCATCTTCTAAAAAATCATATGTTAAATTTTCATATGTATATTCTTCTTCTGCATTTGCCGTCAATGATACCGCCGGTGCAATACTCTCCGGAATAACTCCCACGCCAAACGCAAGGCACACCGCCATAACGCCGGCAATAATTCTGTTGTGTTTTTTCATGGAAAATCCCTCCATAATTTATAATATGTATAATTATACCATAAAATATTGAGTACGTCAAGAATATTGTTATTAATTTTTATAAAATCTCACTTTTCAAGGAGTTTCTTTTTCATTAAACAGAGGTCAAAAGAATCTAATATGTAATCGGGGTATAAATCGGCATTTTTCCAGCATGAAGTTTCTATATCCGCCTCACCTAAAAGATACTTCTGAAACAATACCACATCAGATAAATTAAATTCATTGTCGCCGTTTAAATCGCCCATTATGGTTATGTCTTCCAGTGCGTCAATAGCTACAAATTTACAGTAGTATTTTTTAGCGTATTCCCGTGCGGTAGAGTTTGTATAGCCATATATTGTGCCTTTAAAATAATATTCTCCGGTTTCCTGATTAACTCCGTTTGAAAATGTACTTCCATTGTCTTCCTTGATTGTACATTCAAGATTCAAAATAGATATGTCAGATAAATTTTTACAGTTCCGGAATGCATCATAGTCAATAAGCGTAACGCTTTCTGGAAGGTACATTGACATTAATCCTGTACAGTCCTTAAATGCACCATAGCCAATGGTTGTAATGCTTTCCGGAAGTAATATCAATTTTAAACCTGTACAGCCTTTGAATGCATTGTCACCAATGATTTTAACGCTGTCGGGAATTGTTATATTTAAAAAACTTTTACAGCCTGAAAATGCATCACTGTTAATAGTTGTAGTGCCGTCAGGAATAACTACATCACCATAACAGACAACACCATCAATTAAAATATTATTCACAATAACAAGCGGATTTTCTTTTTGCTTTGTCTTCAGCCATGAAGTGCCACTAAAAACTTTACTACCTATTTTTTCCACACTGTCAGGAATATTTATTGATGTCAGGTTCATACAGTTCTTAAATGCTTTATCGCCAACGCTTTTGACGCCGTCGGGAATTGTTATTTCTGTCAGACGTTTGCACTCAGAAAATGCACCTATTCCAATACTTGCAACACTTTCAGGGATTTTTATTTCTTTTAAATTCATGCAACCGGAAAATGCATAATTACCGATAGTTTTTACACTTTCAGGAATTTCATAAATATCGGCGGATAATTCCGGAGGATATTTAATAATTTCCGATTTATCTTTATTAAATAAAACTCCGTCAATACTGCTGTAATTTTCATTATTTTCTGAAACATTTATTGATGTCAATTTTGTACAGCCATTAAATGCGCTGATATAAATATTTTTCACACTATCAGGAATTGTTATTTTCGTCAAGCTTGTACAGTCAGCAAAAGCACTGCCGTCAATGTTTGTCACACTGTCGGGGATTGATATTTCTTTAAGACTTGTACAGCCATAAAAAGTACTGCTGTAAATATCTGTTATACTATCGGGGAGTGTTATATCCTTTAAACTTTTACAGCCCGAAAATGCACCGATATTAATGCTTGCAACACTATCAGGTATTTTTATTTCTGTAAGATTTTTACAGGCAGAAAACGCATAATATCCAATGCCTGTTACTTTAATGCCCTCTATCACGTTCGGAATAACAACACTTGTCACGGATTTATCACATCCTGTAATTTCAATTGTTCCGTTTTCCGAAAGTTTATATATTAAATTTTCATATGTATAATCTTCTTCCGCACTTGCTGTAATGGATATTTCCGGAAATATACTCTCCGGAACAATACCGATTCCACACATAAGACATATTGCCATAATGCCGGCAATGATTCTGTTGTATTTTTTCATAGAAAAAACCTCCGTAATTAATTATATAAATTATCATATCACAGAATATTTTATATGTCAACATAAAAAAAGTCCCTGACCTTAAACGGTCAGGGAACTGAGATTTTTTATTCCTGTGTAGCCTGAAATTCGTCAATATCCATTACAGGATTATCACTTGTGGTGGAGAGATAAGAATAATAATTCAGAATAATTGTTGCATCTATCGGGTCTATATAGCCGTCTCCGTTAATATCACCCTTTTTTGCAGGCTGAGGATATTCCGGAATTTCGGGAAGCTCTTCACCGAGAGCAACAAATTTAATGTCATATTTTTCAGCGTATGCCTGTGCGGTTGAGTTTTCAGGAGCGTTTATAATAGCATGGCTAAGAGTACGTGAGCTGTCGTATATATTACAATCGGGATTCAGGATAGTTATAACCTGAAGAGACGAACACTCATTGAAAGCGTTAAGACCGATAGCCTCTACACTTTCGGGAATTTTAACTGATTTCAGCTTTGTACAGCCATAGAAAGTATAGTCTCCGATATAAGTTACACTGTCAGGAATTGTAACAGATGTGACATTAGAAGCACTATTAAATCCTGAACCGCTTATTGCTGTAACACCGTCCGGAATTACAACATCACCCTTACACGAAAGACCGTCTATAAGTACGTTATTAACGATAACAAGCGGATTTTCTGAAATTTTTGTTTCAAGCCAAGGGGTATTGTCAAAAGCACCTATACCGAATTTGTAAAGACTTTCGGGGAATGTAATATCTGAAAGTTTTTCACAATCTGCAAAAGCCGACCCGTCAACAATCTTAAGACCATCAGGCAGTACGATTGATGCAAGTGAAGTACAGCCGGAAAATGCACCTTCTCCTATAACTTCAGTATTTTTTCCAATATTTACGGATTCAAGGGCGGTACAGCCTTTAAAGACGCTTTTTCCTATACTTGTAACGCCGTCGGGAATAGTTACTGATGTAAGACTTGTACAGTTTGCAAAAGCCTCCGCACCGATAACCGTTACACTGTCGGGAATGGTAACGCTCTTAAGATTTACACGGTCTACAAAAGCGTATGCACCGATATCCGTAACAGGCATACCGTTTATTTCAGACGGAATAACAACATCTGTAGCATTTCTGTCACAGGCGGTTATCTGGATTTCATTGTCTACTATGTTGTAATCGAATATTTCATATGTATCAGCACTTGCCGTAACAGGTGCAGTAACGGAAATATTTGCTCTGCCGACTGCAAGACCTCCTGAAAAAACAAGAGTAAGTGCCAGAACGCCAGCAACTACTTTAATGTTTTTATTCATAAATAATCACCTCTTCTTTTATTCAAGATTATCTTGTGATAATCTGTTTATATTATTATAACACATCTTTTTATAAAAGTCAAGAGTATTCATAAAAAAGTTTAATGAAATAAAAACTGGGAATCTGAATATATATCACTATGTTAAAAAAATATCACAGGGGTATTGACAGATTGACAGATATTGTGTATAATGATATTAGAGGGACGATTGATTTTTTCAGTCGTTTCTTACATACGGACGGCGGAAATGTCTGTCTGTAATTAAAAAAATTAATTTTCAGGAGGTAAAACTGCGATGTCACTGACAAACAATCAGAATGTTATCAAGTGGGTTGATGAGATGGTTGCTCTTTGTAAGCCCGAAAATGTTGTATGGATTGACGGCTCTAAGGAACAGCTCGACGCACTCAGAAAGGAAGCTATCGAAACAGGCGAAATGATTGAACTCAATCAGGAAAAGCTCCCTGGCTGTCTCTATCACAGAACTAATCCTAACGATGTTGCCCGTGTTGAAGACAGAACTTTCATCTGTACAAGAAAAAAGGAAGATGCAGGTCCTACTAACAACTGGTGCGACCCACAGGAAATGTATGCTAAGCTCTCTAAGCTCTATGACGGAGTTATGAAGGGCAGAACTATGTATGTTATCCCATATTCAATGGGTCCTATCGGCTCACCGCTTGCAAAGGTAGGCGTTGAAGTTACTGACTCTATTTATGTTGTTCTCAACATGAACATCATGACAAGAATGGGTGCAGACGCTTTCAAGAATCTCGGCGACGTTTCAAATGACTTTGTACGTGGTCTTCATTCAAAGGCTGATGTTAACCCAGATGAAAGATATATTGTACAGTTCCCTGAAGACAATACAATCTGGTCTATTAACTCCGCTTACGGCGGAAACGTTCTTCTTGGTAAGAAGTGCTTTGCTCTCCGTATAGCATCTTTCCAGGGCAAGAATGAAGGCTGGATGGCTGAACATATGCTTATTCTCGGCGTCAAGAAACCTGATGGCGAAATCAAGTATATTACAGCTGCATTCCCGTCTGCTTGCGGTAAGACTAACCTTGCTATGCTTATTCCTCCGGAGGGCTACAAGAAAGACGGTTACGAAGTATTTACAGTCGGCGACGATATCGCATGGATGAAGCCCGGTGAGGACGGAAGACTTTACGCTATCAATCCGGAAAATGGTTTCTTTGGTGTTGCTCCCGGAACTAATGAAAAGTCTAATCCTAATGCTCTCCACTGCACAATGAAAGATACTATCTTTACAAACGTTGCTCTTAACAACGATGATATGACAGTATGGTGGGAAAAACTCGACAAGAACCCGCCTGTAAACGCTACAGAATGGAAAGGCGCTAAGGTAAACGGCGTTGAGTTTACAGCAGAAGGTAACACTCTTGCTCACCCGAACTCACGTTTTACTGCTCCGGCTACTAACTGCCCGTGCATTTCTTCTGAGTTCAATAATCCTGCTGGTGTTCCGATTTCTGCTATTATCTTTGGTGGTAGAAGAGCTTCTACAACTCCACTTGTTTATCAGTCATTCGACTGGACACACGGTACTTATATGGGTTCAGCTGTTTCTTCTGAAACAACTGCTGCTGCTACTGGTGCTGTAGGCGTTCTCCGTCATGACCCGATGGCTATGAAGCCATTTATCGGCTACAATGTCGGCGACTACTGGGCACACTGGCTCGAAATGGGCGAAAAGCTCGGTGATAAAGCACCTAAGATTTTCAATGTTAACTGGTTCAAGCAGGACGAAAACGGAAACTTCATATGGCCTGGATTTGGCGACAATATGCGTGTTCTCGACTGGATTATCAAGAGATGTGAAGGCACTGTTGACGCTGAAGAAACTGCTATCGGTTATCTTCCTAAGAAGGGCGATATCAACGTTGAGGGTATCGAAGACGAGGTAACACCTGAAGTTATGGATAAACTTCTTGATGTTGACAAGGAACTCTGGACTAAGGAAATCGCTGAAATGCGCAGATACTACAATGACGACATAAAGGCTAAGGGCGGTAACGTTCCGGAAGCTCTCTATGCTGAACTTGATAAGATTGAAGCAAGACTTAACAAGTAATTTTTACCTGTTTATACAAATAAAAAGCTCTCTTTCGGGAGGGCTTTTTTTGATTTGGCGTGCTAAATTACAATGATATAATTTTCAGTAAATCGGAATTTATGGAGGTATGAAAATGATTATTAGACGATTCAACAATGATGATTCGGTTGAACTTGCAGATGTAATTGCTAAAACCTTGCTAACAACAAATAACAAGGATTATTCACCTGAGTATATTGAAAATGATATTAGCTTTTTAACAGCTGAAAAGTTGATTGAACGCTCAACTTGGACTAATCTGTATGTTGTGTGTGATGATAATAAAATCATTGGTTGTGGTGCAATAGGTCCATACTGGGGTAAGGAAGATGAAAGCAGCTTATTCACAATATTTGTACTTCCTGAATATCAAGGTAAAGGAATCGGACGAAAAATAATTGAAACTTTGGAAGAAGATGAATATTTTTTGAGAGCAAGGAGGGTTGAAATTCCCTCTTCAATAACAGCCGTAGATTTTTATAGAAAAATGGGATATGATTATAAAAATGGTATTGCAGAATTGAACGACGAACAGCTTTATTGTTTGGAAAAGTTCAGATAAATTCTGATTTAAGGAGGGATTTTTTATTTGACATATTATTTCAGTTATGATATAATTTTAAGTAAGATAAATTGTAATTTACAGGAGTTGAGAAACATGGGAGTAGCCAAAAAAGGCAGACGGAAAATAACCGTATCTGATAAAAATTATATATGGTATATTGAGTTAGATTACGATACACCATACTATGTATTGAATATTGTCTCATTTGATAAAGCGTTGATTATTTCTTGCCCTCTGAAAACTAAAACTCCATATATTATCAGCAAAGGAAATATGTTTCAAAATAAAAAGACAAATGGAATTTGGAATAGATATTTATTACCTTTTAATGTTCCAGAAATAATCACTCCAAAGTTTGTTTCAAATATAATATTTTGGGCAACTCAAAGTGAAAAAGCAAAAGAAACAAGATGGAATGGAAATGATGTACCTGTATAAATTCTGATTTATGCGAATAATACAATATCAAAATCACTCTTGCATTATCCGGAATAATATGTTAAAATATAGTCTGTAACAAATCAATCACGAAAGGATTTATAATGGATAATTCAGATTTATGGAAAATTGTACTGGTAGTAATCATGATGATTTTTTCAGCACTCTTTTCAGGCACAGAGACAGCATATTCAAGCGTAAATAAACTTAGACTTAAAAACTATGAAGCACAAGGTGACAAAAGAGCTACTACAGCTTTAAAACTTGCCAACAAATTTGATGAAGTACTTACAGCCGTGCTTATCGGAAACAATATAGTAAATATTGCCACGTCGTCGGTGAGTACACTTTTATTTGTAAGCATTTTAGGAAAAAGCGGAGCAGGTATTTCAACAGCAGTTATAACGGTACTTGTACTTGTATTCTGTGAGGTACTCCCGAAATCTTACGCCAAAAGAAATGCTGAAAAATTAGCTTTGCTTTTTGCAAAGCCACTTTCGGTACTTGTAACGGTTCTTAAACCGGCTGTATTTGTCCTTAATAAAATATCATCACTGCTTTCGTCCGGTGAAGAAGCACCAAGCGTCACGGAAGACGAACTCAAATACATGATTGACGAAATAGAAGAACAAGGCGTTATTGAAGAACAGGAAAGCGAACTTGTTAAAAGTGCATTGGAATTTGACGAAATAACAGTTGATGAAATTCTTATTCCACGTGTAAAGGTTACCGGAATTGAGATAAATTCCACTATAGACGAAATAAAAGAAATCTTCACAACTGAAATGTATTCACGTATGCCGGTCTATGAAAAAAGTCTTGACGATATTGTGGGAATTATTACAAATAAGGCATTTTTCAAAATGCTTGTTGAAGGCGGAAACGATATTAATAATATCATTCAGGAAGTCCCGCATATTGCCGACTGCAAACTTATAAGCGAGGCTATGCGTGATATGCAACGTTCAAAAGTACATCTTGCGGTGGTTATTGACCAGTATGGTGGTACTAAAGGTATTGTTACACTTGAGGATATTATTGAAGAACTTGTTGGCGAAATTTATGACGAAGACGACGAAATAGTTACACGGATAGTCAAAATTGCTCCGGATAAATTTGAAATTGCCGGCGATATGAACATTAATGATATGCTGGAACAACTTAATCTTGACGAAAATTTAATACAGACTGAATATAATTCCGTCGGTGGCTGGGTCACGGAAGTTATGGAGCATATCCCTGAAAAAAATGAAACCGCTGAAACAGGTATTTTCCGCCTGACCGCCTCACAGGTAAATGAACAGACCGTTGAAAAAATTATACTTGAAATTATAGGAAATAATGGTTAATAGTCATTCTGTACAAAACTGTTGTATTAATATTGTTCAAAACATAGAATTTAAGTTTTCCTACAAAAAAAAATCCGTTTTTACTTGAAATTTGTTTATAATATGGTATAATATAGTTGTAGTAAAAAATATCGGGGAGGTATATTCCAATGCAGAAAAAAATAATAACTATAGAGCGTCAGTACGGAAGTGGTGGTAGTATCATTGGAAAACTTACCGCTGAAAAACTCGGTATAAATTATTATAACAGGCAGATTCTTGAAATGACCGCAAAAAAATGTGGTATAGCTCCGGAACATCTCGAAACAGCGGAGGAAAGCGTCCCGACAAGTTTCCTGTATTCTCTGCTTATGTCAGCTAATCCCGCACGCTCAATGGAGGAAAATTTACCGCTTTCAGATAAGGTATTTCTTATGGAAAGCAGAATAATAAATGAACTTGCTGACAGTGAAAATAGTTTTGTACTCGTCGGCAGGTGCGGAAGTTATGTCCTTGAGGAAAGAGGTTGTTTCAATGTCTATATATATGCACCGGTTGAAAACCGCATACAACGTGCTATAAAAGAATACAATATACCTGAAAGTAAGGCAGAAAGCATTATGAAAAAGGCTGACAAGCGCCGTGAAACTTTCTATAATGTAAATACCGGAAGACTATGGCAGGATAAAGACCAGTATTCATTATGCCTTAACAGTGCAGAATTAGGCGACGAACTCTGTGCGGAAATTATTGTAAAGGCTTACAAGGAATATAATAAAAGATTTGAAAAATAATTATGTCTATTAAGGGACTGTGAGTATCTGAAAAGCTGTTCCCTTGAAGTGACATTTTTTCAGATACTCACTGAAAATATCTCTCTTTTTTTCAGAAAAGCTCTGTAGTTTCATACAGGGCTTTTTTGTTTTGCATACTCAATGAATTATCGGAAATAATAAGTAAAAATCAGAAAAAAGGAGATGTTTATTTCTTAAATGAGTATTGTTCTTATCCGGTCGCTTATATTGTACATTCTGGTTATATTTTCAGTAAGGCTTATGGGTAAACGTCAGCTTGGTGAACTACAGCCATCCGAACTGGTTATAACTATCCTTATATCAAATATTGCCACACTTCCGCTTGAAGATACTGATATACCTCTTTTGCCGGGTGTAACTCCGATACTTGCTCTTGTATGCTTTGAAGTTATAATATCATGGGTAAATCTTATTTTCCCGAAATTCAGAAAAATAATTTCCGGAAGTCCTAAAATAATTATTCGCAACGGAAAGACAGACCCTGAAACTTTACGGGAATTACGGTTTTCAGTCGACGATTTAATGATGTCTTTGCGTGAAAAAGAAGTCTTTGATATTGAAGACGTCCAGTTTGCTATAGTTGAAACTACCGGAAATATTTCCGTAATGAAAAAACAGTCCGCTGACACTCCAGAAAGAAGCGACCTCGGACTGAAAGTTAAAAACTATGACCCACCTCAAGTAGTAGTTTCAGACGGGAAAATTATTCCACAATCAGTTAAAGTTATGGGCATTCAGGGAAGTATTGAAAAAATTCTTGATTCCTTAAACCTTAAACTTGATGATGTCTTCATAATGACCGCCGATACACAGGGACATTTCTTTATTGTCGACAAAAACGGAAATTCTCCGCATATCGCTGAAAAAAAGGGGGAAAATAAATGACACGTATAAAAATAAGCATAGGCATATTGTGCATAATGATTGGATTGAGTATTTTTTCTGCTGTATGGATAAACAAAAAATGCGTTCATATGCTTGATGAAACAACAAATATTCTCCAACTCCTTGACGACGGAAAAACTTCAGAGGCTGTACGCTGTGCAGAAAATCTTGACAGTGAATGGAATGTCTTCCGTGCAAAATCCACCATTTTATTGAAAAACAACCAGCTGACAGAAATTGACTGTATATGTTCTGGTATTCCCTACTTTATTGAAAACGACAGTGACGAAAGTTACGCCAAACTTATGGAACTACAGCATATGCTTGTTATGCTGAAAGACGGCGAAATTCCGTCTATTTCAAGGATTTTATAAAAAATTTTTATAATTCCGACATACCCGGATTTTTTTTCTTATTTTTCTTGCGTGCCTGCATATACTCCGGAAGTTCTATAAGGTCGATTTCGTCAACGTATTGTTTCTTTTTCGGCATTGCCTCAACTGCATGGTCAGCCTCTGCCATAGAAACTTTACGTTTCTTTAATGTACGTGTATTGAAATCGTCTGTCTGTGATTTATTGGCGTCACCCATTCTTATACGGCTTTTATACTGAAATTTAGGATTAAGCTGTTGTGAGTCAACATTTTTTGTCTCACCCATTGTAACACGTCGGCTATGGGTTTTCTTTTCGCCTAAATCTGCCGAACTGCTGGAAGATGCCTGACGCATATATTTCTGATTAAATTTGCCCATATCATTTGGTAAAAGATTTTCAGCGTCCTGTATTTCAACATCTGTCATATAGACTTTTTTCTTCTTTTCACGCTTTTTAAGTCCACCTATATCAAGGTCAGGTAATGCAACGTCACCCATTTCGGAAGTCTTTCCGAAAAAATCCTTTTCTTCGTTCTGTACTGGTATTTCATTTTTACCGTCGTCCAGAAAATTACGGAATTTTTCCGCCTCTTCGTCAACAGACGGTTGTTTTTCCTGCTGATATACTGACGGTTGTGCAAAATTCATGTTCTGCGACTGCGGATATGATACTGGCTGACTATATACCGGCATACCGTTTGCATCATAACCTATTATCTGTGGCTGACTATATACCGGCTGACCGTTCATATCGTAACCTATTACCTGTGATGTCGGATATGGTACGGGCTGACTATACACCGGCATACCGTTTGCGTCATAACCTATTATCTGCGGAGAAGTTCCGTATATATCGTTATACGGCTCAGCCTGCAACGGCACGGAATTATTAACATATTCCGCATATGGCTGTGATTTCAAAACACCCTCTTCGCTTTCCTGTGTGAGTTCGTTTGTTATGGTAATTTCTTCTGTCGTTTCGCTGAAATCCAATTCCTCAACCGGAGTATTATTTTCGGTCGCTCCGCCAAAATCAAATTCCTCAACCGGAGTATTATTTTCGGTCGCTCCGCCAAAATCAAATTCCTCAACCGGAGTATTGTTTTCTGTCACTCCGCTGAAATAAAAATCATCATTGCTGTTGAGTTCTTCCGATGTAAATAAATTTTCTGAAATATATTGCGATGGTTTGTCATTTATTGTAAAAGTATTTTCTGATATTTCAAAACCGCTTTTTTCAGATGAATATTCTTCTTCCGTGTGATAAAATCCCTTGTCCACCTGTCCGTAACTAAATTCCGGAAGGTCTTCAAGATTTCTGCCACAATTTATGCAGTACTTCATACCTGAATTATTATATGTTCTGCATACAGGACAATCCATAAAAAATTCCTCCCTAAAACAATATCATCTTTTATTATAACATTCAGTGAAGTTTATTTCAATAGTTTTTTGCAAAATTATGCAGTAATATCTTAAGCAAAATATTTTATTGGTGGTTTTTTATACAGGTCATAAATTTAATGATACGTTTTAGTACATTATGCACAACCGCTTTTTGTAGGAATTTACAAATTATAGCAATTAAAAAGCGTAAAATACAGCATTTTTACAAATATATACAATAAAGTCTGTTTTTTTATTTATAAGTGTGATATAATATAATAAAAACGATTCCGGAACAAAAGAAAAATATACGCCGGTTTTCAGCCGTACACCGCCACGGTACGTATGTGGCAGATTGGAGTTTGATATGTCTAAAAAACAGATTAACAGAGAAAAAAGTATCCACAGAACCAAAACTTTATTTGAAATACTTCTTACTGTATCAATTATAGGTGCTGGCGGATATATTGCAAAAGGTATAACTGAACGTTCACAACCAGTGGGACACTCTCAATATTATGCAGACCCTGAACCCGTCAC
Organism: Alistipes senegalensis; assembly: GCA_023665275.1. Taxonomy (GTDB): domain Bacteria; phylum Bacillota; class Clostridia; order Oscillospirales; family Ruminococcaceae; genus Ruminococcus. The sequence continues at coordinate 182,832 of JAMPEF010000001.1, read as the reverse complement.
GGAAGCACCTACTGAACCCGAACCCGACAAGGTTATTTACGAAACATATAACGTCCTGACAAAAGATAAATTTCACGGGGATTTGATTCTTGTAAATGACAATTACCAATATTTCAGCGGTGATGAAAATCTTGTAAGCATAACCGACCGCAATGCACAGGAAGGACGTACGCTTTTCAGTGCCGCCGACCCAGACGAAACAGATAAAATGCTTGTCGTCGACAAGGTTTACGAACCTATGGCAAGCATGATTTTTGATTTCTATGACGCTACAGGACTTTCAAATATACTTATTTACGGTGCTTATCGTTCTGCGGAATTTCAACAGAAGCTCTATGATGATGATTTACTTGAAACAGGAAATGAAGAATCAACACGTGTTGCAAAAGCAGGCTACAGCGAACATGAAACCGGTCTGGCTTTCGATTTCACAACATATCCGGATTATGACTATCAGGGTGAGGGTGAATATTCATGGTTTACAGAAAACTGCTATAAATATGGCTTTGTAATAAGATACCCTGAGGGTAAGGAACAGATTACTAAAATACAATATGAACCATGGCACTTCCGGTATGTCGGTATTCCGCACGCCTACTACATGACAAAAAATGATTTATGTCTTGAAGAATATATAAATATGGTGATAACTCAATATTATTATCAGGCTGAAAATCATCTTGAATTTACCGACGATAACGGCAACGAATATGAAGTTTATTTCGTTCTTTCAGATTATGATTCTGAAATTACTACTATTCCAGTTCCTACCGGAAAGAAGTTTGAAGTTTCCGGCACTAATGTCAACGGATTTATTGTTACTGTATACAAAAATGAAGAACTCGAACCCGAAACGGTAACGGAAAATATTTCTGAAGATATTTCCGCAGACGATACGGAAACTACTTCCGAACCGTCCACCGAAACTGAATAACAAAAAATCCCTGCTGACCGTGAGTTGTCAACAGGGATTTTATTTTTTATTGTTAAAGATTAAGCTATAGTATTGAGCTTCTTAGCAAGCTGTGACTTCTTTCTTGCAGCCTTATTCTTATGCATAAGACCCTTAGCACAAGCCTGGTCAACTCTCTTGATAGCTACCTTGATGGATTCAGCATCATCAGCTTTCTTGAGGATAGTCTTAAGATTTGACTTTCTTGCTTTGTTAGCAGCAGCCTTGGTTGCGTTTACCTTAACTCTCTTCTTAGCAGATTTAATGTTTGGCATTTCGTTACACCTCCTTGACGGACTGAATAAATGTCCGCATATTACAGATAATAAGCACGTGAAAATCACATACTCCGACAGGTGCAACGCACACCCATCATACTGAGACATCTATTATTATAGCATTTTTTTTCAGATTTTGCAATAGGCAAAACTGAAATAATTTTACAGATTTTTTTAAAAAATTTATAGCAATTTGCACAACAGAAAGGATTTTTTTATGAATAACCGTACAGACCTTGCCATTGAAAGATTTCCGGAAAATTCTTCTGAAAACGTACACATAAATAATTATAAGGGAATTTTTTCCGTGACTGAAATTATTCTTGATGACGACAGCTATATTGATACACTCGGAAAAAGCAAGGGACGTTATGTCACCCTTGAATGCAATGACTTAGCTGTTTTTTCAGATGACTATGAAGACATGATTAATGAACTTGCCAACGAAATAAAAAAATTTATTCCGGACGGTGATATACTTGTTGTCGGTCTCGGAAACAGGGATATAACTCCTGATGCACTCGGTGCTATGGTTTCCGCAAAAATTTTAGCTACACGTCATCTTGAAAACGAACTTGAAAACGATACAGATAATTTTCTTAAATCATTAAGACGTGTAAGTACTTTCGCCGGAGGTGTTCTCGGACAAACCGGCATTGAATCCGCTGAAATAATTCAGGCGGTATCCCGTCAGATAAAACCATCCGGAATTATCGCCATCGACGCTCTTGCATGTGCAGACGTAAGCCGTCTTGGAACTACTATACAGATTACAGATTCCGGCATTTCCCCCGGTAGCGGCGTTGCAAATGCACGGAAAGAACTTTCTGAAAAAATTATGGGTATTCCCGTTATTGCTATAGGAGTTCCTACCGTAATTGATACCCACACTATTATAAGAAACGCAACGGGTCGTGAACCGGAAAACTTCCCCGATATGATGGTAACTTCACGGGAAATAGACAGGCTGATTGAACGTTCCGCACAGCTTATAGCATACGGAATAAATCTCGCATTACAACCATCACTGACGATTGAAGACGTAAAGGGACTGTTTTAATTAAATTCACCGTTTCCGATAAATTCACGCACCATTGAATCCTGTGGAACTGCCGATTCTGCAACCGGTAGAAGATTTTCCATTACTTCCGTTATGTCAGCAAGTTCCGGAATGTCGTTCATTTCGTGCAGACTGTAAATAAGTGTATCACGATAAAGACTTAGTTCATACGGTAAAAATGTATCAACGTCATAGTCTGAACGATATTTAAATGGCATTATGTATTTATTTTCACCCTTTTCCACGCTTTCAAACATATTCATTGTCTCACGGAATGTACGCTGTCGGAAATTACTGTCACGTATCATACGACGCATAAGACGTATTTTAGACGGGTGAAGAATTATATCTCCGCAAGTGACACGTGTTCGGACACTGACGTAAATTTTACAGATTTTTTCATCTGGAACTGTTATGACATCGGGATTCAAAGCGTGTATACCCTCAAAAATTACAAGTTCACCGTGTTCACGTTTAAAAGGTCTGCCGGTAGGTTCACGTCGTGAAGTACCAAAATTATATTCCGGAATTTCAATAGTCATACCATTTTCAAGCATTTCAATATGTCTGTTGAGTAATTCCTTGTCTACACGTAAAGGAGATTCCAAATCCATAAGCCCAAGCGCTGAAAGACGTCTTTCTTCCTCGTCAAGTGAACAGAAATAATTATCCATTGAGATTGTATGCGTACAATGTCCGGACTCCGTGAGAAGTTTTCCGATTGTAAGTGCTGTAGTAGTCTTTCCTGAACCGGAAGGACCGGAAAGAACTATTACAGGACGTTCTTTCTGGTGAAGAATAATATCATCAACAATTTTTCTTAGTCTGTAAATATAGTCTTCATTGGCTGTTATGACGTAATTTTCCGGATTTTTTCTTATTCCGTCGTTTATCCTTGTTACTTCAATATTCATGAAATATTTTCCCCCTTGTATACAGATTATGGTGCTATAATTATAACATATTTTTTATTCAATTTCAACCTGTTTTATGTATAATTTTACAGAAAAATCCCCCTCACCGGAGTGAGAGGGACTTTTTTTAATTACTTGTCGTCATCTTTTCTACGTGTAACGAATGCTGTACCTGTAGCAAGTGCCATAAGAAGTATTGCCATACTTATATCCTTTACACCTGTCTGAGGAGCTGACCTGTTAGAAGAGGCTGTTGTCTTTTTAGTAGTAGTTGTTGTTCTTGCTGTAGTTTTGGTAGTAGTTGTTGTTGTTCTGGAAGTATTTGTAGTAGTTGTTGTGGTTGTATCACCAGTTGTAGTAGTTGTGGTAGTACCTTCTGTAGTAGTTTCTTCTGTAATGTCAGTAGTTGTTGAGGTGAAAGTTTCAGCACCAGAATTAATTTCTGTAATGATGGTAGTTGTGGTAGTAGTGGTTGTCGTAGTTGTAGTTGTAGTTGTGGTTGTATCTTCTGTAGTTGTAGTTTCTGTTGTTGTAGTATTTGAGGCATCGCCTGGTAATGCAGTACCATCTGTTGTAGTAGTTGTTCTTGAGCCGTTACCGAAACCGAGTTCACCACCGTTTGTAGTTGTTTCTGTTGTAGTTGTTTCTGTTGTAGTTGTTTCTGTTGTAGTTGTTTCTTCTGTTGTAGTTGTTTCTTCTGTTGTAGTTGTTTCTTCTGTTGTAGTTGTTTCTTCTGTTGTAGTTGTTTCTTCTGTTGTTGTTGTTTCTTCTGTTGTAGTTGTTTCTTCTGTTGTTGTAGTAGTTGTAGTTGTTGTAGTTGTAGTTGTAGTTGTGGTTGTAGTTGTGGTTGTAGTTGTGGTTGTAGTTGTGGTTGTAGTTGTTGTGCTTTCTGTTGTAGTTGTGGTTGTTGTAGTTTCTGTAGTTGTAGTGGTGGTTTCCGTGGTTGTTGTAGAAGTACGAGTTCTTGATGCGTCAATAGGAGCAACCGTACCATCTGTGGTAGTTGTAGAAGTTTCTGTGGTTGTTGTAGTTGTCGTTTCTGTTGTAGTTGTGGTTGTGGTCTCTGTTGTGGTAGTTGTTGTAGTCGTTGTGGTTTCTTCTGTAGTTGTCGTTGTGCTTTCTGTAGTTGTTGTGGTTGTCGTTTCTGTTGTAGTTGTGGTAGTTTCTGTAGTTGTCGTGGTTGTCGTTTCTGTTGTGGTTGTAGAAGTTTCAGTTGTAGTAGTTTCTGTGGTTGTAGTAGTAACTGTTGTTGTATCTGTTGTGGATTCTGTAGTTGTTGTGGTTGTTGTAGTTTCAGTTGTAGTAGTTTCTGTCGTTGTTGTGGTTGTTTCTGTTGTAGTTGTAGTAGTTTCTGTCGTTGTTGTAGTTGTTTCTGTTGTAGTTGTGGTTGTAGTAGTTTCTGTCGTTGTTGTGGTTATAGTAGTTTCTGTCGTTGTTGTAGTTGTTTCTGTTGTAGTTGTGGTTGTAGTAGTTTCTGTCGTTGTTGTAGTTGTTTCTGTTGTAGTTGTGGTTGTAGTAGTTTCTGTTGTTGTGGATTCAGTAGTTACTGTGGTACTTTCTGTGGTTGTTGTAGTTTTCTCAGTTGTAGAAGTTTCTTTTGTTGTAGAAACAGTTGTGGATTTTGTAGTTGTTGTATCTTCAGTAGTTGCTGTAGTACTTTCTGTGGTTATTGTCGTTTCCTTAGTTGTAGAAGTTTCTTTTGTTGTAGTAATCGTTGTGGTATTTGTTGTGGATTTTGTAGTTGTTGTATCTTCAGTAGTTGCTGTGGTTGTGGTTTTCGCTTTGTCGGTCATTGCGACGGTATTCACAGATTTATCAAGTTTTTTGCTGTCAATTTCTGTTATAACACCGTTTTCAACTTTAAATGTGATATCTTCAGCCTTTTCATAGCCGTCTGGTGCAGCAACCTCGTGAAGTGTGTACTCGCCATCCGGAATATTTGTAATTTCTGTTGGTTTATTACCGGAAACCCACTCAAGTGATGTTGTATTTTCCTTGCTGATAAGTTCGCCGTTTTCACCAATTTTAACTTTTGTTACGTCAAATGTTATGTCTTTTCCGTCGGATTTTCCTGTAAGTGTAAGTTTTGCACCCGGAAGTTCTTTGCCGCCGACATCAACTTTGCTGATGTTAAGTACAGCAGATTCATCCTTCATGACAACTTTGTTGTCCTCGGAATTAACAAGTTTTCCGTCCTTGATTTCAAATTCAACGGATTCTTCTTTAAGAGTGTAACCGTCAGGAGCGGTGATTTCTTTCATTGTGTACTTGCCGTCCGGAAGGTTATTGATTTTTGTCACTTCTTCGCCGGAAGTCCATGTGATTTTGTTGTCAGTTTTCACAACAGACTTGCTGTCTGACTTGACATTTTCGTCAAATTTAACATCTTTTCCGTCTTCGTCAACTGCTGTAATTTCGATTACAGCTCCCGGAAGTTCCTTTGTATCGTTTACAGACTGCTTGCTGAACTCAATTTCTGTTTCGTCGACCATTACAACCTGTTCTTCTTCGCCGACAAGTTTTCCGTCCTTGATTTCAAATGTGATATCCTGTGCTTTTTTGTAGCCATTCGGAACTTCTGTCTCTTTAAGAGTGTATGTGCCGTCCGGAAGATTTTTTATTATTTTTGGCTCTTTTCCGGAAGTCCAGGTGATTGCTTCAAATTCTTCATCGTCAGATGTAAGAGTAAGTTTTGCACCTTCAACCTCTTTGCCCCATACGTCCTGCTTGCTTATGCTGATTGTTTTGTCTTCTTCTTTTTCGTCAGTCATTGTGACAGTATTCACAGATTTATCAAGTTTTTTGCTGTCAATTTCTGTTATAACACCGTTTTCAACTTTAAATGTGATATCTTCAGCCTTTTCATATCCTTCCGGAGATTCTACTTCTGTAAGTGTATAAGTTCCGTCCGGAATGTTTGTAATTTTTATCGGTGTACCGCCGGAAATCCACTCAAGTGATGTTGTGTCTTCCTTGCTGATAAGTGTTCCGGTTTCGCCGACTTCAACTTTTTTCAAGTTGAATGTTATGTCTTTTCCGTCAGGTGTTACGTCAGTTTTTCCGGTAAGCATAAGGGTTGCACCTGAAAGTGCTTTTTCGTCGGTGTCCTGTTTGCTGATTTCAATAACTGCATTACTATCTTTAACGATTATTTCATAATTAGTGTTACCATTATTTTCGTCTGGATATGGGTTCACTGCTGTACCACCGGTAACAACGCCTTTGTCGATTTTAAATGTGATAGTTCTTGTTACTTTATATCCGTCGGGAGCAACAGTTTCAACAAGTGTATAATTACCGTTGGGGAGGTTTCTTATTTCCACCTCTGAAGTATCTTTTGAAGTCCATATAATTGCTGTTCTTTTTGTTGGTTCTTCACTATTGAATTTTACATATTTTTCATCAAATTTAACTCTGTTGTCGTCGAATATAACAGATTTTGTGTCATCATTCAATTCAGTAGCTGTGAGTCTGAATATTGCTCCTGTAAGTTTGTTTCCGTCAGCGTCTGTCTTCTTTATCGTCAGGATTCTTTCATCCGTCATTTCAAGAAGCTTTTTATCTGTAGAAATTTTACCATTTACTCTGTCTGCTATAGGCTTACCGTCTTTATCAACTGTTATGGTATTACCTTCTTCATCCTCTACCTTTGATGTTATGGGATTACCCTCTTCATCAACTGCCTTTGCAGAAACAATTTTACCGTCTTCAACTTTAAATTCAATGTCTGCTGCTATTTCATAGCCATTAGGAGCTGCTTCTTCGTGAAGTATATAAGTTCCGTCTTCAATGTCCTCAATTCGCCATTTTTCTTTTACGCCAGACTGTCCTGCTTTTGATATCCACTCACCTATTACTTCGCCGTTTTCAGTTTTAAGTGTGAGTTTAGCACCAACTACTTCAACGCCTGCCGTATTAATCTTATTGATTTCTATATATTTGGTTTCCTTTGGGATTCTTACGTTATGCAACTCAATTTCAAGTGAATCATCAGTCACTTCGATATTTGTTCTGTTATCGTTAGGGTCAGATAATTTAAGTGTCGGGAAATTTTTAAGTGAATGACCTATTTCATCAATAGTACATATACCGTTTTCGTCTACTATACCTGTATGTTGATGCGCTTCCCGACCGTTATCAAGCTCAAACTCTGAACCTGCCATATAACTTGGGCATTTAATGGTTACGCTTTCAAGTACAGCACTTTCGTCCACAACATCATGCTTTAAACCATCACAATAATATTCAATACTTGTAATTTCTGCACCCCAAGTGGTTATCTTCATACGTCCTTCGTCGCCAAATATAAAGTTTTTGGTTAAATCTCCATTATCAAGAGTAAATTCAATTGCTCCGGTTTTTGTCAATTTAAATGTTTTATCGTCTATCGGCGCATCATATGGAACTAAACCATTCTTAAATTGAATTCCACCCTCATCATATATCATTTCAGAAATATTAACTACAATTTTGGTAATTTGTTTACCAGTACAATCTATATTGTAGTTGGTGGAATTTTCAGCATTATACCAGTTTTCTTCTAAACCCCATTCAGACGATTGTGTAAAATATTCTGCGGTTTCTTTAGTTGTTTTAACGCCCTGTACGCTTATTACACCATTTTCCAGACCTATTGAATCTTTAAATGTTTCCGGATTTGTATCTCCAGCATAGTTAAGTGTATACTCAATATCTAATTTATCATCTTCGTCTCTTGAAATAGTGTAGTTTTTATTTACCATAAAAAAGATTTTATCATTTACAGGTTCTAAATATCCGTCAGGGACTCCTGTTTCTTTAATATAGTATCTGCCTACTGGAAGATGTCCAAGATTGATAACACCATCATCAAGTGTAGTTCCGCTTGCTACCAGTTCGTCTCCTTCAGCTGTATAAACTTCAAGTGTTGCACCTGCAAGAGTAATATCCTTGTTTTTATCGTCTTTGCCGTACTTAACAAGTGTTATATCTTTAGCTGTGTTTACAAATTCCGGCACATTATCCGTCGGAATACGTGTAACCATCATATTTTCTACATCGTAATAGTAAAAACTATCAATACCACTCCATACAACCTTAAAAATACCACTTTTATCAATGGTAATATCAGCTGGTGTTGTTGTTTTGCCGTCAAAATCCTGTATAACATTTGTAACTTTTCCGTCTTCAATTTCAAGCTTAAATGTAATCTTTAATGGTGCTAATCCGTCACCTGTTATACCCTGTATTGGTGAATCTATTGTAATTGTTCTTGAAACCTGCTTACTGTTTTCATAAGCGTCAACATAAACTAAATGTCTTATCAGTTTATCATCACGAAATACTGAAACTTCTACTTCTTTGGGGGCAATTCCTTCCTCCAGTGTGGTAACACTTTTGACATTTTCAACTATTCTTATAGAATATGTCTCATCTGTTCCAGTATATCCTGCCGGAGCAGATACTTCTTTTAATGTATATGTCTTTACGTATTCCTTTGCTTCAGCCTTGAATGTATCAATTGAAGAAGGAACGATAACGAAATTGTATTTATCATTAGTAGTTTCAATATCTGAAACTACTTCACCTGTTTCGTCATCTGAAAGTACAAGTCCGAGTGTTGCACCTGCAAGAGGCTTTTTTTCCATTTTATTTGTCTCTTTGTTTAACACTTCTTCTACTTTCGATACAGCAAGAGCATAACCCGAAACTGCACCAAGCATTGATTTAGGACCTGTAAAAGGTCTGTAACCAAATTCAATATTACCCTCAAAAGAATTGGCAATTACAGCACCTGAAATATGTGGGTTCTCACTTTCATTTACATACATAGTCCAGTTTTCAGGTAACTGGTCATTCGCCTTTAAAATCTTAGCGTCAGTAATATGTGCCTTAGGCGCTAAAATTGTTCCCTGTACATTACAGCAAACAATAACTCTGTTTGCATTAGGGAAGTTATAAAGAAGAGAGGTTACACCGGCTTCATTATTTTCAGCGTTGGTTGGGTCTGCTGTTCCGGAATGTTTTTTCAGTTTATAATCAAGCTCTCCTGATTTAGGATTATATTCTATCCATGGATTCGGGTTTGGATTGTCAGCACCTGAACCAATTTGTGAAATGTTAAATGCTGTGTCATCATCATATCCCTTAATTGATGTATAATAATTTATACCCCAACCATCTTTTGTCTGGTGACGATAACCAAATGTCACATCACCTTCTCTGCTGTCGTTTACTACAATGTATGAATATTCCCATTCAACATCTTTAGCTATCTGCCCTTTATCTTTGTCAACTTGAGAAATTGTTCTTGGATTTTCAAGTTTAGGAATATTTTCAAATCTTATAATTGAAGACTCTTTAAACTGCTTATAGTCTTCATCAGAAAGTGCGTCAAGATTGAAGTAAACTGTATCTGTTGGCTTTTTTGCATCTCCGTTATATGTAACGTATGCAATTTTGGCTTTAGCCCCGTCCTTACCATAAGTATAAGCTAAATCGGGGTTATCAAGGTCATAAAATTTTATGTCAAACTGATTTTTCTGTTTAGCGAGTTTATCGGACTTTGTCTGAAGTTTATCCATTTCAGCCCGAATATCCAATAAATTTGCTTCATAGAATTCGTCTAATCTTGAAGAGTCAAAATTCTTTTTTACATATTCTACACCGGCTTGTGTCTGAACCGCTATTTTTTGTGTATTTTTTTGATTTACCGTTTTACTTAAAACCGGCGGCTTGGATTCAGCACCCCAAATCAAAGCAGCAAAATCTTTGTTTCCCAATAATAATTCTTCCAATGCGACAGACATATCATTATTTACATAATGTCCTTTTCCTATATTGTAAGAATCATACGGATATCCTTTTGCATCGATATTACCACCTACAGCAACTCTTCCTTCTGCGTCTGAGTTATGTGGTATAAAATCACCGGTTAAAAATACACTGAATTGAGATGCGATACCCAAAGCAAAATCAGAATCATATTGCTTGATTGCATCTGTAACACTGTTAAATTTAACCTTATATGGATTTCCGTTAGGGTCAGTGGGACTACTTCCGACAAGCAGTGTAACATCATCTACAGCCTTTTGGCTGCCAAGATTATCAGCTGCAAACGTCGGTGAGATTCCGGTCACCATGCTCATTATGGACATCATAAATGCCGTAATGAAACTCAGTGACCGTTTTGTCAGTTTGTTCATATAAATGTCTCCTTTCATAAAAAAATTATTTGTGAACACATAGCATTCACTATTTTATCACAAATAAATTATAGCATTTAACCCTTGAAAAGTCAATACAAGATTATTATTTGATTTTAGAAAATTCGCATGATTTTTTGTTGATTATGCACAAAAAAGCCCCCGTAACATACGGAGGCATAGAGCTTGTGACGGGACTCGAACCTGCGACCTGCTCATTACGAATGAGCTGCACTACCAACTGTGCTACACAAGCGTATATAACATTATATCACAGATTTTTGAGTTTGTCAAGAGAAAAGCAAAATAATTCATATATTAAACATATTCAGGGTACAAGATATTTTATTAAATCTGAAAGACTGTCCGCTATTGCATCTTCAATAATATTTTCGTCCAAATCCGTAATATGTATTTGTGAAGTTTCAGTATTATATAAAATGTCACCACCAGAATATCCAGTCCAGCCAACCGGAATAAATTTATGAATATCTCCACCGTATTCTATCCATTGGTCTGAAAGTTCAAGCAGTCCGAATTTATGATATAAAACATCATTATCATTCTCACCATGATACTTCAGAACCGGAAACAGAATAATCGCCTCATCACTGTATTGTTTCATTTTATGATTAAATCCGGATATATAGCTGTGCCAGTAAAGATTAATATATTCCTGAATTTCTAACGGCAGGTCATATCCATATTTTTCTCTGAAAATGTCGAAATTAGTTCCTAAAGTACGTTTTACCGGAATAGTGCCGTTTCTGAAACAAGCTCTGATGTTTACATCTACATTGCTGTAATCTTCATTCTTAAAATAATCAGGCTTTGATATAAGTTTTTCGTAATATGATTTAAAAGCGTTTATCATAAAAAAACTCCCTTATAATTTAATTTATTTTTTTATCAAGTCATTGCCGTAATATCTTTTTGATTTTTTCTTTCCGTCTGATTCAATGTAATAAAAGAACTCTTTTATTTTAAAATGCCATATTATTGTGTGTATTTTTCCGATAATATCAGTATGGTTTACAGGTGATACAATTTCACCATAAACAAAGTCCGGAGCGTTATCCATAAGTATAACTTTATTTGCAGATACTTTTATATTCTGTACAGGTTTCAAGATAATAGCATTTCCTGAATCCATTTTGAATTCAACTGCTTTCTGAAATAGTTCCGGTACAGCAATATCAAAACATACTCCCCACATAAACAAACCTCCTGCTTTTATATTTATAATTATATACTATAAATAAAGAAATTTCAATAACAGCACCATAATATTTCCGGCATAGTTTCATAATAATTTTTTTGTGCATATTGCTGTAAATGTAAAAATTCTTGTAAAATACGCCATATTCTATTGACACAATGTTTACTATCTGCTATAATGACCTATAGTATCACCATTAAAATAAAGGAGATACCGGCTTTTTAAAAACCGGTGCATGACTTATGACTAACAAAAAAGACCGGTATAAAAGATTTATTTCATTCATATCTGCTGTTGTTCTGCTGGGTATACTTACAGGGCTTTTCGGGCTGACATGGTATACGTACTACAGTGAAACTATAGTACTTCCTTTCTACAGGCGTGGAAACTGGGTTCTTATCGGGATATACTGCATACTGACAGCGCTTTTTTTCAAGGCATATGGCGGATTTAAATTAGGCTATCTCAAAAAGACTGATATGCTTTATTCTCAGATAATATCCATGGTATGCGTAAATATAATAGCATATTTCATGATAAGCCTTATAGGACGTGACTTCATGGCGTTTCTGCCGGTATTGTATCTTACTTTCACAGATTTCGGGTTCATTGCAATATGGACTGTCTTAAGCGGAAAGTTATATTTCCTTATGTACCCTCCCCGAAAACTTATCATACTTTACGGAAGCAGTCAGGCGGCGGCTCTTGTATTGAAGATGAGCCAGCGTGTTGACAAGTATATGATTTGCGAATCAATAAGCGCCTCCGAATCAACCAGAAAAATAAGAGAACTTATTTTGAAATACGAGGGTGTTATTATATGTGATATTCCGGCGGTACAGCGTAATGAATATTTGCAATTCTGCTTTGAAAAATCCGTCAGGGCGTATATAGCTCCGGAAATTTCAGATATTATAATAAGAGGAAGTGAGGATATAAGGCTTTTTGATACTCCCCTGCTCCTCTGCCGGAATTACGGTCTCACGGCTGAACAGCAGATTTTAAAGCGTCTTTTTGATATATTCTTTTCACTGTTTGCAATTATAATGCTGTCACCGGTAATGATAGCCTCCGCACTTGCCGTGAAACTTTGCGATGGTGGAAACGTCTTCTACAAACAAAAAAGGCTTACACGGGATGGAAAAGAATTTTATGTATATAAATTCCGGAGCATGATTGCAGACGCTGAAAAAAACGGTATAAAACTTGCCTCCGAAAACGACAACCGCATAACACCCGTCGGGAAAATATTACGCAAGTTCCGCATTGACGAATTTCCACAGCTTTTCAATATATTAAAGGGTGATATGTCCGTTGTAGGTCCCCGTCCGGAACGTCCGGAACTTACCAAACTTTATAAAAAGGATATGCCGGAATTTATTTTCCGACTGAAAGTAAAAGCGGGTCTCACGGGATATGCACAGGTGACCGGTGTATATGATACCTCACCGGCGGACAAGCTGAAAATGGATTTGATGTATATTGAAAACTATTCTTTCCGAATGGATTTACAGATAATTCTTATGACAATAAAAACTATGTTCTTTCCGGCAAAAAACAATGCAGATATACAGAACGTCTTTCCGGAAGAAAAAAAAGATATATAATATATACTATATATAATGTATAAAACAGAAAAAGGAGAACTCAAATATGAAAATTACAGCAGTCATTATGGCAGGCGGTAAGGGTGAGCGGTTCTGGCCTGAAAGCCGTGAAAATCACCCTAAACAGTTTCTGTCACTCACCGGCGACGGTGAAACCATGATACAAAAAACTGTCCACAGGATAAGTCCGGTTGTTCAGGCGGAGGATATTTTTATAGTGACAAATTCCGCCTATAAAAACCTTGTCCGTGAACAATTGCCGGAAATTCCGCCGGAAAATATCCTTTCTGAACCTTGCGGACGAAATACAGCTCCGTGTATAGCGTTTGCAGGTGCGGTAATCCGGAAAAAATACGGCAATGCAGTTATGCTTGTCCTGCCGTCCGACCACCTTATAAAATATGAAAATATTTTCACCCGTACTCTCTGCAACGCCATTGTAAAGGCAACGGAGGGCGACAATTTACTTACAATCGGCATAACTCCTACGTATGCTGAAACGGGTTATGGATATATAAATTTCAGTGAAGAGGACGGCAATGCCTATAAAGTTGAAAGATTTGTTGAAAAACCTGACCTAAAAACCGCAAAGAAATATCTTTCCTCCGGAAAATATCTCTGGAATAGTGGTATGTTTGTATGGAAAGTTTCTGCTATAATGAATTGTTTTAAAAATTTCATGCCGGAAGTCTTTTCCGGTGCTGAAAAAATCGGAAACGCTTACGGAACACCCGATTTTGAAAACGTCCTTGAAACTGAATATAATAAATTCCCGTCTGAATCAATTGATTTCGGAATCATGGAAAAGGCGGAAAATATTTTCACTATTCCCGTTAGTTTCGGCTGGGACGACGTCGGAAGCTGGCTCGCTATTGAACGCATAAACGAAACCGACGACAACAGGAATTTCATTAAGGGTGATGTTATTGCTGAAAACTGTGAACGTACTACCATATGTGGCGGAAAACGTCTTATAGCAGCCGTAGGCGTGGAAGATATTGTAATTGTCGATACTGATGATGTCGTGCTTGTATGCTCTAAAAACAGTACACAGGATATTAAAAAAATCATCTCAAAACTTAAAGAAGATAACCGCACAGAATTTATTTAAAGGAGATTTTATCATGAAAAACGCACTTATTACAGGAATAACCGGTCAGGACGGTTCATATCTTGCTGAGCTCTTACTTGAAAAGGGTTATAACGTCTATGGCATATGGAGGCGCAAGGCAACTGTTGATTACGGAAATATCGGTCATCTTAAAGACAAAGTAAAATTAATTTATGCCGATATGACTGACCCCGTTTCACTGATTTCTGCCATGAAGATTTCACAGGCGGACGAAGTCTATAACCTCGCTGCACAGTCATTTGTGGCGACAAGCTGGGACACTCCACTAAGTACTGCCGAAATCGATGCTTTAGGTGTTACAAATATGCTGGAGGCTATCCGCATTGTAAAGCCGGAAGCAAGATTCTATCAGGCGTCTACTTCTGAGATGTTTGGACTGGTTCAGGAAATGCCACAGACTGAAAAAACGCCATTTTATCCAAGAAGTCCATATGGTGTAGCTAAATTATACGGTCACTGGATTACTAAAAATTACCGTGAGAGTTACGGACTTTATGCCTGCTCCGGAATACTTTTCAATCACGAAAGCGAAAGACGTGGTATAGAATTTGTCACAAGAAAAATAACCCATTCCGCCGTTGAAATAAGTATGGGACTTAAAGAATGTGTTGAATTAGGAAACCTCGACTCAAAGCGTGACTGGGGACATTCTAAAGACTATGTAAAGGCAATGTGGCTTATGTTGCAACAAGATAAGCCCGATGATTTTGTTATTGCAACAAACGAAACACGCACAGTACGTGAATTTGCGGAACTGGCATTCCATTACGCCGGAATTGATATAGAATGGCACGGACAAGGCATTGACGAAATCGGAATAAACAAGGCTACCGGAAAAACCGTTGTTAAAGTAAATAAGAAATTTTTCCGTCCTGCTGAGGTAGATGTACTTTTAGGAAATCCTGAAAAAGCCGAAAAAATTCTCGGCTGGAAACGTGAAATATCATTCTCTGAACTCGTTGAAAGAATGGTTAAAAACGATATGGATTTAATAAAATGTGGAGAATAAGGAAATTTTTTAAAGATACATGGAAAATACTTCTTGTTATATTTATCGTTACGGCAACACTTCTTTATGGCTTGATTTTTGATGGCAGTGGAATACCGTTTTTAGTATCTTTTATGTCTGCTTTTGTGTTTCTTTTTCTGCACAATGTTAAAGAAACTATAATATTTGAAAAAAAATTCAGTTATCTGAAAAAAAGCGGATTTTTTACAGATGATGACATAAGCAAAGTGAAATATAAAAGATGTCTTGAAATAACACACGCAAATATATTTTTCTGTTTGCTGTCGGGTGGATGGCTTGTCTATCTGATACTTTGTTTCACGGGGGTGATTTTGATTTGAATATTACTTTTGATGCTGTTCCGATAATTGTCGAAAAAATAACCGGCATAGGCTGGTGTGAAATCGGACAAACACAGGCTTTAGCGAAAATTTTTCCGGAAAATAATTATGAATATACATTCTTTACAAGTGGGAAACATTCACGCATTGAAAAAGCCGGAAGTTTCGCCGGAAAAAATATAAAACTCAATTACTCCGGATTTTCTGGCTATATATATAGGGGAGTTTCTACTTTTATTCCCGTGCCGTATTCGCTGTTTTTCGGGAAAAAATCCGATATTACGCATTTTTTCAATTATATAGTACCGCCGTTCGTACACGGAAAAAAAGTCGTGACTGTTCATGACATGGTATACAAGGCTTTTCCGGAAACTGTAAGAGGTCGTACACGTTTCATGCTTGAAACGGGACTTAAAAAATCCATGAAAAGAGCCGATATTATTGTTACTGATTCGGAATTTTCAAGAACGGAAATAATCAAATATTTTCCGGAGTATTCAGAAAAAATACGTGTTGTTCCGTGCGGTGTGGACTGTGAACGTTTCAGACCGTGTGAAAATCCTGATACTATTAAAAAAGTAAAGAAATCCCTTGAAATCGACGGCGAATATTTTCTATACGTCGGAACTATAGAACCACGCAAAAATTTAGTACGACTGATAAGAGCTTATAAAGTTCTAACACGCCACGTACAAAATCCTCCGAAACTTGTTCTTGCGGGTGCTAAAGGCTGGTTATGCGATGGTATTTACACACTTGTCAGAAAACTTGCACTTGAAAAACAGGTTATTTTTACTAAATACGTTCCGGCAGAAGATATGACCCCGTTAATCTCCGGAGCTATGGCTTTTGTGTTTCCGTCGCTGTATGAAGGTTTCGGAATGCCACCATTAGAGGCTATGGCGTGCGGTGTACCTGTTCTGACGTCCGGTGAAGCATCATTACTAGAAGTCACCGGTGATTGTGCCGTAATGTGCGATGCGTATTCCGTTAAAAGCATTGCAGAAGAACTTTACAGACTTTATAAAAATCCTGATTTGCGGAAAAATTTAAGCCGTATAGGTCTTGAACGTGCAAGGCTTTTCACGTGGGAAAAATCCGCCGAAAAACTCCACGAAATCTATAGGGAGCTATTAAATGAAAAGAAAAATTAAAATCCTTGAGGTAAACAAGGCATATTCTCCGCATACGGGCGGTATAGAAACGCTTGTGAAACAGTATTCTGAAGAACTGGACAAGTATAAAAATATTGAAGTCCGCACGCTTGTATGTCGTGATGGACGTGGGAAAATTTATTCAGAAAAAATAAACGGTGTCCGGCTTACCCGTGCCGGAAGTTTCGGAACTTATTTTTCATGTCCGCTGTCGGTGTCGTTTCTGAATCTTTTCCGGAAAATGTCCGCAAATGCTGATATAGTTCATATTCACGTACCGTTTCCGCTTGCTGATTTGGCACTGCTTTTGTCGGGATATAGCGGAAAAGTAATAGTATCATGGCACAGCGATGTTGTGAAACAGAAAAAACTTTTAATGCTTTACAGACCTTTAATGAAATATTTACTCAACCGTACGGACTGTATTCTTGTTGCAACGGAGGGTCATATAACAGGCTCTGAATTTCTGCCGGAATATCGTCATAAATGCCGTATACTTCCTTATGGAATAACTCCGGAAAATTACCTGAATATTAAAAAAATACCGTTTCTTACGGAAAAAGCAACAAATCCGGAAAGTGTAAAAGTCTTTTTCACCGGAAGACTTGTCTACTATAAGGGCGTTGATGTTCTTATAGAGGCTTTCCGGCAAGTAAAAAATAACTGTGAGTTATTTATTGCCGGAACAGGTATTCTTGAAAATGAACTTAAAGAAAAAGTCCGGAAATACGGCATGAATGACCGTATACATTTTTTAGGATTTCTGCCGGAAGAACAGTTGAAACAGGCTTTTTCCGACTGTGATATATTTGTTTTGCCGTCGGTGGAAAGAAGTGAAGCATTTGGCATAGTACAGTTGGAAGCCATGATTTACGACAAACCCGTTATAAATACCCGTCTGCCGTCGGGTGTACCGTGCGTCAGCGTACACGAAAAGACGGGAATTACGGTCATGCCGTATAATACACGTGAACTTGCCAACGCAATAAATATACTCCGGAAAAATAAAAATCTCCGTGAAAGATTAGGAAATAACGGGCGTCAACGTGTACTTGATTATTTCAACCAAAAAAATATAATTCAGGATTTATATAAAATAATTACTGACGAGGTGAATATATGAAAGTTTTAATTATCGGAGGTGCTGGGTTTGCCGGAGGTTATCTGATACGGGAGCTTGTAAACTCCGGCTGGGAAGTCCATGCCACGCACTTACCTGACGAAAAAATTAATACTGAATGTTTCCGGCACGTTCTTGACGTTCTCCGGAAAGATGATATTAAAAGCCTTATCGACGAAATAAAACCGGATATAATATATCACCTTGCGGCACAGAGTTCAGTGGCTTTATCGTGGAAAAAGCCTCAGCTTACCGCCGAAATAAATATAATCGGGTCAATAAACGTCATGGAGGCACTGCCGGACGGTGTGCGACTTATTTTAATTGGTTCAGGTGAGGAATACGGATTTATCAGGGAAAATGCCTGTCCGATAAGGGAAACTGAAAATCTGAATCCAGCTAATATCTATGCTGTCTCAAAGGCTTGTGCCGGTATGATTGGCAGAATATATCACCGTGCATACGGCAAGGATATTATTATTGTTAGAGCTTTTAATCATTCCGGAGCAGGTCAGGCGGAAACTTTCGTTATTTCCGATTTCTGTAAACAGATTGCCGAAATTGAAAACGGCTTACGTCCGCCGGAAATATGTACCGGAAATCTTTCAGCACAAAGAGACTTCACGGACGTCAGGGACATTGTAAGGGCTTACAGGCTTTTAGGTGAAAATGGTATTTCCGGAAAAACTTATAACGTCGGTCGTGGAAAAGCCGTAAGTATAGAATATATTTTAAATACGGCGTTAAGTCTTTCAGCTGTGACGATTAATCATAAAATTGACCCTGAACGTTTAAGGGCTTCTGATATTCCCATCATTGAACCCGATACATCAGAAATTTTCAGTGATACCGGCTGGACTGCCGAAATTTCCATAGAAAAAACTATTTCAGATACTCTTGATTACTGGCGTGAAAAAATAAAAAAGAAAGGATAATTTATTAAAATGTCAGATATAAAGCTAACAAATGCAAAGATGAATACTTTTGACAGTAATGAAAAAATATCAACTTTTCAGACAGCCTCACGGCTGGTGGATTTCGGCGAAAAACAGAATACAGCCAATATTTTACTTGCAACTAATATAAATGAACTTATTAAAAGGGTGTGCTTTCTTGAAGACCAGAATATACAGCTTACTGAAACTCTCAGGCATCTTGCCGACAAGCAGATTGAATCAATAAACAAGATAAATGCTGAACACTCAAACGCCATGAAAAATATCGCCGTTGAATTGAAATCATTAAAGGCAGAGCTTGACCGTGTAAGACTTTCAACAAAACTCAATAACAGTGCCATTGACCGTCTGAATAATGCCGTTTCCATTGCAGAAAACAAAAGTAATTAGACCTGTTCTGAAATTGTCAATCAAGGAAATCAGTTTCAGATATACTGTCGGTTGAGCGGAAATCAATATAAAGTATGCCGGCGGCGAAAAGTGCCATTGGCATGACTGATATCAGTCCTATGCTTACAGGACCAAATATCGAACGTTCAGTGTGTTCATTTCCTCTAAGCAGACATGGATTTATTGTAGAGTTGATTAAGCCGTGAAAAATTGCAGGTAACCATATGCTATATGATTTTTCGTAAAGATAATCTGAAATAATTCCTGTTGTCACGGTAAAAATGCAGAAAGTAAACAGTCCAAGCAGTGGTGCACCTATGTAATCTTTTCCGTATTCGTAACCTACAAAAAGCATCAGCGGAAAGTGCCACACTCCATGTATAACTCCGCCAATTAAAACGCCTTTCGTTCTGCCAAGACTTTTTTTCAGTTCAGGAAAGAGGAATCCTCTCCAGCCGATTTCCTCACCAAGTCCCATAAATACAGCAACAAATGTATAGAATGAAGTCAATGAATAAAATATTTCTTTTGCAATATAAGCTCCATAGGAACTCCCCGTTTTTTCAAGTTCTGCAAAAGCAGAGGGGTCTATATCTTTCAGAATAGCACCGGAAGTATCGAAATCTTCAGGAAACATAATATAATAAAATGTTGCTCCGGCAATCTCAAAAACAGTAGGCATCAGCCACGCAAAGAGTATCAGCTTTTTATTATCTTCAAAATTCAGTTTCCAACCCATATTACGAATATCCGCTTTTGCAAAGAAAGCTCCAAACGTGGGCATAAGCATACACAAAGCCACTGACTGACTGAAACTTGTCATTCCGGCAATACTTTCTAAATTAAAATCATGCGAACCTATTATTTGAAATGTCCATGAGGTTATAAATGTAAAAAGAAGATATTTTGTGATTTTCGACATATTGTTAATTTTCCTCCTGTAACAGACCTGTTTAATAAATTAATTATAGTTAATTATTATATCTAAACAAAGCTGTAAAATTATTTCAAATGTTGTTTTGTTTCTGTTAATCTTTTTCTTTTAATTTTTCTAATTACCTATTATTATATCAATTTTCATTTCATCTTTCAATGGTTTTATAACAGGTCTGTTATAATTTTTTTGTTTGAAATGTGAAATTTTTCATTTTTGACTTGACTTTATAAAATTTTTGTTATATTATAATAAAGGCAGTAAAAAATATGGCTGTCGGGTATTGTTTCAATATACTTTGCAGTACTTATTTCTGACAAAATCAACGGAGATTTATGCCATGTGCTGTCTCCGTTTTATTATTATCTGAAAGAAGGTGTTATATATGGATATTGCAGAAAAACTTATGGAAGAACTTGAATGCCGTGTAGCTTTTACGATACCGGTTTTTAACGGAATACCTGTTCCGGAATCATGCGTGATAACATGGGTCATAATGGCTGTACTTGTAATAGCGTCAATAATTTTTGTCCGGAAACTGAAAACTGTTCCGACCGGTACACAATGCCTTATAGAGTCCGGTATTGAATGGATGAATAATTTTTTTCTTGAAATTCTCGGCAATAAGGGAAAAAAATATCTTCCCATACTGGAAACATTCCTTATATATATAGGTATGTCAAATATAATAGGGCTTTTCGGACTGAGACCACCTACAAAAGACTTAGGTGTTACGGCTACACTTGCACTTTTCGCAATACTGCTGATACAGTTCAGCGGAATACGTGAAAAGGGTTTCGGGGGTTGGCTGAAAAGTTTTAAAGAACCTATGCCGTTAATGCTACCTATGAACATTCTTGAACTTGTCATAAAACCGCTTTCATTGTGTATGCGACTTTTCGGAAATGTTCTCGGTGCATTTGTCGTAATGGAACTTATCAAGATGATACTTCCTGTTGGTCTGCCGTTAGTTTTCAGTTTTTACTTTGATATTTTCGACGGCTGTATACAGGCTTATGTATTTGTATTTTTAACATCGCTTTTCATGTCAGAGGCTATGGAAAACGAATAAACAAATTTATTAAAAAATTTTTTTCGGAGGTAATTTATCATGGGATTAATAGCAATTGGTGCAGGTCTTGCAGTTCTCACAGGTATGGGAGCAGGTATCGGTATAGGTATAGCAACTTCAAAGGCTGCTGACGCTATAGCACGTCAGCCGGAGGCTAAGGGCGATATAAACAAGGCGCTTCTGCTTGGTTGTGCGCTGGCGGAGGCTACAGCTATTTACGGCTTTGTTATAGCCATTCTGATTATCTTTATACTTAAATAATTATTTATTTCAGTGATAATCACATGAAAGGAGTTGTAACATGGACGCATTAAAAGGTACAATGCTTGACGTAAATATATGGAATTTCATATGGTCAGCGGTAAATATCATAATATTGTTTATTCTGCTCCGGATATTCCTTTTCAAGCCTATAACCAAAATAATGAATGAACGTACAAGAACTATTCAGGATAACTTGGACAAGGCGGAAAAATCCCGTCAGGAAGCTGAAGAACTCAAAAAACAATACGCCGAAAGCATAAGCAATGCAAAAGAAGAAGCACAGCAGATTATCATGAAGGCACACGACGAGGCAGAGGCTGAAAAATCTGCTATCCTGAAAAAATCACAGGAAGAAGCGTCGGAAATTATAAGCGATGCCGGAAAAACTATCGAAAATGAACGCCGGAGAATTATTCAGCAGGCACAGATACAGATTGCAGACCTTGCCATTGAAGCGGCATCTAAAATTATAGGGGAAAACGTCGACGACGAAAAAAACCGTCGGCTTGTAGATGAATTTCTTTCCGCAGAGGAGGAAAATAATTCATGAAAGATAATCAAAAAGATTTCCTGAAAGAACTTGTCCGGCTTGAAGTTTCACAGGAGGATATTGATTCAGTAAGAAATATTTTCGCTGGCTGTCCGGACGTTGCGGACACACTTTCAAATCCGCTTGTTACTCTTGACGAAAAAAGAAATATTATTAAAAAACTTTTTCCCGAAAATTTAAACAGATTTCTTATTAATGCCGTAAAGGACGGAATGATTGATAATCTGTCTGAAATTTTCGACGAATACAGCGATATTCTCCTTGATAAACAAAACAGTATTCGTGCCGTTGTAAGATACGTTACACCTCTTACCGAAACACAACAGGCTGATTTGCGGAAATTCATTATGGAAAAATTCGTCAAAGAAGACGTTGCCATTGAATACCGTCACGACCCCGATATTATAGGTGGTTTCATTCTCAATGCCGGTGACGTGGAATATGATAAAAGTTACCGTACAAGCCTTAAAATGATGAAAGAAAGTTTTCAGGCTAAAGCTACTGAACTTGCCGAATCCGACAATACAAGTTCCGGTGATATTATATCAGTCCTCAAAACTGAAGTAAAAGATTTCACCGCAAAGACCGGCACTACTGAAACAGGATTTATTACCCGTATAGGCGACGGAATAGCACGTATTCACGGAATGACCGGTGTTATGTACGGTGAACTTGTTGAATTTGAAAACGGTGTGCGTGGTATTATCCAGAGCCTTGAGGAAAAAACTGTAGGTGCGGTACTTCTCGGACAGGAGCAGGGTTTAACAGAGGGTTCTTCCGTTATACGTACCGGAAAACGTGCCGGCGTCGGCGTAAGTGATGAACTTTTAGGACGTGTAGTTGATGCTCTCGGCTCTCCAATCGATGGACTCGGTGCGATAAAAGCAGAAGACTACTTCCCTATCGAACGTGAAGCACCAAGCGTTATTGAAAGAAAATCCGTAAATGTTCCGTTACAGACGGGTATTCTTGCCATTGACTCAATGTTCCCTATCGGACGTGGACAGCGTGAACTTATCATAGGCGACAGACAAACCGGAAAAACTTCAATTGCCGTTGATACTATAATAAACCAGAAGGGCAAGGACGTTATTTGTATATACGTTGCAATAGGTCAAAAATCGTCTACTGTCGCACAGGTAGTGAATAATCTGAAAAAATACGGTGCTATGGAATATTCTGTAGTAGTTTCAGCGTCGGCAAGCGAACCCGCACCGTTTCAGTATATCGCACCATATTCTGGCACGGCTATGGCGGAATATTTCATGTCAAAAGGTAAGGACGTTTTAATAGTATATGATGATTTATCAAAACACGCCGTAGCATATCGTGCAATGTCGTTACTTCTGCACCGTCCTCCAGGACGTGAGGCGTACCCTGGTGATGTATTCTATCTTCATTCAAGACTTCTTGAACGTTCCAGCCGTCTTGACGACGAACACGGTGGAGGTTCACTCACGGCACTGCCGATTATTGAAACTCTTGCCGGTGATATTTCTGCATATATCCCGACAAATGTAATCTCAATAACGGACGGTCAGATTTTTCTTGAAAGTGAATTATTTAATTCAGGTCAGCGACCAGCCGTAAACTATGGACTTTCTGTATCACGTGTAGGTGGTGCGGCACAGACTAAGGCTATGAAAAAAGCCGCCGGAAATCTTCGTATAGATTTGGCACAGTTCAAGGAAATGGAAATATTTACACAGTTTTCTTCAGAGTTAGACAAGTCCACTACTGATTTACTCAATCACGGACGTATGCTTACAGAATTACTCAAACAACCGTTATATAATCCGCTTCCGCACTATGAACAGGTAATATTGCTTTATGCGGCACAACATGGATTTTTCAGGGATATTCCGTTGAAAGAAATAAGGGAATATCGCACGGAACTTATGAACTATATACGCAGTTACGGGCAGGATATTATTGAGGAACTCGAAAATAAAAAGGTTCTTACGGACGAACTCGCCGAAAGAATAGAAAGAATTTTAACGGCTTTTGAGGAATAAGGAGGGGTAAATTTTGGCTAATATCAGGGAAATTCGTGAACGTATCGCAAGTATACAGCAGATACTTAAAATCACTAATGCCATGTACCTTATTTCTTCCTCAAAACTCAAAAAAGCCCGTAAATCTCTTGACGCTACCACACCTTACTTTGAAAAATTGCAGTCCACTATTGAAAGTATTCTGGAACATACACCACATACAAGACAGTTCTATTTCGATAAAAGACAAGGAATTTCCGACGATAAGCGTAAAAAAGGCTATATCGTCATTACGGCTGACAAGGGACTTTGTGGCAGTTATAATCATAATATTCTAAGATATACTGAACAGAAATTATCTGAAACACCATATATTGATAACTGCTATCTGTTTGTCATGGGACACGTCGGCAGAATGTACTTTCAGAACCGTATGAAAAAGGATAAAAAGGCTTATGTAGACGGGGAATTTCTTTATACTACACAAAATCCTACACTCTACAGGGCAAGGGAAATAGCTGAAATAGTTCTTGAAAAATTTGAAAAAAAAGAACTTGATGAAGTTTATCTGATATATACACAGATGACAAATTCAAGCCAGTTTGAAGTAAAAACGGTACAGCTTTTGCCGTTCAGCAGAAGACATTTAGGTAAAGCCGACGATGGTACTATGAAAAAACTTCCTAAGGCGTCGTTTGTACCGTCACCGGAAGAGGTTATGGCTTATTTGATTCCGAACTTTGCAAAGGGTATTATTTACGGTGCAATGGTTGAGGCTTTCTGTTGCGAACAACAGGCACGCATGACCGCTATGGACGCCGCTACAAAAAGTGCAAAGGATATTATAAAAGACCTGTCACTGCTATATAACCGTGCAAGACAAGCCGCCATTACACAGGAAATAACGGAAGTCTGTGGTGGTGCGGCAAGTATTGAGGAATAGCATAATGGAAAACATTTTTGATATGATTGAAAGACTATGCCCCGACGGTGTGGAGTATAAAAAACTTGGTATTGTTACCGAAATGAAAAGAGGAACATCGGCTACAAAAAAAGATTTATTAAAAGGTTTAATACCTGTAATTTCAGGTGGAAAAGAACCGGCTTTTTATTGTGATAGAAGTAACCGTACCGGTGAAATAATTACTGTTGCTGGAAGTGGGGCAAGTGCAGGATATGTGCAATATTGGAATACTCCAATTTTTGTAAATGATGCGTTTTCTGTTAAAGGAAATGAAAAATTATTAACTAAATATATCTTTTATTTTCTTTCCAGTATACAAGATAAAATTTATACCACAAAAAAAGGTGGAGGAGTTCCGCACGTTCATATATCAAGCATTGAAAATTTTTTAATTCCTGCTCCACCCATAGAGATACAACGTGAAGTAGTTCGTATACTTGACATTTTCACCGAATGTATAGAATTACTTGAAAAAGAGCTTGAATTAAGAAAAAAACAATATTCATATTATCGGGATAAGCTGTTGAATTTCGGTAATGACATTGAGTGTAAACTACTGGGAGAACTTTTTAAAATCAAGAATGGTCTTAATAAAGAAAAATCTGCTTTTGGCAAGGGAAAGCCAATAATTAATTTTACTGATGTATATAAAAACAGGTGGTTGGCTAAAGATTCATTTTCAGGGCTTGTTGATGTTACACCTAATGAAATTAAAAGATATAGTGCTAAAAAAGGTGATGTTTTTTTTACAAGAACATCTGAAACTAAAGAAGATATTGGTATGTCAAGCACTTTAATAGAAGATGTACCCGATTGTGTTTTCAGTGGTTTTGTTTTAAGAGCAAGACCGATAACAACTTTATTAATTCCTAAATTTTGTGCGTATTATTTTTCTACACATAATGTTAGAAGCCAAATAATAAAATATGCTTCTTTTACCACAAGAGCTACAACAACTGGTGAAAAATTATCTAAAATTAATATCCCAATTCCACCGATTGAGGAGCAGGTAAGAATAGTAAAAATACTTTACAAATTTGATACTCTATGTAATGACCTCACAAACGGTATACCCGCCGAAATATCGGCAAGAAAAAAGCAATATGAATACTATCGTGACAAGATATTTGACTTTAAAAGGAGGTAAAGAAACAACAAAATGGAAAAAGGTAAAATAACTCAGGTCACAGGACCTGTAATAGATGTTGAATTTCCGGCAGGAAAACTCCCCATGATTAGAGACGCACTCACCGTTGAAGTGGATGGCAGAAAACGTGTAATGGAAGTCGCACAGCATATGGGAAATCATATAGTCCGCTGTATCATGCTTGCGACAAGTGAGGGGCTTAGTAAAAATATGGAAGTTACTTCCACAGGTGCGTGTATAAAAGTACCGGTCGGCGAAAAGACGCTTGGCAGAATGTTTAACGTCCTTGGTGAGCCTATCGACAAAAAAGGTGATACCGGTGCTTCTGAATACTGGGAAATCCATAGAAAAGCCCCGACTTTTCAGGAACAAAGTCCCGTTGTTGAAATCCTTGAAACAGGAATTAAAGTCATTGACCTTATAGCTCCGTATGCTAAGGGCGGTAAAATAGGACTTTTCGGTGGTGCTGGTGTCGGAAAAACTGTTCTTATTCAGGAACTTATAAGAAATATCGCTACCGAACACGGTGGATATTCAATTTTTACCGGTGTAGGTGAGCGTTCCCGTGAGGGTAATGACCTATGGAACGAAATGCAGGAATCAGGTGTTATCAGTAAAACTGCGCTTGTTTTCGGACAGATGAACGAACCTCCCGGCTCACGTATGAGAGTTGCACAGACAGGACTTACTATGGCGGAGTACTTCCGTGACCGTGAACACAAGGATGTACTTTTATTTATTGACAATATTTTCAGATATGTTCAGGCTGGTTCGGAAGTATCGGCACTTCTCGGACGTATGCCGTCAGCGGTTGGTTATCAGCCGACGCTTGCCACGGAAGTAGGCGAACTTCAGGAGCGTATAACATCTACAAAAAATGGTTCTATAACGTCGGTACAAGCGGTGTACGTTCCGGCAGATGACCTCACAGACCCTGCACCTGCTATCACGTTTGCACACCTTGACGCTACAACGGTACTTTCAAGAAAAATCGTTGAACAGGGTATATATCCGGCTGTCGACCCGCTGGAGTCAAATTCACGTATTCTTGAACCGGAAGTAGTCGGTGAGGAACATTATTCCGTTGCAAGACGTACACAGGAACTCTTACAGAAATACAAGGAATTACAGGATATTATAGGTATTCTCGGCATGGAAGAACTCGACGAAGCCGACAAACTCGCTGTATATCGTGCAAGAAAAATACAGAAATTCTTGTCACAGCCATTCAATGTTGCGGAAAACTTCACCGGATTAAAGGGAAAATACGTCCCACTTAAAGATACCATAGAGGGATTCAATGCAATTATTGAAGGTGATATGGACAAATATCCGGAAGCTGCATTCCTTATGGCTGGCACGATTGACGACGTCATAGCAAAAGCTAAAGAAATAGGCGAATAAAGGAGGTTCATATGGCTAAGTCATTTCACCTTGAAATAATCGCCACTGACAGAGTTTTCTATCAGGGCGATTGTGAACACCTTGTCATAACTGCTATTGACGGACTTATAGGCATTATGTATGGTCATGAACCGCTTGTCACATCACTGCCCACGGGTGAACTTAAATACATGGTAGACGGTCAATGGCGTTATGCTGCTATATCGGAGGGCTTCATACAGGTTATGCCGGAATCTTCAATAATTCTTGCCGATTCGTGTGAACTGCCGGAGGAAATCGATATAAAGCGTGCTGAGGAAGCCCGTGAACGTGCAGAAGAACAGCTCCGACAAAAACAAAGCATTATGGAATACTACCATACACAGGCGGCTCTCAACAGAGCTATGAACAGACTGAAAATATCTCAGAAACATTTTAAATAAATTATCAGGAAATTTTTAATATCTACTTGACTTTTTAAGGATTATATAGTAAAATAATATTAATTGTCATACAGACAGAACAAAATTATATTTTCAGGAGGCATGACCGTGAAAAAGATTGGAAAATCTACTTTCTTCATTGTTGTTGCTTTAATCACGCTGTTTGCTGTATCGGCTGTAATCGGGCTTGATTACCTTTATGGCGATAACACAACAACCGTTATCAAGGGTGTTGACGATATCCGTCTTGGCATTGACATCAAGGGCGGTGTTGATGTTACCTTTGCTCCGGCTGATGGTGCTGACGCTACACCCGAACAGCTGAAAGCTGCCACGGCTATTATCGATACAAGATTATCAGCACTTGGTATAACGGACAGCGAAGTTTACAGCGATGAAAAAAGTGACAGAATCATTGTGCGTTTCCCGTGGCAAGCAGGTGAGAGTGACTTTGACCCGTCGGCATCTGTAAAGGAACTCGGTGAAATGGCAATCCTTACTTTTCGTAAGGGTACAGACAGCATAACCGACGATGACGGAAACGTAATTCCTACCGGTGAAATCGTCATTGAGGGTGCGGACGTTGCAAGTGCAAGAGCCGTATACCGTGCAAATGACGACTCCGGAACGTATGAAAACCTTATTGAACTTAATCTCAATCCGTCCGGTAAGACTAAATTTGCAGAGGCTACCGCTGAACTCGCCGGAACTGGTACACCTATTTCCATATGGATGGATAACACTATGATTTCTTACCCTACTGTCAACAGTGCTATCACTGACGGCAGTGCAGTTATTACGGGTAATTTTACCGACGAATCCGCTAATAAACTTGCAAATCAGATTAATTCAGGTGCGTTGCCGTTCAAACTGGAAACAACAAGCTTCAAGACAATTGACCCCACAATGGGTGAGGGTTCACTTGACGCTATACTTCTTGCGGCACTTATTGCATTTATATTCATTGCAATATATATGATATGCCTTTACCGTCTGCCTGGTGTTATTTCGGTTATTGCACTTTGCGGACAGATTGCCGGAAGTATCGCCGTTGTATCGGGTTGGTTCGGATTCATGCCCGGTTCTACACTTACAATCCCTGGTATTGCAGGTATAATCCTTGCTGTAGGTATGGGCGTTGATGCAAACATCATCACCGGTGAACGTATCAAGGAAGAAATACAGTCCGGAAAATCTCTTGATTCCGCTATAAAAGTGGCTTATAAAAGAGCATTCTCGGCTATTCTTGATGGTAATATAACCAATGTTATCATTGCCATTATACTTATGGGAGCTTTCGGCGTTCCGACAAGTTTCTTCTCAAAAATTCTTAATAAAACCATTTTCTTCATGTTCGGTGCAACTGCTGAGGGTGTTGTATATTCATTCGGTATCACACTTCTTGCGGGTGTTGTACTTAACTTCATTATGGGTGTATTCCTTTCAAGAGTTATGGTTACATCTCTTTCCAAGTTTAAGTGTTTCCAGAATAAAAAACTCTATGGTTATAAGGAAAAAGCCCGTGAAATAAAGACTTATAATTTCTGCGGAAAGAAAAAAATGATTTTTGGAATACTTATCGGTGTTGTAGTAGTTTTTGCCGGTGGTCTGATTATAAGAGGTGGCGGAAACTTTGCACTTGAATTCAGTGGTGGTACTATGATTACTTACGACTATACCGGTGAAATTGATACAAATCAGGCTGAAAATATCGTACATGATATTGTGAATGTTCCTGTAAGTGTACGTAAGGGTGAAAGCATTGATTCAGGTGGCAAACAGATTGTAGTTTCATTCACATCTGAACAGGGTCTGAATGTCGACAGACAGGTTGAAATGACTGAAGCACTTCAGGCAGAATTTCCGGACAGTAATATTGTACTTTTCGATTCAACAGATGTCAGCCCGTCTTCTGGACGTGAATTTCTTTTGAAATGCCTTGTCGCTGTAATCTTTGCGGCAATTATAGTAATTATTTATATTGCTGTACGTTTCCGTAATATAGGTGGCTGGTCTGCTGGTGTATGTTCAGTGCTTGCACTTCTGCATGACTTGCTTGTTGCAATTGCCATATCTGTTATTTTCGGATTTGAGTTCAATTCAAACACCGTTGCAGTTATCCTTACGATTTTAGGTTACTCAATCAACAATACTATCGTTATTTACGACAGAATACGTGAAAATAAGAAACTTATGCCGAAAGCCTCACTCAACGAACTTATCAACGCTGGCTGTTCACAGTCCATGACACGTTCTATACGTACTTCAATAACTACTATTGCAACTATGCTTATAGTAACTATTGTCGTTGCAATAAGCGGTTACAGCTCACTGCTGACGTTCTCCGTACCGCTTATGTTCGGACTTATTTCAGGTACTTACTCTTCAATTTTTGTAGCACCTGTCACATGGTCATGGTGGAAAGCCCGTTCCGCTGCAAAATCAAAATAATATAAGAAGAACTGTCCATAAAGGACAGTTCTTTTTTGTGATACGCTTGTAAACTCCGGAAACTTATGATATAATATAAAAAAACAAAAGGAGTGATTTTTTTATGGCAACACCACATAACAACGCAAATACCGGAGATATTGCACCGGTTGTAATCATGCCAGGTGACCCTCTGAGAGCAAAATTCATAGCTGAAAATTATCTTGAAAACCCTGTCTGCTATAATGAAGTCCGCTGTATGTATGGTTATACAGGAACTTATAAGGGAAAGAAAATCTCCGTACAGGGTAGCGGTATGGGTATGCCATCAATGGGTATATATTCATGGGAACTCTTCAACGAATACGGAGTACAGACAATCATAAGAACAGGCACAGCGGGAGCTATCGCCGATAACGTCAGTTTAAGGGATATTATTATTGCCATCAGTGCAAGCACAAACTCTGCATATGCTTCACAGTATAATCTTCCCGGAACGTATGCCCCGACTGCTTCATGGAATGTTCTTTCAAAGGCTGTTCAGGTTACGGAAAATAAAAAACTACCGTATCACGTGGGAAATATCTTTTCAAGCGATACTTTTTATAATGACTCGGACAATCTTTCATACTGGCAGAAAATGGGTGTACTTGGTATAGAAATGGAAACCGCTGCACTTTACATGAATGCCGCACGCTCCGGCAAGAATGCATTATGTATACTTACGGTTTCGGACTGTCCTTTAAAGAACCTTTCCACGACAGCAGAAGAAAGACAGAACAGTTTCCGTGATATGATGGAAATTGCCCTTGAAACTGCTGTTAATTTATAACTGATTTAAGATTATTTTAAGAATCTTATTTTATAATATAAACAGGATTAAGAAATCTCCCAATTCCCCTTTTATTAATCTTTTGTTCCTTGCCGTATTCTCACCGGATACGGCTTTTTTTAGTTTAGAAATAATATTTTACCGTAAAAGTATTGACATTCTTCCGGTTTTCCGTTACAATATAATAGATAAATCTACACGAAAAGAGGTATTTTAAAAATGCTTAAGAACAGCGAAAAAATCATGGATAAAATCGTTGACCTCTGTAAATCAAAAGGCTATGTATACCCTGGCTCTGAAATTTATGGTGGTCTTGCTAATACATGGGATTATGGTCCTTTAGGTGTTGAACTCAAAAACAACATCAAAAAGGCATGGCTTAAAAAGTTTGTTCAGGAAAACAAATATAATGTTGGTCTTGACAGCGCAATCCTTATGAACCCACAGACATGGGTTGCCTCCGGACATATCGGTGGTTTTTCTGACCCTCTGATGGACTGCAAGGAATGTAATACCCGTCACCGTGCGGACAATCTTATTGAAGATTTCGACGGTACAAACGTTGCAGGCTGGACTAATGAACAGATGTCCGCTTACATAAGAGAACATGAAATACCCTGCCCGAACTGTCAGAAACATAATTTTACTGATATAAGACAATTTAACCTTATGTTCAAGACTTTTCAGGGTGTAACGGAAGACAGCAAGTCAGAATTATATCTCCGTCCGGAAACCGCACAAGGTATCTTCGTTAATTTCGGAAACATTCAGCGTACCACAAGAAAAAAAGTTCCTTTCGGTGTTGCACAGGTGGGAAAATCTTTCAGAAACGAAATAACCCCCGGAAACTTCATATTCCGTGTACGTGAGTTTGAACAGATGGAACTTGAATTTTTCTGCAAACCTGGTACAGACCTTGAATGGTTCAGCTACTGGAGAAGTTATTGTAAAAACTTCCTGTTAAGTCTTGGTCTCAAAGAGGAAAATATAAGACTCCGTGACCACTCACCTGAGGAACTCTGTTTCTATTCAAAAGCAACAACGGATTTTGAATATCTCTTCCCGTTTGGCTGGGGTGAATTATGGGGCGTCGCAGACAGAACAGATTATGACCTCACACAGCATATAAAGACAAGCGGAAAATCTCTTGAATATTTTGACCCTGAAACAAATGAAAAATATATCCCGTATGTTATAGAGCCGTCACTGGGCGTTGAAAGGCTTTTCCTTTCAATCATTACGGAAGCTTATGATGAGGAAGAACTTGTAACCATTGACAAGAACGGCAAGGAAAAGCGGGAAATCCGTACAGTAATGCACCTTCACCCCGCACTTGCTCCGTATAAGTGTGCGGTACTTCCTCTTGTAAAGAAACTCACTCCACAGGCAGAAGAAGTTTTTGAAATGCTTTCAAAGAAGTTCATGTGTGATTTTGACGAAACTGGTACAATCGGCAAACGTTATCGCAGACAGGACGAAATCGGTACACCGTTCTGTGTTACGTATGATTTCGACACACTCGAAAAAGACAACTGTGTTACAGTCCGTGACCGTGACACAATGGAGCAGGAACGTGTAAATATAAATGACCTTGTGGCTTATCTCGAAAAGAAAATTGAATTTTAATCCGGTGGGGACGGTTTCAACCGTCCCTTTTGATAATAAAATAAAAAAATTCAGAAATTACCGCTTTATTTTTGCAGAAAAATATAGTATAATATTTAAAACGGAATTTTTTTAAGAAACGGAGACTGAAAAAATGAATAAAAAATTATCTCTCGGTATAGATATAGGCTCTACAACCGTAAAGACCGTTATTGCAGACCCCGACGGCAATATTATATATTCAAAATATCAGCGGCATCTTTCACGAGTAAAGGAAACTGTTATTGACCAGCTTAAAATAATACGTTCCGACTACCCGGAAGACCTGTTCACAGTATGTATAACGGGTTCGGCAGGTCTCGGACTGGCGAACTCCGCCGGAATACCTTTCGTTCAGGAAGTCCATGCCGCATTTTTAGCGGTAAAGAAAAAATTTCCGGACGCCGATTCTGTTATAGAACTTGGTGGTGAGGACGCTAAAATAATTTTTTTGACTGGTGGCGTTGAACAGCGTATGAACGGCTCTTGTGCTGGTGGTACTGGTGCATTCATTGACCAGATGGCGACACTTCTCGGCATAACTGCCGACGAACTCGACGCACTTTCAATGCGTTCACAGAAAATATATCCCATAGCCTCACGGTGCGGAGTTTTCGCAAAATCCGATATACAGCCCCTGCTTAATCAGGGCGCACGTCGTGAAGACATTGCCGCCAGTATCTTTCAGGCGGTTGTTGACCAGACTGTTTCCGGACTTGCACAGGGTCGCACCATTGAAGGAAAAGTATTATTCCTCGGAGGTCCTTTATTTTTCCTTAAAGGACTTAAAAAAGCATTTGTCCGCACCCTTGATTTAGATGAAGAAAACGCCGTATTTCCGGAGGAAGCTCCGGTATTTGTGGCATATGGCTGTGCGCTGTATTCCGGAACGTCCGGAGACTATCTCACGACAGGTGAAATTATCTCAAAAATAAGCACTGCACGGGCATCTGACGGCATAGTTACCGGAAAACCTCTGTTTGCCTCACATTCTGAATACGACGACTTCATAGAACGTCACCGTAAATTTGATTTAGGTTATGCGGATATACATAAATACAAGGGCGATGCATATTTAGGTATTGACGCCGGTTCTACCACAACAAAATTAGTCCTTATCACTGATGACGGAAAAATTTTATATCATCATTATTCTTCAAATTTAGGAAAACCACTTGATAAAATCGTAAATCAGGTAAAAAATATCTATCGTGAAATGAATCCGGATATAAATATAAAAGCCTCCGCCGTGACGGGTTACGGTGAAGAACTGATAAAATCCGGACTTTCAATAGATTTCGGCATTGTTGAGACAGCAGCACATTTCAAGGCGGCGGCGTACTTCTGCCCCGAAGTTGATTTTATAATTGACATAGGTGGTCAGGATATAAAATGTTTCCGGATAAAAAACCACAGTATTGACAGCATAATGCTAAATGAAGCCTGCTCCTCAGGGTGTGGCTCTTTCATACAGACTTTTGCAATGGCACTTGGCTATGACATTTCCGAATTTTCACAGCTCGGACTTTTTGCGGAACACCCTGTTGATTTAGGGTCAAGATGTACGGTTTTCATGAATAGTTCTGTAAAACAGGCACAGAAAGACGGTGCAACCGTTGAGGACATTTCAGCGGGACTTTCCATGTCGATAATCAAGAACGCCATATATAAAGTTATCCGTGCGAACTCACCGGACGAATTAGGAAAAAATATAGTAGTACAGGGTGGAACTTTCCTGAATGATGCGGTACTCCGTTCTTTTGAGATAGAAACCGGCAGAAACGTTATAAGACCGGCAATTTCCGGACTTATGGGAGCTTTCGGCTGTGCGCTGTACGCAAAGGAAAAACAAACCGCTGAAAAATCCTCTCTTATTTCACAGGAAGATATTGAAAATTTTACATATACATCACGTTCAGCACAATGCGGTGGCTGTACGGCACACTGTCAGCTTGATGTTATTAAATTCGGCAAGGGACACCGCTTTATTTCAGGCAACAGATGTGAAAAAGGTGCGGGAAATCCGAATAAAAATACAGTTCCCGATTTATTTGAATATAAATATGACAGCATTATAAATACTGTAAAGAAACATCAGCCGAAACGTCCGGTAGGTACGGTAGGTCTTCCGCTTGCACTTGGATTTTATGAACTTCTTCCGTTCTGGCATATGCTTTTTACGGAATTAGGTTTTAAAACAGTAATTTCCGCCGAAAGTTCAAGAGCTATGTATTATCTCGGACAGCATACAATTCCGTCGGATACGGTATGTTATCCGGCGAAACTAACACACGGACACATTGAAAATCTTCTTGATAAAAACGTTGATTTTATTTTCTATCCCTGTATGAGCTATAATATTGATGAAGGTCACAGTGATAATCATTTCAACTGCCCTGTCGTTGCTTATTATCCGGAGTTATTGCTTGCTAATAATCCACGTCTGAATGAAAATAATTTCATACACCCTTATATTGACCTGAACATAAGAAAAAACATTGAAAAAGTCCTTAAAAAATGCCTTAAAGGATATAATTTAAGATGTCGGATTCCTGTTGCCGTGGAAAAAGCATACAGAGCTATGGAGCGTCACAGAAGTGACATAGCCGCACAGGCTGAAAAAATAATATGGCAGGCAAGAGCTGAAAAACGTACTATAATAGTAGTCGCCGGAAAACCCTACCATATTGACAAGGAAATAAATCACGGAATCAATAAACTTATAAAAAGTCTTGGAATGGCGGTCATCACGGAAGATAGCGTTTCCGCACTTGCTGAAACACCACACCTTAATGTTCTGAACCAGTGGACTTATCACTCAAGGATTTTCCGTGCTGCTGAATACGTCACTAAACAGCCGGATATGCAATTAGTACAGCTTGTTTCTTTCGGGTGCGGCATTGACGCTGTAACAAGTGATGAAGTACAGAAAATTCTTGAAAGCAAGGGAAAACTATATACACAACTGAAAATCGACGAAATAAACAATTTAGGTGCGGCACGTATACGTTTAAGAAGTCTTGTCGCCGCTATAGAAAAATGACCGGAGGTGTAATATTATGCCAGCTAAATTTACGGAAGATATGATAAAAACACATACTATACTTGTACCGGATATGCTCCCGATACATTTCAGACTGATTATAAGCATATTTGAGGCGGAAGGTTACCATATGGAACTTCTCCGTAATGATTCACGGGCAGTAGTTGATGAAGGACTTAAAAACGTCCATAATGATGCGTGTTATCCGGCACTGCTTGTTATAGGGCAGTTCATGGACGCACTGAAAAGTGGTAAATATGACCCCGATAAAACCGCCCTTATGATTACTCAGACCGGCGGTGGCTGTCGTGCCTCAAATTATATACATCTTTTGCGAAAAGCTGTTGACAAGAACTTTCCTCAAGTACCGGTTGTTTCACTGAATTTCAGCGGACTTGAAAAAGACAGCGCATTCAGAATAACTGCCGGAATGTTTTTAAAAATGATATACGCTGTCATGTACGGCGACTTGCTGATGACCTGTCACAATAAGTGCCGGACTTATGAAATAAACAAGGGAGATTCTGAAAAAGTCCTTTCAAAGTGGGAAAAACGTATCGGAAATATGTTCCGGAAAAACAGTAAATTCTTTCTTAAACTTGAAAAGATAAGCACGGATATTTTAGACGATTTCGGAAAAATCCCGTTAACCAGTGATAAAAAAATACGTGTGGGAATTGTCGGGGAAATATATGTCAAGTATTCATCACTTGCTAATAATAATCTGGAAGACTTCCTTATTTCAGAGGGTTGTGAACCTGTTATTCCTGCACTTCTTGATTTTGTGATGTATACAGCCAGTGCGGTATTCAATAACGCAAAAATTTATGACAAGGAGAATATAAATTCAGGAATTTATTATATCGGTTATGAAGTCATGTATCGTTTTCAGAAAAAATTAATCAGAATTATGGAAAAACACGGTGGCTTTGAGCCTTTCCACGACTTTGAACACCTCCGGAGTCTTGCCGATAAATACATAAATCAGGGTGTTGTTATGGGTGAGGGCTGGCTTATTCCGGCGGAAATGGGTGCACTGGTACAGTCCGGTGTAAAAAATATCATATGCGCACAGCCATTCGGGTGTCTGCCTAATCATATTGTTGCAAAAGGTATGTCAAGAGCCATAAAACAGGATAATCCGGAAGCTAATATTGTTGCTGTCGATTACGACCCCGGCGCAACACGTGTAAATCAGGAAAACCGCATAAAACTTATGCTTGCCAACGCACACAGGTAATTTATTATGATAAAAAACAGAAAAGGCGAAATTATCGCCACAAATCAGGAACAGAACAGGATTCTCACAAAACTTTATGATACTCTCAGCGGACGTATACTTTTAAAATTCCTTGTTGTACCGTTTGTTTCACGGACAGCAGGTGTATTTATGGATTCGCCGTTTTCAGTACCTTTTATCAGGAAATTCATAAAGAAACACAAACTTGATACTTCGGATTACGTCATGAAGGGATTCAATTCATATAATGAATTTTTCACCCGTAAGATAAAACCCGGAAAACGTATCATAGACTACCATGCAGACCATCTTATAAGTCCTTGTGATTCAAAACTTTCTGTATACAGGATAAGCTGTGACAGCATATTTAAAATAAAGAATTCTCTTTACAGGGTTTCGGACTTGTTGGCTAATGAATTTCTTTCACGGCGCTATGAAGGTGGTTACTGCTTTATATACCGTCTTGAAGTAGATGATTATCACAGATATTGCTATATTGATGACGGTTCAAAAACGGAAAATGTCTTCATTCAAGGGGAATTTCATACAGTAAACCCCATAGCTCTCAGGCATTACAACATATATAAACGTAACAGTCGTGAATATACTGTACTGCATACGGATAATTTCGGCGATGTCGTTCATATGGAAGTAGGCGCACTTATGGTAGGCAGAATATGCAATCATCACGGTGAGCATTATTTTGTAAAGGGTGAAGAAAAGGGTTTGTTTAAATTCGGAGGCTCTACTATAGTACAGTTATTTGAAAAAAACACAGTCCGTCCGGATTACGACATAATAAAAAACACCCGTGAGGGCTTTGAAACTATAGTACACTATGGCGAAAAAGTCGGAACAGCGTTTTAAATTATAAAAAACACGGAGTATTTTAAAATAAATACTCCGTTTTTTAACAGATTTTAAACAGCCTCTGCACTTTCGGCTAAATTACTTCTTTCAAGATTTGTCTGTACTTCGTCGGGAACTGATATTTTTTCAATATCCGCACCAAGCAGACGGAGTTTTATTTCCATGCTGTCATAGCCTCTTTCAATATGGAAAATATCTTCAATTTCGGTAACGCCGTTTGCGGCAAGACCGGCAATAATCAGCGCCGCACCTGCCCTGAGGTCACACGCCTTTACGGGTGCGCCGTTAAGTCTTCCCGTACCCTCTATAAGAGCCACAGAACCGTTTACAGTAATATCCGCACCCATGCGCCTTAGTTCGTCGACGTAACCAAAACGCTTGTCCCATATGCTTTCCGTGACAATACTTGTCCCGCTTGCCAGTGTAAGAAGTGTAGCTATCTGTGGTTGCATATCAGTAGGAAACCCAGGGTGTGGTGAAGTCTTAACATTGACTTTCACAAGCGGTGCGTCTTCTTCAACCCATACCCGCATACTGTCATCGAAAGATTCAACATTCACGCCGATTTTTTCAAGTTTTTTTGTTATGGATTCAAGATGTTTAGGAATGATATTTTTCAGTGTAACATCACCTTTTGTAGCGGCAGCGGCAATCATGAAAGTGCCTGCTTCTATCTGGTCGGGAACTACTGAATAT
Organism: Alistipes senegalensis; assembly: GCA_023665275.1. Lineage (GTDB taxonomy): Bacteria > Bacillota > Clostridia > Oscillospirales > Ruminococcaceae > Ruminococcus. Next base: position 144,010 of record JAMPEF010000001.1, on the reverse strand, counting down.
TCAGTACCACGGAGATAATTAACGCCTCTTATCTTGATAACGTCCGTACCTGCTCCCATGATATTAGCGCCCATTGAGTTCAGGAAATTTGCAAGGTCAACTATATGCGGTTCTTTTGCAGCATTTTCAATTATCGTCAACCCCTCTGCCTTTACAGCTGCTAACATAGCGTTCATGGTTGCGCCGACTGTCACCACATCAAAGAAAATCTGACTTCCGGTTAATTTTTCGGCTTTCAGGTCAATCATGCCTTGACTTAAAGTGTAGTCCGCACCAAGACTTGAAAACGCTTTTAAATGCTGGTCAACGGGTCTGTCGCCGAGAGGACAGCCACCAGGCATTGAAACTCTTGCCTGATTGTACTTTCCAAGAAGCGCACCAAGAAAATAATATGAAGCCCGCATTTTTTTTGCGCTTTCATACGGAACACAGAATCTCTTTATAGTTGTGGGGTCAATTCTGTATTTAAAGTTATCAAGTCTTGAAACTTCCGCACCAATTTCACGAAGAATTTTCAGACTTATTCTTACATCGCTTATGTCAGGTACGTTGTCAATGATACATGGCTGGTCTGAAAGGATAACCGCCGGAAGTATTGCTACTACTGCATTTTTAGCACCGCTGATTATAACTTCACCGGAAAGACGGCGACCACCCTTTATAACAAATTTATCCAATATACACTCTCTCCTTATCTCAGGAAATTTTTTCTCTGCTCCTGAATATCTTTTCTTACAGAAATAAATTTCTGTATATAAGCCTACACAGGCAGGAATATATATAAATTAAAATTATATAACTTGCTTATTCGGGGATTTCCTCTGAAATTCCGTCTGTAACTGTATCGTCAGTCATGGTGGTATCGTCAATGATATTATTATCAGTTGCCGGAACAGCCCTTGGATAGTCGGAAAGATACCATCTAACACCACTGCCGTCATATTCGCCGACTTTCATTGATTCTATTATGACATCTTCAACGGGCTTATCATTTTCGTTGGTTGTAACTTTCTGCACTTCAAATATAATGTTGAGACCGTCATAAACCTGACCGAATACCGTATAACCGCCATCAAGGAAAGGTGTACCGCCGATTGTTTCATAGATTTGTTTAGCTTCGTCGGTGAAATTATAGCCGTAATTTTCATACATAGCCATGCCCTCTTCATCGTAAACCTCGCCGGTCACGATATAGAACTGACTTCCGTTAGTAGAGGTTGCACCACTGTTAGCGTAAGCGACAGCACCGGCGGCATGGATAAGGTGTGCATCTGTTCCACCCTCGAAACTTCCGCCCCATATGGATTCACCGCCACGACCTGTTCCCTCAGGGTCACCGCCCTGTATCATGAAATCGTTTATAATTCTATGGAATGTAAGACCGTCATAATAGCCCTGTTCGGCAAGTCCTAAAAAGTTCTCAACACCCTTGTCGGCATATTCCGGAAACAGACGGATTTTTACATCACCATATTCTTCATAGCCTTTAAGGGTCATGCTTATTATTTTATCGCCTATTTTTGGTTCAGTGAAATTCTTAACCGGAACTTGTTCAACCGGTAAAGATTCCTCTTCATTTGCAGATTGTGTGTTATAATTTTCATAGTCGGTAATGTACCAGTTAAGGTCTTCACCGTTGTACTTGTCAACGGTTACGGAATCTATTATGACATCTTTCATAGGCTTGTCGTTGCCGGTATCAGTAGTAACCTGCTGTATCTGGAAAATAATATCAAGTCCCTCAAAAACCTGACCGAAAACCGTATAATTTCCGTCAAGATACGGGACACCACCAGCAGTAGTATATATAGCTTTTGCCTCATCGGATATATTATAGCCTGCTTCCTTGTAATATTCAATGTCATCTTCCGTACAGACTTTACCGGTCACGATATAGAACTGACTTCCATTCGTAGACGTTGCACCACTGTTAGCATATGCAAGCGCACCGGCAGCATGAATAAGATGTGGGTCTGTTCCGCCGTCGAATTTTCCACCCCATATGGATTCACCACCCGTACCGTTTCCGTTAGGGTCTCCACCCTGTATCATGAAATCGTTTATGACTCTATGGAAAGTAAGTCCGTCATAGTAACCTTTTTCGGCAAGTCCTATGAAATTTTCAACACCCTTGTCGGCGTATTCTGGAAAAAGTCTGATTTTTACCGCACCATAGTCACGGATATTCATAGTAATTATAGTATCATCTTTTTCCGGAGCGGTAAAATTAGCAACCGGAACATTTGCCTTTACTGTATCATCAACGGATTCAACATCAGAATTTCCACTTATTTCAGGTTCTTTTCCGCACGCTGAAAATACACTTGTAATCGTGAATGTACAGACAAGAACAGCCAGCATTTTTTTTAACATAAATTCTTAACTCCTATCAGAAATGATAATTTATTTGCTTATTTATTATACAACATAATTTTTTATTTGTAAATAGTTTCCGGTTAAATTTGTAACAATCTGTCAAAGACACCGGAAAAACGTATAATATTTTTACCGAAATGCCGTAATTATTCTATTTTTTCCTTATCAGAATATACATCTGTTTTTGCGGAAATAATCATAATATCTTCATTCGGAATTTTATAATATCCGTTGTCTGTTGATTCCAGTGAGGCGAGTTTTTCAACGACATCAAGACCCTGATAAACCTGACCGATAACAGTCATCTGCTGTGAAAAGTTCGGAATACCGCCATTTTCTATAAAAGCCTCAACAAGTTCTTCACTTGTATCGGAAGCTCTCAGCTGTTCTTTTAGTTCGTCTGTAAATTCAATAGTATTCAGGAAATTAAGACGGCTTCCGCAATAGTGAGTACCGCCACCAAGGAGCATTTCACTGAAATTTCTGTCAAAATCAGTAGAGGCACAACATACAGCACCTTTAAAGCTCCATAAATTCTGATTGAGTTCACGTTCTATTCTTTCGTGTTTGTCGCCTTTCGGATATGAACCGTCTTTCTGTTTTGAGCCGGCAGAAGAATAAACACCGCTTTCGGAGTTATAGAAGTATGTTCCGTCATAGTAACCGCTGTCGGCAAGTTCCGTGAAGTTTGCGACAGCCTCCGGTGAATATTCCGGATATAAGACAAAACGTATCTCACCAAGTGTAGTTTCAATTATAGCTATGGGGTCGCCATTCTTTACACCGTCAAGCTGAACAAGTTCCATGCTGTCAAGGTCAATAGTCACGTAAGTATCATTGTTTTTCCGCACCTGTTCAAGAACCATCATTCCAAGAGTAAGCAAACCCGCAATGACAATCATTATAATAAGTGTTCTGGTAAAGTTTTTATTTTTAGTATTATGCATTCTGATTTCCTCACAAATTATTTTAAAGTACCATATAATATTATACATAACAGGGTATAATTTGTCAAGTCAGTTTACGGGTTATGTAAAGTTATTATACGCAGACCAAATAAAATTATTTATAAAAAAAAACCGCCGGAACGGTTTTTTTATAAAATCAAAGTTTTTTCTTTTCTTCCTCAATAATTCTGAGAAGTTCGTCAACGGACATATCAGAGGCATTGCGTTTACGCCTGCTGGTTTCAGATTTGCTTATAATATCGGAAATATCCGGAGAGCTGCTTTTTTTAGGTTCATATTTTTTGTTTATGTTATTTTTGATTTCCTCAACGCTGTTTCTGGTGTTTTCCTGAACGGAGGACAATTCTGCAACCTGTGCAGTTGAAATAATACCTGTATCATCTGTTGCTTTTGGTTTTTCGTAAGACGTAACAGGCTTGACTGTAGATATAGGCTTTACAGTTTTAGGTATGATTTCTCTTTCCGGAGTTTCAGATTTTTTGACATGTGCGCCTTCATAGTCATTTTTACGGCGTAAATCTTCCCTTATCTTGTCAGCGGAGGGAGCAGGTGATGTACGTGGAATATTCTTTGCACCTTCAGGACGGCTTGCCTTAAATTGCATGGTGCGCTCTTTTTCTTTCTGATATGGTGAATCCGGATTGACTTTTTTCTGACTGAAATTTTCAGCTATAGACTGTTTTTTTCTTTCAAGTTCGCCGGAATCTATTTCCTGTGAGGGTTCAAACAGCGGATTTCCGGACTGCTGTTGTGTTTTCTTTTTTTCCGGAGTTTTTTTGTTTTCCGGCTTGAAATCTGGTATTTCATCTTCGTCCATGTCGTCTTTTGAGGCAAGACGGGAAATAAAGAACACAAGTAAAATAATACATGGTATAATAAGTTCAGCAACTATGCCGGGAATACTTCTTGTGAAAGTAATAAAATTTCCAAGTTCCACACTTTCGGGATATCCAGTGCAGATAGCTTTTATGCTGTCTTTAGTAACAAGTTCTGTATTGTCTTCATGACCATCATAATAGAGCTGATATTTTTCTGTGCCGTCCTCTTCGGTGATGACGTTGAATATTCCGCACAATCTCAGATTATCGGCATCTCCAGCGGGACAACATAGTACAAGGTCTTTCTGAGCTATGCTTATTTCGGAGGCTTCCTTTGCGATTATAGCCGAACCTTGTGTAACATCATTTATGCCATTGGTATCTCTTTCCGTGACGATATAGAAGTATCTTCCCATAAAGTCAGGTGTTTTTTTCTGTGAGTAGACAAGATTAATTCCCACAGCTGTAATTATAAACAGCACACATATTATTGAGATAAAGCACCTCAGAACTGAAAACCTTTTCTTTTTCATCGAATATCCCTTCCTTTTTTACTGATTTTTCCGTTTAAGGTAATTATATTTTATTATACCACATATTTACAGGGATTTCAACATTTCTGATATTTTTTAATAATTTAATAAAATATTATTTTCTTACAGGCTTTCTGCTTTTGGTTCTTCTGACGAATCTTTTCATAAATTTGCTTATGGTCAAAAGCAACGCCTTATAGTTTATCAGAAGTATGAAGAACAGCAGAACAGTTGTCCATAAACCATAAAATTTAGGTGTTTTCGCCATGCATAAGCACATAAGAAGCGTAAGCACTGTATTTACTACTGACCGCACACCGTTAAACTTAAACTTTATATAATATCTTGCGTCAATTATTCTTATCCAGAAACAGAGATAGTAACTAAGGAAAGTTGCTATTGATGCACCCTGTATACCCCACACGGGAATAAGACAGTAATTTAATATTATATTTGCAATACTTGCCGCAAAACTTGTCCAGAAAGAATTTGTGGTATGCTTTGTAGCGGTGTATATACTGCTTAAGAACTGGTCAAGACACATGAAGAGTACCGCAATCACAAGAACAGGTGTATAAACGTATACGTCGCCGTATGCGCTGAATTTTTTGTCACTTACAAGAAGAGGCGTTATTACCTTTGTTCCGGCAATAAGTATAGCCGAGGCAATAAATAATATAGCTTCATACGCCGTATAGACCTTTTCATAAAACCTGCTCCGGTCTTTGGAGCGATTTTCCTGTATGGCGGACATATTCCATGCCTGAAAGAAAATAGTTGAAATCATTGATATAAGGTTAGGAATCTTTGAGGCATAGCCGTATATTCCGGCGGCGTCTTCACCAAGCTGAACAGTATCACTTTTCATGTAGCGTATGAAAAGCCTGTCTGAAAAACCGGTTATCACCCACATTATTACCGTCGGAATAAGAGGGACGGCGAACCGCATCATACTTTTTGCAAGTTTTTTATTGAAGTACTTTATACTTAAATATTTTTTCATTTCAGACGCACCGAATATCAACAATGCTGAAAAGGCATCTGACAATATTACGGAAAGCATAAAGCCTTTTACACCCATTTTCATATTTGAGATAAACACAATATTGAATATGAAAAGAGTCAGAGTAGCAATAACGCCATCAAATGCATAGAATTTAACACGACCTCTTGCCCTGAGGAACTGCGAACATATGGAACGTATGGAAGAAGTACATACGTATACAAGCAGCAGCATTGAATAGCCATCTATAAAACTAAGAAACGAAATCCGCCGTATCGCCGGAAATAACAGAAACATCAAGACAAGTCCAAGACAGTTCAGAATCATTGATGTGGTAAATACTTCCTGTTTTTTGTATTTCCTGTCAAGTCCGTAACGTATGACAGCTTCGGACATCGAAAAGGTAAATATTGGCAGAAGAAAATTAGCAGTAATTTCAAGAAGTTCCTTTGTACTGCTGTCAGCAGGATTGATATTGTTTGAATACAGCCTCGTGAGGAGAATAACAAGAATTTTAGACCCGAAATTTCCTATTGCAAATACAAGGGTATTCTTTGCAAGATTTGTATATTTGTTCATATTATTTTTCACACTCCGGAAAATTTTGGTACACTTAATTTATTATAACATATATTTTAGGATTTGTCATTAGTTTCATGATTTTTTTAAATAAAACAATAATTTAATGCTGACTTTATTTGACATTTTCCGGCTGTAAGGCTTATTTATGGTACATTTATATAAAACACGTTCTGAAAAAATTATAATATTTATGAATTTTTTCAGAATTGCTCCGGAAGTTTGCAAAACTGAATGAAGTATGTTATAATAAACTGATAACAGAAAGTCTCTATAACCTTTAAGGAGTATTTATATGAACAATGAAACTTTACTGAAATATGACAATCCGGCGGAAGATTCCGGCTGGGCTTGTCCCGTAGGCAACGGAAGAATAGGTGGTATGATTTTCGGCAGACCGAAAAATGAAGTCATAACCCTGAATGAAGATTCTGTATGGTCTGGTAATATCCGTCACCGCATTAACCCCGACGCACAGGAAGGATTTAAGGAAGTCAGGGAATTGATAAAATCCGGAGATATTCCGGCAGCAGAAAAAACCGCTTTTGAAAAAATGCAGGGTGTAACTCCGGATATGCGCCGTTATATGCCTCTCGGAAATTTATATATAGATATGGACTTCAACGGAAAAGCCCGTGAATATTCACGCTGCCTTGATATTTCCGATGCCGTATCGGAAACTTCTTTCAGCGTCAACGGCGTTGTATATACAAGAAAAGTGTTTGTCTCCGCACCCGACGACGTAATGGTTATACATATAACGTCCTCTGAACCGGAAATGATTACGCTTTCGTGCCATATCGACGGCAGAGACGACTATTACGACGACAACAGACCATATGCCGAAAATATGATACTTTATACCGGTGGCATGGGTATAATGTTTGCCGGAGTTCTTGGCGCAAAGGCTATCGGCGGAACTATCCGTACACTTGGTAATAAAATATCTGTCCGGAACGCTGACGAAGTAATGATAGTATTTTCCGTTAAAACAAGTTTTTACAGCAAAAATTACATTGAATCAGCTGAAATTGACGCTGAAATGGCTTTACAGTGTGAATATGACGAACTTTTCTACAGGCACGTAAACGACTACAAAGAACTTTTTGAACGTGTTGAACTCTCATTGAATGACAATTCCGGTGATGATGATATTTCTGCACTGACTACAGACAGAAGAATTGCCCGTCTCCGTGGAAATGAACTCGATAACAAGGAATGTCAGCGACTTATTCATGATAATAAGCTGATTGAATTATATTTCAATTACAGCCGCTATCTTATGATTGCCGGAAGTCGTGCAGGAAGTCAGCCGATGACAATTCAGGGCATATGGAATGACAACATGAATGCACCTCTGGGAAGTCGCTATAGTGTTAATTTCAGTACACAAATGAATTACTGGATTGCTGAAAGTTGTAATCTTTCGGAATGCCATATACCACTTTTCGACTTGCTGGAGCGTGTTTGCAAAAACGGACGTATCACCGCAAAGGAAATGTACGGCATTGAAAAAGGTTTTGTATGTCATCATAATACTGATATATGGGGCGATACCGCACCACAAGATATGTTTTTACCGTCAACCATATGGATTTCCGGTGGTGCATGGCTTGCACTGCATATATTTGAACATTATGAATATACCCTTGACAAAGAGTTTCTTGCGGAAAAATATCATATCATGAAAGAAGCTGCTGAATTTTTTGTCAGCTATCTGATAGAAAATGAAGACGGAAAACTTGTTACTTGCCCGTCAGTCTCTCCGGAAAATACCTATCTTACAGCAGACGGTATGAAAGGCTGTCTGTGTATGGGTGCATCTATGGATACACAGATAATAACCGTACTTTTCAGGAACGTTATAAAATCCGCTGAAATTCTCGGCAAAGACAAGACTTTTGCAAAAAAATTAACCGGTCTGCTTGAAAAATTACCACCTATTGAAATCGGTAAATATGGTCAGATAAAAGAATGGGCTGTTGATTATGATGAAGTTGAAGTCGGTCACAGACATATATCACAGCTTTTTGCACTCTATCCGGCGGATTTGATTTCACCGCATAAAACTCCTAAACTCGCCGACGCCGCCCGTGCCACACTGATAAGACGTCTTATACATGGCGGAGGTCATACCGGCTGGAGCTGTGCATGGATTGCTAATATGTGGGCAAGACTTTACGACAGCCGTATGGTATATGAAAATATTAAAAATCTCCTTGCATACTCAACAAGTCCGAATATGCTAAATAAAAGTCCGAATTTCAGAATAGACGGAAATTTTGGCGGAACTTCTGCAATAATTCAGGCACTTATGCAGAGCGTCGACGGCGAAATAATTCTTTTGCCTGCACTTCCGGACGAATGGGAAAACGGTCATGTATGTGGTCTCCGTGCCAAAGGCGGATTTACTATAGATATTGAATGGGAAAACGGTAAACTTAAATCTGCACGGATAACATCTGATTATGACGGTGAATGTCGTCTCCGTACCGGTTGTGTTGTAAGCATAGTTTGCGACGGTGAAACGGTCGGTTCACGCATTGAAGACGGCGTTATAGTTTTCAAGACCGTAAACGGCTATACGTATACAGTCCGGACTTGAAAAAATCCATTAATTTACTGGAGGAAATAAAATGAAAATCCTGAAATATATATCTGCAACTGTTGCGGCGGCACTCTCCGTACTGACCGTAACGGCGTGCAGTTCAGATAAAAATAAAAAAGAAGAATCTTCTGAAAATGTTACACCGGAAGAAATCGTCACGGAAACTTTCAACGAACCCGTAACGGAAGAAACCACAGAACCACCGGTTGTGACATTTGAAGAATCGCCGGTATCATATCCGGAAATGCAACACTCATACGCCGGTGACTTATACGAGGCAGAACGTGAACGCCTTTCCGGAAACTTACACCCCACTAATGAACGTGATGGGTTCAGTGGCGGTGGATATGTAACCGGATTCGGCACAGGTGGTACAAATTCACTTAAATTCCGTATTGATTCTCCCGCTACACAGCATTATGATATTTCAATAGGCATTGCCGCTGACAGCAATGTTAATTGTCGTGTACTTCTTGATGGTTCAGAACTATATAATTTCACGACAAGTTCAGACGGAATATTTCAGAAAATAACATATCATGGAGCATTCCTTGAAAAAGGTTCTGTATTTATTGAAGTTATCCCTGAGGGTGAAATAATGCTTGACTATCTCAATGTTCAGGACAGTTCCGCCATAAACCGCATAAGCTATGAAACTGACGGTTTTTCCGTAAATCAGAGAATTTCAATTGAAGCAAATAATCTTATAAAATTCCTTTCAGATAATTACGGAAAATATACACTTACCGGACAGTATGTCTCCGGTGCTGACAATTCCGAAATGGAACTTATCCACGATATAACCGGACAATATCCGGCTATAAGATTTTCAGCAGTCAGCAATACGGAAGATACTTCAAACGTCAATGCCTGTATACAATGGCATCAGAACGGCGGTATTAACGGAATCACATGGGAATGGAGTTCACCATCAAAAGCCTCTTCAGTATATACTACAGAAAGCAACTTTTCAATATGGAACGCTATGACAGATTATCATATTTCAATGCTGTCTGAACAAGAAATATCCGATATGCACTTAAACGGAATAATTACCGACGACTGCTATAATCTTATAACAGCTATGGACGATTTTGCTAAAAAACAGCTTATCCCACTGAAAGAAAACGGTGTACCGGTTCTGTGGCGACCTCTTTATGAAGCGTCGCTTGGTTATGATACATCAGAAGGCGCTGTATACTGGTGGGGTGCTGGTGGTGCTGAACCTTATCAGTGGCTATGGAATTTAATGTATAATCGGTATATGGAGTATTTCGAGCTTGATAATCTTATATGGGTATGGAACGGTATGAGCGACGTTTATTCCGTTGATCCATCCACTTACGATATAGCCGCATATGACCTCTACACCGATACAGCAAATTTCGGCAGCCGTTCAGAACAGCTTATGGCAATACAGAAATACATAAACAACAAAATTATTGCCGTCAGTGAATGTGATAACCTCCCCGATATAGACGCTATGTTCAGAGATAACGCCGTATGGTCTTTCTTCGGCTTATGGAACGGTGAATATATCACCGACGGAAACGGCGGTTACTCTGAACAGTACAACACAAAAGATGAACTTATAAAGGCATATAATTCTGTTGGTTCACTCACTCTTGACGAGTATAAAATTCTTGCCGGTGGTGGTGAACTTCCTTCCGGTACAAGAAATTTCAATGAAAAACTTGCACAGGAAGAACCCACTACAGAAGAAATTCAGGAATACGGCTACATTGAAGACGAAGAAAAATATACAGAAGACTATAATTATGATTATAACTATGATTACGGCTATGATTATTATGATTATGGCTATGATGATTACGGATACGATTACGGGTACAGTGAATGGTAAAAAAAAATTCTATGAAAAATCCTGAAACGATACTTACTCCGGAACAGGAAAAACTTATAAATAAAATGCTGAATGAAATTTCCAGACCGGAAATACAGGTGATAAGTTTCCGCATGAAAGACGTTCTGACAGTAACGCCGTTTTCTGCTGAACGTGATATATTTATGCTTATGGAAGAGGATTTCAGGAAATTCAGTAAATCAGGAAAAAATTTCGCTGAAATCCGTACAGCCGCATATGATACGGCTAAGAAAAAATCCGGTGACGTCAGTCTTGAAAATATATATAAAATTATTTCAAAAACCGGAAAAATAAAAGATGCTTCCGCCCTTATGCAGTGTGAATGTACTTTAATGGAAAATTTTACAATAGCAAGAAAATGCGGAAAAATGCTCTATCGTCAGGCAATATCTGATAAAAAGAAAATAATTATAGTCTGTGAAAAAATATATCCGGAAGAACTAATTAAAAAAATTCTTTCCGGTTGCGGATACAACAATTATGACGATATTATTTTTTCAGACGATTTCGGCGAAGTACTGGAAAAATCAGGCGTTTCACCTGCTGAAATCATGCATATAGGCGGAAACGTCGAAAAAGACGTTGAATCACCTGTCTTAAAGGGTTCAAAGGCTTTGTTACTGTCTCCTGAAGTGCCTTTAATGGTAAAATCCGGACGGTTAAGGGGTTTTATACAAGCTGAAAAACTCCTTGACATAGACAGTCCGGAGTATATGGCTTTAAGATGTGCTTTCGGACTGTATTCAATGTACGCTTTTGACGTTCCACAGAATAAAGTTATAAAATCTGATTTCTGCAATAATGCTTACATGATTGGCTTTATTGTTTTCGGAACGTTAAGTCTTACTGAAAACTTCACGCCGGAAACGGAATTACAGAATGAAATTTTATCTTCTATTGAAAAAAATCCGAAAATAATTCAGGGTATGAATGACTTTAAAAATTTATTTGAAAAATATTTCAGTGATTATGAAATATCCTGCTCCGGTTGTGAACTGCCGTTCATTTTCCTTGAAAACCATGCCGCACCCGCTGACAGAATGTTTTTCCGTGCTTGTATTTCCGACGGAATATATAAAAAATGGACTGAAAACATTACAGACCCCGAAATTTTGCCGGTATATTCAAGACCTGTCAGGAAAAACGCTCTTTCAAGGCTTGCCGACAAACTCTTTCCACACGGCACTAAAGTAAGGACAATTGCGGACAGGATTCTTGCTAAATCGCACCTATAAAACGACAATTATTTTCACGGCTTGCATTTTTCTGCATTTCCCGTGCAGAAAACCTTGAAAGACTGAAAATATTCTGTTGCACTTCCTTTATTTTCTGTGATAGAATATATTTACTGAACAAAAGGAGGTACAAAAAATGAATAACAAGATAAGAGTGCTTATTGGCGACGATTCTGCCGAAACCGGTGTAAGCGTTGCAAATAAGCTCCGTGAAAGAGGTATGTATGCATACACAAGAAGAAAGGACTGTAATGTCATTCTTGATTCCATAAGGAACGACCCGCCCGATGTCGTTGTGATTGACATCACACTGCAAAATGGTGACGTTCTTGCGCTTATGAAAAAGGTACGGGAGCAGGGGGTAAAATTCCCTGTTTTCGTGGTAACTTCTGCTTATGACAACGAATTTATAGAACGTCAGGTCATGGAAAACGGCGCTTCAAAGTTCCTTTTAAAGCCTTATGACGCTGATGACCTTTGCAGTGCCATAAATTCAGCACTCGGAGACAGAGCAACAAGCCTCAGCGACGATATGGAAATTGTCGTCACTGATATAATACACCAGTTAGGTGTGCCGGCACATATAAAGGGCTATCACTATTTAAGAACTGCTATTCTCTATTCAATAGAAGATAAAACACTTCTGGACAGCGTGACAAAACTTCTCTATCCTACCGTTGCAAGCATATACGATACAACATCTTCCCGTGTGGAACGTGCTATCCGTCACGCCATTGAGATAGCATGGGACAGAGGAAATGTTGATACACTCAATGCATTTTTCGGCTATACAGTAGATACCGGAAAAGGTAAGCCTACAAATTCCGAATTTATCGCACTTATCACTGACAAATTACGTTTACGCTATAAATCGGCATTACGTAAAGTCTGAAACTGAAAAGCCGGTAAACTTCCGGAATTGTATATAAATAATCTACATAAGGAGGAATTTTACAGATGGCTTTTAAGAAAACTGAAATTTCTGAACTTTCATTCAATCCGTTTGAAAAAATAGGCAAGGAATGGACGTTACTCACAGGCGGAAACGCTGAAAAATTCAATACCATGACGGCTTCATGGGGACAGTTAGGCGTACTCTGGAATAAAAACGTTTTTACGTGTTATATCCGTCCTAACCGTTATACATATGAATTTGTCGATAACGGTGAATTTTTCACAGCATCGTTTTTCAGTGAGGAACACCGCAAGGCTTTAGCTTTTTGTGGTTCACATTCCGGCAGAGACTGTGACAAGGTCAGGGAAACCGGACTTACTCCCGTTGAAATCGACGGCTGTATGACTTTTGAAGAAGCTGACATGATTTTTGTATGCCGTAAGCTCTATACATATGACCAGTCCGCCGAAAATTTCACTACAAATGACGGAATACAGGAAAAATTTTACAGTACAGACCCTTATCACAGAGCATATATTTCAGAAATCACAGCCGTTTACGTTAGAGAGTAAATATAAAAGCCGTATACATTTTACTGTATACGGTTTTTGTTTTATCGCATTTTTGTCTTGTACATCATGAATGCAAGTTCAAGCGCACCTAATAATATAAATATAATCATATTTTTCATAGTAGGTTTTTTCAGTCTGAACGGCGTTATAAAGGCAATCGCTATAAGAAGAAGTGTAGTTCCGTAAACTGTCGGAAACCATTCAGGGCTTATTTCCCTATGAAATGCGTATACAACTGGCAGTATAAGTGCAACACTTGTTACCGGCAGTCCCTCGTATACTTTCCGGACATCAGATGTGTTTTTCTGACGTTCCTCCTCGTTTACGTTGAAGTATGCAAGCCTTATCACCGCACATAGCGGAAAGACAACCAGTACGGGAACATCATACCATTTGTTCATGCCGACTGAATAGCCGATTATAGATGGGAGAACTCCGAAACATACAGCGTCACAAAGTGAATCTATCTGTATACCGAACTTCTTTTCATTTTCGGTACGGTCTTTTTTGGTACGTGCTATTTTTCCGTCGAACATATCACACAGTCCGGAAATCATAAGACAGGCTATGGCATATTCCGGCTGAATACTGCCATTTATTCCCATAGCGAAAAATATTCCCAGAACTGACGATATTAAACTTATATATGTAAGAATAACTGTATAGTTATAATAACCAATCATATTATATTAATCCTTAAAAAACGTATTTTCCGGAATATAGAGTATATTTCCGGCACTGAATATTATATCACAGATTTCAGTTTTTTTCAATAGTTCTTTGTTTTTTTGATGTGGATTTTTTAGTTGTAGTTTTCTTTTTTGCAGAATTTTCACGGTTTGTGCGGAGCTGTTCCTGACGTTTCTGTTTGTCTTCAATGTTCTTGTATGCCTGTTCATAAAAAAATTCCTGTGCGTTTATAATTTCCTTATTTTCTTCCGGAATGGCGTGTATATACGTTCCGTCATTCTGCATGATATGTGCTTTTACGTTGTCGTTCATAAGAGTACGGAACATTTCCCACAGACGTTTTTTAAGTTTATCGTTTTCAACAGGTGCAGCGACTTCAACACGTCTGACAGTATTTCTTGACATATAGTCCGCTGAACCGATATATATTTTTTGTCCGGTTTTTTCGTCCCCGAAAATATATATACGGCTGTGTTCAAGAAAACGTCCTACAATGCTCCGGACTGTTACATTTTCGGTATAGCCTGCAACGTCCGGAATAAGACAGCATATTCCACGCACAACAAGCTCTATCTTAACACCAGCCTGTGAAGCCTCAACAAGTTTTTTAATTATAGTACCATCACATAAGGCGTTTATTTTCGCACCTATATAACCCTGTCCGCCGTTTCGGGAAATATTTATCTGTTCGTCCATCAATGCAAGAATTTTTTTTCTTAAACATAATGGTGCAACAAGTAATTTATCAGTTTCTTCAACGAAAGTACCTTTACTTAAACAATCAAAGACTTTTTCGGCGTCCTGTGCAATTTCCCTGTCTGTAGTAAGGAACATAAGGTCTGTATAAAGCGTCGAAGTTTTTTCATTGTAGTTGCCTGTGCCTATCTGTGTGAGATAGTCATAATTATTGCCAGTGGACTTTCTTTTTATAAGCAGAAGTTTTGAATGTGTCTTGTAATCTTTGATACCATAAATTACTTTTACGCCGGCTTTCTGCAAAACTTTAGACCATTCAATATTATTTGCCTCGTCGAATCTTGCACGCAATTCAATCATTACAAGTACTTCCTTGCCGTTTTCGGAGGCGGTACATAATGCGTCAATTATTTTACTACCTTTTGCAAGACGATAGAGCGTTATTTTTATAGATGTCACTTTAGGGTCGGTGGCACACTCCTGTAAGAGACGTATAAATGACATATTCATTGACTCAAACGGATAACTTAATATCATGTCTTTCTGTTTCACCTGTGAGAATACAGAACGATTTTCCGCAAGTATGGCGGGTTTTCTTGGTGTACGCTGTACGTAATGAAGTGTCTGATTTTCGTCAAGCTCCTGCAACTGAAACAGATATGACAGGTCAAGAGGTATTCTTGATGTGAAAACACGGACATTTTTTATTTTAAGTTTCTTACAGATGTAATCAAGAGCTTCTCTGCTGAAATCGTCGGATATTTCAAGCCTTACTGTAGCGAGCTTTTTTCTTTTGTCAACGAGTTCTTCCATACGGTCACGGAAATCAGAACCCTTGCCAGATACCATTATATCGGCATTTCGTGTAACTCTTATTATAGCCCTGTCAAGAACTTTATATCCCTTGAAAAGCAGATGTGCAAAATGTAAAACCACTTCTTCTTCCAGTATAAAACGTTTTCCACCTGCTCCGAGTGGTATAATTCTTTCGTTCTGGTCATGACTTATAGGAACAACTCCTATAGATACGCCTTTTTTAGCATTAAGTTGTACAACTGCATACAGTTCCTTGTTTTTCAGGAACGGAAACGGCAGTGAATTATTTACGACAAGTCCGGAAATAAACGGTTTTATTTCACGCTTGAAATATAATTCAAGAAAAGTCTGTTCCTCACTGGTGGCGTTCTCAAAGGAAACGTGTTCAAAACCATATTCAGAAAGTTCAGACATGGTTTTTCTGTATGTATCTTCAACAACCGGTTGTAAACGTCTTACAGCAGTGAAAATGGCGTCAAGCTGCTGTGAGGGATTCATACCGGATTTGCTGTCTTTTTTGTTCCTGCCTGATTTTTCGTCGTCAGTGATAGAGCCTACACGTACCATGAAAAATTCGTCAAGATTACTCTGATATATAGCGGAAAATGAAAGTCTTTCAAGTAAGGGATTATTTTTGTCGGAAGCCTCTTCAAGAACACGCTTATTAAACTTAAGCCATGAAAGCTCCCTGTTTTCGAGATATTCCATATAATTCTCCAATCTGCCGGAATTACGGCAAAAATAATAAGTTCGATATGTAATTTTATTATATAACTTTTATGGCTTTATGTCAAGAAGATTTTTTTAATGATATTCAGATATTTATCGGAAAAACTTGTTATATATAAATTCAAAACTTGTAACAATAATATTATTAGATATATCAAATAATGTTTTTATTATGTTCTCTGTTCTGCTCTTGGAATTTTTATCAAGAGTGTTTATTTCTTTTTCAAGCATATCTATCTTGTGTTCTATAAGTTCCAGCTTTTCGATTATCACTGCATCATTGTTAGACGAAATTATTTTACTGCTCCTGAAATAAGTTTTAACAAGCTGTCGCTGTACCGACCATGAAAGGTCATCCGTAAAAGATTTCACAAGCATAAGGTAGCCGGATTCTGTGAGAAAAATAATATCTCTGTGAGTTTTCGGCGATATATCGAAGTCTTTGTTAGTCCGAAATTCGGACCAACAAACTTTAAAGTAGTCCTCGCCCTCGACGAAACGTTTTTTATTGTCATTGAAACGTTTTTTAGCTGTTCCGACAGGTCTGTTGTGGACGGTATCGATATCCTTAAAAGTAACAACACGCTGTCCCTTGTACTCTTTTACTTTGATTTGTACATCATTGATTAACTCATACATAATTAATGATTCCTTTCATAATTAAAATATTTTTATGCAACAAAAAAACTGTCAGTAACAAAAGTTACCAACAGTGAAAAAAGTCTTGACAAATTCCGTACACTATGATATAATGATATAGTCATAGAGTGTATTGTATACAAGCTATTACAAAGTTGGCTAGAACTTTTGTTTTTAGTGTTCGGTTCAGGTCGCCAAACCTTTTCCGGACGGCGAGCAGTATGCTCTATGATTCATTATATCATACGTTTGCAAAAATGTCAATATAAAACAACGGTTCTCCGCAGAGAACCGTTTTTATTATCAGCCTATGAATTTTGCGGAAATAATTGTATATCCGTATGGTTTTATCTCGACTGTATTATTTTCAAAATAACCGTACATAGCCTTGAAATCTTTAAATCTTGGCATAAGTTCCGGAATGTTTTCAATTATGATGTCGTCACAGCTTCTGTTGACAAAAATAATAGAATCCACATCACCTTGTCTTGTGAAAGCTACAACACGTTCATCGATTATTTCGGTATCATTGAGGACGAAATAAGTTCTTCCCTCTTTCATGGTCGGAAGAGATTTCCTTATGCGACTGAGTTCTGAAACGTATTCAATCAGTTCCTTGTCTTCATTTCCCCACGGATAACATCTTCTGTTGAATGGGTCTTTATAGCCTTGTAAGCCTGCTTCGTCGCCGTAATATATGCTGGGTACTCCGGGGAGGAAGAACATCAAAGCCATAGCGGCTTTTAACATATTTTTGCCGTTGGTGTACTGCTGTTCGTTAAGATATTTTTCAGCCATCCAGTCTTTGCTTTTGTCGTCGCAGTTTTCACCGCCAAGACGGTTTATAGCACGTTCAATGTCGTGTGTTGATACAAAATTCATAAGAACATCAATAGTTGGTTTCGGATAATTTTCAATGATAGTCATTATGGAGTAAATGAAATTCTTTACACTACCACCCTTTATATAGCTTATAATAGCCTCACGGAAAGGATAATTCATTACGGAATCAAGCTGCTGTCCGAGAAGATAACGACGTTTAACACCGTAACTTTCTTTGCTTGAGGCGTCTTCCCATACCTCACCGATAACTATTTTATCTTCACTGTAATCTTTTACGCTTTTTCTCAGATTAATAAGGAACTTGTCGGGGAGTTCGTCGGCAACGTCAAGTCTCCAGCCGGCTGCACCCTTTGAGAGCCAGTATTTAAGTACGCCCTCGTCACCGCAAATGAAATCCGTGTAACTTTCGTTGTTTTCCCATACATTCGGAAGGGTATCAATTCCCCACCATGCCTCGTATACATTCGGATAATTTATAAAGCTGTACCATTCATAGTATGGGCTTTCCTTTGTATTGAATGCTCCTATAGGTTCATACCTGTTGAATTTATTAAAATAAACACTGTCCGCACCGGTATGTGAGAATACACCATCAAGAATTACGGAAATACCATACTTCTTAGCTTCCGTGCAGAGTTCTTCAAAATCGTCGTTAGTACCTAAAAGCGGGTCGGCTTTCATGTAATTTGCGGTATTATAGCGGTGATTTTCGTGAGATTCAAAGATAGGGTTAAGATATATGCAAGTAACACCTAAATCCTTAAGATAGCCTAATTTTGATTGTATACCGGCAAAATCTCCGCCGAAATAGTCGTTATTCCATACGTGACCGTTCTGGTCTGGCTTATAGTATGGAGTTTCACCCCATTCACGCATAATACGGTCTGATGGTACGTTTTCATGTACTTTTCCGCTCTTACAAAATCTGTCAGGGAAAATCTGATACATAACGCCACCTTTAAGGAAGTCCGGAGTTTTGTAATTTTCGTCGTAAACTGTAAGCTGAAACAAATCACCGTAATCAATGTTTCCTTCGTGACAGTTTATTTTCTTTATATAGTGACGTATACCACCGCTTGTATAGGAGAAGTAATAATAATGCACGTCGGTATAGCGTGGTGTATAGCTTGTTGTATACTGCTTGTACTCGTCGTTTTCTTCCGTGAGTTCCATGTTAAGAAAACGTTCCTTGAAACCGGTTCGGAAAAGAACAAGCACCGGTGGAAAATCAAGGCTTATATTTTTCGGAAGTCTTATTGAAAAATTACAAGTTTCAGCTCTTTTTATAGCTCCGAAAATGGACTTATAATTAAGATTCCATGTATCATAGATAGGTTTCATATAAAAAATCTCTCCTTTATATCAAATACATCAAAATAAAGGGGACGGAAAATTAATTCAGTCCCCTTTTTAGTCGGGTAGATATTTAATTATTGATTATTTCAAATGCCAGATATTTTCAGCGTATTCAGTTACAGCACGGTCAGCGGAGAAGATACCAGCACCAGCAATGTTATTAAGTGACATTTTAGCCCACTTCATAGTATCGTTGTAACATTCTGTGCTGAACTTCTGCGCACGTCTGTAGTCGTCGAAATCAGCAAGAACCATATACGGGTCACGTTCTCTGAGTGAGTTTGCAACATCATTGAAAGTACAGCCGTTTATACCGTGATACATACGCTCTATAGCTTCATGAATAACCGGATTATTATTGAAATATTCTTCCGGTCTGTAGCCACGTGCCTTGAGTGCATTTACTTCCGGAGTTTTCATACCGAAGATAATGTTATTACCCTCACCGGCTGCCTCGTTGATTTCGATGTTTGCACCGTCAAGAGTACCAAGAGTTACAGCACCGTTAAGCATAAACTTCATGTTGCCCGTACCTGATGCTTCTGTACCTGCAAGTGAAATCTGTTCTGAAATTTCAGAAGCCGGCATAAGAAGCTCAGAAAGTGTAACACAGTAGTTTTCAAGGAAGACAACTTGTAATTTCTGACTGATTTTCGGATTTTTTCTGATTTCTTCCGAAATAGCCCATATCAGCTTGATAATCTGCTTAGCAAGGTAGTAACCAGGGGCTGCCTTTGCCGCAAAAATATACGTCTTAGGTGTATAATCAGCGTCCGGATTTGCGGAAAGATATGCATAATCAGCAAGAATATTCATTACATTGAGGTGCTGTCTCTTGTATTCGTGGAGACGTTTAACCTGTACATCAAAAATGCTTTCAGGATTAAGAATAATGCCCATATTGTGCTTGACATACTTAGAAAACTTCTTCTTGTTTTCTTTCTTTACGTCTGTAAGCATTTCAAGTACAGTCTTGTCATTTTCAAAAGCACGGAACTTCTCAAGTTCTGCACCGTCCTTAATGAACTTATCGCCAATAGTCTCAGTGAGAAGGTCAGTAAGTCCCTTGTTAGACTGTAAAAGCCATCTTCTGTAGGCGATACCGTTAGTAACATTCTTGAACTTTTCACGTGTATTGCAGAACTCATCATGGAATACAGATTCTTTGATAATTTCAGAATGGAGTTTTGAAACACCGTTCACGCTATGTGAGGCAACAACACAGAGTGTAGCCATATGAATCTGATTATCCTTGATAATGGACATACGGGTTGTTTTTGCACTGTCATGACCGTTGCTTTCCATAAGGGACTGGCAGTATCTGTTATTGATTTCAACAATGATAGAGAATATACGTGGAATGACATTCTTTACAAGATTAACGTCCCACTTTTCAAGAGCCTCTGCCATAACAGTATGATTAGTATAAGCAAAAGTTTTAGTCACAATATCCCATGCCTTTTCCCATGAATAACCACAATCATCAAGGAGTATACGCATAAGTTCGGGAATAGCAAGTGTCGGGTGTGTATCGTTGATATGAATTGCAACTTTATCAGCAAGATTTTCAAGTGTACCGTAAACGTTCATGTGATTGTTTACGATGTCACCGACAGCGGCGGCACAAAGGAAATACTGTTGACGGAGACGGAGAGATTTTCCCTCAGCGTGATTGTCGTTAGGATAGAGAATTTTTGAAATAGCATTAGCTATAGCATTCTGGTTAATAGCCTTGTCATAGAATCCCTGATTAAACATTTCCATATCAAAGCCAGGAGCTTTTGCAGACCACAGACGAAGTACGGAAACACCCTCTGAACCATAGCCGGAAACGTACATATCATATGGTGTAGCGATAACTGTATTATAGTTTACATGTGAAATGTAATGACCACTGTTATCCCAGTACTCTTGAAGTTCGCCCTCAAAGTGAACATCTATAGCAAGTTCCGGTCTTGGCACAAGCCATGCAGAACCACCAGGAAGCCAGTTATCAGGAAGTTCAGTCTGCCAGCCGTCCTGTAACTTCTGCTGGAAGATACCATATTCATAACAGATAGAATGACCCATAGCCGGCATTGCAGTAGTTGCAAGACCATCAAGATAACATGCGGCAAGACGTCCAAGACCACCATTTCCAAGACCTGCATCTGGTTCTTGGTCATAGATTTTGTCAAGGTTTATGCCGGAATGTGCAAGCATAGCTTTTACGTCGTCAACAATACCAAGGTTATAGAGGCTTGTTTTGAGTGAGCGACCCATAAGGAACTCCATTGAAAGATAATAAATCTGCTTTCCGCCTACAGAGTGAGTATGATTCATGAAGTTCTGTCTCTTCTTACCGAGAATATCAACAATAATTGATGAAAGAACCTGATATACCTGTTTGTCGGAAGCCTCTTCCGGAGTTACATTAAAAAGTGCGTGCAGCTTTTCAGGGAAAGACTGTTCAATTTTTTCCATAATGGAATTAACATTTTTTTCTGACATTATTTTTTTCTCCAATCTGCCGTATATGACGGCGGTTTACTGTAAGTATATTGCCGGAATGGCTTTACAGATAGTTTTTTTAAAGAATACCGGAAATATATTTACATTGAGTATACTATATATTTTATCATGTTTATGTGATTTTTGCAATTGTAAAAACTGACAAATTTTTTTCAACGATTTACAGATATTAACAAAAAAAGCAATAAAAATCAACATAAGCCGGTGAAATGTCTTTTATCTGTTTTTGATTTAAGTTATTTTCCATTCCCGACGGATATATTATATCATTTCAAGCCGGATATGTAAAGTTTTTTTCGGACTTGCAAAAGTAAATAAAATATGCTATAATAAAAACATCTAAAAAATTTATGGAGGTACTTTATGAACTCTGACCCTTGCGGGAGCTTAAAAATTAATTAAATCCGGACAGAAACTGTTGCTCTCCATGCTTCTGACCGGAAAAATCCGTGAAAGGAGCATTACAATTTAATATGATAAATTTCTACATATCCGAAAATGGTGTATTATGTCCGTGTGATGAACGTCAGGATGGTTGTTGGGTTTCCGTAATAAATCCCACGCCACAGGAGGTTGAAGAATTAATTGAAGTCTATGGACTTGACAGCGGTTTTGTTCGTTCTTCTGTCGACGAGGAGGAATCTTCTCGTATAGAATGTGAAGACAATCAGACCCTTGTTATTATTGATACACCTGTTTCCGCTATGGACGGCGAAGAAACAAGACTTTTCTATACACAGCCACTGGGTATTATCATTACGGAAAAAAATGTCTTTACTATCTCAATGAAAGAAACACAGTTACTCAAAGAGGCAACAGACGGCAGTATACGTAATCTTAAACCGGCTTTCAAGACAAGATTTGTCCTGCAATTATTGTTAAGGATAGCGGCATTATTTCTGCTTTATCTAAAACAGATTGATAAAATTTCATCTGCCGCAGAGCAGGAACTTCATGACGCTATGAAAAATGAACTTCTTATGCAGCTGCTGGCACTGGAAAAATCCCTTGTATATTTTTCCACTTCACTTAAAGCCAACGAAGCAACTATTGAAAAAATTTTCCGTGGACGTGTCATACGTCTTTACGACGAAGACCAGGATTTATTAGAAGACCTCCTTATTGAAATGAAACAGGCTATTGAAATGGCTAACATCTATACAAGTATTCTCTCTCACATGATGGACGGCTTTTCAGCGATAATATCCAATAATCAGAATATAGTCATGTGGAGACTTACTATAATTACAGTCATACTGGAGATACCTAATATAATATTTGCGTTCTATGGGATAAATACAATAGATTTGCCGTTACCTTATACATGGTTTGCGATTCTGCTTATGGTAGTTCTTACCGGTATGACGGCTTTTATACTGCTGAAATGGAAAAACAAATGAATATAATTAATAATGCATAATTCATAATTCAAGGGGGGGAATAAGTATGAAATTTAGAGAAATTAAAATTTCCCATGTTAAAGCTGTAATTATTTTAATTTTAATTTTAGGGAATATATATTACAATACACATTATGCAAAAATTGATAGTAGAACATTTAAAACTGATGTCAAAGAAATACACTTTGTGGATTTAGATAACAATAAAAATATCAGACAATTAAATAAATGCCGTGAAATCGAAGAACTTTTTATAACAGGAACGAATGAAAAATCATTTTCTAAACTCAGAAATTTTCATAATCTTAGTGATTTAATAATAGGACATTGTGAGATAAGCAGTTCAGATTGTGAAAAGATTAGTCAGTTTGATAATCTGAGGGAATTAGATACTTGTAGTGATACTGTTATTGATTTTAAAGGTTTTAATAGTGATATAGTTTCTTGTATAAGATTTTTAGAAAGTAAGGTTATAAATTTTAAATCATTATCAGAATGTAAGTCACTTAAAAGTATAACTATAGGTTTTGCAACAGTATGTGATAATTGTATTGTTGTAGAAGATAATAAATATGTTATGAAAGATAGTTCTGTTTTTGCGTCTTTTGATTATGTTGAAGAATTGAGAATATTTGTGGATAAAATAGAAGATATATCAGGAATTATTGAAATGGACTCCCTAAAGGTATTGGAAGTTGATAAAGGCACTCTTTCAGAAGATGATAAAAGATTATTAGAAGACAAGGGTATTTCTGTTATTGAAAATGAATAATTATTCTTATCACTTTTAAAACTTCCTGACGATAAACAGGAAGTTTTTTCTTTCCGGATAATCCGCAATGTGAGAGTTTTTCACATTCCGGACGTCAAATAATATGAAAATTGAAATAATCTCTTGCATTATCGGAAAAAGTATAGTATAATGGTTAATGATAAAATAGGGGATTATGGCTTTTTCAAAAATTCAAAATATTTCCCCGATAACAAAGGAGGCATAAAATTTGTCTAAATCAAAAACCGGCTCAAAGCAGAAGCCGGCATTTACGGCATCAGATGTCATTGCGGCAAAAACAAAAGTCAAGTACAAACCGATTTATTATGTCGCTGCATTTCTGATACCTGCTCTGCTTACACTCATAGCATATGCCTTTTTCGGCATCTACCCATTCGACGAACGCTCCGTACTTGCCCTTGACCTCAACGGACAGTACATCTACTACTTTGAGGCTATCCGTGATGCTTTCTGGGGTGACGGCAGTGTGTTCTATAACTGGAGTCGTAACCTATCCGGTGAATTTATGGGTATCACAGGTTACTATCTTGCAAGCCCCTTTACACTGATTGTCATTCTTATGCCAAGAAGTATGCTGCTTGAAGCAATGATGATAATGCAGTTATGCAAAGTCGGTGCGGCAGGACTTACTTTCTGTATATATGCACAGAAATCAAAGAATGTTCCGGCATTGCAGTCAATACTTTTTTCAACAATGTATGCCATGATGAGTTATGTTGCAATACAGCTTATCGACCCTATGTGGATTGATGGTCCTGTATTCTTACCACTGATAATATTAGGTGTGGAATATCTTATCGATGATGGCAGAAAACTGAATTATATCATTCCGCTTGCAATAATGTTCGTGGCTGAATTTTATATCGGTTACATGATTGCGATTTTTGTTGCCATATACTTCTTCTACTACCTGTTTTTCGGAACAAAACGCAAGTTCAAGAATGCCGGAGAGTATTTCAAGACTTTCTGTCGCATGGCGCTTGCAACTATTGTAGTACTGATGTGCAGTATATTCATGATACTGCCAGTATACAACGGTCTTTCAAACGGTAAATTCAACTTCTCTGACCCTGATTACAGCTACAAGCATATGTTTGAGTTACTGGAACTTATCCCCATCATGCTCCCTAACCAGTATTATTCAGTAAACGTTGATGAGACTTCAAGACTGTACGGCAGACCGGAAATTTACTGTGGTGTGCTTACTTTTGTACTTCTTCCGCTCTTCTTCATGAACAAGAAAGTAAAGACAAACCGCAAAATAGGTTACGGACTTATAACATTCATAATGATTACAAGTATGTATGTAAAGCCTATAAATATGTTATGGCACGGCGGACAAGACCCTAACTGGCTGCCATACAGATATTCTTTCCTGTTGTCATTCGTATTTGTTGCAATGGCAGCGGAAGCATTCTCCAATCTTGACGGCTATAAACTTTCAGTAGGCAGTGTTGCAGGAACTTTCACGGGAATAGCTGTTCTTGTGGCGTTCTTCAATGAACGTATGCCGAAATATAACTACAATGAAGACAGATACAAGTATGTTGCAACAGTCCCATATAAGACTACTGAAACATATCACAGTGAAAGTCACGAGGAACTATGGCTAGGTACACTTGTTTTCGGTGTACTTCTTGCGGCTGTATATCTTATTTATCTGTACTTCTACAGTCACGCAAAGAAAAAAACTGCCAGAAATGCCATGTCTATAGCCGTTGCCTGTCTTGTATTCTTTGAGGCTGGCTATAACGCATATGATACTTTCAAGAAAATCAATAAAGAAGTTGCATACTCGGACAAATCAACATATGCTGAAATAATGTCTGCTCCCGACGTTGTCAAACATCTTGAGGAATATGACAGTGGCTTCTACCGTTCTGAAAAGACATATCAGCGTTGTGTAAATGATAATCTTGCATACGGATTAAAAGGTATTTCGCATTCAAGCTCCGTAATGAACGCAAAAGCTATCAAATTTGCCGATGCTTTAGGTTACTTCACACAAAGCTATGAAACACAGTACAAGGGAAATAATGTCGTTGCCGACTCTCTTTTAGGTATAAAATATGTCATTGATGACCCTAACAGAAATTCCGGTAATCGTTCACTCCTTGAACCACATTACGAAAAAGTAACTGAAACAACCTACATCAACAATAACAGCGTTGAAACTAATCTTGATATATACGAAAACAAGGACGCACTCCCGATAGCTTATGGTGCAAGTGAAGAGTTACTCATGTTAGGACACCTCGGCAACGACAACCAGTTCAACAGCATGAATATTTTACTCAGTACACTCACGGGAAATACAGATTTCCAGACAACAGAGGAAGGTGCAATATTAATAAACGGTTTCAAGGAATATTATAAGCGTCTTGAACCGGAAGCATACGAGGGTGATTCTGTATTTGACCCTAATCAAGTAAGACATAGTATATACTCTCCTACCGACGAAAACGGAAACGTCATTCCAAGTAAGGTACACCACGCATACGACGCCCTACCGAATGCTATTGACCCTGTTGTAAATATGCATATCACAACACAGTATGAAGGTCCTTTATATATGCACATAGATAGTGATTTCTATAAGGGTGTTAATATATGGGTTTCCACCGATAAGGACGAAAACGGAAATTATTATAATCATCAGGAATACGGCAACTACCTCAAAGACCATATCAGACCTATTGTTAGACTTGGTTCTTATCCTGCCGGTACAGAAGTTGAAGTACGTTTCACCATCACCAAGACAGATGGAAGTGCTAATTACGTCGGCTCAAATGAACACTTCATGTTTAAGGAAAACGGTGGCTTACAGCTTTATAACCTTGATTACGAGGCTTTCCATAACGATATTGAACAGCTTAAACAGCATCAGTTTATAGTTGATACTGAAAAATCAAATGACAGATATATTGAAGGCACTGTAAATATCGCTGAAGGACAGATGTTATTTACTACAATTCCCTATGAAGACGGCTGGTCACTTAAAATCGACGGAAAAAAAGCCAATGACCTTATAACAGAAATCAAGAATGAAGACGGTACTATACGTTATCAAAATGACGCCGATGCAGAAACCGGAAAAGTTATAGCCCTTGAATCGACTATCGGACTTAAACTCCCTGCCGGTGAGCATACTATCACTATGAAGTATACACCACCTGGATTTAATCTTGGTATGTTTACGCTTATTCTTGGTATCGGAATAATTATACTTTTCTATATGTATGATAAAAAGAATAATGAAATTCTTATAGCAATTCAGAAAGAAAAGGAAAATCCGCAATCAGCAAACAAAGAAGAATCAGCAAAGAAAAAAGTTCAGATTATCAAGACAAAAGGGGCAGTCGCTGAACAGGAACTCATTCAGAAAAAAACTGATGATGACACAGAAGAAGACAATCCAGAACCTGAACCCAACGAAGAATAATAAAAAATTCCCTGTCCATACCGGACGGGGGATTTTTTTTATTAATAAAAAAGTGTATTTCGTATAATATAAGTTATATAACATTATTGATGACGTCATACTTTAAGTTAGAATATTTTTCATATTAAAATTCAGATAATTATTTCAGATTTTATGCAAAAAAAACTTTATACAATATTGACAAATTATAACTACTAAATTTGTACGCTGTTATTTGTAGAAAATGCACATATTATATTGACTTTTTTCTACCAATGTGATAAAATTAAAATGACATATAATTATGTTCTTCAAAAAAATTTAATACTGGAGGGTATTTAAAAATGTTCAAGAAATCTAAAGGAATCAAGCGTATAGTAAGCATTTCCGCTGCTGCCGTATGCATGATGTCCGCACTTAATTTCGCACCACTCAACGATAAAATGACCGTTGATGCTGCTGATGACATTAAGACAGCTTTTGAAATCACACAGGATATGAAAATAGGCTGGAACTATGGTAACTCACTTGACGCTACAAGCGGTACAGGTCATGCCGGTCTTGATACTGAAACAGCATGGGGCAACCCGAAAGCTACTCAGGAAACTATGGACGCTGTAAAGGCTAAGGGCTTTAATACTGTACGTCTTCCCACAACGTGGTTTCAGCACATGGACGCAGACAATAAGATTGATGCTGAATGGATGGCACGTGTCCGTGAAGTAGTTGACTACTGCTATAAGAACGATATGTATGTTATACTTAACATACACCACGAAGAATGGATTAACAGACCTGATTTTGATACGGCTTATGATGAAATGTCCGTCAAGCTGAAAGCTATTTGGAAACAGATTGCTGAAGAGTTCAAGGACTATGACCAGCACCTTATCTTTGAGGGCATGAATGAACCTCGTGCAGCAGGTACAGACTATGAATGGTGGTTAGCACCGTCTGCACCTAAGGAAAAACTATTTGAGGTTATAAACAAGCTGAATAAGGATTTTGTGGATACTGTAAGAAGTGTTGAGTCTCCTTATAAGGATACAAGACTTTTATCTTGTCCGCCTTATTGTGCATCAGGAACTGAAATTAACATGATGTCCGCTCTTGAACTGCCAAACGACCCGTATATTGCGGTATCTCTCCATGCTTATTCTCCTTATGATTTCTGTATGGGTGACGGCGACCATAGCACATTCTCTGAAACATACGCTACAGACCTTGAGGGCATTTTAAAGACTATCCGCAAGCAGTTCATTGATAACAATGTTCCGGTTATTCTTGGTGAGTTCAGTGCCTCAAACTACAACAACACGGAAGCACGTTGCGAATGGGCTACGGCATTCATTTCACTTGCAAAGAGCTATGGTTTCCCGTGCGTACTCTGGGACAACGACGCAAGAGGCAACTCCGACCAGTCTGAAGCACATGACTATCTTGACAGAGATACTAATACATGGTATGAAGATTCCGGTCAGGTTGTAGACGCTATGATGGCCGTACTTGCTGATGATTCTATCAAATGGGGTGGAAAAGACTTCACAACACAGAAACAGTATACCCATGATGACATATCAAAAGGTAAGGAAATAGATGGCGTTGCCGGCAGTTACGACAGTGGTGTAGAGGGTAAGGAAGGTTCACCGGCTAAGGTTATCAAATTCTCCGAATTTGAGGGCAAGGAAATAGCTGTTAAGTACACCGGCGGTGACCCTGAACTTGCATTTATGGACGCTGAATGGGGCGGCTGGACGACTGTAAAGCCTTACTATATCGACGAAAAGAACGGTATAGCTTACTTCTCATCTGACGACATAAAAACAGCATGGGAAAGCAATAATGGTAGTGTTTCATCTCTCAACAGCTTTATCATAAGAGCGAACGGCAAGACTACTGTTGAAAAGGCTGCTATAGTTAATAAGGGTGTAGTGGTTGATAAACCCAATAAGCCAAATACATCAACTTCAACTACTACCACACAGACTACTGCTTCCGGAAACAGCAGTACAACTACTACAACTACAGCAGTTCCGAACGATTTCAAGTTTGAAGTTGTAAAACTTCCCATTACACTCACTGGTGAAAAGACTATTAAATTTACAGTTGAGGGTACACCTACTGCATCAGTCGGCGGTGGCATCTGCTATGATGACGGTGAATGGGCATCAATTGACTGGGATGGCAACATAGGCAAGGACGGTAAACTTGAAATGGAAGTTGACATTTCAAAGATTCCGTCATCTGTAAAAAATGCTGAAATTCAGATTTGGTGGTCAAATGTATGGGATAATGCTACAGACACCGGCATTGACAAACCCGCTAAAGTTTCCGTTTCTGGCAATACAAACCCCACTACCTCAGAAAACCCTAATATAAAATACGGTGACGCTAACGGTGATGGTAAAGTCAGTGTTGCCGACGCTGTACTTATAATGCAGGCTATCTCAAATCCTGACGAGTTCAAGATTAAAGCTGAATGTGTTGACGCAGCTGACGTTGTAAACCATGGTGATGGTGTAACAACTATGGACGCTCTTGCTATTCAGATGATTGACATTAATCTTTTAAGCATTGAAGACCTCCCGACAACCGCAGAAAAGCTTGAATCAATAGCAAAATAAATATAAAAAAACTCCCTGTTTTTCAGAAGCAGGGAGCTTTTTATATTATAAGAAAATTAATTTTCACGGTTGAATATTCCTGAAAACCGTGCTATAATATAATCTGTAAAAGGAGGAATTTTTTATGAATTTTGAAAGACTTGAAAAAAACATCACCGACAACATAAAAGAGGCACAAATAAAAATCGGTTTCGATAACAGACCTATCAGCCTTAATTATATGGAAAATTCGCTGAAAAACCTGCTCCGTACTGATGATGTCCGGACAGCTCTTGAAAAATTTTCTGTAATTGTCCGTGAAAGACTGGGTGAAGTAACTTTCCGTGAGATAAAAGATGGTTACTGTCTGACGATTTCAGCAGTGGGAACATCTTACGTTAATAATCTTGATGGGTATGAATTTCTTACGGAATTTATAAATACTGTCCGGAAACATGGAGTTTCTGTTGAGGACGTAATTTCCATATTTAAAAAATATTCTGATAATGTAATCATTGATGAAAAAAATAATAATGAATTTAATTATCTTGTATATTTTACGGACGGAATACCCGACGAATATTTATACTGCCTTACCGTCGAAGAGGAAATTGATGGTCATTTACACATAACATATCACCGTTTTATCAGGGAAGATTATACGGAACTCGGTTTTTAACAGGAAATTTCCACATATTCAGCGTCAAAAACAAGATATTTTCTGTATCATTGTTGATTGACATTAAATTCCATGCATGATATAATTAATCTGTCAGCATATTGACGGGCATTTCTGCGTATAAAGTATAAATGCCTTAAAATAAACTTTCTGGAGATAAATAATGTACAAAACAGTAAACAATATCAAGATAAATTACGAACAGAAAGGCTCTGGTGATTTAATAGTACTTCTGCACGGCTGGGGAAGTAATATAAAACTTTTCGCTAACCTTATTGATTTACTTTCAAAAAAATATACCGTTGTGGCTATGGATATGCCCGGTTTCGGTGAGAGTCAGGAACCGCCGTCCGCATGGTGTGTAGATGATTATGTGGACTTTGTAATTGATTTCCTTAAGGATTACAATAACAGAGAAATAATGTTTTTAGGACACTCTTTCGGCGGACGTGTAATTATAAAGCTGAACAGCCGTGAAAATCTGTCATTTAAAATAAGCAAGGTTATACTTGTCGACAGTGCCGGAATTATGCCACCTAAATCAAATAAAAAGAGTTTCCGGACTTATTACTACAAATTCGGAAAAGCTGTACTGTCAACCGGACTTGTACAGAAAATAGCTCCCGACGCACTGGAAAACTTCCGTAAGAAAATGGGTAGTGCCGATTATGCTGCTGCCTCACCGTTAATGAGACAGGTTCTTGTAAAAGTCGTAAATGAAGATTTAGAACCGTTAATTCCTAATATAAAGTGTCCTACACTACTTGTATGGGGCGTGAATGATACTGCTACACCACTTTCGGACGGCGAAAAAATGGAAAAATTAATTAAAGATTCCGGACTTGTCAAGCTGGAAAATGCCGGACATTATTCATTCCTTGAACAGCAGTTCACTTTTAACCGTGTAATGTGTTCTTTCATGAAAATTGAGGAATAAACAAAATGTCACTGGAAAAACAAGAATTTATAGCAGGTGTAACAATTTTCTGCATATACGCATTTATAACGTTTCTTGGAATAGTTTCATATTTAAAGAGAGAATTATATATTTTTCAGGAATGTGATTATAAAATTTCCGGATACGTCCGGCAAGTACCAAAAAATTACAGAAAATATATTTTTCCGTCTGTACTTTGTGCGGGACAGATTATCATGCTTGCAACAAGATATGATGAAATTTACTGGCATAACGAATTAAGTTTATTATTTCTGATATGCAATATTATTATAGCACTTTTAAACAGACCTTTCCGGAAACTGCTTAAAATTGATATGCATACAAAAAGAATAATGATTATTTTCTTTATTCTGACTGTCATAATATTCAGAATCAGCTTTTTTTGGAGTTGCGACGAAATACGGTGCAAATGCGGTATGGATTTAATATCGTATTGGTTTTGTAGCATCATACCGTTTATGATAGTAAATTTCGCATTGTATTTAACACCATTGCTTGTCTGTCTTTCTGACATACTCAACAAACCCTTTTCTAAAAAATATAAGGAGATTACTTAATGTATACTATATTTTTCTGCATATATGCCGTCGTGGCACTTGTCGGAATTATCTTTTTCAGTTTAAGAGAGTTCCATATGCTACAGCTTAACGGCTACAAAACCCCTGAACATTCGTGGTGGATGAAAAAGAATTTTAAGAGATATATTTTTCCCGCAATTATGTTACTGTCCGGCGGTCTGCCCTTTGCTTTTGATGCATGGACTTATTTTCTGCCGGTATTCTGCATAGCTTATATAATAATTGCTCTGCTGAATAAGCCTTCAAAAAAATTCAAAAAGCCACTCAAATATACGGCACGTGTTAAACGAATGATGACTACTTTTTTCATAATAGTTGCAGTATGCTTTGTATGGGCTTTTCTGCTTGCAAAAGAGGGCAAAGTAGGTGCAGATAAATATATTCCGTTTGTAATATATACGCCGCATTTTATCATGAATACTGTAGTATGGCTTACTCCCATACTTGTGCCGTTGTCAAACCTTATAAACAAACCCATTGAAACATATATACAACACTGGTACATCAACGACGCTAAGCGTATACTCTCCGAAATGCCCGACCTCCACAAAATAGGAATTACGGGAAGTTACGGCAAAACAAGCATGAAATTTTATTTAAGTGAGTTATTGAGTTCACAGTATAACACACTCAAAACTCCGGAAAGTTTCAATACACCTATGGGCGTGACTATAACAGTACGTCAGCACCTCAAACCCACACACGAATATTTCATATGTGAAATGGGTGCAAGACGTGTACACGAAATCAAGGAACTCTGTGAAATCGCCCACCCTCACGACGCTATTATTACATCTGTCGGCGAACAGCATTTAGAGACTTTCGGTTCAATCGATAACATCTTAAATACAAAGTTTGAACTTGCCGACAGTGTACAATCAGTCGGTGGCAAAATCTATCTCAACGGCGACAACGATTTAATAATGAAAAAAGCTGCACAATATAAAAATGTGTTTCTTTACGGACTTAAAGAACATAATGATTATCGTGCGTGTGACATTTCCGTATCGGACAGGGGAACGGAATTTACTGTCACAACGCCGTCCGGTAAAAGCTGTCGCTTTACTATGAAATTACTTGGTGAACACAATGTACAGAACGTCTTAGGAGCTATTGCATACTGTCACGGTATAGGCGTACCAATGGAAAAGTTAATACTTCCGGTCAGAAAAATATCCCCTGTTCCGCACAGATTGCAATTGCTTGATAAAGGCGGAAATCTTACGTACATTGACGACGCCTACAACTCCAATCCTAACGGCTGTCGTGCGGCACTTAATGTACTTGGTCTTTTCGATGCGTGCAGAATACTTGTCACACCAGGTATGGTTGAATTAGGTGCAAAACAGGAAGAGCTTAATTTTGAGTTCGGTGTGGAAGCTACAAAGGCTTGTGACTATATTATTCTCGTCGGAAAAAATCAGACTATACCTATATACAACGGTATAAAGTCCACTGGCTATAATATGGATAACGTCTATGTGGCGGACGGTCTCAATGAAGCCATAGCTAAAGTCAATGAATACAAGACCGACAAGAAAAAAATCGTTCTTCTTGAAAACGATTTACCCGACAATTATTAATTTTTATATAAAAGGAGTAATTTTTATTATGAAAATCAATCTTGCTGTACTTTTCGGCGGAAAAAGCGTCGAACATGAAGTATCTGTCATTTCAGCCGTGCAGGCTATGACAAGCATTAACAAGGAAAAATATAATATAATTCCGGTCTACATGACAAAACAAAACGAGTTCTGGACAGGTGAAAAGCTTTTTGATATAAATTCATACAAGAATATTCCGGAAATGCTTAAAGAATGTACCGCCTGTGTTTTCGTGAGAAGTGAGGGTAAAGTCCAGCTTATCCGACAGAAAATGAAGAAATTCGGTTCTAATCTGATTTCAGATGTTGACATAGCATTCCCGATAGTACACGGTACTAACGTTGAAGACGGTGCTTTACAGGGTTATTTACAGACACTTGACATTCCATACGTGGGCTGTGACGTTCTCGCCTCGGCTGTTGGTATGGATAAATTCGTTATGAAAATTTTACTTAAAGACGCTGGATTTCCTGTTCTTGACTGCTGTCGTTTTTCGTCATTTGAAATTGATAAAATCGAACAATGTGCCGACAAGGTAGAAAAGAAATTTGACTATCCGGTTATCGTAAAACCAATAAATTTAGGTTCAAGCGTGGGCATTTCTAAAGCCAATGACAGAGACGGTCTTATAAAATCAATGGAAAATGCTTTTGATTTTTCCGACAGAATTTTAGTAGAACCTGCTGTAGTAAATCTCAAGGAGATAAACTGCTCAGTAGTCGGCGACAGTGAATCAGCTGAAGCCTCCGTTTGTGAAGAACCCATACAGGCAAGTAATGATGATATTCTAAGCTATGGACAAAAGTATTTAAATGGCAGTAAGGGTAGTAAAGGCATGGCAAGTCTTACAAGAAAAATTCCGGCTGACATCACTCCGGAACAGGAAGAATTTATAAGAAAAACTGCTGTAGAGGCTTTCCGTTATCTCGGCTGTAACGGCGTTACACGTATAGACTTCATGATTGATATGAATGATAACAAAGTATACATAAACGAAATAAATACTATCCCTGGTTCGCTTGCATTCTATCTGTGGCAACCTAAAGGGGTCAAATATCCTGAACTCCTCGAAAAGCTGATACAGCTTTCACTTAAACGCTACAGAATGGGTGAAAAAATAAACTATTCGTTTGATACAAATATTCTTGCTAATGGTGGAAGTTTCGGAGCAAAGGGAAGCAAAGGCAGTAAAATGTAAAGGAGAATCCATATGACCGAAAAGGAAAAACAACAAGCCGGTGAACTCTATAATGGCAACGACAAGGAACTTGTCGCCGAAAGAATAAACGCTAAAAAATTATGTGCGGAATACAACTCCGCTACCTACAATGATTTTCAGAAAAAAGAGCGTTTACTCAGCAGACTGCTTGCATTAAAAGGCGAAAATACGTGGATTGAAGCTAATTTTTTCTGTGATTACGGCTATAATATAATAATCGGAGATAATTTTTATTCAAATCACAATCTTGTAATCCTCGACTGTGCAGAGGTAATTTTTGGGGATAACGTCTTTATAGGTCCAAACTGTGGATTTTATACGGCTGGTCACCCGCTTGACTATAAGGCACGTAATGCCGGTCTTGAATACGCAAAGCCCATCAAGGTTGGAAGTAATGTATGGATTGGTGGAAATGTCTGTGTCATGCCAGGTGTGACCATAGGCGATAACGTCGTTATCGGTGGCGGTAGCGTCGTGACTAAAGATATTCCGTCGGGTGTTGTTGCCGTCGGAAATCCATGCAAGCCCGTGAAAGATATTCCGGAAAGTGATTTCATACCCCCTGAACCTGAAAAGCCTGAACCCGTTCCGGAAGAACCCGTAAAGAAAAAAGTACGTCACTATTCTGTGGAGGAAGTAAAAAAATAATTATTTCAAATAATTATAAGGAGGTAAAAAGTGAATACACTTCATTTCAGATATGCAGTTGAAATTGAAAAAACACGCTCTATCACACAGGCAGCAGAAAATCTCTACATGGCACAGCCGAACTTAAGCAAGGCTATAAAAGAACTTGAAAGCACACTTGGAATAACTATTTTCCGACGCACATCAAAGGGCGTAATCCCTACAGAACAGGGCTTGAAATTTCTTGGCTATGCCAAACAGGTTCTTATACAGATTAACAACATGGAGGCTATACACTCTCCGGAAAAATTAAGAAATACAAATCTCCGTATATCTGTACCAAGAACCAGTTATGTTTCAAAGGCTTTTTCTGAATATATCGCCGCTGCAAAAATCCCTGAAGATATGGAAGTATATTTCTGTGAAACAAATTCCCTCCGTACAATAGAAAACGTCCGTGAAAACGGCTATGATTTTGGTATAATACGCTTCAATGCGTCACACGAAAAATATTTTATTGATTTCCTTGAAGAAAAAGGCATAAAAAACCAGCTCCTCCGTGAATTTGAGATGTTAGCAGTCATGTCAGCCGAACACCCTGAGGCTAAAAAGGAAAGTATTTCATATTCTGACCTTTCATGCAATTATATAGAGCTAACTCAGGGTGATGATGCTATACCATACGTTCCGGGAGCGGTTGAAAGGCTTTTTTCTGAAAACCGTCCAGCTGGCATACCATACAGAAAACTATGTCTGTATGACCGTGGAAGTGCGCTTGATTTCCTGCTGACAGTTCCACAGTCGTTTATGCTTGATTCACCTGTACCGGAAAGTCTTTGCGGAAAATATAACCTTGTACAAAGAAAATGTACTTTCCGTGATAATCATTTCATAGATTTGCTTATCTATTCCGGCGGACATAAACTTTCCGGAATGGAAATTGAACTTATAAACAAATTCTATGAAGTCCGCAATGAAACGGCTTTCACGGAATACAGATAATATATTGACATATAAAATTTTTTATGATATAATTTTAAAAGTGTAAAAAAGCCCGTAAGAAAGGAAAATTTTTATGTTTGAAATTTCAGAAAAGAAAAATTTGAATCCTACTGTAACTCTTATGAAAATAAACGCTCCGAGAGTGGCTAAAAAATGCGAACCCGGACAGTTTATTATATTGAGAACTGATGATAACGGTGAACGCATTCCGCTTACAATAGCGGATTTTGACCGTGAAAAAGGTACGGTTACAATTATATTCCAGATTGTAGGAGCTACCACAGAAAAACTCAACCGCATGAATGTCGGCGACTGTCTGCACGATTTCGCCGGTCCTTTAGGTCGTGCTACTGAAACGGAAGGTCTTAATAAAGTGGCAGTAGTCGGCGGTGGTGTGGGTTGTGCTATTGCATATCCCGTAGCAAAGAAACTCCATGAACTTGGTGTAGAAGTTCATTCCATAGTGGGTTTCAGAAATAAAGATTTAGTTATACTGGAAGATGAATTCAGGAATGTAAGTTCAAAGTTTGTGCTTATGTCAGATGACGGCACGGCTGGTGAAAAAGGTCTTGTTACCGACGCCCTTAAAAAGCTGATTGAAAGTGGTGAAAAATATGACCGTGTTATAACAATAGGTCCGCTTATTATGATGAAGTTTGTATGTCAGCTTACAAAGAATTATAATATTCCGACAGTTGCTTCAATGAATCCAATTATGATTGACGGTACGGGTATGTGCGGTGGTTGTCGTCTCACAGTCGGCGGAGAGACTAAATTTGCGTGCGTTGATGGTCCTGAATTTGATGGTCATCTTATAGATTTTGATGAAGCTATGGCAAGGGGCGCAATGTACAAGCCTTTTGAACGCAAGATACATGAAGATACTTGTAATCTTTTCAGGGAGGTTGAAAATAATGGCTAATATGTCACAGACAAAAAATGAAATGCCTGTACAGAATCCGGAATTAAGAAACAAAAACTTTAAAGAAGTGGCACTCGGCTACACAGAAGAACAGGCTATAGATGAAGCAAAAAGATGTCTTCACTGCAAAAATAAACCTTGTGTGAATGGCTGTCCGGTAAAAATAAAAATTCCGGAATTTATCGCACAGGTTGCAGAGGGAAATTTTGAAGAGGCATATAAAATAATCACGGAATCAAGTTCTCTTCCGGCTGTGTGCGGTAGAGTATGCCCACAGGAAACACAGTGTGAGGCTAAATGTGTACGTGGTATAAAGGGCGAACCCGTCGCAATCGGTCGCCTTGAAAGATTTGTCGCTGACCGGCATAATTCACAGGCAGAAACTCCAGTTGAAAAACCTGTTTCAAACGGACATAAAGTCGCCGTAATCGGTTCAGGACCTTCAGGGCTTGCCTGTGCAAGTGACCTCGCTAAAAAAGGTTATGACGTCACAATATTTGAGGCTCTGCACGTTGCCGGTGGTGTGCTTTCGTATGGTATACCAGAATTCAGACTTCCTAAATCCATAGTACAGAAAGAAATTGACGGTCTCAAGGAACTTGGTGTCAAAATAGAAACAAATACAATAATCGGAAAGACTATCTCCGCTGATGAACTTATTGAAGAAGAGGGTTTTGAAAGCGTTTTCATAGGTTCGGGAGCAGGTCTGCCACGTTTCATGAACATAAAGGGCGAAAACCTCAACGGTGTTTACTCTGCTAATGAATTTCTTACAAGAATTAATTTAATGAAGGCTTATAAACAGGATTCCTCAACACCCGTACAGGCTGGAAAAAAAGCCGTAATCGTCGGTGGTGGCAATGTCGCTATGGACGCCGCACGCTGTGCCAAGAGACTTGGTGCGGAAGTATACGTTGTCTACAGACGTACAGAAAACGAACTTCCAGCACGTGCGGAAGAAGTCGAACATGCTAAGGAAGAGGGAATTATTTTCAAGTTCCTGACTAATCCCGTTGAAATAAAAGCCGACGAAAAAGGCTGGGTAAAAAGCATAGTCTGTCAGGAGCAGAGACTTTCTGAACCGGACGCCTCCGGACGTGCAAAGCCTGTACCTGTTCCGGACGCATTCTTTGAAATAGAAACTGACAGTGTTATTATGTCCATAGGCACTTCACCTAATCCGCTTATAAAATCCACTACAGCCGGTCTTGATACTCAGAAATGGGGTGGTATCATTGCAGACGAAAACGGTCTTACCTCAAAAGAGGGCGTTTATGCCGGCGGTGATGCCGTCACAGGTGCAGCAACTGTAATACTTGCTATGGGTGCGGGTAAAACAGCAGCAGCCGCTATAGACGAATATATACAGAATAAATAAATTTTTTCAATAACTCTTGACAAATCCGTAATTATGTGATATTATTATTTCAATAAATAAAATCTGTGATGAGGAAGGCTTTATGTCGTAACGCCGTTTTCAGAGAGACTGTCATTAGCTGTGAGACAGTCAGCGGTTAAACATTAAGCACACCACCTCGGAGTGCGTCCAATAAACGCCGGTATCTCCCGTTATAGAGACAATGAGACATAGTTATTTTTTCTATGTGAATCAGGGTGGAATCACGGTTTTTTAGTCGTCCCTTGTGCCTTTTCGGTATGGGGGACTTTTATTATTATCAAAAAGGAGTTGAATTTTATGGGACAGATTAAGTACAACGAAAAGGAAGAGGCTTTTGAAATCACCTATAAACTTTGGGAACGTAACGTCATTGTGCGTTTTTACGTTGAAGAAGAATCCGAAATCATGGATAATTTCAGCGAAATAGCACAGAAACTTGACAAACTCAACCGCAACAAGAAAAAAATCGCCGAAATTATAACCGATGATGGCTACTACAGCGGTACGGCTGAACTTCTTGCGGAATGTATTCAGATTACCGGCGCATACGTCGATATCGATGAAGACGGCGTTGTAGTATGTTTCAATGTGGACAGCACAGACGGTTATCTTGTACCGCTTTCTATGGAACTCGGATACGATAACGGCATTGAAGTGACAGGAAAATTAAACTAAAAGGAGAAAAAAATCATGATTAAATTAACTCTCAAAGACGGTAGTATAAGAGAAATTGAAAATTCCGTACCGGCTTACGAAATTATAAAGGACATTGGTATGGGACTTTATAAAGCCTCCTGCTGTGTTAAAATCAACAGTGAAGTCAAGGATTTAAGAACTATCATTGACAGCGATTGTGATTTTGAAGTATGTACTTTCGACAGCATGGACGGTAAAAAAACTTTCTGGCATACGGCGTCTCACATTCTTGCACAGGCTGTAAAAAGACTTTATCCCGACGCAAAACTTGCTATAGGTCCGGCAATTGATAACGGCTTCTACTATGATTTTGACCTTGAAAAGCCGTTCACACAAGAGGAACTCGAAAAAATCGAGGCAGAAATGAAAAAAATCGTCAAAGAAGGTCTTAAACTGGAACAGTTTGAACTTTCACCGGAAGACGCTATTGTTAAACTCAAGGAAATCAACGAACCATATAAAGTTGAACTCTGTGAAGAACACGCCGGTAAGGGTGAACCGATTTCATTCTATCAGCAGGGTGAATTTATTGATTTATGCGCCGGTCCTCACCTTATGACTACCGCACCGGTCAAAGCATTCAAACTGCTTTCATGCACGGGTGCTTACTGGAGAGGTTCGGAAAAGAATAAGATGCTTTCAAGAGTTTATGCCGTTGCATACCCTAAAAACGCAGAACTTGAAGCAGACATTAAACAGCGTGAAGAAGCTAAACTCCGTGACCATAATAAACTTGGTCGTGAACTTGAATACTTCACAACTGTTGATTGTATCGGTCAGGGACTCCCGATTATTCTTCCGAAAGGTGCAAGAGTTATCCAGACTTTGCAACGCTGGGTTGAGGACGTTGAACAGAAACACGGCTATTTACTCACAAAAACACCTTATCTCGCAAAACGTGAGTTATATAAAATTTCTGGTCACTGGGATCACTATCTTGACGGAATGTTCATTCTCGGCGACCCACACGACGAAACTAAAGAATGTTTTGCACTCCGTCCGATGACCTGTCCGTTTCAGTATCAGGTATTCCTGAACAGACAGCGTTCTTACCGTGATTTACCTATGCGACTTGGCGAAACTTCAACACTTTTCCGGAAAGAAGATTCCGGTGAAATGCACGGTCTTATAAGAGTAAGACAATTTACAATATCAGAGGGACATATTATACTCCGTCCAGACCAAACGGAAAAAGAATTTAAAGATTGTCTTGAGCTTGCAAAAGAGATGCTTGAAACAGTAGGACTGCTTGAAGACTGTACTTTCAGATTCTCACAGTGGGACCCGTCCAATCCTAAAAACAAGTATGAAGGTACTGCTGAACAGTGGGAGGAAGCACAGGCTGTTATGACTAAAATCCTTGACCACCTCGGTGTTGAGTACGAAATAGGTATTGATGAGGCGGCTTTCTATGGTCCTAAACTTGACATTCAGTACAAGAACGTTTACGGCAAGGAAGATACGCTTGTTACAATTCAGATTGATATGCTTCTTGCTGAAAAATTTGGCATGGAATACGTCGATGTTGACGGCACTAAAAAGCGTCCGTATATCATACACAGGACGTCGCTTGGTTGTTATGAGAGAACTCTTGCCTATATGATTGAAAAATATGCAGGTGCATTACCACTGTGGCTGGCTCCGGAGCAGGTGAGAATTATTCCGGTTGCAGACAGACATCTTGAATACTGCAATGAAG
Source organism: Alistipes senegalensis (assembly GCA_023665275.1). GTDB lineage: Bacteria > Bacillota > Clostridia > Oscillospirales > Ruminococcaceae > Ruminococcus. Next base: position 102,658 of record JAMPEF010000001.1, on the reverse strand, counting down.
TACTCGCAAAACTTGAGGCTGTCGGAATACGTGCTACTATCGACGACAGAGCGGAAAAAGTCGGCTACAAGATACGCTCCGCAACTGTGGAAAAACTTCCGATTATGCTTACTGTCGGCGACAAGGAAGTTGAAAACGGTACTGTTTCGGTACGTTCAAGACGTGAGGGTGATTTAGGCTCAATGTCACAGAATGATTTAGTTATGAAACTGATTGACGATATTGCTAAAAAAGTAAGATAATAATAACGGGACGGACATTAATGTTGATACTCGTATAGAAATTTTTAGCCATAGTATTTTTGATTATAAGACTGAAATACTATGGCGTTTCTATTGACATAACAGTTTTTTTATGTAAAATATTAGTAAAATAATAGGAAATTATAGGAGTATTAATTATGGCAGTTTCAAGTATCAAGGCAGTTTTGCATAACAATATAAAAGATGTGTGGAATGTTATCACATCTTTAGAAAATTTTCAATGGCGAAGTGATTTAAGCAATATAGATATTATCAGTGATAACCAGTTTATTGAGTATACAAAAAATGGATATGCAACCACTTTCACAATTACAATAACTAAGCCTTATAAGCGATGGGAATTTGATATGGAAAATGATAATATGAAAGGGCATTGGACGGGTATTTTTTCCTCACATAATGGTGATACTGAAATCGAATTTATAGAAGATATAACTCCAAAGAAACTGATAATGAAGCCTTTTATAAAGTTATTTCTAAAAAAACAGCAGGCACTTTATGTATCCGATTTGAAGAAAGCATTATAATCATAAATTCTGATTTATGCAAATAAACAAATAATTAAAATAGGCACGAAAGCAGGTGAAAATATGAGTTTAGACTTATACATTGAAACAAAAATTACTGAAAAAAAAACTGGTCGTCTTATCAGCAGGGATTATGATTTTTTTGAGGATAATTATATTGAAATATGTTATTGGTGTACATGGAGCTTTGAATATATACGGGATGGTCTTATTGAAATTGCAAACAAGTATTCCGGACAGAAATATACAAGTAAAGATTTTGAAATACCATTTCCGGAAAACGCATTGCATGAAATATATGGCTATCTGTTGGAAAATTCATTTGTTCCTGAAAGTGAATATAAATGGTCTGACAGTATGGCACGGGAAATGTCAAACGTTGAAAATGCATGGAAATTAAGGCGTTTTATATGGGGATTGGAATGTATAAAACATACTAATACATTTATTTTGAATGAAATAAGAAAGTGTATTCCCGACGAAAATGACTGGAAAAATCTTAATGAAAACCCACAGGCTTTTGAATGGAAATTCAGGATATCCAATTCATACTAACAAAAAAATTCCCCTGTCATTTTACGGACAAGGGAAATTTTATTATTAAATTATAAAGATTTTTCGGAATTTATAAACATATCGTAAATTCTGCGGATAGCTTCGGATAAATCATGTTCGCTTACACCGATAATAACATTAAGTTCGCTTGAACCTTGGTCAATCATCTTGACATTTATTCTTGCGTGTGCCATTGAGGCAAAAATTCGCGCAACAGTACCTCTTGTGTTTTTCATACGACGTCCCACAATAGCAAGTAATGCTATTCCGTCCTCAATTTCTATGTGGTCGGGATTTACTTCTTTTCTGATTTCTGCTATTACTTTTTCACGCACGGGGTTTAATTTTGAACTGTCAACAGTTATACTCATAGTATCAATACCAGAGGGCATATGCTCAAATGAAAGCCCATTATCAAAAAGAACCTTTAAAACTTTCATTCCGAAACCTGTTTCACTGTTCATCATGGCTTTTTCAATATTTATAGTGCTGAAGCCCTTACGTCCGGCGATACCCGTAATTGTATGGTTAAGACTTTCACGACTGAAATCGAAATCATCGGAAACTATCATAGTACCGGCATCTTCCGGACGGTTGGTGTTTCTTATATTAATTGGTATTCCGGCGGAACGTACAGGGAAAATAGCGTCCTCATGGAGTACAGATGCACCCATATAGGCAAGCTCACGGAGTTCACGGTAAGTTATTACTTCAATGACATCAGGATTTTCAACTATTCGTGGGTCTGCAACAAGAAAACCTGAAACGTCCGTCCAGTTTTCGTAAATTTCAGCCCTTACGGCGTTTGCGATTATAGAACCCGTAACATCTGAACCACCACGGGAAAAAGTCTTTACATAACCCTCTGTGGTACGTCCGTAAAATCCGGGGATTACGGCGTTATCAAGATTCTTTAATCTTTTGCGGACAGCTTTTACAGTATCATCAAGCATAAGTACGCCCTTGTTGTTGAAAATAATGACATCGGCGGCGTCAACGAAATTAAAACCAAGATATGCCGCAAGGACTTTACCATTGAGATATTCACCACGACTTGCTGCAAAATCTTTAGCTGGACGTGCCTTTAATTCCCTGACAATAGATTCAAATTCATCATCAAGAGACATATTTATACCAAGTTCCGATATGATACCGTTGTAGCGGTCTTTTATGGTCTGGAAATCCTCTGAAAAATCCATACCGCTTCCGGCGAGTTCGCAACATCTGTAAAGCATATCAGTTATTTTTATGTCCCCAGAAAAACGCTTACCAGGAGCTGATGGCACAACATATTTTCTGTTGTCGTCGCTTTTAATTATATCTGCAACTTTTCTGAACTGATTGGCGTCAGCGAGACTGCTTCCGCCGAATTTAACTACTTTATTAGCCATAAAAAATACCATTCCTTTTATATAAATTCACCAATAAATATTATATTCCATTTTCCGCCGGAAATCAATTGATAGAAAAGCCAAATTTCAGAAAATGTATTATGTATTTTTGGTGAATACGCTTGTACGTCAGTGACGGACATATATTATTAAAGAATAGTTTACTTTTATAATTTTATATGATATAATAAAGCTATACTAGAAATTCGTAGGAAATTTATTATGTATGAACTTATAAATAACAAATATATAAAAATAAAAGAATATAATGGTCAGCGTGTTGTAACTTTCAAGGATATTGATACCGTCCACGAAAGACTAGACGGTACAGCCAGAAAGCGCTTCAATGATAATAAAGAACACTTCATAGAGGGTAAGGATTTCTTCATTATAAACCAGCCGTCCGAAATTCGGACGCTTGGTATAATAAGACCACAAGGCGGAACACCTGAGGAAGTAATACTTGTAACTGAATCCGGTTATCTCATGATTGTCAAATCTTTTAAAGATGACCTCGCATGGAGTGTGCAAAGAATGTTAGTCAACACTTACTTCCAATTAAAGCAACAACAATCACCGGAAAAGTACGCCAGTATGACAAAATCCGATATTGTTGAAGGTATAAAATTTTTCTGTGAACAAAACACTGAACGTGATTTATATTTCAATAAGAAGATTGATAATCTTAATAAAAAAATAAACAGTCTTACCAAAGAAAACATAAAGTATAAATTAATATTACAACAACTTTTTAATGAAATTGCTGAACGTAAAATAGAAATTGAGGAAATAAAAAATTAATTTTCTTGTTTTATGAATATAAGAATTTTTTTGTCATATTTTCTTGACTTTAATTATAATATATGCTATAATTTATATAACTTTTTCCATTATGGAAATAAGTTCAATTTTGCAGAAAAGAGGCAGAGAAAATATGAAATGTCCTTTTTGTGGATTTGATGACTCAAAAGTTACCGATTCAAGACCGGCGGACGAAAAAATCCGTCGTCGCAGAGAATGCCTTAAATGTAAGGGCAGATTTACTACTTATGAAGTCGTTGAAATTCCTTTACTTATGGTGGAAAAAAGAGACGGAACTTATGAAAATTTTGACCGTAACAAACTTATAAAAGGAATTTTTACCGCAATTAAAAAAAGACCTGTAACTATTGAACAGGTCTCAGGAATTGCAGATTATATTGAAAATTATTACGCAAATGCCCTTAAAACCGTTGCACTTTCACGGGAAATAGGCGAAATTATTCTTGAAAAATTAAGGGAAATTGACCCGGTTTCATATATACGTTTTGCGTCTGTATATAATGATTTCACAGATATTGAAAGTTTTGTTGCAACTATAGGTGAATTTAAAAAAGGAGATTGATTTATGAATATTGATAATATTCTTGAAAATTTCAATGATAAGGAAACAGAATGCCGTTTTAACAGCAATGACATTCAGAAAAACAGCGTTGCGGCTGTACTTCCGTATCTTATTCCGGTGCTTTTCTTTCTTCCTGTTATTGCTGATAAAAATTCTGTATTCTGCAAATTCCATGCAAACCAGCAACTGACATGGTTTATTGTTTCAATCGTACTTGATATTATTATTAAAATTATCGGAATTATTCCATTTTTCGGTGGTATTGCAAGAATATTAATCGGTATTGTACAGGTTCTTGTTTCAATTGCCCTTGCATATGGTGCATATAAGGGAAAGGCTTTAAAACTTCCGTTTATTGGAGATTTACTGAATATATTTTAAATCAATATCCGTTGATATTTCCGGTTTAATTTACGGGAATATGTACACTTACACCGTCCTCGCTGTAAACAAGCGAGGCTGCTATTTTATCTTCACAAGTAATTAATTCAGCACACATTTTCATATTTTCCGGACTGTAATTACGTACTTCATAAACGTAAAGAAACCCATTTTTTCCGGCACATTCCCTTAGCGGTAAACCCTGTTTGTCCTGAATTTCTGCATACTTTTCATATTCACCGGAAAACTCTGACGGAATAATTATATTTTTTCCGGAAATTTCTTCAACTTCCCAGCCGTGCATTGAAAAATAATTTATTCTTTCGGCGGCTGTTTTTGCGGGTATTTCTGACTTCATATTATTTTCTGAATTATTTTCGCTTTTTTCAGCAGTAAAAAAAATAAACGCATAAATTATTATTGCAACAAGTGCAAGAAAAAATATTTTCTTTTTCATGTAAATTCCCCCCGAAAGTTCTATTATCAAAAATATATTCAAGGCAGGTGAAAAGTATGTCTTTAATTAGAATTGACCGTTTTATTTCTGAACGGTCTGAATATTCACGCAGTGAAATCAAGAATCTTGTCAGCAGAAAACTTGTCGCCGCTGACGGAATTATTATTAAAAAATCTGATATGAAAATAAATCCCGATACTGTTCATGTTATCGTTGACGGAAACGAAATAAGAAATCAGAAATTCAGGTATATTATCCTAAATAAACCGGCTGGCTATGTCTCCTCAACTTCCGACAGCGACGGCACAAGTGTTATGCATCTTCTGCCCGAAAGCCTCCGCACTAAAGATATGTTTCCTGCCGGACGGCTTGACAAGGATTCCCTTGGACTCCTTCTTATTACAAATGACGGAGAACTTGCCCACCGTATTCTTTCCCCCACACGACACGTGTCTAAAATCTATATTGTGAAACTTGCCAGTCCCTTTAAAAGTGAATATATTAACTTATTCAAAAATGGTTTAAAATTAGCTGACGGTTACCAGTGTCTGCCAGCAGACGTAAAAGTAGCAGAATTATCCGATAAACTGGCTTTTATCAAGCTCCACGAGGGCAAATATCATCAGGTAAAAAGAATGTTTTCAGCCGCCGGAAATCATGTAGATGTTTTAATAAGAATTTCGGTCGGCGGACTGGTTCTCCCCGAAAAACTGGGGTTAGGCGAACATATGGAATTATTGCACAAAAATGTTGAAAGTCTGTTTTCAGAGCCGGATTTTGACCTTTTAATCAGGAATTTTCAAGGTGATTTTTCGGCAAAATTAATAAACAATCGGTCATAACTTCGGCAATTTGACATCTTGAAAAATTTTCAGAAATCTGTTATTATATTATTATAGCCGGTATTTCATTTTTGTGCCGGAAGAAAAATTTGTATTGGAGGAATATTTAAATGGCAGGTCTTAGCCTTAAACAAATAAAGAAAATTTACCCTGGTAATGTCGAGGCTGTCCACAGCACAACTTTCGACATAAGAGACAAGGAGTTTATCGTTTTCGTTGGTCCTTCCGGCTGTGGTAAGTCAACAACTCTTCGTATGATTGCAGGTCTTGAGGAAATCTCAGAAGGTGAACTCTACATCGGTGACCGTCTTGTAAACGACATCGCTCCTAAGGACAGAGATATTGCAATGGTTTTCCAGAACTATGCGCTCTATCCGCATATGACCGTTTTTGAAAACATGGCTTTCGGTCTTAAGCTCCGTAAAGTTCCTAAGGACGAAATCGAAAGAAAAGTTAATGAAGCCGCTAAAATCCTTGACCTCTCACACCTCCTTGACAGAAAGCCCCGTGCTATGTCCGGTGGTCAGTGTCAGCGTGTGGCACTCGGTCGTGCTATCGTGCGTTCTCCTAAAGTATTCTTACTCGACGAACCTCTTTCAAACCTCGACGCTAAGCTCCGTGGTCAGATGAGAACTGAAATCTCTAAAATCCATAAGCAGCTCGGAACAACTTTCATTTACGTTACCCATGACCAGACAGAAGCTATGACTATGGGCGACAGAATCGTTTGTATGAAAGACGGCTGGGTTATGCAGATTGACACACCACAGAAAATGTACGACGAACCAGCTAATAAATTCGTTGCGGGCTTCCTTGGCTCTCCTACAATGAATTTCGTTGATGCTACACTTAAGTATGAAAGAGAATATGACCAATTCATAGTTGAATTTGGTTCAGCTAAGAGAAAGTTTGAAATTATCGTACCTGAATCAAAGGTTAATTCAAAACTTCAGAACTATGTCGGCAAGGAAATTACACTCGGTATCCGTCCGGAGAATCTCCACGACGAAGAAATGTATCTCTCAAATGCTACAACCGGTGTTATTGAATGTCAGGTTGAAATCACTGAAATGATGGGTGCTGAAATTTATCTCTATCTTAACTGTGAAGGCATTCCGCTTACTGCACGTGTAAGCTCACGCTCTACTGTACGTTCAGGCGATACAATTCAGGTTGCACTCGACCCGAACAGAATCCATATCTTCGACAAGGAAACAGAAGAAACTATTGTAAACTGATTTGATTTTTTAATCTTCATTTACATCTTTTATTAAAAAAGGAACTGTATTTTTATTAATACAGTTCCTTTTTTATATTATTGTTCACTTGTAATTTCAGTAGTTGTTTCACCGTCCAGCCCGTCTATGATGTCGTCAGCAGCATCTCCTGCGCCGTCTATGATGTCACCTGCGGCATCGCCTACACCGTCCACTATGCTTTCACCTGCATTCTCTACGCCGTCCACAGCGTCGTGTGCGTGGTCTTTAACGGAATCAGAACTCCCTTTCGTATCAACATTACCGTTGTCATCAGTTTCATAGTGTTCATCATCATAATAGCGGTCATCGTCTGTATGTTTTTGTCTGGTAGTGTATTCCGTGACATACGTTTCATTATCAATGGAAGAATCCATATTATCGTTGTTTCCGCACGAAACAAAAGCCATGCACGTAAGCATTACAGTACAGGTAAATAAAGTCTTTTTCAAACAAAATCAGTCCTTTACATCAAATCACTGCTATTTCGGCAGTGTAAGTTTATTGTTTACTGAAAAATCCCGTTTATGCCCTGAATTTTTGTTTTTTTATGGTTTTTTTTGCCTTATATAACTTTTTTGCTTAAAAAAATTCCCTGTTATTTTTTCAGGAAATAACAGGAAATTTTAATTTCAGAATTTATTTAATGTCTGCATGATGTGCCTGTAAGGATTTTACATTGAAATGCTTGTCGTGTTTTATAGCCTTTATGCCCTCGGCGGAAGCCTTTGCAGCAGCCATAGTCGTCATGTAGGGAATGCGGTGTTTTATAGCGGCTTTTCTTATATAGCTGTCGTCGTGAGCGCTTGTCTTGCCTGCCGGAGTATTGATAATAAGCTGGATTTCACCGTTTGCTATCTCGTCAGCGATATTCGGTCTACCTTCGTAAATCTTAAAGATTTTTTCGCACGGAATACCTGCCTCTTTAATCATTTTATAGCTGCTTCCGGTAGCAATTATGCGGAAACCTAATTCATTGAATGCCTGTGCAATTTCGATAAGTTCCGGTTTGTCACGGTCGCACACACTAAGAAGTACAGTTCCGTCTTCCGGAAGCCTTGTCTGCGTAGCCTCTTGAGCCTTGTAATAAGCCTCACCGAAAGAATTTGATATACCTAATACTTCGCCTGTAGAACGCATTTCCGGTCCTAAAACGGGGTCTACTTCTTGGAACATATTGAACGGGAATACAGCCTCTTTAACGCCATAATGTGTTATAGTCTTGTCTTTAAGAGACGGTACAGGTGAGGATTTGCCGGTGAGTTCAGATGTGATAATTTCAGTTGCAATCTGAACCATATTTATACTGCAAACTTTAGATACAAGCGGTACTGTACGTGAAGCACGAGGGTTAGCCTCAAGGACGTAAACTGTATCGTCTTCAATGGCATACTGCATATTCATAAGACCGCATACATTCATTTCAACGGCTATTTTACGAGTATAATCCTTGATAGTTTCAATCTGCTTTTCGGTTAAATTCTTTGCCGGAAGTATACAAGCAGAGTCGCCGGAATGAACGCCGGCAAGTTCTATATGTTCCATTACGGCGGGAACGAAACAATTTGTACCGTCGGAAATAGCGTCTGCTTCACATTCTGTAGCATGGTGCAGGAAACGGTCAATTAAAATCGGTCTGTCGGGAGTAACGCCTATTGCGTTAGCCATATAGACTTTCATCATTTCGTCGTCGTGGACAATTTCCATACCACGTCCGCCAAGAACATACGACGGGCGAACCATTACCGGATAGCCTATTTTATTAGCTATTTCAAGAGCTTCTCCGACTGTTACAGCCATTCCGGCTTCCGGCATAGGAATGCCTAATTTATCCATCATTGCACGGAAATGGTCACGGTCTTCAGCAAGGTCTATAGTTTCCGGAGTAGTTCCAAGAATTTTAACGCCGTATTTCTTTAAATCATTGGCAAGATTAAGCGGAGTTTGTCCGCCGAACTGTGCAATTACGCCAAGTGGCTTTTCCTTTTCGTGAATACTTAAAACGTCCTCAAGAGTAAGCGGTTCAAAATAGAGTTTGTCGGAAGTGTCATAATCCGTGGAAACAGTTTCAGGGTTACAGTTTACAATAATCGATTCAAAACCAAGTTTTTTAAGTGCAAGTGCCGCATGAACACAACAGTAGTCAAATTCAATACCCTGACCGATTCTGTTAGGACCTCCTCCGAGAATCATAATTTTAGGCTTATCGCTTGTGGAGCTTTCGTCCTTTTCAAGATGATATGTTGAATAGTAATAAGCTGCATTTTGTGTACCGCTTACGTGAACGCCTTCCCATGCTTCTTTAATACCATATTCAAGGCGTGCGTTGCGTATTTCCTCTTCTGTGACTTCAAGAAGTGTACTTAAATATCTGTCTGAAAAACCGTCTAATTTAGCCTGTTTGAGTACGTCTTTTTCCGGAACATTACCCTTTAATTCAAGGAGATTTTCTTCTTCCTGAACAAGTTCAAGCATCTGCTCAAGGAAATAATGCTTTATTTTGGTTAATTCAAAAATTTCATTGACTGTCGCACCTTTACGGAGTGCCTCGTAAATAATGAACTGTCTTTCACTTGTCGGATAACGGAGCATGTAAAGTAATTCTTCTTTGGATTTTGAATTGAAATCCTTTGCAAAACCAAGACCATAACGACCGGTTTCAAGACTTCTGATAGCTTTCTGGAAAGCCTCTTTATAAGTCTTGCCGATACTCATCACTTCGCCTACAGCACGCATCTGAGTGCCTAATTTATCCTCTGCACCCTTGAATTTCTCAAATGCCCAGCGTGCAAATTTAATAACAATATAATCGCCGTCGGGTTTGTACTGGTCAAGTGTGCCGTATTTTCCGCATGGAATGTCTTTTAAAGTAAGTCCGCATGCAAGCATAGCCGATACAAGTGCAATCGGGAAACCGGTTGCCTTTGAGGCAAGTGCAGATGAACGGGAAGTACGTGGATTAATTTCAATGACAATAATTCTTCCGGTTTCGGGGTCTCTTGCAAACTGACAGTTACAACCGCCGATAACTTCAATTGATTCAACAATGCTGTAAGCCTGTTTTTCAAGTTCTTTCTGAACATCTTCCGGTATAGTCAGCATAGGTGCAGAACAGAAAGAATCTCCGGTATGCACACCGATGGGGTCAATATTTTCAATGAAACATACTGTTATTATATTGTTTTCAGCATCACGGACAACTTCTAATTCCAGTTCTTCCCAACCGCTGACGCATTCTTCAACGAGAACCTGTCCCACTAGTGATGCCTGTAATCCTCTTGCACAAACTACTTTCAGTTCGTCGACGTTATAGACCATACCGCCACCAGCACCACCCATAGTGTATGCCGGACGGAGTACAACCGGATATTTGAGAGTTTCAGCGATTTTTACAGCCTCTTCAACGGAATAGGCAACCTCACTGCGTGCCATTTCGATACCGAGTTTATCCATAGTATGCTTAAATTCTATGCGGTCTTCACCACGTTCAATAGCATCAACCTGAACGCCGATAACTTGTACGCCATACTGTTTCAGGACGCCTGCTTTATCGAGTTCGGAGCAGAGATTAAGTCCGGACTGTCCGCCTAAATTCGGGAGCAGGGCGTCAGGACGTTCCTTGTCGATAATCTGTGTAAGCCTTGCGACGTTGAGAGGTTCAATATAGGTTATGTCGGCAACGTCGGGGTCTGTCATAATGGTAGCAGGGTTTGAATTTACGAGGACTATTTCATAGCCGAGATTTTTTAAAGCCTTGCAAGCCTGTGTGCCTGAATAGTCAAATTCACACGCCTGACCGATGATTATAGGTCCTGAACCGATAATCATGATTTTGTTAATATCCTGTCTTTTTGGCATGGTAATTACTCCTAACATAAAAATTTGCCTTATGGCATTCTTAACATATATCATACCACAAAAAGAGAGCAAATGCAATATGAATTTACAAAAAAAATTCACTATTCGAAAGAACAGTGAATATGATTTGTGATTCATAATCAAAAATGCGGAATTAAAATTAATAATTCCGCATCATATTTTATAGATTTATATACTAACAGCACGCCAAACGTCGCCGCCGCCAGCAGTAAAAGTTACATTGACTGTGTAAACAGTTATATCTGTTATTCCGTTACCAATATATTTATCACAAGTAAACGAACAAGCCATTTCTCGAGAAGCATTCTGGGTTGTAGCACTTAAATTGTATGCAGCATAATATGGATAACTACCTTCTGTTTTTGTATAACCACTACCTTGTAAATAAGGACTATAGCGATAATATCCGTCACCATATGACCACGTTGCTGTTATATATAAACTTTGTGCATCAGAACCACGATAATAAAAATGCTGTGTTCCTGTATAGGTAGCTTGTGTATCAACTGAAGGGTTTATAGAATTTAAAGAAAATTCAATATTTGCAGAATTCATTTCATTAAATGAAATTGAGGTTTCATCTGAATCGTCTGCTAAATCCATAGAATATGCATCATAAAGATAATTCCAAAACTCTTCTTCATTCATTTCATTGAATAAATCCACTATTTCTTCAGTGCTTTCTCCTATCCTTTCAAGCTGTTCAGGTGTAGCAATTTGATAGGAAGTACCATATTCTTTATTGAATTCTGATACAATTTCTGCATAATTGCTTAATGGGTCTTCAGCAGCTACAGCAAGATATGAAGTAGCTGTTGGAATTGACATTGTGGCTGCAAGTAATACAGCAATAAACTTATTCTTTTTCACTCATCAAACCTCCATTATTATTTTTAGTCTTTGAGATAGTGAACACCATAAGAATTATCTTTAATTGAAACGCATATTGTCTCCTTTTCAATTTCAGATTCTTCTTTCTGGTAGTACGGCAGATTTTCCGGAGATAATTTCTGTTCTTTGGAATATGCCTCCATTTCCGACAAGAATTTCTGGTCTTCTGAATACGTCTCATCTAAAAATTGTTCAAATTCTTCTGGGGTCATACTTGCGTATTCTTCAACCATTTCCTTCTGGTACTCTTCACGTGATTTTCCGAACCTTTCCAACTGTTCGTCCGTCATGAATCCATAATTTGTACCATGTGAATTGTTAAATTCATTGAAAACGTTTTCATAAGGAGCTAACATCTCTTCATAATCAGGATTTTCAGCCGCTGTTCCGGTAACTGCTGTATCGTCATTTTGAGCATACGATAAAAAAGATGATGTACAGATTACTCCAGCTAAAACGACGCATCCTAACATTATTTTAGATTTAGTATACATAAGAACACCTCCTCTTTATATTTATTATATAATAACTTTTTATAAAAGTCAATATAATTTAAAAAAATAATATTGTAAAATATATATTAATTTTTAAAATTTAATAACAAAAATTTCCCGTTTCTGAAAAAACGGGAAAAATTATTATATATGATTCTTTATATATTCAACGACTGAATCACGGGGGATTCCAAGGGAATATGCAAATTCTTCATACAGAATATTTTCAGCCTCCCTGAAAAACTTTTCGTCGGCGGAATGTAATTTTTTATGCTGTCCTTTTAATTCACTGCTTTTGATATAAAGAGTTTTTATCAGTCTAACCAGTTGCAGACGGTCACCAATGTCAATAATTTTGCGGTATTCTTCCTTGCGCCGTAATTCATTGTCAATCCATATACAACATTCATCAGACATCACTTCAATAAGATTTTTTATTTGCTTTTTTGTGCAAATATGGTGCATTTTTCCGGTAAGGAAAGTATTTGATACTGGTACATAGAAAGTATTTTTAGAATTATTTACAGGACGGAGAACATAATATTCTACACTTTCACCGCTGAAATCACGTTCTTCAACAGATATTACCGTGCATACACCATTAGAGCCGTAAACAACGACATCATTTACATTGTACATTTCAGAGCCTCCCTTGAACTTTATGTATTAATTATAACATATTTTCCGGTAAAATTCCACGGTCACAACGCACAAAAATATAGTACTATATCATGCGCAGTTTTCACAAAAATTTTTCATAGAATTTCTGTAGTATCAGTTTATACTTTATATTTTCTTCTCTAAGCCTGCGATTCTCTTCAATGAGATTGTCGATTTTCCTATTAATATACAAATAATTTTTAGTATGCTGTTCACAGAAGTATTTTATACCTTCGATAATATCGATTTTTGTTATACCAGATTACTTTTCCGTTGACTGCTTCTGCTGTGAACGAAAGTAAGCATTGACTAACATTCTTTGGACGCTCCACGCAAGGTCGTCAGTAAAAGATTTTACAATCATTAGGTAGCCGGATTCAGTAAGCAGAATTATGTCAGCATGTGGATTATAGCCTTTTGTGGAGGTCGGCACGAAATTCGTACTGACCTCTGAAACCTTAACTTTGAAGTAATCCAGTCCCTCTATAAAATACTGTTTATGTTCGTTAAAATTTCTTTTTGCCGTTCCGTCGGGTCTCTCGTGGACGGTATCAATATCCTTAAAGGTCACAACACGCTGACCTTTATATTCTTTTATTTTAATGTATTTATTATTTATAAGTTCGTACATAATAGATTACCTCGTTTTATTTTTTTGACGTCTCAGTAACTTTATGCATATTATATACCGGAGGTGATGAAATTGTACGCTGAAATTTTTCTTGCAATAATTGTAAGTTTAGATACATACCTTGTGGCAGTGACTTACTGTAACAGTGGTATAAAAATACCATTTTTTTCTATGTCAGTAATAAGTTTCATAAGTGCCGCAACGCTCGGAATATCGCTGAAATTTTCGGACTTTATATCCGGATTTCTGCCACCGGAAGTATGCAGTATTTCCGGAAAAATTATAATAATTTTAATCGGTATAATGACAATTTTCAGGAGCATTCTAAAAAGCATTACAAATCATATTTCCGAAAAGGGTGAACTTTCTGTCCGTTCCGGAAAATATGGAATTGTAATGAAATTATATCTTGATGAAACAACGGCGGATTTTGATAATTCAAAAATTCTTTCAGCGACGGAAGCCGCTGCCCTTGCGCTTGCAAGTTCGCTTGATTCGGCGGCAACGGGAATAAGCAGCGGTTTTGCCGGAATAAAACCTTTTCCAGCTTTTGTATTTACATTTATTGCCGGAATTGTTTCAATAAATTCAGGAAATTTTACCGGAAAAAAATTATCTGAATTTAAATATGATTTTTCGTGGGCTGGCGGAGTTTTATTAATTATTTTTGCGATTTTTTTATAGAATTTATGTAAATTATATTCTGTAAAATACAATTTCAGGTGGATTGAAAACTCTGAATTTTCCCAGTCCACCGGAAACGCATAATTTCATTTTCCCTATTTTATAAATTCCTTTTGAATATTCCGGAAATAGTTTTCTTTCTGGTGATAAAATCCCCTTGCCTAAAATTCTTATAAGTCCGCCGTGAATATGTCCGGAAAAAGTATAATCTGCACCCCATTCTGCATAAGCCTCCGCAAAAAGAGGATTATGTGCAAGCAGAATTGTTGTTTTATTTTCCGGTGATTTCCCTAAAAGATTTTTAAGAATTGTCGGCGTTATTTTTTCAAGATTTCTGTAAGTTTCACAATTTTTATAGACTTTATAATTTTCTTTCAGACCGTATATATTTAAATTTCTGCCATTTATTTTTAAATTAACGGATTTGTTTTCAAGTAAAATTCCGCCGGAATTTTTTATAATTTCAATAAATTCATTCCGGAAATTTTCAGGTAAAGATTGTTCATGATTTCCGTAAATCAAAAATACCGGAGCAATTTTATTTAAATTTTCAAGGAAGATTTTTATTCCTGAAAAATTATTTTCTGTCCGTGAAACAAGGTCTCCGGTAATGAAAATAATGTCAGATTTTTCACGCTCTAAAATGCGACAGATTCGGGAATTATTCTCCCCGAATCTGCTTTTATGCACGTCTGAAATATGTGCAATCTTTATATCATTTTTTTTATTTTTTACGGAAAATTCATGTCGTGTTTTCAGCATGAATCTATTTTCCACAAAAATATATCCGGCAGATAAAACAAGAAATAATTTCAGAAAATTATTCTTCATTTTCAGTAATTTCATTCTGTTCAACCTTTTCAGTTTCTACATTTTCGTCATGTTCGGCACGGGTGAAAGCTACAACTTTTGCGCCATCACGTACTCTCATCACACGGACTCCCTTTGCATACTGACCCATAATTCTTATATCGCTTGCAAGAATCCTGATAATAATTCCGTCGCTTGAAACCATAATAATATCGTCCGTTTCGTCGACGATTTTTATTCCGCATACATGTCCACGGATTTCGTCAACACGGTAATTTTTCAGACCATAACCACCTCTGTTCTGAATGCGATAATTTGAAATTTCTGTACGTTTACCGTAACCGTTTTCCGTTACAGTCAGCAGAGATGCACCCTCACGCATACGGGCAATGCCTACAACGTAATCACCCTTACGCAATTTAATTACTTTCACGCCGTGCGCTGTACGTGACATAGAGCGTCCTTTTGATTCTTCAATGCGTATAAGCATACCATCGTGTGTTGCAACAAAAATCTGTGCATTGCCGTCGGTAAGGCGTACACCTGCTATTTCATCGCCATCGTCAAGACCTATTGCACGTAATCCACGTTTACTAACGTTTCTGTAAAGTGAAAGATTTGTACGCTTGATTTTGCCGTTTCTTGTAACAATTGTTATGAATTTATATTCACTGAAATCAGTTGTTTTTATCATTGCCGTAATTTTTTCACCAGATTCAAGTGAAAGCAGATTTATTAAATTAAATCCACGTGATGCCTTTGTACCATCCGGAACTTCATAACATTTTAATTTATACATAATTCCGAAATTTGAAATAAATAAAATATTGTCATGACTTCCGCATACAAACATTTCTTCAACGAAATCTTCTTCACGCTGTTTCATGCCTGTAATACCACGTCCACCACGTTTCTGTGTTTTGTATTCGGCGACGGGCATTCTCTTGATATATCCGTTATTTGTGAGCGTAACAACACAATCTTCATGCGGAATTAAGTCTTCAATATCGACTTCACCGCTGACCGATTCAACATCTGTACGCCTCTTATCATTGAATTTTTTTCTGATATTATCAAGGTCATTTATAATAATTTCATATACTCTGTTTATATCGTTTAAGATGTCTTCAAAATCTGAAATTTTAGTAAGTAATCCGTAAAGTTCGTCAGTAATTTTCTGTCTTTCAAGACCGGTAAGAGCGCCTAATTTCATCTGTACAATAGCTTCCGCCTGACTGTCGGAAAGTCCTGTTTGATTTTCAACGTGTAGCCCTGTGAAATCATATTTTTCATGGTCAAGAAGTGCCGAAATATCAACATCTTTGAATCTTTCAATGATATTTTTCTTGCCTTCTGAAATATTACCGCTTTTCTTGAGAATTTCAATTACTTCATCTATATGGTCGGAAGCAAGCACAAAACCCTGTAAAATATGTGACCTTTCAAGAGCTTTTTTCAAATCAAATCTTGTACGTCTCTGAATTACTTCAACCTGAAATTCAAGATAATTCTGCAACATTTCTTTGAGCGTTAAAATTTTTGGTTCGCCGTTGACAAGGGCAAGCATAATAATTCCGACTGTATCCTGCAACTGAGTCAATGCAAACAGTTTATTTAAAACAATTTCCGGTACTGCATCTTTTTTGAGTTCAATAACAACACGCATTCCGTCCTTGTCGGATTCGTCACGCAAATCATAAAGACCTTCTATTTTCTTGTCCCTTACAAGCTGATTTATGCTTTTAAGGAGTCTTTCTTTTCTTAGCATGAACGGAATTTCATCAATAATAATGCAGTTTCTGCCTTTGATTTCTTCAAAATGTGTACGTGAACGGAGAATTATTTTTCCACGACCTGTAGCATATGCTGCACGGATTCCGGCTTTTCCCATGATGATACCACCTGTCGGGAAGTCAGGCGCTTTGATAAATTCCATTAGTTCGTCTAGTGAACATTCCGGATTATAAATTAAAAATTTAAGACCGTCAATAATCTCACCTAAATTATGTGGTGGAATATTTGTCGCCATACCGACGGCAATTCCTACAGAACCGTTGACCAGCAGATTCGGAAAACGTGATGGTAAAACTTCGGGTTCTTTTAATCTGTCGTCATAATTTGATACAAAATCTACAGTATCTTTATTTATGTCAGTTAGCATATCAAGCGTTATTTTGGACATTTTTGCTTCTGTATAACGGTAAGCTGCCGCACCGTCGCCATCAATAGAGCCGAAATTTCCGTGACCGTCGACAAGCGGATAGCGCATTGAGAAATCCTGTGCAAGTCTTACAAGTGCATCGTAAACAGAAGTATCACCGTGTGGGTGATAGCGACCCAATACCGCACCGACTGTATCGGCGCATTTTCTGTATGCCTTATCTGGTGTAAGTCCGTTTTCGTGGAGTGTATATAAAATTCTTCTGTGTACCGGTTTCAAACCATCCCTGACGTCTGGCAACGCTCTTGAAACAATTACCGACATTGCATAATTCAATACAGAATTTTGCATTTCGTCGCATATTTCCGTATTGATTACTTTTGAATTATCATTATAAAGCAAAATTTGTTACCTCCTGTAAAATTATTTTAGATTTCTTAAAATTCCGGTTTCGTTTTCAGAAAAATTTTCTTTCGGAATAATATAAAATATAATTTTTCCGGAAAAAATAAGAAAATATTTATCATATTCCAGTACTGAAAAATTTTCGTCAACAGGAATACGGCTTTTTTCCGGTAAGTCTTCCTCTTCATTTTCGAAATTTTCACCGGTTGAAACTGTTGCAATGTCAACATAATTTTCAGTGACGGAAATTTTATATACTGAATTTTCAGTTTCATGAAAACTTTCAAATAAATTTGCCCGTAATTTACGTGGATTATACCATTGTCGTACAGCCATTGCAAGACTTGCAAATATAAGTAAATATGCAAAATACTGTGAATTATCGTCAATTACGGCGAATATGAAAACTCCTGCTAAAATCAGAAATGCAATCGCTGTTACGTTTGCTTGTGGAAATACAAATTTTTTCTGAAACTCAATATATCCATCACGGAAAATTTCAAATGGAACTGAATAATTTTTTTCAAATAAATATTTATCTGTCATATATCCAAATCCTGTACAAATTTTGCATTTTCTTCTATAAATTTACGTCTTAAATCAACTTTATCTCCCATAAGAACGGTAAAAATTTCGTCAGCTTTTAAAGCATCTTCCATGGAAATTTTAACTATTGTACGTGTTTCCGGATTCATTGTAGTTTCCCATAACTGTTCTGGATTCATTTCACCTAAACCCTTGTATCTTTGAATATCAACCTTGTATTTTCCGTCTTCCGAAAGTTCTTTTATAAACTGGTCTCTTTCTTCGTCGGAAAATGCATAGCGAATCTGTTTATTTCTTTCAACCCTGAAAAGCGGAGGCTGTGCTATATAAATATTTCCGTTTGTGATTAATGGTCGCATATAGCGGAAAAAGAACGTCAATAACAATGCCCTTATGTGCATTCCGTCAACGTCGGCATCAGCCATGATGATAACTTTTCCGTAACGTAACTTTTCAATGTTGAAATCCTCACCGATACCCGTTCCAAGTGCGGAAACTACCGGCGATAATTTATCATTTCCGTAAATTTTATCAATTCTTGCTTTTTCGACGTTAAGCATTTTTCCCCACAATGAAAGTATAGCCTGATAACGTCTGTCACGTCCCTGTTTTGCTGAACCTCCGGCGGAATCTCCCTCAACAATATAGATTTCTGTATAACGGTTGTCACGTTCTGAACAGTCCGCTAATTTTTCAGGCATTGCAGTTTTTCCGAAAGCGTTTTTATTTCTTTCGGCTTCTCTTGCACGACGTGCAGCCTCACGGGCTTTCAGTGCAGAGAGACTTTTTTCAAAAATCATTTTGGCAATTTCCGGATTTTCTTCAAGGAAATTCATTAATTTTTCCTGTACTAATTTTTCTATAAATGGCTTTACTTCAGGATTTCCTAAACGCACTTTTGTCTGTGATTCAAATTCACATTCAGTTAATTTTACAGAAATAATTGCAGTCAGTCCCTCACGGATATCATCACCGCCGAGTTTTTCCTTTTCTTTCAGAAGACCCATTTTTCTTCCGTATTCATTTACAACTTTTGTCAGTGCATTTTTGAAACCGGTTTCATGTGAGCCACCGTCTTTTGTATGAATATTATTCGCAAAAGATAAGATTAATTCATTGTAGCCGTCATTGTACTGGAACGCTATTTCAGCAGTCATATCTCCGTAATTTCCGGAAAAATAAATAACGTTTCCGGAAAGGCTTTCAAGTCCTCTGACCTTGTGGATATGTTCAACAAATTGTTTTATTCCGCCCTCGTAATGCATTGTTTCTGAAAATATATTTTCATGTCGTGAATCCGTGAAATTAATTTTTAAACCTGCGTTCAAGAAAGCCTGTTCACGTAATCTTTTCAGGAGTGTTTCACGGTTATATACTGTAGTTTCAAAAATTTCATTGTCAGCTTTAAACATTACAGTAGTTCCGGTTTTTTCAGTTTTTCCGATAATTTTTATAGGTTCGGAATAATTTCCCCTTTCAAATTTCTGAAACCATATATTTTTACCATCATAGACAGTTAATTCAAGCCATTCTGAAAGAGCATTTACAGCTGATGCACCTACACCATGAAGTCCGCCGGAAACTTTATAGCCACCACCGCCGAATTTTCCGCCTGCATGAAGTACCGTATACACTACCGTTGCCGCTGAAATGCCTTCTTTCTGGTGAATACCTGTAGGAATACCACGCCCGTTATCTGACACACGGATTACGTCACCTTTAAGCAGTTCAACGTTTATTTCCGTGCAGAAACCGGCTAAAGATTCGTCAATTGAGTTGTCGACAATTTCATATACAAGGTGATGTAAACCACCCTCACCGGTAGAGCCTATATACATTGCCGGACGTTTTCTTACAGCTTCCAGACCCTCTAAAACTTGTATGTCGTTTTCGTCGTAATTGTTGTTTTGTATACTCATGAATTTACCTCCGATTTTCAAAATTAACCGATTCCGTCAAGAAAGTTTCTGTCATATTTTTCTGTTTATAATTTACCCATTCAGACGTTTTTTCAGGGTATACGCTGATAATTGTGAAATATAGACTTTTTCCATACCGTTTTTTACGGTTACAATGAAACTTTTTGGCATTTCGTAAGTCGCATATATGCACAAGTGATTTTTTTCAGCACGTTCAAGAAATTTCTTTGTAAATTTACCTGTTGTAGTGTTTTCTATGTCAAATATCCCGACAACATCATAAGGATTCACGGAATAATTATTCCCTATGTGAAGATACATTTTTCAGCCTCCCGAAATTTATTTTTAAAAACACAATGTCTTTCAAAACGTTCTGTAGTGCCCGTATTCGACGTTGTGTGCTTTCAAGGTCAAACTATACTACTAATTCAACGGAAACGCATAGAAAGCCTCTGTCGTTCTCCTGAGGGTTTTAGGATATTATAAATTATTCTTCGGTAAGTTTTCCGTCGTGTATATGAAAAATTTTTCCTTTTATTTCCGGAAGTAATGAACTTTCGTTACACGTGGTAATAAAAACCTGCATATTACGGATAATATCAAAAATAAATTTCTGTCTTTTTTCGTCGAGTTCACCCATGACGTCATCAAGGAAAATGACCGGTGAATCGTCTGATTTTTCCATGAAAATTTCCGCCTGTGCAAGTTTCATTACAAGTGCAGTGCTTTTTATCTGTCCTTGTGATGCGTATTCTTTTGCACTCAGACCATTTATTTTTATCAGAATTTCGTCACGGTTTACGCCCATATGTGTAGTACCTGTTTTGATGTCATAACTTGAAGTTTCCTGTAATTTTCTGAAATAAATTTCAGCGGATTCAGAATTTAAAGGCTTTTTAAAGTTTTCTGGCTTATAGACGTTTGATTTATATTCAAGTTCAAGATTTTCATTTCCACCGGAAAGAGTACGATATAAATCACCACATATATGGTTTATTCTTTCGACGTAATCATGACGCATATAAGAAATAAAAGCACCTTCTTCGGCGGTTTGTCTGTCTATAGTTCTGAGAATATCGGGTTTTGTACTGCCATTCATGATTTCTTTCAGCAGAGCATTGCGCTGATTTATAATTCTGTTATGGCGGTTAAGGTGCAGAACAGATGATGGGTTTAACTGAGAAGACGCCATATCTATGAAATTTCTTCTTTTTTCGGGCGAACCTTTAATGATATCCACATCATCGGGTATGAATGCAATGCACCGGAAGACATCAAAAAGAGATTTAGAACCTTTTTGTTTCACGCCGTTAAGAGTTATGTTTTTTATGTTGTTTCCACGTGAAATTTCAGTACGTATTTTGTGTTCACGGATATTGTCAAGAATACTGATTTCAGCAATCATTTTATTTCCGTAGAGTGAAATATAATCTTTTTCACGGGAAGACCTGAAACTTTTACAACCTGACATAATCCATAAAGCCTCAAGAAGATTGGTTTTTCCCTGTGCATTTAGTCCGGAGATAATATTATATTTCGGGTCGGGATTTATTTCTATTCTGGAAAGATTCCGGAAACCTTCAATTCCAGCGTAAGTGATAATCACTCCACAACTACCTCTTTTTTATTGAAAGAGACTTTATCTCCGGAACGTATTTTTTTACCTCGCATAGTGCATACTTCATCATTTACGGAAACCTGTCCATCCTGAATAAGCATTTTAGCCTCACCACCTGAATTTACAAGTGATGCATATTTCATTAATGCTTCCAGCTTGATAAATTCAGTTTTTATTTTGATTTTTTCTGCCATTATATTAACCTTTCACGTCTTTAAAAACGATTTTTTATGATTCACAGCTTTTTAAAGCCATAAATAAATTATATCATAAAATTCAGTAAAAAGCAAGCAGAATACCGTATTTTTCATTATTACTTCTGTATCTAGTATTCTGCTTGTTTTGGAAGAACAGATTAATAATTCTTGAGGTTTATGGGCATAACGAGAAATATAAAGCTTTCACTTTCAAGCGGAAGAATTTCTATAACTTTTTTTGAGCCATTAAAAAGTATGCGGATTTTATCACCATCAGCTGCACGTACAGCATCAGCCATAAGTTTATGGTTAAATCCGATAATAACATTTTCACCTGTAATGTCAGCTTTTATTGAATCGCTTATTTTTCCTATTCCGGTTTTGCAGTTAAGATTTACGAAACCTTTACCAGCCTCACAGTGAATGGGAGTTTTATTTTTTTCATCAATAATCAGTGAACATCTTTCCAGACCTGTAAGAAATTCACGTTTACTGATAATAATTTCTGTTTTGTGGTCGGCAGGTATACTTAATTTATATTTATGGAAAGTTCCTTCTAAAAGTCTTGAAATTATGAATACATTTCCTGTTTCAAATATTATGTGTCTTTCGTTTGTATGAATAATGCAGTCACTGTCATCTTTTATAAGGGAAGATAATTCAAGCAGAGCTTTTTTAGGAACTACAAACTGATATTTTCCGGAATTATTTATAGTTTCACTTCTTATTGCAAGTCTGAAACCATCAATTGCAACCATATTGAATTTTTCATCTGCAATGTCGAATAATTCGCCTGTAAGAATTGGTTTGCTTTCATTAAGAGATGCCGCATAACTTGTCTGATTAATCATGGATTTCAGAACTGAATTTTTTACAGTGAAAGTATTTTCAGAATCTACTGCTGGTAAGTCCGGATATTCTTCTGCTGACATTGCAGAAAAACTACATTCTGTAGAACTGCATGAAATATTGATTACAAGATTTTCATTAACCTCAAAATTAATTTCGTCACCTGACATACGTTTTGTAAATTCATTGAATAGTCTTGCACTTACGACAAACTCTCCTGAATCTTCTGTTATGGAATTAATAGCCGTACGGATACCCATTTCAAGATTATATCCTATAAGTTCAATTTCGTTTGGTGAAACTTTGACTTTAATTCCTTCAAGTGCTGGAATAGCTGACTTTGGAGATACAGCTCTTGAAACATTGCTGATAGCTTCACAAAGTTCTGATTTGTTACAAATGAATTTCATTTTGAAAATTCCTCCTGTATTCATAATTTGGTAACAATTGATAATAATTTTTTTTTGATTTTTTGATTCTGAAAATCAAGAATTGCAAATTTTTTGTTTTTCAGAATTTTTTTAGCGGCGCGTAAATAATAAATAAATAATAAATTAGTACTCTTAATTAAGTGAGAATAAAAAGTTGAAAGTTTTGTTTTACGGCTATATTTTGTATAGATAATTCAACAAAATTAATGTTGATAAACTGTTGATAGTGAAACATGTTTTGTGTTGGAACTGTGAAAATCAAAAAGCAAACATTAATCTAACAAAATTTTGAGAACTTACGTTCTTTTTGTTGAAAACTTTTGGTATATTGTTATTTCGTTCAATGTCTACCTGATTTTACCTATATTTAGGCAAAAACAGGCGAGGGATAACATGAATTTTTTATCTTTTTCCGACCAAAACAGAACGTATATTCTGATTATGTCTAAATTATGAACGGTATTTTTTAAATATTAAAAATTTTAAAGAATATTCGTTTATGCCGAAAATCGTTATAAAACAACGTTTTTCAGAGAACAAAAGTACTCTTTAAAAATATTGTATCTTAAAAAACCGCTATATTAAGCCTAAAATTTAATTTTCACAAAAGTTGTTTGTGCATATTGCCATGTAACGTTTTTTCGTGATTTATTACACAAAAACGGCATTTAAGAGGTAGTTGATATCGATTTTTTGGCTATTTTTCGTTACGGCAATTGTTCATAAAAAATACATATTTAGTTCATAATTGATAATTTCACAATTTAAACACTAAATCATCATAAAAAGAAAGTTATATTTATTTACTTATTTTTTGTAGCTATATTTAGTGATTTTTAATGGGATAATTTATTTATATTTTTTATAAATTAACTAAAAATAAATAAAAATTTAATAATAAAGTCATAAAAAATAAAAATTAAAATAAATAACAATTCCAAATCGGTTCATCTGAACCCTTAATAATTTGTTCATATGTTAACTATGGTTAACAATTGGAAAATTATTTACTTAAATTAAAGTTTTAATAAATTATTTTTTCCATGTAAACAGCTAAAAAATCAAGGTAAATTTTTTAGGATTTCCATAAAATTGTAATTTTTTTACTTCAAAAACTGGATTTCAAAAAAATAAATTAAAACTTTTTATTTAAGTTTTTTGAACTTTCAGAAAATTTTGTGGTTTTTCTGTAGAGTAAAGCCGGCAATTAATAATTTATTAATAAATAGACTGTTGTATATTTATATGAATTTATCTTGAATAAATGCCAGTTTTAAAGGAAATTTGAGAGTTATTATATTTACTGAGAATTTTAAAATCTGCTTGAAATTCTCGGTTTCTGTCGGAAAATACAGTTATGTTATATTTTTTATTGAAAATAGCAATATTTTTTAAAAAAAGCCAAATTCACACTTTTTTCACTCCAGATGGGAACTTCTTAAAGAAATTTAAGAACAAACTTTCATTTTTTCCGGAAGCCAATGCTGATTTTTTCCGTCAAATTGTATACCCAAGTTTTTTAAATATTAAAAATTATATCCAATTCATAAATATAAACAAAAAATAATTAATTAAAACTTATTACTGCTGATTTATTTCTGTTTTAAGCCTAAAAAATATTAAATATATAAAATATATCTGTTTAATAGTTAAAAATAAATCTATAAAAATTATGTATTTTCTTTTGCATAAATCGTTATTCAGATTTACACAAGCTTGTAAAAACAGGTTATTTTTATAAAAACATCAAAAATTTTTAGTAAAAGTACACAAAAAAAATTCGTATTAATTTTTTGTAACTTAAATAAAAATTATAATTATTTACAATTTATTTACAAAATGTTGCATATGGTTAACAGAAATTTTCGATTTTGCCAAAAATGCCATTTGGTAAATTTGCACAAACCTTATAAAAGATATTATTTAAAAAATAAGATTAAGATATATCTTAAATAAAAGTTTAAGCACTAAATATTATATTAGATATTATATTATTTGCTATATTATTAAAATAAATGCATTGTTTTCCGGTGAAAAATTTTCCTTGCAGGATTTCAGTGTTCATATTTCGAACTATAGTTTACTTTTTTCTTTTATGTTATTGATTATATTTGTCACAAGATTATTAAGATTAGGGTCTTTTTTCATAGATTCGGTAATGCTTGTTATGGAATATACAATAGTTGAGTGGTCTCTTCCGCCAAATTCCTCACCTATGGCGGCAAGTGGCATTTGTGTTATCGCACGGATTATATATATAGCCACTTTTCTTGCTATTGAAACTTGCGACGCACGCTTATTTGAGCGCAAATCGTCCGGAGATACGCCGTAAACCCCTGAAACTTCCGTAATTATCTTTTCAACCGTTATTGGTGTTGGCTGTTCATTTGTTAGAACGTCCCGAATAACTCCCTGTGCCATTGATATGGTTATGGGACTTCCGGAGAAGTGATTCAGTGCTTTCAGGCGCATAACAGCGCCTTCCAGTTGTCTTATGTTGGATTTCAGACGGTTTGCTATAAATTCCGCCACTTCTATGGAAAGTTTAAGGTCAAGCAGTTCTGATTTTCTGTTGATTATAGCGAGTCTTGTTTCATAGTCAGGTGCGGAAACGTCAGCTATAAGACCGCCTTCAAGTCTTGTCAAAAGACGTATATCAAGATTTTGCAGTTCTTTCGGTGCTTTATCAGATGTCATTATAATCTGCTTGCACTCCTGATGCAGTTTATGGAATGTATGAAAGAGTTCTTCCTGCATTCGTTCTTTTCCGATAAAGAACTGTATATCTTCAATAATAAATAAGTCAGTTGAGCGGTATTTTTCATGAAAATCCGCCATACGTTTGGCGGTAAGTGCCTTTACAAATTCATTTCCAAAATTTTCACTGGTCATGTAGATTATTTTAAATTCAGGGTGTTTTTCACGGACTGCATTTAAAATTGCGGTTATAAGGTGAGTTTTTCCCATACCTGAAGCACCATATATAAACAGCGGATTATATTCAGGGACAGGCGTTTCACCGCAGTTTTTTGCCACAGATTTACAACAGGCTACTGCAAATTCATTTGAACGACCCTCCACGAATGTATCAAACGTATATTCATATTTTGAAAATTCAGAATTTTTGCTTTCAGGGTCATAAAAATTCATAGAAACAGCCTGTGCGTTTCTTGGTTCAACATCAATAATCATTTCCACTTCATAGCCGAGAATGACTTTTAAAGCATCTTTAAGTATTTTGCCGTAAGTTTCTTTTACGAGGTCACGTTGAAACGCCGTTTGAATTTTAAAACGTGCCTCTGTGCCCTCAAGGCTTACAGGTCTTAAGGGGGCTATCCATGTATTCAGACCAATTGCGGGAATCTTGTTATTTTCAAGGCAGTATTCTTTTACATTTTCAAAGACTTCCTCAAATGATTCCGTTGATTTCATATTTTCCCTCCGTATTAATGATATTTCCGGAGCTGTTCCGGGTAAGACGTAAAAAAATACAGTTTTCATGTATATTTTTCCGCTCCGGCTGACCTGTATTCAGTTCCGGTAGGAAACAATAAAAAAAGCAATTCTTTCCTGTAAATATTATACCATATATGGCAAAAAAAATCAAGGCTTTTTTCAAAAAAAATTGAAAAATTTTTGTTAAAATACAGCATATTTTTAAACAAAATGACGGATAAAATATTTAAATTAAATGAAAATAATGTGATTTTTTAAAATTTAAAAAAATTATTTTAAAAAATATATTATATCAAAATTTTACTATTTTTTCTTCGGAGAATATAATAAATAATTTTAATGTTTAAAGTTAAAAAATATAAAAATATATAAAAATCTGAAAAAAATTTCTTAAACTGCTTGACATGTCATCTTTTTTGTTATATAATAATTGGGTGCAATGCCGGTTTGTCCGCATTGCTTGTGTTTGCATTCAGGACTGGCCGGAAGTTCCGGAGGTTCATATACATTTCAGAGAGAGGAGGAACTGAATATGAAAAGAACATATCAGCCGAAAAAGCTCCATAGAAAGAAGGAGCATGGCTTCATGAAGAGAATGGCTACAAAGAACGGCAGAAAGGTTTTGGCTCGCAGAAGAACTAAGGGCAGAGCAAGATTAACTCACTGACGGGGCTGACCACAAAAATCTTTTTTTGTGGTCTTTTTTGTTAATGACCCCCCTTGTTTTTCCGGCGGCGTGCAGAAATTCCGCTTTTGAGGTATTATTATTATGCTTTATACAGAAATCCTTAATGATAACAGAGACTTTTTAACCCTTTACAAAAAGGGAAAATTTACAACCTGTAAGTACTCGGTTATATACGTGAGACCGAATGGCAGACCGTTTAACCGCCTCGGTATAACCGCAAGCAAGAAGATAGGAAATGCAGTCCATCGCAACAGGGCAAAACGTCTTATACGGCTTGCTTACCGTAATGCAGAAATAAAACTACCCGTCGGTGTGGATATAGTAATTGTCGCAAGAAGTCCGCTATGTGAAGTGAAATCACAGGATTACTGCGCATACATGGAAAAATACGGAGTGCCGGAAATAATTAAAATATATGAAAAATTTTCCGGTGAAAAGAAGAAAAAATGAAACATCTGCTTATTCTGCTTGTAAAGTTCTACAGGGGGTTCATATCACCGCTTTTTCCGCCATGTTGTAAATATTATCCGACGTGCAGTACATACGCCCTCACAGCTATAGAACGCTTCGGGGCATTCAGGGGTATACTGCTTACCGTATGGCGTCTTATGCGCTGTAATCCGTGGTCTATGGGTGGCATAGACTATGTGCCGGAAAAATTTACGTTCCGCATAAAAAAATATGACCATACTTCATGCGACTGCTGTAATCAGCATAATGAAGATAAAGACAACCAAAACTGAGAGGTATTAGAAATTGAATTCACTTTATGACATTATCGGAATCCCTTTCGGGTATCTGATGTATCTGATTTATTCGCTCTGCAATAACTATGCAATGGCAATAATTATATTTACAGTAGTGACAAAACTTCTGCTTTTTCCGGTGAACTATCATACACAGAAAAACTCCGCACGTATGCAGTTACTTAATCCGAAAATGGAAAAACTCCGGAAAAGTTACGCAAGCAATCCGGAAAGGCTTCAGCAGGAACAGCAGAAACTGTATCAGCAGGAGGGTATAAACCCTATGGCTTCATGTATGCCGGCACTGGTACAGATGTTGCTGCTTTTCGGTGTAATTGATGTTGTATACAAGCCTGTAACACATATTCTGCATATATCAAAAAATATACGTCAGGCGGCATTTGATATAGCGGCGGAACTTGCCGGAAATAATGTCGGTAATTTCAATAATCTGAGAAGTGAACTTACTATCATGGAACAGCTTGACAAACAAGCCGATAAATTCAGTGGACTTGCTGAAAACTTCATGACAAGGGTTTCAGAGTTCAGTTCACACTATACTGTTTTCGGGGCAAATCTGGGAAAAATTCCGGAATTTCACCCTGAAGTATGGAATACAGAATCAATAATACTTTTCTGTATACCATTCCTTGCAGGACTTGCACAGCTGGTACAATCAATATACAGCCAGATTCACCAAAAGAAAGTAAATCCGGAAATGCAGTCCGGCGGTGGCTGTATGGCACTTATGATGTACTTAATGCCAGTAATGTCGGTAGTATGGGCATTTGCACTGCCGGCTGGTATAGGCTTCTACTGGATATGGAGTTCACTTTTTTCGTTCCTGATAAATTTAGGACTTAATATATATTTCACCCCTGAACGTACAGAAAAAATAAACGAAAAAGAAAAGGAAAAAGCCCGTATTTATGCTGAAAAACATCCGGAAAAAAAGACTTTCATGCAGAGAATGCTTGAACAACAGGCAGAACTTGAACGTCAGCAGAACGGCGGCGGAAACAGTTCCGGAAAGAGTAAGGCTTCACGGTCGGAAATGAATAAACAGAACCGTGATAAACTTAACGAAGCACGCAAGCGTATGGCAGAAAAATATGGTGAAGAATACAACGAAAACGATAATGATGATGATTGAAAATCCTTTATGGAGGTATGAATATGACTGAAATTTTTACTGCAAAGACGGTTGAGGAGGCTAAAAAGCTCGCCGCCGCAAAATTCGGCAGAAATATAAACGAAATAAAGTTTGAAGTGGTTGAAGAGGCTAAAAAGGGTCTTTTCGGACTCGGAGCAAAGGACGCAAGAGTAAAGGCAACATATGTGGAAAAAGTCAGGAAAGAAAAATCTGACGTACAGCCGGAAAAAACTGTTAAGGTAGTTGAAAAAGTTCCGGAAAAGATTGAAGAACCAGCAGAAGAAACAGTTGAAGAGATTATAGAGGAAGTTACGGAAGAGGTTCATGAAACAATAGAAGAACCGGTAGAAATTCCAGAAGAAAAACCAGTTGAAGAAGTAATTGAAGAAGTTCCGGCAGTGAAAGAAGAACCGATAGATATTCCGGAAGAAAAGGCTGAAACTCCGGCGGAAATTGAAGACATTCCGGAAGATGACAATGAATATTCTACAGAAAATTTAACTCTGATTGAAGATAAGGCGCTTATGCATGAAAAAGTTAAACTTGCTATCGACTATATAACAAGTATGCTCAGAGCAATGAACGTTGAGGCGGAATTTACTGTATATCAGAATGAAAAAAGTGCAGTTATAGACATAAAAAGTGCAAATAATGGTACTATAATAGGCAGACGTGGTGAAACGCTTGATTCAATGCAGTATCTTTGCTCCATTATAGCAAATAAGGGCGATAAGGATTATTTCAGAATAACACTTGATTGTCTTAATTACCGTCAGAAGAGAAGAGAAACTCTTGAACAGCTTGCAGTGAAAGTGTCAAAAAGTGTACTCCGTTCAGGACGTCCACAGCCACTTGAACCTATGAACCCATACGAAAGAAGAGTTATTCATTCGGCAATATCAAAGATAGATGGTGTATCATCGCATTCAGTGGGTGAAGAGCCATACAGAAAGATAATAATAACATCGGATAATCCTAGAAAAAACAACAGAAATAATCGTAATAACGGTAAAAAACGTTACGACGGACAGAAAAATGAACGTCGTCAGAATAACCGTCCGAAGAATCATGAAAAGGGAAACTTTGAAAGAAAAAAAGTGGATATTTCGACGAGTTTTGAAAAGGATTACAAAAGACCAAAGCCGGAAGACGCTATTGAGGGCGGACTTTACGGCAAAATAGAAATCTGATTATTTTTTTCAGGAGTGATTTTTTTGTCAACGATAGCAGCAGTTTCAACACCCGATGCCACCGGTGGTATAGCTGTAATAAGAATTTCCGGAGATAACGCTCTTAAAATTGCAGAAAAAGTATTCGTACCGGCAGGAAATAAGATTATATCCGAAATGTCGGGATATACGTGCTGTTACGGAACTGCACACGATAACGATGAACGTCTCGACGACTGCATATTAACTGTATTCCGTGCGCCGCACAGCTATACAGGTGAGGACGTGGCAGAAATTTCATGTCATGGGGGAATATACGTTACAAGGCGCATTCTCCGCACAATCCTTAAAAACGGTGCGGAAAATGCAGAAGCAGGAGAGTTTACGAAAAGAGCTTATCTTAATGGAAAACTTGACCTCACGCAAGCTGAAGCCGTCATGGATATAATTTCCGCTAAGGGTGAGCGTGAACTTCGTATGGCGGAAAATCTCCGTGAGGGCGCTGCGTTCAGGAAAGCGGAAAAATGTTCCGGAAAACTAATGAAAATCCTTGGAGACCTTGCGGCATGGGCGGACTATCCGGAAGATGATATACCGGAAGTTGAGCCGGAAAATTTACACCGTGAACTTATGGAAGTACGGAAAGAACTGTCTTCGCTTATTGAGAATTACGACAGTGGTCGCATTATACGTGAGGGAGTCTCTGCGGCAATAGTAGGGCGACCAAACGTGGGAAAGTCAACTCTTTTCAACTGTCTCAGCGGTTGTGAAAGAAGTATTGTAACGGATATTGCGGGAACAACAAGAGATGTTGTTGAAGAATCCGTGAAGATTGGTGATATAGTTCTCAGGCTTTCAGATACTGCCGGAATACGTCAGACAGATGATATAATAGAGGAAATAGGCGTGAATATTGCGGAAAAACTTATTTATTCATCAGAACTTGTTATAGCGGTATTCGACGGAAATTCTCCTCTTACACAAGAAGATATGGAACTTATTTGTAAAATAGACAGCAGAAAAGCTATAGCCGTTATAAATAAAAGCGATATTGGTATATTGCCGGAAATTCCGGAAGAAATAGGGAAGTATATTCCGCATATTGTATATCTTTCTGCAAAGGAAAACAGAGGTATTGAAAAACTCCGTGAGGCTATAGAGGATATTTTTCAGATAAATGAAAATACATTTTCTGCACCATCGGTGGCGAATGAACGTCAGAAAAAGTGCATAGATTCTGCACTGATATGTGTTGAATCTGCTGTTTCTGCTCTTGAAAACGGAGAACTTCTTGACGCTGTAAACGTTCTTATTGATGAGGCTGAACAATATTTATTAAGTCTTACCGGCAAGAAGATTACAGACGCTGTCGTTGATGAGGTCTTTTCAAGGTTCTGTGTCGGTAAATAATGTTCCACGTGGAACATTCGGGAGGTGTTTTGAATGTCATATAAAATGGGAAATTTTGATGTTGCAGTAGTCGGGGCTGGTCATGCGGGTGTAGAGGCAGCTCTTGCCGCCGCAAGATTGGGTTGCAGGACGGTTATGTTTACAATATCGCTTGACCAGATAGCTAATATGCCATGTAATCCGTCGATAGGTGGGACTGCAAAGGGACATCTTGTAAGGGAAATTGATGCACTCGGCGGTGAAATGGGTAAGGCGGCTGATAAGTGCTTCATACAAAGCCGTATGCTTAATCGAGGCAAAGGTCCTGCGGTACATAGTTTGAGAGTACAGGCTGACCGTGTAATGTATCACGACTATATGAAAAATGTCTGTGAAAAACAACGCAATCTTTATGTGAAACAGGCTGAAATAGCTGAAATAATCGTTGAGAACGGGAAAATTACTGGTGTAGTAACATCTCTCGGAGCTGAATATTCTGTCAAGGCTGTAATAATTGCAACGGGCACTTATTTAAAGGGAAAAATTCATATTGGTGAAGTTTCCTATGAAAGTGGTCCTGATTCAGCACTGCCAAGTAAATATCTTTCACAAAGTCTTATTCAAAACGGCGTTGAATTACGACGCTTCAAGACTGGTACACCATGTCGTGTCAACAGGAGAAGCATAAATTTTGATTTCATGGAACGTCAGGACGGCGATGAAAATATTGTACCGTTTTCTTTTGAGACGTCCGTTGAAGGTCTTGAAAATAAAGTATGTTGTTATGTGACGTACACCAACAGCAAAACCCATGAAGTTATTCTGTCAAATCTTGACCGCTCACCACTTTATTCAGGGCGCATTGAGGGTGTTGGTCCTCGTTATTGTCCGTCTATAGAAGATAAGATTGTGAGATTTTCTGAAAAGCCAAGACATCAGCTTTTTGTTGAACCTATGGGACTATCTACAGAAGAGTATTATTTACAAGGTATGTCTTCATCATTGCCGGAAGATGTTCAGCTTGCGTTTCTGAGAACTATTGACGGTTTAGAAGACGTTGAAATAATGCGTCCGGCATATGCTATAGAGTATGACTGTTGTGACCCTACACAACTTTCGGATACATTGGAATTCAGGAAAATAAAAGGTCTATATGGTGCGGGACAGTTTAACGGAAGTTCCGGCTATGAAGAGGCTGCCGCACAAGGAATAGTTGCCGGCATTAATGCCGCTCTTAAAATAAAAAATCGTGAACCTATGTTACTTGACAGGGCAAGTTCATATATTGGTACTCTTGTTGATGACCTGGTGACTAAAGGCTGTTCTGACCCCTACAGAATGATGACATCAAGAAGTGAATATCGTCTTGTACTCCGTCAGGACAATGCAGACCAGAGGCTTACTCCGATAGGATATAAAGTCGGTCTTATCAGCGAAAAACGTTATAAAAGGCTTATCGACAAAATAGAAAAAGTAAATACTGAAATAAAACGTGTAAATACATTGAATGTCTCTCCGACAGATAAAATTAATCATTTTCTTGAAAAAACAGGCACTTCTTCTCTTTCGACTGGCTGCAAACTCGCTGACCTGATACGCCGTCCGAAAATAAGTTATAAGTCGCTCGCTCCTTTTGACCCCGACAGACCTGAACTCTCCGACGAAATCACCGAACAGGTGGAACTTCAGATTAAATATGAAGGATATATTTCAAAACAGCTCGCACAGATTGAACAGATGAGAAAGCACGAATCAAAAAAATTACCGGAAAATTTCTCTTATGATGGTATATACGGTCTTAGACTTGAGGCTATTGAAAAACTTAACAAAATACAGCCATCTTCTCTCGGACAGGCTTCAAGAATTTCCGGAGTTTCTCCGGCAGACATATCACTTCTTGATGTATGGCTGCAACACAGAACGGAGGAACAATAAAAATGCTTCCTGAATACGCTTTCTGTAGAGAATGTTTCCAGCAATATGACATTGAACTTCCGGAGAATATATATAACAAACTTGATTTATATGCGGATTTTCTTGTTGAGTACAATAAAAATGTTAATCTTACAGCAATAACAGAACCTGTTGAAATTCTTCATAAACATTTCATTGACAGCGTTCTTATTGACAAGTACGCTGAAATTCCTGAAAATGCAAGTCTTATTGACGTCGGAACAGGTGCGGGGTTTCCTTCTGTACCGCTGAAACTTTTCAGACCGGATATAAAAATAACTTTGCTGGACAGTCTGAACAAACGCATAACTTTTCTGAAAATATTATGTGAAAAACTCGGCATTGAGGCGGAGTTCATACATGACAGAGCGGAAATTATCGGGAAAAAATCTGATTATCGTGAAAAGTTTGATATATCGTGCGCAAGAGCAGTGGCTAATATGTCCGTTCTGAGTGAAATATGTCTGCCTTTTGTCCGGATAGGTGGTGTGTTTGTGGCTATGAAGGGGCTTTCTGAAAATATTTCCGGTGGAAATAATGCTATTGAACTTTCCGGCGGAAAAATTACAGAAGAATTTATTTATGATGTCTCCGATGATGACCGAAAAATAGTTATTGTAAAAAAAATATCGCATACTCCGACAAAATATCCCAGAAACAGCAGTCAGATAAAAAAGAAATCTCTTTGATTATATTGTATATTGTCATGAAAAGCGTCGGTCTGTCGAAACAGGACGCTTTTTTTGTGTGGTAAATATTTCCCGTAAGTGTTAGAATATTTTTACAGGGAAAAATTCCCGAGTATTTATATGAGGTAAAAATAATGGCACTTTTAAATTTTACAAAAGAAAAACTCATCAGTAAAGTGGTTGAGATTGATATAAATATGATTGTTCTTGACCAGAATAAACCGAATCCGGATTTTCAGGATACGGAAATTTCAGTACTTGCAGAATCAGTCATGAAAAACGGTGTTTTACAGCCGTTGATCGTGAAAAGATGCGGTGAGGTTTTTGAACTTATTAAAGGTGAAAAATATCTAAAGGCTGCTGAAATATGTGGGCTGAAATCAGTTCCGTGTATCATACATGAAGTCAATGACAGGGATTCTGCTATTATTGCGCTTGTCGAAAATATTAAATGTCAGGACTTATCTTTCTTTGACGAGGCGGCGGCTATCGAAAGACTTATTACATATTATGGCTTGACACAGGAAGATGCAGCCGCTAAACTCGGTAAGGCACAAAGTACTATAGCCAATAAATTACGTCTTCTGCGTCTTACTCCTGAAGAACGTGAACTAATAGGAAAGTTTGGACTTACTGAACGTCATGCAAGAGCTTTACTTAAACTGGCAAGTCCACCAGACAGACTTGTTATCCTTGAAAAAATCGTCAAGGATAATCTTAATGTTGAACGTACTGAAAAACTTATTGAGGATTTTATCGGCTCTCAACGTGAAAAGACAAACTATAAAAAACGTTCAAAAGTTTTTCAGAATGTGAAAATATTTATTAATACCATAAATAAGACCGTGGAAACGATGCAGTTGGCTGGTATTCCGGCAGATTCACAGAAAATTCAGCATCATGACTACATAGAATATCGAATTAGAATCCCTGTTCAGAAAGCAAAATGATAAAAAGTTCCGCATGAAGTCTTTTCATGTGGGACTTTTTTAATGTTCCACGTGGAACAATTAAGAATAAAAAGTCTGTGTCATGAAAATGTTCCACGTGGAACAATCAGAAATAAAAAGTCTGTGTCATGAAAAATGTTCCACGTGGAACAATTAAGAATAAAAAGTCTGTGCCATGAAAATGTTCCACGTGGAACAATTAAGAATAAAAAGTCTGTGCCATGAAAATGTTCCACGTGGAACAATTAAGAATAAAAAGTCTGTGCATGAAAAATGTTCCACGTGGAACAATCAGAAATAAAAAGTCTGTGTCATGAAAAATGTTCCACGTGGAACAATTAAGAATAAAAAGTCTGTGCCATGAAAATGTTCCACGTGGAACAATTAAGAATAAAAAGTCTGTGCCATGAAAATGTTCCACGTGGAACAATTAAGAATAAAAAGTCTGTGCATGAAAAATGTTCCACGTGGAACAATTAAGAATAAAAAGTCTGTGCCATGAAAATGTTCCACGTGGAACATTCGGATAAGTATAAAAATTGTACAACTACTATTTACAAAGCGTTTAAAAGGTGCTATAATATTAAATATAAAAAATGAAAGGAATGAATACCATGGGCAAAATAATTGCAGTGGCAAATCAAAAAGGCGGCGTCGGAAAATCTACTACAGCCGTAAATCTTGCTGCTTATCTTGGTTCAAGGGGATTTAAGGTTCTTTGTATTGATTCAGACCCGCAAGGCAATACTACTACTGCTTTTGGGGTTAAGAAAAAGTCCGCCAGTGCCTCGACATATGATGTCTTGACTGGTAAAATAAGGATTCAGGATGCTGTTATAGGAACTGATTTCAGCAATGTATCAATAGTTCCGGCTACAGAATCTCTTGCCGGTTGCGAAATAGAACTTATAAACTTTGAGAACAGAATGAAACGTCTAAAAATGCAGACGCTTACTTGTCGTGAAGACTATGATTATATATTTATTGACTGTCCACCGGCACTTGGTCTTATCACAATAAATGCACTCGTTGCATGTGATACGGTGATAGTCCCGATGCTTGCAGAGTTTTTCGCACTGGAAGGACTTTCACAGCTTGTCAATACGATAAAGATTGTTAAGACGAATTATAATCCCGTACTTAATATTGAGGGAATTGTTTTCACTATGTTTGATGGAAGACTTAATGTCGCCAATGATGTAGTTGCAGAAGTGGAAAAGTATTTCCCTGATAAAATTTTCAAAACAAAGATACCAAGAAATGTACGTCTTTCAGAAGCACCAAGTCATGGCAAGCCTGTTATGTATTATGACAAGTCTTCAAAGGGTGCGGAGGCTTATGAACTTCTTGGACATGAACTTCTCGGTGAGCCTCTCGAACTCCCGAAGAAAAAACTCAGGGGAATTTTTTCATTCAACAAGAAATAATCCGGAAAAGAGGTTGAAATATGGCTATAGGTGGGCTTGGTGCTGGGCTTGATAGTCTTTTCAGTGACAATACAAGCGAAATACAAGTAAAAAAAACATTAAGGACTTCTGAAATAGAACCTAATCGTGACCAACCACGAAAAGTTTTCAGTGAAGAGGCAATAACGTCTCTTGCGGCGTCTATCCGTGAACATGGTATGTTACAGCCGATACTTGTCAGACCTTTGTCGATTGGTGGTTATCAGATTGTCGCCGGCGAAAGACGCTGGAGAGCCGCAAGAATGCTCGGTCTTGATGAAGTACCGGTTAATATACGTGAACTTTCCGATATACAGGCTATGCAGATTGCAGTTATAGAAAATCTTCAAAGAGAGAATCTTAATCCGGTTGAAGAAGCTAACGGTTACTGTGACCTTATTGAAAAATACGGAATGACACAGGAACAAATCGCAAAAATGGTAGGGCGTTCAAGGTCTGCAATTGCAAATGCTGTAAGAATACTTTCACTTCCGGATACGGTGCTATATATGCTTGAAACAGGCAGTCTGTCGATTGGTCATGCAAAAGCACTGCTTGCAGTGATTGAAGATGTAAAATTTCTTACTGAACTTGCTGAAAGGGCTTCCGACGGTAAAATGACTGTACGTCAGCTTGAAAATGAAATACATAAAAGAGACAATGCATTTCAGAAAGAACATGAACGGGATATGGCCGACAATTATTTTGCTGAAATGGAAATTGCATTAAATATGCGTCTCGGACGTAAAGTCAAGGTGAAACATAGCGGAGAAAAAGGTTCGCTCGTCCTTGAATTTTATGATAAGGACGATTTGAAAACAATTGCTGAAAAACTCGCAAAGGACTATGAATAAAAGGAGTATTTATAAATGATTGATATTAAATTAATCCGTACAAATCCGGAAATTGTAAAGGAAAACATTAAAAAGAAATTTCAGGACGAAAAACTTGAACTTGTAGACAAGGTTGTTGAACTGGACAGGCAGTACAGGGCAACGAAAGTTGAATGTGACAGTCTGAGAAATCAGCGTAAGGTAAAGAGCAAGCAAATTGGCGGTTTAATGGCTAAGGGTCAGAAAGACGAAGCTGAAAAAGTAAAGGCGGAAGTTATTGAAATCGGTGAAAAGCTTACAGAGATGGAAGAACTTGAAGTTAAGTTGGAAGCTGATATTCATGAAATTATGCTTGTTATCCCGAATATCATTGACGAAAGTGTCCCGATTGGCAAGGACGACAGTGAAAACGTTGAAGTTGAAAAATTCGGCGAACCGGCAGTACCTGATTTTGAAGTTCCGCACCATGTCGACATCATGGAAAAATTAAACGGTATTGACCTTAACAGTTCAAGAAAGACAAGTGGCAGTGGTTTTTATTATCTCTGCGGAGATATTGCACAGTTACAGTCGTGTATACTTTCTTATGCAAGGGATTTCATGATTGACAAAGGTTTTACATATTATATTCCGCCTTTTATGATTAGAAGTGATGTTGTTACTGGTGTAATGAGCTTTGAGGAAATGGGCAACATGATGTACAAGATTGAAGGCGAAGACCTTTATTTAATCGGTACAAGTGAACACTCCATGATTGGCAAATTTATTGATAATATCATTCCCGAAGAAGAACTTCCGAAAGCTCTCACAAGCTATTCACCGTGCTTCCGTAAGGAAGTCGGCTCACGTGGAATTGAGGAAAGGGGAGTTTACAGAATACACCAGTTTGAGAAACAGGAAATGGTTGTTGTCTGCAAACCGGAGGAAAGTATGAACTGGTTTCATAAACTCTACAGTTATACAGTTGAATTTTTCCGTACACTTGACATTCCTGTCCGTACTCTTGAATGTTGTTCGGGTGATTT
This sequence comes from Alistipes senegalensis, assembly GCA_023665275.1. Classification (GTDB taxonomy): domain Bacteria; phylum Bacillota; class Clostridia; order Oscillospirales; family Ruminococcaceae; genus Ruminococcus. The sequence continues at coordinate 63,931 of JAMPEF010000001.1, read as the reverse complement.
GGCAGACCTTAAAGTCAAGAGTATCGACGTTGAAGCGTGGTCACCAAGACAGCAGAAATATTTTGAAGTCGGAAGCTGTTCAAATCTTGGTGACGCACAGGCTCGCCGTCTTGGAATAAGAGTAAAGACAGATGAAGGAAACAAATATTTTGCACATACCCTCAATAATACCGTTGTAGCACCGCCGAGAATGTTAATAGCATTCCTTGAAAACAACATCAACGAAGATGGCAGTATAAGAATTCCGGAGGCACTCCGTCACTATATGCGTAAGGACGTTATAGCAGTTCCGGTTAAGAAATAATTATTTTTCGGAGTCAAAAAAATCATCTGCATTCTTTGCGGCGGTACACAGACACATTGCAAACATTCCTACAGTACCACCGAAAAATGAACCTAAAAGAAAATTCAGCATAAATAATCACCTCACTATATATTATGTGGGATTTCGTTTTTGGTAAACAAAAAAGTCACGAAGAAAATTTTTCCTTCGTGACTTTTTTTTATTTAAGCATTTCGAGTATCTGATTTTCTGGAATAACTCCGACAGATTGCTTTTGTATAACGCCGTCTTTCACGACAACAAGTAACGGAATACTTTCCACTCTGAAAGCTGCGGAAAGTTCCGGCTGTTCATCAACATTAACTTTTCCGACTTTAACTTTTCCGGCAAGTTCAGTGGCGATTTTCGAGATAGCCGGTGAAAGCATCATACAAGGTCCGCACCAGTCAGCCCAGAAATCCAGCAGGACAGTTCCCTTATAATTTCGTACTTCATCATCGAAATTTTCCTTAGTGATAGTGATTTCCATAAAATTATTCCTCCTTTGATTTGTAGTAAAGCATGCAGTGACAGAATCCCTCAAAATTCGGGTCTGCAATCTGTTCCCTGAACTCTTTGCACATGCATTTATTTTCTGGTGTACGGGGAATGCGGCACGGACAGTAACCGTCTTTCAGTTTCAGACCCTCTTTTATTTTTTCGACTACTTCTTTATCGGGATTTAATGTTATTTTCATAAAAAGCCCTCCTTTCTGATATTATGACTTTTCAGACGGTTTTTAATGCATTCCCGAAAATGTTCCACGTGGAACATTCAGCATCAAAAAATTATTTCATTAATTCTTCAGACATATTTTTAATCTGTATCAGATTTTCAGATTTTACAGCAGATTTTATGCTTACAGTATTTTCAAGCCATGTGATGTTTTTTGATTTTGCCAGCATATCATGCATTACTTTTCCGGCGGTAACAGCCCACGAACCGTTTTCAATAATACCTATTGTGCGGTTCTGGAAATTTCTTTCAGTCAGTGCAAGAATGAAGTGTTTCATGAAAGGGAAGACATCAGCGTTATAAGTCGGAGAGGCAAGGACAATTTTTCCGTATCTGAAAGCGTCTTCTACAGCTTCTGCCATATCCTCACGGGCAAGGTCACACAGAACAACTTTCTTACAGCCTTTTTCCGTGAGTTTGTCCGCAAGAATTTCACAGGCTTTCTTGGTATTTCCGTAAACGGAAGTATAAGCAATCATTACGCCGTCACTCTCAACTTCGTATGAAGACCATGTATTATAAAGTCCGAGATAGTAGGAGAGATTTTCTGTCAGCACAACTCCATGAAGCGGACATATTATATGTATATCCAGTCCAGAGGCTTTTTTCAGAACTGTTTGTACTTGTGCGCCGTATTTTCCGACAATTCCGAAATAATAACGTCTTGCCTCACAAGCCCAGTCTTCCTCAACGTCCGATGCCCCGAATTTTCCGAAAGCGTCGGCTGAAAAAAGAACTTTTTCGGTGCTGTCGTAAGTGAACATTACTTCTGGCCAGTGTACCATAGGTGCGAATACAAAATTAAGTATATGTTTTCCGAGTGAAAGTGTATCATTTTCCTTTACGACAAGTTTTTTTAGTTCTGCTGTATCTTCAAAGAAGTTTGCAAGCATTGTGAAAGTCTTTGCATTTCCGACAATAGTTGTCTCCGGAAATTCTTTCATAAAGTTCATTATGTTTGCAGAGTGGTCACACTCCATGTGTTGTACTATCAGATAGTCCGGATTACGTCCGTCAAGAACTTCTCTTATATTGGCGAGCCATTCGTCAGAGAAATTCGCATCAACCGTATCAAGTACAGCTATTTTTTCGTCCATGATTACATACGAGTGATAAGCCATGCCGTTAGGGACGATATACTGTCCCTCGAATAAGTCAACATTATGGGCGTTGACGCCGACATTGAAAATATCATCTGTGATATGCATAATTAAAATACCTCTTTTCATATTTGGAATACTTCTATTATAACATATTCCGTCACGGAAAAAAAGACTTTTTCAGGAAATTTTTTATGTCTGAATTATAAATAACGCTGAATATTTCCATAAGATTTTTTATGTTGATTTTCCACAAAAAATTACCACAATGAAAATGTTCCATGTGGAACATTCTGTAACATCATAATCCTTTTTTGTGGCATGATATGGCATTATATGAATATTGTTTTTAGTGCAGTCAATTATATGTATGTCATGAAAATTCAGGTGACGTTAATTTTCACAAATAGAATAATAATAATTTGTTTGGTTCGCTAAATTACGACATTTTCAGTTTCCGGATATTGACAAATGCCCCTCCGGAATGTATAATATTAACTATAAGTGTGTGCTTTTGCGCACCTGAAAAAATATATTCAAAAGAAGGAGATATGTCTATGAATCTTAATGGACTGTCAAAAAAAGAGGTTGAAGAAAGTCGTAAAAAACATGGCGACAATAATCTTACTCAGATTCCCCCCGACCCATTATGGAAAAAAATTCTTGAAGGTTTTAAAGACCCTATGATTATGATTCTTATCGTTGCACTTGTAGTACAGGTTGTATTATGTTTTATGGGTCAGGCGGAGTGGTTCGAGCCGGTTGGTGTTCTTATTGCGATACTAATTGCAAATGGTGTTTCCTCAATCAGCGAACATAAACAGGAAAATAAAGCCTCTGCACTCAAAGAAGAAGAAGAATCCAAGGAAATGGCTAAAGTTATCCGTGATGGCAAGCTTTGTGAAATCCATGTCAGCGAAGTTGTTGTAGGGGATATTATCTATCTTCAGGCAGGCGACAAAATTGCAGCAGATGGCGAAATTGTCGAGGGTGAAGTAAAAGTAGACCAGGCGGCACTAAACGGCGAAACCGAAGAGGCAGAAAAACATCCTGTAAATTCCGGCGAAAAATACGACATAAAAGACCTGCTCAATAAACATTATGCTTATCGTGGTACAGTCGTATGCGGTGGTGAGGCTTATATGGAAGTAAAAGTTGTTGGTGATAAGACGCTTTTCGGTGAGCTTGCCCTTGAAGTTCAGGAAGATACACGTGAAACTCCTTTACAGGTTAAACTTTCCAAACTTGCAAAACAGATTTCAATGTTTGGATATATCGGAGCTGTTGCAATTATCATCTGTACTATATTACAGACTGTTATCGGCGACGGTGCACCTGATTCTGCAATAGGCTGGATTAAGGTTATAATGAATGCTATCACAGTAGCGGTTACTATCATAGTATGTGCAGTTCCGGAAGGTCTTCCGATGCTTACATCTATACTGCTTTCATTCCAGAGCCTTAAGATGTCAAAAGACAACGTACTTGTAAGAAAGATAAACGGTCTTGAAACTGCTGGAAGTCTCAGCCTTCTTTATAGCGACAAGACAGGTACTATCACAGAGGGTAAACTTTCAGTAGTTGAATTTATCACAGGTGATGTAAAGAAATTTTCAAAACTTTCTGATACATCGGAAAAGTTCATAGATGATATTGTTGTAGGTGCTGGCGTTAATAACAGTGCCGCCGCAAGTGATGGAAACGTTATCGGTGGTAATAGTACTGACCGTGCTTTAATGAATTTCCTGATTGATGCCAAGGCAGAAAACAAAATCAACAAGGACGAGGCTACAAACTTCAATCCATTCAATTCTACACAAAAGATGTCCAGTGTTACTATTTCAAGAAATGGTGCAAGTTATACTTACGTAAAGGGTGCACCTGAAAAACTTCTTGTGAGATGTACACAGTATGTTGACGCTAACGGAAATATAAACGTTCTCAATAATCACAAGGAAATAACAAAATATATCGATGAACAGGCAGGACGTTCAATGCGACTTCTTGCCGTTGCAAAGCGTGATGGTGTCAGTGATGAAGGTGACCTTACGCTTGTATGTATTCTTTGTATTAGAGACAATGTACGTAAAGAGGCGGTTGATGCTATCAAGGAAGTTCAGAACGCCGGCATTCAGGTTGTAATGGTTACCGGCGACCGTAAGGAAACTGCTGTTGCTATTGCAAAGGAAGCAGGACTTATCAGAAATCCGGAAGATGTTGCACTTACTTCTGCTGAACTTAATGAAAAGACAGACGAAGAACTTAAAAAAGTTATTCCTAATTTAAGAGTTGTTGCCCGTGCGTTGCCGACTGACAAGAGTCGTCTTGTACGTTGCGCACAGGAACTTGATTACGTAGTAGGTATGACAGGCGACGGTGTAAACGATTCTCCGGCACTTAAAAAAGCAGATGTCGGATTTGCTATGGGTAGTGGTACGGAAGTTGCTAAAGAGGCAGGCGATATAACTATTCTTGATGATAACTTCTCTTCAATTGCGAAAGCCATTCTTTACGGACGTACAATGTTTAAAGGTATAAGAAAGTTCCTTATATTCCAGCTTACAGTAAATGTTGCGGCAGTTCTGACATGTTTCATAGGTCCGCTTCTTGGTGAGCCTACAATGATGACAGTTATTCAGTTACTTCTCGTAAATCTCGCTATGGATACGCTCGCTGCTATTGCATTTGGTAGTGAGCCGGCGCTTAAGGAGTACATGAAAGACAGACCTATTCCACGTAATGAAAGTATTGTCAGCAAGTCAATGATGATGCAGTTTGTAATCAGCGGACTTTATATTACAGCACTTTGTCTCTGTATACGTTTTGTTCCGGCACTGCGTGACATTTTTGGTGATGTAGACGATACGTATCTGTGTTCAGCACTTTTTGCAACGTTCATGATGGCTATCACATTTAATGGTTTCAATGCACGTACAGAAAAAATCAACGTATTTGAACATTTAGGCAGAAATAAAAATTTCCTTATTGTAATGGGTGCATTGCTACTGATACAGTTTGTATTTGTAACGTTTGGTGGTGAGTTCCTTAGCGTTGAACCACTTAATATAAAGACATGGTTAATCTGTATTGTACTTGCATTCATGGTTATTCCGATTGACATGATACGCAAGGTAGCTACTAAAAAATAATATAATGAAGGAGGAAATCAGAAATGAGTATTAATCTTCAGAAAGGTCAGAAAATCAACCTCAGCAAAGAGGGTGGCGGACTTAAGAGAATTATGGTCGGTCTTGGCTGGGACGAGGTGAAACAGTCCGGTGGATTTTTCAAGACCCTGTTTTCAGTACCACAGCAGGATATTGACTGTGACGCTTCTGCTATACTTTGCGGAGCAAACGGAAAAATTATCAGCACCGACACAAAAACAAGTGTTGTATATTTCGGGAATCTTAGACATTCAAGCGGTGCAATCATACATCAGGGTGATAATCTCACAGGAGCAGGCGAGGGCGATGATGAACAGATTATGGTTGACATAAGCCGTCTTCCATCGGATATACACAAGGTTGTGTTTACAGTAAACATATATGATGCTAATAAAAGAGGTCAGCATTTCGGTATGATTGAAAACGCGTTTATAAGACTTGTTGACATGGAAAAAAATCAGGAAATATGCCGGTTTAATCTTTCTGAGAACTACAGCAACATGACCGGACTTGTTGTCGGTGAGATTTACCGCAAGGGCAATGAATGGAAATTCAATGCTATAGGACAGGCTGTCAGAGAGGCAAGCCGTTTAGATGCACTTATTTCACTTTACAGATAATTTTTATGCGGAACAGTTTATATAAAAAAATAGCTGTTCCGTTCTTTTAAAAGGAGGTTTTTTATTTATGGCAATCAATTTACAGAAAGGTCAGCGATATGCATTCGGTGAGACAATGCGTCTTGCACTTGTAGGGCTTGGCTGGGATACTAACCGTTATGACGGCGGTTATGATTTTGACCTTGATGCTTCTGCATTTCTTCTCGGCGAAAACGGGAAACTTCTTCGTGATGAAGATTTTGTTTTTTATAACAATCTCAGCGGACGTGACGGAGCAGTAATCCATACCGGAGACAACCTCACAGGTGACGGAGAGGGTGACGACGAAGTTATTATTATTGACTTTGCTAAACTTCCTCCGGAAATCAAGAAAATAGCTATCTGTGTAACAATCCATGAAGCAGAAGAACGTCGCCAGAATTTCGGACAGGTTTCAAATGCATATATACGTGTTGCGAAAATGAAGAATGAAGATGATACTTCCGGAGATACTATATTGAGATTTGACCTTGAAGAAGAGTTTTCCATAGAAACAGCCCTTGTTGTTGCAGAGTTCTACAACAGAAATGGTGAATGGAAATTCAATGCAATAGGTTCAGGCTATCAGGGCGGACTTGCAGCTATAGTACGTTCATACGGCGGAGATGTCTAAAATAACATACTTACAGCATTTACAATCATACAAAGAACTATTCCTGTAATGGTAGGAAGTAAAAAACTTAGGGCAGTCCATCTGAGACTGCCTGTTTCTTTTTTTATGGTCATACAGGTAGTCGCACACGGAAAGTGAAAAAGTGTGAAAATCATCATACATACGGCAGTAGTGATATTCCAGCCGTGTTCTTTTAGAAGTTCATGAATCTGTACAGTATCTGACATTTCGACAAGGCTTCCCTGTGCAAGATATGTCATAAGTATGATGGGGAATACTATTTCATTTGCCGGAAATCCCAGTATAAAGGCAAGTAATATTACACCGTCAAGTCCCATAAGGCAGGCAAAAGGATTAAGGAAATCTGCAACAACAGATAGAATTGTACCATTTCCGACATGGACATTAGCAAAAATCCATATAAGAAGTCCGCACGGAGCAGCGGCAGTACATGCACGTGCAAGTACAAATATAGTCCGGTCGAAAATTGAACGTATAAGTACTTTTGTGAATTGTGGTTTACGATATGGTGGAAGCTCCAGTGTGAACGACGATGCCACACCTTTAAGTATTGTACATGAAAGAAGTTTCGACATTACAAGAGTCATTAGAACACCGGCTATTATTACAGCAAGCAGAATCAATGTTGACAGAAAACTTCCGGACATTACAATAAACATAGTAATTATCATAATAATAGTCGGAAAACGTCCGTTACATGGAACAAAACTATTTGTTATTATAGCAATAAGTCTTTCACGTGGAGAATCTATAATCCGACACCCTGTAACTCCGCAAGCATTACAACCAAATCCCATAGCCATAGTTATGGCTTGTTTTCCACAAGCGTTTGCACATCGGAAACAATGGTCAAGATTGAAAGCTATTCTCGGCAGATACCCTAAATCTTCCAGAAGTGTGAACATAGGAAAAAATATCGCCATAGGTGGCAGCATTACGGATACTACCCATGCAAGAACTTTATATATACCCTGAATCAGTACACCATCAAGCCATTCAGGTGCGTTTATTTTTGCAAGTCCCTTAGACATTATGTCACCAAGTCCGAAAAGAAGTTTTCCCAGTAAATCCGACGGATAGTTAGCGCCGACAATTGTAATCCATAATATAAGTCCGAAAAGAATAATCATTACAGGTATTCCTGCACGTCTGCTTAGAAATATTCTGTCAAGTTTACGGTCACGGACGTATGGTGAGGATTTTTTATAACTTACAGTTGTTGCAACAATTTCAGCAGCCTTTTTAATAGTTGCGGAAATAATTTCGTCAGATATTTTTTCTGTCGTGAAACCTTTTTCTTGCATGGAATATTTTATTTTATCTATTTCCGGAAACTCTGAAAAATGGATATTTTCATATTTTTCTGTTTTTTCAAGGAAAGATGTATTGTTTTCAAGTATATGCATTGCGACAGTTTCCGGCGGAAGTTTATGTATATCTTTTTCTATTATACGGGAAATATCTGTTATGGCGTTTTTTATGTCGTCATTCAGGGGAAGTTGAAGCTTTACTGGTAATGCGTCTTCTTTTATGCAGTTGTAAAGACATTCAAGAAGTTTGTCAAGACCTTTTCCGTCACGTGCTGTGATGCCCACGACGTGTACGCCTAAAATCTGACTTAATAAATCAAGGTCTATGGTTATGCCTTTTGCGCTCGCCTCGTCAAGAAGATTTACACATACTATAGTTTTTGGAGATACTTCTGTTATTTGTATGACAAGATTTAGATTTCTTTCAAGACAAGTTGCATCACATACTACAATAATAGCATCAGTTTCCGTAAAATAAATGAAATCGCTTGCAGTAGTTTCTTCTGCGGAACTGTTGCGGAGTGAATACATTCCTGGAATATCCGCAAGTGTGAAATGCATATCTTTGTATTCAAAGAATCCTTCTGCACTTGAAACAGTTTTCCCTGCCCAGTTTCCAGTATGCTGATTCATGCCTGTTAGGGCATTAAATACCGTTGACTTTCCAACATTGGGATTTCCGGCAAGTGCTACAATATATTTATTGTTTTCCATTACATCACCTCCAAAATATCATAGAATAATATGCCGGAAAATAAAATAATATTCCTTTCATTACGTAATGAAAAAATAAAATGTTCCACATGGAACAATCGGTTTGTACGAAACTTGAAAAATGTTCCACGCGGAACAATCAGTCTGTACGAAACTTGAAAAATGTTCCACGTGGAACAATCAGTCTGTATGAAACTTGAAAAATGTTCCACATGGAACAATTGGTCTGTACGAAACTTGAAAAATGTTCCACGTGGAACAATCAGTCTGTATGAAACTTGAAAAATGTTCCACATGGAACAATCGGTCTGTACGAAACTTGAAAAATGTTCCACGTAGAACAATCAGCTTGTACGAAACTTGAAAAATGTTCCACGTGGAACAATCAGCTTGTATAAAACCTGAAAATGTTCCACGTGGAACATTTTTATTTTAGATATTTAGGGTTTATATTTTCGGGTGTATAATTATAAAGGTCACAGGCAATTTCAGAAATAACATCTTTAATTTCAAGATTTTCAAGGAATTTTTCAGGAATAGCATTCATTCCGAGATAAGAACCGAGTATATTTCCAGTTACTGCACCAGTAGAATCGCTGTCGCCGTTGTGGTTTACAGATGTAATAATAGCTTTTTCAAAGTTATTTTCATACTTCAAGGCACAATAAACTGCTATAGAAAGAGTTTCTTCTGCAACCCAGCCTTCACCAAGTTCATGAATTGCGTCAAGGTCATTGATATTTTGTCTGGAAAGTTTCAAGGCTTTATTCATAAGTTGACAGAAATAATCTATATGTTTGCAATTTTTAAAAAGTTTTTTTGTATGGGAAATGCTTTCAGAAACTGCATCTTTAAGTGGAATATCACTATGTGAAATAAGGTTTATAATATGTACGAAACATGCAGATGGTATATAGCCGAGTTCGTGACCGTGAGTAATGGCAGAGGCTTCCGCTGCAATCATATCAGTTTGTGATATTTTGCTTATATCCTTAAAGAAAAGTCCAATAGGTGCAACACGCATTACACCGCCACAACCTTTACTGTCGTTTATGGGATTTCTTACAGAACCCATTTTACCAGAAGAAATAGCACTAATACACGTAAAGCCTGGCGCACGTCGTTCCCATAATTCCGGAATGTCCACAAGCCATGAACGGTATTTTAATTTTATTTTGTACTCACAGTTTTGAGTTACAAACCATTCTTTATAACAATCGTATATTGAGTGAATGTATGACCCGTCTTTTGCACCAAGTAAAAGACCGTTTGCAGTAAAAAGCGTCATTTGAGTATCATCTGATATAATTGCCTTGTTATTTCTGAGTTCGTATTCTATTATACCATTTTCACCATAATGACCGAAAATTTTCTTTTCAGGAAAAAATTCCACAATATATCCGAGTGCGTCTCCGACGGCACCTCCGATAAGACAACCTTTGTATTTGTCAAGCATATTCATTATAAAACTCCTTATTACTATTTTATAATTTGTTATAACAGTTGCTTTAATTAAAGTCAATATTCTAATCCCAGTTGATAATGCCTGATGTCTGATTTATATTGTTACATTTGGGGCAGGGGAGCAGTGTTTTATGTGTAATATCTGTTTTATACATTTCCGCACCACATTTTTTGCATATATGAATATAATTTATGATACAATAATAATCAGATTTTAAATCATATTCCATGACATATGTTTTAGTGAGTTTATTAGAATTTTTGGGGGCATACAGTGAAAGGGAAGGTTCGACTGACCAGTTACCACATTGGCAGATATACAGATATTTTGTAGCATTTACAACCATATCATTTCGACTTGAAAAAACATATTTCCAGTTATTTCCATGTACACCGTTTTTTATTTCATTTACAATCTGCTTGTATGTATAAGAAAATAACATACAAGAACCCACACATACATCGTATTCATAGTGACATTTTTTGCAATCAAAACAATAACCATGTCCCATTGTTTTACCTCTATAAATTTTATAAAAATAAAATCCACAAACCATTAAGTTTGTGGATTTTTGAAGTGACCCGTACGGGAATCGAACCCATGATTCCGCCGTGAAAGGGCGATGTCTTAACCGCTTGACCAACGGGCCTTGTTAAATGGTAGCGGCAGTAGGATTTGAACCAACGACCAATCGGGTATGAACCGAGTACTCTAGCCAACTGAGCTATGCCGCCATATTTGACGTCGTTGCTATTACTGCCTTACGACTTTATTATTATAGCACGTGTTTCTGAAAAAGTCAATAGAAAAACCGAAAAAAATTTATTTTTGTAGGAAATTATAAAATAATGATTATTTATATCGGATAAACTGTTGTAATAGTACAATATTGATATTAAAATACAGATAACATATTTATTTTTTCTTGACTTCTGATTTTATGTATGTTATAATGATAGAAAATTTTACAATAAGGAAACTAAATCAAATGGGGTTACATATGACACAAAAGGAACGTTACAGAGTAAGAAATGAAATTGAAAATACTATAAAAGAAGAAAATATTGACCGTTCAAAGTTTCATGAAGTATCAAAACTTTCATATGAAAATATTATACGTAAATTTTACTATACATTTTTTGAGTATGATAAGAATATAAGGTATTTTGAACCTGAAAAAATTGATTTGTCATATGCATGGCTTAATTTTCGCAAAAATCTTAAGACATCTGATACAATACGCTTACACTATGATGACACTGATATTAATTCAATAAAAAGTCTTATTCCGGATTATTCAGACAATAAAAAATATTTCGGTATTGTTGCAGACGGATGGGTATATGAGGGCGAAATTTCTGAAATATTGATGGCTTTTTCAGAAATATATTTTGTAACAGATTTCTATATTATGTCAAAAAAATTTGACTGGGTTGTTGTAAACTGTGAAGACGGTGAATGTCTATGGCGTGTAAGTTCAGAAAAATATTAAATATTTTCCTGATTTTTGTTATGATGATGTTTACAGCCTGTGGAAATACGACAAAAGAAATCACTCCGGAAATTTCAGCGGAAAGTAATATGGATAAAGTTCTGTTTTTTGTGACTATTCTTCATAATTATCAGGAAGAAAAATATACAGATACAGATATTATGTATTATTTTGTGGTACTTAGTGACGGCACTGTCTGGACTATGGACAGTAATTACAGGGACGATAATTATGATTTTGTGAAGAAATTTTCCGGTCATGACGAGTCTGCGTGGGAAATTGCTGATCATCTCGAAAATATCGGAAATTTTTCTCCAGAAGATACACAAAAGTTATCTGAATATATTTCCGGAATAAATTATGATGCCAAAGATTATGACCGTCTGCGTGATGATGGGTGTGAACCCGATGTTATTGAAAGCATTTATTATGATTACAGTTGTTGTATTCCAGACGATAAAAGAAATTGGTTCAGGATTATGAATACCGGAGCAAATCAGTGTATATCATACAAGACGTATGACGAAAATGCACTTTCTGCACTTAGTCTTGTAAGAAATAATCATCTTTACACTGACTGGACAGAAAAAATAAATAAATAAATTGAAGGCACTTCCGCACCGGAAATGCCTTTTTTTAATTAACTCTTGTCTTTCTGTTTGAAAACCGCCGACGCTGAAAGTCCGGCAAGTAATGCGACAGTCACGCCGGCTGCCGCTGACGTAAGTCCTCCGGTAAATACACCTAAAAAACCATCACGGTCAATGGCTTTTCGGACACCTTCCGCTAAAAGATTTCCGAAACCCGTAAGCGGTACGGACGCACCTGCTCCGGCAAATTCAACAAGTGGTTTGTATATTCCAAGTGCGGAAAGCGCTACTCCGGCAACAACAAAACTTGTAAGTATTCTTGCCGGAGTTAGTTTTGTATAGTCAATTAAAAGCTGTCCTATAGCACATATGATACCACCTATCAGAAAAGCTTTTATCAAATCCCATAATATCATTTTTTTCAGTCCTTTCTTAAATGTACAAGATGTGCAATTGTCGGAATTGATTCACCCTGCTGTAGCGACATGGGCGACATCAATGCACCTGTTGCAATAAACAGTATGTTTTTAGCTGTGCCGTTTTCAAGCATAGGCAGAAAATATCCACATAAGACACTTGCACTACAACCACAACCCGAACCACCACAATGTGTATCCTGTTTTTCGCTGTCGAAAATCAGACAACCACAATCCTGATGCTGTACAGAAATATCAATATCTTGTTTCTGTAAAAATTCAATCAGTAGTCTGCTGCCTACCATGCCTAAATCTCCGGTAACTATAAAGTCATAATCTTCTGGATTAGTTCCGGTTGCATTAAGGTAACGCTGAATAGTTCCAGCGGCAGCAGGAGCCATAGCACTACCCATATTATTTATATCATTTATTCCCATATCGGTAATTCTTCCGATACAGCCACCTACTACTTTTATAGTGCCGTTGGTGTCGGAAAGTACCACCGCACCCGATGCTGTGCAAGTCCATTGTGCAGTAGGTGTACGCTGTCCGCCGTATGACAATGGAAATCTGAATTGTCTTTCAGCTGTCGAAAAATGCGATGATGTAACTGCTACAGCACGTTTTGCCACTTTATTATCTGTAAGCAGTGATGATATAAGCAATCCTTCAGCCATAGTAGAGCAAGCTCCGTATAGTCCTAGAAATGGTATCTCCAGTTCACGCAAGCCATAAGTCGAACCGATACACTGATTAATCAAGTCTCCGGAACATATAATATCAATATCTTCTTTGGTTATTCCTGCTTTGCGTATCGCAAGGCTTACAGCCTCAAGCTGAAAACGGCTCTCTGCTTTTTCCCACGAACTTTTACCAAAATGACTGTCTTCTATTATTTCGTCGAAATACTTTCCTAAGTTTCCTTCACCCTCTTTAGAACCTACTACCGATGCATAACTTTCAATTTTTACTGTATCTGAAATTATGAAAACTCCCTGTGAAATGTATTCAGCCATAAAAAACCTCCCTTAATGTTCCACGTGGAACAATTTGCTTGATAATATTATTTCACGGAGATTTTATAATATTACTGGAAATTTTAAAATGTTCCACGTGGAACAATCCGCACCAACGAACACAAAATGTTCCACGTAGAACAATCCGCACCGACAAACACAAAATGTCCCACGTGGAACAATCCTCACCGACAAACATAAAATGTTCCACGTGGAACAATCCTCACCGACAAACACAAAATGTTCCACGTGGAACAATCCGCACCAACGAACACAAAATGTTCCACGTGGAACAATCCGCACCGACAAACACAAAATGTTCCACATGGAACAATTTACACAGAAATTATATTATTGAAAAATTGCGCTTATAACAGGAATTGCGACACTGAATCCCAATGCAATAAGAAGTTGATGTGAAGTAAGTGTTACAGTTTCAAAGACAGCCTGTAATGGCGGAAACATTACAGCTACAGCCAGCGCTCCGAGAGATACAAGCACAGCGAGTACAAGTTTAACATTATTGAAAAATTTTATTTTAAAAATTGATTTTGTTTCAGATTTGCATTCAAAAACGTGTATAAGTTGAGACATTACAAGAGTAATCAAAGCTGCTGTACGTCCGGCCTCTATCGTTCCGCCTGTACGCAATGTTACTGCAAATGATGCAAGCGTTGAAAGTCCTATAAATACACCACGGAAAATAATTTTTCCCATAAGACCATCTGAGAAGAAACCTTCTGTAGATTTTCGTGGTGGTTTTGTCATTATATCATCTTCAGGAGGTTCAAGACCAAGTGCAATAGCTGGCAGACCATCTGTTACAAGATTTACAAGAAGTATTTGTACCGGAAGTAATATAATAGGCATACCCATTAAAATTCCTAAAAACATTGTAAGGACTTCACCTATATTACATGATAATAAATACCTGACAAACTTTCTTATATTTGAGTAAACACATCGACCCTGTTCTACAGCATTTACAAGAGTTGCTAAATTGTCATCAAGGAGTATAACGTCAGCGGCTTGTTTTGTAACGTCTGTACCGGTAACTCCCATAGCCACACCGACGTCAGCTTCTTTTATAGCCGGAGCGTCATTTACACCGTCGCCGGTCATTGTGACAATTTCCCCACGACGTTTAAAACTTCTTACGATTCTTAATTTATGAACTGGTTCTACTCTTGCAAAGACAGTATATTTATGTATTTCCCTGTCAAGTTCCGTATCGGTCAGGCGGTCAAGTTCAGCACCGGTCATAGCCTTACCGCCTTTAAGGAGACCAGCTTTTTTTGCGACTGCCACAGCTGTATTTATGTGGTCGCCGGTAATCATTACTGTTTTTATTGAGGCATTGGAACATTTTCGTATAGCGGTTTTAGCCTCTTCACGAGGTGGGTCAATCATGCCGGAAAGTCCAAGAAATACAAGATTAGTTTTTTGTGGGTCTAAGGTATCAGATATGCAGTAAGCCAGTGCAAGAACTCTTAAGGCCTTGTCGGACATTTCTATTACCTTTTCAGAGATTTCACGGAGTATTTTCGGAGTTAAAGTTTTTATTTCCCCCGATTCGTCCATATACTGTGTACAACGTGGTACGATAACTTCTTCTGCACCCTTGAAATAAATTCTTTTTTCGGAGTTTACAGAACAATGTACAGCCATAAAACGTGTTTCGCTGTCAAAGGGATATTCATCAAGTTTGCGGAAATTCATTTCAAGAGCTTCTTTAGTTATACCAGCTTTTGCGGCGGCGATAAGTAAAGCTATTTCTGTAGGGTCACCGGTTACTTGCCATTCACCTTTTCCGGTAAGATTTCCACGACTGCGACTTTTAGTTTGTTTCAGCGTACTTATTGTAGCAGTCGAGCATATCACACCGCACCTTAACGCTTCCATAAGTGATTTTTCATTTTGTGGATTTACCGAGATATTTTCCTTGCCTTTTGTAAGACCTCCATTTATGCGATAGCCCATACCACTGAAATAATAACTCTCTCCAATCGTACTTATTTCAGTAACAGTCATTTTATTTTCAGTTATAGTACCTGTTTTGTCGGAGCATATCACCGATGCGCAACCAAGAGTTTCTACACTGTGAAGTTTATTCACAAGAGCTTTTTGTTTCAGCATACGATTTACAGCTAGAGCAAGTGCAATAGTAACAGTTGCCGGAAGACCTTCAGGAATAGCAGCTATTGCTATGGTAATGCCTGTCATAAGCATTTCAAAAACATCTTCACCACGCAGAACGCCGGCGACGAAAACAGCAACGCATACTACGAGACATATTACGGCGACAACTTTTCCGAGTTCTGCAAGACGTTTTTGCAGAGGTGTCATTTCCTTGTCAATATCGGTCAGCATTTCAGAGATTCTGCCCATTTGAGTACGTTTTCCGGTAGCGATTACCCTTGCACGACATACGCCTTTAGTAGCAGATGTTCCACAATAAACAATATTATCCTTGTTCAGAGAATTATCGTTATCATTTGTAAGACCTGCTATTTTTGCGACAGCCTCCGATTCTCCGGTAAGCATAGCTTCATCTGCAAAAAATCCGAAAGACTTCAATATAACACAGTCGGCAGGTATTCTGTCGCCTGCCTCAACTTCTATCACATCATCGACGACGAGTTCCGAGGCGTCAATTTCCTTAAGAACTCCATCACGGTAACATTTAGCTGTAGGAGAAGTCATTGATTTAAGAGCCTCTAAAGTATGTTCCGTTCTGTATTCCTGAATAAATCCGAGTATAGAGTTAAGCAGAACTATAAGAATTATAGTCACAGCGTCGGAGATTTCACCAAGAAGAACTGATATGACAGTAGCACCCAGTAAAATCATAACCATAACGTCCTTGAACTGATTAAAGAATATTGCCACCGGATTAGTTTTTTTTCCGCCGTCAAGGACGTTTTTGCCGTCTTCCTTAAGCCTTGCCGATGCTTCTTTTTCTGTAAGACCCATAATATCACCCTTTCAGATGTTGTTGTTTTGTCATTACAGAATATGAAAACACACGGACAAATATGCATAAAAAAAGTCCCTTATAAAAAAGGGACTTTCTTTATGTTATTCCAAGACCGAAACTTATTGAAAGTGCTGTATTAACCTTGTTCATTGCACCGAGGTCAAGTTCACCCATTTTATCCTTAAGACGTTTTTTGTCTAAAGTGCGTATTTGTTCAAGAAGAACGATACTATCTTTTGCAAGACCACACTTATCCGCTTGTACTTCAATATGTGTCGGAAGATGTGTCTTATCACGTTGACTTGTTATAGCAGCCGCAATAACAGTCGGACTGTGTTTGTTTCCGATATCGTTCTGAACAATAAGTACTGGTCTTATACCACCCTGTTCCGAGCCAACAACTGGACTAAGGTCAGCATAATAAATTTCTCCCCGTTTTACAGACATAATATTCACTCCCTGTGTTGAAATTTTTTCTGATACTATTATTAACGGATTTATTTATTATATTCTATCAGGGAATAAAATGTTTTTTTAATTTTGATTGCAGAAATATTAAAATAATAGTCATAGCAGTTCCGACAGAATAGCAGAGCAAATCGATGACAGAAAAGCTTGTCCCGATAAGTACACGGAAAAATGTAATATTCCCGAGACCGAGTATATCAACTATATGGATATATTGCAGAAACTCCACAATAAAGGCGAAAAACATCACACCGATAGCAGTCAGATAAGAGTTAGATTTTACAAGAAATATCTTCACAAAACAGTAGACGACCCATACTACAATGACATCGCCCATATAATTTCTGATAAATCCGCCGGAGATAAAAAGTGCTATTAAAACCTCAACAATCAGGAGGATAAGAAATCCTGTTATATATGGAATACGTTTTTTCATATCAGATTCACCATATCGGGAAAAATTTCAATACTTCTTTTTAAAATGCCGTTCATAAGAGCTATAGCAATTCCGTAATTTGTAAATGGTATGTTCTGGTCAGTAGCAGATTTCATACGGAAAGACACTTCACGTTGATTAAGCATACAGCCACCGCAATGGATAATTAATTTATATTCCGATAAATCTTCAGGAAAATCTCTTCCGGAGGATAATTCTATATTTAAAATTTTTCCTGTAAATTTTTTCAGAAGAGCAGGTAGTTTAATACTGCCGATGTCACCGCATTGCCTGTGATGCGTACAGCCTTCAGAGATAAGAACTTTATCACCGTCACATAGATTCCGGATAGACGACGCACCTTTTACGGCTGTTTCAAGGAATCCTTTGTAACGAGCCATCAGAATGGAAAACGATGTAAGCGGGATATTTTCCGGAACTATATTGCTGACGTAACCGAATACCTGACTATCTGTTATGACCATTTTCGGTGTGGGGAATTTTTCAAGAGTTTTAGCTAACTGAAATTCTTTTGTTACGATAGCCATAGCATCGGAGTCAAGAATATCACGGATAGTCTGTTGTTGTGGCAGAATTAAACGACCTTTAGGTGCGGCGGCGTCTATCGGAGTGACAAGTATAATAACATCTTCCGGATTTATCAAATCTCTGACGATAAATTTTTTATTTTCAGAAATATAAAGTTTTGCTATTTTTTCTTTCAGTTCATGAATGTTATGTTTATTCACAGCACTGACGGAAATTTCATTTGTTCCACGTGGAACATTTTTAATATCGGATTTATTGTAGGCGATTAGATACGGAATATTTTTATTTTTAAATAGTTCAATAAGTTCATTGTCGGAATCGGAAATACCTGTTGTGCTGTCCACGACGAGTACAGCTATATCAGTTTTGTTAAGAATCTGTCTTGTTTTCCGGACACGCATTTCACCGAGTTTTCCGGAATCGTCATAACCAGCGGTATCAGTAATCACAACCGCACCGAGTGGCAGTAATTCCATAGCTTTTGATACGGGGTCTGTAGTAGTACCTTTTATATCAGATACTACAGAAAGTTCCTGACCTGTCACGGCATTGACAAGACTTGATTTTCCGACGTTTCTTTTTCCGAAAAAACCAATATGAACTCTTTCACCGGACGGGGTATCATTAAGGTTCATAAAAAACTCCTCCTGTAAAATCCGGACAGTCTTTTATATGACTGTCCGGAATATTAATTATAATTATATACGTGCAACGCCTGTATCACGGGCGGCTTGTGCAACGGCTTCGGCTACAGCCTTTGCAACTGATTTGTCAAGAACGCTTGGTATAATATAATCCGCAGCGAGTTTGTCATCGGTCACGAAAGATGCGATAGCTTTAGCGGCAGCAATTTTCATAGCGTCGTTTATATCGCTTGCACGAACGTCAAGCGCACCACGGAAGATTCCGGGGAAAGCGAGAACGTTATTAATCTGATTAGGATAATCGCTTCTGCCCGTACCGACCACAGCCGCACCTGCTTCAATAGCATCTTCTGGCATAATTTCCGGAGTAGGATTAGCCATAGGGAAAATAATCGGGTTTTCAGCCATAGACTTTACCATTTCTTTAGTAAGACAGTTCGGAGCGGATACACCTATAAAGACGTCTGCCCCCTTTATGACTTCAGCGAGAGTACCTTTCCGCATTTGCTGATTAGTAATTTCTGCCATTGCTTCCTTGACGGGATTCATATCTTCAGTACGTCCCTTGTATATTGCACCTTTGCGGTCACAAAGTACAACATCTTTCAGACCCATTGAAATTAAAAGTCTGATTATTGCAATACCTGCCGCACCTGCTCCGCTTGTCACAACACGTATATCGTCGATGTGTTTTCCTGTAAGTTTCAGAGCATTTAACATAGCGGCGAGAGTAACTACAGCTGTTCCATGCTGGTCGTCATGGAAAATCGGAATATCACAACATTCCTTCAATTTCTTTTCGATTTCAAAGCAACGTGGTGCGGAAATATCTTCCAGATTAACGCCACCGAAAGAACCCGCAAGCAGTCTGACAGTATTTACAATATCGTCTACCGATTTTGAGCGTATGCATAACGGTATTGCATCAACGTCACCGAAAGCCTTAAATAAAGCGCATTTGCCCTCCATAACGGGCATACCAGCTTCCGGACCTATGTCGCCGAGACCAAGTACGGCTGTACCGTCCGTCACGACTGCAACGAGATTTGAACGGCGTGTAAGGTCATAACTTTTGAGTACATCTTTCTGAATTTCAAGGCAAGGCTGAGCAACTCCGGGGGTATATGCAAGTGACAAATCCTCTGTAGTTTCGAGGGGCGCACGGCATATAACTTCTACTTTGCCTTTCCATTCATAGTGTTTTTTAAGAGATTCTTCAGCATAATTCATTGGTAATAACTTCCTTTCTTAAAAATAACAGCGAAAAACCGTATTTTAAACGGTTTTCCGCTGTGCTGTGGTTATTTTCAGAAATTAATCTGTGCGATAAACTGTTTTAATGTGTCTGCACTCTTGCGGAGTTTTTCAAGTTCTTCATCAAGGAGAGGCGGATTTACTTCGCCCACAATACCGTGACCGTTAACAACACAAGGGAGTGAAAGACATACATCATCGATACCATATCTGCCGTTTGTAAGTGTGGAAACAGTAAGGATATTGTTTGCATTACGGATAATAGTTTCACATATCTTGTTTACAGAAAGTGCGATAGCATAGAAAGTAGCGCCTTTTCTCTTGATAACCTCACCGCCGGCTATACGGACATTGTTTTCAATTTCGTCTGTATTGAGTTCTTCGAGTGAACGACCTGTTGACTTCCAGTAATCGAACATATTCATACCACCGATATTTGTTGTCGACCACGGTACAAAAGAAGTATCGCCATGTTCGCCGAACATATACGCATGAATGCTCTTCGGACTTATGCAAGCCTTTTCGGCAATATCTGAGCGGAGACGTGCGCTGTCGAGAATAGTTCCCGAACCGATAACCTGTGAGGGTTTAAGGTCTGTACACTGTAAGATAGCGTATGTAAGAATATCAACAGGATTGCTTACTACAACATAAATTGCATCAGGTGCAATTTTAGCGACATTAGGCATAACCTGCTTAATGATATTTACATTGTTCTGCATAAGGTCAAGTCTTGACTGACCAGGTTTTCTTCCCATACCGAGAGTAACAACAACGATATCAGAACCGGCGATATCGTCGTATGTACCGTCGGTGATTTCGAGATTGTGTGCGAAAGAGATACCATGGCGAATATCCATAGCTTCTCCCTTTGCTTTTGCTTCATTGATGTCAACAAGAACGACATCGGAGCAAGTGCCATGTACTGCAAATGTGTAAGCAATAGTTGCGCCTACATTGCCAGCACCAAGAACGGAAATTTTACTACCTTTATTATCTTTCATTGGTTTAATATCCTCCATAAAAATTTTTCGTATGCATGATACGAATTTATACATAAATCTATTATAGCATTAAAAACAGAAAATATCAAGTAAAATAAAAATAATCTATTAAAAATTGTAGAAATTCACAAAACAGAATATGTTTTAATGTGACATTTTCCAAATAATTATGTAATAATTTTTAATTTTCGAATAATATGCGCTACAATGTGAATATTTTTTGAAAAAATGAATATTTATCCAAAACTACTTGACATTGTCGTGAATAAGTGTATAATATATTTATTGAATATTTTTTAGGAGGTTTTTAAAATGGCTAAGGAAATTAAAAAAGTCGTTCTTGCTTATTCCGGCGGACTTGATACATCAATCATCATTCCGTGGCTCAAGGAAAATTATAATAACTGTGAGGTTATCGCTGTATCTGCTGATGTCGGACAGGGTACAGAACTTGATGGTCTCGACGAAAAGGCTAAGAAGACAGGTGCTTCAAAACTTATCGTTCTTGACTTAAAGGAAGAATTTATACAGGATTATGTTTTCCCGACTGTTCAGGCTGGTGCAGTCTATGAAAACAGATATTTACTCGGTACATCATTTGCACGTCCGATTATTGCAAAGAAAATTGCAGAAATCGCCATAGCAGAGGGTGCAGATGCTATCTGTCATGGCTGTACAGGTAAGGGCAACGACCAGGTACGTTTTGAACTTGCTATAAAGGCATTTGCTCCGGATATGGCTATCATTGCACCGTGGAGAGAATGGGATATCAAGTCAAGAGACGAAGAAATTGACTATGCAGAGGCACATGAAATCCCGCTTAAGATTAACAGAGAGACAAATTATTCAAAGGATAAGAATATCTGGCATCTCTCACATGAAGGTCTTGACCTTGAAGACCCTGCAAATGAACCACAGTACGAAAAGGAAGGCTTCCTTGAATTAGGTGTTTCACCTATTGATGCACCGGACAAGCCCACATACGTAACAATTCACTTTGAAAAGGGTGTTCCGACAGCTATCGATGGCAAGGAAATGAATGGTACTGAACTTGTCACCGCACTTAATAAACTTGGCGGTGAAAACGGTATCGGACTTGCAGACCTTGTTGAAAACCGTCTTGTCGGCATGAAGTCAAGAGGTGTTTATGAAACTCCCGGTGGTGCTATTCTCTACCATGCACATGAAGTACTTGAAACTATCTGTCTTGACAAGGAAACAGCAAGAGTTAAACAGTATCTCAGCATAAAGTTTGCTGATATTGTATATAATGGTCAGTGGTTCACACCGCTCCGTGAGGCTATGAGTGCATTTGTTACTGAAACACAGAAGACAGTTACAGGTGATGTTAAACTCAAACTTTACAAGGGCAATATCATTAATGCTGGTGTTACTTCACCGTACACCCTCTATGATGAGGAAGTTGCTACTTTCGACGCTGATGAAGTTTACAATCAGGCTGATGCTACAGGCTTTATTAACCTCTTTGGACTTCCGATTCACGTTAAGGCTAAGCTCGACCAGAAACGTAACAACAAGTAATTTAATCCGGTTTATATAATAATTTGCACGGGCAGGGTAATTCCTGCCTGTTGTACTTTAAAATCAGGATAAATTAGAAATTACGGAGGTGTATATATGTCTGTATTATTTACAACTGAACGCTTGAAAATCAGAAAATTCATATCAGATGATTATGAAGATTTAGCTGATATTTTGACAGATACTGAAGTTACATATTTTGAACCTTATGAAACTTTTACAAAAGAGGCTTGTATTCAGGAGGCAATAAACTTCTCAAAAAGTGAGGAATTTTTTGCTGTTGTCTTAGATAATAAAGTTATCGGCAAAATATATTTTTCTGATAAGGATTCTGGTAACTATGAGATAGGATATACCTTTAATAGTAAATTTCAGGGCAAAGGATATGCTTATGAAAGTATATATGGTATGATAAAATATGCTTTTTCATTTCTTGGTGTCCGTCGCATATTTGCAGAAATAAATTCAAGAAATACAAAATCTATCAGATTAGCTGAACGGCTAAAAATGCGAAAAGAAGCAAAACATAAAGAACTTTTTCCGAGAAAAGAAAATAATAACATTTTTGATGATTTCTATGTCTATGCTATATTGAAAAAGGAGTTTGAAACATAAACTTTGAAAAGGAGAATATTAATATGAATTGTCCGTATTGTGAAAAAGAAATGGAAAAAGGCAAAGCGTCTTTCATGACGTTACAGGGAATTGCACAGATAATGTTATCCTATACTTCAGACGAAGAAGCTAAAAAAGGATTTTTTACCCGAAAATCAAAGGATAAAATTATTTTATCGGGAGAAAAAATGGAAACATATTGTTGTACCTGTTGCAAAAAAATTATACCGGTTTTGGATATTGGATAAAATCAAGATAAATCTAAGTTTATCAAGGAGAAGACGAAATGAATAAAACAATTTTATTTGTAATTTTACAGCAGTATGCAGACTGGGAAGCCTCATATATAACATCTGCAATAACCATGTTAGGTCAGGGACAGTATGATATAAAAACAGTGTCATTATCAAAAGATTATGTGCAGTCTATAGGTGGCTTTCGTGTATTGCCCGATTATGATGTTTTATCTGTTCCGGACGACTATGAAGCTTTAATTTTAATCGGCGGTATGACATGGAGAAACGAAAATGTACAGCCAATAAAGAAACTTGTAGAGGATTGTTATAAAAAAGGCAAGGTATTAGGTGGTATTTGTGATGCTTCTGCTTTTTTAGGTACAGTCGGAGTTTTAAATGATGTAATGCATACCAGTAATGATATGAATGACCTGAAACAATGGGCTGGTGCTGTTTATACAGGTGAAACAAAATATATTTATCAGCAGGCGGTGCGGGACAAAAACATTATAACAGCTAATGGTAC
This sequence comes from Alistipes senegalensis, assembly GCA_023665275.1. Taxonomy (GTDB): domain Bacteria; phylum Bacillota; class Clostridia; order Oscillospirales; family Ruminococcaceae; genus Ruminococcus. Next base: position 40,059 of record JAMPEF010000001.1, on the reverse strand, counting down.
AGCTCCTATGGAATTTGCAAAAGAAATTTTACTTGCTTTAAATGTTGCAAATGAGGAGAAAATATCAGATTGGTATAATTTTCATAAATTAGGATTTTATACGACTTCTATGCCTAAAATGTAAATTCGATTTATTTTAATAACACTTAGTTGTATTTTTAAATCAAGATAAATACAAATTTATAATAAGGAGAAAATAAATAAGAATGAAAGAAGCTTTTGACACATTTTTTGAGGAAATGACACAAAACTATATTAATGAATGGGGTGTTCCACCTCAAGCACCTTGTAATGAAAGTAAATATCCGACAGGATTGTTTTTACCGGATACATTAAATGAGGACGGTTATGCCCAATGGAAACCCAAACTTCAAGATAAAATAGTTTCTTTCGATAATATTGAAAAAGAATTGGGATTTTCTATACATACGCAGATTAAAGAGTTTCTGTCTACCTATTGGTTTCTTTCTTTGGACGGAATAGTACAGAGTTCACGGGGAAAAGTTACTTTAAGGTTAAACGGAATAACACAATATACTGAATTTGATAAACTTATAATAAATAATTTTGACGATGAAGAAACACATTTTATGCATGACCATAAATATTTTCTTATTGGTACTTACTGCATGATAGGCGGTAATGACAGTTATCTTGTTCAAGTCAATAATGATACTGGAGAAGTTACTGCTGTTGATGTTATGGACAAGATTTCCGTTAAACTTGCTGATTCAATTGAAGAACTGCTTATCAATATGAAAGGTATATGGTAAAATACTTAGTTGTATTTTAAAATCAGGATAAACCAAAATTTATAACAGGTGATATATATGAAGTTAATTGATTATAGAGCTTTTGAACTGTACAGAGGAACTGTTTTCAGATTTAAAGGAAAATATCCATTTTGTGAAGAATATGTTGATTTTATGATTTGTGATTATCCATCTGTTGATGAAAACAATTGTCCTTTTGCTCTCTATTGTATATCCGGATATTGTGCCGGACACATTGAGTATGTTTTTCCGTTAGAAGCAGAATCTGAAAATTCAAAAAGTATAAACAAAAAATGGGTTATAGAAAATTGGAATAAAAAAATATACAATGGGTGCAATGTTGATGAAATTGAATTGATTATATAAATTCTGATTTATTTCAATAGCACTTAATGAGGCTTTTAATATGAAAATAATCAAAGGTATATTTTATTTTATAGGTTTTATATTCAAACTGATATTAATACTTATTCTGTTACTTGTAATTTACCTTGTAAGTATATCTGTTCCGAGTAAAATAGAATATGCAAGGTATAAAGAAACCGGCATTATGAAAAATGGTAATTTATGTATATCGCATATGTGCGAGGGCGGTGGCTCACATATGGAAGAATACTATAATTCCGACAACAACGTTTTACAGGAAATTGATGACTTTTATACTTCCGATGGTATTTCATTTAGTACTTCGGGTGATATTTTCGGCAAAGTGTATAAACCGATAAATTCCGGAACATCTGATATATAGGTAGGTTATGCAACGTTTGGCGGTGACCCTATGAAATATTTTGAACTGTATCACGTTGAAGTTGATAAAGATTTGAATATAACCTATAATATGGAAACTATCGACAAGGAAACTTTTGAGAATATTTGTAATAGGTGATTGATTATGGAATATTATGATATTATTTTAAATGGTATATCTTCCACAAATATAAACCGTTTTATAAAGGAAATCCTTGATATAAAACAGGACAATATAATCAGTTCGCATTTCTGGTCTAAAGAGTCGGGCGACTATGAATTTTCAGATAATATGGACTTGTGCGAATATTTTTCAAAAAACAATACTGCTGATATATTTGCGGAAACAATAAGACTGAATTGTATTTATAATAAAGTAGTATGTGTGATTACATCAGATGATAATGATATTGAGGTTGATTGCAATATAGCTGAAACAGATTTTAATGAAGCAGATATATCTGAATTAGCTAAATGGCTTAGAGGGCTTTGTTTTGAAAGTATTATTACAAATGCAAAAATATGTTATGATGCTGAAAATAGTCCATTATTTGAGTTATTTAAAGGAGAATAATTATGATGGGTATTGTTGATTGTTATGTTTCATTGTGGGCAGGTTGTTTCGAATCAGACGAAAAACTTCTTGATTATATTTCCATTGATTACGACGAAGATGAAGACGGGGACGACGATTCACAGTTTATAAAAGATTTCGGAATAGATTACGTTGATGAAGATTGCATTGAGAGAATATTTCTTGACAATGAAACAGATTCAATAAAGTATCTTTTGTCGGGGTGCTCGTATGAAGATAAGGTCATACCGGAGTTTGAAAAAATATTTGTAGCCGGAAAAAAATTTAATTGCGTAATACTTGTCTATGAAATGAATTATGACGGAAATATTAATTTTACTGAAAATAAATACTGCCGGCTTGAATTTGTCGGAACAGTAAAAATAAATATAAAAAAGGAGATTTAAAATTATGGCTGATATGATGTGGGCTGGAAGGTTTTCCAAGAAAATTGACGATACTGTAAATGCTTTTAATTCGTCAATTGCTTTTGACGGTAGAATGTACCGTCACGATATACAGGGAAGTATTGCACACGCTACAATGTTAGGTGACTGCGGAATTATTCCGAAAGAGGACAGTTTACAGATTATTGACGGACTGAAAGAAATTCTTGCGGATATTGACTCCGGAAAACTGGAACTTGACCCGTCCGCCGAAGATATTCATATGTTTATTGAGGCGGAACTTACAAAACGTTTAGGTGATGTCGGAAAAAGACTTCATACATCACGTTCAAGAAATGACCAGGTAGCAGTAGATATAAGACTTTATTTGCGTGACGAAATTCAGGAAATACACGCTCTTGTAAAGAAACTCGCTGTAACACTCGTTGAAATGGCAGAAAATCACAAGGAAACAATAATGTCCGGATATACTCACTTGCAGAGAGCACAGCCGGTAACGTTTGCACATCATTTAATGGCATATGTATTCATGTTTCTGCGTGACCTTGACCGCCTGAATGACGTTTCAAGAAGAATGAATTACTGTCCATTAGGAAGCGGTGCTTTAGCCGGAACTACCTACCGTACAAACAGAAAACAAACCGCTGAATTACTTGGCTTTACCGCACCTATGCCGAACAGTCTTGACGGTGTTTCAGACCGTGATTTCTGTGTTGAGTTAAACTGTGCATTGTCGCTTATCATGACACACCTTTCAAGATTTTCAGAGGAAATTATTATGTGGTGTTCGTGGGAATTTAAGTTCATAGAATTAGACGACGCTTTTGCAACAGGTTCGTCAATAATGCCACAGAAGAAGAATCCGGATATTACGGAGTTAATCCGTGGCAAGACCGGACGTGTTAACGGTGATTTGGTTACACTGCTTTCCATGCTGAAAGGCTTACCGCTTGCATATAATAAGGATATGCAGGAAGACAAAGAGGCTATTTTTGATGCAGTCGACAACGTTAAACTTTGTGTGAAGACTTTCATTCCGATGATTTCCACAATGAAAGTATTAAAGGAAAATATGCGTAACGCCGCCGCAAGAGGTTTTATAAATGCCACAGACTGTGCGGATTATCTTGTTAAAAAGGGAATGCCGTTCCGTGATGCTTACAAGATAACCGGTACACTTGTTGCACAGTGCATTGAAAAGAATTTGACGCTTGAAACGCTTCCGATTGAAGATTACAAGGCTATGACCGAACTTTTCGACAATGATGTTTATGATGCTATAAACCTTGAAACTTGTGTCCGTGAAAGAAAGTCCGAGGGTGCGCCGTCGCCGGAATCGGTAACGGAACAGATTTCCATTGCAAGAAAAGCACTTGAAATATGAAAAAAAAAGATGTAATGTTTATAATGGGTCTTTCGCTACTTATGGGAGTGATATGGATTATCGGGGAAATTGTCATGGGTTTGTGGGTAGCTGTCAATGTAAAAGGACATATATTCTGGTTTGCGTTGATAGTAATTATCACCCTTGTTATAAGCGTATGGCATTCGCTTTTAGAAGATGAATCCGATTTGGAAGACCCTAAACGTGCAAAATATCAGCGAAAAACCAACAGAAAAAACCGGAGGAAATAATTATGTCTGTAAAGATTTATATAGACGGTCAGGAGGGAACGACCGGTCTTAAAATTATGGAGCGTTTTGCAAACAGAAATGATGTTGAAATACTCCGTATCAGTGAGGAAAAACGCAAAGACCCTTCAGAAAGGGCAAAATTTATAAATATGTCTGATTATACATTTCTGTGTCTACCGGACGTTGCTTCCCGTGAAGCTGTATCTTTCGTGAACAATGACAACGTAAGAATTATTGACGCTTCAACCGCACACAGAACTAATCCGGAATGGGCTTATGGTTTTCCGGAACTCTCACCGGAACACAGAGAAAAAATTAAAAATTCAAATCGTGTAGCAGTACCTGGTTGCTATGCAAGCGGTTTTGCATCGATAGTCTATCCGTTTGTTAAAAATAATATAATTCCGGCTGATTTTCCGGTATTTGCATATGCAACGTCGGGTTACAGCGGAGCAGGCAAAAAAGCTATAGCAGTTTATGAAAGTGACGAAAAACCGGAGGAGTTTAATAGTCCCCGACAGTATGCACTTTCGCAGGAGCATAAGCATTTACCGGAAATGCAGAAAGTCTCCGGATTGAAATATAAACCGATGTTCAATCCGATAATATGCGACTATTTCAGCGGTATGGTTGTAAGTGTTCCGATACAGTCCAGACAGCTTGATAAAAATATAACTGCTGAAAAAATTCATGAAATGTATTTAAAGCATTATGAAAATGCAAATCTTGTTGAAGTCATGCCCTTGATGTCGGTGGAAGAACAGAAGACGTTTTTCCTTGCCTCAAATACTCTAAGCGGACTTAATAAATTACAGGTTTTTGTTTTCGGAAACGACGAACAGATTTTATTGTGTTCACGTCTTGACAATCTGGGCAAGGGTGCAAGCGGTGCGGCTGTACAGTGCCTTAATATCATGATGGGTATTGACGAAACAACAGGACTTGTGTAGATTTAAGACGGAGGTATAACAATGAATATACGCACAATGAATATTACAGATTATGACAGCGTTTATGCCCTTTGGATGTCTTGCAGAAACATGGGTTTCAATAATGTTGATGACTCGCATGACGGAATAAAACGTTTCCTTGAACGCAACCCATCAACTTGTTTTGTTGCAGAGCAAAACGGTGAAATTACAGGCGTAATTATTAGCGGAAATGACGGTCGCAGAGGTTATATATACCATATGTCCGTTGCTGAAAAATACAGACGATGCGGAATCGGAACAAAACTTGTGACTACCTGTCTTTCTGCTTTGAAAAACGAGGGAATAAGCAAAGTTGCACTGCTGGTTTTCAAGTATAATGAAGTGGGAAACGCTTTTTGGGAAAAGCAAGGCTTTACTTTAAGAGACGATATTGCCTATCGTAATAAAGCTCTTCGTGAATTGGTGCGTATAGATACTTAATAAAGGAGATGTAAAAAATGAATCTGAAAGAAGTTAAAGGAGTAACTTTCATTGACGGAGGTGTGTGTGCCTCAAAGGGCTTTAAAGCTAACGGCATACATTGCGGACTTGCCCACAAACCGCTTACTGATACGGAGGCAAATTCAGCAATTGCAAACAATGCACTTCCGACAAAAAAGAAAAACGACCTTGCACTGATAGTAGCTGACAAGGAATGTACAGCATCGGCAGTATATACGACAAATAAAGTCAAGGGTGCACCCATTCTTGTAACGAAAGAACATATAAAAGACGGTATCGCAAAAGCCGTGATAGTAAATTCTGTAAATGCAAACACGTGTAATGCCGACGGCGTCGAAAAGGCACAGAAAATGTGTAGTCTTGTATCTTCTGAAACGGGCATTGACGAAAACGATATAATAGTAGCCTCTACTGGAGTTATCGGACAGATTTTACCTATTGAACCAATCGCAAATGGTATGAAAGAACTTGTTTCCGGTCTGACATATGACGGAAATTCAAGAGCTGTTGAAGCTATTATGACTACCGATACACAGGTTAAGGAAGTTGCTGTACAGTTTGAAATTTCCGGCAAAACCTGTACAATGGGAGGTATGTTGAAGGGTAGTGGCATGATACATCCGAATATGGCTACTACACTTACATTTATAACAACGGACGTTGATATTTCAGCGGAACTTTTACAGCGTGCATTGAGTGATGTTGTAAAAATAACTCTTAACCGTGTAAGCGTTGACGGCGACACCTCAACGAATGATATGGTTTGTGTACTTGCAAACGGTACAGCCGGAAATTCACCTATAAAGTCCGAAAATGAAGACTATGAAAAGTTCGTCAATGCCTTGTATGCGGTAATGATGAATCTTGCTCGTAAAATGGCTCGTGACGGTGAGGGTGCAACTAAATTAATTGAGTGTGTATGTCACGGAGCTGATACCGAAAAGACTGCCGAAATTGTCGCAAAATCTGTAATTACATCAAGTCTTTTTAAAGCTGCAATGTTCGGTGAAGATGCAAACTGGGGCAGAATTTTATGTGCTATAGGATATGCAGATGCTGATTTTGATATAAACAGAGTTTATGTTTCGATAGGTTCGGCAAAGGGAAGTATTGATGTTTGCCGAAACGGTGCAGGTGTAGAGTTTTCGGAGGAAAAAGCTAAGGAAATTTTAAGTGAAGAGGAAATAATAATAGATATTTCCATAGGTGACGGAGCAGGCAAGGCTATTGCATGGGGTTGTGACCTGACGTATGATTATGTAAAAATAAACGGTGACTACCGTTCTTAATGGAGTATGGATATGGAAAAGATTTCAAACAACGATAAGGCACAGGTGCTTATAAATGCCTTGCCATATATTCAGAAGTATAATAATAAAATTCTTGTTATCAAATATGGCGGAAATGCTATGACAAATAAGGAACTCAAAGACGCCGTAATGACAGATATTGTATTGCTGTCGCTTGTCGGTGTTAAGGTTGTTCTTGTCCACGGCGGAGGTCCTGAAATTAACGATATGTTAGGTAAACTCGGCATTGAAAGCCGTTTTGTAAATGGCTTGCGTTATACAGATGATGCAACTGTAAACGTCGTAAAAATGGTACTCGCCGGAAAGGTAAATAAAGAACTTGTACAGTTACTCGCACAGCATAAGGGAAGCGCTGTCGGACTTTGCGGAATTGACGGCGGAATGATTACCGCTGAACGTGAAACTACTGAAGACGGTCAGGATTTAGGCTGGGTAGGACGTGTTACAAACGTAAACACAAAACCCATTCTTGACGCACTTGCTAATGGAAATATTCCGGTAATTGCGACAGTAGCCACCGACGAATACGGCAATACCTATAATATAAATGCCGATACAGCCGCCGCAAGAATCGCCGCAGAATTAGGTGCAGAAAATCTTATACTTATGACCGATATTGCCGGCTTGCTCCGTGATAAAAATGACCCGTCAACACTTATTCCGGAAGTAAACGTCAGTGAAGTGCCATTTTTAAAAAGACGTGGTATTATTTCCGGTGGAATGATTCCTAAAATTGATTGTTGCGTTGAGGCTGTAAGACGTGGTGTCAAAAAGACTGTCATTATTGACGGAAGAGTACCACATTCTATTCTTATTGAAATTCTCTCAAATGAAGGTATAGGCACACAATTTGTATAATAATATAACAGATAAACAGAAAATTTACTTATTTAATCCATATGGATATTGATTTTAAAGTGCAAAGAGAGTTATAATTATAAGGATAACTGTTAATTTGTCTGTAAATAGTACAGATTATTGAAAGGAGACTGATTTTTTATTATGAACACAATAGAAAAATTTGATAAACACGTTATGCAATCTTACGGACGTTATCCGCTTGTCATGCAGAAAGGCGAAGGTCAACACTGTACCGACGAAAACGGAAAGGAATATATAGATTTCGGAAGTGGCATAGGTGTTAATTCTCTCGGCTTTTGTGACGAAAAATGGGTTGATAAGGTATGTGAGCAGGTTAAAAGCCTACAACATACATCAAATTATTATTATACGGGTGTTCAGGCTGATTTTGCCGGAAAACTCTGTGAAATGACCGGTTATAACTCTGTGTTTTTCTGTAACAGCGGTGCGGAAGCAAATGAATGTGCTATAAAAATCGCAAGAAAATACAGTTTTGACAAGTACGGCAGAAACAGATATAATATTATAACTCTTGTCAATTCTTTTCACGGAAGAACTCTCGCCACACTTTCCGCAACAGGTCAGGAAATTTTCCATAATTATTTTTTCCCGTTTGTTGAGGGCTTTATAAACGTTGAGGCGAATAACATTGATGACCTGAAAGAAAAAATGGATGATACTGTATGTGCCGTAATGATGGAATACATACAAGGTGAGGGCGGTGTAAACGTTCTTGATAAGGATTTTGTTAACGCCGTTTACGAAATCTGTGCAGAAAAGGACATTCTTGTTATTGCCGACGAAATCCAGACCGGTGTGGGACGTACCGGAAAAATTCTTGCCGGTGAACATTTCGGCAAAAAGGCTGATATAACAACTCTTGCAAAGGGCATAGCCGGTGGTATTCCTATGGGTGCTTGTCTCACAATCGAAAAATGTTCCGGCGTTCTTGTACCGGGTACACATGGCTCTACATTCGGTGGAAATCCCATAGCCTGTGCGGGTGGTCTTGCCGTTCTTGAAAGGCTTTCGGAAGAAAATTTCCTTGAATCTGTTTCGGAAAAAGCAAAGATTTTTACTGAAAAACTTTCAGAATGCAGTGAAGTTAAATCCGTTTCCGGAATGGGTCTGATGATTGGCATTGAATTAAAAACAAAAAAATCAGCAGATGTTGCACGCAAAGCACTTGACAGGGGACTTCTTGTATTGACAGCTAAAAATAAAGTAAGACTTCTGCCTCCTCTTACTATATCAGAACAGGAAATCGGAGACGGGCTTGAAATTCTGATTGATATAATGGAGGAATGATTTTTATGCAGTTAATGATACTTATTAAAGGAAACAACAAATACAGTGTTGAAGATAAAAAATCAAGGGTTCTGTACAATATCAAAAAGAAAGGGTTCGGCAATAATAACAGACTTGTACTTCTTGATGCAAGCAACTACCACCTCTATACGCTTTTAGGTTCAGGCGTTGACTCACTGTCATATTCCGTAATTCTGAACGATGATATTTTTATGCGGATTACCTGTAAATCAAAGTTCCTTGATCCCACGATAGAGTGCAGAGGTAGTGACATATCATATAAACTTGTCAGCAAAAACAGCCGTGATTTCACAATCATGATTGACGAAGAGGAAAAAGGTGTAATTGAAACAAGTGTTTCAGTTTCCGGAGAACTTCAGTACGACCTTGATATAAATGACAAGATTTTTGATGATTATATACCGCTTTTTGCCGTTGTTATAGATAAGATTTTTGGCGACGCAAACCGTCAGCCACAGGTTATGGAGCAGATAGCAAAGGAAAAAAGGAATAAAAACAAATAATTTCAGCGAAAGGAATAAATTACCATGAAACACTTACTTAAAATGCTTGACCTCACCGGCGAAGAAATAATTGATATACTCAATCTTGCCGACCAGTTAAAATATGAACTCAAACACGGTATACCGCACCCGCATCTTAAGGGAAAAACCCTCGGAATGATTTTCCAGAAAGCCTCAACAAGAACCCGTGTATCTTTTGAGACCGGTATGTATCAGCTTGGCGGATATCCGCTGTTTTTGTCGTCACATGATTTGCAGATAGGCAGGGGCGAACCTGTTCAGGATACCGCAAGAGTTCTGTCACGCTACCTTGACGGCATAATGATACGTACATTTGAACAGAAAGAAGTTGAAGACCTCGCCGAATATGGAAGTATTCCGATAATAAACGGTCTTACAGATTTCTGTCACCCGTGTCAAGTGCTTGCAGACCTTATGACTATCCGTGAATTTAAGGGCAGTTTCGACGGTTTGAAAATGTGCTTTATAGGCGACGGAAACAATATGGCAAATTCTCTTATTGTAGGCTGTCTTAAAGTCGGTATGGCTGTATCTGTTGCTTGTCCGGAGGGTTACAGACCACCGGCAGAAATTCTTGAATTTGCAGAAAAGTATGATAATTTTGAAATAACTGACTCACCGCTTAAAGCCGCTGAAAATGCAGACGTTCTTATTACTGATGTATGGGCTTCCATGGGTCAGGAGGGTGAAGCCGAAATGCGTAAAAAGGCATTCACCGGCTATCAGATTAATGATGAACTTATGGCAGTTGCTCACAATGATGCTATGGTTTTGCACTGTCTGCCTGCACATCGTGAGGAAGAAATAACTGAAAAAGTTTTTGAGGCACACGCAAATGAAATTTTTGAAGAGGCTGAAAACCGTCTCCATGCACAGAAAGCTGTAATGGTAAAGCTGATGGCATAAAAATAAACGGATGGAAATATAATGAAAATCAGAAGTAAAAAAATTCTTTCCGGAATAGTTGGTGTTGTTATGTGTTCTGCTATATTTATGGCAGTTCCAGCACTGGCTGACAATATGTTTATTATGGGTGATGTCAGCGGTGATAGTATGGTTAATTCGGTCGACGCAACCGCTATACTTCAGTATTATTCAAATAATTCAACCGGAAACTCTGTTGACTGGTCGGACGAAAAAAAGCAATCCGCTGACATTGACGAAGACGGGGAAATACTTGCCGTTGATGCAACATGGGTAATGATGTATTATGCATATCTTTCAACAGAAGATAATCCACAGTTACATGATATAAAAGAATACAGAAACTGTCTTGAAACGCTTGAAAATGTTGATTTCGGTCTTGATATGCCGGATTTACATGCGGCACAGTCTTTTGATGAGGAAACAAATGTACTCAGTCTTTCATGGAAACCGGTTGAGGATATATCCGGCTATAAGTTTGAATTTTTTACTCCGGAGGGAAAAACGGAAGAAATTCTACAGGATACAGAATATAAAATAACTCTTGATGAAAATATAATGTCTTGTGATAATACATACAGATATAAGATAACACCGTATGTAGATTTATACGATTTGCATAAAGAACCGGAAATCTGGATTAATGAAAATGTAAATCCCACAAAAATAATCGTTGACAGTGCAGAACTTACACCACACGATACATACCCACTTTATAATATAAAAGGTGAAAAGCCATTCTATTCGACTTCATATAAAGTCACAGCCGCCGACAAGCAGATTATGGACGAGTTCGCAGAAAAACATTTTACGCCATACATGACTAATTATGACAAGTTGGAATATACTTGGCGTTGGATAAACAAGAACATTACATATGCCTCAGGTGACCTTTATTACGATATATGGGCTTATAGCTGGGTTCGCGCGTGCCTCGTTGAAGAAATGGGACAATGTCTGCAATACAACGGCGCACTTGCCGAAATGCTGGCTTATTATGGATATGATGTCTATTTGCTTGAAATGTGGACGGACGCCGAAGGAACACGTCAACATTTCCGTGGAGAAGTCAATATTAACGGTCAGGCTTATTCTATAGAGGTTGGCAATGACGGAAAATACAGTGGCTGGATGTGGTTTTTCACACCGATGGATTCCAGCATTGAGGGTATTGATGAAGAAAATTAATATATTATTCAACACTCGTGCATCGGGTGTTGATTTTTTTGTTGTGCATTTTGATTAATTTTAGTTTGCAAAAATGACGTTTTTTTTACTTGACAAAATCCGACAGGTATGCTATAATAATAAAGCTGTCGGACGAAAGCCGATTGGATTTTAAAAAAATG
>JAMPEF010000001.1:0-28093 GCA_023665275.1 Alistipes senegalensis | reverse complement strand
AGATGCCGAACTTTCTGAGATATGCGTGCGGTCTGCCACAAATCTTGCATCTGTTGTATGCTCTTGTGGAATACTTGGGAGTTCTCTGCTGCTTGTTAATCATTGCCTTTTTAGCCATTTCAAAACCTCCCTGATTACTTGATGAACGGAGCGCCTAAAAGTGTAAGCAGCTCTTTAGCCTCTTCATCAGTATTAGCTGTAGTGATGAAGTTGATGTCCATGCCTCTTACCTTATCGATTTTATCATATTCGATTTCAGGGAAGATAAGCTGTTCCTTGATACCTGTTGAGTAGTTGCCCTTACCGTCGAAAGAGTTGCCGTTGATACCTCTGAAGTCACGAACACGTGGGAATGCTACATTGAAGAGCTTATCCACAAATTCGTACATCTTTTCACTTCTGAGTGTAACCTTAACGCCTATCGGCATACCCTCACGGAGCTTGAAGTTAGCTACAGATTTTTTAGCTCTGCAAACTATCGGCTTCTGACCTGTTATAGCAGCAAGGTCAGTCATGATAGCGTCAATAACCTTAGCATTGTCCTTAGCCTCACCAGCACCGACGTTGATAACAACCTTTTCAAGCTTTGGTATCTGCATAACGCTCTTGTAGCCGAACTTCTTCATGAGTGCAGGAGCAACGTCGCTAACGTAATAATCCTTTAATCTTGCCATTGTCGTTTCTCCTTTATATTATTCAAAAGACTTGCCGCACTTCTTGCAAGCACGGAGCTTTTTGCCGTCCTCGATAACGTGACCAACCCTTGTGGGCTTACCGCATTCAGGGCATACAAGCTGTACCTTTGAAGCATAAACAGGAGCTTCAGTCTTAACGATACCGCCCTTTTCGCCCATTCTTGTAGGCTTGATGTGCTTGGTAATCATGTTGATACCCTCAACGATTACCTTGCCTTCCTTAGGACTTACTTCAACAACCTTGCCGGTTTTTCTGTCGCCCTTGCTGTTGAACTTATCCTCGTACTTACCGGTGAGAAGGATAACAGTGTCACCGGTTTTAACGTGTACTTTGCTCATAATCGAATGACACCTCCATTAAAGAACTTCCGGAGCAAGACTAAGGATTTTTGTGTATTCCTTTTCACGTAATTCCTTGGCAACTGGTCCAAAGATACGTGTGCCTTTCGGGTTCTTGTCTTCCTTGATAATAACAGCAGCGTTCTCATCGAAACGGATATAAGTACCGTCTTCTCTTCTGAGACCCTTTGCTGAACGAACGATAACTGCTTTTACAACATCGCCCTTCTTTACAACGCCTCCGGGTGTTGCTTTCTTAACGGAAGCAACTACTACATCGCCGATATTTGCATATCTTCTGCGTGTACCTCCCAGAACTCTGATACACATAAGTTCCTTAGCACCTGTGTTATCAGCGACTTTAAGATAAGTCTGCATCTGTATCACAGCGAGTTCCTCCTTTCAAGCTTAAAAGCTTCTATAAAATTACTTAGCCTTTTCAATGATGGTTGTTACACGCCATCTCTTGTCCTTGGAAAGCGGACGTGTTTCCATAACTTCAACACGGTCGCCTATTCTGCACTCATTCATTTCATCATGAGCCTTGAGCTTGACGGTACGCTTGATGATTTTCTTATAAAGCGGGTGTTTAACGTTATCAACGATAGCAACTACAACGGTTTTATCCATCTTATCGCTTACAACCTTACCTACTCTTGTTTTTCTAAGGTTTCTTTCAGTAGACATTAGCTAAATCCTCCCTTTCTTACTGCACTGCATTGAGCTGTGTCTTTACACGTGCAATATCTTTCTTTACAGCCTTTAAACGTGCTGTATTGTCAAGCTGGTTGATAGCGTGCTGAAAGCGGAGCGCAAAAAGTTCCTCTTTCAAGCTTGTGAGTTTTTCATTCAGCTCGTCAACAGACATTTCTTTGATTTCTGATGCCTTCATTACTGCTCCACCTCCTGCTCTGCTTTAGTAACGAACTTGCACTTGATAGGGAGCTTGTGCATAGCAAGACGCATAGCTTCCCTTGCGGTTTCCTCCGGAACACCCTTGATTTCAAAAAGAACTCTGCCGGGCTTTACAACTGCAACCCAGTATTCCGGTGAACCTTTACCTGAACCCATTCGGGTTTCAGCGGGCTTTTCTGTGATTGGCTTGTCAGGGAAAATCTTAATCCATACCTGACCGCCTCTCTTTATATAACGTGTCATAGCGATACGGGCAGACTCAATCTGATTGGAAGTAATCCAAGCCGGTTCGAGTGCCTGAAGACCGAAATCACCATATGTCACCTTATTGCCTCTGTAAGCCTTACCCTTTAAACGTCCTCTGTGGACTCTACGGTATTTAACTCTCTTTGGAAGAAGCATTACTGGTTACCTCCCTCTCTTCTGGAATCACGGTTGAAATTTCTTCCACCACGTCTGTTTCCGTCACGTCTATCATCACGACGGCGACGGTCATTGTTTCTGGAGTCATTCTTTCTTTCAACCTTTTCACGCTTTTCAGCAGCCTTGGCAGCATCACCCTTGAGGACTTCGCCCTTGTAAATCCAAACCTTTACGCCAATTTTGCCGTATGTTGTATCAGCTTCTGCAAAACCGTAATCAATATCAGCACGGATTGTCTGGAGCGGAATTGTACCCTCGTGATAGCTTTCACTTCTTGCGATTTCAGCTCCGGCAAGTCTGCCTGAAACCTTAACCTTGATACCTTTTGCACCAAGACGCATTGTTCTGCCGATAGACTGTTTCATAGCACGTCTGAAAGAAACTCTGTTCTCGAGGTCGAGAGCAATTTTTTCAGCTACAAGCTGTGCGTCCATATCAGGCTGTTTTACTTCGATGATGTTAATGAAAACCTGTTTACCCATCATCTTTTCGAGCTTTACTCTGAGTTTTTCTATCTCTGTACCACCTCTGCCGATAACAATACCCGGCTTAGCACAGTGAATGTGTATTCTTACCTTGTCTGCGAAACGTTCAATTTCGATTCTGGGAACACCAGCAGCATATAAGTTCTTCTTTATGAAGTTGCGGACATTGTAATCTTCAACGAGATTATTTCCGAACTCTGCCTTATTGGCATACCAGCGTGAATCCCAATCCTTAATAACGCCGACACGAAGACCGTGCGGATTAACTTTCTGTCCCATTAATCAGACCTCCTTGGGATTATTCTTTTTCTTTAAGAACAACTGTGATGTGTGATGTTCTCTTTAAAATTCTGTATGCTCTGCCCTGAGCTCTCGGCATGATTCTCTTCATGATAGGTCCGGGAGTAACAAAACACTCGGAAATCACAAGATTATCTCTGTCCATGCTGAAATTGTTTTCAGCATTTGCCTGAGCGGACTTTACAAGCTTTGCAACGATAGGACTTGCAGCCTTCGGAGTCAAATCCAGTGTAGCCAGTGCGATGTCTACAGGCTTGTTTCTTATAAGGTCAAGAACAATCTGCACTTTTCTGGGTGATATACGAGCATTTCTTAAATAAGCTCTTGCTTCCATCTTAACTCCTCCTTCCGCTTATTTCTTGCCGTTGTTTGATGTCTTTGAACCGGCATGACCCTTATAGGTTCTTGTAGGTGCGAACTCACCGAGTTTGTGACCTACCATATCTTCTGTTACATATACCGGCACGTGTTTATGTCCGTCATGAACAGCGAACGTATGACCTACAAAATCAGGGAATATTGTTGAAGACCTGCTCCATGTCTTAAGAACTTTCTTCTCTCCTGCCTCGTTCATAGCCACAACTCTCTTAAGGAGAACTTCCTGCACATAAGGACCTTTTTTAATACTTCTACTCATGAATAAGTTCCTCCTTTCAGATTACTTGCCGTTACGACGTTTTACGATAAACTTATCAGTTCTGTGGTGTGCTTTACGGGTCTTGTAACCAAGAGCGGGTTTACCCCAAGGTGTTACAGGTCCGGGACGTCCTACAGGTGATTTACCTTCACCACCACCGTGTGGGTGGTCACATGGGTTCATGACAGAACCACGTACAGTAGGTCTCCAGCCCATGTTACGAACTCTACCAGCTTTACCATAGTTAACGTTTTCATGGTCGATATTTGAAACCTGACCGATAGCAGCTTTACAGTTTATCGGAACTTTACGCATTTCGCCTGAAGGAAGTCTTACAAGTGCGTATGTTTCTTCCTTACCCATAAGCTGTGCCTGATTTCCTGCACTTCTTACGAGCTGTGCGCCCTTACCGGGATAAAGTTCAATAGCATGTATGAATGTACCAACCGGAATATCAGCGAGTTTAAGAGCGTTACCAGGTTTGATGTCAGCTTCTGAACCTGATTCAATCTTATCTCCTACTTTAAGACCGTTAGGAGCAAGAATGTATCTCTTTTCGCCGTCCTCGTACTGAACGAGTGCGATAAATGCGCTTCTGTTCGGGTCGTATTCAAGTGTAAGAACTGTAGCAATCATGTTATCCTTGTCACGCTTGAAATCGATAATACGGTACTTTCTTCTGTTTCCGCCACCTCTGTGACGAACTGTTATTCTGCCGTAGCTGTTTCTTCCCGACTTCTTCTTCATAGGTTCGAGAAGGCTCTTCTCCGGCTCTACCTTTGACAATACCGAGTAATCAGTAACAGTCATCTGACGTCTCGACGGTGTCGTAGGCTTATAGCTTTTTATAGCCATTTGTTTCACTCCTTAAAAAAATGCGTTTTTTGCGGGAGCATTACTCCCATACCTGTGGTTTAATTAAACCATGCCCTCAAAAAATTCAATAGCCTTTGAACTTTCTGTGAGAGTAACTATAGCTTTCTTCCATGATGGTGTCATGCCCTGATATCTGCCTACTCTCTTGAGCTTGCCCTTTACATTAATAGTAGTAACCTTAGCAACCTCAACACCAAAAAGCTTTTCGACAGCTTTTTTGATTTCAGGCTTTGTAGCGTTTTTAGCTACCTTAAAGGTGTACTTTCCTATCTGAAGATTATCCATACTTCTTTCAGTGATAACGGGCTTTAAAATAATATCCTGTGGTGTGTTCATTATGCGTACACCTCCTCGATTTTTCCGACAGCATTCTTTACAACAATGAACTTGTCATAATTGAGAATGTCGTATACATTAAGAGTGTTTACAGCAGCAGTCTTTACGCCTGGGATATTAGCTGCACTCTTGATAACCTTTGAATCTGCTTCAGCAGTAACGATAAGAGCTTTACCCTCAACGCCGAGTGCCTTAAGCATTTCAACAACAGTCTTTGTCTTGTAGCTGTCGAGTGTAAGGGAATCAAGAACAATAAGATTATTGTCAATAACCTTAGTGGAAAGTGCGGACTTCATAGCGAGTCTCTTTACTTTCTTGTTAAGGGAGTAGCTGTAATCTCTTGGCTTAGGTCCGAGAGCAACACCGCCGTGTGTCCACTGTGGAGCTCTTGTTGAACCCTGTCTTGCATGACCTGTACCCTTTTGTCTCCAAGGCTTTCTGCCACCGCCTCTTACTTCTGTTCTTGTAAGAGTAGACTGTGTACCCTGTCTCTGATTAGCGAGGTAGTTAACAACCATAGCGTGCATAACTGCCTGATTCGGTTCAATTCCGAAAACTGCGTCTGAAAGCTCTGTTTCGGAAACCTGCTTGCCTGCCATATCAAATACTGAAATTGTTGACATATCTGTTTCCTCCTTCCTTAAGCCTTAACGCTGTCTACTATATAGACAATACCGCCTTTAGCACCGGGGATAGCACCCTTGATAGCGATAAGATTGTTTTCTGCATCTACCTTGACGATTTCAAGGTTCTGAACAGTAACCTGTTCTGCACCCATGTGACCAGCCATGCCCTTGCCCTTGTAAATTCTTGAAGGGGACGAACAAGCACCCATTGAACCAGCCTGTCTGTGTACTGGACCAGTACCGTGAGTTTCCTTAAGTCTGTGCTGATTATGACGCTTGATAGCACCGGCAAAACCTTTACCCTTGCTTATGCCTATAACGTCAACTGCTTCACCTGCTGTGAAAGTATCAGCCTTAACGATATCACCGACATTGAGCTTATCACAGTCATCAAGTCTGAATTCCTTAAGATTCTTCTTGCAAGCAACATCAGCCTTATCAAAGTGACCTTTCATAGGCTTGTTTACTCTCTGAACCTTAACGTCGCCATATCCAAGCTGAAGTGCTGAATAGCCGTCATTTTCAACGGTTTTCTTCTGAACAACAACGCAAGGACCGGCTTCTACAACTGTAACAGGAATAACTTTTCCTGTCTCGTCGAAAATCTGTGTCATACCGATTTTCTTTCCGATAATGCCTTTCTGCATTTTCAATTCCTCCTGAATGGTTATTGGTTGAATAAATCAACTTGACCGGCGGTTTACCGCCATTCCGTTTCCCGAACGGTATTTTACAGGCGTAATGGAATTACTTAACTTCCATGACAACATCTACGCCAGCTGGGATTTCAAGTTTTTCAAAAGCAGCCGTTGTCTTTTCTGTAGGACGTATAACATCTACAAGTCTCTTGTGTGTTCTCATCTCAAACTGCTCACGGCTATCCTTGTACTTATGAACAGCACGGAGAATAGTAACAACTTCCTTATCAGTAGGGAGCGGGATAGGTCCTGAAACTCTTGCACCACTTCTCTTAGCTGCCTCCACGATTTTAGCTGCTGCAATATCAACAGTTGCGTGGTCATAGCCCTTAATCTTGAATCTGATTTTTTCATTCACTGCCATTTATTTCGCCTCCTTAACTTAATTACTGGGGGCGGAGAAACAACTCTCCTATGGGATTACACACGTTTCCGTGTGTTTCATGCATCATCTGACAAAAAAGCCGAAAAACAAAATAATGTTTTCCGGTAATCAGGATTACAAGTGCAGAATATTACAGCACCATATATAAAATATATGGTTCTGAAAAGCACTTACTGTGTTCATTATCCCAATCGCCCGGTTTGAAATCGGACATACTCCGCAGAAATTACCCGACATACCGCCGGCAACCTTCTGTTTCCTCGCATATCTTCTAGCAGTCTGGTACACGTTGTGTACTCAACAAAAATTATTATATCATACTTTTCAGGATAATGCAACCTTTTTTTAAAAAAAATATCGGAAATATTGTAAATTTTTTATTAAAATAAAAAATATTTTAATTATATTTTTCTTAAATAAGACCTCTTTAAAAAGAGGTCTTGAAAATTATTCTTCTATAACATCAGCTTTTCCGGATTTTATTTTTTCAATGAGTTTCTTTATAAGGAACTCACAAAGATTATACAGATTATGTATAACAAGTCCGCATACAAGGGCACACAGGAAATTTTTTCCAACTATTTCAATAGCGTGCGACCACCTGTCATATACAACGGGATATTTTTCATTAAATTCCCCGTAATTTTTTGCGTCGAAAACATATGAAATCAGATACGTTCCGAAAGTAACACCGGAAAGCTGTCTTAATATGAATTTAACTACTTTATTTTTTGTGGTTATGTCAAATAAAAGCATAAATGTAAACACTGCAAGCAGATAAACCGGATATGTTCCGTAATCGTTGAAATGCCATGAAACAAATCTATTATTGCTGTCGACGTCTGCCAGCGATTGCGCATACGTACTGCCGGTTATCACAAACAATGTTGCAGCATATCCAATAAAAATAAGAAGTTTGTTTTTTAAATTACGTTTCGGCGGATATTCACGTATATATGCTCCGGCAAAATAATAAGCAAAAGACCACGCACCATTGAGATAATCCGGAAGAAGTCTTATTTGATTATCACGTTCAAAGCCTATAAACAGACTTCTTGCAAAGACTGTCAGTGCCGCCGATGTAACAACAAGTATGAATTTCTGTTTTTTTGTCTCCAGACCGTTGAACGCAAGGTTAAGAAACGGTATGCACAGGAAAATTGCTATATAATAATTGACATACCATGCATAATTGGCGTTGCTGTACTCAAGGAAGCCCTTTAAGACTTTCCATTTGTCGCTGAAATCAGTTCCGTATTTATCATGATTGAATTTCATGCATATTATACTTATTATAATATATATAACTATAATCTTTACAAGACCTAAATAATATTTACCGCTTATTTTCTTGTTTTTCATAAGATAGCCCGTACAAATCATGAAAAGCGGTACACATGTATACGAAAGCCACCTAAACGCTATAGGAATTATAAATTTTGAATCCGTAATAGGTTCACCGTACATACCGTCGTGAAGATATGTATGAATACATATTACCATAAACATAGCAAGAATTTTCACGATGTCAATTCCGGCATAATAAGGCTTTACAGGTTTTTTCTGAATTTCTTTCACTTCAGTGACTGTTTCAGTTGGCGGATTTTTGGAGGAAACAGCCATACTGTCTTTTATTTTCTCTTTACTCAATTTTTCAACACTCCTATAATATAATTTGTCATTGTTGACAGATTATATTATACACTAAAAAAACTCCTATGTCAATAATTCATCAGGGCATATTTTTTATAAAGGAAAAATCGTTATATAATCAGTTGCCAGCCGTAAAAATATGCCCCGATAAAAACCCCTTTCATAAATTAGACACTCCCGAATTTAAATTCTCTCACATTTTTTACAGAAACTTTTTAAAACGTGATTATATACAAAAAACAAGCATTTTATTTGTTGATAATAAACAAAGCATAGTACAATATTTTCCGGACGCTTGACATTATCTCGTATTCGTGATAAAATTTTTTTGTATAAAATCTTAAAAAAGGAGAATTTCCTATTATGTCAGATAAAAAAATTCCATACAAAATTTATCTTGAAGAAAACGAAATGCCTGAAAAGTGGTATAACGTCCGTGCAGATATGCAGAAAAAACCTGCTCCGCTTCTCAATCCTGCAACACATCAGCCCTGCACCGCTGAGGAACTCGGAAACGTTTTCTGTGATGAACTCGTTAAACAGGAACTCAATGAAACAGACAGGTATATTGATATTCCGGAAGAAATTCAGGAATTTTATAAAATGTATCGTCCATCACCGCTTGTAAGAGCTTACTGCCTTGAAAAGAAACTTGATACTCCGGCAAAAATTTACTACAAATTTGAGGGCAACAACACAAGCGGAAGTCACAAGTTAAATTCTGCTATCGCACAGGCTTATTATGCTAAAAAACAGGGTCTTAAAGGTGTTACTACTGAAACCGGTGCGGGTCAATGGGGTACTGCTCTTTCAATGGCTTGCTCATATTTTAACCTTGACTGTCAGGTATATATGGTTAAATGTTCATATGAACAAAAGCCATTCCGTCGTGAAGTAATGCGGACTTATGGTGCAAATGTCACACCGTCACCGTCCGATACAACGGAAGTAGGAAGAAAAATTTTATCTGAATTTCCCGATACTAACGGAAGTCTTGGCTGTGCTATCTCAGAAGCTGTTGAAGCTGCTACCACACAAGACGGCTACCGCTATGTACTCGGAAGCGTTCTGTCTCAGGTACTCTTACACCAGTCCGTGATAGGTATGGAGTCTAAAATTGCTATGGACAAATACGACATCAAGCCCGATATTATCATAGGCTGTGCCGGTGGTGGTTCAAATCTCGGCGGACTTATTTCACCATTCATGGGTGAAAAACTCCGTGGCGAAAAAGACTACAGATTCATTGCCGTTGAACCCGCTTCCTGTCCAAGCCTTACAAGAGGTGTATACGCTTATGATTTCTGTGATACCGGAAAAGTTTGTCCGTTACAGAAAATGTATACACTCGGTAGTGGATTTATGCCGTCCGCAAATCATGCCGGTGGTTTAAGGTATCACGGTATGAGTTCCGTTCTCTCCGAACTTTATGACCAAGGTCTTATGGAGGCAGTTTCCGTTGAACAGACAGCGGTATTTGAAGCCGCACAACAGTTTGCAAGAGTAGAGGGAATTTTACCAGCTCCCGAAAGCAGTCATGCTATTAAAGCCGCTATCGACGAGGCTATGAAGTGCAAGGAAACAGGCGAGGAAAAAACTATCTTATTTGGACTTACCGGAACAGGCTACTTTGATATGTATGCTTATGGTGCTTACAACGATGGCAAGATGAGCGACTACATTCCGACTGACGAAGAATTACAGAAATCATTTGACACACTCCCGAAAATAAACTAATAAATCCAAAACCGCACAGACTTTAAAAGCCAGTGCGGTTTTAATTTCAGTATTTTTCACGGGTACGGGCAATTTTTTCCTCACTGCGTTTTATAAGATTAAGTAATGATGATGAATATTGTGCATAGTCTTTCTGTAGGGTTGCGGTGGTTACGTAAAGGGTATCAAAATTGCTTACACTGTCGTTACCATCAAGGGATATACCACTTGATGCGGCTTTTATATTGGCTTCACTCATCGCTATGATTGCATCTGCACTGTCGTTAGCTATTACTTTAGGAATACGGAAAAGTTTCTGGTCATTATGCGGATTTGCGTTATAGACTATACGGAAAAGTTTATAAACCGTAAGCATAAGATAAGTTGATACTTCCTTTATAAGAGTAATACTGTTTGCTTTCTGTGCAAAGCTGAAAAGCAGACTGATTGAATTATTTACAATACGTCTGTTGAAGTTTATAATCTTTGGTGAGGGCATTTCAAGTTTATTGTTGCCGTCATCGTCGGGAATGTCTTCAATAGTGATATTTTTTCCGCCCGGTTCGGGAGTTCTTCCTAAAAGATAGTCACACGATACATTATAGTAATCGGCTATCTTGACAAGGAAATTTAAACCACATTCACGTATGCCCTTTTCATAGTGTGAAAGCAGTGCCTGTGATATACCTAAGTCACTTGCCGCCTTTTTCTGACTGATATGTCTTTCCTTACGCTGTAATGTGATAATTCTTGCAAAATCTGAGTTCATTTCAATAATCCTCCTGAAATAATGTAATCTATTATATATTATAATACATTTTGTATAATATGTAAATATGGTGAATTATGAAATAATTTCACGCTTTCTGACAGATTTTTCATTATATTTGCCGGAAGTTAAAAAAAACTATCTGTTTTTTGTGCATTTTACCCATATAAATAAACCGTCCGGACTTGACAAAAAACTTTTGAAATATTATAATTAATTATACTGTCATGAAAGGAATGAATATATGAAAGGCTACAGAATAAGTGTTATTCGGCATGGTATGACCGAAGCTAATGAAAAAGGCATATATATAGGAAAAACTGATATTCCGCTTTCTGCAAAGGGTGCAGCGGAAATAGCCTCCAAAATGGACGAGTTCGATTATCCCATAGTACACAGGGTTTACAGTTCACCGCTTAAAAGATGTACTGAAACTGCTGATATACTTTTTCCGGAAACTCAACTTGTCACAGTAGATGATTTGCGTGAAATTGATTTCGGAGAATTTGAAAATAAAAGCGTTGATGAACTAATCAATAATCCCGAATACAAAAAATGGCTTAAAGGTGGTCAGGATTCCCACGCACCTGACGGTGAAAGTCTGCAACAGATGACCGCACGTACTTATAAAGCTGTTCATAATATCATAATGGACATGATGAACGACGGTATAACCAACAGCGCCATAATCACTCACGGCGGAATAATTTCAAATATGATGTTATGTTTCGGACTGCCTAAATATAATCCTGATGTATTGACAGCACCTTTTGGTGAGGGTTTTGATATTCTTGTTACGGCACAGATGTGGCTTAACTCACAGGCATTTGAAATTTTAGGTTACTGCCCTTATAATAAAGTTCCGGAAGAGTTTCGGTAATTGAATATTTTTACAGTTTCTGTGGCATAATATATCTAAAAATTCCGGAGGTATTTTATGAAATTACGGGAACTGATAAAATATTCAAAGGCTTTACTTAAACGAAAACGCATAAGTACTGCTATAGTCTGCCTTCTGCCGTTTCTTCCGGAAATATTTTTCCGGTCTGTTGAAGCAACGGTGTACAGCCTGTTAATTTACGTCGGGGAAATGAACCCTCTTTCACTTTTCAGCGGTGAAAATCCCATACAACTGACTGTTGCAATATTTATTATGATACTCCGGTGGCTGACTACTGCACCGCTTGTCTATGTATCGGCATTCAGGTTATGTGAAATCTGCTATGACAATAACAGTCATAACTTCACGCCGTTATCAGAAATTTTCGTAAACGGTCGGAATTTCGGAAGAAGTCTTACATTATCGCTATGGACAAAATTTATTGGAATACTTTCCCTTATACCAGCCGGAATATGCGGACTTACAGCATATTATCTTATTATGAATACAGATAATTTATTCATGGCGGTACAAGCTGTAGTGTTTACCATAGTATCATTGTATTTTTGGCTTAATGTCCGCCTGACGCTGTTTGTCGTACCGTTTCTTATGGCACACTTTCCGCAAAAAAGCGTATTCCGGTTAGTATGGTATTCTTTCCGGTTCATACGTGGAAGACGTACAAGTATGATTAAACTATTCATGACGTATTCTTTACCAATAATAACGCTTGTTACAGCGCCTTATTTTCTGCCGGAACTTATGACAGCTTTTTCTTTAAGCATTTCTATTTATATAAGAGAGGACGATTATTCTGAAAGAATTAAAATTAACCGTAAATTCAACAAGTCCGCTGACTCTGCAAAAGTTCCTTACCACAGAAAAAGACGTTTCACGGCGTTTGCTCACAAAACTAAAGCGTGAGGAAAACGGCATAACCCGTAATGGTGTGACAATACGCACGGTTGATACGGTTTACAACGGTGATATAATTACACTGAAAATAAATGATAGTAAATTTCTTGAACCTAATCCGTTACTGAATGTTCCGGTGGCATTTGAAAATGAACATCTTGTTATTTTTGATAAATCCGCCGGAATACCTGTTCACCCGTCGATAAAACATCAGGGAGATACATTAGGTAATTATTTTGCGGCGCTTTATCCGCAACTAACGTTCAGACCCGTTAACCGTCTTGACAAAGATACTTCCGGACTTGTTATAATCGCAAAAAATGCATTTTCTGCAAATATTTTACAGAAGTCATGCACAAAAACTTATTATGCAGTGGTACATGGAATAACAGATACTTCCGGTACTATCAATGCACCCATCGCCCGTGAGCGTGAATCAATAATAGTCCGGTGTGTCCGTGAAGACGGTCAGCCGGCAGTTACTCACTACAGACGTATCACCCATAATGAAAAATACTCTCTTCTTGAAATACATCTTGAAACAGGACGCACCCACCAGATAAGAGTACATTTTTCGCATATCGGTCATGCCCTTGCTGGTGATGACCTTTACGGCGGAAACCGTCAGGATATTTCAAGACAGGCACTTCACTGTGGTATGATGTCTTTCAGAAATCCACTCACGGACGAAACTATAACTATAAAGTCGGATATCCCTGACGATATGAAAAATCTAATGAATGGAGTTTTATAAATGGAAAAAATAGCAAGTTTTCAGGTTGACCATACAAAATTCGGTGTAGGTATGTACATATCAAGAACAGATGACGATATTGTGACATATGATGTAAGAATGGTACGTCCGAACGGCGGAAAGTATATCTCTAATCCGTCACTGCATACTATTGAACATATATTTGCGACGTATGCAAGAAATTCTGAATTTGGCAAAAATATAATTTATGTAGGTCCTATGGGTTGCCGGACAGGTTTCTACCTGCTCACCCGTGGACTTTCACACGAAAACGCTATAAAACTTGTTCGTGACGCATATAAATACATTTCAGAATACGACGGCGAAATTATGGGCTGTTCTGCTGTGGAGTGCGGAAATTATCTCGAACATGATTTACAGTCAGCTAAAAAGGACGTTCTGCCCTTGCTTGAAAAACTCAACGGCTATACAGTTGAAATGCTTGACTATTCATGGCACTATGACAAGGAAATAATTTAACACACAAAATACAAAAAACAGCGTATTTCTATATGGAAATACGCCGTTTATTTATTTTTTTATAATAAGAAGTTTATTTTCACCTTTCTGAAATTCATAATTCGTCGTTACGATTTCAGTGTTGTAGTGATTTGTAAAGTAATCTAAAACGTCACTTATAAGCGATGTTTTATTAGCATCAAGGTCGACTATCGGAAATATTCTTATTTCCCTGCACACCCTGAGCATTTCCGACATTGCCTTAATGTGAAAATCATATCCAAGGGAAGTATACATCAGAAGAAAATGCGAACTCAAACCAATATCAAAAGCATTGTCATTATAAGGAAGTTTTTCCGGAAGTGTATGGACAATATAACGATTTTCAGCTTTTCCGCACTCATAGTCTGATAAAAACAGACGCATAGCAGACATACGTAAATTTTCAAGTTCATCTAAGTTTCTGATATTTTTCCATATGTAATTATTCATGTTTTCTTTCATCTGTTGCATGACTACAATGCGTACTTCCTCAATACGCTTGCTGAGTTCTTCCTTTGAAAACTGATAAACAGGGTCAAAAGAAACAACATCATAGCCCTTTTCTGTCGCTTCATAGTTGAAACTGGCTGGACCATCACCAAAACCAGCGATTTTCTTTTTTAAATCGTTTTCAGTCAAATTGAACATATTTACATATTCTCTGAAATTTCTTCCCCATGGTACAACATCATTTAACCTGAATGATATTAAAATCCTCCTTATATTTTAAAAAACAGCGGGCTTTTTTTAGAAAGTCCGCTATTTATTATTTAATTTCAATTAATTGTAATAGGTTCACCCTCACCGATAACATTTCCGGCGGCGTCTGTCTCAACTGGTGTGAGAACATATTGACCGGCTATTTCTTTATAGTATGTCTCAAAGTCGAAATCCTGAAATTCATCTACTTTTTCAAGATAGATTTCTTCACCGTTTGTGTCGATATTTTCAAGTTTTCCGTCATTGAGAACGTATACAATAGCACTTCCGTCAGAACCGGTTATCTCCATTTCAGTATCACTTATAGCACCCCATTTATAATATACCATTTCTTCAGGGTCTGCAATTTTCATAATGGAATCAGGAAGAGTAACCGTACCATCTTCAAGTACGTTATACTGAAAAACCGCATACGCCGGAATACTACCTAATGAAGTAAGTTCCTCACCGTTTGCAACAAGTCTGCAACATTCCCATTTTCCGACAAAAATATTTTTATCGACATTTTCGTCATATGCGTGTGTTTCCGCCTGAATTATGGAACTTTCCTCAGTTGTTCCGGAAACAGAACTTTCTTTATTTTCACTGCATGAAACCATAACAGACATCAATGCACAGGCTGTCAGAAATACAAGACACTTTTTCATTGTGTTCTCCTGAAAATTATTCTGCTACTGATGTTTCAGCATTTTCTTCATCGACTGTATCAACAGTTTCATCAATTCCGGCTACAGATTCATCAGATTCACCATCAGTTAATGAATCGTCATCAATTTCAATATCTTCAAGACCTTCCTGGAATTCAGCCATGAACGCCTCAAAGTCAAAAGGTGTGAACTCGTCAACATTAACAAAATAAATCTGTTCGTCGTAACCCTCTTCTGTACCTATCATATAATCGCCGGAAAGTTCAAAAATCATAGTGTCTCCGTCTTCATTTATGATAGCCATTTCATTATCGCTTATAACACCCCATTCATAAATCATAGATACTTCTGCGTCACTCAGTTCATTGAGTGACTCACCCATAACTGCCGTACCGTCTTCCTTTACTTCAAGCTGATAAACAGCATAAAGAGGCATACCCATAAGGTCTGTCATTTCCTCGCCCTCAACAACAAGTTTTTCACATTCCCACTTGCCGATAAAAACAGTCTTGTCAGCATCTTCAATAAATTCATATGTTGTTTTTTCTATAGTATTTGTAGTTTCTTCATCAGTCATGTCAGAATCTTCAGCGGTGTCTGTTTCAGTAGTTTCTTCTTCTGTGGTTTCCTCTTCTGCCTCTTCTTCAGTAGTAGTTTTTGTTTCTTCATCACTGGATTCAGAAACAGAGCTTTCACTTTCTGATTCTGAGCCTTTTGTATCGTCATCTCCGCATGATGCAAAAGCGCATGTCATTGTGGCACAAGCCATTAAAAGTGCAAGTAATTTTTTCATAATTTGTTTTCTCCTTTTTATTCATTTTATAGTATCGGTATTTATACCGGAAACTGCATTTTTATAATTTCCGCAAAGATACAGTCATAGCAGAATTATCATATACAAGTAAGCCTTCATTGTCAAGGGAAAGTAAAATAATATTGTCGTTATCGCTGAAAAATTCTATTTCAGTATCGCTTACCATTCCCCATGTATAAGTCACGGGATTTTCAGAACCGCTTATCTCAGTTCCTGAAACAACTGCTGTATGGTCATCATTTATTGTAAGCCTGAAAACATCTTCCAATGAATAATCAGTAATTATATACTGTTTTTTCTGCGGGACAGAAATTCCTATACTTTTCCAGTCGCCGATAAAAGCTGTCGGGTCGGCGTTTATATATTCATGGGTGATATTTTCTGTGGTTTCCTTCGGAATTTCATATGGTGAAAACTCGTCAACTTTTTCAAGATAAAGTGTACCATCGTTTTCACTTTCAGAATATACAAGACCGCCATTGTCAAGAGCCAAAACCTCTATATCATCATTGCTGTAAAGTTCAATTTTCGTACTGTCCGGAATTTCACGCCAGTTCCACGTATCAGTGATAAGTTCGGAGGCTGTTTCACCAAATACAACGGAACCATCTTCACAAATTTCAAACTGATATAAAGCATACACAGGTATACCGGAAAGTTCGTCCCATTCCTCACCGTCGGTGATAATTTTCACACCCTGCCACTTTCCGACAAAATGTGAAATTTTATTCTGTCTGCATGAAACACATACACTTAAACACATTACAATCAGAATGATTAATTTTTTCATATACTCCCTCCGGAAGATACACAGGCATTTCCCGTATGATATATATTATACCACAAATGGAAACTAAAGTAAATGGATTTTTCAGAAACTTTTGAGATAAATTTAAAGATTTTATTATACAATATGCACAAAAAATATATTACAAAATTGTAACAAACGTCACATAATAAGCCCTGAACGCTCTATACCCTCCGTAAAATGTTTCTGCAAAAATACGTACATAATCAGCAGCGGTGACAATACAAGCAGACAGCCAGCTTCCTGCCAGACAATCTGTTCACGTGGACTGATTTGTGCAGTCTCTCCGAAAAGATGCATTTTTAACTCATTATCAAGGTTTTCAAGAACAAGTCCAAGTGTTTTGGTGTTCCGGAAAAATGCCGAACTTGTGTAGAAATCATTCCAGTAAATCACAACTGATAGCAGAAAAACAGTCAGTACAGCCGGAAGAGCGTTAGGCATTATGACTGATATAAAAGTCCGGAACGGTGAACAGCCGTCTATGTATGCGGACTCCTCAAGTTCTTTAGGAAATCCGCTGAAAAACTGTCTGAAAATAAGAATCATAAGTCCGGATTTTAAACCGTTTGCGGACATTGCCGGAAGATACATTGTAAGTATATTATCAATTAAATTTATTTTGAGATTTCCTATTCCGAAATTCATAAATTGTATATACAATGGCAGTGAAATGACTTGCGAGGGAACTAATATCATCATTATCACTATGCCGAAAAGAAATTTTTTCCCTATGAAATCAAATCTTGCAAAGCCATAACCCGTCACTGCACATGAAATTACCTGTACCACTGCACAGCCGACGTTAAGAAACAAGGTATTTTTTAAAGCGTTTCCGAAATCCATAGCTTTTATTGTATCTTTCATGACATCAAGTGTTAAATGTTTCGGAATCCACATCACAGACGGGTCATTCATGTCGGCACTGTCACGGAACGCACAACTAATCATATATATAATAGGGTACATTATTATAAATCCCGTACCTGTCAGAATTAATATCCGGAAAAATTCCCATATATATTTTTTTAATTTATTCATATCAATCACTTCTTTTATTAAATAAAATAACAGTTATTGAAGTTATCAGCATAATTAATGCAAAATAGACCCATGCCATAGCCGATGCCTCCCCGAATGCCCATTGATTACGCATAACTGATATTCTTTCCATGACGGTATTAAGCGGATTTGTGAAAGTATCAATTACAGTAAATATTATATTTGCAATAATAAATGGCTTTATGTATGGAACTGTTATTTTCCAGAAAAATTCCCATGCCGTCGCACCATCAATAAGTGACGCCTCACGTACTGATGTGGGTATATTCTGTAACGCCGAAAGAAATAATAATATCTGTATACCGCTATTCCAGACTATCCCGTAAATATTATCTGCAACCGCTGAAATAAAATTATTTATCCTGTCACTTACTCCGTAAACGCCGATAAATTCAAAGAAATCACCCATAAAATCCGTTGAAAAGACTGTAGAAAAATTTGCAATATCATTATTTCCGGAAGAATTTATATTACCAGTAATAATTTTATAGGCTGAACCGGTGACTATTATTACCGGCAGAAAAAATACAGCACGTGCAAAAGTCCGCCCTCTGAATTTCTGATTTAATACTACCGCAATAAACAACGAAAATATAATTATAACGGGTGTTTTCCAGAGTGTTTCAATAAGCATATCTGTCAGATATTCGGTATATTTTTCGTCTTCAGTCAAGACTTTTATATATTTTTCAAATCCGACATATTCTATTATTATTTTTCCTGAATCTATAGTTACTTCGCTGAATGAATAAATTAAGGATTTTACAAGCGGTATCAGAAAAAATATAACCGTTCCGAAAATCCATAACCCTATAAATCCATATCCATAAAGCGATTTTTTCACGGAATACGGAATTTTTCTTTTTTGTTTCATTTACTCACCCCGAATAAATTATTTTATTGTTAAATTCTATAGTTTTTTCTGAAAAATCAGCTTTTATAACGTTACCATCTGAAAAAGTTGTTATTATTTTCTGTCCGGAGTTTTCAACTATATATCCGGTAATTGTCGCATTGCTTACGGATTTGAGAACAGGCGAAATAATATTATATTGTTCGGAAATTGTTTCAGTCCAGTATGAAGAATCGGCATAAAATAAATTATTAAATTCAGTATTTTTAATTTCATTTGCGGAATTTATAATGTCATAATATAAATTACTTCCCGTAACCGCTGAAATCAACAGCATATCGGCAATATCTGCACTTGCATTAACAGCCGTCGACGTATAGGGAATTATTCCATGAATTAAAATCTGATAAAATGGCACGTCCATATCCGATATATCAAATCCGCTGGAATGTACCGGAATATTTATTATATGGCTTACGTAAGGCAATATATAGGCGTTTGCACCATCGGCAAAAATTTTTTTATCTGAAATATTTTCTTTGATAATTTCCATTGCCCGAAAACGTGTTATTTTATTTTTTCCGTAATCTCCGTAAAGTGAAGAGGCTATTTTTCCGGAAAAATTATTTATTTTACTGAAATTTTCCGGTGATAATAAATATCTTTTTTTATGGGAATTATCCGGTGTATTAAACGCTGAAT
The DNA here is from genome assembly GCA_023665275.1 of Alistipes senegalensis. Classification (GTDB taxonomy): domain Bacteria; phylum Bacillota; class Clostridia; order Oscillospirales; family Ruminococcaceae; genus Ruminococcus. The sequence continues at coordinate 8,584 of JAMPEF010000001.1, read as the reverse complement.
TATAGTCCGGAATTTCCGTATATGTTCCGGAAATTCGCATAGCTCCGGAAAAAATATTAAAGCCATTTCCGGAAAAATATTCAATATCTGAAACCGGATAAAATTCATAATTATTTTCATCAATAAAATTTCTGAATTTATTGAAATCTTTTTTTCCGCCTAAAATTCCGGAGGGTCTGAAATCCTTATCAATTTTGTTTTCAATTCCGGAGTCTGTACAGTTTTCATAAGAAATGATTATCTCTTCAATATTTCCCAGTTTTTCAAGGATTTTCAGTGCCTCACCATAGGAAGTTATTTTCTGTTTTTGCATTAAAGGTATTCCAAAAAATGATTTTTTCTTTTCTGTTCCGCCATAAAATTTCACATACAACGGAGAGTAATTTTCCGCTACATACCATATCAAACCACATTCATTAATTAAATAATTCCGGTAACATTCCGCCACATCAATAAAATTTACATTTTCTTTCACAATCGGATAATAAATTATTTCAATATTTCCGCAATCAATACTACCGTTTTCAAAAACCGTAAGGCGTTCCGTCCTGTCGCCGGACATATAATAATTATCGGTATTCCGCAAGATAAAAGTGAAATTACAGATATTATAATTACTGCCGGACTGTCCGGAAACATTGGCAGAAATATAAGCGTCGGAATCGCCTTGTGATGCAATCGCCAGCAGTGCATTATTTTCACGTACTATGCTATATATCGGTAAATATGCCTGTTCCGTTACTGAAATTTTTTCCGGAACTGCTGTTAAATTTTCGCCGTAAATTTTTTGCTTATACGGATTAGAATTAATTTTCCCGTTATTGAAATTTATCAATGAACCACAGCCGTCCGGAACTATAAAATATCCGTTTTCCGTATCATCAGACGCTCCGAAATTTCCGGCAATTGTTATCTCCGTTGCAATATCGGAATTATTTTTTTCTACAAATTCAGACGTTTTAAAAACAGCTTTCAGACAATTTTTTTCAAGAATATAATCCACATAAAAATGAAAATTTTCAGAATTATAGTCAATCCTTATTCCGTTCTGAATATCTGAAACACCAGTTTCACAAGCCGGACTTCCTGAACGCATATAATTATTTTCAGTATGTTTTTCAAGTTCTCCGTATTTTAAAATTACAGAAGATTTTAAATTTTCAGCGACAACCGGTTTAATATCATCGCTTAAATCATCAACCGGTGACGACCACCATATATAACCGGTTTTCCGCTCTTGTAAGCCAAAAATAGCCGTTTTATCATAAACAAGCAGTCTGTAATTTTCATTTTCGGTAGCTGTACGGAGTTCCGGACTATGTGAAAATTCCGGTGTTTCATAATCGGAAATATTTATAATTTCCGTCTGAATTTCTGAAAACGTCATTGAAAAAAAATGAAAATAAAATTAAAAAAAATATTTTTATTCTATGCATGATTCAAGCCCTTAATCTGTAAATTATTTCCGTGAAAATTTCTGAAATAAATATCAAAATCTGCTGTATCAGCAACATGAAAAGTATCAGAATTATGAACATTATCAGCATCATAATTAATGTTAAAATTATGGCTGTAAATGTTTTTTTCAGCGTATATTGATGAACTGCCTTTACTGCCGAAAACATCAGAATAACGCTCCAGACTGTCCCGATTATTTCGGTCAACTGCATAAAAATATATTCGTCCCTGACTAAAATATATGAAAAAATCAGATTTATATATATCTGAACTACATACGGAAAAATCGCATATGCACTGTATATAAAAATATTTTTTATAGTTCCCTCACCGTCAAGTAAAGTGCATACAGACCAGTTACCGACCGTCCACGCCATGAAAAGAATTATACTTTTCATTATGTAAGGAATTATATTGAAAATTTTGTCATAATCCGCTGAAAACTGAAAACCATATAGTCTGTCTTTGGCTATAATCCCGAAAAAAAACGCCGTTATTATTATAAATGAAATTTTCAGTGAACCCGATTTTTCCCAGTGCATATCATCGAAACCGTCCGGAATATTTGTAACTGTATATTTCAGCCATTGAATCTGTGTGAAATTTTTCAAAATTTTTCACCTCTTTTTTTAATCAGAATAATTCCAGAAATTATAAAAATTATCATTAAAATTTTTCCGGAATTTTCTTTCAGAAAAATTCTCCGGTATTCCTGAAATGCCTTGTTATATAATTCAGAATCACCTGAAAGTTTTGCATATTTCATTGAATTTTTATATTCACCATTTCTTAAAAATGCATATGCAAGACCGTTATAAGCATATGTATAATTAGCGTCATATTTAAGGATTTCAAGCCATAAATTGAGAGTTTCCGCATAATATCCGGAATTATATAAATCAACTGCATCATGGACTTTTTCACCGAAATTTGTTTCTGAAAAAACTGTTATATTACTTTTTCCGGAATCAAGAATATATATATTTTTTTCGACTGTTTCAATTGAAGATGGCTTTTCAAAACCTCCCGCTTGTCCTGAAATATTGCCCATAATAAAAAGCAGTCTGCAATTTTTATCATACTGAAAAATATGCCCTGTTTCTGAATCTATAAAATTTATATTTCCGTTTTCAGAAATATCAATATCGGATATTTTCGGCGGTTTATAGCCGGAATTGCTATATTCAGGCTGATAGTCACCAAAATGTAAATTTCTTTCAGAAAATATATTTTTTCCTGCTGAATTTAACTTTTTTATAATATCAGAAGTTTTTTCAGAATTTTCCGTACACGTATAAATAAAATCTTCATGAATATCAAAATTATTTATTCCTGTAGGAATATTTCTTTTCCGACGTAATTTTTTTTTTCCTGAAATAAAATAATTACGGATATTTTCCGCTGTACGTTCGGAACGGTTAGCACCGAAAAATCCCATAAAATCGCCGTTACTGCTGAACATCATACAGCCTGTCGTGATATTTTCGGAAATGACATATATATTTCCGGATTTATCGACAAGAATTTTTTCCGGAATAAAAGTTTTATTCTGGTCATAAATTTCAGAAACAGGCTTTTCTATTTCCGTGATAATTTTTAAATTAAAATCAGAAATTATTACTCTGTTGTTTCCGGTATCGGCAATATATATTTTTTCACCGGAAACATAAACTCCCTCCGGATTATTCAATTGTGTTTCTGTACCGTCCGGAAAAATAAATTTATCATAGATTTTTATTATATTTTCAAGATTATAATCAAGGACTAAAATTCTGTTATTTCCGGTATCGGCTATGTAGAAATTTTCACCGCTGAAAAATATATCTTGTGGTTCGTTCATGCCGAAATACAACACATTTTCAACATTATATCCGGCTTGCGATGGTATGGCATTTCCCATATAATCGTAATTATATGCCGCACACACGTTAAGTGGAAATACAAAAATCATCACGCACAAAAACATTATAAGAAATTTTTTCATGTAAAAACTCTCCTAATTTTTTATGCCGGAATATGCCATAGTTTCGATTATCTGACTTTGTGCAAGTGTGAATATCACCGCCGGAGGTATCAGCATGAAAACCGCTCCTGCCATAGAAATTCCGGCACGTGCAAGACCTGCTGTTGAAATCTGATTAACTACTGTGGGGAGTGTCTTGTATTCTTCATGAAATACAAACGCTCCGGACTGCATATTCCATGACGACTGAAACGCAAATATAATCAATGTCATCAAAGCCGGCTTCTGATTCGGGATTACTATCTGCCAGCATATCCGGAAAAGACCTGCTCCGTCGGTTTTTGCGGAGTCTATTATTGAATCAGGTATCTGACTTATTGACTGTTTCATAAGAAAAAGCCCCACCGGTGAGGCAATCGCCGGTAAAATCAATGCTGAAAGATTGTCAATAAGTCCGAGTTTATTTATTACCATATACTGCATTATATAAATTACGTTGCTTTGATACAGGAGCGAAATTACTATTATTTTATTTATTAAATTCCGTCCTGTAAACTGACATTTTGCAAGTACAAACGCTGACATTGATATTATTATAGTCTGCAAAAAAGTAACCGAAACCGTAACCGTTATACTATTGAAAACATATCTTGAAAACGGTACTCTGTTTTGTCGCATAGCTTCAAACATTTCAGTAAAATTTTTTAATGTCGGTCTTGACGTATATATTTCAGGCGGAAAGACAAAAAGTTCCTCTGTAGGCTTTACGGACATTACAACCGTCAGATATACCGGAAAAAACATAAACGCTCCCAGTACCGCAAGAAATATAAATATAATTACGTCTCCGGATTTTTTTCTTCCGACTATTCCGGACATTCTTTCCACCTCAATCCGTATTTTTTCCTAAAATTTTCTCTAAAAGTCTGTTGACAAAATACATAACTAAAAATAATATCATGCATATTGCCGACGCATAGCCCATTTCATAGCGTACCCACCCGTAATCATAAGCGTGTGTCATGACCGTATGTGCGTTATAATCTGTAGTCGGAAAACCTGCTATATTCTGTATGACCGTTCCGGCTGTAAATGAACTCACTATCTGCATGACACCTGCAAACATTAAATGTGGTTTCATGGACGGAATTGTTATATATATTAATTCCTGAAATTTGTTCCTTATACCCTCAACTGCACCTGCTTCATACATTGAACGGTCTATACCACGTAATCCCGCACGTATTGCAAGAAAACCAGCTCCCAGTGAAAGCCACATCTGTACTATAATTGCCGTAAAAAGAACATATCTCCCGTCCGTAAGCCACTGTATCGGCGACGTGATAAATCCGATACTTATTAAAAGTGAATTTATATAGCCATTCATGTCACCGCTGAAAATTACTCTCCATACGCTGTAGACATTCGCCATTGACGGTATGTAAAATATTACCGTAAAAAAATCCCCTGTTTTTCGGGGCATACTGTCTATAAGCCACGCCACCATCAAACACATTATATAACTTATAAGTCCGGTGAAAAATGCAAATATAAGCGTTATCCGTATGGACTTCATGAAAATTTTATCAGATAAAAATAATGCCGTATAATTTGAAAGTCCGATAAATTCCGGTGATTGTATCATATTGAAATCCGTAAAGCTGACCGGTACGGACATTACAACCGGAATGACTGTAAATATCAAAAAAAGCACCATGAATGGCATAAGCATTAAATAACAGTCAGAATTTTTTTTAAATTCTTTGCGGATTTTCTTAAACAAAACAAGTCACCTCTCACGGATATTTTTATTTTTCCGGAAAATTTCGTCATTTATATCATTATTGTACCATAAAAGTGTATCACGTGGGTTCAGATTTCTGTTGACGACTTCACGGAATGCATTCATGATATTTCTTGTCACGGAATAAGATGCCGGAATAATCGGAATTTCTTCTAATTCCTCCCGCTGTGCGAAAAGCCTTGAAAGTTCGTCATCTGACCACGATAATTTTTTAAAAGCCTCCGTGTTGGCAGTATACAGCCGACCCATAGTACCAAACAAGCCTTCTGTCTGACTGCATAAATTAACCTGAGTTTCCGTTTCCGTGAACCATTTTACATATTCCCATGCAGAATTTAAATTTTCCGTATCATTGAAAATAACCGCTCCGGAAACATTGGAATTTGCTGTGTGTGTGACTTCACCATTTATGACAGTTGCCGGTACTGGACAGAAATTCCATAAACCTTTTATTTCCGGTGCGACGTCGGTAAGCTGTCCGTAAAATGAACAGTCGGCGATAACAAGCGGATATTCACCAGTCCGGAAACGACTAAAAGCATCATAAGACTGTTCCAAGCTGTATTCTGTGTAAAAATCCGTCCATATTTCAAAAGCCTCCGTTGCCTGAATTGTATCAAAATTCGATTTATCAAGACCGGAATTATAATAATTAACACCCCGTTGCAACATTAAAAGTGCGAATGTATGCCCTGTTTCAGTAGACGGCGAAACGTCCGTTGACGGCAGAACCAGTCCGGCAGACATATAATTTCTTTGGAGTGCGGGGAGAATATCTATTAAATTGTCCCATGTTTCAGGTGGTGATGTATAGCCAATTTCCGTTAAAATATCCGTACGGTAGAAAAGTAACGGGAAATTCTGTGTTATAGGTATTCCGTAAACTCCGCCATTATACTGATAGTGTGTCATGGCGTTTTCCTGAAAACGTCCGGAAACGTCCGCATAGTCGTCAAACTGTGAGACGTCCGCAAGCATACCACGCATGGCAAGGCTTACTGGATATCCTCCGCCTGAAAATAAAGCTATATCCGGAGATTTTCCGGCAAGTGATGCCTCAATTATTCCGCCCGTGACAAGATTTACGGAGACTGGTATTCCGGTTTTTTCCGTGAAACTTTCTGTCATTTCCCTGACAATTTCCGCCTGTTCACGTTCCGAATCAACCCATACTTCAATGACGTTTTCGCCGGAAACGTCCGATAATTCCGAATAATCCTCAAAAAATGACCCGAAAAATGCACGTATCGCAAACCATATCTTTTTAAAGAAATTTTCCTTACATGACGAAAATTCAACGCCTGATGTGGCAAACTCTATGTAATCAATTTCAAGTGGCTGATTTCTGCACTCCAATGACCACGCCGAAAGTGATATTATATTTGTTTTTATCTGTGAGAGATATTCCGGAATTTTAAGCGGTTTTTTTATGCATTTGTCAAGAATTACCGTCATATTTTCTAGCACGTATGCCTCCGAACCTGAACTATCGGAAATTTTTTCAATTCCCGACTGAATATTTTTCAGTTCCGACGATATACACTGAAAATTTTCCAGTAAATCGGGAATTTTTTCATGTACATAATAATCTGTGTACTTATCCGGAGAAGTTCCGGTAATCATTAAAATTTTCCTGTAGTAACCATTAATTTCGGAAACAATATCATTTAAATGCCGGATATATTCACCGATTTCACCGGTGACACATTCCATAGTAATAGTGTGGTCACGGTCGGCGGTAAGATATATATAAATATTTTCATTGTCGGCTTGTGGGGAAAGAATTTCCCATTTTTTATTGTAACTGAATTTTATATTATTAAGTTCGTCGCATAGTACTTTATCATCAATATATATTCGACGATTAGACGAAAACCCCCTTATTTCATTCTGACGGTACTTTATGCCGATTTTATACCAGCCATCATTTTTTATTTCTTCTTTCGGGATAGTCCACGTTGCAGACTGGAGCGGTTTTTTCCAGTTGCCGCCACCGAAAGTATTATATAAAATTTTCACAGGGTCTGCCGGTGAAACGTTATAATGTGAATTATCACACGTGGGATATAAAGTCCGGTCGGATTTACAGACGGCATTTTCACCCTCAATTCTGAAAATATTTTCCGGTGTGGTGTTAATGTCTGCTCCGGAAATATATTCTTTGTATGTGGGCAACTTCTCCGGATTATAGAATTTAAATTTTTCAAGCGCAAAATAAGCACGTTCTGAACTGAATTTTATTTCATGATGACCTTTTTCAAGATAAAAGATAAGCGGTTCACTGAAAAGCCCGTCGACGTCCATTAAATCGGAATTTTTCCACATTTCTTTCTGAACCTGTGCGGAACGTATCTGATTACCGTGTGAGTCTGTAGAAATTTCCTTTTCATTGACCCATACTTTATTTAAAGTTATCCGTGATGCCGTATCATATGATTTTTTTCCGTCTATTGACAGCGAAAATTCAATTGATGACGTTTCCGACTTCAACGGAAAATATGTCATATTCATACAGTAAATGCCTGTTTCCTGAACGTCTATATTATAAGAAATCTCACCGGTGGAGCTTTCCCATATAAGAATATTTTCCCGTACTGAAAATGTACCATTTTCCGCTGAAATATAGTCACTTCCGATGACTTCAATAATACTTTCCGGACGGTTTTCAGCAGAATAAATATCATAATATCTGCTGTATGAAATTTCAGTGTTATTTTTTTCAATGGGATAGTATTCATCATAAAGCAATCCGGCGGAATATGCCGGAAACTCAGCCGGCACAAAAAAAATAATAAAAATAAATATTATAATTCTGAACAGAAATTTATTTTTCAAGATATAATCACCTGATATTTTTCTTAATAAGCTAATTATATCAATTTTTTAATAGACTGTCAAGAATTATCCCAAACCAAAAAAGGACGGTTTTTTCTGAAAACCGTCCCTGAAAATTATTCAGCCGAAAATTTTTTTATTTCCTCCTGTACGATATTTTCCATATCACACAGAACTTTATATTTAGCCCGTTCCGGAGTAATCCTGTAAAGTTCCACGAGCTTTTTTTCCTCTTTGCTTACGTCGCTCCGATATTCTCCAAGAAGTATATAATCAATTGAAGTATTCAAATAATCGGCAATTTTAATAAGAACGTCTCCATTTGGCAGACTTCCTCTTTTCCAGTTGCCAGTACTTCCGGTAGCAATTCCTAATTTACCAAGCATATTGGTTACGGTTGTTCCCCTTTCCTTGCAAATCTCACGCAATCTTTCGTAAAAATTCATAAATATCACCTCCGTATTTTGTACAACACCATTAAGCTAAGGAAAAGATATGAACAAAATGTAAATTTTGCAGAAAAA
>JAMPEF010000019.1 GCA_023665275.1 Alistipes senegalensis | reverse complement strand
TATTTTTATTATATCACATTTGCGTTCTTTTGTAAAGTAGGTTTACTATATCTCAGCGATGGTGGATATTCCGAAAATCAACCGAACTGGGAGTATCATAATCAGATTTATAAATTACTTATCAAAGCCAAGTGTAAATTTATTCTCTTTCTTCGTACAAATACCTCACGAACTGCTGATACGGATATTGACAACAAAGCAATTGATGATTCTCTGAGAAACTTTTATGATAATCGTTATAAAGGAAAGAATCTTTATTATCAGGATATGTCTGTGAACCAAAAGTGTGGATATACAATAGAACGTGTGATTACTAATTTTGCTTTTGATGACTGTTGTGATTACAAATAATATATTCATACCGAAAAAAATAGAGGTGCAAAATAGTAACAGATATAGGTACGGAAGAACTTGCCCACGTTGAAATAATTTCAACTATTATTTATCAGCTTACAAGAAATCTTTCCATTGACGATATAATGAAGAGCGGTTTTGACACCTATTTTGTTGACCACACAACCGGTGTATATCCGGTGTCGGCTTCCGGTGTACCGTTCACGGCGGCGTACTTCCAGTGTAAAGGTGATGTTATTACAGACCTTCATGAAGATATGGCGGCTGAACAGAAAGCCCGTACAACGTATGATAATATTCTCCGTATGGCTGATGACCCTGACGTCCGTGACCCTATAAGATTTTTAAGACAGCGTGAAATAGTTCATTATCAGCGTTTCGGAGAGGCTCTCCGGATAACTCAGGATAACCTTAATTCAAAGAATTTCTACGCCTGCAACCCTGCATTTGATGCAAACTGCGGTAGAAGAAAATAATTTACTTCCGGAAACTTCTTTTACGGAGTTTCCGGAGTTTTATTGTGCAAACACAACGGATTTATAAAACTATTGACAAATAAAAAAATTGTACTATAATATATTATATAATCTGCAAAAAAAACAAACTGGAGGATATATGAAATTTTACAAAATAATTACTACACTTTTTTTGCTTGCTAATTTAAATCCCGTTTTATCCTATAGTGAAAACATCTCCAAAAAGATAAATTTTAACGGAATGAATTTTATATTAACAGATAACAGCGCCGGTGAATTAATTCTCACGGGATATACGGGCAGTGAAGAAAATCTTGTTGTTCCTGAATGTATCGGGGATTATACCGTAACAGCTATTGACAATAAAGTATTTAAAAATAATCAGAAGATAAAAAATGTGATATTACCAGATACTATAAATTATTTCGGCTTTGATGTCTTCCGTAATTCTTCTCTTGTATCTGTGAATATCCCTAAAAATTTAAAAATAATTCCGGATTATTCCTTTGACAACTGTTCCGGACTGGAAACAGTTATATTCCATGATGATATAGCAGTAATCAGTAATACTGCATTTACGAAAACTGACATTTCTGTACCACCGGAACTTTATGGCAGAGTTACCGATAAATCAATTGAAGATTCTGAAACGGAATGCTTCTTTCAGGGTGAAGAATGGGATTATACTATAATCAATGAAAATGGTGAAATTCAATCCCGTATAGAACAATATAACGGAAACAGTACAGATATTACCATTCCGGATGCCCTTAACAGTGCTGAAGTCACCGGAATAAGCGGTACTGCATTTGATGATGTTTCCGCTATAAAATCAATATTTTTTCCTGAAACTATAAAAGAATTAAACATCAGCTTTGCAGGGTCTGCACTTGAAGAAATAACGCTCCCTGACATTGAAAATATTCCGGATTCGGAATTTATGAACTGTAAAAATTTAAAGAAAATAACTTTTCAAGGGTATCAGGAATCATTTTCCATAGATGACAACGCTTTTAAAAACTGTGTCAATATTGATTTTATACCATATCCGGAAAACTGCATTAATATTGATATAGGAAACAGCGCATTTGAAAATACGGGCATTGCTGAAATCAACATTGATTTTGATTCTGTGATAGGGACAGACGCATTCCGTGGCTGTGAGGATTTATCGCATATTGAATTGAATAATACATATGTTGGTTCAAGAGCATTCCGTGGGTGTTCATTGCTTGAAAACGCCGTTATAAGCGGAAATTCCGTTCTGGAGGAAAGCAGTTTCTATGACTGCTATACACTGGAAAATATTACTCTTTCAGACCTGAATATATCAATGATAAATGCAGTTTATAACTGTCCCGACTTTATGCGGATAAATAATCAGAATGCCTTTGATTCGGAAACCGGCGATTTCAACAAGGAATTTAAAGAATTTATTTTGGAAAATTTCAGCGGAGTTGATAACGTGGGATTTATTAATCTTTATGTTCAGGCACAGGCGGAAAAAATAATAAATGAAAATATCTCCGATAATATGACTGATATGCAAAAAGTAAAGATAATTCATGACTGGATATGCAGAAATACTGTATATGATTCAGGATTATCAGGCGACAAGAAAAATCATAATGATGCCTCTGTACTTATGAATGATTCCACAGTGTGTGAGGGATATGCAAGAATTGCAAATATCCTGTATAATACCGCCGGTATTGAATCCTGCTATGTAAGCGGCGTTGGTCATGCATGGAATATAGTTAAAATAGGTAGCAATTATTTTCATATTGATACGACATGGGACGACGGTGAAGAAATTTCTTATGAATGGTTTATGAAATCAGATGACGAAATTAAAAAATCCGGTGGCAATCATGCGGAATGGAAATTATATGCACCTTCTCCGCTGCATTATTTTCAGAAAGAAACACTTCCGGTATGTAAATACAGTATGGGGGATTTGAATCAGGACGGAAAAATTAATATTGCAGATTTAGTAACAATGAATAAATATATTCTCTGTCAGGATAATATAAGTTATGATACATATATCCTTTCAGACCTTACTTTTGATGGTATTGTTGATTCTTTTGATTTGGTGAAAATGAAAAAATTAATCATTATGCAGAATTAAAGGGGGGCTTTATGGAAAATTTTCAGAAAACAGCCGTTAAAGTATCATACGTCAGCATAGTTGGAAACCTTATACTTTCAGTATTCAAACTTTTTGCCGGAATAACAGCACATTCCGGCGCTATGGTCAGTGATGCGGTACACTCCGCCTCCGATGTGTTCAGCAGTTTTATTGTTATCATAGGTGTGAAAGTTTCCGCAAAGGCAGAAGACAAAGAACACCCATATGGTCATGAAAGGCTTGAATGTGTATCGGCTATAGTACTTGCGGTGGTTCTTCTTGTGACAGGGCTTTTTATCGGAGCGGACGCTATAAAAAATATATCATCGGGAAATTTTCAGCCGACTGAAATTCCTGGAGTTCTTGCCCTGATTTCTGCCGGAGTATCAATAATCATAAAAGAAATGATGTTCTGGTATACAAGATTTTATGCAAAAAAATTCCGTTCTGACGCTCTTATGGCAGACGCATGGCATCACCGGAGCGATGCGCTGTCTTCCGTGGGAGCGCTTATCGGAATCGCCGGCGCACGTATGGGGTACCCGCTACTTGACCCATTGGCAAGTCTGCTGATATGCGCTTTTATCGTGAAAGCCTCCATTGAAATCTTCCGTGATGCTGTCGATAAAATGGTTGACCATTCATGCGACGAAAAAACTGAAAACCTTATAAGGACTTGTGTGCTGGAACAATCCGGCGTTGAAAATATTGACCTTCTCCGTACAAGAGTTTTCGGAAACAGAATTTATGCTGATATTGAAATATCAGCAGATGGTGGGATTTCCCTTAATGATGCCCACTCCATAGCAGAAAATGTACATTCAGCGGTTGAAATGCAGTTCCCTGAAATAAAACATATAATGGTACATGTCAACCCTGACTGAATATATGAAAAACTCTGATGACTTTTTAGTTATCAGAGTTTTTTTGATTTTTATAAAAAGCTATGTATGTAAAAGAGCGTCGTAAAATATATTTCAGAAATAAAAGCATAATAAGATGGACGGTCATTGACGTTACAGCCTTGTTAATCCTTTTTTGCGTTTTGCCGGTAAGAGCAACATTTGTATAATATATATTATAATTAATATTTTACAAAAAAAGCAGAACCGGAAATATTATTCTCAGTTCTGCATTTTTTATTAAATTCCGCTGTCACCGTAATTTGAGAGAACACGGGCGGATGGGTCATTGACGTTACAGCCTTTCCATTCTTTGTTCGGCATCCAGAAATCAACCACCATTCCGCTTTGTTCCGGATAGTAGGTTTCAAAGATTTCACGATATAACAGCGACTCTTTTGTAAAAGGTCTTGCATGGGTATATGTTTCTGAAGCTGCTGAAAATTCCTTGTCTATATAATAATTTTCCGCAAATTCCTTGAGATAATCCACCATAGAATGACCCACAGCGTCTGAAAATGCAGCCTTTTCCCTGTAAAGAATGTCATGCGGTAAATAGTCCCCCTCGAATGCATGACGGAGAAGATATTTTCCCTTGTTATATTTATTAAGTTTCATTTCAGGGTCAATTGACATGACATATTTAACAAAATCCAAATCTCCGAAAGGAACTCTTGCCTCAAGTGAATTGACAGAAATACACCTATCAGCCCTGAGAACGTCATACATATGAAGTTCCCGTACTCTCTTGACGGATTCTTTCTGAAATTCTTCAGCCGATGGTGCAAAATCCGTATATTTATAGCCAAAAAGTTCGTCTGAAATCTCACCGGTCAGGAGTACTCTTATATCTGTCTGTTCGTGGATAGCCTTACAGAGAAGATACATTCCGATACTTGCTCTTATCGTCGTAATATCATATGTGGCAAGTATCCTGATAACCGTATCAAGAGCATCTAAAACATCGTCTTTGGTTATGATGACTTCGGTATGTTCACTGTGAATGTAATCAGCTACCTGTCGAGCATAGCGTAAATCTATGGCGTCGGTGTTCATGCCGATAGCAAAAGTTTTTATCGGTTTGTCGCTTTTCTGCTGTGCTATGGCACATACAAGTGAAGAATCAAGACCACCGGAAAGTAGAAAACCTATCTTTGCATCGGCGGAAAGCCTTTTTTCAACGCCGGCAATCAGCTTATCATGAATATTTCTGCAAACTGTTTCAATATCATCATGGACAACTTCGGTAACAGCCGTTATATCGCAATATTGAGTAAACTTACCGTTTTTATAGTAATATCCTGGTGGGAACGGCTTTATTTCTTCTGTAAGCCCTGAAAGGTTTTTCGGTTCGCTTGCAAAGATAACAGCGCCGGTGCTATCATAGCCGTAATAAAGCGGTCTTATGCCGATTGGGTCACGGGCAGCGATAAAATCTCCGCTGGCTGAATCATAGATTATACAGGCAAATTCCGCATCAAGTCCGGCGAACATTTCAACGCCCTTTTCCTTGTAAAGAGGAAGTAAAATCTCACAATCGCTGTCACTTTTAAAGGTATATCCCTTTTTGGAAAGCTCCTGACGAATGGGCATAAAACCGTAAATTTCGCCGTTGCAGACGATATAATTTCCGTCAAGTTCAAATGGCTGCATACCCTCAGGAGTAAGACCCATTATTGAAAGCCTCTGAAAACCTAAAACTCCGCCTGAAAGTTCAATAATACGGCTGTCGTCAGGACCTCTTGAGATGGTTTCCGCAAGACCATTTTTTACTTTTTCAGCAGTGCCGGTGCGGCAGTAAGCCATAATAGTACACATAAAAAATCCCTCTTTTGATTAAATTCTGCAAAAAAAGACGTTCACACGGGCAGAAATCACCCATAGTGAACGTCTTTGTTCTTCAAATAATATATTACCATATTTTTTTAAAAAAGTCAAGCAGATTTGAAAATATATCCGTTCTGCACAAAATAATCAGAAATTACAAATTATTTATGTATCGGAGTATCAAATTTATTTTTTCCGCCTGCTCCGGAAACGTCAAGCGGATAATCTCCGGTAAAACAACCCCGACAAAAATTATCATTGCCGATAAGTCCCGAAAGTTCTTCCACGGGCAGAAATGCAAGGCTGTCAGCACCTATATACTCCCGAATGCCATCAAGGCTATAGCGACACGCTATCAAGTTTTCTTCTGAATCTATATCCGTACCGAAATAGCACGAATGAATAAACGGCGGTGAGGAGATACGGACATGCACGGACGCCGCACCGGCATCACGCAAGAGCCGGACAATACGGGCGCACGTCGTGCCACGGACTATTGAATCATCTATCATGATGACATTCTTTCCCCTGACGGTCTCACCAATGGCATTCAGCTTTATTCTGACGGCGCTTTCCCTTTGGTTCTGTGATGGCTGAATAAAACTTCTGCCGATATATTTATTTTTTATAAATCCTGTACCATAAGGTATTCCGCTTGCCTGAGAATAACCTAACGCCGCATCAAGTCCGGAATCGGGAACGCCTATGACGACATCGGCGGAAACGGGGAATTTTTCCGCAAGTATTCTGCCGGCGTTTATTCTTGCTCTATGAACTGATTTTCCCTCAATGACGGAATCAGGACGGGCAAAATATATATATTCAAATATGCATATATTATTTTTTTCGGTGCAATGGTCAGTTATTGATTTAAGCCCGTGCGGACTTACAACAACAATTTCACCCGCCATGACCTCCCGTATGAATACAGCCCCGACGGAATCAAGGGCGCACGATTCGGAGGCTATGACGTATGCACCGTCTGGAGTTCTTCCTATACATAGCGGACGGAATCCCTCAGGGTCACGGAACGCTATAAGTTTTGTGGCGGTCATGACAATGCACGAATAAGCACCCTTTATATGATACATGGCACGTCTGACAGCCTCTTCCGTTGAGGAACATGAAAGGCGTTCACGGACTATTGAATAAGCTATAGTTTCAGTATCGGAAGTTCCATGAAAAATAGCGCCGGAAAGTTCAAAATCCTTACGGATTTCAGCCGCATTTGTTAGATTTCCGTTATGGACTAAAGCAAGATTTCCCTTGATATGCCGTATAACAAGGGGCTGAATGTTATTATGGTTCTTTCCGCCGGTAGTTGAGTAGCGGACGTGTCCCACCGCCATATTGCCCTTACCCAGCCGTTCAAGTTCGGAACGTGAGAAGACCTCTGAAACAAGACCGTCAGCTTTTTTATGGGAAAATACACCGTCATCACAGACGGCAATGCCGCAACTTTCCTGACCTCTATGCTGTAGGGCATAGAGACCAAAATAAACAGAAGACGCCGCATCGGATTTATTTTTTTCAAATATTCCGAAAACTCCACATTCTTCGTGAATTTTATCAAACATAAGATTACCGCCTTATCAATTTATAATTAAGAATTAAAGAAACTGTTCGCTTATTCTGTCAATGATTTCAGACGCCGCAACAGTCTTTTTTTTACGGCGGTTCATTGCATACTGTTCAAGGAATGAATGCGCCTCTTCCTCAGTCATACTGCGATACTGCATAAGCATAAATTTAGCCTTGTCTATAAGACGGATTTCGTCTATTTTACGTTCAAGGCGGACAGTTTCTTCATACAGTTTATATGAACGGTTCATAGCGATTTCAATAGTTTTTATAGTCTGATAGAGGAAAGTTTTATTAAAAGGTCTGCCTACGGTAATAATACCCATATGACCCATGCGGTCGCTGATTTTCCCTGCGATTTCCGCTTTCATGATTAAAATGCAGTTTGCGGAAGTATTTTCAACAATATATTCGGCAAGAGAAGTGCCGTTTCCGTCAGAAAGAGGGGAATAAATAAGTGCAAGTTCGCACAGAGCCTGAGAATCGAAAATTTCCCGTGCCTGCTCTGCCGTTTCCACCGTTCTGACCTCACAGCCGAACACCTCACGGATAAAATCGGAAAGAGCATCTGAAGCGCTTTTATTTCCTGAAATTATAAGAACGTTTTCCACAGCAACCCCCGTCATAAAGTATAGAAGTATTTGTTTTCCTCAAAAGATTCTTTATCATATGCGGAAGAATATTCCTTCCATTCACGGCGGCGCTCTTCAAGAATGTAAGACAAAATTTCTTCTGGAATATATTTTTTTATAAAATCTGAATTTTCCGCAAGTTTTGATGCGTCATATATATTGACAGGAAGACTTTCACCGGAGCAAGTATTTTCTGGTGGAAGTTCAAGGTTATTTGCTATGCCGTCGAGAGCCGCATAAATCATAAGCCCGAAGACAAAATACGGATTACATGCACAATCAGCAACACGGAGAACAAACGGTGAAGAAGCGTCATCTATGCGGATAAGCTGGTTGTTTTCGGACATACCCCACATGACAGCACGTGGTGCAGAAAATTCACCCAGACGATTATATGAATTTACCGTTGAATTGGTGAAAATCATGAACTCACGGATATATTTCATTATTCCTGCGGCGGCACTGTATGTAGGCGCTCCGTTCTGCTGAACATCATTATTGAAGAAATCACTGTCACGGAAAATATTAAAGCTGATATGCATTCCGTTTCCGTGGTCATTCCGGACGGGTTTAGGCATAAAACTTGCGTGGACTCCGTGCTGACGTGCTACCGACTTTACGGCTGACTTGAAACTCAGAAAATAATCCGCCGATTGCAGTGCAGAAGCTGAATTGAAGTCAATTTCATGCTGACCGTTTCCGCTTTCATGGCGTGAAGATATAGGGTGTATGCCCATCTGTTCAAGAGTTATACAGACATCACGGCGGATATTTTCGCCCCTGTCTTCCGGTGCAGTATCACAATAGCCTGCATAATCATGCGGAGTTCTTGTCGGCTTGCCCTTTTCGTCAGTACGGAAAAGACAAAATTCACTGGAAGTTCCGAAACGGGTACACCAACCCTTTGAAATGGCGGTTTTCATAGCGGTTTTCAGAAAGTATCTTCCATCGCCCTCAAATGCAGTGCCATCGGCATACCTGATATAACAGAACATTCGGATAACTCTTCCCTGCTGTGGTCTCCACGGAAGAACGGTCATAGTACGGGGGTCAGGGAAAAGAAACAAATCCCTGCCACCTGCAATTGAAAAGCCTGTTATCTTACTGGCGGTAATCCGTGAACCATGTGCAAAAACCGCTGAAAGTTCAGAAGAAAGAACAGATATATTTTTTAAGTTTCCGTTTATATCACAGAAAGTCAGCTTGACGAACTTTACATCATTTTCCTCTATATACCGGAGTATTTCAGTTTCAGAATATATCATTTTGTCCCCCTTATAAATTTGTATAGCCCATAAGCCATTTATCAACTTCTGCTGAGCAGTCTCTGCCCTCACGGATAGCACGCACAATAAGCGACTGACCTATATGCATATCTCCGGCAGTGAAAACTTTTTCAACATTAGTAGCAAATTTTCCGTTTTCGGTTTTAACGTTTGTACGCTGATTGAGTTCTACACCGAAAGCCTCGGCAACATAGCTCTGACAACCTAAAAATCCGGCGGCTATAAGACATATTTCGCACGGGAAAACCTGTTCACTGTTTTCTACCTCCTGCATGGAACGTCTGCCATCGGGTGCTGTCACCGATTTAACCTTGACGGTTTTTATTGCCGTAAGTTTTCCGGATTCGTCCTTTATAAATTCCTTGACGGTAGTTTCATAAATTCTTGGGTCATGACCGAAAACGGCTATAGCTTCTTCCTGACCGTAATCCGTCTTGCATACTCTCGGATATTCAGGCCATGGGTTATTTTGTGAACGTTCATCGGGAAGTTTCGGCATCATTTCAAGCTGAACAACGGATTTACAGCCGTGGCGTATTGAAGTACCTACACAGTCATTGCCGGTATCTCCGCCACCAATGATGACAACGTTTTTATCCTTTGCAGATATGAAATTTCCGTCAGTAAGTCCGGAATCAAGAAGACTTTTAGTCGTTGCCTTAAGGAAATCCACAGCGAAATAAATTCCGTCCGCATCACGTCCGACGGCGTTTATATCACGGGGATTAGAAGAACCGCAAGCAAGTACGACAGCATCGGAATTATTCATTATTTCTTCAGCGGAGATATTATTTCCTACGTCTGCATTCGTCACGAACTGGACGCCCTCAGCTTTCATAAGTTCCACACGACGTTCAATTATGGTTTTTTCAAGTTTCATGTTTGGTATGCCATACATAAGAAGTCCGCCTACTCTGTCGGAGCGTTCAAATACAGTGACAAAATGTCCCCTCTTGTTTAAAGTATCGGCAACGGCAAGACCTGCCGCACCCGAACCAATGACGGAAATTTTACGTCCGCTTCTCTGCTTAGGGATATACGGCTTTATAAGTCCTGAAGAAAATCCGTTTTCTATGATTGCGTTTTCATTCTCCCGTACAGATACGGGGTCACCGTTGAGACCACACGTACAAGCCTTTTCACATAACGCCGGACAAACCCGTGAAGTAAATTCCGGAAAATTATTTGTCATAAGAAGTCTTTCAAGAGCCTGCTCTTTCTGGTCATGATATAGCAAGTCATTCCATTCCGGAATAAGATTATTAAGCGGACAGCCTGAAATCATGCCCCCAATCATTTTCCCATTCTGACAGAATGGTACACCACAATCCATGCAGCGTGCCGCCTGAGTGCGTCGCTGGACTGCATTCAGCGGAGTATGAAATTCATTAAAATTTTTTATTCTCTCAAGAGGGTTGACAGCAGTGCTGTCAGCCCTTTCATATTCAAGAAATCCGGTAGACTTTCCCATAGCTTATGCCTCCTTGGTTATAAGATAGAATGCTTCAATTTCAGCCTGTTCACTGTTCATGCCCTTTTCCTCAAGAGTAACTACAGCACTTTTGATTTTTGCGTAATCGTGTGGAATGATTTTCTTGAAACTTGGCAGATAACTGCTGAAATTTTCAAGAATGCGTCCGGCTTTTTCCGAACCGGTAGCCCTGAAATGTTCTTCAATAATATTTTTAAGTTCAAGAATATTGTATTTTTCAGTTACAGATTCAAGCGAAACAAGAGATTTATTTAAATTCATGTATAAATCTCTGTTTTCGTCAAGGACATACGCTATACCACCCGACATTCCGGCTGCAAAGTTTTTACCGGTTTTTCCGAGAATAACCGCACGTCCGCCGGTCATGTATTCACAGCCGTGGTCACCCACGCCCTCACAGACCGCAACCGCTCCGGAATTACGTACACAGAAACGTTCACCGGCTATGCCGTTTATGAATGCCTTACCTGAAGTCGCACCATATAAAGCGACGTTTCCGGCAATGATATTATCTTCTGCCCTGAATCCTGATTTATCCGGCGGACAAAGTATCAGCTTACCGCCTGAAAGTCCTTTACCGAAATAGTCGTTACTGTCGCCGTGCAGTTCAAGAGTGAGACCTTTTGGAATAAATGCTCCGAAACTCTGTCCGCCACTGCCGGTACATCTTACAGTGAAAGTATCGTCTTCAAGGGTGTTATCGCCGTAACGTCGGGTAATTTCTGCACCGAAAAGAGTTCCTAAAGCTCTATCTGTATTGATAACGTTTATATCAATTGTTTTCTTTGTCTTGTTTTTGAGTGCGGAATTTAATTTCTTCATGATAACTTTTTTGTCAACAGTTTCATCAAGTTTAAAGTCATAAATATCTTCCGGATTAAATGACTGTTTTTCAGCTCCATTGAATTTATAAAGTATTTCGGAAAAATCAATCTTCTGACTGTCTGGAATATCTTTAGTCCGGAGCAGGTCAGTACGTCCCACTAATTCGTCAACGGTATGTACACCAAGTTTTGCCATATATTCCCTGAGTTCCTGTGCGACAAAATGCATGAAATTTATGATATATTCCGGCTTACCCTGAAAACGCTTTCTTAACTCCGGATTCTGTGTAGCAATACCCATAGGGCACGTATCAAGATTGCAGACACGCATCATGACACAACCCATAGTTACCAGCGGAGCAGTCGCAAAACCGAACTCTTCCGCACCCAGCAGACACGCAACAAGAACATCACGTCCGGTCATAAGTTTGCCGTCGGTCTCAATAACCACACGTGAACGCAAACCGTTCATAATAAGAGTCTGGTGAGCCTCCGCAAGTCCTAACTCCCATGGAAGACCGGCATTATATATCGAACTCTTAGGAGCTGCACCCGTACCACCGTCATAACCAGAAATCAATATAACCTGTGCGCCTGCTTTCGCAACACCAGCTGCAACAGTTCCGACACCGGCTTCTGAAACTAATTTCACGGATATACGGGAGTTTTCGTTGGCATTTTTGAGGTCATAGATAAGCTGTGCAAGGTCTTCAATGGAATATATATCATGGTGCGGCGGCGGTGAAATAAGTCCGACACCAGCAGTGGAATGACGGGTTTTGGCTATCCACGGATATACCTTACCGGACGGCAGATGTCCACCCTCACCGGGTTTAGCTCCCTGTGCCATTTTTATCTGTATTTCCTTTGCTGAAACAAGATACTCACTTGTAACGCCGAAACGTCCGGAAGCAACCTGTTTTATAGCGGAACACCTGTCCGATTTGAGACGCTCCGGACTTTCACCACCTTCACCGGAGTTAGATTTTCCGCCGATACGGTTCATGGCAACCGCCATACATTCGTGTGCCTCCTGAGAGATAGAACCGTATGACATTGCACCGGTCTTGAAACGCCGGCATATACTCTCAACGCTTTCTACCTCGTCAAGCGGAATACCACCGTTTTCGTCAAAATTGAAATCAAGCAGACTTCTCAAAGTAAGATTATTGTCTTCACGATTTATGCAGTCTGAATATTCCCTGAAAGTATTATAGTTTCCGGTACGGGTAGCTTCCTGAAGAAGATGTATAGTTTCCGGAGTATAGAGG
This sequence comes from Alistipes senegalensis, assembly GCA_023665275.1. Classification (GTDB taxonomy): domain Bacteria; phylum Bacillota; class Clostridia; order Oscillospirales; family Ruminococcaceae; genus Ruminococcus. The sequence continues at coordinate 18,069 of JAMPEF010000019.1, read as the reverse complement.
TGGTCGCTTTTACCGCTCCGGAGTTTATGGCTTCCGGCACTTTCAAGGGAATTATTTACGGAAAGCCCCAGCGGGTCAAATGCTTTATTATGGAGCGATTCAGTCTGACGGCTTATATCGTCAAGAGTGATACCACCTATACGGCTTACAGTTCCCTTGAAATATTTTTCTGTTACGTCATGGGAAATGCCGACAGCCTCAAACAGTTTTGAACCCTGATAGGACTGAATAGTTGAAATACCCATTTTTGAGGCAATCTTTACAATGCCATGAAGTACGGCGTTATTGTAATCAGTTTCGGCGGCATAGAAATCCTTGTCAAGCACACCGGTATTTATCAAGTCACGGATAGTTTCCTGTGCAAGATACGGATTGACGGCACAAGCTCCGTAACCTAAAAGCGTTGCAAAATGATGTACTTCACGGGGTTCAGCACTTTCAAGAATCATTGCTACAGCGGTACGCTTTTTAGTTGATACAAGGTGCTGTTGCAATGCCGATACCGCAAGCAATGACGGTATAGGTGTATGATATTCGTCAACGTCTCTGTCCGAAAGAATAAGTATATTAGCGCCATCACGATATGCCTTGTCAGCTTCAATGAAAAGGCTTTCTATAGCTCTCTCAAGCGGAGTACCCATATAATACGTTATCGGTATAACCGCCGTTTTAAGACCCTTGACTTTCATATTTTTGATTTTCAACATATCTGTATTTGTAAGTATCGGGTTTTCTATTTTCAGGACGTGACAGTTTTCAGGTTTTTCCTCCAGAATATTTCCGTCTTCACCTATGTAAACGCTTGTATCAGTAACGATTTCTTCACGGATAGCGTCAAACGGAGGGTTAGTAACCTGTGCGAAAAGCTGTCTGAAATAATTGAAAAGCGGTATATTTTCGCTGTCCAGCGGAGGTAACGGAACGTCCGAACCCATAGAGGCTATCGGCTCTGAGCCGTTCTTTGCCATAGGCAGAATACTTGTCGTGATATTTTCATATGAATAGCCAAAAGCCTTCTGAAGTGTTACAAGTTCTTCATGGGAATAAATTTTTACGTTCCTGTTAGGGATATGTAAATCATGCAGACGCACTAAATTAGCGTCAAGCCACTCACCGTATGGCTGACGTGAGGCATAGAAACTCTTTATTTCGTTGTCATCAATAAGTCTTCCCTGTTTTGTATCGGCAAGAAGCATTTTTCCGGGACGGAGACGGTCTTTCTTTATTATTTTTTCCGGTGGAATATCTATACAACCCGTTTCAGACGAAAGAATAAGAAAATCATCGTCAGTAAGTACATAACGTGACGGACGGAGACCGTTTCTGTCAAGGACTGCACCCATAACGTCGCCGTCGGAAAACAGTATTGACGCCGGACCGTCCCATGATTCCATCATTGTGGCGTAATACTGGTAAAAATCATATTTTTCTTTTGAGATAGTACGGTTATTTTTCCATGGTTCAGGAATGGTAATCATTACGGCAAGCGGTAACGGCATACCCGACATAACCATAAATTCAAGTGCATTGTCAAGACGGGCAGAATCTGAACCCTCAATATTTATAGCCGGCAGAATTTTATGCATATCGTCTTTAAGGGCAGAACATGACATAGTTTCTTCACGGGCAAGCATCTTGTCGGCGTTGCCGGTGATGGTATTTATTTCGCCGTTATGGACAATAAAACGGTTAGGGTGAGCTTTCTGCCATGAAGGATTAGTATTTGTTGAAAATCTTGAATGTACCATAGCTATAGCCGACGTAAAATTTTCGTTCTGCAAATCAAGATAGAATTTACGGAGTTCGTCAACAAGGAACATACCTTTATATACAATAGTACGGCTTGAAAGAGATACAACATATGTATTTTCATTTGACTGCTCAAACACACGCCTTGCGACAAATAATTTACGGTCGAAATCAAGACCTTTTGCACAGTCATCAGGTTTCTTTACAAAACCCTGCATAATAAACGGCATACTGTCAACTGCTTTCTGTCCGAGAACCGACGACACGGACGGAACTTCACGCCAGCCCAGAAAATCCATTCCGCTTCTTTTTATGATTATTTCAAACATTTTCTTAGCCTGATTACGTTTCAGTTCATTTTGTGGGAAAAAGAACATACCCACGCCGTAATCTCCTGCTTCACCGATTTCAAAAGCAGTTTCAGCTTTAAAGAAGTCATGTGGTATCTGGACGAGTATTCCTACACCGTCACCAGTTTTTCCCTCAGCGTCCTTGCCTGCACGGTGTTCGAGTTTTTCAACGATTTCAAGGGCATTTTCCACGACAATACGGGATTTTACGCCTTTTATATTCACAACTGCACCGATACCACAGTTATCGTGTTCAAATTCCGGACGATAAAGCCCCTGCTCCCTGAATGGTTTTTCTTCTCTGAAATTATCCATATTTCAAGCCTCCAGTTCTTAATTCTGAATTAAAAAAGACGCACACTAAGGCATAGAATACCCATAGTGAACGTCCTTGTTCTTAAAGAATATATTATCATATTTTACGGGAAAAGTCAAGCTGATTTTGAAATATATCCGTTTTTCACAAAAAAGAGGATAATTTACTACTTTTTTGTCTCTTATGCCGAAAGTGTCGGAAAACTATTGACAAATCGGAAAAACGGGTATATAATAACAATGTAAACAGCAAGGGGGCTGTGGGTTGAATATCAATCCATAGTTCTCTTTTTTTGTTTATATAATTTTCATACACAAAGGGGTGTATGTTATTCCGGATTTTCGGGGTATCATACACCCTTTTGTAATTCTGAAGGGGAGGAATTTTTATGACAGACATTCAGTCAATTATTGAACAGGTCATGGAAAAAGCAGACAGTCATATTTTTGGTGTATGGTTTCTGCTTGCGGTGTCGCTTGTATTCTTTATGCAAGCAGGATTTGCAATGGTGGAAACTGGATTCACGAGAGCCAAGAACGCCGGAAATATCATCATGAAAAACCTGATGGATTTCTGTATAGGTACAGTGGTATTCATTCTTATAGGTTTCGGCTTTCTGCTTGGTGAGGACGTATGCGGACTTATTGGTAAACCTGGATTTGATATTTTCACGTCTTATGATAATTTTGATTTTTCAAATTTTGTCTTTAACCTTGTTTTCTGTGCGACGACTGCTACTATCGTTTCGGGAGCTATGGCAGAAAGATGTAAATTTATATCATACTGTATATATTCAGGCATAATAAGTGCATTGGTTTATCCGATAGAAGCACACTGGATATGGAACAGTGATGGTTGGTTATATAAAATGGGATTTCATGATATATCCGGTTCATGTGCAATTCATATGGTAGGCGGTATATCGGCACTTGTCGGTTCAAGCATTTTAGGTGCAAGAATAGGCAAATTCACAAAAACTTCCGACGACAAAATAAAAGTAAACGCTATTCCCGGACATAACCTCACAATTGGTGCATTAGGTGTATTTATTTTATGGTTCGGCTGGTACGGATTCAATCCGGCTGCCTCACAGTCCGTGGAAATGTTAGGTTCTATATTCCTTACTACTACAATTGCACCGGCAATAGCAACAGTTACGTGTATGGTATTCACATGGATGAAATACGGTAAACCTGATGTTTCCATGTGTCTTAACGCCTCACTTGCCGGACTGGTAGGCATTACAGCAGGCTGTGACGTTATGGACGCATTCGGTGCTATATGTGTAGGAATCGTTTCCGGATTGCTTGTATGTTTCGGTGTATGGTTCTTAGATTACGTACTTCACGTTGATGACCCTGTAGGTGCGGTAGCAGTCCATATGATGAACGGTCTGTGGGGTACAATAGCAGTAGGACTTTTCGCAACAGACAAAGCCCCCGGATTTGCAATAGCACAGGACGGTGGTGCAAGCGGAATATGTAATACAGGTCTTTTCTATGGTGGTGGCTTTGAACTTCTCGGAAAACAGCTTCTCGGCATACTTGCAGTAGCTACATGGACGGCAGTAACAATGTTCTGTGTATTCCAGATAATTAAACATACTATAGGCTTACGTGCAAGCGAACAGGAAGAAATTATCGGTCTTGATGTTACAGAACACGGTCTTGTTTCCTCTTATGCGGATTTTGCACCGTCAATGGGTGATATATCCATGCAGGGCTATACAAAAGATGACGCTAAAAGTGTTCAGCGTGTACCGGTAAATGAAGCAGTCGAAATAAAAAATTATTCCGTACCGTCAGCAGACGGCACACCGAAAATGACTAAAGTTGTTGCAATATTCAAACAGCAGAAATTACAGGACTTCATACAGGCCATGGAAGACATTCATATTACGGGTATTACTGTAACTAATGTTCTTGGCTGTGGTATGCAGAAAGGTCAGACTCAGAAATATTATCGTGGTGCTAAAATCGAAATGAATCTTTTACCGAAAATAAAAGCTGAAATCGCTATATGTGCAGTTCCGGCAGATAAGGTAATAAATACTGCTATCAGAGCATTATATACCGGAAATTTCGGCGACGGAAAATTATTCATCTATGATATTGAAAACGTTGTGAAAGTCCGTACAGGTGAACAGGGCTATGACGCTTTACAGGATACGGAAGAAGAAAACAAGGCTTATGCCGGTATTCATGAAAACAATTAACGGAGGTCTGATTAAGTGAAATATATATTTATCACTGGTGGTGTGGTTTCCGGTCTCGGCAAGGGCATAACGGGTGCATCACTCGGAAGACTTCTCAAACAGCGTGGCTATAAGGTCACTATACAGAAATTCGACCCATACATTAATGTTGACCCTGGTACTATGTCACCGTATCAGCACGGTGAAGTATTCGTCACCGACGACGGTGCGGAGGCTGACCTTGATTTAGGTCACTATGAAAGATTTGTTGACGAAAATTTATCAGTAAATTCAAACGTAACTACCGGTAAAATCTACTGGAATGTTATTCAGAAAGAAAGAAAGGGCGATTATCTGGGCGGAACTGTTCAGGTAATCCCCCACATAACAAACGAGATAAAGGATAAAGTATACAGTGCAGGCAGGGACGCCAATGCGGATATTGTAATTACGGAAATCGGCGGTACTGTCGGCGATATTGAATCAACACCATTTTTAGAGGCTATCCGGCAGGTAGGTACGGAACAGGGCAGGAATAATGTTTCTTACATACACGTAACACTTGTACCATACGTTGCAGGTTCGGAGGAACTGAAATCAAAACCCACACAACATTCCACAAAAGAATTATTATCAATAGGTATTCAGCCGGATATAATTGTACTCCGGAGCGAAAAGCCAATACCTGACGGAATGCGTGATAAAATAGCTTTATTCTGCAACATCAGGAAAGATGATGTCATACAGAATTTAACTGCACCATCACTTTATGAAGTTCCGTTATGGCTGGAAGAAGAGGGATTAGCTAAATCGATATGTCATCACCTCGGACTTGAGGACAGAACTCCTGACCTCACGGAATGGTCGGAAATGGTCAGACGTGCAGAAAACGCACATAAGAAAGTTACTATAGCACTTGTCGGAAAATACGTCATGTTGCATGATGCATATCTTTCAGTGGCGGAGGCTTTACGGCATGGCGGAATAGTCAATGATGCAAAAGTTGAGATAAAATGGGTAAATTCGGAGGAAGTAACCTCCGAAAATGCAGGAGAGATTTTCAGTGATTGCGGAGGAATAATAGTCCCCGGAGGGTTCGGACACCGTGGCATTGATGGAATGATTGAATCAATACGCTATGCCCGTGAGAATAATGTACCATTTTTCGGAATATGTTTAGGTATGCAGATGGCTGTTGTTGAGTTTGCCCGTAACGTCATGGGTATTCCGGACGCCGATTCTTCAGAATTTTCAGATACTGCAAATCCGGTTATAGATATTATGGAAAGTCAGAAGAACGTTTCCGAAAAAGGTGGTACAATGCGTTTGGGACTTTATCCGTGCAGACTTTCAGAAAACTCGGCAGTAAGAAAAATTTACGGTGAAGAATTGATATATGAAAGACACCGTCACCGCTGGGAGTTCAATAATGCATATCGGAAACAGGCAGTCGAAAGCGGATTGAAAATAGCAGGTGTTTCACCGGACGAAAGACTTGTTGAAATTATTGAAATTCCTTCACATAAATGGTTTACAGGTGTACAGTTCCACCCCGAATTTAAATCAAGACCAAACAAACCGCATAAATTATTTGCGGATTTTATAAAGGCATCAATAAAATAATCAAATCAAAACAGGAGGTTTTATATTATGGAAATGGTACAGGATTACTTCGGAAGTATGGTATTTGATGAAAGGGTCATGAAAGGCGTACTTTCGGAAAAGGTTTATAAATCACTCAAAAGAACGATTGATAGAGGAGTTCCGCTTGATATTACGGTGGCAAATGCAGTAGCTTCAGCAATGAAAGACTGGGCTGTATCCAAGGGTGCAACTCACTATACACATTGGTTTCAGCCGGAAACGGGTGTGACCGCTGAAAAGCATGACAGCTTTATAAATCCTGCTCCGGACGGAAGAGTTATCATGGAATTTTCCGGCAAGGAACTTGTCAAGGGTGAGCCTGATGCGTCGTCTTTCCCTTCCGGTGGTCTGAGAGCTACTTTTGAGGCAAGAGGATATACCGCATGGGACCCGACTTCTTACGCATTTATCAAGGACGGCACACTTTATATCCCAACCGCTTTCTGTTCGTATACCGGTGAGGCTCTTGATAAGAAAGTACCGCTTCTTCGTTCTATGGACGCCCTCAATGTTCAGGCACTCAGAATTTTAAAACTTTTTGGTAATACCGATGTCCGCTGTGTAAAGACTTCTGTAGGTCCTGAACAGGAATACTTTTTGATTCCGGAAGAACTCTACAAACAGCGCAAGGACTTGATAATGACGGGACGTACACTTTTCGGTGCTATGCCACCTAAGGGACAGGAAATGGAAGACCATTATTTCGGCTCTATCAAGCCGAGAGTTGCCGAATATATGGCAGACCTCGACAAAGAATTATGGAAACTTGGCATTCTTGCAAAGACTAAGCACAATGAAGTTGCACCGGCACAGCACGAACTCGCACCTATTTACAGAACCACAAATATAGCCGCTGACAACAATCAGCTTACTATGGAAGTTATGCAGAAAGTCGCACAGAAACACGGTCTTGTGTGCCTGCTCCATGAAAAGCCATTCGATGGCGTGAACGGTTCGGGAAAACATAACAACTGGTCTATTTCAACCGATACCGGCGTAAATCTCCTTACTCCCGGAAAAAATCCCTATGAAAACGCACAGTTTCTGCTTTTCCTGTCTGCTGTAATCAAGGCAGTTGACGATTATCAGGATTTACTCCGCCTTTCCGTTGCAACGGCTGGAAATGACCACAGATTAGGTGCAAATGAAGCACCACCGGCTATTATTTCAATCTTCCTTGGCGACGAGCTTTCAGGCGTTCTTGATGCTATCGAAAATGATACCCCGTATGACAGCGGCGCAAAGCAGAAAATGCAGTTAGGTGTCGGAGTTCTTCCGGAGTTCAGCAAGGATACCACCGACAGAAACAGAACATCTCCTTTTGCATTCACCGGAAATAAATTTGAGTTCAGAATGTTAGGCTCTTCAAATAGTATTTCATGTGCAAATATTCACCTCAACGCCGCTGTTGCAGAAGTATTGAAGCAGTTCGCTGATACTCTCGAAAAGGCTGAGGACTTCAACACTGCACTTCACGAACTCGTAAGAGAGACTATTAAAAATCATAAGAGAATTATTTTCAACGGCAACGGCTATGATGATAGTTGGGTTGCAGAGGCTGAAAAAAGAGGTCTTCTCAATCTGAAGACTACCGCCGACGCTATGCCGAAACTCCTTGACAAGAAAAATATTGAAATGCTTACTTCCCATGGAATATTTACGGAAAGTGAATTACATTCAAGATGTGACATCATGCTTGAAAACTATACAAAGACTGTCAATATTGAGGCAATAACAATGATTGATATGACAAGAAAACAGATACTTCCGGCACTTTCAAAGTTCACTGGTGACCTTTCCGCCAATCTGAAAGCTAAAGAGGGCTTCGGAGTATCAAAATATGAAAAATGTATAGTAAGCACCGTATGCGGTCTTATGGACGATATATGCGAAGCTGTACAGGGTCTTGAAAAGGCTGTTTCAAGCCTTAAGGACTTTGAGACTGCTATTGAGGCTTCAGCATATGTGCGTGATGAAATTCTTCCGGCTATGGATAAGCTCCGTGCACCCGTTGACGAGGCAGAAAAACTTACAGCTGAAGAGTACTGGCCTTTCCCGACTTATGATAAACTTCTTTTCGGTGTAAGATAATAAAATAATCCCCCTGATTTTTCAGGGGGAATTTTTCCATCATTACAGAAAAAATCCGGCAGAATAAAATATCCGCCGGAAATTTTTTTATTTAAGTTCTTTTTTTATAGCGTTCAGAAGTTCTTCGTAAGTCTCAAATGCCGGTAAATCCGGATAATCATTCTTGATTTTTTCGGTACTCCTGAAAAGGAAACCAGCCTTACTGTTGAGAATCATGCCTAAATCGTTGTAGCTGTCACCACTTGCAATAGTTTCATAGCCGATAGACTGGAGTGCCTTTACAGTCGTAAGCTTTGACTGCTCACAACGCATTTTAAATCCGGTTATTTCGCCGTTTTCAGCGACTTCTAAAGAGTTGCAGAAGATAGTTGGCATACCAAGTTTTTTTATAAGTGGTGATGCAAACTGTGTGAAAGTATCGCTGATAATTATAACCTGACAGAATGAGCGGAGTTCGTCAAGGAAATCCTTTGCACCTTCCATGGGGTCAATTTTAGCGATAGTCTCCTGAATTTCTTTAAGTCCCAGACCGTGTTCTTTCAGAACGCTTAAACGCCAGTTCATAAGTTTGTCGTAATCAGGTTCATCACGGGTAGTTTTTTTGAGTTCGGGAATACCACTGGCTTCTGCAAAAGCTATCCAGATTTCCGGAACGAGTACGCCTTCTAAATCGAGACAAGTAATATACATATTTCAAACCTCCGTTTGTAGTTTACCGGAAAATTCCGGCAATTCAATTATACTACAAAATCCGGAATTTGTAAAGCATATTTTTAAAATTAATAATTAAGAATTATGAATTAACAATTATTTTCCGCATCATAACCATATCGAAAGAATCAACTGATTTATCACCGGTAAGGTCAGCTATGGAGTACTGCTTTTCAGTGAGGTTGCCTGCTCCGAGTACGTATTTTTCGAGAAGAACAAGGTCAGCAACGTTTACCACTCCGTCGGCGTTTATGTCTCCCCTGAGACTTTCAGACGTTCCGGCAACGGTAACTACGGGGATTTCAGCCGATACGCCATTAGCTGTTACCATTACTGAATAACTTCCGGTTTCAGATACTGCATATTCCTGAGATACTGCACCATCAATAGCTTTTCCGTCAATATACCACTGATATGACGCATTTTCAACGGAGATTTCCGGTTTTGCAATATACGTCTCACCCTTAGAAAGTCTTATTTCATACGGTGCGGAATATACCGGAAATCTTGCAGGTACAGTACATTCATCGCTTTTCAGTTCACCGCATTTTGCCCAGCCCTCTATTGATTCGTCCTGAACGAATACACGCACGGAATTAATTTCAGTACCTGCTTTAACACCCATGACATCGCCGAAAGCTATTTTAAATTCAGCGATATTGTCATTGACAGTAAGAGTTATGCCGTCATGGCTACCCTGATTATAATAAATCCAGCCTGCCGGTTGCTTATAATACCAATAGGAAACGCCGGTATCTGCATTTTCAACACGAATATTCCAGACGGGCTTTACGGCATTATGCGAAATATCAGCCATTATGTACATATATTTATCGTCGGCTGTAAGATATAGTTTATTGCCGTTATCTTCAGCAATAATCATATCATCAGTCCATTCATACGGAGATGTTATAACACCGTCGGCGGTAGTATGACCGTTTATACTGTACATTCTGCCGGAATTTTCGTCGGGTTGTGTATCGTTTTCATAGAAATTATTGTCAGTACCTTTTACAGCGCTTTCCGTAACCGTGAAAGTACCCATATAATTCGCACCCAGTGAGGCATTCCACGTACCGTTATTTGCGAACTGTATAGAACGTAAATTCAACTGGTCAATGGTATTCTTACCCATGGAAATTTTTAAATAAGCATTCCAGTCACCAGCCGGCAGACTGTCGGGAAGATTTAATTCAAGAAGTTCATCAACGGTAGTACACGAATACCATTCATTAGAGTTTATACTTACAGGGGTGCGGATAAAATTTCCGTTCTGTTCAAGAATTATTTCCGTCTTTGTTTCGGGAATCGGATTCGCAAAACCGGTATTTTCAACCTTGAAATGCATATTTAAAGTTCCGCCCTGTGCGACGCTTTCAGAAAGTTCAGACTTACGGAGTACAAACCTATAACCGATATGGTCACGGATAAACTGGAATACATTCTGTCCGTAATATGCGGAATTGTCCACGCCCTCAACGTCGTAAACCTTTCCAAATTCATAATCTTTATAGAGCTGGAAAATATTTCCGTTTATATAACTTAAATGCGTCTTGTACATTTCCGATATTGCATTTTCCGGCAGATATGTATCATATTTTTTAGCCCAGTCAAGATTACCGGAAAACTCACCACCATAGTATGATGTAAGCGTCTGATTTGCAAGCCAGTCTGTTTCAATCTGACGGTTTGAAAAAGTTCCTAAATCCGAATCACTACCCATGTAGCCGTCATTATAGAGTCCCACACGGAGTTCCTCACCTGTTGAGACGTAATCGGCTAAATCTTTTCTTTCAATGCCTACCCATTTTGCGAAAATATCCGGTGTACGTACAGTAACCGGTATAGGTGACGGCACACAATCAAGCATAGCATCAAGGACTTGTGCTTTATAGTCCACGGAAGTATATTTACCGCCGTGTTGTTCGCCCCACTTGCCGACAAATCCGCTCTCGACGTATGCTATAATATCCTTATATTCCTCTAAAATTCCGCTGTTCTTTATCTGGCTTATATGGTCAAGTACCTTATCGAAAGTCGCCGGTTCGGGATTATCCTTTCCGGTTGCATCATAGCGGAAACGCAATGCAACCATACAACCATTTTTCCGGCAGTTTTCAAGAGTAGTACGCCATGCATTAAAGAAAGTTTCGTCAAGGTCATAATCAGTGCCGGCAGTATACGTACCGTCGTCGGCGGTAGTACCGTTGACACCCGACGAAAAAGCCCCTATATCAATAAAAAACAGACATACGCTTCCGGTGGGGTTGTAAGTCGGTGTGTTGTTCGGCTTGCAGTTAGCCCAGCAAGTTGAAGTATACCCCACAGCCGGATTATTTATAGTACCAACTTTTTCAGTATAATTAATTCCGCTGTCTTTCAGGGTATTTCCGGCGTTTGCAGGAATACTCACCGTACCGGCAAGCATAACCGGTATTGTCATAAGTGATAAAATTTTTTTCATTATTAACGCTCCTTTGTAATAATATACTACAATTATAACACACGAAAACAAAAATTACAAGAATTTTTTTATAAATTTTTCTTGACATTACGGAAAATCAATGATATAATATAAAATGCATACGATGAATATGTGTAAGTAGCTGATAACTGAAATGCCCTCAGAGAGTCCGTGCCACTGGCTGTAAGTGCGGACGGCTTTGTTATCCGTGAATTTCAGCATAGGAGTAGCCCGACGAAAACTTTACGGATTAAGTCGGGGTGTCGGTGTTCACGTCATAACGCCATAGAGTGCAGTGGATTTTTTCCGCTGAATATGGGTGGTAACGCGGGTTTTTTACACTCGTCCCATGATTACGGGGACGGGTGTTTTTTGTCCCCTGAAATAATATGAAAGGAAAATTTCAGTATGTCAGAAAAAATGAACGAAATCAAAAAGGCATTCGCTGAAAAGCTGAAAAGTGCCGTGAATACTCAGGCACTGGAGGAAATCCGTATTGAGTATCTCGGAAAAAAAGGCTCTGTAACCGGTCTTATGAAAACCATGAAAGACCTTTCCAACGAGGAAAAGAAGACTTTCGGTCAGCAGGTGAATGTATTAAAGAACGAAATAACACAGGCTATTTCTGAAAAACTCGAACAGATTAAACAGAAAGAACTTGAAATTGAAATTAATTCCATGCCGGAAATTGACGTCTCCGCACCACCCGTACTGGAGAGGGGTTCTTATCACCCTATTACTCTTGTACAGAGAGAGTGCGAAAACGTCTTTAAATCAATGGGCTTTACCGTTGAGGACTACAGCGAAATCGTTACAGACTATGAATGTTTTGAATCTCTCAATATACCGAAACATCACCCCGCACGTGATATGCAGGATACGTATTATCTCACTAATGGTCAGCTTCTGAAATCACAGACTTCCGCCGCACAGAACGCTATTTACAGGAAATACCGCAAGTCTCTTATTGAGGACGGCAAGCCGATTAAGGCTATTTTCCCCGGAAGATGTTTCAGAAATGAAGCTACTGACGCTTGTCATGAAAATACTTTCTTCCAGATGGAAGGCGTTATGGTTGACAAGAATATTTCAATTTCTAACCTTATTTTCTTTATGAAAACTATGCTCTCGGAAGTTTTCCGGAAAGACATAAAAGTAAGATTACGCCCCGGATTTTTCCCATTCGTTGAGCCTGGTTTTGAACTGGATATAAACTGTCTGATTTGCGGTGGTGAGGGCTGTCCGTCATGCAAGCACAGTGGATGGCTTGAATTATGTCCGTGCGGAATGATTCACCCTGAAGTGCTTAAAGCCGGCGGAATTGACCCCGAAGAATATACCGGATTTGCGTTTGGTCTTGGCATGACACGTCTTGCAATGATGAAGTACGGCATCAAGGATATCCGTGACCTTAACAGCGGTAATTTAAAGGCACTGTCACAGTTTACGGCAGAATGACGAAAGGAGAGGTTATAAAATGTTTTTATCAATGAACTGGATTTCTGAATTTGTTGACTTCACCGGACTGGATAAACTTGCACTGATAAATCAGTTTTCGCTTTCCACGGCGGAAGTCGAAAATGAAATATTCATGAAAGGTTCAGATATTTCCGGAATAATCGTCGCCGAAATAAAATCAGTCGATGAACACCCCGAATCAAAAAAACTGCATCTTCTTAAAGTCGATGCCGGAAAGGAAGAACTTGTTGACGTCGTTTGCGGTGCACCTAACGTCCGTGTAGGCATGAAGACGGCTTTTGCACAGGTAGGTGCAAAAATCGGAGATATTACCATAGCACCCCGAAAACTCGCCGGGTATACTTCTTATGGTATGTGCTGTTCTGAAGCGGAAATAGGTATCAGCGATGACAACAGCGGTATCATGGAAATAACCGACGACGTACCGAATGGTACGGATTTGAAAGATGTCTATCAGATTGAAGATATTGTCTTTGAGGTTGATAACAAATCGCTGACAAACCGTCCGGACTTATGGGGACATTACGGCATTGCCCGTGAGTTTGCGGCACTTACCGGAAGACCTCTCAAACTACTTGAAACTGTTGACCTTGAAAAATTCAATAACTTACCTACTATAGATATGAAAATCCTTGACCCACTTTGTCAGCGTTATTCGTGCCTACAGGTTGACAATATCACAAGGAATGTAAGTCCGGTTAATATGCGTGTACGTCTCTATTATTGCGGAATGCGGGCTATAAATTTCCTTGCCGATTTGACTAACTATTTAATGCTTGAAATGGGTCAGCCTATGCACGCATTCGATTCAAGAAAAGTCGACAAAATCCGTATAAGACGCTTTGAAAAGCCGTTCACTTTCAGGACGCTTGATAACGTTGAACGAAATATTGACGAAAACACCCTTATGATTTGCAATGATGACAATCCTGTTGCCATTGCCGGAATTATGGGTGGTCTTGATTCTGAAATAGTAGACGATACAACGGCACTCACTCTTGAATCGGCTACTTTTGACCCTGTATCAATAAGAAAATCAACCGTGAGACTTTCACACCGCACGGACGCATCAATGCGTTATGAAAAATCCCTCGACCCTGAAATGACCGTCACAGCTATAGGACGTTTCGTAAAATTAATGCTTGATGCCGACCCTGATTCAAAAGTTATTTCTTCACTTACGGACGAATATGCATATAAATATCCGGAAAGGGCTTTTGATTTTACAAAGGCTTTTGTCGACAGATACACTGGTATAGAAATTTCTAACGATACTATTATAAAAACGCTTACTTCTCTTGGATTTGAAACCACTGAAAATGACAATGTATTTTCTGTTAAGATACCATCGTGGAGAGCTACAAAAGACATCACCATGAAAGCCGATATAATAGAGGAAATCACCCGAATTTACGGCTATGATAACTTTGATGTCAATACGGCATCTGCTCCGCTTTATCCGGTCAGACCGTATGAAGAAAAAAGCGTTGAGGACAGAATAAAAGATTTACTGGTACAGAAATACAATCTTCACGAAGTTCATTCTTACGTATGGGTATACAACGATGAATACAAGGCGCTGGGCATTGAAATTGAAGACAATATACGTCTTATAAATGCGACCAATCCGAATATAGAGATTATACGCCGTTCAATAGTTCCCACACAGCTTTGTCAGGTGAAGTATAACACCGATTTTTCACAGAATTTCGGCATTTTTGAAATCGGACGTACTGCCGACGGTGTTAATCCTGAAACAAACCTCTGCAACGAACATAAAAAACTCTGTATAACTCTTTTCAGCCGCATCAAATCCGTTGAGGAAACATATCTTGAATTGCGTGATATGCTGGCTGTAATCGCCGACGATATAAAACATTCTGCCCTTAGTTTCGCCAAAATTGAAGCTAAACACTCCTATCAGCACCCACGTAATCTCAACGCTATTATCTGCAACGGAAAGATAATTGGTGAAATAGGTGTTGTTTATCCGACTATATCTAAAAAAATCGATAAAAAAGCCTCTATAGTATATGCGGAAATTGATGTTACAGATTTTGCAGAAACTGAAAGCGCAAGTCTTATATATGACGAACCGTCAAAATATCCCGAAATGGAAATTGATTTAACTTTTATGGCTGATAAATTTGAATCAATCGGAAATGCTATAAAAGCCGTAAAATCGACACTTATAAAGAAAGTAAGTTCTGCCGGAACTTATACCGATGACACCGGAAAGTCAATAACTGTCAGAATTTTATTCTCCGACAAAACACGTACCCTTACCCGTGAAGATGTTTCCGCTGTTACCGACCAGATAATTGAAAATCTTAAAAAATCAGGAATAAATCTTAAAGCATAAAAAAAACGGTGTTCCACGTGGAACACCGTTTTTTTTATATTTCGGAATGATAATTTATAAAAAAAGCCGTATGCGTATAATTAATATTATTTTATAAATAAAAATTAAAAAAATTCTCTTGACAAAAAATCGCATATATGATATAATCTGAAATTGAGAATGATTTTCAATTTCGTTTATACAGGAGATTTCTATTTATGAAAAAATTTTTATCAATTATATGCTGTCTTGCAGTCAGCGGACTTGTCGGGTGCAGCTCCGCCACCGCTGAAAAAAGTGATAAGATAAATATAGTTTGTACGGTCTTTCCGGAATACGACTGGGTACGTGAAATCACCGGAAATACGGACAATATAGAAATAACATATCTGCTTGGCAACGGTTCGGATATGCACAGCTATCAGCCGTCAATGGACGATATAATTAAAATTTCTTCCTGTGATTTGTTTGTCTATACCGGCGGAGAATCTGATAAATGGGCGGAAGACACTGTCAATCAGGCGAAAAACAAGAACATTATCGCACTCAGTATGCTTGAAAGTCTTGGCAGTTCGGCAAAAACGGAGGAGATAAAAGAGGGTATGCAATCCGATGAAACAGAAGAATCCGCTGAATATGATGAACACATATGGCTTTCTCTTGATAATGCCGGCACACTATGTACCGCTATAGCCGATACACTATGTCAGGTAGACCCTGAAAATTCCGAACAGTATCAGGAAAATCTCTCAACATACTGTCATGAACTTGAAAGGCTTGATAATGAATATTCAGAAACTCTCTCCGGAATTGAAAACAAAACTCTTATTTTCGGTGACAGATTCCCTTTCCGCTACCTTGTTGATGATTACGGTCTTGATTACTTTGCGGCGTTTTCCGGCTGTAGTGCAGAAACAGAAGCAAGTTTTGAAACAATAACTTTCCTTGCCGATAAAGTCGACGAACTGAACATAGATACAATTTTTACTATTGAAGGTTCTGACGATTCTATAGCAAAAGCGATTATCTCCGGAACTACAGCCAAAAATCAGAAAATATCCCGACTTGATTCTATACAGTCCGTCACATCACGGCAGATAGCTGACGGCGTGACATATCTTTCAATTATGCAATCAAATCTAAATACCCTGAAAGAAGTGCTATCATGAAAAAACGTATAATATGTAAAAATGCCTCACTCGGCTATGAAGACGGCATAGTAACTGAAAACCTCAATTTTACAGTAAATTCAGGTGATTACCTATGTATCTTAGGCGAAAACGGTTCAGGAAAAAGCACACTGATAAAAGCACTTCTGGGACTTAAACCGGCTGTCTCCGGTGAGATTATATGGGAGGGTCTTTCTGCACAGGATATAGGTTATCTTCCGCAACAAACACCGGTACAGAGAGATTTTCCGGCGTCAGTCAGGGAAATAGTTCTTTCCGGCTGTCTTTCAAGGTGTGGTCTCAGACCTTTCTATAACAAGGCAGAAAAACAGCTTTCAGAAGATAACATGAAAAAACTTCACATTGAACATCTTGCCGGTCACTGCTACCGTGAACTTTCCGGAGGTCAGCAACAGCGTGTACTTCTTGCCCGTGCATTATGCGCCACAAGTGAAATGCTTCTTCTTGACGAACCGGCAACAGCTCTTGACCCGAAAGCACAGGCGGATTTATACGAACTTATCGCCGACCTTAACCGCTCCGGAATTACCATTATAATGGTTTCGCACGATATAACTGCTTCCCTGAAATACGCAACACATATACTTCACATAGCTAAAAAACAACTGTTTTTCGGCAATGTAAACGATTACATCAACAGCAGTACGGGCTTTGCAGAAACGGAGGTATAACCATGATTGAAAAATTTCAGTATTATTTTGAATTTCCAATAGTCAGATATGCTCTTATAGTTATAATTCTTGTTTCCTTGTGTTCGTCACTGCTGGGAGTAACTCTTGTTCTGAAAAGATTTTCATTTATCGGGGACGGGCTTTCACACGTTGCATTCGGAGCTATGGCAGTAGCAACCGTAACCGGCATAACGAATCAGATGTTAATTATTCTGCCTATAACGATAATTTCGGCTGTACTTATTCTCCGGACGGGTCGCAATACAAAAATCCGTGGTGACGCCTCAACGGCTATGATTTCAGTTGGTGCGCTTGCAATCGGATATATGCTTATAAATATGTTTTCAAAATCCGCAAACGTAGCCGGTGATGTATGTAGTACGCTTTTCGGTTCTACTTCAATTCTTACGCTTGAAAGAAAAGAGGTCGTATTATGTACAATACTTTCATTAATAGTATTATGTGTATTTATATTATTTTATAACAAGATATTTGCTGTTACATTTGACGAAAATTTTTCCAAAGCAACAGGAATAAATGCCGATGTATATAATCTTATAATAGCGGTCATTACGGCTATAATAATAGTACTTGCCATGCGCCTTGTCGGTTCGTTATTGATTTCCGCACTGATAATATTTCCGTCGATAACTGCAATGCGGATTTTCCGGAGCTTTAAAAGTGTAATAATCTGTTCTGCAATAACGGCTGTTTTCTGTGGCGGAACGGGTTTTTTAATCTCTCTTCTGTGTGGTACTCCGGTGGGTGCAACAATAGTTACAGCGGATATTTTTGTATTTTTCGTTTTCTGTGCGGTATCGGGAATAAAAAAATGACCCTCCCGAAAGGGTCATTTTTGTTATTAAAGG
>JAMPEF010000018.1 GCA_023665275.1 Alistipes senegalensis | reverse complement strand
ATACAAAAAAACCAAAAATTATCCACTTTGTAGCAAAAAATAAACCCTGGAAGAAAAATTGTTTTTCATATCATAAAGATTTATACTTTAAATATTTACAGTTAACCCCATGGAAACTTAATGAAAAAGAATTAAAAACAGCATTAAAATCAACTGCGCTGGAATACTTTAAATACAGGCCCCTGTTTTTATTCAGGCCAAGATTTTATGAAGCATTTTATAAAACATATTTTAAAGAAATTTACAATTATATCTTGCAAAAAACGTGAAAATATAATATAATAAGAAGTATAGAAATTTTTTCAGGAGGTATTTTTATGGGCAAAATTCTTGTAACGGGCGGAACTGGCTTTATTGGCAGTCATACCTGTGTTGAACTTCTTTCAAACGGCTATGAAATTGTTATTGTGGACAACCTCAGCAATTCCAAGGAAGCCGCTGTTGACAGAATCGAAAAAATAACCAGAAAAAAAGTCACATTCTATAACGTTGACGTATGCGACTATGACGCACTTTCCGGCGTTTTCAGGGAAAACGATATAGAGGCGGTTGTACATTTTGCCGGCTTGAAGGCAGTCGGCGAATCTGTACGCAAACCGCTTGAATACTATACAAACAACATTTACGGAACTTTAATTCTTCTTAAAGTCATGCGTGAAAACAGACGTAAAAAAATTGTTTTTTCATCGTCCGCAACAGTTTATGGCATGAACAACAAAGCGCCGTATACTGAAGATATGCCGACATCTGCCACTAACCCATACGGATATACAAAAGTAATGATTGAACAGATACTCCGTGATATGTGCGTTGCAGACAGTGAGTTCAGTGCGGTTGCCTTGCGCTATTTCAACCCGATAGGTGCGCACAGCAGTGGACTTCTTGGTGAAGACCCTAACGGAATACCAAATAATCTTGTACCGTATATTGCACAGGTTGCCTCCGGCAAACTGGAACAGTTAAGCGTTTTTGGTGACGATTACGACACACCCGACGGTACAGGCGTAAGGGATTACATTCATGTTATGGATTTGGCGGCAGGTCATGTATGTGCTATTGACTATGCCATGAAAAACAAGGGATTTGAACCGGTAAACCTTGGCACTGGAAAGGGTTCAAGCGTACTGGAAGTTGTTTCAGCTTATGAAAAGGCTTGCGGAAAGCCGATTCCGAAAAGAATTACTGAAAGACGTGCCGGCGATATTGCAACGTGTTACGCCGATGCCACAAAAGCTAAGGAAGTTTTTGGCTGGGAGGCAAAATCTGATATTTTACAGATGTGTGCTGACAGCTGGAATTTTACAAAACTTAATCCCGACGGCATTCAGTAAGAGAGAAGAAAGAAAGGACTGATAACAATGTCACCGGAGATAAGAAGTATTTTTATTATGTTCGGTGCAGTTGCCGTATCTTTGATTTTTATAATAGTAACTTTCGGAGGCAGTCACCCACTGGAGCGGTTTATTTTGCTTTTCTTAAAGGAAATCCCCGACGAAGAACCGGAAAAACAGTCTGAATCTTCCGTTGAAATGGCAACACTTATAAGAAAAAGTGATGACCGTCTCCGAATAATTGAAAGCAGCGGCAATGTCAGAATTGCAGATGAATATTATGAACTTACTTTCGTGACACGTAAGGGAAAGACTTTAAAAATAGAATGTTCCCTGAATGCTTACGAAAAAATCCCGTTTGATAAACAGGGTTCACTTACATACAGAAAAAATAAACTTGTGAAGTTCAAATATTTTGAGGACATTATTTATAATTAAAAGGAGGAACATATGGTTAATTTTGGTAATGACTGGGACGAACTCTTAAAAGGTGAGTTTGAAAAGGAGTATTATATAAATCTCCGTCAGAAGCTGGCAGAAGAATATAATACACAGCAGATTTTTCCGGATATGTACGATATTTACAACGCAATGAAGCTGACATCTTATAATGATGTAAAATGTGTTATTTTAGGGCAAGACCCTTATCACGATGATGGTCAGGCACACGGACTTAGTTTTTCTGTGAAAAAGGGGATTAAACCGCCACCGTCTCTTGTAAATATTTTTAAGGAAATAAAAGACGATTTAGGCATTGACAATCTCAGAAAACATGGCGAACTGACTAAATGGGCTGAAAACGGTGTATTACTGCTTAATTCCGTACTTACTGTACAGGCACATAAGCCTAAAAGCCATCAGGGAATAGGCTGGGAAACTTTCACCACAGACGTTATAAAGCTCCTTAATGAACGTGAAAAACCAATGGTTTTCATGCTGTGGGGAAAAGATGCAAAGGAAAAGGAAAAGTTTATAACAAACCCTGCGCATCTTGTTCTGAAATCGGCACACCCCAGTCCGCTTTCTGCACGTAACGGATTTTTCGGCTGTAAACATTTTTCAAAAGCAAATGAATTTTTACGAGCTGTAGGGCTTGGTGAAATTGACTGGAGCATAGATTGAGGGTCAGAAGATGAAAATAAAAGATTTATTTGAACAGAAAACAGTTTTTTCTTTTGAAGTTTTTCCGCCGAAAAAAACAAGTTCCGTTGATATTATTTACAGAACGCTTGATGAACTGAAAGACTTAAAGCCTGATTTTATCAGCGTTACTTTCGGAGCAGGCGGAAGCAGTAATAATCAGTTTGCGTGCGATGTTGCATCAAAAATCAAGGAAAATGGCATAATTCCCATGATACACCTTCCGTGCATAAACTATACAAAAGAAGAAATTTCCGTAACGCTTGAGGAAATAAAAAGAAGAGGCATTGAAAATATTCTTGCTTTGCGTGGCGACAAAAATCCGGATATTGAGCCTAAAAACGATTTTCTGCACGCAAGCGACCTGATAACATACATAAAGGCACATGGTGATTATGATATTGCCGGCGCTTGCTATCCGGAGTGTCACCCTGACGCAGATACTATAATTGATGATATAATGAATCTCAAGAAGAAAGTTGACGCCGGTGCAACACATCTTATAAGCCAGTTGTTTTTTGATAACAATTCATTCTATGAATTTCGTGAAAAAACGGTACTTGCCGGAATAAATGTCCCGATTGAAGCAGGCATAATGCCTGTTGTGAATAAAAATCAGATTGAAAGAATGGTCACAACGTGTGGTACAAGTTTGCCGAGAAAATTTGTCCGTATCATGCAGAAATATGAAAATAATCCGGAGGCTCTCCGTGATGCCGGTATTGCCTATGCGATAAATCAGATTGTTGACCTGATTGCAAGCGGTGTTGACGGAATACATCTCTACACAATGAATAATTCCTATGTTGCACATAAAATCAGCGAAGCAGTTTCCGGAATAATAAACGCATGATAGAACTTGAAACTATTTCAAAGTCAGAATCTGCACGGTATATGGGCGTGAAAGGCGTTCCGGACATTCAGGTGACAGAAATTCTCAACCGCCTTGAACCTGTTGTCCGTGAGCGTATCCGTCCGGCGTATGTTTACCGGAAAACTTCTGTGAATTTTACGGCAGATGGTTTGTTTCTTGACGGCATAAGTCGTGAGCTTGCCGGAAACGACATAAAAAAGCATCTTTCCGGTTGTACGTCAGCGGTAGTGCTGGCGGTCACGCTGTCCGGAGAGGCTGATAAACTTATCCGTCAGACAGCGGTTACAGATATGGCGGATTCGCTGGCGGTGGATTGTCTATGTAGTGCCGCAGTTGAGCAGGTATGCGATATAGCTGAAAAAGAGATTTTTTCCGTCGTGGAAGCTCCCTACAGAACGTGGCGTTTTAGTGCAGGTTACGGAGATTTTCCGCTTGATATTCAGAAAGATTTACTGAATTTCCTGAATGCTCACCGGCGTATCGGACTTACGGTCACGGAAAACAGCTTGTTGATACCTTCTAAATCCGTGACTGCAATTATTGGTATATCAGAAAATCCGGTAAACCATGGGAAAAAAGGTTGTGAATCGTGCAGAATGAAAGGTAATTGTGCATTTTCGGCAATTGGTAAAACGTGTTCGGAGGGGAAATAATTTGAGTAAATTTAAAAAATTAATATCTTTACTGACAGTTTTTTCAATGCCTGTGATGTTCACGGCGTGTGGTGAAAAAAATGCAGATTCCGGTACAGGTAAAGCCTATTCAGCTTTACAGAAAGCAATATCTGAAAATGCCAAAAAATCTGAACTTCTCACCGGAGAACTTGAAAACAAAACTATAAAATGGCTATCCCCGTGGGATATAAATTCCGGTGACAACGACGGTAAAAGTACGCCTGCATTTCTGGTAGCTTTTCAGGAGCGTTATGGTGGTAAAATTGAATGGTATCAGTGTACCCATGAAGAACGCTATGAACAGCTTGCAAAGGCTATCAACGGTGATGAGGGCATAGACTTCTTTTATGCCGGAGATTTGGACGCATTCCCTAAAGGTGCGGTACGTTCCATGTTTGTACCGGCAGACGATTATATAAATCTTGATTCGCCTTTATGGGACGATGTACGGCAATTAAATGATACTTTCGTATGGAACGGCAGACATTATATAATTTCCACACGCATAGCAGGCGACAATTGCGCTGTGATTTACAACAGAAAAACAATCCGTGAAGCCGGTCTGACTGACCCTGCTGAACTTTATGCGGATGGTGAATGGAACTGGAATACTTTTGAAGATATGCTGAAAAAATTCACTGACCTTGAAAATCAGCGATATGGTATAGACGGCTGGTGGTTTGAGTTCGGACTTACTGCAACGTCCGGTGTAGCGCCTGTAAGTATGGAAAACGGAAAACTTTTAAATAATCTATCAAATCCGGCTATTGAACGTGTCCAGAACTGGATATATGAACTCTATACCAATGACTATATAGCTATTGGTTCTGAAGATTACGGCTGGAACGCCAAGCCCTCAAATATCGGCAACGGAAAAACTCTCTTCTATCCGTGCGGATTATATCAGTTTTATAGAAAGTCTTCCGAATGGAAAGAAACTTTCGGTGATGAAGTTTTTTTCGTTCCGATGCCGAAAGACCCCGAATCTGACGAATACTATATACCCGTCGGCATGGAGGCATATGCATTTGTTAAAGGTGGTCACAATCCGGAGGGTGTGGCAAAATTTCTTGAATGTAAGCGTTTTATCATGAATGACGCCGAAAGTCTTGCCATAGCCGACCAGCAGATGAAAGACGATTACGGCTGGACAGATGAAATGTTTGCTATGAAAGATAGTATGCAGAAATTAGCTGAAAAAAATCCGGTTATTGATATTTCAAGAGGCGTTTCGGAGGATTGCGGAGAACTTCTTGACAACAGCCTTAGGCTTACTGCACGTGGTACGCCGTGGGGTGAAACTTATGATTCAATCAATTCGGTTGTTGATAAGTATATAGAAGAAGTAAATAAAATCATTCAGTCAGAATAATATTACTTGCAAAAATTTTTGTAATGTGATATAATATATAAGTATGTTAATTTGAAAGGAGTTATAGGCTATGAATACAATTCTGGTCATGGGCGGGTGTGGTCTGATTGGACAGCACGTATGTTCAGGGCTTCTTAAAAAGGGAAATACTGTAATTTCAGTTGACGAAAAGGAAAACAATTATAACACCGGAAAACTTAATTATTCTTTCGTTCAGGCTGCGCCAAACGACCAAAATGCTTATATGGAAATTTTCAGTCAGAATAAAATTGACATAGTCATTCATGCCGCCTGTACGGTTGATAACGATTTTGAACCGATAGTCACAGATAAACAGATTGCAATTTCCGCAAAATGTGATAGCTTTATTTATGAAACGGCTATGAATAATGGTGTGAAAATGTTCATTCTGCTTAGTACTGACCAAGTATATGAATTTACAAAAAGCCGTGAACCTATTCGGGAAGAAGACCGGTTGAAACCCATTACAAATTATGCGGTACTTAAAGTTGAATCCGAAAAGGCATTAATAAGGCAGTTGCAGACGCATAAAGACGTTATAGCGTGTATTATAAGACATTCACCGATATATACGCATAAGTTTATAGAAAATCTTATGGCAAAGATTACCGACCCCAAAGACAATGTAAAATTTGTTTCCGGTACTGGACAATATGGTTTTCAGTTATGTTGTGTGCATAATCTTGTTGATTTTATTTTATGTTTTGTCAGAAGTGCAGTAGATACGACGTATTCCGGCACATACAATGTCAGTGACAAGCATATAACTACAGCGACAGAAATAATATCGTTCATGCGTGAAAATTATCATCTTGGTACGGTAATATCACGCTCGGCAGGTGGAACGCTTTCAAAAATCAAGAATATTTTTTCCAAAAATCCGGAAGAGAAAGAAAACTACCGCTATCTTGACATGACCAAACTTGAACATAACAATATGCTTGACTGTACAAAGGCGGCTAAAATTGTTGTATTCCGGTGGGATATAACAAACACAAAATAAAAACAGGTACATTAAATGTACCTGTTTTTATATATTA
Organism: Alistipes senegalensis; assembly: GCA_023665275.1. Lineage (GTDB taxonomy): Bacteria > Bacillota > Clostridia > Oscillospirales > Ruminococcaceae > Ruminococcus. The sequence continues at coordinate 25,499 of JAMPEF010000018.1, read as the reverse complement.
TAAAGTAAAATAATTCTGAGTTTATTTACAATTTTTTGGAATTAATATTGTCTTTTTAAAAATAATATGTTATAATTAAAATATAAAAAATACAGGAGGGTTATCTATGAAAAAATCTTTTAAACTGGCAGCTATAACACTTTCACTGATAGCCGGTGTTTCAGTGGTATCAATACCGTTTGTTCGTGCAGATGAAAAAATGGCAGAGGGAGTACCTTATACTTGCAACGAAGACGGAACATTAACACCTGCTCCACATATTGAAGGTAATTATGAAGTGAACGAAAACGGGCAGACCTACGGTGTAGCCGTTGGAAACTATTTTGAAGATTTCCCTGATTTACAGCCTGTTCTGGGAGACCACGGCATAGAAGGCTATGTATATACTGAAGAGTTACTCCATAAGGGTGCAGCTAAAAACCCTGAAGAAGCAGTAGCACAAATGGAAGCTAAAGCAAACGGAACTTATGAACCGGTAGTTATGAACGTATATGAATCCGACGGCGTAACCGTCATTGATACATTTACGGAAACAGTATCAGAATAATATAAAAAAAAGTCACTCCTTATGGAGTGGCTTTTATTTTATTCAATTACCGTGTAGTTGTCGGAAGCCGTTTCTTTGGTAGCGTGTTCAGTCACGTTGAGTACTTTAACTTTCAATGGTTTTGTACCCATGTTTATTTCTATAATATCGCCGACCTTAACGTCATACGAGGCACGGGCGATTTTTCCGTTTACTACTATTTTTTCAGCGTCACAGGCATCATTGGCGACGGTGCGTCTTTTGATAAGGCGTGTGACTTTTAAATATTTATCAAGTCTCATAATATCTCCTTAGTGTTTTTAATTAAAGGGAACAGGTATAAAAATACCTGCTCCCTTTGATTTTACTTGTTTATGGTTCTCTTTAAATCTCTTCCGGCATGAAAAACAGGTGTCTTGCAAGGCGGACACACCATTTTTTCCTTAGTTTTAGGATTGGTGCATATTTTTTCACCACGTTCACGGATTTCAAAAGTACCGAAACCGGTTACAGAAACTTTTTCACCCTTTTCAAGTGTTTCCTGAATTACCGCAAATGTGGCGTCAACAGCAGCAGATGCGTCTTTTTTTGTGCAGTTCATGCTTGCTGCAAGAGATACAATAAGTTCAGATTTAGTCATAATATTTCCTCCGTATATAAAATTATTTGTTGTTTATGATATTTTTTGCCTTGTCCCAGTAGGTATCAAGTTCTTCAATGGGCATGGATTTCATATCGGCATTTTCTTCACGGACAAGTTTTTCAGTGACGGAAAAACGCTTTATAAATTTTTCAGTAGCATTTGTAAGTGCCTGTTCAGCGTCTATGTCGAGATGACGGGCGGCATTGACGCATGAAAATAAAAGGTCACCTATTTCCTCTTCAATATGTACCTTGTCGCCGGAGGCTACAGCCTCTTCAAATTCAGCCTTTTCAGCAGAAATGCATGATATAGCGTCATCAGCGGTGCGGAAATCCATTCCGGCACGCATGGCACGTTTTCCGACTTTCTGAGCCCGCATAAGTGCAGGGAGAGATTTTGCAACGCTTTCAAGCGTTTCGGTATATGTTTCCTGCCCTTTTGTCTGCATTTTGATGGTGTCCCAGTTTTTAAGGACATCACCGGTAGAATTTACGGTTACTTCCCCGAAAACATGCGGATGACGTACTATAAGTTTTTTACATATACCATCACATATATCGTTGAAATTGAATGATTTGTTTTCTTCCTCAATACGACAGTGAAAAACCACTTGTAAAAGAACGTCGCCGAGTTCCTCACGGAGCAGGTCAGAATTTTTAAGGTCAATAGCCTCAATGACTTCATATGTTTCTTCAATGAAATCATTTTTTATTGATTCGTGAGTCTGTTCCATATCCCACGGACAGCCACCCTCACCACGCAACAGACGTACAATTTCAATCAAATCATTGATATTGTAGTTTTCTTTCTGCTGATAGTCTACCATATAAGAAAACCTCCTTTTTTTTCATAAATACGGACGGAGAATATCCGTCCGCAATGATATTATGTTCTGTCAACGAAACCGACTTTTCTATATACCTTTGATACTATACGCTGTGAGTAGCGGAGGGCTTTTTCTGCACCCTCTGTATAGCATTTTTTCAGGTAAGCCTTATCGGCTGAAAGTCTTGCGAATTCTGTTCTTATAGGTTCGAGATGGTCAGCTACAGCCTCACCGACAGCAAGTTTGAAATCACCGTAACCCTTGCCGGAAAATTCCGATTCTATATCCGCAAAGCTCTTGCCGGTAACGCTTGAATAGATAGTTATAAGATTATTTATGCCATCTTTTCCGTCACGGTAACATACTTCCGCTTCACTGTCGGTGACAGCACGCTTGAATTTTCTTATAATGGTGTCCTTATCGTCGAGAATAAGAATAACAGCATTAGGGTTATCATCGGATTTAGACATTTTCTTTGTCGGGTCTTGCAATGACATTACTTTTGCGCCTATTTCTGCAATATACGGCTCAGGGAGTGTAAAGAAGTCGCCGTATCTCTGATTGAAACGCTGTGCGATATTTCTTGCAAGTTCAAGATGTTGTTTCTGGTCAACGCCTACTGGTACGAGGTCCGCATTATATGCGAGAATATCAGCCGCCATTAATACCGGATATGTGAAAAGTCCGGAATTTACGTCATCGGCGTGACGCTGGCTTTTGTCCTTGAATTGTGTCATACGTGAGAGTTCGCCGAACTGTGTATTACAGCCAAGAATCCAGCTAAGCTCCGCATGGGTTTTAACATGACTCTGTATGAAAAGTATCGATTTTTCGACATCAATTCCGCAAGCCATAAGAAGCGCATATGAATTAAGTGTATTCTGACGGAGCTTTACAGGGTCTTGCCTTACGGTTATGGCGTGCATATCGACTACACAGTAAATGCAGTTATATTCGTCCTGTAAGGGTTTCCAGTTTCTTACAGCGCCGATATAGTTTCCGAGAGTAAAAGTACCTGTTGGCTGGATACCGCTGAAAATCAGCTTTTTATCTTCCATTGTGAAAAAATCTCCTTTTATGCCTGTTTGCGTCTTTCCGCATCGTCCTTAAGCTGACAGCTTCTCAGTTCGTTGAGAACACGCTGATAGAGAACATAGAATGTACGGAGTTCCGGCTGGTCTTCCGGAATAATACCAGGTTTTATTTCTGTACGATATACAGCATTTTTTGTAAGCAGAAAGATATTATGTGTTTTTCCTTTAGGGAGGTCATAGGACTTTGTTTTTTCACATTTCGGGATAAGCTGTCCGGAGTTGGCAACAAGAGTATGTGTAGCCTGTACAAGATTTCTGTATTTCTGTGAAGCTCCTGTGTATTCTCCGCCGTTATTGAAGTAGAGGTTAGCAGCTCCGTTTACGAAACATACCATTGTTGTGAGGACTGTCGGGGACATGGGTATGTCGATAACGACGCCGAAGACTTCATTTTTCTTTAGATTAGCGTTGAAGAAACGGGCAGGGAAGTTGATAGCCTGTCCTCTTGTCATCAGATATTTCTGTGTAACAGTATATCTTTCGGTCATTTTGTTTGGCATAGTTATAAATTCCTTTCGTTTATATATTTCAGGAATACCGGCAATCAGCCGAGTATATCCTTAGTCATTTTGGAGAGTATTTCCATACCCTTTACAATATCATCATTGGTGGGTGTGGAGTAGTTCAGGCGGAATGAATGGCTTATATCATTATCGTCGATACTGAAAGAGTTTCCGGGGACTACAGCTATTTTATATTCTTTTATAGCACGTGTACAGAAGTCATTCATATTGCAGTCGTCGGGGAGGGTACACCATACAAAAAGTCCGCCCTGTGGTCTGATATATGAAATTTTTTCGGAAAATTCATTATCAATGTAGGAACACATGATATCACATTTTTTGCGGTAAATCTCACGGAGACTTGAAAAGTGACTGTCAAGGTCTGTAGTGGTCATAAATCTGTGTGCGACAACCTGAGCCCATATATTCGAGTGAACGTCTGAGACCTGTTTGCATACAACTATTTTCTGAATAATTTCAGCCGGAGCAGAAACAAAACCAGTTCTGAAACCGGAGGAAAGAATTTTTGAAAACGTACTTGAATAAATAACACGTCCTTCAGTGTCAAGACTTTTTATAGTCGGGACGTTCTCACCTACAAAACGTAACTCACCATATGGGTCGTCCTCAAGAATGATAAAATCGTACTTGCAAGCCATTTCATATATAGCCTTGCGCTTTTCAAGTGACATAGTACGTCCGGTAGGATTCTGGAAGTTCGGGATAACGTAAAGCATCTTTACATTTTTCTGTGTTTTGACGGCGTTTTCCAGCTTTTCAAGGTTTATTCCGTCATCTTCCATTTCAATACCGCATAGATTTACATTGTAGGAGCGGAAAGCGTTCAGCGAACCTATAAAGCATGGTGATTCGCAAAGAAGTGTGTCGCCTTCATTGAGAAGTACTTTACATGAAAGTTCATTAGCCTGCTGACCACCGGACGTTACAATAACATCATCAAATGCCGGATTATAGCAGTTTTTAGACGCAAGCCAGCTTTTCAGGAAATCACGTAACGGGGTGTAGCCCTCTGTGATGTTGTACTGTAAAGCAAGTACGGGGTCATTAGCGAGGAGGTCGGCGGAGATTTCAGCTATTCTTTCAGTCGGGAAAGCCTCCGGAGCAGGATTACCGGCGGCAAAAGAAATAACGCCGGGTACTGATGTGAATTTGAGAATTTCTCTGATAGCAGAAGCCTGAAGTTTGGTTACTTTATCAGAAAACTTATAGTTCATTTTAAAAACCAGCCTTTCAGTTTGTGTCGTTTATGTGAATTTGCAAGCTGCAAACAGCTTATTTTATATTATACCACATATTTTTGATTTCTGCAACATATATTTTTGTGAAAACAAGAAAATTGAGTTATAAATTTTCTTACTGACTGCAATTGTAAAGGGTGATTTTTTGAAAAGGCAGAATTTTATTAAAGGTTCATTAATACTTATGATTTCCGCCGCTGTTGCAAAGGCATTAGGAGCGGTGTTCAAGATACCTCTGACAAATCTTCTTGGTGGTGTCGGGATGAGTTATTTTAGCAGTGCATATAGTCTTTTCATGCCGGTATATGCACTTACTGTAACCGGACTTTCGGCAGCTGTAGCAAGAATGACCGCACAGAGTATAGCACTGGGAATGTATGCCAATGTAAAAAAAGTACGGAGTACAGCATTGATGATGTTTTCAGCGGTAGGACTTGCCGGAAGTATATTCACGCTTCTGATAGCTGAATTTTTTTCCGGAAGTGCAGAAACTTCATTATCTGTAGCGATGATAGCTCCGGCGGTATTTTTCGGCTGTATAATGTCCGTGGAACGTGGTTACTATGAAGGTATGAGCAATATGTACCCGACAGCGATTTCACAGGTAGTGGAGGGTATTATAAAAGTTGTCGCCGGATTGTTTCTGTGTGGGTATGTCACGCAAAACATGGACAATATAATAAAATATTTTCCGGAAACTGACCCCCGTGCTGTTTCAGCCGCCGCCGGAATATTAGGTGTTACGCTGTCATCGGTGGGAGCGGTTGTATTTTTTGCGATACTTAATATTTTCCGGAAAAGAACTCCGGAAAATACAGAAAAAACGGTAATGACCCGTAAGGAGATTGCAAAGGAACTTTTTAAAAATGCCGTACCGACGGGTATAAGCGCAGTAGTAACGAATCTCACGGCATTAATAGATATGTGGACTGTAATAGGTTGTATAACGTATTTCGGGAGCAGGGGAGAAGTTCCGGCGGAGATAGCCTCCGAAGAGATACCGCATTTTATATACGGGTCATTTGCAGGGATAGCCCTGACGGTTTTCAATCTTGTGCCGTCCGTGACAAATATGCTTGGCAAGGGAGTACTTCCGTGTATCACTGAATCATGGGCAAATCATGATATAAAGTCGCTTTCCGGAAATACCATGCAGGCGCTTATAACGTCGGCGGTAATAGCCGTACCGGCGGCATTCGGAATAGCTGTACTTTCACCGGAGATACTGGGATTTCTTTTCCCGAAACAGCCCGACGAAGTAAGCATATGTATAAACCCGCTCCGTTTACTGATGGTCGGAATGGTTTGTCTGTGTGTATCGTTTCCGCTTTTCAGTATGTTGCAGGCAATAGGAAAAGCATCACTGCCCCTGAAAATAATGCTTTTAGGAACAGTCATAAAATTTGCAGGAAATCTTATATTCATATCGCTTATGGGTGTTGACGGCGCAGCGGTGTCGACTTCAATATGTTATGTAGTCATACTTATAGTTTCGGTAAGACTTTATATAAAACATTCCGGCGTGCGTCTTAAATCAATGCCCTTTATGGTTATTACATATTCCGGCGGAATGTGTGCCGGAACAGCATATCTTGTATGTGAAATATTGAAACGTCACGGAGCAGGAATTTTCAGTATACTTGCCTTGTCCGTGGCGGCTGGAGGAATTGTATATATTGCAGTACTGGCGGTATGTTTTTCCGGACTTAAAAATTTAAAAAAACCTGTTGTAGATTAAAATTATACATAAAAAGTCCTGTCATGCAACAGGACTTTAAAATTATCGCATAACTAAATCACTGTCGGAGATATTCCCGCCGGTTACGGGGGAAAGAATTACATTTGATGCGTCTTTTGCATTGTTGAGAGTCGGGAAAAATCCGACTGTAAATGAATCAGTTCCGGAGGGTACAAGAAACCCACCGGCAAGAAATCCGGAAAATTCACCGTTTGCAGGTATTGTTATATTGTCATCAGTACATTTTGAGTAATTCTGTATAGCGTATAATTTAGCACGTACGTCCATTGAAACTTCTGTTTCGTCTGGAAGTGCAAGAAAAAAATTATTCATTGAACTGATTTCATATTCCAAATCAACTTTATTTTTTATCGTGACATTTAAATATATAAAATCACTGCCTTCAACGTTAGGAGCAGGAACTCTTACGACGTCGTTAAGTCTGAAGACAGTATTATTTACTTCTACTTCCTGTGCGAAATTGGAATTAGTTTTTTTTGAGTTGCCGGAATACTTATTCTGTGCTGATTCTACAGTATCAGCAACTGAGGTACTTGTTGCGGGGTCAGAAGAGGTTTTTTCCGCACACGAAAAAGCACATATCGCTGAAAATGTCAGTGCAAGTATAAGGGCGGAAAATCTGAATTTATTCATTTATATAGTCCTCCGTTGAATTTAAAATATTTTACAGCTATAGTATACCATAAAAACGCACTGTTTGTCAAGAAAAAAATAAACAGTCCCACACGTGAGACTGTTTATCTGAATTAACCTGAAATTATTCAGCTACAGGAGCAGAAACAGGACAGACACCAGCACAAGCACCGCATTCAACGCAAGCGTCGGCATCTATAACATACTTTCCATCGCCCTCTGAAATAGCGTCTACAGGGCATTCACCTGTACAAGCACCACAGCTGATGCAGTCATCATTGATAATATATGCCATAATAAAAGCACCTCCGTAAATTTATTGAATACATTATATCATATTGTTAAGAAAAAGTCAAGCCTTTTTTGTTAGTCACTGATTACTTATTTTCACTGTATGTTGATATAAGCAATCCCGATACAACCCAGAAAACAGGTGAAAACGTTATATTACTGCACCCGATAAAGAATATTATAATTCCGCATATGAACATCATAAACATACAGACGGTATTTTCAGACGGAGATTTTTTTATTTTTCTGAAACCCGCAATCAATACCGAACCGAGAATTAAAACAAGTGCAATAAGTGAGGGAATACCACGTGTTGCGGCGGTATAGAGATATTCATTGTAAACTTTATCGAAAGTATTAATATTACGTGCTATAATGTCGCTTATATCTGACCTTTCAGGGTCAAGACCGCCATTAGTATACAGTTGAGGATATACAAGCTGGTCTTCACCCGTACCGGTGAGGGCATATTTTTTTATTATGTCAATAGCTTTTCTGTTAAGATATTTATATACTTCAACGGTATCAGACAAATCAAGATTATCAGGGTCACAATTACCGCTTGCGGAAAGTCGCATATAAGAATCAGCCCACCATAACGTGTAGCCGTCATAGAGTTTATATGAAGAAATTCCACCGATAATTCCGGAATTTACTATAAGCACGGCAACTATAGCCGGAAGTATTCCCGATAATAAAGCCATAAGCCTTATTTTCGGAGATTTTTTAATAAACAGACTTACTCCGGCAGAAAGTAAGGCTATAATAATTCCGGTTATGCCCATAAGGGAATATGTGAACATCATTACAAACGTGAACAGGCATGAACTTACAATGCAGAAAATACGGCGTTTTTTGTTATTGGTTAGTACAGCCGTGACAAGTGATGCTGTAAGTGCAAGGCTCAGAACCATTGCAAGAAAAATCGGTGATTGTGCCAGACCGCTTGCGGCATTGATTTTTGTTGTTATTGATGCATACTGATAATGACTTAATTTTCCGGTGAATACCTGTATAAGCCCGACAGTACTATGAAGAAGTCCGGAGGCTATAATTGAATTTATAATTATGGTTATGACTTTTTCACGTTTTACTGACATAGCCGTTATGAAAAATCCGAAATAAAATATAATAGCTAAAAGACCCTCACCACGTCCGGAAAAACCATAAAATGAAACACTCACAGAATAGGAATTTATCATGGAAATAATTCCCCATACAATCATTCCGACGAATCCCCATAAAGAAAGATTTTTAAAGTTTATGTATTTCTTTATTATGCCGATAAGCGCCAGTATCATGCATATTACACCGGAAATTGCCAGTCCGCCCGATACTATCGAATAGGAAAGTGTATCTATAAATTCCGGTATGACCGCAAATACAGCCGTTGTGAAACACGCCAGTGAAAGTCCGTATGATGCAAGCTGTGAATATTTTTCCTCCGTCATATTGAGAATAAAATTTGATTCTTCACTTGAATTGAATAATTGTTTTGACATTATATCTGCCTTTCATTATTTTTCTGATACAGTAATTATGCAGTTGTCGCTTTCCATGCTGTCGACGGTTATTTTAATACCGGTATCAACTGATTGTGTACCGTCTTCTGCATACCACTTGAAACCGGTAATATTACTGTCTATTACGTCACCGGCATGATAGAGATTATCAGTTTCCGTATCATCTATTATGCGTATGAAACGTCTTCCATCGTCATTGTTTGTTGCTTCATTTTCACCGCTTGCGTATTTCCAGTATTTCCAACCGATATTATCGGTTACAGTTCCTTCAACGTGGAATACTCTTACACCTGCTCCGGACGTTCTCCACCAGTAGTCTTTTTTAAGACGACTGTTATTTACATCAAGAGTAGTATATTCAAGTATAAGAAATTCCGAATAGTAATTGTTTTCAAGTTTTCCGCACGGAATTATAATACAGTTACCATTTTCTTTCTGTGCGTTATTGAGTGTGAAAGATTGTGTTTTAGTTGTCGGGTCGTATATGGATACCTGTTCACGTTTGTACCAGCCAAGCATTAATTTTGAAACAGCTGAAAAATCGGCATTTGTTTCGTCCATCATTTCATAGCCGGCTGAACCATGCAGACCCTCAAAATCCTTTTCACCATTATATAAATAGTAGTCGGGAAGCCCCATACAGTGACCTATTTCATGCAGATAACTGCTTGTAAAGTTCTTATGGTCGGATTTGCTTTCTATCTGTGCGTTTCCTACAATAACATGACCTACAGACATATCATCAACTTTAAAATCACTGCTTCCGCCATACTGACCGGCGGCAGGCCACCAGTTATCATCACCGGCGGCAGTAGGTACAGAAATAAGTGTAGAATCAATTATTTTGTCGCCGTTGCTATCGAATATGGAAAAGTCCTCACTGTCCCTGAATGCCTCGAAGACTTCATTTATAAGGTTGACATGATATATATCACCTTCATAAGCGGATTTGTTTTCCTTTGTAGTGTAGCGGAAGACTTTTCCGTTAATATTGAGGCTTCCTTTTGAGGAACGTTTATAAAATGCCGATATACTTTCAAACGGATAGCTTTTGCTTGTAGTATCTTCTGCCCCGAATACTGCTTTTTCAATTTCGGCTGTAGTAGGTTCATACGGATATGGACAGTCCGGAAAATCAACATAGAATACTACCATTTCAGCGTTATTCTGTGAGGGCATAGAGCCGTATAAATCTTTTACAGGAGCTTCTATAAATTCAAATGCCGTTGTAGAAGTAGTTGTCATAATATCTGTGGAAGATATTGTGGTAGTCGTGAGAGATGTTGAAGTAAGTGAAGTAGTAGAAGTTGTTGATGTTTCTTCTGTAGTAGATTCAGTAGTTGACTCTGTTTCATCGTTCCATATGTAAACGGGGTCACTCCATTGATTTATAATATATTTGCGCATTAAAATCAAGTCAAAAACATCTGTTCTGCCGTCCTGATTTATGTCGGAGGTCTGGAGATATTCAAGTGAATTATCTGCCTCACTGCCGTTTATTGAGTAGAATTTTTCTTTTACGTTGTAGGCGTTTTCAGAAGTAAGCTGTGTTTTTGCAAGAATATATTTTGACATAAGAACCAGGTCGGCAATATTCACCTCCGCATCGTTGTTAAGGTCTCCCATATAACCAATCTGTACCCATTCAGCAGATGCAGGCATAGAAACAGCACATACAGAAATTGAAAGCGCTGCCGTAAGTGAAATTAATTTACGTCTGAAGTATTTGTTTTTCATTATAACATCTCCTTTTCTAAAAAAACTGCGGTAGAAAAAACTTCCGCAGTTTTAAAATTATCAGCCGGAAATTATATGCGGCTGTATATTGTGTCGGTATTATTTAGCGTAATCGGTTGCTCTGCTTTCACGGATAAGATTTATTTTAATCTGTCCGGGATAATCCATTTCAGCTTCTATCTGCTGTGCAATCTGACGAGCAACAAGAACCATTTTTTCATCATTGATAATTTCCGGAACTACCATAATTCTGACTTCACGTCCAGCCTGTACAGCGTAACACTTTTCAACGCCATCATAGGAGGTGCATATTTCTTCAAGTTTCTGAAGTCTCTTTATGTAGCTTTCATAGTTTTCACTTCTTGCACCAGGTCTTGCGGCGGAAATAGCGTCAGCTGCCTGAACTATGCAGGCAATAACTGTTTTAGGTTCAACGTCATTGTGATGTGCCTCTATAGCATTGAGGATTATGGGATTTTCGTTATATTTTTTACAAACGTCAACACCTATCTGGACGTGTGAGCCTTCTATTTCAGCGGTAAGAGCTTTTCCTATATCGTGAAGAAGTCCCGCACGTCTTGCCATGTTGGCATCAACGCCAAGTTCAGAGGCAAGAACTCCGCAAAGTTTGGAAACTTCAATAGAGTGGTCAAGAACATTCTGTCTGTAACTTGTACGGAATTTAAGTCTTCCGATAAGTTTTATAAGTTCGTGATTTATGCCATGTACGTTAGTTTCGATTACAGCACGTTCACCCTCCTGTTTTATGCGGTATTCTACTTCACGTTTAGCCTTGTCAACCATTTCTTCAATGCGTGTCGGGTGAATACGACCGTCTGCTATAAGTTTTTCAAGAGCTATACGTGCGATTTCACGGCGTACCTGGTCAAAACATGAAAGCGTGATAGCTTCCGGTGTATCGTCAATTATTAGGTCAACACCTGTGAGAGTTTCAAGGGTACGGATATTACGACCTTCACGACCTATAATTCTACCTTTCATCTCATCATTAGGGAGCGGAACAACAGAAACAGCAGTTTCGGAAACCTGGTCTGATGCGACCTTAGCTATAGCAAGGGAAATATAGCTTCTTGCCTTTTCCAAACATTCATCTTTTACCTGTTGTTCATAGTTAGCTACTTTAACGGCTTTTTCATGTATAAGGTCATCTTCAAGTTTGGAAATTATATATTCCTTAGCCTGTTCCTTAGTGAACTGTGAAATTTTTTCCAGTACTTCCATCTGACCGTTTTTAATATTTTCAGCCTCTTTTAATTTTTCATCAGCGGACTTGATTTTCTGATTAAGGGTATCTTCTTTTCTTTCAAGGTTATCAGTTTTTTTGTCAAGATTTTCTTCCTTCTGCTGTACACGTCTTTCCTGTCGTGACAGTTCTGCTCTGCGTTCTTTTATTTCCTTTTCCGCTTCATTACGGAGTTTGTGTATTTCGTCCTTAGCCTCCACGAGTGCAGTTTTCCTCTTATTGTCGGCGTCCTTTTCTGCCTCTTCGATAATGCGTTCCGCCTGTTTTTCGGCTGAGCCGGTCAGGGATTCGGTTTTCTGCTTCTGCTGTTCGATACCTGCATTAACGCCCTTCTGATATGCCTTGCTGTTCACAATAACTCCGGCAACGACTGCACCTACAACGAGGGCAACGAAAATAAGGACAATAGAAATAGTCAAGCTCATACAGTGCAATACCTCCTTTAAATAATTGATTTATAGTCTTGTATCATATAATCTGATTACTACTTAAAGGCGGTAGATGCCGCATTTATTTTATTCATTTGTCAAAATATATTCATTCAATTTGCTCTCTTTCCGGAGAGAAAAAATACCACCGTTTTTTTGTATCTTTATTGAAAATACCGTTTATGGTAATGATTTAAAACAAAGCTGCACATACTGCCTGAAGTAATATTCTGCAAATAAATACAACATAATAATTATATACTTTTTCCGACTTCATGTCAATAGCTTTTTAGTGAATTATTTATGTAATTGTGAACAATTTGTAAATATTTCTTCTTACTACTTGACTTTATATGTGGAAAAGTTATATACTGTTTTTAGCACTCAGAGAGGGAGAGTGCTAAAAAATAAAACGGGAGATGTTTTTTAATGGAAACTAAACAATTTAAAGCAGAGTCAAAAAGATTGCTTGAGATGATGATTCATTCAATCTATACACATAAGGAGATTTTCCTCAGGGAACTTATCTCCAATGCAAGCGACGCTATAGACAAGCTCTATTTCAAGTCACTTACAGACGATAAAGTAGGTCTCAGCAAGGAAGATTTTGCTATATGGATTACAGCAGACAAGGAAACACGTACTCTTAAAATAGCCGATAACGGCATAGGCATGACGGAAGAAGAACTTGAAAATAATCTTGGTACTATCGCTAATAGTGGTTCACTGAAATTCAAGAACGAAAACAAACTTGACGACGACAGCCAGATTATAGGACAGTTCGGTGTGGGTTTCTATTCTGCATTCATGGTAGCAAAGAAAGTGACTGTTATCTCTAAGGCTTACGGTAGTGACAAGGCTTATCAGTGGGAATCTGAGGGCGTCGATGGCTACACAATCACTGAAGCCGACAAGACAAGTGCAGGTACTGAAATTATCCTTGAAATGCTTGACGATACCGACGACGAAAAATATACAGATTTTCTTGACCAGTACAGAATTAAATCACTGGTGAAGAAATATTCTGATTATATACGTTTCCCCGTAAAAATGGAAATGACCCATAGCAGACCCGTTGAAAAATCCGGTGACGAAGAAAACAAAGAACCTGAATATGAAGATTACATTGAGGTTGAAACTCTCAACAGCATGACACCTCTCTGGAAAAAGAATAAGTCCGAACTCAAAGAAGAGGACTATAAGCATTTCTATACAGAAAAATTCTATGATTACAGCGAACCGCTCCATTATGCCCATGCAAAGAATGAAGGCAACGCAAATTATAACGCATTGTTGTATATTCCGGCAAATGCTCCGTTTGATTTTTATTCAAAGGAATTTGAAAAGGGATTACAGCTTTATTCAAACGGAGTTTTAATTATGGACAAGTGTTCTGACCTACTCCCTGATTATTTCGGATTTGTAAAGGGTCTTGTTGATTCTGAAGACTTATCGCTTAACATTTCACGTGAGATGCTCCAGCATGACAGACAGCTTAAAGCTATCGCAAAAAGCATTGAAAAGACTATAAATTCCGAACTCAAGAAAATGCTGAAAAATGACCGTGAAAAATATGAAAAGTTCTGGAAAGCATTCGGCTTACAACTGAAATATGGCATATACAGCGATTACGGAATGAACAAGGAAAAGTTACAGGATTTACTGCTGTTTACATCATCAAAGGAAAAGAAACTTATTACTCTTGACGAATACGTTACCAGAATGCGTGAGGAACAGAAATTCATTTACTATGCAACAGGTGATAGCATAGAAAGAATTGAACAGCTCCCACAGACAGAACTTGTTAAGGATAACGGATTTGAGATTCTGTATCTTACAGATAATATTGACGAATTTGCAATAAAAACACTTATGAAATACAAGGACAAGGAATTTAAGTCCGTATCAGCCGACGATTTAGGTCTTGAAAACACTGAAAAACAGGAAGAAATCAAGGCTAAGGAAGAAGAAAACGCTGATTTACTGAAAGAACTTTCCGACGCTTTAGATGGTAAAGTTTCTAAGGTTATACTTTCACAGAGACTTAAATCACACCCTGTATGCCTTACAAGTGAGGGTGAAATATCACTTGAAATGGAAAAAGTCCTTAACTCCATGCCAAACGGTCAGAAAATAACCGCACAGCGTGTACTTGAGATAAATCCGGAACATGAAATTTTCGGAAAACTCCAGTCAATGAACACTTCCGGTGACAAGGACAAACTCAGCAAGTATGCCAAACTTCTTTACAGTCAGGCGTTACTTATTGAGGGAATGGCTGTTGAAAATCCTGTTGAGTTTTCTAATCTTATATGTGAGCTTATGTAATATATATATAATTACCATTAGAAGTAATGCCCGAAAGTAGTTGAAAAACTGCTTTCGGGCTTATTTTATTTATTGGGTTATTCACATAAATCAGAATTTACGGGTCTATTTATTTTGCAATAATTTACCATAAATATATCTGCCGAATAAAAAGAAACACAGTCCAAGAACACAAGAAATCATCATAACAATGTATCCCGTTTTTGTAATTTTTCCGTCTTCGGTTCTTAAATCATTTTCTTTTCCTAAGAATTTAATCATAATAACACCTCTAAATTCCGATTTATTTTATTTATATTTTTTTCACATCAGTAGTTTTTTAACTGCTTTCGGGCTTATTTAAATTATTGATTTATTCGCCTGAATCAGAATTCAAGAACATAGTAATTAGCTACAAATTACCCTCAACAACAATGATAGAGGTATAGTTGAGAGCTTCCTTTAGCCACTTCAAAAAATCCATAAAGAAAGATTGTTTATCAGAAGAAATGCTATCTAATTCTTGTTCTATTTCAGAAATGATTTTAAACCAATCTTCCTTACCAATCCAATTATAAAAACAGACATCAAAAACAGGTTCAGATGTTCCGTCAAATGCGTCTTGAATAGGGTATATTCTATTGAAATAATCTATTAAGAGTTCATAATCTTGCTTATATATCCGTAAAGGTTTAGAATAGCAGTGCCACTCCTCCCATGCTGGATTCCAGTCAGCTTCTTCAGAAATCTTAAGAGGATTAAAATCCAATAGAATTTTTTCGCTTTTAGGTGCATATAATCTCAATTCTGTATACTTTTGCTTTTTATAATCATCTGGTTTCAGCCACATCATAATAACACCTCTAAATTCCGATTTATTTATATTTTTCTCACATCAGTAGTTTTTTAACTGCTTTCGGGTTTATTTAAATTATTGGTTTATTCGCATAAATCAGAATTTATCTTCTAATTTCAAATTACCTAAAACATGGCAGAAATGTACGATAAGGAATACACATCCTGTAATTGTCAATATCATGTTATTTCTCCAAAGCCCTATAAAAACATAGTACAAGGGAGGCATTACAACTATAAATAACATCATAATAAGAATACTTTGATGTCCGGTAAAATAGATAATCCACCCTACAAAATTCAATAATAATACAAAAACTGCCAAGTAAAAGAATACTTTTTCTTTATTACTTGAGAGAGAGAATAATTCTGAATTTTTATGAATGATAAATGTCATAAACGCTATACATAGTGAACCGAGTATCTTTTCAAAAACATCAAGTACAGCAGATGATTCTTTCATATTCATAATCGGATTTGTTTGTAGCTTTAGTAAAGGCATTATCATATATGGTATTTCTTGTACAGCAAATAATAATAATCCTAATATCCAAAATCCAAAGTATTGATTATCGAAAATCTTAAAGAATTTAATCATAATAACACCTCTAAATTCCGCTTTATTTTACTAATATTATATATCAAAAAAACGGTTATGTCAATAGAAACGCTCTTATGCGTATGTGGTTTTTATATTTATTTAGATATGTAATAATATTAAATTAAATCCGGAATTTTAAGTAAAAATAAAGAATTTATAAATTGATTAACTCTTTTGTATTGACTTTATATTTAAATTATGATATACTATATAATATAATTTTATAGGAGGATAATATTACTATGGCTAAATCAGTAAAAATGGCAGATATTGCGGAAAAATTAGGGGTAAGCATTGTGACGGTCTCAAAGGCTCTTAATAATAAGGAGGGTGTCGGAAATGCAATGCGGAGTAATATTATACAGACAGCACAGGAAATGGGTTATGAAATGCCGAAATCTGCTTTATTGAAAAGAGAATCAAGAACAATTGGTATTATAAATTCATACGTATACCTACAGAAAGGAACTTCTTTTTACTGGGGACTATATGAAAAACTTCTTAAAAATCTTATGGAGTTTAATAGCATTGGCATTCTTGAAGTGATAAACAAGCCCGAAATGGATACTTGCAGTGTTCCTAAACTTGTAAAGGACAGACGGGTTGATGGTCTTATAATTATGGGAAGTTTTCCCGATGACTACATGAAAATGATTTCTTCATTGAATATTCCGATGGTCATGCTTGATACTTACAATGCGGAATATAATTATGACACTGTTATTTCCGGTGGCTACTATGGTATGTATATTATGACAAATTATCTTATAAAACAGGGACATAAAAAAATAGCTTTTGTCGGCTCTGTTGGTGTATCCGGCATAATGACAGACAGATTTTACGGCTACTGTAAGGCAATGACAGAATCCGGAATGAAAGTAACGGGAAATATGATTATTCCTGACAGCATAACTACAGCAGATATGAATATAAATATTCTGCCGGATATAGCAGAAAAGTATACTGCACTTGCCTGTTGCTGTGATTATTCCGCATATGAAAGTATGCATATACTCAATGCAATGGGTCTGAAAGTACCTGATGATATATCAATTGTCAGCTATGATAATGTCATTCCGGAGGTCACACCGGTGAAAATAACTACATATGAAGTAAATCAATCAAAAATGGCGTCTGAAAGCGTCCGTCAGATTTGTGAACGCATAGAAAATCCCCTTAAACATCACGAAACAGTCACTATAAACGGAAATATTATTATCCGTGACAGCGTTAAAAAAATATAAAGTGGAGTTTTTTTATGATTAAGTTAAAGAAAATTTTATCATGTGCAATTATGGTTTTATGTATTGTAAGTCTTTTTTCGTGCGGATACTCTAAAAATTACGGAGACTGTGGCAGTGAGGGGGATTATGGCGATAACGTTAAATGGAAGCTTGACGGCGACGGAACACTTACTGTAATGTAACACACGAAATGCAAAAAGTGAGGTATATTATGAAAAATTTAAAGCAAATTTTAGCCAGTATTACGGTAGTGTGTCTTATAGGTGGTGTGGCAGTTAATTTAGAGAGTATCACTCCGGAGATATTTGTGATGGCAAGTGCAGAGGGTGAAAACGAATATAAAGAGGGTACATATGAACTGCTTGTATATAAAAACTATGGCGATTATATTGAGATTGTACATTGTGAGCGTTCTGCAACTGAGGTTGTTATTCCGCCTGAGATAGAGGATGTGCCTGTTACAAGCATTGGAAATAATTCATTTCAAAATTGCTATAATCTTACATCAATAAATATTCCCGAGAGCGTAACAAGCATTGGAAATGATGCTTTTGCTTTTTGCGATGATTTAATATCAATAAACATTCCCGACAGCATGATAAGCATTGGAAAAAATGCATTTTGTTTTTGTGACAATTTAACATCAGTAAATATTCCAGAGAGTGTAACAAGTATCGGAAAATGGGCATTTTTTGAGTGTGAAAAATTAAATGAAATAACTATTTTGAATCCTTATTGTGAAATTTATGATTCTTCAGAGACAATATGTAATGAAGATTATTATAACTATGGCTCTTATAATCAATATTTCACTGGCACTATATACGGCTATGAAAACTCTACCGCACAGGTATACGCTGAAAAATATGGCAAAAACTTTGAATCGCTTGGACAAGCACCTGAAAAAATAACAGAATTAGGCGATATAAACGGTGACAGTCTTATAAATGCCGTGGATTCCACAATAGTACTTGTTGAGTATGCAGAACTTTCAACAAGCAACACGTCAACACTTACTGAAACACAGAAAAAATCCGCCGATGTCAATAATGACGATTCAGTCAATGCGGTTGACGCTACAATAATTTCACAGTATTATGCCCATATATCTACAGGCGGAACAATGAAATTTCCGAAATTTATAGAAACACTCGAAAGTGATAATTGAACAGCATAAAAGGGACGGTTTAGCCGTCCCTTGTTTTTTATCTTATTTTAGAGCCTACTGGTATATCGTCGTCAACGAAAATTACTTTACAGCCGTTCGGAACATCACAAGCACAAATCATACCGTTGCTTTCGACACCACGGAGTTTTACGGGTTTTAGATTTGCTATAAGCTGAATTTTCTTTCCTATAAGGTCTTCCGGCTTATAGTATTGTGCTATACCGGAAACTACTTGTCTTCCGCCCATACCGTCATCAAGCTGTAAGCAAAGAAGTTTATCGGATTTCTTTACTTTTTCGCATGAAATTACTTTAGCTACACGGATTTCAACTTTTGCGAAATCGTCAATAGTTATTTCCGGAGCAAGCTCTATTTTTTCGACGGGCTTTTCACTTTCCGAAAGGGTTGATTTAGCTTTTTCCATATTTTCCTTGATAATGTTATTGAGTTCTTCAATTTCCTTTTCGACGTCTATGCGTGGAAAAAGTATAGCACCCTTATGAACGATTATATTTTCAGGAAGTACACCGAAAACGGAGAGTTTTTCATATGTTACGTCGTCCGGAGTAGCACCTATCTGTTTCCATACTTCCGGCATTGTGGACGGCATGAACGGTGAAAGCAGTCCGGATATAACTCTTATAGTTTCAAGGAGATTATAAAGCACTGTGGCAAGTCTTGCCTTGTTTTCCTCACTCTTGCCAAGTTTCCACGGTTCTGTTTCGTCAATATATTTATTGGCACGGTCAACTGTTATGAAAATGACTTCAAGAGCATTTTTTATCTTGTTTCCGGACATAGCCTTGTCGACTTCTGCAACAGTATTTATTACCACTGATTTGAAATCTTTATCAAGTTCAGTTTCTTCACGTTCAGCCGGAAGCGTACCATTGAAATACTTGTCAGCCATAGCGACCGTACGTGATACAAGATTTCCGAAACCGTTTGCAAGGTCTGAATTTATGCGATTAATCATTATTTCATTTGAGAATGAACTGTCCGAACCTAAAGCCATTTCCCTTAAAATATGGTAACGGATAGCATCACAGCCGTAACGCTCACCAAGTACAAACGGGTCAACGACGTTTCCGAGTGATTTGGACATTTTTTCACCGTTGAATGTTATCCAGCCATGTACAGCAAGGTGTTTCGGTAATGGCAAGTCAAGTGCCATGAGCATTGCAGGCCATATGATAGCATGGAAACGCATAATGTCTTTTGCTACCATGTGAACATCAGCAGGCCAGTATTTGTTAAATTCATCTGAAAGACTGTTTTCATAGCCAAGTGCTGTAATATAGTTAGAAAGTGCATCAATCCAGACATATACAACGTGTTTGTCGTCAAAAGTAACCGGTATACCCCACTTGAAAGTGGTTCTTGATACGCATAAATCCTCAAGACCTGGCTTTATAAAGTTGTTGACGAGTTCTGTAGCACGTGTTTTAGGCTGTAGATAGTCTGTTTCTGTAAGGAGTTTTTCTATTCTGTCGGCAAATGGTGACATCTTAAAGAAATATGCTTCTTCCTTTGCGAAAGTCACTTCACGGTGACACTCCGGACAGCAACCGTTTTCATCAAGCTGTGAGTCTGTCCAGAAACTTTCGCAAGGTGTACAGTATTTGCCGGAATACTCACCCTTATAGATGTAACCTTTGTCATAGAGTGCCTTGAAAATTTTTTGTACACTCTCAACGTGGTAATCGTCAGTAGTTCTTATAAACTGGTCATAATCGACATTCATGTATTTCCAAAGTTTCTTGAAAGTCTCCACTATTTCGTCGACGTATTCTTTAGGAGTAACGCCTTTTTCAGCGGCTTTCTGTTCGATTTTAAGACCGTGTTCGTCCGTTCCGGTAAGGAACTTGACATCATATCCCTGCATTCTCCGGTAGCGTGCTATGGAGTCACACGCCACCGTGGTATAGCAGTGACCAATATGCGGATTACCAGACGGATAATATATCGGTGTGGTAATGTAAAAAGTTTTATCTGACATTTCTAATCGCTCCAATCATATAATATAGTGGACAATTATATTATACAACATTCCGGACGATTTGTCACGTATTTTTGCAAAAAATTTACATTCAGAATTTAAGTTCTGCAATAAATTCCGTATCGGTGCAAGAAATATCCAGTTTAAAGCCGTTTATTGCGGAGGCATTTTCGGCTATGGCAAGCCCTAAACCGCTTCCGGAGTTGTTACTGCGTGACTTGTCTCCTTTTGTGAACGGCTTTTTAAGTTCCTTAACATCAATTTTTTTATCGACAGTATTTTTAATAATTATATTTTTGTCACTTATAGATATGTTTATTTTTCCGTTGTCAGTTGTGTAGTTTACAGCGTTTGAGATAAGATTTTCAATGATAGTCTTCAGTGTGGCAGTATCGGCAGATATTTCCCCTGTACCGTCGGTATGGACGGATATATTTTTTTCGTCGAGGAGCAGGGAATATTTTTCCACAGCGTTATTGACAAGCCAGCATAAATCAAACTGTGCAGGTTTTATATTTATGCTGTTAATGGCGTTCAGTTCAAGGGTACGGGTTATTATTGAATCCGTATATGAAATATTATCCATGACCGACGACAAATATTTATTTGTTTCGTCTTTGGTAAGATTTCCGGTAAGGATATTTTCAACGTATCCGCCGATAGCCATAAGCGGTGTTTTGAGGTCATGGGCAAGACTGTCCGTCAGGTTTTTCTGATAGTCTTCAAACATATAGTCTGCCTGATTTCTTACATTACGTCGCCATGCGTCAAATAATGCTATAACAATCATTGCAATAAGGAATATTATTACTAGTTTAAAGTACAGTGGTTTTGTTACGGAGTTCCATGGCTCTACCTGTAATATTACTGTAAGAAGATGTGGCTCTCCGTCAATATATATTGTAACATTCTGATAACATACTCTTCCGCCTGTGGCTGTACCATACATACCTCCTAAAGCATTTCTTACAGGTGGATTTTCTAAGTTGAGTCTGTCAAAAGCTTTCTTGTCAGTTCCGTAAAAACCGCACATAAATGTACGTGGATAAGCTAAATCTTCTGATTTTTCAAAGCGGTTTGGGTCGGATAAATTAAATTCAATAAGTTCATAGCCGTCTTTTTCGGGCATATCAATTGTATATGATTTGGTTTCTAATATTTCTTCAGGATATGCATGTTCATTATAGTATTTGATAAGATTAAGTTCTGTTTCGTGAGGAATAAATAATCCTTCTTCCCTGTTTACATAGGCACTTTTCATAACGATTTGTGGATAAACAGAATAATTTTCTATAATGTAATTACCATAGAAACGTTTTTCCTTTTCAGACATTTTCATGTAATCTTGTTCAAGCTGTTGCAGTTCAGGAAAATCTTTGTTTTCAGTATCACAAATCATGTATTCTTTATCATCTTCACCGAAAATTACGAAAGCCTGCAATCCCATACGGCTTGAATGTGTAATATTTCCGTCCTTGTCAGTAAGTCTTACAAGTGCGTGGCAGTTTTCGGTATAATAGGAGCTTATCTGATATTTTGCAGTGTTGTCAACTATTACATTAAAATTTGAATATTTTTGCATACATGCCAAAAGTGCCTGAGAACCTTGTAACTGGTCATTCATATCACGTGAAATAAGCTGTTGCATATGTGAAAGAAGATAAGATGAACATGATTCTGTCTGTGAGAAGATATATTCCTTTCCGACGTTGAAAAGCCCCACTGCAAAAATAATTGTAAGGAATAATCCCATAAGTACATTTTTAGCAAAAATTCCCTTGAAAGTTTTTCTTTTTCTTTTGTATATTTTTGATTTCTTTTTGTTCTTTATGTTTTTAAAGATTTTTTTCAGGTTTTTCATGTTGAAAAAAGGTATAGTAAACTCTTTTTTCAGAATACTGTTATCCGGAATTTTTTTCATAATTTTCACCCCTCTGTAAGTCTGTACCCTCTGCCGACAAGTGTTTTTATCTGTTCGCCGGCACTGCCGAGGGCTTTGCGTAATTTCTTTATGTGATTGTCAACAACACGGTCACTGCCGAAAAAATCATCACCCCATACACGATTTAAAAGCGTATCACGAGAAATAGTCCAGTCTATATGTCCCATGAAATATTGCAGTATCTCAAATTCTTTGCGTGGGAGTTCAATTTCCTTGTCATCGACGTAACATACAAGCCGTCGGGTATCAAGTTTTATGCGACCACACTTCAGTGTACTGTCAATGACTGTACCGTTAAAGCGTTTTGTGAGTGCTTCACACTTTGCGTACAGTGCCGACAGCAGAAACGGTTTTATAATGTAGTCATCACAGCCGAGTTGATAGCCATATAATATATCCTCCTCCCTTGCACGTGCGGTTATGAATATAACCGGTATATCGCTTTTTTTCCGGATTGCACGGCATATAACAAAACCGTCCGCCTCCGGTAGCATTATGTCAAGTAGTACAAGCCCGTAATTATCAAGTCCGTTGCTTATGGTTTCGAGTGCGTCAGTGCCGTTGTGAACGGGGAGTATTTCTGTGCCTTTGTCCCTGAAATATCTGACGATTACTTCACATATCTGTAAGTCGTCTTCAATAAGTAGTATTTTTTTCATGAAAGAAGCTCCTTTTGTTTATGTTGTTATTATAACATGGGATTGTGTTCTTTTTATATCTTTTCTGAAATTTTTACAGAAAAATTTATGGATAAAAAATTAAACGTATAATTTTAATTATAATAATATAATCTGTTGCAATTAATAAAATTATTTTGCAGAAAATTCACATTTTACTTGACAGATTATTCTTTTTTTAGTATAATTAATATAAACATTATACGAAAGGTCATTTTTTTATGAAAAATAAAATAATATCGGGAATTTTTACGGCTTTAATGTGTATATCGCTTATAGATGTGCCGTATGTTTTCAGGAGTATTGACGCCTCCGCAGAAGTCACGGCGAATGAAGATGAAACTCTTGCCGGTTATGCCAAGAGAGTATGGGAAATTGTCAACGAGGAAAGGGCTAAAGAGGGTCTTGACCCTATGAATTTTAGTCCACAGCTTAGCTATGCCGCAAATATAAGAGCGTCTGAAATTATCCGGAACGGAGACCATACACGCCCTGACGGCTCTGTATGGAACACGGTTCTTGATGAAAACAGAATATCCGCCGGAAGTGGTGGTGAAAATATTCTTTCCATGACTAATATGTTTCCGGTTGCAGAAGTTGCAATGTCCGCATGGATGGGGTCACAGATACATCACGATAATATCATGAATAGTAATTTTACTAATATAGGCGTCGGGGTTGCACAGGAAGGCAACAGCTATTATATTGTGCAGATTTTCGCAAATGAAGCTGTTTCGTGGGACGTATCAGACGGAAAATTCATTCTGGACGGTATAGGTGGAACTCCGAGTTATAACCCTGATAACCGACCGTGGAATGAATATCTTGAAAATATCACATCAACTTATGTCGGAAGCCGTATAACAGAAATAGGCAGATATGTATTTTCCGGAATGAATAATCTTCAGTCAGTGACTCTGCCGGAAAGCGTGAAAAAAATTGATATTTACGCTTTTAATGACTGTTCTTCACTGAGTGAATTGATTTTCATGAATCCGGAATGTGAAATAGAGGGCAGTAATGAAACTATTCCGTCCGGTACTGTGATATGTGGTTATGAAAACTCCAACGCACAGACTTTTGCGGAAACATACGGCTATAATTTCAGAGTTCTTGAAAATTCTCCCGTAACTTTAGGCGATGTAAATACTGATGGTTTCATTGACGCCTTAGACGCTACCGATGTTCTGATTGAATATGCCTCACTTTCGACAGCAGGTATTTCAACTTTCACGGACGAACAGAAAACCTCCGCCGATGTAAATTCAGATGGTGTTGTTGATTCTGTTGATGGTTCATATATTCTTGCATATTATGCTTATCTCTCAACGGGTAATGACGCTAAATTAAATATGTCAGAATGGTTAAAAAAT
Source organism: Alistipes senegalensis (assembly GCA_023665275.1). Classification (GTDB taxonomy): domain Bacteria; phylum Bacillota; class Clostridia; order Oscillospirales; family Ruminococcaceae; genus Ruminococcus. The sequence goes on along the minus strand of JAMPEF010000018.1, from coordinate 847 downwards.
AATCCCCTGTAACAAGGGGATTTATTTTTTTGTTAAAAGAAAACTTTCACCAAACTTTCACTAAATTATCACGAGTTTTTTTTTTTTTTTTTGATACAATTCTTATATATTATTTCAAGGAGGATTTTATGAAAAAATCAAGAAAAATTTTAGCCGGCATTATGGCACTTTGCCTTATGGGTGGCGTGGCGGCTATTCAGAAAAGCGTTATCCCGACAGTATCAGTAACGGCAAGTGCCGCTGACAGTACATATGAAAATCTTACATACACCGTCAACGATGACGCAACAATTTCTATCAAGAAGTGTGATTCAAAAGCTAAAGAGGTTGTAATCCCGTCTGAAATTGAAGGTATGCCGGTAACAAGTATTGAAAAAATTGCCTTTTCTGGTTGTACTCTTCTTACTTCTGTAACAATACCAGGAAGTGTAACAACTATTAATTCCTATGCATTCCAGAATTGTAAGGTACTTAAAACACTTACACTTTCAGAGGGTCTTGAGACAATTGCAAGTTCTGCATTTTCTAACTGCTCAGTTCTGCAATCTGTTGAAATTCCGGACAGCGTAACAACTATAGGTGACTATGCATTTTCTAACTGCACCGGAATGACAAGTTTAAAACTTTCCGAAGACTTACAGACTATCGGCTTTGAAGCATTCTATGGCTGTAAAGGTATTTCAGCGGTAAAAATTCCTGCCAGTCTTACAACTATGGGTGGCGAAGCATTTTCAGGCTGTTCAGGTCTTAAAACTCTTGAAATTGAACAGGGAAATTTAACAGTAATATCTAAAAATGCATTTAATGGTTGTTCAAGCCTTACTTCTGTAACGATTCCGGAAAATAT
>JAMPEF010000017.1 GCA_023665275.1 Alistipes senegalensis | reverse complement strand
GTCATTTTTGTTATTAAAGGTCATTTATCTCCATAAAAATGCGCTGCATCTGTAAATCAGTTTCCGCTATTCTTTCGGCGCATTCCTTAAGTTCCTCCGAAATTTCCGGAGTTATAGCCGTTGACGGCTTATATTTAAGCTGATGTTCAAGACTTGCCCAGAAGTCCATGGCAATTGTACGTATCTGAATCTCAACGGGGGCATATTGTTTTTTAGTGGAAAGATACACCGGTACATTGACAATAAGGTGATAGCTTCTGTAACCGCTTGGCTTAGGATTTTTAATATAGTCTTTCTGCTTTATTACGGTGAAGTCATCACGGCGACACAGCATTTCCACGATTGCATAAATATCGGTGATATAACAGCACGTCACACGGATTCCCGCTATATCAAGAAGATTTTTCCGTGCTGAAACCGGCGTAATCGGTAAATCTTTCTTCTGAAGTTTTCCTATTATTGATTGCGGAGATTTTAAACGACTTTCTACGTTATGAATGGGATTCCGCTGAAATTTCACACTGAACTCACTGTCAAGTATATTGAGATATGTTTTCACAACCTCTATTGCCGAATCATAAAGGTGCGATAATTCAAGAAAATCAACGAAAAGCTCCGATAATTTTTCTTTCATGCCTTCGGGATTCTGCTTTGCAAGCACAGGGAGATTTTCAAGAACATCATCAAAAATTTCAATTTCAGTCATATTTATTGCTCTTCCTTTCTTTAGATTAATAATATTTTAGTATAATCTTACAGAAAAATCAAGTCTTTTCTGTATACTTTCACCAAATTTTCATAAAGGAGTAACATTATGGATTATTCAGTAAAAAATAATAATATTATCGTTTCTGAAAAAGATTTCAGTCTTGACGATACATTAGATTGCGGACAGGCTTTCCGCTGGAAGAAAATTCAGTCAGATTTTTCATGCACATACACAGGAAAATTCCTGAATACTCCTCTGACAGTCTCACAGACCGGCGAAAATGAATTTATCTTCCACGATACCACAGAGGAAGATTTTTTGAATATATGGTATGAATATTTTGATTTCGGCACGGATTACGGCGAACTTAAACGCATATTCTCAGAAGATGAAACACTGAAAAAAGCGTGTTCATTTGCCGGTGGAATACGACTTCTGAAACAGGATTCATGGGAATGTCTTGTATCTTTCATTATATCGCAAAATAACAATATACCACGTATAAAGGGCATTATTGAAAGGCTATGTCTGCATTATGACGGAATTTTCCCGACTGCTGAAATGCTGTCCGGTGAAACTCCTGAAACACTTGATTATCTGAGAAGTGGTTTCCGTGCAAAATATATTTGTGATGCCGTACAGAAAGTTTCCGACGGAACAATAAATCTTAAAGAAATATCCAATATGCCACTTGATGATGCCCGAACAGCACTCCGGCAGATAAAGGGTGTCGGTGCTAAAGTCAGTGAGTGTGTACTACTTTTCGGTATGTATAGGACGGAGGCTTTCCCCGTTGATGTATGGATAAAACGGGTTCTTGAAGAATACTATCCGGACGGTTTTCCGGATTTTCAGCATAAGGGCATTGCACAACAGTATCTTTTTCATTACGTCCGGAATCTTGAATAAACCAGAAAAATTTTCCAATAATATACCATGAAAACTTTTCATGGAGGGAATTTTTTATGATTAAAGGTGTCAACAAGAAAATAATCGAGGTAAACCACCCCGAAAGCATCTACTTTGAAAAAGCTGTACTTTATCTTCGTCCGGAGGTTCGGGAACTTCCGGCAGAAGTCACACGTGAGGAGGCTGAAAAATATATAGCAATGATTACTCCGGAACTCCGTCGGAAAAAAAGACCGGTAATAATTCCGGTTTTAACCGCTGGTGCGTTGCTTGCTGTAATAATAATACTCACTCTTATATAAAAAAATGCTCCGTATATTCTGATATACGGAGTTTTAATTTTTTCAGAAAAAAACTTCTGCAACCGGAGTTACAGAAGTTAATGTGACCAAACCGATAAGCCGGATTCTGTCGAGTACAGCAATTTATCTAGACTTTCCGTCGCCGAAAAGTTCAAGCCGTCGTTACTTCATATCCGCCGAGCAGACGTTAAGATATAAAGCACCAATAGACGTTGCATCAGGTAGGGTTTACATAGCAGTACAGTCTCCTGTACTCTGGTGCGCTCTTACCGCACCTTTCCACCATCACCACCGGAGTGGCAGTTTATTTCTGTTGCACTTGCCCGGGAGTCGCCTCCGGCTGCCGTTAGCAGTTACCCTGCTCTGTGATGTCCGGACTTTCCTCGTAAACTAAAAGCGTTTCCGCTGCTGTATAGCCTGCTCACAAGTACATTGTAACATATTTTTCCGGAAAAGTCAAGAGGAATTTTCAGAAAATAATAAAATCAAATTCTTTCGCCGGTCTGATAGCCAAGCATAGCAGAAATTTTTTTAACGTCCTCTACCCGCATAGCCCTGACCTTAAAATGTGACCTTTCCTCACCACCGAACCACAGCACAATACTACATTTTCCGCTTATTTTCTGAAAAATTGGCTGTTGTATCTCAAACTTCACGAGTTTCCGACGTTCTGCAACAACGGTATGAAAGCCAACCATTTTAGAACACCTTACCATTATTTTATCATCATAGACTGAAATTCCGCTTGTGAAAAAAGCTGTCAGTTTCACGGCGATAAGCCATATAAGCAGTATTTCAAGCATGACCGCAAAAAAGAATAAAAGTTCTGAAATTTCCGGAATATATTTTTTTATAAATATATGCACCGGAAAAACTATCAAGGAAGCTATGACCGGCTGCCATATATACTGCCACCAGCCGTTTTTTTTCGGTCTGAAATCATTCTTTACACCGGTGAAAATGCCTATTTTTTCAAGGGCATTATCAAGACTTTTTTCTTTCCTTACCGGAAAAAGCACCGGAAGTTGATTTTTTTCAGAACCATAACCGGCACAGCTTATATTTACGGCAACAGCGCCGGAAAACTTCATAATTAAATTCTGTCGTAAATCGGTATAGTTTATATGTGCGGAAGTTATACGATATTCCCGACGGTTGAAAAGTCCACAAAAAATTTTAATGCAATATTCGTCACCGTCGACGCCGAAACCATAATACCGGAAAAAATTCATAATAAAAGATATAAACCATGCCGCTATGAAAAACACTCCGACGAAAACCGCCGCCGATGGTATCCGGATAATCAGCTTTCCTGCAAGTTTTTCGGTTGTTTCGGTGAGACGGTCAAGCGATACGTTTATTATGTCATGGGCGATGTCTCCGCCTTTCATGAAAAATGTCGCTATATAGACAGTTCCCGACAATCCGCTTGAAAAGAAAACCGAAAACAGAAGCACGGATAAAGGCGTTGTTTCGGGAATATCTTTCAGTTTATTTTTCTGATTCACGTCGGGAACTCTTGAAAGAAAATCCTTGCAGAATTTTCCGGTAACCATAATCTGCAAATCCGCTGATTTGTAATTTCCCGCACTTGTATCACAACTTATTTTAATAGCTCTCACAGGCATAAGCCATACCGGCTTTTCTACCGTCACGGAGCTTACACTTGAATACGGTATAGTTGTTTTTATTTTAGCGGATATGCCTTCCCAGCGGACTATTTCCGTATCAGTGAGTTCTATTCCGGAAAAGTGCCACCGGATATATCCGAAAACAATAATTATTCCTATCACGGCTATATCAAACCATGCACCACGTACCCAGTTATAGAAACTTTCGGCATCAAAACGTATCGTTTTGACACCACGGAGCAGCGGAAATATCAGAAGCCATATATTTTTGGCAGAATATCTTAAAATTCTCAAGGGGTGTTCGTGATACAATTTTCCTGTTCTCCTTTCCGTTCAACTCTTTCAAGGATTTCCTTTGCGTCTGAATGATTAAGAAAAAGCATTCTTATCTGTCCGCCATAGACAAAACATATAATAAAATTCAGTCCAGTATACTGTGAAAAAGGCGTGGTTATTACGTTTGTATACTGTATTGAAGAATATTTCACGGATTTGTGTATCTGCATTATAACACCGCCGGAAGTTATTATTTCACTTTCCGTAAGTGTATATTTTATAGATTCAAGAAACATAGGCAGATATGCAAACATCACAAAAAATGCCCCTGCTCCTATTATGGTACTTATCAGCATAACAAGCAAATCAACAGTAAAGAAATATTTCACTGCAACTATAAGTACTGCTGAAACAACAGTTATTATTACTCTCAAGATAAAAAGACAATTTCTGTCAGGAAGATAATTTTTCATATTCACACTCCTGTAAAGTTATATTTCTATTATAGCATAAATATCTTTTAATGTATACCGTTTTTATTAAATTTATATGGTTAATATTTTCAGGAGGTGCAATATTATGACAGATTTTCTTGAAAAAATAAACTCTTACGTATGGGGTTCAGGGCTTATTTTTCTGCTGATGACAACCGGCATTATATATACAATAAAACTTAAATTCGTACAGTTCCGGATTATTCCGTTTTTTATAAAAAATCCGCCGGATAAAAAGCAGTTCCGGACGGTCTGCATGGCACTTGGTACGGCTATGGGGACGGGAAACATAACAGGCGTTGCCTCTGCGATAGCCGTCGGCGGAGCTGGTTCGGTGTTCTGGATGTGGGTATCTGCATTTTTCGGAATGGCTCTTGTCTATGCTGAAAATACACTTTCCATGACATACAGCACAAAAGATATAAAAGGTACTATGGCATATATTTCAAGGGGGTTAGGAAGTCCGGTACTTGCCGGAATTTTTGCGGTCTTCTGTGTGATGGCGTGCATAGGTATGGGCGGTATGGTTCAGGTGAATACTTTTTCCGGAAGTCTTGAAACGTTACATATAAATAAATTCATTATAGCAGCATTTGCATTTGTTATGATTTTTCTTGTAACAAGTGGTGGTGCGGAACGTATCGGAAAAACCGCACAACTTCTGTTACCGATTGTATCAGTTTCATACATGGCGGTATGTGTGATAGTTCTTGTTGTATTCCGGAAAAATATTCCGGAAGCATTAGGTGAAATTTTCGGTCAGGCATTCGGAATAAGACAATTTGTTGGTGGTATCTCCGGATATACGGTATCAAGGGCAGTATCCACCGGAATACGACGGGGTATATTTTCAAATGAAGCGGGTCTGGGAAGTTCACCCATACTGCATAGTTCAGCAGAAAATACCTCACCGGAAGTGCAATCTATGTGGAGCATGGCAGAAGTATTTTTTGATACTATGATATGTTGTACCCTTACGGCTCTTGCTGTAATATGTGCCACTGAAGATTTTTCCGTACAGACGGCATTTTCAGCAGTAACTGGTAAATTTTCCGTACCGTTTTTAGCTGTCTCAATGGCAGTATTCGCATTCTGTACGGTGATAGGCTGGTACTATTGTGGTGAAACGGCTTTCTGTCATCTTTCAGGTGGAAAATATAAAAAAATATTCTGTATAATATTTTCACTTCTTGCATCATCGGGAGCTGTACTGACTATGAAAACAGTATGGACATTATCAGATATATTCAATGGTCTTATGGCGTTCCCTAATCTTGTGGGGCTTATTCTGCTTATGAATAAAGTTAAAATTAACGTCAATAAATAATAAAGAACCTGAATTTTTTTCAGGCAGAAAACAAAGGAGTGATATATTTTTATGGGTTATTCAGGCGAAAACAAATATTTCAGTTTTCATGACGGATTCTGTGAGACGCTACCCGGTGTGACTGTCGGTTCTTCTGAAACTGCTGTATTCGGACGGATTATATCAAAATTTTTTCGACGTTTCAGCGTCGGATGTGATGGTTTCAGAAATATGCATATTCTCTATGCGCTGTGCTGTGGGCTCTCAGAATGTGGACGTGATGTTTACGTATGCGAAAATACCGATTTACCATCATTCCGTTTCGGACTTTCCATGTTATCGGCGGATTGTGGTATATTCATAAGCGGTGACGGCTGTCTTAAGATGTCGTTTTTCGGTGCGGACGGGTTTCCGGTTTTGTCTTCTGTCATGACAGAAATTATGAACGCATCTCCGGCGAATATTGTAGAAAAATGCGGTAAAATAATGTCTTGTACATCTTTCAGGGAAATCTATATAAATAATCTTGCCGATACTTTCAGCGGTACAGGTTCTTCCATACAAGCCGGCATAAGCTGCGGAAACCGTTCCGTGCGTTCTCTATGGCTGGAATTTTTTTCCGGTGAAGATGATAATCTTGTATTTCAGATTTCCGACGACGGTCAGCGTGTAAATGCCTACTCAACACAAGCGGGATTCATTTCACATGAAAAACTTATACTTTCATACGTCATGAAACTTTCTGCCGCCGGACAAGCTGTGTATCTTCCGGAAAACTTCCACTATTCTGCCGATATTCTCACCGAAAAAAGTCCGCTGAAAATAAAACGCTTTTCCTCCGAAAATCCAGTACCTCCGGAGGCAGTAAAGCAGCGTTTCCTTACTGACCCTTTATATATGTGCATACACCTTGCCGACAATAAAGCCGATTTTATACGCTCCGTCAAGTCTCTGCCTGCTCTTGCCTCCGCCAGACGTGAAATATTTATTGAAAACCTTGAAAATATCCCGTGCGGAAAAACCATAACCGAAACCGACGGACGTGTTATCATCTCACGGAGCGGAAAAAACCGTATAACTTTACTTGCACAGTCACGCACCGCAGAAACTGCCGCCGAAATCTGTTCAGACTGGTGTGAAAAGCTCCGTCAGACCGGTTCTCACCATTGATATATTTTTCTGTACGGTAAAAATAAAATATTGTTAAATCTGCAAAACTTTTCATTTTCTATTGACATGTGTTGCTTATTTTTGTATAATTATAAGTGTATCAATGCCGCTTCCGGTTAAGCCGGAAGCATTTACTTAAAAAATAATATGATATTTACCGGCATATTTTATGCCGTTAAAATATTTTTCCGGAATATATATTTCACTGCTATTTATCAAATACTCTGAATTATCTGTCTATTTCAGATATTATCTCACTAAAAATCCGGAAAACATACAACCAACCACCATTTACCAGAAAGAGAGGTTATATAGTGAACGAAAGGGAAAAAACTACCCGTCCAAGAAAGTACACCCCGAAAGGAACTTATCAAAAACGTTATTACAAAAAAAGAACTCCTGCCGAAAGTATCGGCACACCTGAAAAACATTATCAGGCTCAGACAAAAGAAAACAGAAAAGCAACGGTTAAAATTATTCCGCTTGGCGGTCTCAATGAAATAGGCAAGAATATGACAGTATTTGAATGCTCAAATGATATGTTTATCCTTGATTGTGGGCTTTCTTTCCCCGATTCCGATATGCCGGGTGTTGATATAGTTATACCGGATTTCGCATACGTCGAAAGAAACCGTGACCGCATACGTGGCATTGTCATTACGCACGGTCATGAAGACCACATAGGCGCTCTCCCCTATCTCCTAAAAAAAATAAACGTCCCCGTCTATGGCACAAGGCTTACAATAGGTCTTATAGAGGGAAAACTTAAGGAACAGGGGCTTAGCGGAAAAGTAAAACTGCACGTCGTTGAGCCTCGGAAAACTGTAAAAATGGGCTGTATGGCTGTTGAATTTATAAAGGTTAACCACTCAATTCCAGATTCAGTCGGAATGGCTATTCATACACCTGCCGGTGTTATTATTCATACCGGAGATTTCAAGATTGACGCTACACCCATTGACGGAAAAGTAATTGACCTTGCACGTTTCGGCGAACTCGGCAACAAGGGCGTACTTGCTCTTATGTCGGAATCAACAAACGCTGAAAGACCTGGCTTTACACGTTCTGAAAAAACTGTCGGTGCGTCATTTGACAAGCTGTTCCAGCAGGCAGAGGGAAAACGTGTTATTATTGCCACGTTTTCTTCAAATATCCACCGTGTACAGCAGATTATCAACTGTGCTGTCAAATATGAACGCAAAGTGGCTGTTTTCGGCAGAAGTATGGTCAATGTCATTGCTACTGCAACGGAACTCGGCTATCTGAAAGTCCCTGACGGCATCATAATTGACATTGAAGAAATGGATAACTATAACAGTGAAGAAATAGTACTTATCACAACAGGCAGTCAGGGTGAACCTATGTCGGCTTTGACCCGTATGGCTATGAACGACCACAAACAAGTTGTTATAACGCCTTTGGATTTTATTATCATATCCGCTACACCCATTCCGGGAAATGAAAAATATGTCACAAAAGTAGTCAACGAATTAATGAAATCCGGTGCAGAAGTCGTATATGAAGCTATGTATGAAGTACACGTTTCCGGTCACGCCTGTCAGGAAGAACTTAAATTAATGCTCGCCCTTACAAACCCTAAATTTTTTATTCCCGTGCATGGCGAATATAAACACCTTAAAAAGCACAGTGAACTTGCTTTACAGGTGGGCATTCCGGAAGAAAATATATTCATTGCCAGCATAGGAAACGTTATAGAAACTGACGGAAGTAAAATGGGTATAGTCTCACAAGTACCAGCCGGTCGCACTCTTGTTGACGGTCTCGGCGTGGGTGATGTCGGCTCAATAGTTTTGCATGACAGAAAACATCTCGCACAGGACGGAATTATTATTGTTGTTATTGGTCTTGAAAGAAGCAGTAACAGAATTTCAGCAGGTCCTGACATAATTTCAAGAGGTTTTGTATACGTCCGTGAATCAGAAGAACTTATGCACGATGCACGCAAATGTATAAAAGAAATTCTCTATGGCTGTTCCGCTGCTGAACTTCGTGAATGGGGCTTCCTTAAAGACAAAATGCGTGACGAACTTGCTGAATTTATTTACAAAAAAACACAGCGTCACCCCATGATACTACCAATTATCATGGAAACCTGAATTGTTTCCGAAAGGAGCTGTAATTTTGAAAAAGAAATTTCCGGCAGTATCTCTTGTATTGCTTGCAGTCCTTGTGATTGAAACAATAGTTTCCGCACTTATGCTGAGTAATTACGATTCTGCTAAGGGAATAACCTGTCTTGTATTGTCTGCACTGACCGCCGCTTTCTGTATCGCTGAAATTTTTTTCTTTGCTGGAAACACCATAAAACACGTTTCAAGAATGAATGAACATCTTGAAAATTCAATCTCTGAATATATAAATTCAGTTGACGAACCTGTAGCCGTCATTGACAGCGAACAACAGCTTATATGGTGCAATACTGCATTTTCCGAAAAAATAAGCGGAAACCGTAATATTTACGGTACGGACATAGGCAGTCTGGCAGACGTGAACATTGAAAATATAATTTCAGCCGGTACAGGTATCTGTACCATTGGCGGCAGTACATACCGTATCTCTTCGGATAAGTATTCCGAAAATGATGTATCTCTTAATATTCTTTTTTTCCGTGATGAAACAAATTATACTACTCTTAAAAAGAAATTCGATGAAACACACCCGAATGTTGTTATAATTATGGTTGATAATTACGACGAAATATTACAGAATGCCAAGGAAAGCGAAAAATCACAGGCATCTGTTGAGGTGGAAAAACTTATTGAAAACTTTATGAGCAGTACTAATGGCTTTGTACGGAAAAGCGGTTCAAATACATTCTATGCCGTTATCGAAAACAAACATCTTGACGAAATTATAACCGGAAAATTTAATATTCTTGACCTTGCAAGAAATATAAAAATAGCCGGAAAATATCCGCTTACCTTTTCAATAGGAGTCGGAAAAGGTGCGGAATCCCTTGCCGAAAGCGAACAGATTGCAAAACAATGTCTTGATATGGCTTTAGGACGGGGCGGTGACCAGGCTGTACTTAAAACTGATGGCGGTTATCAGTTTTTCGGTGGTGTTTCACAGGGTATGGAAAAAAAATCACGGGCAAAAACCCGTATTCTTGCAAACGCTTTACAGGATATTATAATAAGTTCAGATAAAATTTTCATGATGGGTCACCGTTTCGGAGACCTTGATTCTGTAGGGGCTTCGTGCGGTATGGCTGGTGCTGTCCGGCTTCTTGGAAAAGAGGCACATATAGCTGTAAACCGTTCAGCAAACCTTGCCACAAATCTTATTGACCTCACAGAAGAACGTACAGACAATGAATTATTTATCTCTCCGGAAAATGCCATCTCACTTATTTCTGAACGTGATTTACTTATAATAGTAGATACACATAGCCGTGATGTCCTTGAATCTCCGGAACTTTACGATAAGGCAAAATCAGTTGTTGTAATTGACCATCACCGCAAAAAAGCAGGATTTATCAATAATGCGGTTATTTTCCATCATGAACCGTATGCGTCATCAGCCTCAGAAATGGTAACTGAAATAATACAGTATTTCAGTTTTCCGCCGGAAGAAGTTCTTCCGCCGTGCCATGCTGACGCACTTCTTGCAGGAATAATGCTTGATACTAAAAATTTCGTAATGCGTACGGGTGTACGTACTTTTGAGGCGGCAGCGTTCCTGAAAAAACTGGGTGCTGATACTGTAGGCGTCAAACTGCTTTTTTCCGGCTCTATAGACCTTTACAGGCGCAAGGCAAAAATAGTATCATCTGCCGAAATATACGATAATTTCGCCATTGCCGCCGCTGATTTTGAATCCGATGATATACGTCTTGCCGCACCACAGGCTGCCGACGAGCTGTTATGTATATCCGGCGTTGAGGCGTCATTTGTTCTTTACAAGACCGGCAATACTGTAAATGTTTCTGCACGGTCATTCGGGTCGGTCAATGTTCAGGTCATAATGGAAAAACTCGGTGGTGGTGGTCACCAGACTATGGCGGCGACACAGATTAAGGACAAATCAGCCGCTGAAGTAATTGATATTCTCAAATCCGCTATTAATGAAACTGATTATTCCGGTAATAATTAAATTCCGGTTTAATATATTATTCTTGAAAAAAGAAAGGAAGTTTTTTATGAAAGTAATTTTTTTACAGGACGTAAAAGGTTCAGCAAAGAAAGGCGAAGTAAAGAACGTCGCTGACGGTTACGCAAGAAATATGCTTATTCCAAAGGGTCTCGCCATAGAGGCTAATGCCAAGAATATGGCTGAACTCGCCGGACAGAAAGCATCTGCACAGCACAAAATTGACCTTGAAATAAAATCGGCTAATGAAGCCGCTGAAAAACTCAAGGGAAAGAAAGTAACAATCACTGCAAAAGCCGGTTCTAATAGCAGACTTTTCGGCTCTGTTACTGCTGGAAACGTTGCCGAAGCTATAAAAAGTCAGATAGGCGTTGAAGTCGACAAGAAAAAAATAAACCTCAGCACTGATATTAAAAATTTCGGTTCTTATAACGCCGTAATAAAACTTTATAACGGTATTTCCGAAAAAATCGATATTGAAGTAATTGAAGGCTGATTGGTGATGCCTGATGGAATCAAACAACCTGCCGCACAGTACAGAAGCGGAACAGTCTGTTATAGGTGCTATTATTGCTAATCCGTCTGTTATTCCGGAAGTAATGGAGCTTGTAAAGCCTGATTATTTCTACAGTCCACAGCATAAGGCTATATATTCAGTTATCGTGAAAATGTACACCGGCGGTTCTCCTGCCGATATTGTCACTATACTGAATGAAGTACAGAAATTAAACATATTTGAGAATGCGGCGGAGGGAAGGCGTTATCTTGCCGAAATTGCCAATATTCTCCCGACAACTGCAAATGTCGCCAGCTACTGCCGGATAGTTGCAGAAAAATATCTTCTGCGCTGTCTTGCAACAGTTGCCGGTAATATCATGGAAAATATACGCACAGGCGAAAATGACGCTCAGATTCTTCTTGATTCCGCTGAACAGCAGATTTATGACATACGACAGGGTCGGGACATAAAAGGTCTGATGCCCATTGCAGAGGCTGTAACGGAGGCTTACGACAGACTTGGAAAAATTTCAGGTCCTGACAAAGAAAAATACGTAGGCGCACGCACAGGCTTTACACTTCTTGACAGCATTATTTCAGGACTGAATAAATCCGACCTTGTCATAATTGCAGCACGTCCGGCAATGGGAAAAACCGCTTTTGCCATGAATATAGCCGTAAACGTAGCCAAACGTACAGAAAAGGACGTTGTGACATTCAATCTTGAAATGTCCAGTGAACAGCTTGCATTACGTATGCTTTCAACGGAATCTCTTATTGATTCCAGCCGCCTCCGCAACGGTCGCATCACAAGTGAAGAATGGTCAAACCTTGCAACCGGTGCGGGATATTTAGGCACTCTGCCGATTTATATAGACGATACCGCAAGTATATCCGTACAGCAAATAAAGGCTAAATTAAGACGTGTACGGAATTTAGGGCTTGTGATTATCGACTATTTACAGCTTATATCATCATCTTCTTCACGCCACGAAAACAGGGCTATTGAAGTATCTGAAATAACACGTCAGCTTAAAATCATGGCAAAAGAACTTAATGTTCCTGTTATACTTCTTTCACAGCTTTCACGTGGTGTTGAAAGCCGTACAGATAAAAGACCTATGCTTTCAGATTTGCGTGAATCCGGTTCTATCGAACAGGACGCCGACATAGTTCTATTCCTCTATCGTGACGCCTACTATAACAAGGAAAGCACAAAACAGAATATTTCCGAATGTATTGTAGCAAAAAACAGACACGGTGAAACCGGAACTATCGAACTTATATGGGACGGCAGATATACACGCTTTTCAAATCCGGATTACAGCAATCCGGCGGAGAGATAACATGACTGATAAAATTTTTTCATTTATAAAAAAATATGATATGATTAATAAAGGCGATACTGTTATATGCGGTCTTTCAGGCGGTGCTGACAGTGTCTGCCTTCTTGTTGTGCTTACGGAAATAAGCCGGAAAATCGGCTTTTCTGTAAATGCACTGCACGTCAATCACTGTCTGCGTGGTGCGGAAAGTGACCGTGATGAAAATTTCTGCCGTGAATTGTGCAGAAAATTAAATATTCCGTTTACTGCCGTTTCGTGTAATGTAAAGGCTTTTGCAGAAGAAAACGGACTTTCTACAGAAGAATCCGCAAGAAAATTAAGATATGAAATATTTGCGGAAAATTCAGCCGGTGCAAAAATTGCAACAGCACATAATGCAAATGATAATCTTGAAACGGTTATTTTCAATCTTGCAAGGGGTTCAGCCCTGAAAGGTCTTTCCGGTATACCACCGGTCAGGAATAACATAATACGTCCGTTGCTTGTGGTGAGTCGTCCGGAAATTGAAGAATATCTCCGGAATATCGGTCAGAATTACGTGACAGACAGTACCAATCTTTCCGACGATTACACCCGTAACAAGATACGTCATCAGGTTTTGCCGGTTCTTGCCGGAATAAATCCATCACTTATTGAAACTTCCGTAAATTCTATAGACGCCGTCCGTTCTGAAAATTCCATGATAGAAGAACATACGGAAAAAGCGCTTTCCGAATGCAGAAACGGCAGTAAATTAAACGGTCTGAATAATTTTCACGGAGTAGTACGTAAAAGATGCATTGCACGGATTCTGACTGAAAATTCACTCCCCTATTCCCATGAAAGACTTGTAAAAGCTGATAAAATTCTTATAAACGGCGGAAAAATGAACATTTCAGGGGATATTTTCTTTGTTTCGGACGGTCAGACCGCTGAACTAAAAAAAATCCCCCCTGCTGTAAAGCCGGAACTTCTTTCCGCTGAACTGAAAACCGGCGAAAATATGATTTTTTCTGACAAAATTCTTTCCTGTGAAATTATTCTGTGTGAAGATTTGCAGAAAATCAATTCTGTTCATAAAAAATTAACATTTTATATGTTAGATTATGATAAAATAATAGGAAGGGTCATTCTGCGTAACCGCCGTTTCGGAGACAGAATACAACTTCAGGGAAGAAACTTCACATCATCGGTAAAAAAACTAATCAATGAAAAAATTCCCTCCGGTGAACGTGATACACTTCATTTTCTTGAGGACGAAAACGGTACAATTTTTGCCGAAAAAATCGGAGTTGCACAGCGTGTAGCCCCCGACAACAACACCGTGAAATTTATGAAAATTTCAGTGAGAAACAAATAACAAAGATTGGAGTGGATATTTTTTGACACCAAAAAGAAACAGAGGCATTTTTACCTATCTTATTGTCGTGATGATTGCCATTTTCGGCATTTACTTCCTGAGTACAAGGCTTACCGCCACGACAAACAAAAAAGACTACACCAGTATAATAAGTCATTTTGATAATTTTGAAGTATCATATTATCAGCTTGACTTAGGCACGGGAGAACTTACTTACCAGCTGAGAGGTGAAGAAAACAAAAAAAGATATGAAGTCCCTAATGTTAATATTTTCCTTAGTGATACAGAAGACTACAGAAAAAACTACAACGAAAAATACCCCGACGAACCCTTGAAACAGGACTATATAAAAATTACTGACCGCACGTGGCTTTACTCGCTGATACCGGTTATTCTGACAATAATTCTTGGAATTGCTATTCTTGTTTTCATGATGCGACAAAGCAGCGGCGGAAGTAAATATACTTCTTTCGGAAAAGCTAATCTGAAAAATCAGTCTGGCGCACGAAAAGCAACTTTTGCTGACGTCGCCGGTGCTGACGAAGAAAAACAGGAACTTGAAGAAATTGTTGACTATCTTAAAAATCCTAAAAAATATACAGAAATCGGTGCAAAAGTTCCGAAAGGTGTACTACTTTTAGGACCTCCCGGAACGGGCAAGACTTTACTTGCAAGAGCTGTTGCCGGTGAGGCTGGCTGTCCGTTCTTCCCTATTTCCGGCTCTGATTTCGTGGAAATGTTCGTTGGTGTAGGTGCATCACGTGTACGTGACCTATTTGAACAGGCAAAAAAACACTCTCCGGCTATAATCTTTATAGACGAAATAGACGCCGTTGGTCGTCATCGTGGAGCAGGTCTGGGCGGTGGTCACGACGAAAGAGAACAGACCCTCAACCAGTTACTCGTTGAAATGGACGGCTTCACCGGAAACGAAAGTGTAATAGTAATCGCCGCAACGAACAGACGTGATATTCTTGACCCTGCTCTACTCCGTCCAGGACGTTTCGACAGACAAATTGTCGTTGGCTATCCTGATGTTAAAGGACGTGAAGAAATCCTTAACGTTCACGCTAAAAACAAACCTCTTGCACCAGACGTTGATTTAAAGATAATCGCACAGACAACACAAGGCTTTACAGGTGCAGACCTTGAAAACTTACTCAATGAAGCGGCACTCCTTGCGGCACGTGCTGAAAGGCTTGCCATAACAGAAAAGGACATTGAAGACGCTACAATGAAAGTCATTGCAGGTCCTGAAAAGAAGTCACGAATCGTTTCCGAACATGACCGCCGTGTAACCGCTTATCACGAATCCGGTCACGCCATAGCGGCTTATAATCTTCCCACACAGGATAAAGTACATCAGGTGACTATAATTCAGCGTGGTATGGCTGCCGGACTTACCGTAACCCGTCCGGATAATGACGACCAGCACGTTTCAAGAAATCAGATGCGTGAAAATATTATAATGCTTCTCGGCGGACGTGTGGCAGAAGAGCTTGTCCTTGATGATATATGCACCGGTGCATCAAACGACATTGAACGTGCTACCAATACCGCACGTAACATGGTTACAAAGTATGGATTTTCAAAGAAACTTGGTACAGTGGTTTACGGTTCTGACAATGATGAGGTATTCCTTGGAAAAGATTACGGACACACAAGAAATTACAGCGAAGCAGTCGCCGCACAGATTGATAATGAAGTTTTTTCTATCATTCAGAAAGCATACAGCGATTGTGCGGAAATCCTCAACGCAAATATGGATAAACTTCATTTACTTGCAAAGTATTTACTTAAATTTGAAAAAATTGATGGTGAAGACTTTGAAAAGCTGATGAAAGGTGAAATTACTGAAGAAATTCTCCTTGACCCTACAGGCAGTGAAGAGACCAAGGAAATCTTATAATACTTTTCCGGACTGCCGTAACTTACACCGGCAGTCCTTTTTTAAAAAATAAAAATACAGGAGATAATAAAATGGACAAAAAATATTATTCAAATTGTATAAATGCTATTCTCAGCGAAGTTAAAAAAGCCGTTATCGGCAAAGACCAGATTATTATAAAAGTTCTGCTGGCTATTCTCTGCAAAGGTCACGTACTTATTGAAGACATTCCCGGCGTGGGAAAAACTACTCTTGCGCTTGCATTCTCAAAAGCTCTTTCACTGGAACACAACCGTATGCAGTTCACACCGGACGTTCTCCCGTCTGACGTTACGGGATTTTCAATTTATAACAAAAATACCGGAAATTTTGAGTTCCGTGAAGGTGTAGCGTTCTGTAATTTATTCCTTGCCGATGAAATAAACCGTACATCAAGTAAAACACAGTCAGCACTTCTTGAACTTATGGAGGAAAAAAGCATTACTGTTGATGGTGTGACATATCGTCTGCCTGAACCCTATACTGTTATCGCCACACAGAATCCAATCGGTTCAGCCGGTACACATAATCTGCCGGATTCACAGCTTGACCGTTTCATGATAAAATTAAGCATGGGCTATCCGGATTTCAGCGGTGAAGTTTCTATACTGAAATCAAAATCAAATGATAATCCGCTTGCAAATGTAAACCCCGTTGCTGACACCGATATTATTCTTGAGTTACAGGAGTATATTTCCAATATATATATTGATGACAGAATATATGAATATATCGTATCACTTTCAGCAGCGACAAGAAATCACCCCATGTTGAAACTTGGCATAAGTCCACGTGGTACGCTTGCATTGATGAACATTTCACGTGGAATAGCTGTCGCTATGGGGCGTGATTATGTCATTCCGGACGACGTTTCCTATATATGCCATGATGTATTTGAACACCGCATTATGCTGAACTCAAAAGCTAAACTTTCCGAAGTAACCGCCGGAAACGTCATAACTGAAATAATAAAGTCCGTTTCAGTGCCGAAAATTTCCAAAGGGTAAAAAGCCATGCTGATAACAAAAATTCTCTTTATTCTTCTTATAGTAATATGTATATTTTTTTACATATTATATATATGGAATTTTTCCCTGATACTGATGATAATATTTATAGCACTTCCTGTTGTGATGTTCGTCACGACGCTGATAACAAAGAAAATGACCAAGACAGAATTTGCAGTACCCGAAAAAACTACACCTAAAAATAACTCTTTTCCGGTACAGTTATGCATTACAAATAACAGTATTTTTCCGGTCGGCAAGGCGGAGGCACATATTGAATACTATAATATATTCAATAATCAAATAAATGAATTTGAGTTGTTGTTTCCATTACAGGCAAAAAACACCCAGCGTGTGACTTTTCAGTTAAGTGCTAAATACTGCGGAATATTGAAAATCCGTTCAGCGTATATAAATATATATGACCCTTTCCGTATGTTCCGTTTCAGAACCGGAAAAAATATCACTGCTGAAATAGCCGTCATGCCGGAAATCCACGAAGTAAACGGCACTATAAGCTATACTGACCGTGAAACAGAAGAAAGCTCCATGTTTTCAGAAAATACCGCTGGTGATGACCCGTCAGAAGTTTTTGATTTACGTGATTACGTCGTGGGCGACAAGCTGAACCGTATTCACTGGAAACTATCTTCAAAGAAAGATGATTTAATAGTGAAAGATTACAGCCTTCCGGTTGACGTTCCGTGTATGCTTTTCCTTAATCTGAAATGCTATGAAGATTCTGAATATACATTACCGGTATTTGATACTCTTGTTGAAACGCTTATTTCAATATCCCAGTTTCTGATTGAAAATGAACGTGTTCATACAATAGTTTTCTATAACGCCAAAATGAAAGAATTTTCTGAAATAAACATCACAAGTCCGGAAGTCCTTGCTGAAACTGTCAGAAACCTTATACTTTCAATGAATGACAATCTATTCTGTGAACCACCGGAAAAATATTTCCAGTCTGAAAATATTTCGCTTTCGTCGTTCACGTTCATAACGTCCGCACCCGATACGCCGGTATTGAACTATGTTGAAGAAAATATCGACGCAGATATAAGAAATGCTGTTGTAGTCATCAAGTCACCGGAAGACGCTGAAAAAACCTGCTCCGGACTTGCTGAACTGAATGTAGTGCCGGTTGTTATCGGCAGAATAACGGCATCTGTCAGGGATATGGAATTTTAGGGGGTACGGAACTTGAAAAAAAAGAATTTAGCCAACAATAACGGAGTTGTAATATGTGACAGCATAATTATGTCCGTAAAGAAAAAAAGACCGGACGTCCGTAAGACAGAGGCAATATTAATTGCTGTGATGGGCTATGCGTCAGTTATAATGTCATTTCTTGGAATGTTTGATTTCAATTATAATAAAAGCTGGTTTATATTCTGTGCCGTGGTGGTATCGCTGTTTTATATAGTTGTATCTCTTATCGGAAAACGTTCTCTGTGGATAATGCTTGCCTCAGTGGCGGTATTTGCAGGGCTGGCATATCGTCAGATACAAAATATTGCCGACGGTTTTAAATTTATTTACAACGTAATATACAGCACATCATATCATACCGACATTCATTATTATAAATCGCTCAACCCTTTAATTGAAGAAGAATCTGTAACAATATTCTTTATGTTTTCTGCATGGTTGCTTGCAATGATAATATATTTTTTCACTATATATCACGCTAACCCTATACTTCCATTGCTTGCTACTTTTCCGATTCTTGAAACAGGTTTGTATAACGGTATTGAAATACCTATTTTATGGGGAACTCTCACCGTTGCTTACTGGCTTGCGTTACTTTCCATGTCAACTATCGATACCGGCGAAATAAACGGCGGAAATGGTGGATTTGTCCGTAAAGATAATATATTTTTCCCTAAACGGCAGATGCGTCTGAAAGTAACCGAAAAATGTGGTATGTTTGTGATAGCGGTGGTCATCGTAATAACAGCGGTTTCCGCATTGATTATACAGGTTTCCGGCTATGAAAGAAGCGACGAACTCAACCGCAAGCGTGTTGAAATCCGTGACGCCATAAATGATTTTTCACTTGAAAACCTCGCCGAAAGTGTTTCACGACTGACAAGGGCATTTGGTTTTGAATTTAAATACGAAAACCATAAACTTGGAACTACTGACCGTCTGAAATTCAAGAACACTACCGATTTAATCGTTACTTTTGACCAGCCACAGACAAATGCCGTCTATCTGAAAGAGTACACCGGTTCTATGTACGGCGATAATGAATGGTCTGACCTGCCGGAAAGTTCCTACAATGACTTGCTTTTCACGGATTTTGAAAAATACGGTGTTTATCCACAGGACTTCCATTCACTGTTTTCACGCAACATAATGCCGGATATTTCAACCAATACCATATGGATAAATTCAAAACTCCGTGATGACAAGAGTTTTGCGCCGTATGGTACTGATAATTTCGGGAATCTCACGTATGATATGGACAGGGGTGTTTCCTCTAAACGAAAGGGTGAAAGTGAATTTTCATATAAATTTGTTCCGACAGACGCCGATAATATAGCGGGTTTCCTTGGTGATTCCATGGAAAATATCTACTCCGCAAGTCTCGTATACAATGAAGATATAAAGGCAAATTTAAAGCAATACTGCACTGAAAACGGGCTTTTTGCCTATGATGAGGTTTTTTATACTTACAATGAAATGCCTTTCAATAATGATATTTACGCCTACTCAAACGGAAATGTCATTCTTGCACAGCTTCTGCAAAGCCGCTATAAAGATTTTGTCTATGAAAATTATTTATACGTTCCTGAAAACGAAAACATGAACGAAGTCCGGACAGCATACGGCGATATTCTCAGCCGTGACACGACATATGCAACTGATAAAATAGCTGTTCTGAAAGCTATCCGTGAAAAAATCGAACAGGAAAACAATTATTCACTCAGTCCGGGAAAAACTCCGGCTAACCGTGATTTTGTCAATTATTTTCTGCTTGAAAATCATCGTGGATATTGTATTCACTATGCTACAGCAGGAGTAATGCTTGCAAGAATGGCTGGTATTCCGGCACGATACGCCACGGGTTATATAGTTGTAAACGACGATTTCACGGACGAAAACAAAAACAGCGACGGCACATATACAATAACCGTCAAAGATAACAGAAGTCATGCATGGGCAGAAGTCTATTTAGACGGTTATGGCTGGATTCCTTTTGAGTTCACCGCCGGATATTCAGATAATAATATGCCGGAAGAAGAATTTACAACTACACAATCTGAAACACAGCCGGAAACATCTTCCACTGAGGCTTCACGACCTGAACAGTCAAGCACTTCACGGAGAACTTCCGGACAGATTACCACCACAACAAAAACTACAGCTGTTTCAAGTGGTGTGGCAGTAATGACAACTCCAAACGGAAACAATACGGGCTTTACTGTTCCGGATTCCGTGAAAAATGTGATTATTGCCGTTGTTTCGGTAGGAATGTTTATGCTTTTGGTTCTTGCAAGAAGAAAAATTATTCTTGATTCCCGTAAAAGAAAATTCACTACCGGCGGAAATTCTGCAATGGTGGCGCATATGTATGGATATGCGGAAAAACTTCTTTCAACACAGAAACTTAAACAGGAAGAACTTAATTTTATGGAATTTGCTGAAAAAACTGAAAAATCTTTCAGCGGAAAACTATTCAACGGCGGAGATTTCAGTCATTTTATGGACATATCGTTAAAAGCAGGTTTCGGAAACGACGCTCCCGACAACGAAGAAATAAAGTTCAGTCAGGGGCTTGTAAATGATATGTCAGAAAAAATTTATGAACAGTCAGATTTAATTCAGAAATTTATTATGAAATTCGTGACTGTCCTTGTAAAGTGAGGTAATTTTTATGAACACAACCGGAAAAGGTCTGATATTATTAATTTCCGGAATAATAATCGCATTTTTCCCCGGAATAATATCATCATTGTTTTATATAATCGGCGTGGCAGTAATAATTTTCAACGTGATAAATATAATACGGTCTCTTACCGCCGGAAATCCGAATGTCATTCCGGATATAATCGGAATAATTATCGGTGGTGCGATAACATCACTGCCGCATTTCGTACAGACTATAATTCCGCTTACCATAGGACTTATTTTAGCATTCAACGGTATAGATTACGCTGCAAGAGCATTGAATAATAACGGTTCACGTATCGTAAATGCAGTACTTGCGGCGATAGATTTAGTATTAGGTGGAACTCTTCTTTTCCACCTCGTATCCGCCGGAAACGCCACAAGAATTATCGCCGGAATTGTCATGATTGCAACGGGTATTTATGACTTTATTTCAGACAAAAAATCCGGCAACGGCGGAAATTCCGAAATCATAGACGTGGATAGCTATTCCGTCAGGGAGGATAATAAATTTTTAAGATAACATGAACGAAACATTAAAGAAAAAAATTTTATTACAACGTATCCGGAATATGCTGAAAACAATATCAGGAATTGAAGTTATTGAAATTTGCGAAAATATTAAAATTACAGACAAAATCCAAAATTATTATTCATGTGAAAAAATTCCGGATTTAAAAATACCCTGTAATCCGGAGAATATTTATAGCCGTATTATCGAAAATATGCACCTCGTAAATAATATGACTGTCTATATTTTATTTGAGAGCATTCCGGTAAAAGTAAAAATAATGGACGTTTCCACCGCTGTAAAAAGTCTATGGGACATCAGCCATGAAATAACTATTATCGACGAAAACATGACAAAAGTCTATGAAATCGGCTGTGATTCCCGTAATGAATATAATTATTTATTTGATATATTTTATATAAAAAAGCCTGAATAATTCAGGCTTTTTTCTTGACTTTTTATAATTAATATTGTATAATAATATAAATTATAATTTGAAAATTTAGGAGAATCAAACATGAACATATGGACATACAATCAATTCAAGGAAATAGAAATAAGACTGGATGACGGACAATATCTTTATGCTTTAATAAACGGTGATTATGGCTGGCTGATGTATCTGCGTGAAGAAGGAGATTCCGGATTAAGTTCACGCAATCCCGATTACAACGGCTCAAACGACGAAACAATGAAATTTACTTTAAGCAACGGACAAGTGGATTATTACCCTCTATCATGGGTTCTGCCGGCTGAAACGGTCAATAAGGCACTTTTATATTTTGAGGAAACTCATAAAATCCCTGAGTTTATTACATGGCATGATGACTATGAAGCAATATTATGACAATAAATAAACTTATCACTAAAGCATTAACAATACAATTTTAGGTTTGGATTTGGACAAATAACTATTTTGGATTGAATTTGTATAATTGTAAATTTAAATGTATAGAGGTAGGAAAAATGAAAGAATATATAGTTAAAATTGTTAATACTAAAAGCAATATCACGTCTGAACTTAGTATATTTGCAGACGAAGCAGAAACAACAGACAATATTATTCTAAAATCAAATATTAAGGATAAAGAAATTTGTATTGCAGATTATAATTATTTTTCCGCATATCAAAAATTTCGTGATAGATTATTGGATATGAATTATGGGATAAAATGCAAAGGCTCTCAAATAAATGCTTTTCAATCGGGAATGGTGGGAGATTGTAATAAAATTTATCTTGTGCATATAGGACAAAAAGCATTATTTAAAAATATTGTCAGCATTTATGAATATTCTGATATAAAAGATTTTCCCGATACTAAGGCACAAAATGATTTTTCTGAAAAATGGTTTGCCTCAATTATATAAAGCTGAAAGAATGTGAATAAATTGAACAGAGAACTATTAAACCGTAAACTTGCCGAAAACAAACGCCGTCTTAAAGAAATCCGCATAAATGAAATGAAATCTGAAATAACACAAAGCATTGAAAATTTTCCGGAAAAATACCGATTTGCCAACGATAACGAAAAAAAACGTATTGAAATTTTTATTGAAAAACTGCCTGCTTTTTATAATAAGATTGATTTTTCAGCACTTCTGAAAAGTCCCGTAACTGAACACGGAAAATGTTATCTGTGTTTTCTTGAGGGCAGCGAAGAAATTTTAGATATGTACATTTACGGAAATTTCAGCGATTTTTTGCGTGATTATGACGATTTTTTCTTTTTCAGTGCATATCTGCTGATTATTGATGAGGATTTCCGGCGGTTTGTTTTTATTGACGACGATTTCAACCAAAAAGAATCGTACATAGATTAAGGAGCAGTTATAACATGGAAAACCAATCCATTGAAGAACTTGAAAACGATTACTGGAATGAAACTGAGTTCAGCTCTTATGTATCTGAAACTTGCCACCGTGCAAGGAAAAAACCAATAGCTAAACTTTCATACGAGGAAATAAGGCTTATGACGGGTCAAAAAATCGGTCTGAAATATCTTTTACCCATTGCCGTTTCCATATTAGAAAAAAATCCGCTTATTGAAGTTACTTTTTTTAATGGAGATTTATTAAAGGAATTGTTGCGTCTGGACATTGCGGAATGGAAAGATAATAAAACGGATTTAGTCAAGTTCAGAACAATAATACTTGATAATTATTCATTAATTAAATCCTGTGAGGAAATCCCTATAAAAATGACCGAAAAATATTTAATGGACACTTTAAAAGTGAGGTGAAATTATGATTTTATACAGACCGGTCGGCACTGCTGAACTTGATTTAATAGCCGGAAGTAAATATGAAAAATTTCCGCCAAGACTTCCCGAACAACCGATTTTCTATCCTGTTCTCAATCGTGAGTATGCCTGTGAAATAGCGGAAAAATGGAACACAAAAACCGCCGACCACAAGGGTTATGTAACGGAATTTGAAGTTGATGACGAATATATTAAAAATTTTATTATACATACAGTAGGTGCAAAACATCATCAGGAATTATGGATTCCGGCTGAGGAACTGGAAAATTTCAATCAACATATTATCGGAAAAATTAAAATAATTTCCAGATTTTCGGAGAATTAAATAACCAGCTATGAAAAAACTAACACTCTCTTTGATAAAAAAATACTGCGAAAAAGAATATACAATTGACAGAGTTAAAACATATATAATTCCGAAAAAACACTATGACAGACTTTATCATGATATAGAAATTTCGGATACGATTATTAAAAAACTTTATTTATCTTTTATAAATTATATAAAAGAGATAAATATTCCTGAACTCTATCTATCAATCGTATCTTTATATAGAGGAAATGTGCAATATTTTGTATATTGTTACGAATATGACGGAAAATTATATCATGTCTCACTCAAAACCGGCTGGATATGTCTTGAATGCCGTCATCCTAACACATTTGACGGCATATATGCTATGCCAATGTATGAAGATGACCTAACTTTTCTGCCGTTGAACGTAACCCCCGAAATACCACCGGTTTTTAAGAAAATCCCGTGTCAGAAATGCGGAAAAATGTTAAACAGAAGATTTTTTAAAATAAAATAATCAAAGGAGAAAAATATATGAGCCGTTCATTTCAGGTAATAACAGAAAAAAATCCAGACTTTACAGTAGAAGAAATTCTGAATATTATTAAAACTCTCAAAAACTCCGACAAGGAAATAAACCTTGAAAATATACGCATAATAAATCATTCGGAATACTATAATACTTTTGTTACAGAAGACTGTATTGTACATATAACTTTTCATAGTACAGAATGGGACGGAAAAATCCACAAGTGGTGGAGTGTAGAAAGCCGTGCGCTTTACGGTATGGGCAAAAATCTTTTTGTAGCGTGTGCAAGTGCAGTGGCGATTCTGGCGGACGGTTATGCAAGTTCCTGTGATGGTGCGTTTATTATTTCAGATACTAACTTTACAGGTCAAGAATTATGGGAAACTCACCTTGACAGCCGACCCTTTATAAACGTAAGTACAGTACATGGCGATAAGATATGCAGATGCAAAAGCGAAGTTAAAAAAATTATTCTGAACATTTTAAATGACGATATATGGATAAGTATCGGAAAAGACTATCCATGTCTTGCAATCCTTATAAACGGAAAATATGCTTGTATTCACTACTTTGAAGATGAAAACGGTACTGCATTCCAGTCAGTCGGAGACGTAAACAAAGAAATAACTTTCATTGCAGGCGGTACAGAATGGACTGCTCCGCCGGAAGCTGTTGTAACTCTTGATGAAGCTGTTATATGTGCGGAATCTTTCATTAATAAACTGAGCCGTCCGGAGTGCATAGAATGGACAGAACTATAAAAAAAAGTCCGGAAGTAATATTCCGGACTTTTTTAATTAATCATTTATGAAAACTGAAAATGCCTTATATGCCATATAGGTATCAATTTTTGAGACAACCTCAAACGGTGCGTGCATTGAAAGTACCGGTACGCCCATATCAATAGTATCAACGTTCAGATTGGCTATATACGCCGCAACAGTACCGCCACCACCGGCGTCTACCTTGCCGAGTTCACCGGTCTGCCAGATGACATTGTGGTTGTCCATAAGACGACGTATTCTTCCGGTATATTCTGCCGAAGCGTCAGAAGTTCCGGATTTGCCACGTGCGCCGGTATACTTCGTAATGCATACGCCCTTATTGATGTAGGCACAGTTGTTTTTTTCGTTCACTTCTGGGAAAGTCGGGTCAAAAGCTGCATTTACGTCAGCGGAAAGGCACTCAGACGCTGAAAGAACTGTCCTTCCGTCAGAACCGAGAGTTTCGGCAATATCGGCTATGAAGTATTCAAGGTAAGCAGAACATAAGCCAGTGTTTCCGTCAGAGCCGGTTTCTTCCTTGTCGGTAAGAACCGTTACAACGGTATGCGTCGGATTATTGCAGTCGACGGTTGCCATAAGTGCGGTATAAGCACAAACTTTATCATCATGACCATATGCACCAATCATGCTTCTGTCAAATCCTATGTCACGTGCCTTGAATGCCGGTACGACTTCCAGTTCAGAGGAAATGAAATCAGATTCAACGATACCATATTTTTCATAAAGAATATTCATAATATTCAGCTTGACAGCCTCACTTGCCTCGTCGTCACGGAACGGTCTTGAACCGATAACAACATTAAGCTGCTCACCGGAGATGCCCTTTGCAAGGGTTTTTGACATCTGGTCATTAGCAAGGTGTGGAAGCAGGTCTGTCACACAGAATACGGGGTCATTTTCGTCCTCGCCGATATTGACGAAGATTTTTTCGCCATCCGCTCTGATGACAACACCGTGAAGTGCAAGCGGAATAGCCGTCCACTGATATTTTTTGATTCCGCCATAATAATGGGTCTTGAAAAGTGCCATTTCGTTATCCTCGTAAAGCGGATTCTGCTTAAGGTCAAGACGTGGTGAATCGATATGGGCGGCACAAATTTTAACGCCCTCTTCAATCGGTGCAGTGCCGATTACAGCCATAAGAACGGATTTTCCTCTATTATTGCGGAAAATCTTGTCACCGGCACGGAGCGGCATTCCGGATTTATACTCGATATAGCCGTTATTTTTGAGAAGTTCAACAGTATAAGCCACCGCCTCACGTTCGATTTTAGCGGTGTCCATGAAGTCTTTATAGCCCTCACAGAAACTGTCACATTCAGCAATTTCAGCCTCGCTCATCCTGAGTACAGCATTTTTCCTCTTCATGAAGAGCTTTTCTTTAAGTACTTTTGATGTTTCCATAAAAAAACACTCCTTTTATTAAAATATTTATTCTGATAACAACTCCCGTATTTTTCCGGCAAGTTCATTAACTTTTTTGCCGGTTTCGTCCGGAGAGCCGTTATTATTTATTATATAATCCGAATTTTCAATAAAAAATTCGTCTTGGTGCTGGGAGTTCATACGATTTTGTGCCTGTTCTATTGTGAGATTATCACGGGCAATTATTCTTTTACGGCGAATTTCCGGTTTTGCAAGCACTGAAACGATAATATCACAGAATTTATCTGTATTACTTTCAAATAACGTCGGAGCGTCAAGAAGTATAAATTTAATATTTTGTGATACAAGAATATTTATTGTATCGGATATTTCTTTAGTAATATACGGATAAGTTATGTCATTCAGCTTTTCAAGACTTTTTTTATCAGAAAACACTATTCCTGCCAGTTTTTTTCTATCAAGATTTCCTGTTTCATCAATTATTTCTTTTCCGAAAGTCTTCACTATTTCGGAAAGACAAGACTTACCCTTTTCAACGACGTTTCGGGCTATAATATCGGCGTCTATTATAGAGAACCCATTTTCCCGAAATATCGCCGAAATCGTGCTTTTTCCCGCCCCCGTCTGACCGGTAAGCCCGACAATAATAAAATCTCTCACAACCTTATCACCTCAAATCCAGCCGCTCTTATCAGTCTGTTATAGACCGCTAACCCGACGCCGTCTTTTTCAGGTGAACGCACGTACACCCGAACAGCGTGACAGTCATCAAGTTCACGCAAACGCCGGAAAATCTGCTGTGCCTGTTGCAGACTGTCCGCACCGTAAGTCATGCACCGATACGGAAATTTTTCCTTGTCACCGTCAAAAACTAAGGAATAAACACCCTCACCGTAATGTTCGCCGACATAGTTAATAAATTTATCTAAATGAGATTCAATTATGATTATATCAGCGGACGGCGAATAATGTTTATATTTCATGCCTGGTGATGCGGCTTTTTCGCCTGTTTCAAGCCCTTTAAGTACGGCTTTATCGACAATCACATTTACGCTGACCGTTCCCAGCATTTCGGCTGTTATACAACCAGGTCTTAAAATCCGGACGGTATCTTTATTTTCTATCGCAATAACCGTTGATTCAACGCCGTAATGACATTCGCCGCCATCTATTACAGCTGGTATAATTCCATTCATATCACGCATAACGTGTTGTGCAGTCGTGGGGCTTGGATAGCCCGATTTATTAGCGGACGGTGCGGCAATTGGTTTGCCCGAAAGTTCTATAATCCGGTGCATGACTGGGTGCGCCGGTACTCTTATACCGACGGTATCAAGTCCACCGGAAGTTACCAGCGGTATTTTTTCATTTTTCGGAAGAACTATTGTCAACGCACCCGGTATGAATTTTTCAGCAAGTTTCCATGCAAGTGCAGGTATACTTTTTGTATATTTTTCTACGTCAGAAAAATCAGCAAGGTGAACTATAAGCGGATTGTCCGCCGGTCTGCCCTTAGCCTGAAAAATTTTCCTGACAGCATTTTCATCTGATGCGTCTGCACCCAGTCCATAAACCGTTTCCGTCGGAATGCCTACAACTTCTCCCGATATGATAAATTTTGCGGCTATATCAAGCTGATTTTCGTCAAGTAATAAAGTTTCCATAAAATTACTCCTGTCCCGCAAGTTTAGCAGCCTGGTCAGCGGTGGCGAGTGCGTCAATAATTTCATCAATATTTCCGTTAAGGACGTCTTCTAAGCGATATATGGTCAGATTTATGCGGTGGTCAGTAAGTCTCCCCTGAGGAAAATTATAAGTCCTTATACGCTCTGAGCGGTCACCCGTGCCGACCTGAAGTTTGCGCTCTGAGGCTATTTTTTCACTCTGTTCTTTCTGCATGGTCTCGTAAATGCGTGAGCGCAGAATTTTCATAGCCTTATCCTTATTTTTGTACTGACTTCTTTCGTCCTGACATTCAACGACAACGTTAGTCGGTAAATAGGTAATTCTGACTGCTGATTCAGTCTTGTTGACTTTCTGACCACCAGCACCACTTGACCGGAAAACGTCTATTTTAAGGTCTGTGGGATTGATTTCAAGTTCCACGTCGTCCGCCTCGACAAGCACAGCAACTGTAACGGTACTCGTATGAATACGCCCCTGAGATTCTGTTTCCGGCACTCTCTGAACACGGTGTACACCGCTTTCATATTTAAGTCTTGAGTATGCGCCCTCGCCGACAATTGAAAAACTTATTTCCTTGTACCCGCCTAATTCAGTAGGATTTGAATTTAAAATTTCCTGTTTCCAGCCTTTTGATTCGGCATACATAGTATACATTCTGTATAAAGAATTTGCAAAAAGTGATGCTTCTTCTCCGCCTGCTCCGCCACGTATTTCAATGATAACGTTTTTATCATCGTCGGGATTTTTCGGAAGCAATAAGACTTTAAGTTCCTGTGTAATATTTTCCATAGCCTCACGGGATTCATCATATTGCAGTTGTGCCATTTCCCTGAAGTCCTTTTCTATTCCGTTTTCGTTGAGTAATTCCTGTGCCTCTTCAAATGCGCCACGGAATTTTTTATACTCACGATATTTTTCTATAACAGGCGTCATATTCTTGAAGTCTTTCATTAACTGAGTATACAAGCTATTATCATTTACAATGTCCGGATTAGAAAGCCTTTCACTTATTTCAATGTATTTCTGTTCCATAGTTTCAAGTTTTTCAAACATTTTCGGTCTCCTCGTTCCTGCTGACTTTTTTAATATTTTTTTCTATTTTGTTTCTTGCAACAAGAAATTCCCGTGAACACTTAACGCATCTAAGTCTGAAATCCATACCAGCACGGATTACATACATCTGATTTGCACCGCACGGGTGATTTTTCTTCATTGTCAGGACGTCGCCCACTCTTATATCCATGATACGCACCGCCTTTTAAAAAAATCTTTACATTTTATTATAACTCAAAAAGTTTGCCAAATCAATACCCTATGAATATTTTTTTGATTTCGTGCAAAAAATAATTGAAAACCCGACAAACAGAAAGGAAAATATTATTATGATTACAAGAATTTCAGCGGAATTTGAAACACCGGAACTTGCAGAAACGGCTATTCACAGAGTACGTGAAAGCGTTCCGGTACGCTCCGCAAATATGGTATATAACAAGTTTTCTGATGAAGCGGTGAAACTCCGCAACGGTACTGTCTGGACATTACTTCCCACCGCCGTGACAAGTTACAATTACTGCACCGGCATTATGGAATATCCTGCAACGGAAGATGTTATCCCTGAACCACAGCGCAGACGGAATACAACCGCTTATATAATGTGCAATGACGAACAGACCGAAAATGTCAAGTCTATGCTTAATGCTCTTGGCGGACTTAATATAAGAGTACGTTAATAGCCTGAAATGCCTGAGAGATAAACTTTCAGGCGTTTTTATTTTCGTATGTGTCATAATATTTGAAGTTCGGGCATAAATATTATTATTCAGTTACGAACTTACGGAGGTAAAAACATGATTTATAAACCAGAAGGCAGTCTTTTCAAAACTGCCGAAAATCAGAAGTATATTTCATCAGTCGAAGGACTCTTTGAAGCTATGGAAAATGGTGCTGTCCTTGAGGCAAGAGTTGCTGTATGTGACAGCGCACACAATCTTATAATTGATTTGCCGTGCGGTAAAGGCGTTATCCCACGTACTGAGGGTGCAATGGGAATTGAAGACGGTTCAACCCGTGATATAGCACTTATTTCAAGGGTAAACAAAGTTGTATGCTTTAAAGTCATCGGTATCGACGGCAATAATATAACTCTTTCCCGAAAATCCGCACAGGAAGAATGTATGGAAAACTACATAAATAAACTAACTTCGGGGGAAATTATCGACGCAAGAATAACACATCTTGAACAGTTCGGGTGTTTCGTGGATATTGGTTGTGGTATTCCGTCACTTATTCCGATTGACGCTATTTCAGTTTCGAGGATTTCGCACCCGTCAGACCGTTTCCGGAACGGTGATTTTATTCATGCGGTTGTAAAATACCGTGAGGGTGACAGAATTTTCCTGACCCATAAGGAATTACTTGGCACGTGGGAACAAAATGCCGAACTGTTCGAGGCTGGCGAGACCGTTTCCGGTATAGTGCGTTCCGTGGAGGATTATGGTATTTTTGTGGAGCTTACTCCTAATCTTGCCGGACTTGCCGAACCGAGAGACGATATAAAAGCCGGACAGTCGGTTAGCGTATACGTAAAGGCTATAATTCCGGAAAAAATGAAAGTCAAGTTAATAATCGTCGATACGTGCGAGGACTTCCCGACCGCAAGACCCATAGAATATTATCAGGAATCCGGAAAAATTTCCCGCTGGTGCTATTCTACAGACAGTTCCCCGAAAAAAATTATAAGCGAATTTTAATATTTAAAAACCGCCTGCCGAAAAGCAAGCGGTTTGTTTTTATCTCAAAATGCAATTGTTTCAGCCATACGGTGAAGTTTTTCATCATAAGGCTTTTTCATTGCGAGTGCTTCCTGAATATCATAATCAACAAGTTTGTTGTCCTTGAGTGCAACAACACGGTTGCCAATACCCTGTTCAAGAAGTTCAACGGCATAATTACCCATTTTTGTAGCCTCTACTCTGTCACGGAGAGTAGGATTACCACCACGCTGAACGTGTCCGAGAATAGTAGCACGTGCCTCAATGCCTGTCCTGAGTTCGAGTTCCTTGGCGATTTCAACAGAATGTCCGATACCCTCAGCAACGATAACAACAAAATTTTCCTTGCCCTTGGCTTTCTTTTCAAGCATTGTATTAGCAATAGCATTAATGTCATATGGAACTTCCTGTGTGATAATATCAGTAGCACCACAAGCGATACCGGTATTTACTGCAATATGTCCTGCACCTCTGCCCATAACCTCAACGACTGAAATTCTGTCGTGGGACTGTGAAGTATCACGGAGCTTGTCGACAAGTTCCATAGCGGTATTCATAGCAGTATCAAAGCCAATAGTATAATCAGTGCAAGCTATGTCATTGTCGATAGTGCCAGGGATTCCTATGCAGAGCATACCCTTAGCAGAGAGGTCAGCAGCACCACGGAAAGAACCATCACCACCGATAACAACAAGTCCCTCTATGCCGAGTTCCTCGCACTTAGCTCTTGCCTTTGAAACACCCTCGTCAGTTCTGAACTCACTGCATCTTGCAGTATAGAGGATAGTTCCGCCACGGTGGATAATATCGGTTACACTTCTTTCGTCCATCTGGAAAATGTCGCCTGTGAGAAGTCCGACATAACCTCTGCGGACGCCATAAACTTCCATACCCTTGCTTATAGCGGTTCTTACAACAGCTCTTACAGCGGCGTTCATGCCGGGAGCGTCGCCACCACTGGTGAGT
>JAMPEF010000016.1 GCA_023665275.1 Alistipes senegalensis | reverse complement strand
GCAGGAGGGCTTTTTAGGCCTGCTTGACTGATTTTTTCTGTCGAACTCACGTTATCTTAGTAATAATTATACATCAAATCCGTTACATTGTCAACAGAAACGCCATAGTATTTTTGAGTTATAATCAAAAATACTATGGCTGAAACTTCTTTTTAAGAATCGGCTTTTACATTACCAGCGACCGCCCTGATTTCCGCCACTGGAAGATGAACCTGTGGTAACTGTAGTACCGCTTGAAATAGTTCCGTTGCCGTAAACTTTCTGTGTGTTATCGGAAAGTATAAGGTCATTACCGCCGGATATTGTACCGCCTGTGTAGCATTTGAGGCTTGAATTGCTGAGCGACGGTGAACCCATAGCCTGCATTGCTGTAAATGATACAATTACATTTCCTGATTCATCGGCAACTGTAAATTGTGTATCCGCTGAAACTGTTCCGGAAGAACGTGAAGAAACCTCCACAATTGTACCACCTGAAGTATTTTTTGTGCCGTCACAGTCAAGAGTTTCATTACCGTTTGCGATTACGACACCACCAGAAATTGTAATATTTCCATTTGAATCAAATGCATCATGGTCACCGCTTGCGGACTGTACAATAGCAATACCACCGGTAACTTCAAGGATATTTCCGGAAGAACCACCCATCATGCCTCCGCCGAAGCCTCCCTGACCCCAGCCGGTATTATTTCCTGAACCTGAACCGTCTGCACCACCGGCAGCGTTGTAACCATCATCATCGGCTTTTACAACTACTGTTCCGCTATGCTGATAGATATTTCTGCCCTCGACACCCTCGTAACACTTAGGTACGTAAATATTGAAATCGCTGTAAGCTCCGCCATCGTTGCCTAAAATCAAATCATGGTCAGAATGAAGTGCGTCGTCAGCACTTGAAAGCCTGAAAGTACCACCATTGATGTTCATTTGTCCGCCACAGTGAAGTGAATCGTCAGAAGAATCAATAGTAATATTTCCGCCGTTAATGGTGATATTTCCGCCGGACTGCCATGTTGTACCGGCTGTATCGTATATTCCTACAGATTTTATACCCTTAGCAGAAATATCCGTCTTATTGGAATTGCCGTCCTGCATACCGCCCATTCCACCGCCGAAGCCTCCGCCCCAGCCTGTGTTGCCGGAAGATGTAGAACCACTGCCGGTAAATCCTGAGCCCTGATATGTATAAATATTAAGGTCACCGCCATTCATTATGAAATCCTGTTCAGCCTGAATGCCGTCAGCATATGACTTTATTTCAACAGTACCGCCGTTGATAGTCACAACACCATATGCTTTTGTACCTGTTTCATTAGATGATGACTTTATACCGTCGCCGGACTGTGTATTTATCGTCAGTTTAAGTGCTGAATAGTCTGTAGCTGTATCGTTGCCGATTGTTACACTGTCCTTGCCTCTTACACCGTCGTCAACGGCATTTACTGTAACATTTCCGTTGTAGATTTTCAAATCATTCTTTGAAACAATTCCGTCTGCTGTATTACCGTTTACGGTGAGATTTCCAGAACCTTTTATTTTGAGGTCATCACGGGAGAAAATTGCTCCGTTAATCTGATTTACATTTCCGTCACTGTCGGTGTATGTATCAGTATGTGATGTTCCGTCGGAAATTGTATTATCTGTTCCGCTTTTTGCGACAATCTGTACTTCATCACCGATTGAGGCAACATATATAGGAGCTACACTTTCATTAGTAAGGCTTGCACCGTTTAAATCAAGTTTCACAACACCGTCGGGATATGTTGTCTTGTCAACGTCAATGACAATCTGTCCGCCCTTGTTTTCGCCGGAAACATTCATTACAGCGGGTTTCTTTATAGTAAGAACGTTATTTTCAACACTTGCAACGTCTGCCGGAGCGTCTGTAAGAATTGAAGTACTACTAAGAGTAATTGTGTAAGAATCCGATGTGGACGGTGGTGTAATAATTGAACCATTTCCAACAGGATTTACATTATCGAATACAGTAACAATGCCAGTCATTTTGAATATTGTAGAATTAGTTGTGCCGTATGAAGCATTAGCACCTATTGAAGCATTATTTAACATATAAGAATAATCACTTAATAACTTAGGAGAACTTATAACGACATAAGCATATTTTTTCTCCCATTTTGTAAAGTCAACAACGCCATCAATTGTAAGTGCATTAGCCTTTTTCCAGTAACCATCACTTTCAGTTGAGGAAATGCAGTTGAGAATCATTGTAGCCTGTGTTGTACCGGACATAAGTGCTGTATCTGTCTGATTATCTGTAGCAGTTGCAACTACAGTACCACCAGTAATATTTGTTCCGGTAACGCTTGTTAATCCTCTGTCACCGCCTGAAATTACCGTACCGCCTGAAATATCAATAGTTGTTTCAGCCTGAATTGCGTCATTTCCAGCTTTTATGTTAAGAAGTCCGCCCTGAACTGCTACACTGCCCTTTGAGGATTTCAAGCCGTCGCCCTCTGCATCAATATTAAGTGTACCGTCTTTCATAGTAACGGATTTCTTACCTTTTATGGCGTCGGTTTTATCTGTTGCGTTAAGAGTTGTAACGCTGATTATACCACCATTGATTTTAATATCATTATTGCATACTATTCCGTCTTGTGTGTTTGCGGTAACGTTAAGAATACCAGTTCCGCCCTTGATTGTGAGGTCATCTTTTGCCTCAATTACAGCACTGCCGAGATTGTCACCGGTGTAAGCTGTGTCGCCGTCTGAAATAAAGTTTTCCGTACCGTCAACAAGATTTATTGAGGTATTTTCAGCATTTGTGATAAGAATTGCCGGTGATGATTTACCTGTGATATTAACACCGTTCAGGAATATTTTTACTGTTTCAGGGTCTGCCGTTTCGTCGGGAACGTTTACATTAATCTGACCGTCGTTAAGTGTACCATCTATATAGAAAGTACCGGAATGTGTGATAGTAACGGTTGTACCGGTTACTTCTGCATAATCGCCGTCAACTGTTATTTTGTCGCCGTTCAGGTGAATTTTAGTACTGTCTGTTACCGGAGTTTCTCCGCCGTCCTGCCAGCTTTCCGGAAGAGAAGAAATAAGATTTATATCAATTTTCTGTATGGAAAGTGCATCCATAGTTGTTACGCCGTCGCCTCTGTTGTAGACATCGGCATTATCTGCCCCCTGTTCGCTGAGCTTGTAATCATTCGGATTAGAGAGCGCCTGCATGATAAGTACAGCGTCGGCAACGCTTACTTTTCCGTCAAGATTAGCATCTCCGTAAACGGTGGCATCGGCGGCAGAACTGATAACGGGTAGTGCCTGTGCCATAACGCACAATGCAGAAATTCCGGCAAGGAATTTTTTTATATTTGATTTCTTCATAATTAATCATACTCCTGAAAAGATATTTTTATCACAGAATCTTTATTCTCTGTGGCTTCTATGATTATGATTATATTCTTAATTTCTTAAAATAATCTTAAAGAATTGTTAAAAAATAAAAAATCTGCGGAAAAATTTTCCGCAGAAATTTTTAGTTGAATAAATTAAAGTGACCTGCCTTGTTATCGACAACATAGTAAACTTTAGCTATACCGTCATGTTCATAAGGCTTGATATAAAGGCTTATTGACTTAGGAGACTTTACGCCTGACATCTTGACAGCAATTTCAGAGAGTTCTTCAAAAGACCTTTCAGCGCCTGCACCCTGAATATATGCCGCAAGCTTCGGAGCAGATGTATCCTCTGCCGGAATTTCTGCCGGAGCTTCAACAGGTTTTTCACGTTTTGTATACTTTCTCTTCGGCTTAGGTTCTTCAACCACAACGGGTTCTTCAACCTTCTTGGCACGTTTAGTATATTTTCTCTTTGGCTTCGGAACTTCCTCAGCGGGCTTAACTTCTTCTGCCGGAACTTCTTCAGCAACAGTTTCAACAGTCTCTTCAGAAGTATTTTCTGTCTTTGCTTCCTCTGCCTTATCAGCCGGAACTTCAGCAATAACTTCCTCAACCACAGGAGTTTCAGTAATTATTTCTTCAACAACAAGTGCTTCAGCGGCTGCCTTAGGCTTTCTTCCTCTTTTTGCAGCCGGTTTTACAGGATTATCGGCATTTTTTCTTGGTCTTCCAGCCATAAAAATGACCTCCTTAAAATTATTTACTTTCGGTTTTGTTTACAGCACTCTTAAGAGCGAGACCAGCCTTGAAAGCAGCAGCCTTTGATGCAGGAGCTATCATCATTTCCTTTGTCTGTGGATTGATAACAGGCTTTTCCTTACGGTCACGTACTTCAAAAGTACCGAAACCAACGATAGAAACTTTTTCGCCCTTAGCGAGTTCCTCTGTGATTGTAGAAAAAATTGCATTTACAGCGGTTTCAGCGTTCTTTTTTGTAGAACCTGTTTTTTCAGCAATAGCGCTGATTAATTCAGTTTTTGTCATTTTATTTTCCTCCGTTAATAACAAATATAAAAATAAATTCAAAAAATTTATTTTTTCACGTAATTTAAACAAATCATGTGATATTTAGAATTATATACCGTTTATTTCAATTTGTCAAGTAATTAGAAAAAAAACCGCAAAATGCCTTACAACCGGCTATAAATGGGAAAATTTTTATTCAAAACACCCAATTTTAATTTATAATATCAGAAATTATAAATTTATTCTGCGGATAATTTCCCGTCTTCAAGAATTATATCAATTGTATCACCTGCGCTTAAATTTCCGCCGATAATTTTCTTTGCTACAAGAGTTTCAACATTACGCTGAATAAATCTTCTCAGGGGTCTTGCACCAAAAGTAGCATCATAACCACATTCAATGATATAATTCTTCGCCTCTTCGCTGATGTTAAGTTTTATATGTCTTTCATCAAGACGGCGGCGCAAATCAGCAAGCATTAAATCCAGAATACTTGAAATTTCCGTTTTTGCAAGAGGTTTAAAGAAAACAATTTCATCAAGTCTGTTGAGGAACTCCGGACGGAATTTAGTTTTTAAAAGTGTGTCCACATTTTCACGCACCTGCTCTGAAATTTCGCCGTTTTCGCTGATACCGGAAAGAATATAATCAGAGCCTAAATTTGATGTAAGAATTATTATTGTATTTTTAAAATCAACAGTTCTTCCCTGTGAGTCGGTAATTCTGCCGTCGTCAAGAACCTGCAACAAAATATTGAATACATCAGGATGTGCCTTTTCTATTTCGTCGAAAAGTACTACTGAATATGGTTTCCGCCTTACAGCTTCCGTAAGCTGTCCGCCCTCGTCGTAACCGACGTATCCGGGAGGCGCACCAATCAGACGGCTTACACTGAATTTTTCCATATATTCGGTCATATCAATACGAATCATATTTTTTTCATCGTCAAACAATATTTCAGAAAGTGCCTTTGCAAGTTCAGTTTTTCCGACACCGGTAGAACCTAAAAACATAAATGAACCTATCGGACGGTCAGGGTCTTGTATTCCCGCACGTGAACGGAGTATAGCCTCACTGACTTTAGTTACAGCCTCTTCCTGACCGATAACACGCTTATGAAGAAGATTTTCCATATTAAGAAGTTTTTCCTTTTCACCCTCCATAAGTTTTGAAACCGGAATACCAGTCCATCGACATACGATTTTAGCTATTTCGTCGTCCGTGACTTTATCACGAAGAAGTCTTTCGTTTTCCGTATCATGTTCGGCTTTCTGTTCCAGTTCGGAAAGTTTTTTCTGTAGTTCCGGAAGTTTACCGTATCTAAGTTCAGCAACTTTGTTTAAATCGTATTCACGTTCCGCCCTATCAATTTCACCGTTAATCTGTTCAATTTCCTCACGGATTTTCTGTACAGCGGAAATATCATTTTTTTCATTTTCCCACTTAGCCTTCATGCTGTTGAATTTTTCACGGAGTTCAGCAAGTTCTTTCTGAATTTCCTGAAGATGTTCCCTTGAAATATTATCTACTTCTTTTTTCAATGCGACTTCTTCAATTTCAAGCTGGACTATTTTTCTTGAAATGACATCAAGTTCCGTCGGCATGGAGTCCATTTCTGTACGGATAGTCGCACACGCCTCGTCAATTAAATCAATAGCCTTGTCCGGTAAAAATCTGTCTGTTATATACCTGTCCGAAAGCACAGCAGCCGAAATAAGCGCATTATCATGAATCTTTACACCGTGGAAAACTTCATAACGTTCTTTTATACCTCTTAAAATTGAAATGGTATCTTCAACTGTCGGCTGGTCAACCATTACCGGCTGGAAACGTCTTTCAAGTGCGGGGTCTTTTTCGATATACTGACGGTATTCGTCAAGAGTTGTTGCACCTATACAGTGGAGTTCACCACGTGCAAGCATAGGTTTCAATAAATTTCCGGCGTCCATTGCGCCATCTGACTTACCTGCTCCGACTATTGTATGAAGTTCGTCGATAAACAGTAAAATATTTCCGTTGCTGTTTTTTATTTCATTCAGGACGGCTTTTAAACGCTCCTCAAATTCACCACGATATTTAGCACCGGCAACCAATGCACCCATATCAAGTGAAAATACTTTCCTGTCCTTGAGACTGTCGGGAACGTCACCGGCAACTATACGCTGTGCAAGACCTTCAGCAATAGCAGTTTTTCCTACACCTGCCTCACCAATAAGAACCGGATTATTTTTTGTTTTTCTTGAAAGAATACGGATAACGTTTCTTATTTCGCCGTCACGTCCTATAACGGGGTCAAGCTTGTTCTGACGTGCAAGCCCTACAAGTTCTTGACCGTATTTCGTAAGAACATCATATGTTTCTTCTGGATTTTCACTTGTAACACGGGTATTTCCTCTTACGGTCATAAGTACCGAAAGAAACGCATCACGGGTGATACTAAAAGTACTGAAAAGCTGTGTGACTTCCTTGTTTCCGGACTGAATAAGTGCAAGCATCAGATGCTCAACAGAAACAAATTCGTCTTTCATATCGGAGGCGATTTTTTCAGCAGAATTTATAATTCTGTCACACTCAACAGATATACCGACATTACTGCTTCTGCCACTTCCGGTAACTTTCGGGAGTGTATTAATTTTTCTGTCGGTTTCCCTTTCAAAAATATCAGGGTCAATGTTCATTTTCCTGAGGAGCTGTGGAATAAGTCCATTTTCCTGCTTAAGAAGTCCGGCTAACAGGTGAACGGGTTCTATTACCTGATTAGACTGCATAACGGCTATACTCTGAGCTTTTCTTACGGCGTCCATAGATTTCTGAGTTAATTTTTCTGCATTCATAATTTATTCCTCCTTAATAAATAATTATCGGCTGTATATATGCCTTGTCACCGTCCCATGAAAGTTTTCCGAAAACGTGAAATTTTTCACTGGTATTCTCCTTTATAATTAACTTCCGGACGGTATTTATACAGAATTTAATATTTAAAAAAAATGCTCCTCACGGGAGGAGCAAAATAAAATAAAGGCGGTTCAGATGATATATCATCAGCACTGTGAACCGTGCCACAGAATTAGTCGCAAAACAAAAAAACACACAACTTAATTAGCGTCCTATGCAAAAGACGGAAATCAAATAGAAAACATGAAAAAATATTGAAAGGGGGTTAGTTATAGGTATCAACTAAAAATCTGTGGCAAGCAACTGTTTTAATCCATTTCCTCGGAGATGTTCAAGAGGAATGAAATAACTGAATTAATATTCAGTATCAAGCACATGAGAGGGAATGACACTTGATACTGAATACCAATATTTACATTTGCTGTATGTATTATAACTCAAAAAAGCAAGATTGTAAATTCATTATTATGTAAAAAACTATAAAATAATACTTTTTTGTATAATTTTGACTTGTTTTTTAACTTAACTTTATGTTAATAAAGTAATAAATATAATTATATAATCAAAAAAGTATCAGACCATGTGTATGGTCTGATACTAAGAGAGGGAAAAAGAAGATAGTCAGTTTTCGTAAATTTTGTCATCGTATCTGAAGAATATCAGATTTATATTCATGTTGCCGTTGAGTGTACGGAGTTCGTCAATGAATTTTTTCTGGTCGCAACTGTCCGGAACGTCAACACTG
Organism: Alistipes senegalensis; assembly: GCA_023665275.1. Lineage (GTDB taxonomy): Bacteria > Bacillota > Clostridia > Oscillospirales > Ruminococcaceae > Ruminococcus. The sequence goes on along the minus strand of JAMPEF010000016.1, from coordinate 24,208 downwards.
TAGATAAGTTCAAAAAGTGTACCAAAATTTGTTGTCTTTACACGGCGGAGGCGGTGGAAATCAGTATACTTGTTGAGAACCGGTTCAAAAACACCCTGATAGTCGAGATTTTCCGGAATTGTTATTTTCAATGTCATATGGGTTTTCTTAGAACCGCCAAAATTAATCTGACTAAGTACAAAAAGTATAAGTCCGAGAATTACAAAGAAAACTACCGCATAGCCCACACAACCTATACCGCACGCTGTACCGGCTGCCATTGCAAAGAATATATATGCGATGTCTTTCGGGTCACCGGCAACGCTTCTGAAACGCACAAGTGTGAAAGCTCCTGCAAGGCTTAAAGCTCCTGCCGTCGTATTTATAAGAAGAAGTATCAGCGCCACGATTGTGGGAAGCATTATCATTGTGAAAACATAGCTCTGTGAGTAACCTTCCTTGCGGTGAGTCGCCATATATAAAAGACTTATCAGAAAACCCATTATCAGTGCCGCACCTACACATATGAAAAATTCCGGTGCTGTTACATTTCCGGGGGTTGCTATTACATTATTGAACATTTTTTTACACACTCCTGTTGATAAGTATATTATTATTTGTAGTCATAGTTATGCCGGAATAAATATTCTTATGCGATTCTATACCGGCTTTCACAAAATTCTGATAGGCTCTGCCATATTTTGAAAAGCTGATTTTATATATTCCCAGCTCCGAAAGTTTTTCTATAAGCCATTCCGGAACGGCATTTCCCACTTTTACTTCCATAAGCCTGTGACCCTCGTCAATAATCTGATTGCCGTAACTTTCATAGTCAAGACTTAAATCGTAACGGCGTTCAGTAAGTTTCCGGTCGAAAGTAAGACGGAAATCAGGGTCATCTTTTCCAAAAAAAGCTTCACGCTGATAGCTTATATACTGTTTCGGTGAAACGGGGTACATATCAAGAAATACATCAAGTTCCCTGAAAACCTGTTGTGTTATGTATTTGTCGGTCTTTGGCTTTTTACGTGTACGGAAATATTCGTCAGATTCGGCAAGCGTCATTGAAACACGGCGCTTTGTGACTATACCACCGATTTTCTTTTTGATTTCAAGGAAAACAAGAGAATCCGTAGACGCCGGAGAATAATAACTCCTTAGTCTTATTTTTTCCTTATAATATGGCTTTGCAAGAGATTCTCTTATAAGATAGTCGTCGGGTGTATCATAATAGATATTGTATATACCATATTCCTTACCACCGATGCAGAATTTATCAGGGTTCATATATATCTGCAAAGTTTCCATAAGATTATGATACTGATTCATGTCAAGCATGAACTTGATTTCTTTTCTTGCAAAAGTATTTATTGCCATTTTTTCAACTCCTTCTGTAGTATTCTTGAATTTATATTTATTATAAATTTCCAATCTTAAAATAATCTTAATTTAATATGAAAAAATTTTCACATTTTTAACTTTACAGAAATATTTTTATGTGCTATAATTATTCAGTAACTATTTTTATTGGAGGTTTTTAATTTGATTACTGTAAATGATGTAAGCGTACAGTTTGGCGGTTCTGTTCTTTTCAAGAGCGTAAATCTGAAATTCACCAACGGCAACTGCTATGGTGTTATCGGTGCTAACGGAGCAGGAAAGTCAACATTTCTGCGTGTTCTCTGCGGAGAACTTGAGGCAGCCTCAGGAGAGGTTATTATTCCTAAGGAAGAACGCTTAAGCGTTCTGAAACAAGACCACTTTGCATATGATGAATATTCAGTACTTGATACCGTGATAATGGGAAATGCACGTCTCTACGAGATTATGCAGGAAAAAGATGCACTCTATGCAAAAGAGGATTTTACGGACGAAGACGGCGAAAAAGCTGCCGAACTGGAGGGGGAATTTGCTGAACTCAACGGCTGGGAAGCTGAATCCGACGCCTCAAAACTCATACAGGGCTTAGGACTTCCGGAAGATATTATGTACTCTCAGATGTCATCACTCTCCGGTAACGAAAAAGTAAAGGTACTTCTTGCACAAGCACTTTTCGGAAATCCTGATATTATTCTGCTTGACGAACCGACCAACCATCTTGATATTGATGCAGTAAAATGGCTTGAGGGTTTTCTTGCTGAATATTTCGGTACTGTTATAGTCGTATCGCATGACAGACATTTTTTAAATAACGTCTGCACCCATATAGTCGACATTGATTACAATAAAATTAAAATGTACGTCGGAAACTATGAATTCTGGTATGAATCAAGTCAGATGATTCAGCGTATGATTAAACAGCAGAACAAGAAAAATGAAGAAAAAATCAAGGAACTTAAAGAATTTATCGCACGTTTTTCCGCAAATAAATCAAAGTCAAATCAGGCTACATCACGCCGGAAACTTATTGAAAAACTCACTGTTGAGGAACTGCCGGCATCAAGCAGACGCTATCCGTTCATAGCTTTCGACATGGACAGGGAACTCGGCAAGGATATTTTACAGGTTGACGGAATTTCAAAGACTGTCGACGGTGTTCAGCTACTTAATAATGTAAGTTTCACACTTGGACGTAATGACAAAGTTGCTTTTATCGGTGAGAGTGAACAGGCTATAACAATGCTTTTTAAAATTCTTATGGAAGAAGAAAAAGCTGATTCCGGAAGTTTCAAGTGGGGTGTATCAGTGACCACTTCATATATGCCGGTTGATAATTCTGAATATTTCAATGATTGTCAGTTATCAATACTCGACTGGATAAGACAGTACTCCGTAAAGGACGAAACAGAAACATATCTCCGTGGTTTCCTCGGAAGAATGCTCTTCTCCGGTGACGATGTATACAAGCCCGTCAATGTTCTTTCCGGTGGCGAAAAAGTCCGCTGTATGTTCTCAAGAATGATGCTTTTCGGCTCTAATGCAATTATACTTGACAGACCAACAAACCATCTTGATTTGGAAAGCATTACCGCTGTTAACAACAGTCTTATCAACTTTAAGGGTGTTGTATTGCTTGCTTCACATGACCACGAAATTTTACAGACTACCGCAAACCGTATTATCGAAATCACACCCGACGGCTGCATTGACCGTCAGGGAACATATGAAGAATTTATAGAATTTAAAAAGAACTGTTAATCAGAAAAAAACGCCGGATTTTTTAAAGTCCGGCAGTTTTTTATTTAATCATGACTGTAAATCAGCAGAACTTATAGGAAGGTCAGTGGCTGAAATAAGATTTATATCAACCATCTGTATAGCAAGTGCATCCATTGTTGTGATACCGTCACCCTTGTCGACAACGTCAGCAAGTTCAGCAGCTTCCTTAGAGAGTGAAAACTCATCCGGATTTGAAAGAACCTGCATTATAAGTACAGCGTCTGCAACAGAAAGTTTTCCGTCGCCGTTAGCGTCGCCGATAACACCACTTGGAGTATCTTTAAAGGAATACCATGTCATATTACAATCTTTGTCCGTGGAAGTTTTTGTTTCAGCGTTCCATACATTTGACCACCAAATCTGAAGCTCTGCCTCTTTGATATCTTCCGGAATTTCAGAAATGTCAATTGTAAATTCAAGGTCTCCGTTTTTATCAGCATTTTCTTTCCATTCAATATTTACCCAGTCATCCGGAGTAGGTCCGTTGCTGTAACCCAAAGCTCCACCGATAGAGGCTGTCGGTACGCCTTTGATTTTAACTGTAAATGTTTTGCTTTTATCGTCAGGAAGTTCAATCGTATATGATTTTACTTCAAATTTGAAATTGTCGCCCTTGCCGGTAGTAGCAGTTGTGGTTGTAGTTGTTGAAGATGAACCATTACCGTTTGTTGTAGTAGTCTGTATAGGCTTTGCCTCACTTGAATAGAGGTCTGCCGGAAGTTTGTCAAGTGTAATGCAATATTCGCTCTGATACATATTAATAGTATCTTCTTCTGTATTAAAAATCGGATTTGAAAGGAAGTTTATGCTATCTGAATCGCCGTCATACCATGTACAGAAATACAGCCAGCCGGCTTTTTCAGACGTGAGGTTTTCAACATTTGAAAAACTGTCATTTTCAGCCATAGCAACCATTTTTGCACTTTTGTACTTTTCCATGATTCCATAAAAAGTAGAACCTATTGCACTATCATTATGGACAAGTGTCGGCTGCCAGTCGTTTTCCTCAAGATATACTGTACAGTTATACTTGTCATAGCCAATAATATCAACCATATCATCACCCGGATACCAGTCAGCAGAAGTATCAAAGTTATAGCTGTTCCATTCCCAAATGATATTATGAAGATTGTAATCTTCTGTAAGGGTTTTATAAGTAAGTTTCCAGAGTTCCTTGTAAACCTTAGAGCCTTCCTTGCCCCACCAGAACCATGAACCATTCTCACCGCCACCGCCTTCAGCTTCATGGAGCGGACGGAGAATAATTGGTACACCAGCGTCCTGAAGTTTCTGAATCTGTTCAGCAAGTGCGCCTAAAGCCGTAAGATAATATTCACGTTCTACAGTGCCCTCTTTAAGAACGTTTGAAGTAACAAAATCAGACGCCTCACTGCCGTCCAGATTTTTTACGGAATATGTTGAATTTTCATAACTTACAGGGTCACCGACTTTATAACCTGCCATTTTCTTAGGTACAACAACATGCCATGATGCAGTAGCAATGCCGTTTTTATTCTTTACCCAATCAATTATTCTGTCGGTTGTGCCGTCTTCCGAACCATAAAGAATATTAGCACAGTTAAGGAAGTCAAAACCTCTTATTGCCGGAAGTTTTCCGGTGAGTTTTTCAAGATAGTCAAATTCAACTTCAAAATTTCCGCCATGTCCGTACTGATATATTTCCTGCTGACCGGATATTATATTATTTCCGTATACACTTGCAAGATAAGACATAAGATTTTTAGTTTCTTTGGTAGCGTCGGCGTCACACGTTGTAGTCTGTGTGGCGGTTATGGGTGTAAGTACAGCCTCTTCAACTGAAAGATAGTCAAAATTTGACCAGCCCCATGACTTTTCAATAACTAAAGTGTGTTCGCCCTTGCTGAGTTTTACGGACGAGACCTTTACAGCCTCAAAACCCTTGCTTTCCGGAATACCTAAAGCTCCTTGTGAAACGCCGTCTATCTTAAGATTCTGCTGTTTAGCACCGCCGATACCACCACAGTAAATCATAAGATTATAAACGCCGTCTTTTTCGATATTGAATTTAAGTTCAATAGTTCCGGTATCTGCCATTTTCAGCATTTTTCCGCCGCTTGCGTCTGCACTTGTTTCAATGGTCACATCACCGCTGATTTTAGCGTCTTCAAATTCATATTTTTTTCCCTCTGCAAGAGCTGTGCCGGTATTCATGACAGCAGTTCCGCTTATAAGCATAGCTGCCGCCATAATGGAAGCACCTGCCTTATTTAAAAATTTTAAACCCATTTCAAGTTATCCTCCGAACATAATTTATATTTTAATTATAGATTGATTTGTATGAAAAATCAAGAGTTTACCATATTTTTTTACAATTATGCTGAAATTTCTGTATATCTGCACAAATATAAGACTTGTTTTTTGTTAAAAATAACAGTTTATTTTACTTAAAAAATCAGTTCATTATCCAGCGGACATGACTGCCGTTATTATCTTTTGTCACATAAAGCTGACTGTCAATTTCCTGCTTCATTTCGGTAACGTGCGAAATAATTCCGATAAGCCTGTTGCCCTCTGCCATTTCTTTAAGGACGTTTATAGTCTGATTTCTTGAACTTTCATCAAGAGAGCCAAACCCCTCGTCAATGAACATTACATCAGTATTGACAACAGCCGTTGTTTTCTGTATCTGTTCAGACATTCCAAGGGCAAGAGCCAATGCGGCTATGAAAGTTTCTCCACCGGAAAGAGTACGTACTTCACGTTTTTTGCCGGTATCCGCTGAATATACGAATATATCAAGACCGTGTTCACCACCACCCTTGCTGTCGTCAAGACATAACTCAAATTGTCCGGAAGTCATTTTTCTAAAATATTCGTTTGCGTCATCAAGAATCCTGTTTAAATAAAAACGTTGTACCCATGCCTCAAGACCGGTATTGTCGTTATCTTCTTTCGATGGCGCAAGCCTTTTATAAAGACCGCTGTATTTTTCATATTCTGCAATTATATTACGTATTCCGGCGGACTGTTCAAGCAATGATTGATATATTCTTTTATTATTCTGACATATATTTACATATGTATTGAAATTATTCTGTGATTTAAGGGCTTTTTCACCGGAAAGTTTCATAGCGTTCTGCAATGCTGAAATATCCGGACAACTTCTCCCCTGAATTTCTTCCCGATACTTTTTTATAAGAGTGTCTGTCATAGTAAGTTTATTTTCGGTGTTTCTGAGTTTCTGTACTGTATAATCATAGACTGTCTTTTTATTGTCACGCATATTACGTGCGGTTTCAAGCGCCGTCCGTGCCGAAATTTCATCAGGGTACGGGAGTTTTTCTATGGAAATATCTTCCTGTTGATTTTCAAGATTTTTTATATCTGAAATTATGACAGAAAGTTTTATTTTTTCGTTATTCAGTTCGGAAATATATTTTTCCTTTTTATTTTTTTCGCTGTCCAGAACTTCACGGGCGGTATTATATTTATCAACATTTTTCTTTAAATTTTTACCGTCTGCAATTATTCCGTTTCTTAAATCCGCTATTGTATTGACGACATTTTCAGCGTTTATTACTGGTATTTCCGGCATAACCTCACGGAATTTTTCCCATTTCTGCTTGAATATTTCGGTGTATTCGTCAAGTAATTTTTTTTCCGTATATGCCTTGCGGGATTTTTCCTGTTGATATACATCAAGACTGGAAACTTCATTTTTAAGTTTTTCTATAGTCTGGCTGTCAAGATTTATGTATTCTGCCGGTATTCTGCACGGTGAGGGGTGTTCACGTGAACCACAGACCGGACAAGGTTCACCGGAACGGAGTTCGTCTCTTGCGATAATGCCAGCCTGCAAATCCAGAAAGGCTTTATATTTAGTCTGATATTCAATAAATTTTTCATTATATTCACGGCCTGCGGTTTCATATTCCTGACGTGATTTCAAAATAAATTTCTTCTGTGCGTGAATTTTTCTGTAAGCGTCCGCAACGGCTTCACAAGCAGATTCTTTTTTCTGCCATTCATAGAAAATTTTTTCAGCGCCGGAATGTTCTTCAATTATTTTTTCATAACCGGAAATTTTCACTTCACATTCTGAAATTATATTATTGATTTTTTCAATCATAGCATTAAATCTGACTGCTGAACTTTTTTTGACATCAAGTTCTTTTTTTATTTTATCAAGTTTCTTTAATTTTTCAAGACATGAATTTATTTCGGATTCAGTCTGTGCAAAATTCCGGACTGCTGCATCTTTTTCTTCTCTTGCCTGCTCCTCCTCTGTAGAAGTACGGTTATATTCGTTTTTCAGTTCCGGTAAAGATTTTTCAAGTTCAGCAAGTTTTGTGAATATTTCAGTAAGTCCCCGTGCCGATTTAAAATCATCTTTTTTCTTTTCAAAATCTGCAACAGAAATTTTATACTCTTTTTCTGCCGACTCTCTGCGTTTTTCCATATCATCACAGAAAAATTCCAGCGTATCAACAAAATTATCAACAGAACCTTCACCGCTGACAAATTTTTCCCTCAAACCAGCCATATGCAGACAGTCTGCCGGTATGCTTATATGTTTTGAATCATCACGGCAAGTTTTTTCCGCTTCAGATTTTTCTTTTTCCTTTTCCCTGAAAGACTTAAGAAGTTCTGTTACAATTTTGTCATAAATTTCCGTATCAAAAATTTTTCTGAAAATCTTCTTCTTTTCACTTGATTTTGACCGCAAAAATTTTGAAAATTCGCCCTGTGCTATCATCGATACCTGCATAAACTGCTTTTTTTCAAGTATAACTATTTCTTTTATTTTTTTCTTTGCCTCGTCCTGACGGAGCTGTGTACCGTCGGGCATAAGTAGTGTGACTTTAGAGCTTTCCAGCTGTAATTTTTTAGAACGTGTACCAATTCTGAACTGCTGAGGTTCACGACGGACGATATATTCAGATACAACCGTACCGATTTTTTCCGTGAATACAAGTTCCACAAAACTTTCAGTTTTATATCCGGCGTACTGGCTTTGTAATTCCGTACCGTCTTTCCTGTTGCTGTCTGAACTTGCCTCACCATAGAGCGCAAAAATGATAGCGTCAAAAATCGTTGATTTTCCTGAACCTGTATCGCCTGTTATAATAAATAAATTCTGTTCCGGTTTGGTGAAATCTATTTCAGTTCTTCCACCATAAGAACCAAAAGCCTGAATAGTCAATTTTAAAGGTTTCATTTTTCAGTACCTCCCTGAATGCTGTTTATAATATCCTGTAATATTTCTTCTTCTTCCGTGCTGACGTTCTGTAAAAATTCCGTGCAGAGTTCAAATACACTCTTACTTATATCCGCCTCTTTTTTTTCAGACTTTTCAAAACGGTTGTTATAGTTGTAATGAACTTCAAGAAGATACGGAAATTTTTCATTCAGCTTTCCGGCAACGTCTGTGACTTCCGGTTTTTCAGTAAGCACAATGCTGACATAATCGCTGCACCCTTGTGAAATGACATCTTCAAAAGTACCTTTTATTATACGGACTTTCCGGAGCGGTTCAAGAGGTATGACAGAAGTATTTATACTTCCCTTTTCATTGAGTTCAACCATTACAACGCCTTTTTTCTGTCCTGCCTCACTTATTGAATACGCTATCGGAGTACCACAATAACGGATATATTCACTACCTACTTTCATAGGCTTATGTATATGACCTAATGCACAGTAATCGAATCTTTCAAGAATATCCGCATAGACGACATCAATATTTCCGATTTTTATGCTTTCGGATTCCATACGTTCAGCATTTTTCGGGTCATGTCCGGACGGCATATAAAATTGATGGCTTACAAGTATATTTCTTTCGTTGGTGTCAATGTTTTCACGTTCAATCATCATACAGACTGCCTTATTATATGACAGATTCTTTCCGTTTTCGTCCGTACCAGTAATGCGGTTCACCATAGCCGGACTTATAAACGGCAGAAGATAAAAATTAATATTTCCGTATTCGTCGGTGAGTGTTATTTTTTCTATATATTCGTCCGGAAGTACAGGTGGCTTGCCTATCATGTGTATTTTATGGACGTTTAAAATTTTTCGGAACATATCAATACGTTTTGTGCTGTCGTGATTTCCGCTGATTATCATAATTTCAGTATCGGGAACTTTTGCGGAAAGTTCGGAAATAAAATAGTCAAAAAGTTCCACGGCGTCGGAAGTCGGCGCACTTGTATTATATATATCTCCGGCTATAACAACGGCATCGGGCTTGTTTCCGGAAATAATTTCCGTAATCTGATGGAGTATATATTTCTGGTCTTCATTCATATCACGGTTAAACCATCTTTTTCCTATATGCAAATCAGATAAGTGTATTATTTTCATAAATAAAATCTCCTTTTGTAATAAAATGCCATAATAATATACATATTATATCATATTGTATATAAACTGTCAACAATATATCTGTATTGTAAATAAATTTTATTGTATTTTCCGACATAAAAAATCCTGAAAACATATTGAAAAAAATTCAGATATATGTTACAATTATATCAGCATAAAAATTCTGCTATGAAAAGGAAGATGTATAATGCCGGAAAAGAAAAAACAAAAAATTCTTATTGTTGATGACTGTACCATGAATCGTGAAATTCTTATAGATATGCTCCAGAATGAATTTGACATAATAGAAGCGACTGATGGTCTTCAGGCAATACAAATTATAAAAGAATATAATACTTCAATAGACCTTATGATTCTTGATATAATTATGCCTGAGGCTGATGGCTTTGAAGTCCTTGCCGTAATGAATGAAACCCACATTATAAATGATGTTCCTGTTATTATGATTTCCGCTGAAAATGATGACTCCTGCATTGAACGTGCCTATGAAATGGGTGTAACTGACTATATCAGCAGACCTTTCAATATAGCAGTAGTCCGCCGACGTGTAACTAATACTCTTGGTCTGCACGCCAAACACAAGAAACTTCTTGAAATAATCACGGAGCAGGTTTTTGAAAAAGAAAAAAACAACAGCATGATGATAAACATTTTAAGTCATATTGTTGAATCACGTAACGGTGAAAGCGGTATGCATACACTGAATATTTTTTCAATAACAAATGTCCTGTTACAGAAACTTGTTGAAAAAACTGATAAATATAAACTTAGTTCCCGTGATATGTCACTGATAACAACAGCCTCTTCACTCCACGATATAGGAAAAATAGGTATTCCGGAAAATATCCTCAACAAACCCGCACGTCTCACACCGGAAGAATTTAATATAATGAAAACTCACACAACAATAGGCTCTTCACTCCTTGACGAAATATCAGTATATCAGGACGAACCACTTGTTAAAATCGCACGTGAAATATGTCGCTGGCATCATGAACGTTACGACGGCAAGGGCTATCCGGATGGTCTCAAGGGTGAGGAAATACCTATTTCTGCACAGGTTGTCTCAGTTGCTGACGTATACGACGCACTCACAAGTGAACGGTGTTATAAAACGGCTTTTTCACATGAACAGGCGTTCAATATGATTATTAACGGCGAATGTGGTCAGTTCAGCCCTCTTTTAATGGAGTGTCTTTCTGAAAGTCATGCAGATATTATAAAAGAACTCTGTATACATTCAAATGAAAAAATTCAGGAAAAACGACTTAAAAGTATAATTGATGAACTGATACAGTATGATGAAAGTGATGGCATTATCACCCCTCTGATACAAATTGAAAAAGACCGTGAAAAATTAAGATTTTTTACCACCAAAGCCGAAGAACTACAATTTGATTATGACCGCCGCACTTCAGTTGTGATTATTTCTGAATGGGGTGCAAAACTTCTTGGAAGCCGGAGAACTGTTCTCAATTTAGGCGGAAACGATAAATGTATACTCAACTATAAATCTGTTAAAAATTTTGCGGCTGTCCTTAAAACTCTTACTCCGCAGAATCCCGAAACAGACGGCAGTATTATTTTAGATACACCGGAAGGTCAGATGTACGGAACTATAACAGCACGTACTTTATGGGAAAATAATAACTCACACTATACCGGAGTGATAGGAAAAATTTCCCGTTTAAAGAAAATAGAAACATGAAAGGAGGTACATAGTTTTGACTTTACAGGAATGTTATAATATAATCGGTGATTATAATGACGTCTCAAAAAGACTCCCCCGTGAAACAATGATAATAAAATTTATATTTAAATTTCTTGATGATAAAAGCTATCAGCAGTTAATATCTTCAATAGAAAATGATGACTATAAAGAAGCTTTCATGGCGGCGCATACTTTAAAGGGCGTTTGTCAGAATCTTTCTTTTACAAGGCTTTATGAACCAAGCCACATAATGACCGAAACTTTAAGAAGCGGTAATCCTGATAAATCTACTGTTTCAGAACTTATGGAAAAAATCCGTGAAGATTACGAAATAACAGTAAATGCAATAAAGTCTTTCAGGGACGACCAATAAAAATATGGGGGAAATTTAAAAAAATTCCCCCTGTTTTTATCTGATTCTGTATTCTGAATGTGAAATTTTTTCCCTTTTTTTCCGGATAATAGGAAAGAGATTATATGCGTATAATATATATTATATTATATTATTTTGAAAACCTTAATAAAAAAACCGGATTTTTTTCAAATCCGGTAATTTGTTTATTTTTCACGTTTATTCAGTTCTCTTCTGAGAATATGGAAAAGAGCATTTACGTCAACAGGTTTGGCGACGTGACCATTCATACCAGCTTCTGCCGCTTTGGCTACGTCTTCTGCAAAAGCGTCGGCGGTCATGGCGATTATTGGTATATCATTATCTGGTCTTTCCATTGAACGGATTTTCTGTGTAGCTTCATATCCGTTCATTATCGGCATACGTATATCCATAAGGACAGCCCTGTAATGATTTACTTCTGAATACTGGAATTTTTCCGCACATACACGACCGTTTTCCGCCCAGTCGACTTCAAAACCGGCTTCTGTGAGAATATCTGTAGTAATTTCGGCATTAAGTTCATTGTCTTCAGCAAGAAGAACTTTTCCGCCATCAAAAGTTATTTCATTGTCCGGAATTTCTTCAATTACTTCACTTCCCATGTACTGTTTTATTCCGAAAAACAACGTGGATTTGAAAAGAGGCTTTAAAATAAATCCGTTTATACCTGCTCCCCTTGCTTCACTTTCGACTTCACTCAAATCATATACAGATATAAGGATTATCGGCATATCATCAATTGTAAACTCTCTTATTTTCTTTGTAGTCTCAACACCATTAGATTCCGGCATATGCCAGTCAACAAGTATGACGTCATATTTATCTGAGCTGCCTTTTACCATTTCAACTGCCTCTTCACAACTTGTGGCGTATTCCGGAAATGCACCTATTTCCTTAAGCGACTGCATAGCTGTCTGACATAATTCTTCATCGTCGTCGACGACAAGTACTTTGAGACCCTCCAAATCCATATTATTCATATCAGTATCGCCTTTTTTGAGGTCAAGCGTAACATGAAATTCACTTCCTTCGTTCACACGGCTTTTAACTTCTATAGTACCGCCCATTATATCAACGATATGTTTAGTTATAGCCATACCAAGACCCGTTCCCTCTTCTTTGGTAACACGTTTTCTGTCTTCACGGACGAAACTTTCAAAAATCACCTTTACAAAATCTTCTGTCATACCCATGCCGTTATCCTTGACGTAAATATGATTTCTGACGTAATCTTCACCTTTTGGTGAATTTTCCTGTGTAAGCGTAAGTGAAATATCACCCTCCACCTGTGTATACTTGACGGCGTTTGACAGAAGATTTATAAGTATCTGATTGAGACGCAAGCTGTCACAATATACATCTTCAGAAATGATGCTATTTATATATACGTTGAAATTCTGATGTTTTGCGTTAATCTGTGGCTGTATCATAGTTACAACGTTTTCAAGATTTTCACGGAAAGAAATCTGTACCATTGAAAGAGTCATTTTACTGCTCTCAATTTTTGACATATCAAGTACATCATTTATAAGCGACAGCAGATGATGGCTTGAACGTGTTATCTTGCTCAAACATTCCTGAACTCTCTGTTTATCGTCAATATTTGAGGCGGCAATATCTGTCATTCCTATGATAACATTCATAGGCGTTCTTATATCATGGCTCATATTGGAAAGAAATTCACTTTTTGCCTTGTTTGCGGAAACTGCAACCCGACGGAGTTCATTTTGTTTTTTAATCTGATTATATGAAAACGTTGCATATCCTGCAAATACCGCAATAAAGACTATAAAAAGTCCAACAAGGCACATATTGAATATATCACTGATTTTTGCATTGTTTGTGTCAATTATCTGATTTATTTCATTGTAACGCATAAATGTAACAAGATACCAGTTGGAATATGAAAACGGTCTTGCATAAAGCATTCTCAAGTCACCGTCTATCATAAAAGCTGAATGATATGTTTCATTCTTTGACATAGCTTCGCCTATCTGATTTATATAATCTTCTGCAACCATACCATCATAATCTTCATACATTCTGCTGATACGCTGGAAATAAGTATCTGTATCAGCATTTTCATTACGTACAACAAAAGCGGTATCTGCCTGTCTGATAACAAATGAATAAACCATTTCTTCACCGTAAAAAAGATTGAGAACAGTATTAAGCGTATCAGGGTGTATGCCGCACATAAGAGCTTTATATTTTGTGCCTCCCAGTTCAAAATTACGTGTATTTACCATTTCAATCATTCTGTTATTCTTATCATTTTCAACAAGTATAACCTTATCTTCTTCATGTTCAATAGTATAATCAAAACTTTCCTTGTCAAGCGGTTTAAAAGTATCGTCGCCACGTAATGTAACTCTTTCGCCGTCTTCCGTAAGCATTGCTATATAAGTTGCACCCGATTCGATTTCAGACTTTATATATTCCCCGTCAAGCTCCATACCCTCTACAGCATCAATAATCTGGTCAAGACTATCAAATTTACTGCTGAAATACGTCCGTGAATGATTTACCGTTTCGGCTGTAAGCGCTGAAAGATATGTATATCCCACGTCCTGTACAGTTTCGTGATTAAGTTCATTTACACGCTCGTTCATATACCTGAACATCATGACTGCTGTAGCCATTATGATTAAAAATCCAAGAAAAATCAGTAACATAACTTTCAGTTTCTTTTTCATAAAAATTACTCCTGTCCCAAAAAATATTATGTTTATATTATAAAACATTATTCTTTATTTTTCAACCCCTTTTTTTTAAACAATTTTCTTGACAAAACCGCCATAATAAGTATAATTATATTATAAACCATGAACGGAGATGATTTTATATGGAAATTCTTCTTGTTGATGACAATGAAATAAATATGGAAATTCAAAAGATGATGATTGAAAGTCACGGAATAACCGTAAGAACAGCCACAAGCGGTGCGGAAGCCGTTAAAATGGCAGAAGAACAGGACTTCTTCATGATATTCATGGATATTCATATGCCGGAAATGGACGGTTACGAGGCTTCAAGGCTTATACGGCAGTTCAATAAATCCGTACCGATTGCCGCACTTACTGCCGACGAACTTTCAGAAGTTGAACGTAAACTCAATGAAAACGGAATAGACGCATATCTTTCCAAGCCCATACAGCCGGACGAACTTCAGGAACTTTTGCAGAAGTATCTGAATATACATACTATTTCCAGTGAAAACAAAATGTCTGACAAGTATTTTGATTATGATTCGCTATATGCCGTCTTCAATGACGCCGAGGCAGTCCAGAGACTTATAAAACAGTTCCTTTCCGCCCATGAAAATGATTGCGAACTTTTAGGAAAATACATCTTTTCAGGAAAGTATCTCCCAGCCCGTGAGATTCTGCATAATATAATAGGTATTTCCGGAAATCTTTTCTGTAAGAAACTTTATAGCATTTCATGCCGTATAAGCAGCGAACTGAAAAAAGACTATCCAGACAGTTTCGACACTTTCGAGGAAATATGGGATAAAACCATTGCAGAATTGAAATCCTGTCTCACATCGGAGACAACCCGTGCTGTACCTGTCCGTGAAAGTTTCAGGGAAATATGGGAAGAATTTTTTGAACTATGCACGGAATTTGACATATCCGCCGTGGATATTTTCGCCGAAAACAAACAGACTTTTTCCGGAAATATGGAAAATGAAATATTCAGAAAACTTGAAAAAGCTGTCATGAAATATGATTTTCTGTGGATTTCCGAAAATATGGAGGGAATTTATGTATAATGTACTTTTAGTTGAAGATGATTCAACACTCAGATTTATTTACTCAAAAATGAAAACATGGACAGAATGCGGTTTTACTATCGCAAAACAGGCAAGCAACGGCAAGGACGCTCTTGAAATCCTGAAAAAACATACTTTTGACCTTATTTTCACGGATATAAGAATGCCGTTTGTCGACGGTATAGAAATGCTCCGCAAACTTGCGGCAAGTGATAATAAGATACCCGTTATATTTGCAAGTTCCTATGATGAATTTGAATACGCACGTCAGGGACTTATTTTAGGAGCTTTCGATTATCTGCTTAAACCCGTTGATGAAAAGAAATTGGCACAGGTTCTGGGACGTCTTAAAGAACACATTGAAGCAACAGCACAGGAAGAAAAAATTGATGAATCTGTATTGGAAGTCTTCAGACAGCTTGAAATTGACCCCGATTCAAGCCCGTTTGTACATAATTGTGCGTCGTATTTTTCAAAGCATTTCGGTGAAGTATTCACCATTGACGATATTGCAGTAGAACAGGGTTACAGTAAAGACTATTTCGGAAAAATTTTCAAAAAGCATTTCAATATGACTTTCAATGAAGTTTACTCAAGAATAAAAGTCGCCTATGCTATAAAACTACTCCGCACCGGAAACTATAAGGCATACGAAATAAGCGATATACTGGGTTATGCTTCTGTAGACTACTTCACAAAGATTTTCAAGGAAATAACCGGCGAAACACCATCACGTTTCAAGGCAAGACTTGACGGACGTTAAGGAGACAGATAAAATGACTATTAATTATGCTGAAATTCTTGTCGTTGACGATATGCCCGACCACATAGCCTATTCCGGAACTATTCTGAGAGCGGAGGGTTACAGGGTATTTGCGGCAACAAGTGGTAAAGCTGCCATGAAATTTCTTGAAAAAAGAATACCTGACCTTATTATGCTTGATATTCAGATGGACGACATAGACGGTCTGACGTTGTGCCGTATGTTCAAGGAAGACCCACGTACAAAAAATATACCGGTTATTTTCCTTACGGCTGAAACAAGTCCGGAAATAATCCAGCAGGGTTTTTCACTCGGAAGCTGTGATTACGTCAAGAAACCGTTTATAAAAGAAGAATATCTTTCCCGTGTAAAAACGCATTTACAGATTTCCCGACAGCAGAAAGAACTTGCTGACGCTAACAATGAACTGAATTTATTTTGTTCTGCCGTATCACACGACTTAAAAGCACCATTCAATATAATAAATATGCTTATCGAAATGCTTGCAAGTGAACTCGGTGACAATCAGTCTGATGACGTGAAAAATATAATGGAAATGATTACTTCAAAATCAACTCAGACAAAAACCATGATTGAAAGGCTTTTTGATTTTTCAAAGATGTGCAATATAACTCCACGTATGACTATGGTAAATATTCAGGAAATTATTGAAACCACTTTTAAAGACCTGCATGACCTCTGCCCTGAACGTAATGTTAAACTCAAATGCGGAAAACTCCCCGAAATAAAGGGCGACCCCGTACTTATTCAGATTATTATAAAAAATCTCCTACAGAATGCTATAAAATATACCGCCAAAAAGAAAAAAGCCATCATTGAAGTGACCGGTCACGTCACTCAGAATAACCGCATTATAAAGATAAAAGACAACGGTGACGGTTTCGATATGGCGTATGCAAACAAATTATTTCAGGTTTTTCAGAGACTTCATTCAGAAGAAGAATTTGAGGGTAGCGGTGTAGGTCTTGCCCTCGTAAGCCGCATTATGAAACGTCATAACGGTGAAGTAAAGGCTTTCGGTGAGGTTGGAAAAGGTGCGGAGTTTTCTCTTATATTCATAAATTAAAATATAAATCCGGTTTACTATGTATGCCGGATTTTTTTGTCTTTTTTTCACGGGAAAATATCCCGTTTTGACTGTTCAAAAAATGCGCATTCCATGTTAGAATATAATCACAGTAAGGGAAACAAAAAAACCCATAAAAAAAATCTAAAAAATACAGTAAAATCACTGATTTTAAGAGTTTAAAAAATTCTCAATAAATGATAAAATATAATCAGAAAAACAAAGATGATACTTTCAGGGAGGAATCGTTATGAAAAAAACTAATATATTCACTAAAGCAGTTTCAGTTATCGCAGCAGCTATAATGACAGTAAGCGCAAATGCAATCAATACAAATGCATCTGACGAAACCTCCGATTATACAGCAATGACAGAAAGATTAGTATATCTTGTAAATGAAGCAAGAACAGAATCCGGTTTAGAGCCTATATATGCTGTACCTTATCTTAACGAACTTGCAGAAGAAAGAGCAGAAGAATGTATGAATAATCCCATTCAGGCAAGAATAGGCGGAAACTCTTTCATAACAATAGTTGATTATGATATAGCACCATGGTCAACAGCCGCTGAAATAGTTGCATCAGGTATGGCAACTCCTGAAGAAACTTTTGAACAGTGGAAAAATTCTCCGAGCCAGTGGTCAGCTATAATGAACCCTGATTTTACACATATGGGCGTTGGCGTTACTTATGACCCTGAAAGCGAAAACGGCTGGTACTGGGAACAGCTTTTCATAACAGTTGATGTTTTCGAAAGACCAGACGGCGACATAGAAGGTCAGTACCTCCCCGATGAATTTCAGATAGTACCACAGGTTGCCGGCGACATAAACGGCGATGGTATGGTAGATTCTTTTGATTACCTCCTTATTTGCAGATATGTCAACAACCAGATTACTTTAGATTCTCAGCAGATTAAATGTGCAGATATTCTTAGAGACGGTAATGTAGGCTATTCAGACGCTGCCGTACTCAGACAATATATTCTTGGTGAAAATATTAAAGTTCCTGTAAAACTTTCCTAATTAAATATAAATAATACAACGGCTGAAAAATCAGCCGTTTTTTTATTGACAATAAAAATCATTCATGATAAAATAATAATAAATATTTCATATCAGGAGATTTTTTTAATGGACAAAACAAAACTTATAAATAAAATCGAAAACGGAAAACAAGTCGGCATTGAGGAATTTAAGAAACGTGACGGAAGAACATTTGTGCATAAACACGTAATAAAGAAAGTAAATAATAATTATGCCATATGTATTCAGGAAATGTTTCTTGACAATGAAGATTATGACAATCCCGAAATAAATGAACATTTTGAAGTATATGAAACTTTGTCGGAAGTCCTTGAAATATTCAGACAGAAATATAATATATTGCCTGAAAATCTTAACACTTCACGAGGAAATAAATTCTTCAATGAAATAAAACTTGTACGATATATCGGTGAAACTAAATCTCTAATGCTTACCCACAACAAAATATACAACGTTATTTTTACTGAAAAGAATTGGTTTCGTATTATAGACGACAGCGGTGAAGATTATATATATCCGCCGGAACTGTTTGAACAGATATAAGGAGAAACATATGTTAAAAACAGTTAAGCCATTTATAAAATGGGCGGGCGGTAAAAATCAGCTGTTGAATATAATCAGGAGCAAATATCCCGAAAATATAAAAAAATATTGTGAGCCTTTCGTCGGCGGTGGAGCTGTATTGTTTGACGTTCTTGCAAACTTTAAGCCTGAAGAAATTCTGATAAATGACATCAATCCTGAACTTATCAATACTTATATTCATATACGTGACAATACTGAAGATATAATAAACCATCTATTTGATATGCAGGAAATATTTTGGCGTATGGACAAGAATAAACGAAAAGAATATTTTTATATACAACGTGATAAATTCAACGAAGGAATTAAAAATAACATTAATGATGTAGCTATGGCTGTACTCTTTATATTTCTTAATAAGACTTGTTTTAATGGTCTTTATCGTGTGAACAGTAAAGGATTATATAATGTCCCTATAGGTTCATATAAAAAACCGCTTATATGTGATTCTGATAATTTAAGAGTTATAAGCAATTTGCTTCAAAATATTATAATAAGGTGCGGTGATTACAGTAATTGTACTGATTTCATTGACAGCAGTACTTTTGTATATATTGACCCTCCGTACAGACCATTAAACGAAACATCTCGTTTCACTTCTTATTCTAAAACAGTATTCGGTGACGAACAGCAAATACAGCTTTCTAAGTTTACAGAATGTATGTCTGAAAAAGGTGCTAAAATACTGGCAAGCAATTCAGACCCTAAGAATACAGACGAAAATGATAATTTTTTTGATGATATTTATAGAAACTTCAATATAACCAGAATTAAGGCTACAAGAATGATTAATAGCAAAGGCTCAGAACGTGGAACTTTAAACGAATTATTAATCAGTAATTATTAATATATTATGTATTAAATAAAATAAAAAAATATCACAAAAAGCATTGACAGTTTATGTGCGATTTGATATAATAAAACTACAAATAATTTTAAAGTGAGGTAAATAAAATAGTGAATAAACCGAATACACATGGCGGTGGTGCTAACACCAATGCTAATGGATTACTATTTGAACAACAAACATCTTTGAAAGAAGCTTTAAATAACAGTGGATATTATGTGGAGCCAAATGGAGAAGTATCAGATTCCAACGGTACACGGCGTGGTTATTGTTTACAAAAACATGATTTTAACAAATGTCTGAAAGATAATAATGTTGATCTTGATGTTAACTCTCAGATATTACTTCCAGATGATGCGTTTATCAATGTACAAAATCATAAAATTTATATAATAGAAAAAAAGTTTCAGAATTGCTATGGATCTGTTGATGAAAAGCTTCAAACTTGTGCATTTAAAAAGTGGCATTATAATCGTTTGGCAAATCAAATATTGTATACTGTCGAATACATATATGTTTTAAATGATTGGTTTTCAAACCATCGTAAATATAAGGATGTATTAGATTGGATAAAATTACAAGGATGTCATTATTATTTTTATAGTATTCCATTACAATTATTAGGATTATAATTATATTTTAATACACTTGGATAATATATATTTTATTAAAGATTTGAAAAATGGTATACTTAAAACACTGATTAAATTTGTTAAACATAATTTAATCAGTGTTTTTTCATTAAATTGTAAAAAGTCATAAGTTTTCAATTGAAAATCCTTGTTGACTTTTATATAAAAAAGGTGTATAATTGCAGTAAAGAAGAGGTATATGCTATGTTCAATAAAAGACTTTCCGATATTTATGAATTGCGGAAGGAACTAAAAAAATTGCAGAACAAAAAAGAAATTTATGATAATAAGATTGATTTTTTTGCCCATGAATACAACGAAAAAAACTGGAAAGAGTATTCAGAATGTTTTCCCGAAACTGATATAACAGTAAATGGAGTATCACAAGATGTTGTCAATGCTATTGTAGTATTGACAAGTGTTGAATGGTTGCATATTCCGCTGAAATCAGTTGACGGAAAAACCGCTGTTGAACTTGAACAAACCGAAAAAGGCAGAAAAGCTCTTAGAGCATTTATAATGCGACTGCCATGCTGAAAAACGATGAAGAATTGCAGAAAAAATTACGCAGTCAGCTTTAAAGGAGCGTATTAATATGACTGAATATCTTACAGACTATATGAACACTGTCACAGAATGTCTTGAAAACTGCAAGTCACAGGAGGAACTTTCCGCCATACTCTCTGAACACATGGACAAAATAGCATTTATGCAACACGAAAGAATAGTACATTTTCTTGTTACTATGATGTTTGCGGTAATACTTTCAATATTCATGATTGGAATGCTCCTTACAGAAAATATTATGTTGCTTATACTCGTGGCGATAATTATTGTTCTGCTTGCGTTCTACATAAAACATTATTACTTTCTTGAAAACACTGTACAAAAAATGTACAGAATATATGATAAAATTCTGAAAATGCAGGAGGAATTTAAATGACTAAAAATGAAATCGCTGAACTTGCTATCATTGAACTTGAAAAGCTCTATCCGGATATAGAATGTTCCCTGAAATACGAAAAGCCCTATGAGTTGATGTTTGCTACACGACTTGCGGCACAATGCACCGATGCAAGAGTAAATATCGTCACAAAAGAACTCTTTAAAAAATATCCTGATTTGCAGTCGTTTGCTGATGCGGATATTAAAGAACTTGAATCCTATGTCAAGCCATGCGGACTTTATCACATGAAAGCCAAAAGCCTTAAGGAAATGGCACGTCAGCTACTGGAGAATTTCAACGGTGAAGTCCCCGACAATATGGACGATTTACTTACACTTTCTGGAATAGGTCGGAAAACAGCCAATCTTGTATTAGGCGACGTTTTCGGTAAACCGGCAATAGTTACTGATACTCACTGCATACGCATAACCGGACGTTTAGGACTTACCACAAACAAAGAACCGGCAAAAGTAGAAAAAGACCTTGATAAACTCTTACCACCGGAAGTCTCAAACCGTTTCTGTCATCAGACTGTACAGTTCGGTCGTGATGTCTGCCGTGCAAGAAGTCCTAAATGTAAAGAATGTTCATTGAATTACTTTTGTGAATATAACAAAAAAAACGGCTGATTTTTCAGCCGTTCTTTTCTTTTATTTTATTAAAAGAGTTTTACAGGGATTGTCTCAATCTGACCAAGAATGTATTTTCTGAGGTACGCAGCATCTGAGTAAGTAACTGCTCCGTCTGCAAGAATATCGGCACTTTCAACCTGACGTGGATTCAATGTAACCTGACCGTTGATATATCTGCAAAGCATTACGAAATCGAAAGAATCAACCATTCCGTCGCCGTTGATGTCGCCTGTAGCGCATGGTAACATTTCATATTCATCGGGATAATACTGACCTTCAACTTTTCCGTCCGGAGACTCATAAGTATCTACTTCTATGAAAAGCTGTGTCCAGTACCAGCCATATTTACTGCCGGGTTCATACGTAACACCCACACCCATATGTGTATAATTCGGATTCATGATAGCTGCCCAATGGCTCGGTGAATTTCTCCACTGTTCAAATGTAGCCTCCGGTGTACTCATACCTGATGCGATATTTTCGGCTGCTGACATCCAAGGTGCTTCCTCGTAATCAATGATTTCATAGAAAGCGTCTCCGTTTGTTCTTGTGTGTCCGAAAGTTTCTACACATTCTTCAGCTCTTACATCAGCGAGTTCGCTAAGATAAGGAACTGCATATATCGGCTCTAAACCGGCTTCTGCCCTTGCCTCGTTTACCAGATATATAACTCTGTTCGTCATTGCCTCAAAATCAGGTTCTTCATCGACTGCCTGTGTTGTGAATACGAAATTGTTTACTGTTACTGCCATGATAGCTGTTGTTAAAGCTGTGATAGCTCTTCTGAATACGTTCATTTTTTTCATAATAATTTCCTCCTAAGAATATCTTTGTTTATATGTATTTGTTCTTTTCTTTGATTATATTATAGCATTCTGTACGGCTTTTTTGTACTCTTAAAATCAGTGATTTTACTGTACTTTTCCGTTCTTTCAATGCTGTTTTTCGGGGTTTTTCGTTTCCCTTACTGTGATTATATTATATCATTGTCAAGGGATTTTTTGCACTCACAAACGGAGATATTTTCCATAAAAAATCCGACGGACTAAGTCCGCCGGATTTTTTTATAAGATATTCTAATAGGAAATTTCGTTAATTAAAAGAGTTTTACAGGGATTGTCTCAATCTGACCAAGAATGTATTTTCTAAGGTATGCGGCATCTGAGTAAGTAACTGCTCCGTCTGCAAGAATATCGGCACTTTCAACTTGACGTGGATTCAATGTAACCTGACCGTTGATATATCTGCAAAGCATTACGAAATCGAAAGAATCAACCATTCCGTCACCGTTGATGTCGCCTGTAGCGCATGGTAACATTTCATATTCATTGGGATAATATTGACCCTCAATTTTTCCGTCGGGAGTTTCATAAGTATCAACTCCTATGAAAAGCTGTGTCCAATACCAACCGTATTTGCTGTCGGGTTCATATGTAACACCTACACCCATATGTGTATAATTAGGATTCATAATTGTTGCCCAGTGGCTTGGTGAATTTCTCCACTGTTCAAATGTAGCCTCCGGTGTACTCATACCTGATGCAATATTTTCACCTATATACATCCAAGGTGCTTCCTCGTAATCAACAATTTCATCAAATCCCTGACCATTTGTTCTTGTGTGGCTGAATTCCACAACACATTCTTCTGCTCTCTCTTCAGCGAGTCCGCTGAGATAAGGAACTGCATATATCGGTTCTAAACCTGCTTCTGCTCTTGCTTCGTTTACAAGATATATAACTCTGTCTGTCATTGCCTGAAAATCAGGTGTTTCATCGACTGCCTGTGCTGTGAATGCAAAACTGTTTGCTGTTACTGCTATGATAGCTGTTGTTAAAGCTGTTACAACTCTTCTGAATACGTTCATTTTTTTCATAATAATTTCCTCCTGAGAATATCTTTTATATGTATTTTTTATTTTCTGATTTATCTTTCAGGGTTTTTCGTTTCCCTTACTGTGATTATATTATATCATTGCTATGGAAATTTTTGCACTCACAAAATCAGATATTTTCCATAAAAAAACAGACACAACAAATCTGACGAATCAAGTTCGCCAGATTTGTTTATAAGATATTCTGATAGGAAATTTCGTTAATTAAAAGAGTTTTACAGGGATTGTATCAATAGCGCCAAGGATATATTTTCTGAGATATGCAGCGTCTGAGTAGGTAATTACTCCGTCTGCAAGAATATCTGCACTTTCAACCTGACGTGGATTCAATGTAACCTGACCGTTGATATATCTGCAAAGCATTACGAAATCGAAAGAATCAACCATTCCGTC
>JAMPEF010000015.1 GCA_023665275.1 Alistipes senegalensis | reverse complement strand
ACCATTGGTTTTCTGCATGCGGCTATTATTAATCTAAAGTGGAATTGCTGTAAATAAGGTCGATGTGAACCTGTACAGTTTGTTGCAGTCGGAATGTTTTGCAGTCGACGATGAAAATGTATATTTTCTTGATGAGAAGTTTCTGCTCGAAGTGAAGATGATTATTGTGTCGGCTACGGTTGATTATACGTTGTATCAGATGTTGTACAGTCACCGAAAAATTCACTTTTATGAGTGCCGGAAAGCTAAGTATATGGGTAAAGTCATTCAGTATACAGATTACTCATACAGCAGATTTTTCTTCAACGAAAATGAAAAAATAATAGACGAACTTAGGAAACGGACAGAAAATCAGGTGGTTATAACGCTTAGCTGCATAGAAGATAAGTTTAACACTAAATATCATTTTGGCATGTTGAAGGTCTGAATGACAGCAGGGGAAAGGATATTGCGGTTATCGGACTGCTTAATATGAACAACGTGGTCTATGGTCTGTACGCAATGAGAATGGGCTACATGGGCGACGTTCATATGTGTTGCCGAAGAATAAAATACAATAATTGCGACTTCCGGCTTAACACTTTTGAGAACAAGATTATCTGTAGAATACAGCTATGGTTACTGTCATCGCAATTGGAACAGGCGGTCGGCAGAGCAAGGCTGTTAAGGAAAAATTGTACTGTAACAGTATTTTCTGGATTTCCTGTTGAACAGGCGGAATTTCATAATACATATGAATGACCAGGTTGTAGATTTGGAAAAATAATCAGATAATCTAATTAAATATATAGCAGATATTATTAATTTAAGACAATAGGTTATTAGATTATTATTTTTAAAACTATTATAACATATCAGTAAAAGGCAATCTAAAATAAATAAAAATCCAGGAGGTAATATCATGGCAGAAAATAATGAAATTATGAAGTTTGAGGAGGTTATGGAATACCTGAACATAGGTAAGAGTACACTCTATAACCTGCTCCGAAACGGCGAAATTAGGTCTTTTAAGATAGGCAAGGTATGGAAGATTCCCAAAAGCTCAGTTGAGGAATATGTTAGAAAATCTATAAACTAAAAGAAAGTCCCGGTCGGAATTCCGACCGGGATTATTCTTTGATAATTGGTTTCATTAAATTTATTTTATAGCTATTCTACTAAGAGCTAAATGAACACTTTATACATAAAGGCAAAAAATTTCCCGTGCATAAATGCTGTTATAATTTCAGCTACTGCGAACGTTGATATTTATAAGTGGTTATTGTATATGCCGATAACGGAATATCAATGTAAAGAGGCTGAATATATAGGAACAGTCAACTTGTACACCGACAGTACATATAGCCGTGATGCTCTTATTAATGGTGATAATCATGATGAACTGATGAAGAAAATAAAAGAAATAACAGGTAACAGTGCTGTAATAACATTCAGGGCAATAGAGGATAAATTTTGTACTGAATATTATTTCGGAGGTATAGAGGGGCTGAACTGCCTTGAAGGTCATAATATATCTGTAGTCGGACTTCCTAATGTTGATGAAAAGGTATATAAGCTGTATGGTATGCTTATGGATATTGATGCTGAAGATAAGCATATGTCCTACATGAAAACACAGTATAACGGGTATGAGTTCTGGATGAATACTTTTAAAAATCACCGTATCAGGACTATACAGATGTGGCTTGTTGAAAGCCTTCTGGAGCAGGCTGTCGGTCGTGCAAGATTACTGCGTTTTGACTGTACTGTAAATGTATTTGCAAGATTTCCTATAGACCAGTCTAATCCTATGTAAAAAACTTGTGGACACGAAAAGCTGGAATCTTTTGAGTGACAGTGAGAAAACGGTGATTTTTGCCATAAACTCCTATATTATATATAGGAGTATGCGGCATTTTTAACTCAATCACAAAATATTTTTAGCTCTTCGTTTCCGATAAAAAATATTGGAATAAGCTCTTTCAAGATAGGAAAAAATTCAGAAGATTCCAAGAAGTACCATTGAGTAATATATCAAAAAGTCTATGAACTGATTAAAATAAACATCAAAGTTGCAGAAACAGGCATTATGGAGAGCTTATGTTCTTCATAATGTTTTTTCAAATAACAAAATTTTTAATACGCTTTTATTCTTAATTTCAGAGTATGGATGAGTGGGCAAAATAAGGATTTTGTCGTATAATAAAGAAAAATGCAAGGAGCTGAAAAACATACATATTCATAAGAAACAAGATAGCTCTTCCTGAAGATGTACTATTCCGAAGTAAGCGGACGGGGCACCGGCAAGGTACTGGGTATAAACAAGGATAATGTCTATAATTGGATAAAAAAATAATATTAAAACTTCTTACAAATATTTTGAGCTTGATAAATTATACTGTTTTATAGAAAGAAGCCCCGTACTAAGACACGGGAAAATATGTATATAATGACAAAAATTCAAATACTGGCAGAAACGAAAAAATGATGAGTTGCCTTTTAGCTTCGTTGATTTTTTTACTCCGCTATTAGCCCCTGCACGAAAAAACTATTGATTTTTTATGCGAAAAATGTTATAATATAAATCACAACGTTTATGCGCATATAAGGCGGTTAAGACCGCCATAAAAAATAATTAAATGTTATCTTAAACTAACAATTTGAATCAAGGTGAAAATAATTTTATGTATAAAAATATTTACAGTAATGAAATCCAGGAACTTAAAAACGGCACAGGAGATGATGCAAAGTTATATGCAGATATGAACGGAAATATACTGGTGGCGGAATATAGAATATTTTCCGGTATTTCAGTGGTATATTACAGCGGACATTCTGAAAGCGTTTTAATGAAAAATGTTGAAAATTCATTTATTGAAATAAATCACTGCCGTGAAGGAAGAATTGAATACGAAAATGAAAATTTCCTGTATTATCTTTCCGCTGGTGATATTTCAATAGGCAAAAGCTGTACGGAAACATTGAATTTTCCTGTGCGCTGTTATTCAGGCGTTTCAATTTTGATTGAAACTGATAATTCAGATAAAAATTTTTCGGATTTTCTTTCCGGCATGAATATTGATTTATCATATCTTGTGAATAAATATTGCGGAAAAAATAATTACTCTGTAAGACGTTCCGACCCGTATATTAAAAATATTTTTTCGGAATTTTATTCCGTGCCTGTTTCCGTTAAAAAAAGTTATATTAAAATAAAAATTCTTGAATTACTTTTATATCTTATGTGTGCAGAGAACGATAATTCTGAAATTATAAATACCTCATGTTCGGCGGTACATATGCGGCTTGCAAAGGAAATGCAGGCTTATCTCATAGATAACATTGACCATCATATTACAATTGCACAGCTTGCGGAAAAGTTTCATATTTCTGAATCTCAGGTGAAAAATATATTCCGGAACTCTTACGGAATGAGCGTTTATGCATACATAAAAATGCACAAGATGCAGACGGCGGCTTTAATGCTGAAAGATACAGACTACAGCATAATGGACATTGCACTTAACTGCGGCTACAGCAATGCAAGCAAATTTGCAGCGGCATTTCGGGATATTATGGGTATGCCGCCTAACTTATATCGAAACTCGCACAATGAACATTAATTATCTTTTTGGAGCAGATTTATATCTTTTTAGAGTGGAAAAATATTTCTGTGATTGTTATAATTATTATGTTGCTTGAAAAAGCAATTATTTTTAAAAGATTTGTTAGCAGAAACTAATAAATTAGAAATGGACTTTTAATTAATGTATAAGCTGTATGTTTTTGACAGGCTGGAAAAAATTTCAGACGATTTTGTGCAGAAAAGTCTTGAAGTTATTCCGGAAGAACGCAGAAGAAAAGCTGTGCGTTATAAATTTCAGAAGGACAGAAAACTTTCAGTTATTTCTAGTCTTCTGCTGGCGTATGCTTTGCGTATCAATTATAAAATGAATATTCCGGAAATTATGCACGGAGAATACGGAAAACCATATTTTCCGCAGTATCATGACATTTTTTTCAATATCAGCCATTGCAACAAGGGCTGTGCACTTGTTATTTCTGACAGGAAAATCGGCGTTGATATTCAGGATTACGGTTACTTTTCTTGGGATATTGCAAGGCACGTATGCAGTGAAAATGAAATGGATATTTTGCGGCATTCAGAGGAAAAAGACAGATTATTCACGAAGTTCTGGGCTGTCAAAGAAAGTTACGTGAAAATGACTGGCGAGGGAATCAGGGATTTGAAACTGATTGATTCAACCGCTATAAATAATTATTTTTATAAAAATCAGAAATATATTATTTCAGTCTGTCATGAATGATATTATTTTTTTGTATTAAAGTTAGTATTGACTAATTTGTTTTTCAGAAAGGATTTTTTTAAATGAAAGAAAAAAAAGCATTAAAATATATTGTTGTCGGTTCAGGCAAACTTGCTGTAAGAATAGCAGAATATCTTAAACAGCTTGGACTGAATCCATATGTATATGAAAAGCATATAGCAGCTTTTTCAGGTGTGGAAAAATTATGTGCAAAAAAAGAAATTTCCTACAGGAATATGACATCTTCTGAAATGACGGAACAGCTTATGACTGACCTTGAAAATTATGAACTGAAAGTATTCAGCTGTATAAATACATATATTTTTCCTGAAAAAATTTTAAAATGTAAAAATTTCTGGGGAATTAATTATCATAATGCACTTCTGCCGTATCATAAGGGGATGAATGCGGAGGCATGGGCTATATACAACATGGACAACGTGACAGGCATTACATGGCACAGAATACGTCCGTCAGTTGATGCCGGAGAGATACTTATTCAGAAGAAAATCAGGCTTGACAGCAATATAAATTCACTTAAACTTCTTAAAATGCAGTCGGACTTGGCATATGAAGCCTTTCTTGAAATATCGCCGGTGATTTTTTCCGGCAGTTCTGCCGACAGGGAAACTTTTCAGCCTATTATAAAGACAACTATGCACAGAATAAAAGATGTTCCTAATAATGGTGTTCTCAGCAAGAAATGGGATTTTCAGCAGACATCAGCTTTTCTCCGTGCACTTGATTACGGCAAGTTAAACACGCTCGGAAGACCATGTATTAAATATCATTCTGATGTTTATGAATGGGAACGCTATAAACTTACGGAAAGTACAGTGGCTGACACCGATTCCATCGAAATTGAGGAAAGCAATATGATTATTGCCAAAAAGGGCGACAGAAACCGCATTGTACTTGTAAATATAAAAAGGAGAGATTTTAACAATGAAAGAGTATATTTATAATCTGGAAAAACTTCCGGAAAATGACAGGGTATTTTTTACTGAAATGCTTTCGTATATTTCTGAGTATGTAAAGGGCATTTCAAGAAACGGAAATGAAGTTGTTATTTTATACGACGGTGCGGAAGAATCCGTCATTGAAGAAAAAGTCGGCGAACTTGAAAAAATGATTTTATCAAAACTCAGCAAGAAAACAACCGAAGTAAAGATAAAAACCCTTACAGACCATACGGACGTACATGTTGAAGAAAATTCAGATATTTTCACTGAAATGACCGAAAAGGGCATTATACGTGAAATAAGTTCCGGCGTTTTTGCCTATAGCGGAATATTCCTTGATATGTTCCGTTACTTCTGCATGAAAGTTGAGGCAATGGCAGAAGAACTTTTTCCCGAACTTGAAAAGGTAAATTATGAAGTTCCGGTACTCACTCCGGTTGCAGACTATGAAGAGGGCAGATATTTTGAATCATTTCCGCATCATATCATGTTTCAGACGACATTAAAAAACAATCTTGATGTAATTGACCGCTTTTCAAAGGATGGCATAAAAGACGAATCCATACTTGACGAGACAAAAAGAACTGAAAAAGTTCTCCGCACAGCCGCCTGTGTGCCTGTATATCCTATGTTCAGAAATTCGGAGATTTCAGCAGACAAGCCAGAATTTGTAATGGTTTCCGGAAAGTGTTTCCGTAATGAAGGAAACAATATCTTTGAACTTGCAAGGCTGAATGAATTTTACATGAAGGAATACGTATTTATCGGTACACCGGAGCAGGCAAAACAATATATTCAGAAGTCATATTCCTTATGGGATTTCTGGTGTAAATGCTTTAAGTTAAACTGTAAGATTGATACCGCAAACGATTCATTTTTTGCAAGCAACTATAAAAAACTCCAGCTTTTCCAGATGTTAGGAGATTCAAAGCGTGAGTTTAAACTTCTTCTTCCGCACTCGGAAAGTTATATTTCATGCAGTTCTGCAAACTTCCACCGTACGCATTTCACGAAAGTATACAACATAAGAACCAAGGAAACAGGTGCATATTGTCATAGTTCGTGCTTTGCATTCGGAATTGAAAGACTTACGTATGCATTTCTTTCACAGCACGGTCTTGACCCGTCAAAATGGAGCAGTGAAATACGTGAAGAAATTCAGAAATATATAAGACTGGATGGTAAAAGCGTATGAATGAAAATCTGCTTTTGAATTTTGAAACAAGACGCTGCCGCCGCTGTGTAATGCCGGAAGTGAAAGGTCATCTTGAACTTGACGAAAACGGTTTATGCTCTCTCTGTCATGAGGCGGAAGAAATTCAGAAATCAGAAGAAAAAAAGGTTTTTAACTTTGATGATAAATCGCCCGAAGAAAAAAAGGCGGTATTCCTTAAAAAAATTGAACGTTTCCGCACAGGAGGCAAATACGACTGTATGGTTGCAGTTTCCGGCGGAAAGGACAGCATAATGACTCTTTCGGTAGCACATGAATTAGGTCTTAAGGTTCTTGCACTTTTCGTTGATAACGGCTTTGCACTTCCGGAAATGTACAACAATATAAGAAATGCCGCCGATGCCATGGACATTGACTGGCTGACCTTAAGAACTACAAAAATGAAGAAGATTTTCAAAGCTCTTCTTGAAAGCAGAAAAAATATATATTACTGCCGTGTATGCCATATTCTTCTTGAAGATATAATCAAGACGACGTGCATTAATAATAATATCCGGCTCGTACTCGGCGGATATACAAAAGGGCAGTCGTATCTTAAACAGAATGCTCTTTCATGGATTTTTGAGGAATCCGACAGAAACACCCTTGAAGTTCTCAGGGCAGATGGCTCTTTCCCTGAATATATAGAATTATTTGAAGACCCTATAAAATATGCCATGAAAAATTACCGTGGCGTTATGCAGATTTCGCCTTTCAAGTATCTTGAATATGACGAGGAAAAAATAATCCGTACACTTCAGGAAAAATATAATTTCCGTCTCCCTGAAAAAAGCTGGCCTGCTCACTCGACTAACTGTTCATTCAACTATGTATCACAGTATCTTGCAGTGAAACAGTTCGGCTATTCACAGCATGAAACAGAGTTCAGCGACCTTGTGCGTTCAGGTGAAATGGCAAGGGAACAGGCGGAAAACCTTATGAATACGCCTGTAACGGAAAAAGACCTTGAAAACGCCCTTGAGGTTCTCGGACTAACAAAAGATGTTATTTAATGAAAGGAAGTTATTTTTATGAAAGAAAAAATCAAAGAAATTCTTACAGATTACGTTGAAGACCTCGCCGGTGTTGAAATCGCTGATGATATGGAACTTATTTCAGGTGGTTTCATTGATTCATTTGATGTGGTAAATCTTATATCGGAGTTTGAAGAGGCTTTCGATATAGAAGTATCGCTTGAAACATTCGCTATTGAACGTTTTGAAACAGTAAACGGCATAGCACAGGTCATTGAAGAACTCTCACAGAAAGGATAAAATATGAAAAAAGCAAAGATTTTAAGTGTCGGCAGATATATGCCGGAAAGAATTGTAACTTCCGCCGAAGTTGAGGAAATGGCACATTTTTCAAAGTTCGGTGTAAAGTCCGGTCTCTGCCGTATGCTTACGGGCTGCGAAACAAGACATTATGCTGCAAAAGGCGAATACTGTTCAGATATTGCCGCAAAAGCCGGTATGGACGCACTTAAAAAAGCCGGTGTTCTGCCGTCTGAAATAGATGCACTTCTTTTCTGTTCCGTCACACAGGATTTTGCAGAACCTGCTACCGCAAACGTCGTAGCCGATAAAATGGACGTCCGAAATGCTTTTGTTTTCGACATAAAAAATGCCTGCAATGCATTTCTCAGCGGCGTTGATGTTGCAGACAGTCTTATAAGAACCGGCAAGGCTGAAACTGTTCTTGTAGTTGCCGGAGAAGTTTTTTCACAGTGGGTCAAGTACGACTATGAAAGCAAGGAAGAACTTATGACTCTTGCACCGGTTACACTTTCCCTCGGCGATGGTGGTGGTGCTTTTCTGCTGAGAGCCTCTGACGAACAGGACAGAGGCGTTGACAAGACATATTTTCGTACTTATTCAGATTCATGGAATCATAACGTTGTATGGGGCGGCGGTGTAATGTACCCACGTGACCCCTCTAAAATGTACGTTCCCGGAACGACAAAGGGCATTGTTGACAAGCAGAAAGAAATATATCAGTCAATTTTTCCGAAGATAAAAGATATATTTGGCATGACTTTCGCTGATGCAGACTGCATAATTCCTACACAGGTGGCAAAATGGCTTATAAACAGTATGGCGGGTGTTTTCGCTGAACAGTATGGACTGAAATCCGCTGATTTCATTGAAAAAGTGGTATCTGTTGTTGATAAATACGGTAATGTAGGTTCTGGAAATGTTCCTATTGCGGCATACGAGGCAATTGAAAGAGGCATGGTGCATGAAGGTTCAAAGACTTTCTGTATCAGCGTGGGAGTAGGTATAAGTGAAGGCATAATGTCTGCTACATTCTGAGGAAAGGAAAAAAAATATGACTTTTGAAAATGTATATATAGAAGTTTCACGACTTTTCAATAACAGACCTATGCTTACATGGTTTGAGAATGGTGAAAAAAAATCCTTTGATTCCGACGGTTTCTACAGAATGACCGATACAACAGCGAAAATCCTTGAAAAGAAATTCATGAATGTTCCTAAAGGTAGCTGGATAGGTCTTAAATGCCGTAACAGTCCGCTTTGGTATCCTGTTTTCTTCGGACTTCTTAAAATCGGCTATCCGGTACTTCTGCTTGATTCGGCTATCGACGATATGGCACTTGCGTCATTTGCGGAACAGTCCGCAATGAACGGCATTGTATCAGATAAGCATGAAAATCTTGAATCAGTAATATGCTGTGAAACATCTGAAATTGATTTGTCTGAATCGGGTACACCAGACAACGTTTCATGGGAACACAGAATAGCATTCTGTACGTCGGGAACGACAGGTCAGGCGAAAATATATGTATTCTATGCAGATGCCGTCATGGAACAGAGTGTAAATATCCGGAAAGTGTACAATGAAAATAAAATCATTGCCGCTACCGGAGCAGGTGACGAAAAAGCAGATTATCCGGTTTTGCAGTCACTGCCGCAGAGGCACTGTCTCGGATTCGGTCTGACAATTCTTATGTGGTCGTGGGGTTATCCTATGATGATGCCCGAAATGGATGGTATATTTTCAGTTGCCGATACGTGTCGCAAATACGGCGTATGGGGACTCTGCACCGTTCCTGCCATATGGAAAGGTCTTTTCAGAATGGCACAGGCGAGATTCGGAAAATGCGACTCTGAGGCAATGCATAAACTTTTAGGCGATAAAATCGGTCTTGCCGTAAGTGCAGGTGCAAGACTTGACGAATCACTTGCACAGAAAGCCTTACAGTCCGGTATTGATTTCTGGAACGGCTGGGGAATGACTGAAACTTCTTTCGTTACTGTCGGCGACATTGCAGAGGACGATTCAGTTGACTATGTTGGTGTTCTTGTGAATAAACATACTACAGAAATTACAGATTCCGGTGAACTTACTGTAAATGGTTCGACGCTGTATAATTCAACGCTTGTCAACGGTGTGGAAATCCCACGTGATGTAAATTCATATTATCACACAGGTGACATCTTCACAGTAAAGGACGGACGTTATTATTTCAAAGGTCGCTGTAAGAGCGTCATAATCCGTGAGGACGGCGAAAACATCTACATTGATGAGCTTGAAAGTCATTTCCGTTTTCTTGACGAATGTGCGGAACAGTTCTGTATATTTGAACTCAATGAATCGCCGGCACTTGTTATTTTTTCACGCAACGGAATAAATGAAACAGTTACAGAAAAAATAAAGCAGATAAATTACAGTCTGCCACAGCCGAAAAGAATCATGAAAGCTTATGTATCATCACAGCCACTGCCGATGACTTCAAAAGGTGAAGTCTCACGTTATTATATGGCGGCATATATCAGGGAAAATAATTCAGATATAGAAGAATTATCATTAAGGAGGTAAGTTATGGAAATAACAGTTGAACAGATTAAAGATACTATTCGTGGTGTATTATCCGAACTTATGGAAGAAGAAACTGTTTCGGAAATATCCGATACAGACCTTTTCGCCGAAGATATGGGCATAGGAAGTATGACTATTGTGCAGATTTTTGTTACCTGTCAGGATACATACAACGTCGATTTAAGTAATGAAATGTTACTTGGTGAACCCATGTCTATACAGTCGCTTGCCGAAACTGTATTCAGCAGGATAAGCAAAAAGGGGTAATTTTTTAATGTATTTGGAAGTAAGGAATTTAAAGAAAAGTTACGGAAAAGATACAAGTTATATTCAGGTACTCAAAGGTGTAAGCACTGATGTATCAAGAGGACAGATGTGTGTTATTCAGGGAACAAGCGGTTCAGGAAAATCAACTCTTCTCAACTGCATAGGCGGACTTGATACAATGGATTCGGGTTCTGTAGTGGTTGATGGTAAGGAAATTTTCGGTCTGAAGCCTGCACAGCTTGCGGACTACAGAAGAGATTATCTCGGCTTTATATTTCAGTTTTATAACCTCGTTCCTAACCTGACAGTGCGTGAAAACATACAGGTGTGCCAGTATCTCGCAAAATCTCCCATGAATATGGAAGAACTGCTTGAAACTTTAGGACTTACGGAACATCAGAATAAATTTCCGTCACAGCTTTCCGGCGGACAGCAACAGAGATGTGCAATCGCAAGAGCACTGATTAAAAATCCTAAACTTCTGCTTTGCGACGAGCCGACTGGTGCACTTGATTCAAAGACTTCAAAAGATATACTTATACTTCTTGAAAAAGTAAACCGTACTTACGGCACAACAATGCTTATAGTTACGCATAACAATTCGATAAAAAATATGGTGCATAAAGTAATTATTGTGAAAGACGGTCTGATTGTCAAAGACTATGAAAATGAAGTCATAGTACCAGCGGCTGAACTGGAGGACTTATAATGAACAGACTTCTCGGAAAAAGGATTCCCAGAGATTTTTTATCAAATATCGGTCGTTATATTGCCCTTATATTTCTTATAGCAATGGGAATTTTTATAGTTGTAAGCATGGTGGGAGCAGCAGATACTTTTATTGTCAGAACAGAAGACAATAAAAGCATAAATCATGTTGAAGACGGAAACTTCACCGTGTTCATGCCTCTTGAAGACAGCGAAATTGAAAAAATTTCTTCCGACGGAACGCTTATAGAAGAAGTTTTCTATTCAGATATAAAGGCGGAAGACGGTTCTGTTCTCCGTATGATGAAAAACCGTTCAGAAATCAATCTTATACAACTTGACGACGGCAGACTTGCTGAAACTTCTGATGAGGCAGTTATTGAAAAGCGTTATGCTGAAGTAAATAATCTTAAAATAGGCGACAAAATAACAGTCGCCGGTGTAACGTTCACGATTACTGGCATAGGTACAGTACCAGACTATGAAATGCCTATAAAATCATATTCGGACGCTGTTGTTGAAAGTAATAATTTCGGATTGATTTTTGTTACAGATGAAATTTATCAAAGTCTTGTATCTTCAAAAAATGCCGACGTTCAGGCAGAAGAGTATGTATATGCTTTCCGGCTTGGTAAAAATACTTCTCCGGAAGATTTAAGAAAAGAAATAGAGGGTCTTGACTTTGATTATAAAAAAGTTGAAAACCAGTATTTTAAAGAATCAATTGACAATATACTTAAAGACAGATACGACATTGAAGACTCAATGAATGAATTTTCTGACGGAGTGGGTGAATTTCAGGACGGTATAGACGAACTCGACAGCAACAGCAATGAACTCCTTGACGCAACAGACGAACTTTTCAACTCCTATCTTGAATTTATGGAACAGTCACTCAATGAACAGGGGGTCTTTCTTGGACTGACAAGGGAAAATTACACTCAGAAAATAGATGAATTGATAAATGATATAAATTCCGGACAAATAAACGGCATAGACGATACGGCAGAAACTATAGAACAACTTGAGGAAATAAAAAGCTCCTTGGATTCACTTATTGAGTTCTCAGATGGCATAAACGATTATACCGACGGCGTGAACAAATGTGCAACCGGTGCAGATGACCTTGTTTCAGGTACAGAAGAACTTAACGACGGTATAAATGAAATTCTTGACGAGGTGTTCCAGCTTGACCTTTATAATCTGACCTCTTTTGTAAAGGCTGATGACAATGTTCGTATAGGTGCGGCGGCTGAAGACGTTTCAATAAACAAAGCTGGCGGACTTCTGGCAGGTATAATTATGCTTATTCTGTTTACATATGTAATATCTGTATTTGTAATGAATCAAATTGAACAGGAATCCGGTATAATCGGTGCAATGTATGCACTTGGTGTCAGGAAAAAAAATCTTATGACGCATTATATCGCACTTCCGGTTATAATTACTCTCATAGGCGGAATAATCGGCACAGTGGCGGGCTTTTCGGAGTTCGGTGCAAGAAACATGATGGGCGATACATACAATTATTTTTCCGTACCGGAAATGTCAGTTGTACACCCGTTGTATCTTATTATTTATGGCGTTCTTCTTCCACCGGTTATATGCATTATTGTAAATATAATCGTCATTAACGGAAAACTTTCAAAGACTGCACTTTCACTTATGAAGAACGAACAGAAAGCAGGCGATTTCAAACAGTTTAAAATTTCTTCCGATAATTTTATACACTGTTTCCGCATAAGACAGGTTGTCAGGGAACTACGTTCAGTGCTTACAGTTGTATGTGGTATATTAATATCTGTAATTCTCGTTGAGCTGGGTCTTGATATCTTTGTTATGTGTGACGCTGTAAAAGTAAATAACGTTGCAGATACAAATTACAGTTATCAGTATCTTTATAAATATCCCAACGAAGAAGTTCCGGAGGGTGGAGAAGGTGCATATCTTGAAACTTTGCAGATTGACAATGCAGGCACTATGCTTGATGTCACCATAATAGGTCTTGAAAAGGAAAGTAAATATTTCAATGCGGTACTTCCGGAAGGAAAAAACAAGGCGGCTATAAATAATTCTATCTATGAAAGATACAATCTTAAAGACGGTGAAACACTTATTCTAAAGGATTCAACCACAGATACATCATATGTTTTCACTGTTAATGGTCGTGTACAGTATTCACCGGGATTTACAATATTTATGGATATTGACAGTATGCGTGAACTTTTTGAACGTGACGATGATTATTTCAATACAGTTTATTCAGACAAGGAACTTGATATCGATACGGGAAGACTTTACTCAGTAACGACAAAAGAAAATATAAAGTCTGCCGCCGGTGTCTTTATAGATAATATGATGTCTATGATTGTCATGATGATAAGTGCTTCAGTAATCGTCTTTTGTGTTGTAATGTATCTGATGATGAATGTTATGATAGATAAATCAAAGTTTGGTATATCTCTTATAAAGATTTTCGGTTTCAGAAACAGTGAAATCAGAAAACTTTATCTTGACAGTAATTTTATCGTTGTGGCTGTAGGTACATTAATCTGTATACCTTTAGGAAAAAAACTCGTTGATATGATTTATCCAATGCTTATAACCAATATAGCAAGTTGTATGAAACTTGAATATCCGTTTTATTTTTATGTGATTATATATGTTGCTGTGCTGATTGTATATCTTATCATAAATAAAATTTTAATGATTAAGATAAATAAAATCACACCGGCAGAAGTTCTTAAGGAAAGGGATTAATTTTGTGTTCTGAAAATTATAAAAAATCAATTATATTTCTTATTGTTCTTGCATTTTTATCGGGCATTTATGGCTATTCTGCAATTGAAAGCGACGAACCATTTACAGCGGTCACAAGAATAGAAACTATTTCACTGAATGAAAAACCGGAAATGGTTACTTTGTCGGGAAAAAATTATAATTTAAATTATTCTGATAATGAAAGTCCTGTTTCAATGCACATTAATTATACGCTTGACGGCAGAAATTACGATTACAGCGAAATAAAAGGAAAAAACGGTCATATTCTGATTGAATTTGAATATATCAGCAAAAAAAGGGTAAGGGCAAAAATAAACAACAGGAATACTAAAATTTCCGTGCCGTTTATGGTGTCAAGTGTGCTGAACCTTGACAATGATATTTTCAGTAACGTGAAGACAAACGGTAATATATTATCTGACGACAATGGCGTTACAGTTGTAAGCGGTACGACTTTTTCCGGTCTGGCGGAAAGTCTTGCACTGGACGAAAAAGAAACTTTATCTTTGAATATTCCTGAAAAATTCATAATTGAAGCAGATGTTGAAAATTTTTCAATTGATGATATAATTGTAACAATTTCAAATGATATATTTAATGAAACTGACTCTGAAAATTTTGATTCATACAAGGAAATTCAGGAAAAAATAAAAGCACTTAATACGCAGGCTACAGAACTTTCCGGCGATATGGCACAATTGTCATACATAATGAATCAGGTTGGCAACGGAACTTCCGGACTGACGGACGGAGTAAATACAATCGGAGACGGCACGCAAACTCTTTTAAACGGTGCTGTTGAACTTAATGATGGTGTTTCACAGATAGCTGACGGTGCAGGAACTCTTTACGACGGAATAAAGACAGTTGCCGAGGGGATAAATTCCGCTGAGGACGGTTCACATTCTCTTGTTGACGGCAGTCAGCAGCTTGCCGACGGCATGGGAACTCTTAAAGCAGGCATTGAATCAGCTGAAAATGGTTCAGAAACTCTCAAGGACGGAATTTTACAGGTGGCTGACGGCTCTTCAGAATTGAAAAACGGACTTTCACAGCTTGCGGAGGGTTCTTTAACACTGACAGACGGCATTGTTTCGGCAAAAGAGGTGTCGGAAGAAATCAGGAACGGAATTTCACAGGCTGGCGACGGTTCGGCACAGCTTTCAGGCGTAATTGCACAGCTCAGAGACGGAACGGAAGAATTATCTGTAAATGCTGAAAGTTTTTCCGCAGGTTTATATGCGGTAACGGTTGGCAGTTTTGAACTGAAAAACGGTTGTGAAGAATTGGTTTCGGGTGCGGAGGGCATCAGCGACAGCATCGGAACAGTCAATACTTCTATAAAGGCGTTGTCGTCGGGTATTTCGGAAATAAATTCCGGTGCTGAAACTCTTGCAGAAGGCATATCAGAAGTAAGTACAGGTGCGGAATATCTCTGTGAAAGTTCCGGCTTGATAAGTGCAGCAACAGGTGATATTTCAGGCGGTATTGATACAGCGGTTTTATCTCTTGAAGAGGCTGTTACAGCGGACGAAAGTGTTCTTTTATCTTTGCAGAATATATATAGTTCCACGCCGTCGGA
The DNA here is from genome assembly GCA_023665275.1 of Alistipes senegalensis. Classification (GTDB taxonomy): domain Bacteria; phylum Bacillota; class Clostridia; order Oscillospirales; family Ruminococcaceae; genus Ruminococcus. The sequence goes on along the minus strand of JAMPEF010000015.1, from coordinate 16,783 downwards.
AGAACTCGCTGTAGCAATTGAAACTCTGAAAATCTCCATTGAAGACAAGAAAAAAATATGTGAATCCATGAAAAACGGCGGCGCACTCAAAGACGGTGTAACGGCTTTACAGGAAAATTCAGAACTTTTCACGTCGGGCATGAATACACTTTCGAAAAGTCTTCTGAAAATAAATGCAGGTGCTGAAACTCTGTACGAGGGTATCAGTCAGGTGGACGAATCTGGCAAAATGCTCACATCAGGCACGGAAAATCTCTATATAGCCTCCGGAAGTCTTGTTGACGGTACTAAACAGCTTTATTCCGGAGCAGGTGAACTGAACGAGGGAATTTCTGTCCTGAACGACGGTGGAATACTGCTTACATCTGCAATGGATACTCTTTATGAAAATATATCTCAGATTGCCGCCGCAACGGTTGATTTAAACGACGGTATGGCACAGTTAAAAACAGGAAGTACTTTACTTGCGGACGGCATGGAACAACTTTCCGGCGGAAGTATCGAACTTAAAAACGGTATTTCGGCGTCTTCTGACGGAACTGTTATTCTTGATGACGGTCTTTCACAACTTAAAGACGGCAGTGTTTCACTTACGGACGGCATGAAAGAACTTTCTTCGGGCAGCGGTGTTATTTATGACAGTTTGAATAAACTTTCAGACGGTGCGGAGACTCTTTCCGGTGGTCTCGGCGAACTCAGAGACGGCGGCGCACAGCTTTCAGACGGTTCGGAAACTCTTTATAATTCCCTTGAATTTTTAAACGAAAATACAGATGAATTTCTTGACGGCATAAAGTCTCTCTATGACGGCGTATATCTTCTTAAAGACGGCGTCAATACACTTTCCGACGGTATAACAATGGCGGAAGATAATTCAGTAAAACTTGAAAACAGAATGAATGATTTCAGGAGCGGAAACGTCAGTGAAATAGTTGAACTTCATAAAAATGAAATATGCGATTTACTGGAGCGTATGAACGAAATCAGAAAAATATCCGCTGATGTTGAAGAAAAACGTCTTGTATTTGTAATAAACGAAAATAATTATTAAAAAAGGAGGTTACTTTATTGTACTTATTCTGTTTAAGCTATGCCGGAGGCTCAGCAAACATCTATCATAAATGGAAAGGAAAATCTGAATCTATAAAAGTTGTTCCTATTGAACTTGCCGGTCACGGTTCAAGAATCAGGGAACATCTTTGCTGTGATTTTGAAGTTATTGTCAGCGATGTATACAATAAAATAGTTGATACAATCCAAAAAGAACACATACAGGAATATGCTGTTTATGGGCATAGTATGGGATGTTGGATTACATTTGAAGTTGCAAAGATGATTTTTTCAGATGGTCAGATTCCAAAACCTGTCAGATTGTTCTTTTCCGGAAACTGTGTTCCTGAATGTTCGGATTATGATGTAGACCCTTATCTGATGAGTGAAAAGGATTTCAGGAAAATGATTATTGATTATGGCGGTGTGCCTGATGCTATAAGAAGTCACCCTGAAATTCTTGATTTTTTTATGCCGGTTATCAAATCTGATTATTACGCACTTGCTTCATACAGACAGAATTATCAGAACCGAAAAACAGATTTCAGATTTGACTGTGATATTTCTGTTCTGAATGGAGTTTATGATGAATTTAATGAAAATTCCATGAAAGCATGGGAAAATTATGCAGGAAGAAATTTCTGTATTCATAATTTCAATGACGGGCATTTTTTTATAAATTCAATGAACGAAGAAGTATTTTCAAGCGTCTGCTTTGACTTAGCGGAAAGTATATCAGGAGGTAAAAAATATGCATCACATCATTGAAAAAAGCAGTCACTTTCCTATGACAAATCTTCAGAAAGCCTATTATATCGGTCATAATTCCGGATTTGAAGCCAGCGGCACTCAGACCTATGTTTATCATGAATTTGAAAATTCGTTTACCCATGAAAAGTTTGAAAAAGCTTTCAATCGTCTTATTTATTGCCAGCCAATGCTCAGAGCTGTATTCCGGAATGTCAGTGAACAGGAAATTATATCCGTTGAGGATTATGGAATCTATCATGTGAAAAATTATGATTTTTCCTGTTGCAGTAATTCAGAACAGGAAGAAAAGATAAAAGAAATCCGCAGTGAAATACTGGACTTAATCAGAAGCGGAAAGGAATTATTTGTATTCCGTACTGCTGAACTGAACAGCGGAAAATTATTAATTTTTTCCGGTTGTAACCTTCTTGTTGCCGATGCTTTCAGTCTCTGTTTTGTAATGCTTAAGGAATTAAAAGAAGAATATGAACATTCCGGCGAAAATATAACTGAAAACTGTCCTTTGAGTTTTTCAGATTATGTTAATATCAAAGAACAGGAAAAACAGACGGAAACTTATAAAAAAGATAAAGAGTTCTGGCTGGAAAGAATTGCTGAAATTCCGCCTGCTCCGGATATTAATATCCGAACGGAAAAACTTAAAAACAAAGCAGTCGGAAAAAGACTGAAATATGTACTGGATAAAAACATTCTGCAAAGAATAAGAATCAGTTCAAAAAAACATCGTATGACACCTACCGTTGCCGTAATGTCCGCATATGCAATGGTACTGGGAATGTGGAGCAATCAGGAAAGTTTTTCTTTGAATGTGCCTGTAATGGACAGACCATTCAACCCGGCAAAAAATATTGATTTTTCAAATGTTATAGGCGATTTTACTTCTGTCAGAATTATCAGTATTCAGAACCGTATTTTTTCTGGTATGAATTTCTGGAATTATTCAGAAAATGTGAAATCTGCTGTCAGAACGGCTTCCAAACATAAAACTTATGACGGAACAGAAATTATAAGGGAAATTGCCAAAGTAAGAAATACTCCGAATAAGGCAATTATGCCTTATGTGTTCACAAGTATGATTCTTGGTAATAATGCATACGATTCTATTTCAGCATTCGGAAAAATCAATTACAGCATAAGTCAGACACCTCAGGTGTTCATTGACTGTCAGGTAATTGAAGAAAACGGAGCATTGAATGTTACATGGGATTATAATGCGGAACTGTTTGACAACGATGTTATTTCCTTTATGTTCAGTAAATTTTGCAGACTTCTTGAAAGTATAGACCAGGAGGGAATTGTACCTGAAGACTTTTTTACACTCTCACCAAAAGACAATGAAATACTTGCAGAATATAATAATACATCAAGAAATTTTCCGTCAGTTACAGCAATTCCGATGATAGAAGAAAGTTTCCGCAGATATGCAAGCAAAACGGCAGTCATGGACAGTGAAAAATCCCTGACTTACCATCAGCTTGAAATGTTGTCTGATGAAATGGCAAATCATCTGCATGAAAACAACATACATAAAAGCGATGTTGTTGCTGTACATTCTGAAAGAACTGTCTGGACAATTGTAAATATATTAGCTGTTCTTAAATGCGGGGCTTCTTTTGTAAATATCAATGTGGATTATCCCGAAAACAGAAGAAATTATATCCTTGAAAAAAGCAAGGCAAAATTATTTATTGATTCAGAATACATAAAGAATAAAACTCCGGAGGAATGCAGGAAATTTGATTCATGCCATGAAACAGATGAAGACACCCTTGCTTACAGTATTTTCACATCTGGAAGTACAGGAACTCCCAAAGGCGTTGCTATTACACATAAGGGACTTTGCAATACAATTATAGATATTAATGAACGTTTTCAGGTAAATACATCTGACAAGCTTCTGTGCGTTACTTCTTTCTGTTTTGACCTGTCAATCTACGATATTTTCGGTGCGCTTGCTGCCGGTGCAGAATTTTATATTGCAAAGGATTCAAGAGACGTAGATAATCTTATTCAGATTATTGAAAATGAAAAAATAACAGTTCTCAATTGTGTTCCTGCTATTACAAACTTAATAGTCAGCAGATATGAAATAAAAAATAAAATGAATAAAAATGACAGTATGCGTCTTTTTATGATGAGCGGTGACTGGATTCCTGTTTCACTTCCCGTAAAGATAAAGGAATACTTTCCGGAAAGTATTTCCGTTTCACTCGGTGGTGCTACAGAGGGTTCTATATGGTCAATATGTCATGTCATTACTGAAGAAGACAGCGAAAAAACCAGTATTCCATACGGAAAACCGCTTTGTAATCAGACAGTGCATATTCTGAATGACTCGCTTCTTCCATGCCCTGTCAATACTACAGGTGAAATCTATATAGGTGGATATGGTGTGGCGGCTGGTTATCTGAACGACCCTGAAAAAACAGAAAAATCTTTCATAGAAACAAAAAAATACGGACGGTTATATAAAACAGGAGATTTCGGACGTATCCATGAAAACGGTGTTATGGAATTTCTTGGCAGACGGGATTTACAGGTTAAAATTCATGGTCACAGAATTGAACTCTCTGAAATTGAAAATGTACTTGTCAGATATAAAGAAATAAAAAATGCGGTTGCAGATGTAAAAAAATCTGAAAACGGTGCTGTCTATCTATGTGTATATTATACGTCTCCTGTATGGTATACAAAAGAAGAACTTTCCGGTTTTCTTAGCAGGTATCTTACAAAATATATGATTCCTGAATTTTATATATGCATTGATAACATTCCACTGACAGCAAACGGCAAAATCAACAGAAAAGCCCTTCCATTTCCTGACATAAAATCAAGTGATATCAGCTATGAAGATAATATCTTTTCTGATACGGAGGAAAAATTAATTTCCATATGGTCGGAAATTCTGCATACTGAAAAATCATCTGTTGATATCCATACAGGCTTCTTCAATCTTGGCGGAGATTCCGTAAATATGATACAGGCAACAGGAGAAATTGAAAAAATTTTTGGTATAAGTATTTCTTTTCAGAAATTTCTTCAGCATTCTTCCATAAAGGAAGTTGCCTCTATGATAGACGAAGAAAAAGCAGTTTCTGTTTCTGAAACCGAAGAAGCTCCGTTTATGATACAGCCGGAATCAAAATATGAACCTTTCCCGTTAAGTGAACTTCAGGAATCTTATTTTATCGGAAGAAATGCAGACGGATATCAGGGACTTGTCACAAATGGATATGTTGAGCTTGAATGTTCCGATTATAACAGACAGAAATTTGAAAACGTCCTTGGCAAACTGATAGCAAGACATGATATGCTGAGAACGGTTATATATCCAGACGGAACTCAGCAAATTATTCCGGAGGCAGAAATTCCGGAAATAGAAACTGTTGACAAGGGAAATATTTCAGAGGAAGAACTTGAAAATTACTGTAAGAAAGTACGCAGAGAAATGACGCTTGTAAGGCTGAATCTTGAAAAACCACCGCTTATAAAGATTGCTGTAACAACAATCGGAAAGCGCAGGGCAATTATTCATATTTATGTGGACGGTCTTATTATTGATGGCTGGAGTTACCAGATTTTCCACCTTGAACTTGAAAAGCTGTATCATGATGAAATGCAGGAACTCCCAGCTCTTACGGCTTCTTACCGTGATTATGTACTTTACAAGGAATATCAGAAGACAACAAGAAAATACCAGAACGCAAAATCCTACTGGCTCTCCCGTATTCCGAATCTTCCCGAAGCCGGAACATTGCCGCTGCTTTCAGATTTTAATAATCTTGATACCATTGAAGGAGGTCAGGTAAAATGCGGGTTGAATATCGATGACTGGCATAAACTTGAAGAAAAATCAAGAATATTTGGAATTTCACCGTTTATTGTAATTTTCACTTCATTTGCACTTACTATTGCACGTTGGAATAAAAAGCAACGTTTTCTGCTGAATATTCCTGAATTTGACAGACCACAGTTTCATAATGACGTCGACCATATTATTGGTGTCTGCTCGTCTTTCCTGCTATTTACAGTGGAAAACGACCCATCCGATTCGTTCTTTGATATTGTCAGAAAAAATCATGAACATTTATGGAAATTAAAGGAAAACAACAGTTTTTCCGGAATGGAAGTATTAAGGGAAATATATAAAGATATGAAAACTTATGAATCCGCACTTGTACCGATTGTATTCGGAATGATGGCAAATGTGGAAATTCCGGAAAACAGAGTTATGAGTGTTCGCTATCAGGAAAACCATACCACGCAGATATGGATTGATATTACAACCACTCTTTATTCCGACAGAATTGAATTTAACTGGAATTACATCAAGGGTCTTATGGACAGAAAAATGCTGGAAAAAATGGTAGCTGTTCAGGAGAAAATTCTTCACAGGGCAATATACGAGGAAAATTTCTGGGAATTTCCTTGTCAGCCTTCACTTCCGGAGGAAGATATGAATATAATCCGGAAACTTAATGATACTGAAAAAACGTTTGCATTTACATCATTTCAGGAACTGATAGCAGAAAGTTTTGAAAAATACGACGATAAATTATATATTGCAGAAGAAAACAGAACACTGACTTACGGGGAACTGAAAAATTATGTACTCGGCATGGCACAGAAGTTAAGAGAATCAGGCTGTAGAAAAAATGATTATATCTGCATTCATACAAAAAAAGGAATAGAACAGATTATCTCTATAATTGCTGTTCTGTATATCGGCGCTGTATATGCTCCTTTAGAATATCACTATTCAAAAGCTCTTACTGTCAACTGCATGAAGAATATGAAGGCAAAGTATCTTATTACTGACAGCGATTTTTCAGAATTCAGTGAAGAAATTCATGTAATCCAGAACGGACTTTTCCTTTCAGAATCAGAAACTGAACCTGAAAAGACCGACGAGAACGCACTTGTGGCTGTAATCCATACTTCCGGAACAACCGGAATGCCTAAAGCCGTAAGAATTACACAGAAAGGTCTTGTTAACAGCATTTTATTCACTAACAATAAACTTAATATAAGTTCCGGTGATACTTTTATCGGACTTGAAAATTATGCACATGATATGTCTATGTACGATATTTTCGGCAGTCTGTTTTCTGGTGCGGCCCTTGCACTTCCTGTAGAAGAAAAGGCAAAAGACCCTGAACAATGGGAAATTCTGATAAATAAATATCATGTTACTGTATGGAATTCTGTTCCTGCTTTCCTCCAGATGATTATTGAACATAATAACGGCATGATACCTCAATGTATGGAAAGCGTAAGGGTGATTATTTCCGGAGGCGATTATCTTAATCTTAAGACGGCTTGTATTCTTAAACAGAATATTCCGGAACTGCATCTTATAAACGTAGGAGGTCCTACAGAAACAACACTATGGAATATCGGACACGATGTGACAGATGACGATTTGAAGAATAACCTGATTCCTTACGGCAGACCAATTGACAATACAAAATACTATATACTTAATGACAACATGGAACTCTGTCCGCTGAATGTAAAAGGTACTATGTACTGTGCAGGTATAGGTGTAAGTGCAGGATATATAAATCGTCATGACGAAAATTTCCGACGCTTTGTAATATGGGAAAAAACAGGAGAACTGCTTTATAATACCGGAGATTCCGGACGGTACAGCGAAAACGGAGATATTATCTTCATGGGAAGAACGGATTCCCAGGTGGAAATCAGCGGAAAAAGAATTGAACTTCATGGAATTGACAAGACAATTATTTTACATGAAAAAGTACAGAATTGTGTTTCTGTTGTTACAGAAGACAAAAATAATATTGCTACATATTATGTTGCCTCTGAAAAAATAGAAAAGGAAGAATTTACTGAATTTCTTTCCGATAAGCTGCCGTACTTTGAAATACCAAAATTTTATATTCAGGTTGATGAAATTCCGCTGAATTATAATGGAAAAGTAAATTATCAGGCTCTCCCGAAACCAGATATGAAACAGGAAGAAAACAAAGCATCTGAAAATGTTCCCCGTGATGAACTGGAAAAACTTCTTCTTGAGACTTATTCTGAAATGCTCGGAACTCCCGCTGACCTTAACACAGATTTCTTTGAAATGGGCGGTACTTCACTTATGGCGGTTAAAATGGTTACAAAAATCCGTTCTGAACTTGATATACCATTGTCGTTAACAGAAATGTTCAGCGTTCTGACGATTTCTGAACTTCATGACCTGATTCAGAAAAAAATCAATGAGAAGGAGAACAGCCGAAATGAAAATTAAGAAACTCTATTGGTCTCCGTCTGCTTTCTGGAATATTGAAAAAGAAACTCTTTTTGTGAACAATGTTTCATATCCCGATGAAATCAGAGAACTTTTTCCGGAATTTTATTTTTTAACATTAAAGGGAATCTCTGTTACAGAACTTCTTCAGCATTACCAGTCAAAAGACGGAAATGCAGTTATCATGTTTGTTGAAAAACTGCTTTCTGAAAAATTGCTTATCCATTCAATAGACAGCATCACAGGATTATTTCATTCTCAGGACAGAATTTATCAGGATATGGACAATTCAGGAACTGAAGTGAAAAGCTCTGCGGAACAGCGGCAGAAATTTACATATTCTGCTCTGAACAGGCACGTTGCAGATGTGCCGTTCCCTGTGAGACTTACAGACATTCCGGCAGGAAATATGATACTCCGGCATTCTGTCAGGGAATTTGATTCACGGGCAATTATTTCCTTTGAAATTTTTTCGGAAGTGCTGTCTGTACTGAGAGATTACGGCACAGAAGAAAAACATAAATATCTTTATCCCAGCGGCGGAGGACTTTATCCGGTTGATGTTTATATTTTCGTTAAAGAAAACCGTGTTGATAGTATTTCACATGGATTATATCTTTTTTCACCTGTGGATAACACATTGAAAATGATTGCTATTCCTGAAAATCATTTCAGGGAAGCGCATTACTTTGCAAACAGGGATATTCATGAAAATTCTGCATTTTCCGTTTATCTTGTTTATAATGCTGCATACAGTATGCCGAAATATGACGGTCTCGGATATTACCTTGGCATTGCAGACGGCGGCATCATGTCACAGGCATTGACAATGAAAGCATTTTCATGTGGTATAGGAAGCTGCATAATAGGAGAAATGGATTTTGAAAAAATATCAGGTTTATTTCGTCTGACTTCAATGCAGAAATATCTGCATTGTATAGAATTCGGAATTGAGAAAGGAATTTGTGAAAATGAGAACATCTAAATGGTTCAGTCACTACCAGTATAATGACGAAGCAGAATATAATCTGTTCTGCTTTGTCCATGCGGGCGGAAGTTCAGGTTATTATTCAAACTGGAAAAAATATTTTGATAAGAATTTTAATATTATTCCGGTGGAATATCCCATGAGAGAAAGACGCTTTGCAGAACCCATGCCGGAAACAATCAGGGAACTAGCAGAAAACCTTGTGGAAGAAAACAGAGATTTCTTCACAGATAAAAAGTTTGTCTTCTGGGGTCACTGTACAGGCGGACTTGTTGCACTGGAAACAGCGGAATACCTGGAAAAGAAATATTCTGTTTCCCCTGATTTTCTGTTTATTTCCTCACTTGCCGCACCGGAATTTTCCCAGGTACCTGACGTATCAGAAATGAGCGACCGCACTTTTGCCGACTTTGCGGTAAAATCCGGATTTGTTGCAAAGGAATTGTGCGAGAATGAAGAACTGCTGCAATATTTTCTTCCTATTGCAAGGGCGGATTTTGCAATGCACCATAATTATATACACGAGTCTGGCGTAAAGGTCAATGCACCTGTTATTTTATTCAACGGTAAAGAGGACAGTATTCAGATGTCGGAAGAACAGATAGAAGCATGGGAAAATTACACACATAAACCTATTAAAAAACATTATTTTTCCGGAAATCATTTTTATATCAATGAACATCTTCCGGAAGTGTGTGAAATTCTTAAAAATTATCTGAGACAAGGAGCTGGAAATCTTGAATAAAAAAGAACAGATTATAGCGAATATATGGAAAGACGCTCTTCATATAGAACGTATTGACCCTGACGATAACTTTTTTGATTTAGGCGGTACTTCTGTAAAGGCTCTTGAAATCAATGAAGAATGCAAAAAAGCAGGAATCATGATTCCGATTTATAAAATGTTTACCTGTCAGACTGTCAGGGAAATTGCAGAAGTTGCCGAATTTTTCCAGAATCCTTATCGTGATGTTGATTTACTGATGGACGTTGTAAAGAAAATAGAAACATTCTCTCCTGACGAAGCATATAATCAGGAACTTGCAGAATATCAGAAAAAATGTGAAGAAGTACAATATAAAACTCTCGGAGAACCGGAAGAAATTTTTATTACCGGAGCAACAGGTTATATCGCCTGTCATATTATAAAGCAGATTCTGATAAATTCACATTCTCGTATTTATGCACTTATCCGCAGAAATGAAGAACGTTTCTGGAAGAGAATTCAGTTCTATTTTCCGGACGAACTTATAAGAGAGAAGTATTCAGAACGCATAACCTTTGTCAACGGCGACCTGACTAAGAACAAATTCGGACTTTCCGAAGAACAATACAACTCACTTGCAGAAACGGTTGATTCTGTTATTCATACTGCTGCAAATATAAATCATTACGGAACATGGAACGAATTTGAAGAATTAAATATCAACGGAACAAAAAGAGTAATTCAGTTTGTAAAGACAGGCAGGGAAAAAATCCTGAATCATGTATCTACTATTGCTACTTCCCATACCTATAAGAGAAGTAAAACGCCGACGCCCTTTACAGAATATAATACTCTTCTGACAGAAGACGCAGAAAATTATTATGTAAAATCAAAACTGATTTCTGAAAATCTTGTTGTATCAGAAAAAGGAAACTTTAAATTCAAGATTTTCAGACCATCGAACATCATTCAAAGCTGTATGGAAAATTTCCTTATGGAATAAACCGTGATAATCTTTATCTGGTCAATACAGAACTCAGTATTTTGAATTTACTTCAGAAAAATGATATTTTTCCGGAAATGCATCAGAAAATGCTTGATTTTTCCTATGTTGACGAAACAGCAGAAGCGATTTACAGGCTGATGGGAATAGAGGAAACTGACAGCAACAGTTTTATTTACCATGTCTACAATCCCAATGTAATGACAATCAGCAAATATGCAGACTTTATCAATATGAAAAAAACATCTGTTGCAGACTTTTCACAGATTCTTAAAGAAAGATATGAAAGTATATCCTATGATCTCAAGCAGTTGTGTACATTAAGTATTGCAGAGGGAGATGTCAATCAGGCATTAATTATTGTTCCTCAGAATCAGAAAACTGTCAATATTCTTTCTTCTCTTGGGTTTACATGGCATACGCTTGAAGAAAAAAATAAAATGGATATTCTTAATTTTTAATTTACATTGCAGAACCCATCTTTCCTTTGATGATGAATTATACTATTTATCCTCCATTAAAATATTATTCTGAATTACTGTTGTGCGTCGTGCTTTCGGAACTTTCAGTCTGGAAACAGGTGTATATATGTCTCTTTTTAGGGCAATGAAACGTCCGTTTTCAACTTTTATTCCATCTGTACAGATTTGTCGGTTTTCTGTAGCGTCTGCAAAGACCTGCTCTTTTTTTTCGTTTTTCCGATACATCTGCTTACCCTCAAATGATGTGAGAAGCTGAATTACAAGATTTATACCTGTTGCCAAAAGTTCCGAATTTTGCAGACGGCTTTTATCAAAAAGGCTGTGGAGCATGATTTCTTTCAAGATATCGCATACATTGTTCAAAATTTTCAGATGCAGTTTTTCTGATTTTTATTAAACAGGGGACAACGGTTTCAATTATGTAAATAATTCTTTAATCAAGTGAAATATTCCCGATTTGTACCTGATAATCCACTTTTATTATGAATAGAGAAACTATTCAGCTTTGTTGAGATGTATAGTTATCCTGCTTAAAAACAAAAATATAATTAAAACATAATTCAGGAATAATTTAAGCCATTCTGCACATACTGATTCTGAGGTGATGTAAAATGGCGAAAAAAGGAATGAAGCGTCCCGAATACACTCATACGCAGTCAAGAAACGACGTGTCTCCTGTACCTGAGATTCAGGGAAAAGCTAAGTCGGGAAAGATTCATGCGAATCCTGTAATTGCAGGAACGTCAGGTGTTTCACAAAAGGTATGGCATAATAAATCATACTCACACCAAATTCCGATATCTTCTGCATATCCGACTATCGACAACGACCTTGCACGTGATAATCTGGAGAACGATATTCCTGCGGCAGATTTGCAGGATATATAAAAATCTATTCTAAAATTAAACGTCGTTTGCATTTATACAAACGGCGTTTTTACAATGGAGGACACTATGGAATCAGTATGGAATGCTAATACAAAATTGCCGGAATTTCCGGAATCGGAAAAAGATATAAAAACTGACGTTCTTATTATCGGTGGAGGAATTGCAGGAATACTGACAGCATATTTTTTGCATCAAAACGGAGTAAAATATATTCTTGTGGAAAAGGACAGAATATGCTCCGGTACAACTCGTAATACAACAGCGAAAATTACTTTTCAGCATGGACTTAACTATCAGAAAATTCTCAGAAGCAGCAGTGTGGAAACTGCTCAGAAATATCTGAATGCAAATAAGACAGCTTTTGATAAATATACAGAAATGTGTCGTAATATTGAGTGCGATTATGAAACAAAGGATAATTATGTGTACTCTATAGATGATAGAAGAACGCTTGAAAATGAAATAAACATACTTAGCAGAATTGGCTATAAAGCGGAATTGTTTGAAAGTCCGTCGATACCGATAAAGACTGTCGGAGCAGTGAAATTTCTGAAGCAGGCTCAGTTTAATCCGCTTAAATTTATTTCAGCGATTGTAGACGGACTTAACATATATGAAAATACTTTCGTGCGTGAAATGATTGGTACTACAGCAGTTACGGATAAATGCAGAATAAAGGCGGATAAGGTAATTGTTACAACTCATTTTCCTTTTATCAATAAACATGGAAGTTATTTTCTTAAGCTATATCAGCATCGTTCATACGTTATTGCTTTGGAAAATGCTCAGTATATAAATGGTATGTATGTTGACGAAAATCATAAGGGAATGTCTTTCAGGAATTATGGTGGTTTACTGTTCATCGGCGGTGGAGGTCACAGGACAGGTGAAAAAGGAGGAAACTGGAACGAACTGCGTGACTTTACAAAACTCCACTATTCTGATGCTCATGAGAAATTCTACTGGTCAGCACAGGACTGCATGAGCCTTGATGGAATACCGTATATCGGTAAATATTCACGGAATACTCCGAATCTGTATGTGGCTGGCGGATTCAATAAATGGGGAATGACTGGTGCAATGGTATCTGCAATGATACTCAGCGATATGATTATGGGCAGGCAAAATGAATATGCAGATATTTTCAGTCCATCGAGGAATATTATTAAGCCACAGCTTTTTATAAACAGTGGAAAAGCTATAAAAAATTTGTTTACTCTAACTACTAAAAGATGTCCACATATGGGCTGTGCACTTAAATGGAACTCCGCTGAACATTCATGGGACTGTGCTTGCCACGGTTCACGTTTTTCTGATAAAGGAAAGGTTCTTGATAATCCGGCAAATGGCGACTTGAAGTAAATATTTTTAATGAGGTAATTTTGTTTTTATTTTGCTTTTTATTCTTGAATATGGTATAATATAATTGATAGAAAATCGTGAGGTGATATTATGGCAGGTTTTAAAGAGATAATTGATATGAACTGTTATTTTGTTGATAAGACAATGTTTATCAGAGATATTATTGATAGTGGTTCAAAGGTTACTCAAGGTGTTTTGGAAGATACAGCCGATGATACTGTGTATTTAACTGCATTAAAACTTATCTCCGATTGTCTTTATGAGGTTTATAATAAAAGGTAATAGTTCTTATAGATGAATACGATGTTCCTATTGAAAACGCTTATTGTGAATTAACATGCAAAACGTCAGAAATCAGCCTAAAAAAATTTACGGAATGTAAAAATTACAAAAGTACATTTAAATTTAAATATATAAAAATGCTCCTTAAAGACCTTTTAAATAGTTCTTAAGGAGCATTTTGATATTGTCTGAGGAATTATTTTTTACAGTTTCCGTGCTGTTCTTTTATAAGAAACTTTCCGGTCTTTTTCTGCTTGTTCGGAATGTACTCAATCAAATCTGTGATACTGCAATCAAGATATTCACAGATTCGGTCGAGATATTCAATGTTTAGACGTTCGGTCATTTCGTTGTAGATGTCACTTATTGTTGATGGTCTTATTCCGGTCTGACGGGCAAGTTCCGCCTGACTCATTCGTTTTTCACCCAGTATTCTGGACAGATGTATTTTTATCATGTTATAACCGCCTTTGCATATAATATAACTTTATACTACTATATTATATACAAAGTACGGCAGTTTGTCATAAATTTGTTATATTATATATTTTTTTACAGTAAAATAACTGTTATCGTTATTTGTACTCTAAAAAAAATATACTTATTTTTCAAACAGTGAGTAAAGTTCCTTGACTTTGTGTTGTAAATTATTTCGTTCGGCTCTTTGAAGAATGTACTCATTACTGAGTGCCAGCTTCATATAACTTTGAATTTCTTCATTTGTCTGATTATTCAAAATCCAGTTTTTTATTATTTCAAAGTCATTTGAAAGTCCTGATATGTATGCAACGCACAAAGCACGGTATATAAGACGTATATTGTGCCTGTATTCCGTAATATATTCTTTTCCTATACTATATTCAGGATATGGCTTTTCTTTAAGTTTAAAGCAGATTTTCTTTAGCGGATAAATATATCTGTATGTATTTACTAAAAACGGCTTTAAATTTCCCTCGCACCATTGGCGGTTCATGCGTACAATTCCGGTGTGCTTTGCGTTGTTCATAATGACTTCATGCGTAATTTCTCCCGTGACTTTGTTTTCATAAAACAGCGTTCTGTGAAAACCGAAATATTTAAAATTTGTCGCCTTGTAAATCGTTCCGCACCCGAGCCGTCCGTCCGCAAAACTCTGTATCGCTTTAATATGCGGATATTCTGAACGAATGATTTTGAAACAAGTACCTATAAACAGACTTTCGGCGTTGTGTCCCAGACAGTCATCAATCCATAAACGATTCAGTTCAACAATATCGTCCTTTTCTAATTCTTCTGAAATCATTCTGAAAGAATTTGAGTTCATCATTCTGCCGAACACCGCCGCACCTAAGCATTTGGCGGAGTTTTCTCTGAAAATTCCGAAGCTGTCATTCCACTTATGTGAATAATGATTTTCTATAATCATTGATTTTGCGAGTTTTTTCTCAACCGGTCTGATTACAAGTGTTCCTAAACTTTTTGTACGTTTCGTTATTTCCATTTTTAATTTCCTTTCGGCATAAAATCAGAAATTCCTGATTATCAGTTCTTTGTACGTGCCTTGTGAAAGATTATTCTGACGTTCAACGGGAATAATTTCAAAGTCCCTGTACAACTCACGGATATATTCATCATCGTTGTAAGACAAGATAAAACACCCTTTAATATCGCTTAAAATAGCCTTTAAACGCTTGTGATCGGCTTCTGTGAAAGTAGCGTCATAGTAATTTTCAGTTTTGTGATACGGTGGGTCGCAGTAAAATAATGCTTTCGGACGATCGTAAACCTTGATTAAATTTTCAAAATCCTTGTTTTCGATAACGACTTTTTCAAGGCGTTTTTCGACTTCCTCAAGATAATCTGATGATAAATTTCTCCTGTTGCAACTGAATGTACTGAAATTTGAGCCGTAGCTTATTTTTATCTGAACATAGAACATCGCCGGACGCTGAATGTCTGTAAAACCGGAAATTTTCATTTTTTCCTTTATTTCGTCAAAAATTTCACGTGAATTGAAATAGCCTGAAATTTCACGCTGAAGTTCTGTACGGTGGTATTTTACACAGCGGAAAAGATTTATAAGACAGCTGTTAAAATCGTTGTAAACCTCAAGTTTTGCGTGATTTTCCTTGTAAAACAGCACAGAACCGCCGCCACCAAATACCTCAATATAGCGGTCGATGTCATCTGGAAACTGTTCAACAATTTTCTTTGCAAGCAGACTTTTTCCGCCTATCCACGGGATAAATGATTTCATAAAAAATCCTCCTTTTCAAAAAAATCTCCCCGAAAAATTCAGGGAAATTTACGTTTTTAATTTTCTGAAAGTGTGCCGGAATAAGTTTTTCCGTCGGCAGAAAGTGTGACATTTACGGTCTTTCTGGCGGTAGTCGTGTAACCGTCGTCGTATACACCAAGGGTGTTAGGAATGCCCGATATTTCGCTGATATTCAAGGCATTTCCGGACGAAAACTGTGGTCTTACACAATAATGACAGTGACTTCCGATTGAATAGCCAGTGTTTCCCTCGACGCCGATGACGTCCGTGATTTTCACCGTATCACCGGCTTTTACATTAATTTTTGAAAGATGTCCGAAATAGTAAAATTTTCCGTCCGTGCTTCTGATGCACACATACTGTCCGAATCCCTGAGAGTGATTTGCGGAATTTTCCCAGCCTGCATAGTGAACAGTTCCGTTCACGGTGCTATGGATTTCCTTGCTGTCAAGTCCAACAAGGTCAAGCCCATCGTGTGACTGTCCTTTAAATTCCTGTGTGACCTGAAATTTTCCCATATATGGTGAGTTCATAACTTCATTCTTCCTTGTTTTTCTGATATTGAGTGCCGAAATAAAATGCAATAATCGTTGTAAATACGGTCAAAAACTGGTCTGCCGTCACACTGCCTTTCAGTGCCAGAATACCAAATATCAACGTCAAAAACAGTGTTACAATTGACTTCACATCAATAAGTTTTGCAATTCTTTTAAACATAAAATCACCCCGAAAT
>JAMPEF010000014.1 GCA_023665275.1 Alistipes senegalensis | reverse complement strand
CTAAACCATACTTTTCACATATAAGTTTGGTCACTTCTTTATCATAATATGCGAAAATAAAAGGCAAAACTGATTTATTCATACATGAACCACCATTTTAAAATTTAATAATTTTAACGCTTTGGCTGTTTTAAAAGCATTTAACTTAAACGGCAGAAGTCTTGATATGGCTTCATCTTCATTATAAATTCCAACGAGATAGAGCTGTATAACATCAAAAGTTTTATCGTTGGCAACTGGACCTATAATCAAATCATATTCTATATCAACTGGTTTTCTCGTTCGGCAGTCACTTATAAATCTGAGCCATTCTTTATTTGCGCCATTGAATTTAAGAATCGAAAGCCCCATAGTATTATTTTCATCGTACTCATATTCGGTAACAATTGCAGTACCTGATTTCCGTCTGTTTGTTGTAAGTTTTGCCCATCGTTTAGCTTGGTCATAGTCGGAAGTTGTATAAAAGGCTTTTCCGAAATCCAACGCTCTATTGCTTTCTATAATCTGCGGCGTTTCAACCGCCATATTACTCCCGTGGTATATCTTCATTTTGTTCTCCTTTCCCAAACTCTATACTATTATTATATAATATCGAACGAGTAAAGTCAACAGTTCTTGGATAAAAATTCTTTACTGCGAAGTGACAAGTTTCAAAAATTTACAAAAAAATGCCCAAAACTCACGTTTTGAAAATTTTCGACACCCCTCAAATGCCCTTAAATACGTGATTTGCGGACTTGCTCCAAATTGTTATATATGGAGAGAAAAGACCGCTCCAAAAATTTTTGAAGAAAAGGAAGAACGACAAATATGTTTTTAATTCACAAGACTGAAGCCGCAGCGTTGTTTAAACAGTATCCCGACGCTTATATAACTGTTTGCTCAAAGCGTAAAAGGTCAGGCGGCAAAACTTATTGGTGCGCGGAGGATAGTAAGTATCACAGCTTTATAAACAATCTGCGTATTCAAAATAAAGAGATAAAGGAGAATGGCTTATCGTAAGTAACAGAATATGTGATGGTTGCCAATGTTTGGAAATTTGCAAAGTTGCCAGCATACTTGACAAATTTGATGAAGAGGGCAAAAAAGACCTTGGCGTAAACATTACTATTAATAATTGCAGGAACTTCCGTTTAATGGAAGGTATGCAAGACGTGGTGAATAGCGATGATAGTTAGACGAATAGAAGGAGAAACAGAACAGCAATTTATCAAACGTGTTTGCCAAAGCAAAGATTCATTCGGCACTTGGCAAGACATCGCTGAGTTTTTGAACTCCGAGCTTGGATATAAATACAGCGAAAGCACATACAGGAAAAAATACGGGAAACACCCTATGGCTAACGATCCTAAAACAAATTTATCCGAGGATGCAGATAGTATAGGAGTACCTGTTGCTGACGACACTGACCTTGATATTGATAAAGAACGTCAGATTGAACAAAAACGTATACAGCTTCGCGATGAGCGGACGGAGTACAATAAACAAAATAGAATACAGGCAAGAGTTGAACGCAAGCTGGACTATTTGGAACAGCAGCTTATGAAACAAGGTAAAGTTAATTTTATGAGCGTTGCTCCACGAAATATAGAGTCGGAGTGCGATATGTTGGTTTGTTTGTCGGATTTACATATCGGGCAGTGTTTCAATTCGGCGTTTGGGAAATATGATGTAAACACAGCGAAATCACGGCTGGAGCAATATCTTGGGGAAATTAAACGTATACAGGAATTGCATAAGTGTCAATCATGTTATGTTTCAATCCAAGGAGATTTAATTTCGGGCAACATTCATAAAACTGTAGCTGTAAGTAATATGGAAAATGTGATAGAGCAGATTAAAACCGCAAGTGAGCTAATTACTTCATTCTGTTATGAATTAACCAAAATATTCCAAAACGTTTATATGACTAACTGTTCGGGTAATCATTCAAGGATAGACCGAAAAGACGAGGCTCTACACGATGAAAGATTAGACGATTTAGTGGGGTGGAATGTAAGCAAATGTTTATCTCATATTACAAATTTTCATACTGAGTGTGTCAATGCTTTAAAGGTAGATATTGGTATAGCTCGTTTAACCATTCGTGGGAAAACATACTTAGCTTGTCATGGAGATTATGATGAATTTTCGTTTAAAGGTGCAACAAGCTTATCTATGATGCTCGGTTTTATACCTTACGCTATATTATGCGGACACAGACACTTCCCTGCTATAAGCGATTTTGCTGGTATTCAAATGATACAATGTGGTTCTTTAGCTGGTTCGGGCGATAATTATTGCATTGAGAAAAGATTAACAGGTAAACCAAGTCAAACGGTTTGCATATGCACATCAAAAGGTGTGCAATGTTATTATCCGATAGAATTAAAATAGAGAGATTTCAAGGAGGAATTTTTTATGAAGAAATCAGAATTTATTAAAATGATTGCAAACGATAATGATTTTACAATCAAAGACTCAACCATTTTTTATGACGCTTTTGTGAACGCGCTTGCAGACGCTATCAGAATGGGAGAAAAGGTACCCATTCAAGGCATCGGTAACTTTCACGTAGTTACAAGAGAGGAACGGGTTTGTATTAACCCTAAAACTCAGAAACCTGTTAAAGTGCCTAAGAAGCGCGATATTCGGTTTAAGAAGTCTAAGAAGTTCGTTGACGAACTTAACAACAAGTAATGAAAAAATCGGCTGGCTGCAATAGTGGTCAGCTGTAATGGCGTGGTAGTCGAGAGGTTAAGACCCCATTCTTTCACAATGGTAGCCGCGGTTCAAGTCCGTGTCACGTCACCAGTATAAACTCATAGAACGTGAGTATAAAGAAAGCTCAACAAGAAGATTTGGACATAGGACGTGTCCAAGTAAATCAAAAGAAAAGTCCATTGAGAAGATAATTGCGGCGTATGTTTTCGGACTGCGTCTGAGAGAGCTTGATTCGTCAGGCTCTCTTATATTATTGCGGAGTAGAGCAGTTGGTAGCTTGCCAGCCTCATAAGCTGGAGGTCGCAGGTTCGAGTCCTGTTTCCGCACCCAATGCTACTTATATAGTAGTTTAAAATTGAAATGTTTGGGTATGGTTTTCTGGGATTTTGTAGACCCTTTAAAACAAAATCCACACTTATATGAATTTTAGAAAGTAGTGGTTTTATGTCGTCAGAAGTTGACGGTATGAACAATTTATATGAGTATTTATGTTACACTTGCGGTAAAACTTTTTACACAACAAGGAAAGATAAAAAATATTGTTGTAAAGATTGTAGACAACAAGCAACAAGAAAGGTAAAACGCCCGCGAGCTGATGCCTTACAAAATTTGCTTTTGAAATATTCCGTTGAGGAAATTGGGCGTATGTACGGTGTATGTGGAAATACCGTTCGCAACTGGTGTAAACAAAAGAATATAGATTGTTCATATCAATACTTAAAGAAACAACGGGATGAATTAAAACAAAAAAATTCATCAAAGGCTAAAAACAAAAAAAAGAAAAAGAAACGTCATTTAGATTACAATAATGCTCCTGTTTATATGGCTGGTTATTGGGTTCATAATCAAGAGTTTAAAAATATTTACGAAGCTGTAGATTATGTAAAACGTAACCATTGGACTAAAGCTAAACCCGAAACGGTATTAAGCTGCATTAAACGTGTAATCTTAGAAGGAAAAGGAACATATCTTGACTGTTATTGGATAAGTCCTTCATATGTTAAGGAACATAATAACAGTAAAAGGTGTAGGAACAAAACGGAGAAAGGTGAAGAAGAATGGGTAGAAGAATAATCAGCAAATCAACTCAAACTTCTGGTACTAAAACCAAAAAGTCCACAGTAAGCACTTCAAAAACTACAACTTATACTGTGCCGAACATTGTAAATGAAGAAATAGATAAGGAACTTGAAACTCAAGATTTAAAATCATATACATATAAATGTTGTGTTTGCGGAATTTCTACTAATAATTTTGAGGACAAGATTTTCCCCGAAACATTCAGTAATTTGTACACAGGTTGGGAATATCATTTACCCATATGTAAAACTTGCATTGATAGGCTATATGAAACATACACTAATAAACTCAATATGACACCTCAAGAAGCTTGCCGTCGAATTTGTATGCTGTATGATATTTACTATTTGGACGAAATTGTTGATATTATGTTAAAAAACAGCAAACCGCAAAAACGCATGAGTTATTATATTACTCGAACTGCTTTAACTGGTTATTCAAATAAAACGTATGGTAATACAATCGCAGAAGAAAAGAAAAAACAAGAGGACGAAGCAATTACCGCTAAGGAAACCACCCTTGAAAAATATGTCAAGGAGCAAGATTATAAATTTTGGGGTTTTGGTTTTACTCCCGAAGAAATTGAGTTTCTTAACAATAAATACAATGAATGGACTTCTTCTCATGAATGCAATACCCATTCACAAAAAATTATCTTCAAGCAAATGAGTATGATAGAACTGCTCATATTGAAAGGAATGAAAAATGGGGAGTCTGTCACAGCGTTTCAAAAGCAGTTAAATGAGTTTATGAACAGCGGCAATCTTCAGCCAAAGCAAAATAATGATAGTGCTTTAGTAGAAACAAACACGTTCGGTACTCTTGTTCAAAAATGGGAAAAGACACGTCCTATCAGTAAACCCGATCCCGAATGGGAAGATGTCGATAAGATAAAACATTATATTACTGTGTGGTTCTTAGGTCATTTGTGTAAAATGATAGGTATTGACAACAAATACAGTAGACAGTGGAAACAGGTATATGAAAATGAAGTTGAGAAGTTTACGGTATCCCCGCCCACGTATTTTGATAACGATGGCGAAGCTCCCTCGTTTGACGAAGTGTTTAACAAGTAGGTGAAGTTGCTATGGCAGAAAAAAATAAAACTTTAGTAAAATCAACTACAAAGATAAATGAAAAGTCCGAAAGAGTTATGGAGGGTATCAATGTATGGTGTTCGTTTTATAGAGCTAATCCACATCGTTTTGCAAAAGATTACTTAAATATACAATTGAGATTATTTCAACAAATTATTCTTAACGCTATGTTTATAAGCACGAATATGATATACACGGCATCAAGAGGTTAAAAAATAAGATTTGTCAGATAATTACTGTCCATCTTTTCTACTTAAGAAAGGATTGATAAATGAAAAGCATATTTAAAAAAAGTGATATTGATTATATTGTTAATAATTACAAAATATTAACTAATAAACAAATAACAGAAACTTTAGGTTTCACCGAAAGACAAATTCGAGCAAAAGCCAATAGTATGGGAATAACAAAAAATAGAAATTTTAATAAAAATTATTTTCATATTATTGATACGCCAAACAAAGCGTATTGGTTAGGTTTTATATATGCTGACGGGTATGTAATATGCAACGATAAAAGTTTTAATTATGAATTAGGTATAGAATTAAAAGACACAGATGAAGACTTATTAAAATGCTTGAATAATGAATTAGGCGGTGTACACAAAGTTATTCATACAGAGAAAAATGTATCATTCAATGGATATAATTATCGCACACATAATTGTGTGATTAGAGTTTATTCCAAACAAATTATTCAAGATTTGATTTCAAACGATGTAGTACCTAATAAAACAAAAGACAAAACATTTCCCAAATGTAATAATTACTTTTGGGATTTTGTTAGAGGTTTTATGGACGGAGATGGTTGTATCTATGTTAATCCCCGTAATTACATATCTGTAAAATTTGTTAATGCCAATGTTGATTTTTTAAATTACATAAAAGATACTATTTTTCAATTAGTTAATATTAAAGGTACAATATACAAAGAGAAGGAAAATAAATATCAATTAGTATTCTTTGTTCAAAAAGATGTGCGATATTTATTAAATTACATATATTACGATACAAATAATCAATATTTAGAAAGAAAATACAATATCTATAAATCTTATTATGGCTTCGCCAGTTAGAAATAACTGGGCAATAAGTGAGGAAAATCGGAAGACGCTTAACTGCCAATACCGAGGTAAAGCATAGATTACGAAAGGCTATGGCTCACCGTAACGCATAGAGATTGAATAAATATAATATCTCCAAGAGTCCTCACCACGAATAAATATAGTTTATTCTGAAAACCTAACGTTAAACGAGGGTGAAAATGTATGCTAAACTGGGTTGTACTGACCAACCGATGAAAATGAGAGAAATCTCCAGAGCGTAAGATAAAAAGCTTACGGATAATAACAATTTGCAGGGAAAATCCTATATGTTAGCCGTATATTGCTGTGTACGGTGTATTTTGTATCCCGGAACACGAGTTATTATTGCCTCGGGTTCCCGCGGACAAGCATTAGAGGTAATTGAAAAAATTGTAACTATACTGATGCCTAACTCTGAAAACTTACAACGAGAAATTAAAGATAAAAGTCTGGCTCCTGCCAATGCTTTTGTTGCATTTCATAATACTTCTTATGTAAAAATAATTACATCTAATCAATATGCTCGACACAATCGTGGTAATGTTATTATTTTGGACGAATACCGAATGATTGACAAACACATTGTTGATACTGTTATTAAAAAATTCTTGACCTCACAAAGAGAGCCGCCTTTTACCAAGAAAAAGGAATATGCTAATTATCCGATGGAAAAAAATCAGCAATTTTATATGAGTTCTTGTTGGTTTAAAAATCACTGGTCTTGGCAATTGTTTCAAGACTATTGTGTAAATATGGTAGACGAAAACAAACAATATTTTGTATGCGGTCTTCCCTACCAGCTTGCAATTGCCGAAAAGCTGCTTGACAGACAGTATGTAGAAGATGAAATGTCAGAAAGCGCATTTGACAGTATTTCCTTTGGTATGGAAATGGGTTGTTTGTGGTACGGAGAAAACGAAAACGCTTTCTTTAATTATGAAAGTTTATTAAAAATCCGTAAAATTAAACAGGCGTTATATCCAAGAGAAATGTATTTAAATATCGACAACAGGGTTATTAAATATATTGAAAAAGTTGCGGGAGAAATAAGGATTCTTAGTGCCGATATTGCTGTAATGGGTTCTAAACGTGTACGGAATGACGCTACTGCAATCTTTATTTTACAGCTTATTCCGACTAAGGACGGTCAATATATAAGAAATATTCTGTATTCGGAAAATTACGAAGGTGGTCATACAGGAGAACAAGCACTTATTATACGAAAACTTTTTGAAAATTTGGAATGTGATTATATTGTTATAGATACGCAGGGTGTGGGTGTTGGTGTTTATGATAATCTTGTTTCTGATTTAGTTGATGAAAAAACAGGAACAATGTATGAAGCACTGACTTGTATTAATGACCCCGATATGGCTGAACATTATAAAGGAAATAGTAAAACACCTCGTAAAGCCATTTACAGTATAAAAGCTTCAGCAAAATTCAACAGTTTATGTGCTTTTGCTTTAAAGGACAGTATTATAAGAGGGAAAATGCGTTTACTTATGACCGAACAGGATTTTCGGTATGAAATGAGCAAAAACAAACAATATCAAGCTTTGAGTGCAGACGATAAAAACTTATTAGAACTGCCTTATGTTCAAACAACTTTATTGGTAAACGAGTTGGTGAACTTAGAATATACGATAAATGGCAGTGATATTAAAATTAAGGAGCAGTATGATAAACGTAAAGATAGATATTCTTCATTGTCATACGGTAATTATATTGCAAATGAGCTTGAAAGAAAAATTAAGATCAAGCGCAAACAAAATTTAAATGATAAAATTGTTTTTGATATGAGGAAACCTCAAATGTATAGGTAAAGGAAAGGTGGTGGTTTATGAATAATATTTTTAGCGATATTGATATGGTATCTGGTTTAAGGAATATGCCCGAAGTAAAGTATTTTTCTAAAATGAACAAACAGCAAGGTTTAGTTTTAGATGACCCTAACAACTCACGTCGTACCGCATTATCATTTAAAAAGCCAACACGGGAAGATATTTTAAAATATTTAAAAGCTCCCGAACAATATGGCAAGGAACTTAGAAATGCGAGTATATATTTATATGAAGTTAGTTCACAGTATAGGAGATTGATAGAATATTTTGCTAAGCTGTTTACGTTTGATTATGTAGTAGTTCCATATGATATTATTCCGTCAAAAGTAAATAAAAAATCTTTTGAAAAAAGTTACTACACAACCATTAATTATTTGCAGCAAATGAACTTAAAACACGAAATAGTACGTATCAATACAATATGTTACAGAGAAGATGTATTTTACGGTTACATAAGAGAAGATAAAAATACTTTTTATATTCATCAGCTTTCTCCCGATTATTGTAAAATTACTTCGGTTGTAGACGCTTGTTTTATGTATTCATTTGATTTCAGCTATTTTGATACGTATAAAGAGGACTTGGAGAACTACGGAGACGAGTTTAAAAAGAAATATACGGCATATCAAAAAGACAGAAATTTAAGATGGCAGCAGTTAGACCAAGAAAAACAGTTTTGCATAAAAGCAACAGAAAGTATTTATCCTGCACCTATTTTACCTTTTGCAGGGGTGTTGGAATATATCTATAGAATACTTGATTATGCCGATTTACAGCAAGCGAGAGAAGAACTTGAAAACTATAAAATAATTGGTTTGAAAATTCCCTTCGACCAATCTACAGGTGAAACGCAGCTTGATTTAGATTTGGCAAGAGATTTCTATAAACAGTTATGTGGCGTTCTTCCCGCCTCTGTTGGTGCATTTCTTACACCTATGGATTTTAAAGATATAAGTTTTGACAGGAGTAATGCGGCAGATAGTGATTTAACTGTAAACGCGACCAAAGATTTCTGGAACAGTGCGGGTGTAAGTGCTATTCTTTTTGGAGAAGCGAATAACAGTTCTACTGTTAAGGTAAGTATTCAAGCTGATGTAGCTTATGCTTCGGGTCTTGTTAGACAGATAGAAAGAAATGTCAATAGAATTTTAAAATATAAAAGCAGTACCATTCGCTTTAAAATAAATATTTTACCGATTACGGTATACAACCAGCAAGAAATGAACAACTTGTACTTAAAAAATGCACAAGCAGGTATTCCTTGCAAATCAATGGTTGCTGCTTCTTTAAGTGAAAATCCAAGTGATATTTCAGGTTTAACTTATCTTGAAAATGATTTCTTTGATTTGTCTGAAAAGTGGAAACCTCTTCAAACTTCATATACTCAATCGTCTAAAACTTCTTCAGATAACACGGGTCGCCCGACAAACGAAGAAAAAGGAGAGACATTAACAGAATCTGGCGAAGCTACTCAAAAAGCTGAAAGTAACGCAAATAGATAAGCGAGGTGAGTGTATGAACTATATATATGTAAATACAGAGGAGGATAAAAACTTACTATTAAGCAAAGGTTTAAAAATTGTAAAAGAGCAAAATGTCGCAAATAAAACTTGGATTTTTGCATATGACCCAAGTTTATTTAGTGTGTCTGAAAACGATTCTTTAAAACAGAAATTTTGCGTTTCGGATACACTTTTAATGTTTTTTTGATTGGGGGTGAGAATTTGGAAAACATCAAACATATGTCATTACCTGTTAATTATGCTATTGATACAAGTTTCAAAAATGATAAATTTATCAAGCTCCGACTGGATTTTGCTCACGATGGGGTAAATTATAATCGTACTTATTTTGATAAGGCTACACTTGAAAACAAAAAGAATAGTTTATTTTTGTCACCATTACTGGGACATATAAAGCAAGACCAAGATGGAAATTATGATTTTGGAGGACATGATATAGAATTTATTCCCAATCCTTATCAAGATAACAAAATACAGCAAGTTTATCTTGAAACTATTTTGGGAATTATCCCTCCAGAAGAATATGCGGAATTTGAAATAAAAGAAGTTGATGGAAAAAGCAGAGTATTTGTTAATGGATTTTTGTATAAAAATTATAGCAATTTTGCTGAAGATATTTTGAAACAAAATGTTAAGACTGCGGTTTCTATGGAAACAGAAATACTTAAATATTCATATTCCATTCAAGAAGATGTTTACAATATTCAGGATTTTGAATATACAGGGATAACATTTTTAGGCAGAAATTGCAATCCTGCTATGGTGGGTGCTAATGCACAGTTCTATGAACAAAATAGATTAAATAATGTTCATGAGCAAATGAATGTTATACTTCAAGATTTGAAATCGGTTTTCAGCCTTGAAGATAATAATAAAAATCAAAATGAAGGAGGTACTCAAATAATGGGTGAAAATAACGCAACACCTTTAGAGCAAATTACAGAAACAGAAACTGTAAAGGAAGATTTAACCGCTGTGGACGGCTCTGTTCAAGCAGAAAAAGATGCTGTCCCTGCTGCAAATACGGCTGACGCAGATGATACCGAAACCAAGGTAGCAACGGAAGATAATACTTCTGACATATCCGAAAAACAAACTTTCACAAAAGTTTTTGAAATATCACACGAGGATATAAGATGGGGTCTTTATCAGGCTTTGGCGGTTGTTGAATCAACTGATAATACAGAGTATTGGATTGATGAAGTATATGACGGCTATTTCGATTATAGCACATATTCTCAAAGCAATACTTGTTATCGCCAACATTATACGGTGTCTGATAATGAAGTTACATTCACGGGCGAACGCATTGAAATGTTTATTGAAAAACTTACAAGTGCAGAACGCACTGCCTTAAACACAATGCGCTCTACATATGAAACGCAGTCTGCTGAACTGAATGAGCTGAGAGCATTTAAGTCTAACTATGATATGGCTAACAAACAAGCTCTTATTGATAAATGGGAAGAAAAAATTGGAACCTGTCAAGAATTTGTTGATTTAAAAGCCAACTACTCTGAAAAGTCTATTGATGAAATCGAAGTAAAATGCAAGTGTATCTTTGCGGACAACAATGCTTTTATGAAAGTTAAAGCTCCGTCGGGCACATACTCAAAGAAAATCAGTGAATTTACTCCGATTACTGTTCCTGTTCACGAGGAAACTGAACCGAAACAGCCCAAAGCTTACAACGGATTTATTGAGGAATATTCTTCAATCAATAATTAAACAAAGAAAGGATGATACAAAATGGCTAAAAAACACGTTATTGTTAGAACCGATAACATGAGTGCCACAACTGATGGTTCTCTGATTGTATCGGGACGGTATTATGATGCTGATGGCGACACAGCTAATATTGATAATGGTAATATTGTTCATATCGGTGATTATGACACTAATGAACGTGAAGTTCGTAAGGTAACAACTCCTACTGCGGATTCAAAAATTAAAAATGTAGGACTTGTTGTTACACCTGAACTGATTTATGACGAATCTGTACGTCATAATCTTGAGGATTTTGAGAATGAGGCTGGCAGTGAAATCACTGTTATGCGTTTCCACGAAAACGACTGTTTCTCTGTAACAGCAGAAGCATTTGAGGGTACTCCTGCAAAGGGCAAGTATGTCGATATTGGTACAACAACTAAACTCAAAGTTTCTGATTCGGAGTCCGATGTAACAATCGGTAAGATTTCCGATAAAGAAACCAAGGGACAGGATACTTATTATGTAGTTCAGGTAACTATGTAATTGAAAGGGGGAAATATATATGTCAACTACACAAGATTTAATTTCGGTTGCTGTGGATTGCTATAAAGGTCGTCCTTGTGGCAACTATTCACTCGACCAAGCAATGGATTCTGTTTATAACGGTCTTATAGCCGCAAATAACGGTAAGAATTATCTCGACATCAGAGATATTAGAGATGGTAAATGTGCAGGATTGTTCAGTATTATCGAACAGCTTATTACAAAAACTGCAATTGAGGGCTTGCAGGGCGATGAGTTCTTTATGACCCTCGTAGATTACATTAATATGGCTAACGGTGACAAACCCGAGTTCTATACACCCGACGACAGCTTATTCGATGTAGCCACCATTGCAAGAGGCACACAGGGTGTTCGTAGGCAGAGACTTAACGGTGGCACAAAGGTAACTGTAGATACCAAATCTTATTCCGTAAAGATTTTTGAACATCTTGACAGGGTACTTTCAAAAAGGGTAGACTTTGTTGATATGATTAACAAAGTTGGTCAATCTTTTGCTGAGAAAGAGTATGAAGATATTTATAACACATGGTCTTCTCTTATTACAGCAAACGGCAGTACATACTTCCCTACCGCTGGCTCTTGGGATGAGGAAACGTTCTTAGAATTGTGCGCTCACGTTGAAGCCAATGGTGTAAAACCCATCATACTCGGTACTCCCGCAGCATTAAGAAAAGTTAAGACTGCTGATATTTCTGATTCCGCTAAGGAAGATAAGTACAATATTGGCTATTACGGAAAAGTGGACGGCTATGACATGGTTTCTGTAAAGAACCGTCATAGGGTTAATACCGATGACTTCATTTTCCCTGATGACAAACTGTATATAATCGGTACTACAACCAAACCCATTAAATATGTCAACGAGGGAGAGTCTTTGATTATCATAACCAATCCCGAGCAGAACGCTGACTTAACTCAGGAATACTTTATCACCAACAGAGCCGGTTGTGCAATTGTTCTTCCCGACAAGCAGATTGGTGTATACACTATTTCCTAAGAAAACCAATTGTAGAATAAAAGGAGATTTATAATGGCAGCAAAAAAGAATAATTCAATCACAAAATCGGTTTCTCAAACGAAAAAAGAAACTACAGTAACAGAAAATACTACAGCAAAAATTGCTAATGCTGCTGAAACACAGGAGGTTTCTTCAACGGAATCTCCTGTTGTTTCTTTTAAAGCTAAAAAGGCTATTCCTATGGATGCATTGGTAATGGTAAAAAGTGCTATATATGGCAAGCTTATTTATATAAGCAAAAGAATACAGGGCTACAAAGAGGTTTGGAGTGAATTCGGAGAAGAAATCCCTATGGAAATGGCTGAACTGTATTCCATGAAAAATACCGACCGTAAATTTTTCACGGAAAACTGGATTGAAGTAGACCCAATTGTGCTCCGTGATTTACAAATGGAACGATATTATACAAAATCTATTCCAATAGATAGTTTCAATTCTTTATTTGAATTATCCGCAACCGAACTTGAAACTAAAATTGATAATATGAAGGAACATATCCGCAATGCTTTTGTTCTTGAAGCAATGAAACGCATTGAAGAAGGAACATTAAGTGATTTGAAAATCATTTCCTTGATAGAGAAAAAGCTTAATTGTGAACTTTATGAACATTAATAAAAGGTGGTGGTAACAATGGCTACTTCCTATTCAGATGTTATTAATATGTTTATTTTTAAAACAAAAGCCTACAAGTTAATGGATTTGCCTTTAGAAGATAAAAATGAAATTGCTGTCTCATATTTAAAAAGTGCTTGTGCCAAATTCTATAAAAAATGCAAGCATAACCTGTTAAATTGTGATGAAGATTTTCAAACTTTTGAAGAAGATTTAGACTTGGACGAAATGGACATATTATCTGAAATAATGATAACCGAATGGCTTTCGCCCCAAATTTACAATGATGAGCTTTTGGAAAGCAGATTAAATACAAAAGATTTTACTGAATACTCCCCTGCTAAATTAATTGAACAAATACGTAATGTTTATAATGAAAGCAGAACAAAAGCAAAATATATGATGATTCAGTATACATATGACCATGGTAATGTGAGGAATTTAGATGAAGAATAATATAAAAACTCTATATAATCCTATTCCTCTCAAACTGTTTGAAAATTATCTTGATACCCTTATTAACCGTATTTTCAAAATACTTCCCTTAAAAGAAGAGAAATCTCAAACTGTAGATGTGTATATTATGAACCTTTTAAGTGAATTAACGGGTAATTATCAATTAATCGCACAAATACACAATGATAGTTTATATGAAACAGTATTGGCAAATTTGCAGTCTCTTATAGGTGTTCAAACAAACTATAGAACCATTGTTTTAAATACTATTTCTGTTGTCGAACAAATAAAAACAAAATACTGTAAAAAGGAGTGAGCCGAATGATAAAATGGAATGTATGTAATTCCTACTTAACTTCACACGGTGAAACTCGCAGGGACAGAGAGATATATGAAACTCAACAAAGTATCATTAAAAGGAGCAAAGACTCCCCTGCCTATAAAACAGTTTTAATTGACGGCAAAGAACAGCAAGTAGTAATTACATCTGCAAGTAATCTTTATGAAAAGAAAATAAATGCTCTCCCTAATGAACACATATATGCTGGGAGTACTGTTGAATGGAATGGTCGTTATTGGCTTATTCAATATACAGATTGTGAAGATGAAGTTTATCAGCGAGGATTTATGCAGCAATGTAATATTTGTTTGAAATGGCAAAATTCTGAAGGAGATATTATAGTACGATATGGTTATTCGGAAGATATTACAGAATATGTGAATGGTGTTGTATTTAATAAAATACTTGACTCACTTCAACTGTCATTTAAAATTAATTTACCTATAGACAAAGAAACTGTAAAGCTCCGCAGAGGAAAACGGTTTTTACTTGACGTTGTTACTGATGAACCAAATGCGTATATTCTTACAAATCGAAATACAAACACATTGAACTTTTTACCAAAAGATATTAATGGAGAAACTGAGTTTGACGGACGTGACAAGATTATGCAAATAACCATTACGCAAACTCAATTAAGCGAACGTGATAACAGAGAGTTAATGATTGCGGATTATTTTGATTCAGAGGCAGATACTCCTCCAGCTGTAGGCAATTGCAAAATCACTTATAAAGGAAAAAATGAAATTAAGCTTGGTGGTAGTTTTAAAACATTTTCTGCGCAATTCTTTGATATAAATGGGAATGAAGTGTCAATTGTTCCGAAATGGACAGTAACTTCTACCGAAGAGGCGGAAAAGAAGTTAGTAATTGATTATAGCGAAAATGAATTAAGAATAAAAGCTCCCGATTACGCTGAACTGATGAACATTCCAATAAAAATAGAGTTATCAGATGAAAAGAATGAGTATTACTCTGAAATTTATACTAAGGTGGTGAGCTTATATGGCTAACAGTTCAGAAATCATCAGATATAAACAGCAAATTATGTCTTTGCTAATCAATAATGATGAAGTGGTTCGGTTAATTGATAATAAAGATATAGAAAATGTTGAGGATTTAATCAATGAAAATATTTTCTATTTTTTAAGAGTTCCCGATGCACCAGAAGAAGAAAAAACTTATATTTGCATTGAGGTGGATATTCCGTCCGCTTATTCTAAGTACAACAACTTGTTAAGAGAACTTATAGTCACAGTGTATGTTATAACACATGAAAGATTAATGACTACACCGCTTGGTACGAGAACAGATTTACTTGCTGCGGAAATTGATAAGATTTTAACCTCTCAAACTGTTATTGGTAAAACCAAAATGCAACTTTGGGCAAATAACGCAAACGGTATTGGAGTTAAACATAGATGTAGAGTTTTATCCTTTACTGTACAAGATACTGCAAAAGGATGTGGTTAAATGGAGAGTTCTTCTATTTTAACGTCAGCGAAAACATCTACAATAAAAATACCGATAAACTATACGCAGTATGTTTTATGCGGACAGGATTATATAATTAATGATAATATTATTTTACATAATCCCACGCTCAAAGAAATTTTGATTGACAGTACCGAAGACAAATATATGCAGCTTGTCAATTTACTGACTATGCGCCCTTACGATAATATGGTTGCATTAGACGATGAGGGATTGAATTACTTAGATTATACGGATTATGATATATTTTTAAAAAATTATGTTTTCTTTACACCCGAATTTTCAAGCTTATTGCTTGGCGATTTAGACTTGTCAGCTTTTGTTGTTGCCAAAAGTAAAATAAATGATAATATCGTTTTATTTAACGAGCAAACAGGAGCTGTAATTGACGAAATTGTGTTTTCTACAATAGCCTCATATGTCAGAACTATAAATTTTATAAGCAGTAAAATTGAATACGATGTCGGCAATGAAGTTGCAAGGCGTGAGCTAATAAAAAAACAGAGGCGAATGCTCAAACGACAAAGTAAAAAGTCCAAAAAAGATTCTTCGATTTTGGCAAATATGATTTCATTACTTTGTGCAAGTAATTACTGTAAATATGATTATAATTCAATAATGAATTTAAAAATTAGTCAGTTATATGATAATTATTACCGTATGAGTATGATTGATGAAAGAGACAGATACTTAAACATACTTTCGTCTGGTTTTGTAAAGGTTGAGCATAAAGATAATTCAAAACTAAATTGGTTAAGAGATTTAAGAGAGGAATAAAGAGGTTTGCATAAGCAAATCTTTATATTTTATAAACAAACGAACAAAAAAGAAAGGATGATATTAATGAGCGTAGATTCTCAAAAGTATATTATTCAGAACATTGATGCCGTTACAGCTTTCGACCTTGAAAACGGTGCTTTATTATTCAGAGCCGAGGACTTGAAGGACGGTACAATGACGAATGAACAGGAAACTGTATATGCAACTGGTAAAAACGGTGTTAAAATCGGTTCAGGTGACAGAAACAAAGCTTCTCGTTTTACTGCTACAAATGGTGCTATTGTTGACGGTATTATTGCCGCACAGGTTGGTTCCGATGTGGTGGTTGAGAATATTGTTGTACCCGATTATTTTGAAGTTTTGACAGTTGAAAAAGGCAGTGCCACTGTTCAAACTACATATAAGGCTGCGGGTAAAACAGGTGAGGAAATCAAATATATTTACTCCAGAAATCCCGACGGTACAGCGGGTGCTAAGTATGCTATCTCAGCAGCTGCTGGCGAAGATACATTTGCGTATGACCCTGCTACACGTACAATTACATTGCCTACAGGTGCATTTGCCGATGGCGGCGAGATTATCGCTATCTACGATATTACCGTAAAGAATGTTAAACATATTCAGAACGTTGAGGACAAGTTCTCCAAATCTGTTAAAGCTGTATTCGACATCTGGGCTAAGAATATCTGTACCGAAAAGGCGTATTTTGGCAAGATTGTTTATCCCAAGGGTAAGGTATCAGGTAACTGGGAGCTTGCGTTCGGTGATGACCCGTCTGTTCAAAACCTTGAAATTGAAGCTTTGTCTGGCGGTTGCTCTGGCACAAGTAAGGTTCTGTGGGATATGTATATCTTCGATGGTGATGATATAGACACAGGCGATACTGAAACAAGCGGCACAGGTGGCACAGGTGATACCAGCGAGGAAATTGGCGGTTAATTCCGCACAAGGGGTGTAAAAGCCCCTTTATAGAACACATAGTGTAATTGGCAACACACTTTATAGGAATACTGTTCAAGTCAGTTGTGTTCTTCCAATAAATAAAAGGAAATAAATAAGGAAAGGTGATATTATGAATTTAAAACAACCAAATCATATATGTAAAAATATTAACTGTCCCAATGGCGTAAACGGTGAACCTAAACACTATTACGCTTGTGATTACTGCGATAAGATTAATCAATGGAAAAGCGTAGCTTGCTGCCCCGATTGTTATGACGCTTATATGGAGCAAATTGTAGAACAGCGTGCTAAAAACAAGAAAGTAGATTTACTTCCCAACAGAACCGATAAAACAAAAGAGGAAGTACAGGAATTACTTAATAAACCTGTTGAAATTGTTTTGGAAGAAACAAAACAAGAATTAGGTGAATATTTAGAAGAGGGCTTATCAATACCAGAAGCTGTTGAAAAAATAAACAGTGATATTGATAAGAATACTTATACTCCCAGAAAGAAAAATAAAAGGAAAAACAGAAATCAAGAAATATTTATAAATTATGAGGTCGGCGATGAGGAGTAAATATAATGTAAGTTCCAACAAGGAAAAGCGTACATATAACAATATCGTCTTTGATTCCGAAATGGAAATGAGATATTATAGAGATGTGGTTCTCCCCGCTTATGACCAAGGTATCATTAAATATTTTGAACTGCAAAAAGCTTTTGAGTTACAGCCTAAATTTAAACATAATGGCAAAACTATTCTTCCGATTAAGTATGTTGCTGATTTTTACATAGTATATTCTGATGACAAAGTACAAGTAATTGATATAAAAGGAATGGCAGATTCGGTTGCGTTGTTGAAACGTAAACAGATGTGGTATAAATACCCTGAGCTTGATTATTTGTGGATTACTTATGTAAAAAAATTTGGTGGTTGGATTGAATATGATGAGTGTCAGAAACTAAGGCGCGAAGCTAAAAAGAATACATAATATAAAGGTAGTTGATTGTTATGGCTAAAAAAATTAATACGAATGAATGGCGTAATAAAGCTATAGGTTATTTTCAAAATTGTGTAGAAGATATAGTAAAAAATGAAATTGATTATGTTTCTAAAAAGGTAATATCTAAAAACATAAATGAACAAGTATACAATAAAAAATTTGGTGGAAAGAAAAATTTACAAACTGGTGATTTTAATAATCCAGAAAATTTAAAATCATATACTTACGTGCAACGAGGAAATGATAATTGTATTGTTCATCATGTTATAAGAAATGAAACTAAACCACACTCTATATTTGATACACCAATAAGAAGTGATTATCCTGGTATCTTGGGATACTGGATTGAAGTAGGTAGAGTTCCTGTTCTATGGGATAATGGCGATCGTCATTATGTAAAAACAGAGCAAATGATATATGTAGATAAAAATGGACGAGAACACATTGTTGAAAAATTATTTCCACCAAGACCATGGATGGAAAAATCAATAGATGAATTGAGAAAAACTTCATATATACAAGATGCACTTATTGAAGGCTTAAGAGCGAGGGGTTTAACTGCAAAAAAGAAATGAGGTGTTTAAATGCAAGGCAGAACAACTGTATATAACAAAATAACTACTCCTGAAAAAATTGCACAGATTAACAAAGATAATGTTCAGCTTGTTCGGGACTTTGCTGAATATTTAGCTTCTGTAGACAGAAGTCCGCAAACCATTTCACAATATAAAAATGATTTAAATGTATTTTTCGTGTGGAACTTAGAGTATAACGATAATAAGCCATTTATTAAAATAACCAAAAGAGAACTGACACGATTTCAAAATTTGGCTATTAATGAGTGGCGTTGGAGCAGCAGTAGAATAAGACGTGTAAAATCCGTTATAAGCTCCTTATCTGCATACATAGAAAACATTTTAGACGAGGAGGAAGAATTTAAAGATTTTCGTTCTATTGTAAAAAAGATTGAATCCCCTACTATGGAAACCGTTCGCGAAAAAACAATTTTAACAGATGAACAAGTTGAGACGTTACTTGATGTTTTGGTCGAACGAAAAGAATATGAAAAAGCTGTAGCTGTATCAATCTTATGTAATTCTGGTATGCGAAAAGCTGAACTTTTACAAATGAAAATGGAATATTTTACGCCAGAGCATTTGGAATTTAATTGTTTATATAAAACCGATAAAATCCGCGCCAAGGGTAGGGGTGTAAAAGGTAAACAAATTAACAAGTACATAATGAACAAAGTGGACAAATATATGGATTTGTGGATACAACAACGTAAAGAACTTGGAATTGAAAGTCCTTGGGTGTTTGTTGTTAAGCACAACGAAGTATACGAACGGAGAGTGAATATTAATAATTGGAGGAATGAATTTTCCGCAATAATTCACGCTCCGTTTTATTTCCATTGTTTAAGGCATAAATTATGTAGTGAACTCGTTGCCAACAATATTCCAACAGAAGTAATACGCGAGTTTTTCCGTTGGGAGTCGGCAGAAATGATTTCTATTTATAATGACAATTCCGCAGTTGATGATTTCGGAAAATATTTTAGTGCAGAAGGAATTGTACAACAAAAGAATAAAAATATTACTGAAGTATAAAATCTTGTATTCATTATGACAAATAATTGTATATTATGACAATTGAAAAATTCTCCTAAATATGATATAATAGTAAAAAAGATGTTTAGGAGATGTTTTTTATGAGCGATAACAAAAATAACAATGGTAGTGTTAAGCCTAAAACTGACAACAAAATCAATTCTAATTTTTCAAGAAATGAGCAACGCCGTGATTCCGCTGAACCCAACATGGGAAATAAGAATGAAACAGGTTCTAATTCTACCATTCAAAATTTAAATAACAATAAACCACAAGGAGGAAACAGTGGAAACAATAATTGAATCTTTACCATACTTCATCATATGTATTGCATTAGGTTTCATTTTTCTCAGAACATTCAGACATATGTGTACTATAAAGAACTCAGATAATCATGAACACATTATATGGGAATCATTATTTGTGGGATTTATTTTAAAAAATGGTTTCTCCCTTTTTCCGTTTTCTATAAGTCAAGCTGCCGATATTGTTGGAATGGTTATTTCTACATTTGTGTTAGCAATACTATTTGCCAAAATGTATTCAAGCCCTAAAATTGATTATTTGTTTCGAAAAATCGGTGTTTACAGAACAAGGAATGACTATATATGGAAAGACTTAGAAGATTCTGACTATGCAACAAGAGTGAAAGTTATAAATCCAGATACACAAGAAGCATATTTTGGGGTATTAAAATACTATGAAGAATACGAACGACACCCACAGATTGTTTTACAGTATTTTCAGTATTGGAAAAATGTTAATGATAATGAACCAGCAAAAGATTTTTCTAACGATCCACAATGCATCACATTAATTGACACTGAAAAATTTTCACAGATTTTTATAGTGTATACTTCTCAAAGTAGCAAAGTGATAAATAAAGATGAAAAGAAGCCTAAAAAGAACAAAGCAAATAAAGATTTACCAAATAAACCAAAACAAAAGTAGAGATGCAAAAACTTCTCTACTTT
Organism: Alistipes senegalensis; assembly: GCA_023665275.1. Classification (GTDB taxonomy): domain Bacteria; phylum Bacillota; class Clostridia; order Oscillospirales; family Ruminococcaceae; genus Ruminococcus. The sequence goes on along the minus strand of JAMPEF010000014.1, from coordinate 18,887 downwards.
TTTATTTATCAAATTGAAATTAAAGGAGTGTTTCTTTTGAAGAAAACAACAATTGTATCATATGATAACCCACCCGAAACATTGGATAACCATCCGTTTTTTGGCATAGAATTAAACAACGAACAAAAGCTACTCAGAGATGCAATTTGGGACAAAAAGAAATTAATTATATTCTGTAACGCTTCTGCGGGAACAGGTAAAACGTTAATTTCTGCGGCAACAGCTAATTTGCTTGTATTATATCATATGTACAACGGTATAGTTTACATTGCCTCCCCTACCCAAGAGCAAAAGCAAGGGTATCTCAAAGGTTCGTTGGAGGAAAAATCCGAACCGTATTTTGAACCATTCTATCAAGCGTTAAATAAGATAGGAGTTAATTTAAGCACAACTACTTATGCAGATATTATGAATGAAAAGAACGGAACAGCTTACATACAATGTATGACGCACACTTTTCTTCGCGGGTGTAATTTTGAAAATAAGGTGGTTATCATAGACGAAGCTCAAAATTATTACACGGACGAATTAAAAAAGACACTCACAAGGATTTCCGACAGCTGCAAAGTTATTGTTATTGGACATACGGGACAAATTGATTTATATATTAATCCGCAGAATAGCGGGTTTGAACGGTATCTTAAGCATTTTGCCAATGATGAACGCTGCGCTGTATGTACACTAACAGAAAATTATCGTGGGTGGATAAGTACGCATGCAGATGAATTGGTGAATTAATAGATAGGCTTATTGTGAAGATTTGCACGATTAATTATTCGCAATCTTCCTGTTTCAAAGTTTTGATTAATTTCCTTAACTCATCTGCGTATTCTTTAAATGAATGTTCTTCATTCTCCAATGGATATTCAAATATAGTTTCCCATTTGTTTATAAATGTCTCTATTTGTTTATCTTGAAATTCAGTGCTATTATAAAGTTTTGCAATTACTAAATATGCAGCTAACAAAGGTTTATGTTCAAATATGTCTGAATCTACAATTCCGCCCAAACCTCCTCGGTCGCAAGAAAATACACTTGAAACAATATGTTCCAAAGTAACTCCGTTAAAATGTTCGATTTTCATAATAATTACCTCCAAATAATAAAATACGAAAGGAAAATACAAAATGGTCATTCTTAATCAAGAACGCGGTACAGGTAAAACCTGTACATTAATTAAATTATCATCTCGCAACAACATACCTATTGCTACACCATTTAATACGAAGTATATTAAAAATAAAGCTAAAGAATTAAATTTACAGATACCCGAACCTATAGCTATTCATAATTTAAACGATTTAAATGGTGTAGGCAAGGTGTATATTGACGATATGGATATTTTAATCCAAAATATGTTCCCTTGTGATACTCAACTTATAACAATGTCGGTAGGTGACAAAATTGAGAACTTATTTTAATTTATATTATACCATTAAAATTTGAATTTGTCAAGCCAAAACTCATCACTTTATAATTTTAGAGTATCTATACCCTCTCCAATCCAACGCTTGCCCACAGCAATCGCAAAAATTCATATATTCCCATTCAAGTAAGCTATGGCAATGTGGACACATAGGGAAACTGTCTCCGTTGCTTAACAAACGTGTCTCGGTTACTTTCATAGGGGTACGGTAGACAAGGGTCTCTTGAATGTCTGATAGGGGGATGTTTAAGAGAACGTGTTTATCAAGTCCTATCAATTCTCTATGTGAGCTTTGAATAAATTCATAACAACCATTTGGATTTAACCCGAATAACCAAATAAGAGTTATTACGTTACAGTACGATTTACCTGTTTCCAAATTTGCATAGGCTCTCGGAGAAATATGTAATAATTCTGCCATTTCACTTTGAGTAATTTTGAGCTTTCCACGCATTTCCAACAAATACGGACGTAAATGTTGTTTGAAATTTGATGTGTAAATATCATTCATAGTAAATACTTCCTTTTTCGACAAAATACTTACTATAATTTTACATCTAATGTCGACGATTTCATATGAAGTGGACTTCATAAAATTAAAAATTTGGAATATTTTGTACGGTTGCATAAATATATCAAGAAAATTTTACATCAGTTTGGCTAAAACGCATAGTGCGGTTTAAGACAACAAAAACATTCGTTGCACTTTGAACAATATATTTAACCAAAATATTGTTGACATCGGTAAACAGATATGGTATAATATATAGTAGAAAATAGGTGCGGCAATGAGCAGAGATGTAATTTCGGCGAAACTGGATATAATATTCAAGAAGTTGTTCAGCGAAAACGAGGACTTGCTCCACGATTTTTTGGCGAGTATTCTTGAAATTCCGAACGACAGCATTAAGAAGATAAAAATCATAAACCCCGAACTTTCGCTCGAGGCGGTGGAAAACAAATTCAGCCGTCTTGACCTTAATATGATGATTGACGACAAACTTGTAAATGTTGAGATACAAATTTACAACGACCCCGATTATCGCGATAGGGCACTGTTTTACTGGGCAAAGCTGTACACCTCTGAACTGAAAAGCGGGGACAGCTACAGTATGCTGAAACAGGCAATAACTGTAAATATTATCAATTTCAATATGTTTGAGAGTACGGATTATCACACCGAGGTTGCGGCTATGATAAAGGGTACGGGAGAGGTTTATTCCGATAAATTTAAAATGCACTTTTTTGAACTGAAAAAAGTCGACAAGCGGTTAAATAAGGATAACCGCAGGGAATTGTGGCTGCAATTCATTAATGCCGACAGTGAGGAGGAATTTGATATGTTGAGCCAAACGAATGTACCTGTTATTCAGAAAGCCGTGCAGGTTATATATGATATGAGCGAGGACGCGAAAATCAGAGAAAACGCGAGGATACGAGAAAAGGCTTTGCACGATGAGGCGTCTCTGATGCAGGGTGCGGAGAGAAAGGGGCGGACAGAGGAACGTGCAGAGATTATTGAAAGTTTAAAAGCGTATGGTATGACAGATGAACAAATTAAAGAGGCACTTTCATTAAATAAAGAAAATCGTTAGGCGGTTGAACATAAGTGTCAAATAACCCTGCGACTGCACAAACTAATCCAAATTTGATAAACCGATATTATATCTATCAGAAAGGAAAATTTATAATGAAAAAATTACTGTTTAATTTAAAACAATTATTCCCATTAACATACTATTCTACATACAGAGTAGAGGATAAAAAATTTGTTTCTATTTGGAGACAATGGTTAGGAAAACCAATCTCAATTAAGAAATTTGAAATAGTATAACTATAACAATTAAATCGGGCTATCTCAAATAAGGATAGCCCGATTCCATTAATGGTATTCAGTTCCGCCACACTTGGGGCAAGGTGGAAGTCTGTCATCATTGTCATCTAAAACAACTTTTTGACCACAATTGTCACAAGTATATGTGCCCTCTCCAGGCACTTCACCAGTTTTTGGCATACTACACCATCCTTCCTAATATTTATATGCTATATCATACATTATTTAAATTGTTACGTTCTACATTATTTTGTAAACTTTATGTATATTAAAAATTAAATGTGGATTTTATTTGTGGTTGGTGTTGTTTAATTCAAATCATCGTAATCAATATAATCTTTGCTGTAACCTGAAAGGTATAGTTTAGTCCCATTTGACAGCAAGAAATGCGACATTGGAGAAACAACTTCAAAATCTGAGAATGGATTGTTCCCATTATATATGCCATCTAATATTTTTTTATAATTGATTAATATTTTTACAATCTCAAATTTTTCTCTTTTTAAAGCATATCGAATAAGTCCGTCCACATTTTTCGATGTAACAAAATATTTAGATACAAGTAATTGTTCAATGACCATAGTATTATTATTTCGGATTAAAAATCTAAAAAATTTTCTTAAATTATAACGTATATAAATTCTTGAAGCGGTATCATCAAACATAAGAAAATATCCTAAAATTGCTGCATATTTAAAATCATTGTCTACATTAGACAATGATTCAGAATTATGTAACATTTCTATAGCGGCACTTAATTCATATTCCCAATTTAAAAATTTGTGTTGAAAATAATTTCTATCAATTATAAAGAATATATCACAAAATGTAAATGTATCAAGATTGTCGCAGCCCTTAAATACATTGCTTCCATATTCTCTTATTGAATATGGGATATTAATTTTTCTTAAATTAGAACAGCCTAAAAACAAACTATTAGCAAGTTGTAATAAAGAATGAGGTAATTGTATTTCACTCAAACTAATGCAATTACAAAAAGCAGAATCCCCTATATATTTTGTGAAATTGGGAAGATTAATTTTACTTAAATTAATACAATTTGCAAATATACGTTCTCCCATCTCAACATTCAAACTTAAAAAATTGACACTTTTTAAGTTACGACAATTGGAGAAAGCACAAGAATGTATAAATTTTAGAGAGCTTGGTAATACAACTTCTATTATTTCATCATGAGACTCAAATACCGAAACATCAATTGTTTCAATGCCTTCAGGAATTGTTAATTTATTGAAATAACCATTATATTTTATTAGACAGTTACCAACAATAACAAAAATGTCTAAACAATATGTAAAAAAATTAGTATAAGAAAAAACTTGACTCTCTATTTTTATATTTAAGCTTTTAAAGTTGATTTTTGCAAGTTCTCCGCAATTCATAAATGCTTCTTTTTTTATTAGTCGCAACGATTCTGGAAACTCTATATATGTTAGTGTATTACAATATTTAAAAGCACACTCTCCTATTTCGTTAATTGTTAAAGGAATTGTTATTTCTTTTAATTCAATACAATAATTAAACAATTCATCATTAATTACTTCTAAATTATTTGGTAAGATAATTTTTGATAAACTTTCGCAGCATCTAAATGCAGCTCTACCAATATAATTAACAGAATTTGGAATATTTAATTCTTGTAATTTTTCACAATTTTGAAAACAATATGAGCCTATTTCAACTAAAGACTCTGGTAGATTAATTTTAGACAAGGCAACACAATCCATAAAAACACCATTAAAAATACGTTTTACTGTTTGTGGTATACTTATTATTTCTAAGCTGACACAGTGGCTAAATAGAAATGAATCCATTTCTATTAAGTTTTTAGGGAGGTTTACGAATTTAAGATTGGTACAGTGACTAAATGCGCCATACCTAATTTCTAAAATCGAATCAGGGATATTTATTTTACTCAAACATATACAGCCATTAAAAGTATTATTTAAAATTTTTGATAAAGAATTAGGAAATTCAATATTTTCCAGAGATTGGCAATTCTCAAAAGCACAACATCCTAAATAATTTAAAGCTTTAGAAAGATTGATTTTTTTTAAATTTACACAATTTTTAAATGAATTATCACCGATGCTTACTAATGATTGTGGTAAAACAACATTTTTTATTTTTTGATTGTTTTCAAAAGCATTGTTATATATAAAACGTATTGTTTCGGGAATTATAACTTCTTCTTTAACTCCATTATATTTTACCAAAATTCTATCATTTATTATTGTAAAATCGTTTGTTGATTCGGAAATTAACGTAGTATTTTCAAAAACGTTGCGTCCAAGTTTAACTAATGAATTTGGTATACTAATATTTTTCAAATCTCGGCAATTATAAAAACATTCATCTTCTATAGAGGTTAAAAATTCTGGTAAGATTATATTTGACAATTCAGAACACCCTCGGAATGTTGAATTATAAAGATATTGAATAGTATTAGGTAAAATCATACTCTTAAGATGTTTACAACCCCTAAAAGAACTATTTCCTATATGAATAACCGAATTAGAAATAATAATTGTTTCAATTTTTGAATTTCTTCTAAAAGAACTACCGCAAATTCTCTTGATTGAATTTGGTAATATAATACTACTACTTGAACCGCTATATTTAATTAGACAGCCATCGCCAATGATTAAATATTCCTCAGAAATATGTTTAAACCATTTTGTTCCCCAAAAAACGTTATCGCCTATATATATGAGTGAACTCGGTAAATTAACCTCTTGTAAATTATCACAAAATTCAAAGGCACTGTCTCCTATTTTTGTTACAGAATTTGGGATAGATACTTTGATAATATTTTTATTGCTTATAAAAGCTCCGTGCATAATTTCTGTTACAGAGGTCGGAATAGACACTATTTCTTTATTTCCAGTATATTTTATAAGTATACCTTCTTGAATTTCAAAGTCTTTCATAATTCACCTCAGTGATTAATTTTATTAAAAAATAATATTAACTCCATGCGTCATCAAAATATTCTTCTGCGTCTCCATTGTCATAAAAATCTTCTTCATTGTCATAATAGAAATCCTCTGGGTCATGATAATCATATACATTATATTTATTCGATGGATATTCGATCCTTTGATATATCGTTTTAGAGTTGGGAATTTTTATAAATTCAACTGTTCCATCAGAATTATATCGAATATTATATTTAGGGGACTTTTCTGTTCTCCACACCTTGCCATCAAGACACGTTGCTGTATAAGCTATTTCACCAAAATTAACTTCAGATCCCCAAGAGTATTCAAAAAAAATAACCCGTCTACCATATAAATCATCAAAAATTCGTCTGGAACTACTGTGTTTTCCAAGTATAGTCATATCTATATACTTTTCCTCTAAGCCAATTTCGGGTAACTTGGATTTAAGGGCATTTTCAAAATCTTCTTGTTGTTTTTTCTTCGCAGCATGATATTCATCATAAGCCTGCTCACATTCTTCACGCAACATTTTTATTTCATCGGCAAATATGCCATTATAAGTTTTGGGAATTTGCCTTATGTAGAAATATGCATCAACAACATCTTCATTTTTACATTGTTGACACCGCGCATATGAATATAATACATTGTATTTATCTTCACAATTTACGGATTCGATATAAGATACTGCTTCTGCGTATTTGCCTTGTTCAATCAAGGTAGTCATCTCATTAAATCTGTCTAAAGAACCATTCATAAGACTTCGTGTTAAAATGAAAATGCCTAAGAAAACAAAAAAGGCAAACATTAATGCTAATTCATCTTTTTTCATAATATACACCATATCTATAAAAGAATATATTAAAATATCATTATTTTCAATGTCCACAGTTACATCAAGTCAAACACCTTTAAAATAATCAAAAAAATAGTTACACCCGTCGCTATACTAAGTATCATTATACCAAGTATAGCAATTTTATTCTTTCGTTTTCCAACAGCAATTTGCTCTTGTCTTGCAAGCTCGATTTTTCTTTTTTCACGCTCCAAATTTTCTTCTTCAAGTTCTTTTTCAGACGAATATTCTTCAACACTATCTTTATTATTCTCTTTGGATACATTAGAAATATTAAAATTTGTATTGTTATGTTTAGGATTAAGCAAAGGCGTACTTCGCATTCTAAACATATCAGACTTTATTTCTTCTTGATTTTTAAGCACTCCAACCAACGCAAAACACGGAACAGCATACAGCACAGTTCCAATCCAAGTTTCAAACATTAACGCAACATTAAAATGTTCTTGGGTTCTACTATTCCAAGAAATTTCAACATCGGGAATCATAGCACCCATGATTATACCGCCTATGAAACCCAACACAGTTATAACAATCGTAAACGTTTTAAATGTAGATGAACTCATTCTACATACTCCCCTTTCAAGTATTTTAAATTAGAAAACAAAAGAGTTTTACTCTTATATTATATAGTATACGTAAACACAATGCAAGCAAATTTTGACATATTAATATAAAACCGTAAAATTACACAAGCTAAAAACTAAAGTACGAATTAATTTGTACAACATCAACAAAGAAAAGTAAATAATTGATTTTAAACGAGGAAAACAATTTGTTATCCCCGTTTATTTTATACCCACACGTCTCATGAACTAAAGGAGGATATTTTATGGCAATAGAAGATACTAACCGCGTTGAAGCCGGAATAGACATAGACGTTATAATTAACGACAAAGAGTTTCAACAATTTGCAGAACGAGTTAATGGCGGTATTACTGTACCTGTAGGATTTTCAGAAAAAGAAGTGCAAAATGTTATAACTGCTATGCAAAAAGTAGTTAATAACAGCCAAAAAAGTGAAGGTATCCAAATAATAAATAGCAATGATGCTAAAAATGCTGCTATTGCAATAAAATCAATAATCAAAGAAACTATTGCAGATACCCAAGATGCATATTCAAAATTGACGTCTGAAACAGCCAAAAAAGGCAAAGCTGATCAAAATATAATTTCAGAATTAAGCGGTAAATTAAAAACCAATTTTGAATTTATGCGACGTTTAAGTGCAGACTTCTTACCTATCTTTAAGGAATTTGGAAATTTTAAAATTGATAACCAAGAAATTGGGGTAGACAATTTATATAATGACTTAACCAAGGCTGCAAAAGCAGCAGAGGTACTTGTAGCTCAAACAGAAAAGCTGCAAAAATATAAAAATATGAAAAATAGCGGTGGTGAAATTGATGATGTTACTAAACAGATTTATCAAGACGCCATAAAGAATATTGGTGCAAAATATGAGACCAAACAAAAATATATGCGTACCAATAAACAATATGATTGGAGTAACAAAGAACAAGTTTCATCGGATTATAGTGAATTAGCTGAAATGGAAAACGTTTTGCGTTATCTTATGGCTAAGATTAATGTTCAGGAACTTGCGCTGGATAATGGTAAAAAAATCAGTTTGAAGAAATTTGATGTTGCTAAATTCGGAGCAACAAATCAACCAGGCATATGGAATAAAGTTGAAGATACTAATGATTTCAAATTAATTGATGAAAAAATTGAAAAAGAGTTTGAAAATTCAAACAGAATATTCAAATATATTCAAGATTCACTAATTAATAAACAAGAAGAAATTGTACAACACTTAGCCGAAAACAATAAAGAACTTCAAAATAATTTAGATAAATATTCTTCTGATGAAGACATTATAAAACCCAAAACAAAAAAATCAGAAATTCTTGATGATGAAAAGAAAAAAACTGACAAAAATAAAATAATGCAAAGAATTGCTGAACTAAATAAACAGCGGCTAATGGGTAATAAGTCTGTATCAGAAATCAAAAATGAATTAAATAGTATCATTCAAGAATATCAAAAATTTGCAGATACTTATGAATCGTCAGAAAATGCTACATTTGACAATGAATTGTCTGAAGAGGTTGATAAATTAGAAACAGATTTAAAAAATATTACCAATATGTACAATAGAGGAGTAACAAAAGAAAAAATCAACCCCAAAGACGCTATAGTTTCTCTTCATTCTGAAATCCAAAAATTCCACGATTTATTCTACGATTTACCTGAAAATAGCGGTATTACTGAACAGCAACAAATTTTGGATGATATAAAACAAATATATAATAATGTTAAAGACAGTATTCCGCAAGCAGAACAAAAACAAATAGAAAATGATATTGCTGATATTCAAATAATGTATAATAATTCAATTATTGAGTCACTTGATGACTATAAAGAACTGCTTGATTTGGAAGAAAGATACCAGAATACCAAACTTTTTGCTAAAGAAAACAATGATATAGAACAACTGGAAAATGCCAGAACACTTTTAGAAGAAATAAAACATAAAAAAGAGGAAGTTGAACAAATTGCTATAAGCAATGGGGTTGATAGTGACGCTATGGACTCTTATTCTGAAGATTATTTTTCTAATGAAGAACAAAAGCTAACAAATCTTGAAACAAAGATCAATAATATTAAGAATGATGTTAAACAAGTTGGTGAAACTTTTAAAGAAACAGCTGTTGATAGTGAGAATTTTAATAAATCTCTTGATGATAATCATAATAATACCGAGCAAGAAAACAAAGCATTAAGTTTTAAACAAAAAAGATTAGAAAAATTTAATAAAATTGATAATATTGATAAATTTGTTGAATATGCAGAATTTTATATTAATCAATACGATGGTTGTCTTGAGGAATTGGATCGGTATATTAATGAGTCAGCTAATCTGTCAGGCGATGAATTAAAAACAAAACAAAAAGATATAGAATCTGATAAGAAGGAATTAAGTGATACTCAGGATTTAATGGTAGGTTTGTATATAGCATTAAATAATTTTATTAATAATGTTGGTGAAGTGTCTGATATTGACAAAGAAGCTATAACACAAATAAGTGATAAATTCAATGAAAGAGGATTATTGCCAGATTTAAATTTTGATAAAGAGGTTAATAATGCAACAAAAGTATCTGAGGCAGTAAATGTACCTTCAGATAGCACCACTTCACAAACTCCCACCAGTACAACAAATGCCACTATATCCGATAACACACCTGACCAAATCCAAAAACAACTTGATGCGTTCGGATTTACGATTTACATAACTCGTGCGTTGTTATCCGACAGTTTCAGTTCGGAAGAATTGCAGAGCCAACTTGATAAAACTCTCGCAACTAACCCTATCAGAGTTGATTTTACTCCCAAGTTTACTCAAAGCGATACTGAGGAACCTGCACAACCTAACAGTTTATCGGTGAGCATTTCCAATATTGATTTTGCAAATGCAGATGTAGTGGCAGACATAAAATCAAAAATTGAAGTCGCTCTCTCCCCTATTGTTATAAATAGCGTGGAAATCAGTCAAGAAAACATTGGTAGCATAAAGGAACAGATAACAAATGCTTTAAACTCTTTTACAATTGATAAGATAGAACCTAACTTCAATGTTGACATTGAAAGTATTATCACTCAAATTAACGAAACGTTCGCTATGGTTAAAATGCCAGTGCTGGACTATTCTGAAAATGCTGTAGCATTGAAAACAGAACTTGAAAATGCACTTTCACAAGTTACTATGTCTGAAGGTTCTATATCAAGACTTATTCCTGATAATACAGTTAATGATTTAGATACTATTAATAAAATATCTGATGCACTTAAAAGATTACAGGACATTCTTAAAAAAATTAATAAAGCTATAAGAAACGTATCTAAAACAATTGATGAAAAAAATAGTGGAATAGTTTCAAATGTAGAAACTGATATTTCAAAAATCAATGATTTAACCGAACAAGTAGAAAAACTTAAAGAAACTATTGATTCAATTGGTAATATCGAAAATATCGTTGTTACAATTCAAAATAAACAGTTTTCCCCTGTTTCACCTAAAGAAGGCAATTCAGGCAAGGATGATAACTCCGATAACACAGATAATAATACCCCTGCGCCAAAGTCTGAAAATTATGATGATTATTATACTGCAATAGAAAGTAAAATATCAGAAATAAACAAAGCTGTTTCTGGGAAACAAATTGATAAGGATTTCGCCAAAAAATATATTGTTTGGCTTAATAACCTGAAAAAGGGTGTTATTTCAATTGAAAAAGGTAAAGAGGACGTTACGTATCAAAAGCCTAAAGACAATGGTAGGTTTGAGCAATTACCTTTGGACATTCACAATATCAATCAAGTATTGGAGGATGCTTATAAAGAAATAGATTTAAGCGTCAAAAATAAAACGATTGAAAGCTTCCCTGACGTTATACGAAAAGATATTGAAGATATAAACAAATCTAAAGCTAAAATTGGCACACAATCAAGTGATGAATATCTTGCCATATTAAAATCTTTCCAAAAAGGTTTTGATGAATTTAAGGACGGTAAAGAAACGGCTACATTTAACGTTTTCGATGAGAATGGCGAAATCCAAAAAGAAGTTCTTGATATAACCCAAGCGTTAGAAAAATATAAAACCGTTATTGACAAAATCCGAGATACTAAAGTTGACGCAACCGCTGGATTAAGTCTCAGCAAAATGGAACGTAATTATAATAATCTCATTACTAAGGCTAAAAAATGGGGAGAAGAAAACAGCAGAGCATTAAAGGATAAGAACCTCGCCTCTCAGTATAATAATATACTGGAAGAATTAGCTGACACGACAGATATGAGTGCTGAAAAAATAGAAAAATTAACTGCAAGGTTTAATTCTTTAGAAGCTCAGACTGTATCTGCGGGTAAAACGGGACGTAGTTTCGGCAACGAAATGAAACACTTGTTTGAAATTTTAGGCAACAGAGCAATCGTAGGAGCTGGGCTTGAATATATCAAACAAGCTTTCCGCGAAATGTTAAATAATACTCGCGAAATAGACGCTGCTATGACCGAGCTTAAAAAAGTAACCGATAATTCTGGTGAGACATACAGCCGTTTCTTAAAAAATGCTGGTACACAGGCACAGGCGTTAGGCAGTACCATTACTGCTCTGACAACTTCTACAGCGGGTTTTGCTAAGCTTGGATACAACATAAATGAAAGCCAAACACTGGCTGAAAACGCAATAATGTACTCCAATGTTGGCGATTTAGACATAGAAACTGCTACCAATGATTTGGTAAGTGCTACTAAAGCATTTAATTTAAGTGCAGAAGAAACAGGGCGGATTGTTGACTCGTTCAATGAGGTTGGCAACAGGTTTGCTGTATCGGCTCGGCAGCTTGGTGAGGGCTTAACCAATTCAGCAAGTACATTGTATATGTCAGGTAACTCAATGGACGAAAGTATAGCTATGCTTACCGCTATGACGGAAGTTACGCAAGACGCTTCATCGGCAGGTGCAGCTTTGAAAATTTATGCTCTCAGATTGAGGGGTGCTAAAACGGAGCTTAACGAACTTGGTGAAGATACATCGGATATGGCGACCTCTACTTCTAAACTTCGTGCTGAAATCAAAGGTTTAACTGGTGTTGATATAATGTTCAATGACTCGACATTTAAATCAACAATGCAGATTACCAAAGAATTAAGCGAAGCTATGGAGAAAATGAATGACATAGACAAGACAGCTTTACTTGAAAAGATCGCTGGTAAAAACAGAGCTAACCAAATTGGCGCACTGCTAAATAATTTCTCACAAGCTGAAAAAGCTTTGGAAGTATCGGAAAATGCTGCTGGTTCTGCCGCAAAGGAAAATGCTGCATACATCGACTCTATTCAAGGACGTATAAATCAAATGAAAGCGGCTTTTGAAGATTTGTCAATTGACTTCTTTGACAGTGATGATATAAAGCTTGTTGTTAAGGGTTTAACCAAAGTAATTGAACTTGTTGATAAGATAGTGGAAGTTACTGGTGGTACACCACTGCTTTCTTTGGGATTAATGGGATTTTTGGACAAGAACGAAACATACAACTTTGCAAACTTCTTTAGTGATATTCAAAAAGTTCCTACTGTTCTCGCTGAAGTTGGTTCTAAAATTAAAAATTCAAGCTTTGGACAGTTTATGGAAAAGGACTGGGAACAAACCAAAGAAGATGTTACACAAGTAGTCGGTGCAATTAAAACAGGCGTTTCTGCTTTAAAGGGTGAAGATATTTCTAATGCTTTTTCTCTTACAGGTTTGAAAGATGATATGGGAACAGAAAACAATAATTCCAATACTATTCAGCAAACCAACAATGAACTCATACTGTTAGCGAAAAACTTTAAAAACGCGTTTATTGAAGGTTTGGGAGGTGCTGTAAACGCAACTAAAAATATCGACAATATACGTGAAGCTGTAGCTAAAAAACTCCAAGGGGTAGTTGGTGACAGTGAAAATGCTGCTGATAAAATTAACGAGGCGTTAGCCGCAGCTTTTGAAGACGGTGAAGAAGGTACCGAAAAAGTAGCAGAAGGTATGGAAGCAATTGGCAAAGGTGCTGAAAACGCTTCTGAAGCAACTTCTAAATTAGCAGCGAGTTTCAAAGCGTTAGCGGCTCAACTTCTTATAGCTGCGGCAATTTGGGCAGTTACGGAAATTGTTGAGTCTATAGAAACGGTCGAAAAACTCCAAGAAAAAGTTGAAGAAGCAGCTGAAAGCTACAATGAAGTAACAAATAAACTTGAAGATGTTACTGATAAACTTGAAGAAAATAAAAAGCTAATTGAAGAAATCAATGCCAATCCGTTAACCATTACTTCTAAAGAAGACCTTGAAAGGCTTAAAGAAGAAAACGCATTACTTGAAATCCAAAAAAGAGGTTTAGCACTTGAAGAGGAAACTAAAAAATCGGAATTAGCCAAAACAAGTACTCAATTTCTTAATAAAATAGGATATGAATATTCCGCTGAGAATGGCGTTAAAGAAAATAATTGGTTCGGACAAGACACATATCTTGAAGCTGTAAACAAAGCTTTAAATAACTTTGAAAAAAATGTAGATGATATTCAAAAAATTGATTTTTCAAAAGATGCTAATTCAGCATTAGAAACCTATGCATCCTTAATTGGTTCAATAGAACAGCAAGAAACTCAATTTTCACATATATTATCCACATTATCAGAACAACAAGGATACTTATATGAAAGTAGCGATTTGTATAAAGAAATTTCTGCTACTATGTCTAATATTTTAGATACTCAAGAAAAATTTTCAAAATTTAATTCTAACAGTTACGCGGCAAAAGCAATAACAGCATATGCTGAACAAGACGCTATGTTTATTGATAATTTGAATGATTATTATAAAATAATAAAAGGTTTTGATGAAATAAATGCACCCTTTACAACTATAAACGATTTGAATTTTGAAAAAATTGATGATAATATAAAAAAATTATTTGAAGATAACAAAATCATATTGCAACAAGACCTTGAAGATCCTAATGGCACATATTTAAATGCAGAAACCGTAACATATGAGAAAGTTCTTGATATTTATAAAAGAATTATACAATTGAAACACGAGGGGCTTATTACTGACACCGAAGATAATTTAAGACTTGAAGAAGGTTTAAAAACTTTATTAGGATTTCAAGATATTTCTTTAAGCAACATGAGAAAAATATTAGACGTTGCAACTTTAAGTGAAAACGCTGATACAGTTAATGATTTCTTTTTATGGAGTGGTGATGATACAAACAGCAATCCTTTTAAGAATAAAAATCTGTCAGATATTAATGCAGCTAATTTCTTTGATTTCAGAACCTTGCTAACTGAATATATGAACGAGCAAGGAAAAGACCCTGCTTTCATAGAAGATTATCTACTCTCCGTATTCCCCTCTTATCAAGACATAAACAATTGGCTTGAAGCATACTATAACGAAGGCAATATAGACCAAGTTGACCAGTTAATTGAAAAAGCGTTGTCTGGTGGACTAAATGATGTTGATTGGGAATTAGGTGAATATTCTTCAATAACTACTGCACTCAAAGAAATATTAGACGTTGATAATATAAAAGATATAGATATAGAAGACCTTGTTGCAATTTTTATCAAGCAATTAAATGACCGTATTAATAAACAATTATCAGAAAATCACATTGAACTCCAAGAATTAAATTTAAGTTTTAATCAAAAAAAATCCGATTATGACGATAACGCCAAGTCTATTGTTTCTGTATTTGATAATGCAATCAGTGCTGCTTTGGCTGGTGACACTAATCAAGCAACTATATCATCAGAAGATATGTGGACGATGATTCAAGCAGATGAGAGCCTTGCAATTGATTTTAAAGATGCTGTGGATAATTGCACCGTTTCTGTTGATACCTTACGAGCGGCTAAAGAAAGATATATTGCTGCACAAAAAAGTGGTTTTGAAACTGACCGTCAAACAGCATTAAAGGCAAAAGCTGAAGCTGAAAAAGAAATGGAAGAAGCGCAGAAAATTCTCGATAGTACAACGACTACTAATGAAGAAAAAGCTGTGGCTCGACAAAACAAACAAGAAGCTCAAAAACAAATCAGTGAAGCTGACATTCAATTGGCTAAATATGATTTGATGATTGAAGAAATCGACAATCAAACAGTTAATCTTGCCGACACAATTGACGATATAACTTCCAAACTCTCCAACTGGGAATCTATCTATCAAAGCATATTAAACGATATGACCAAGATAGGTAAACTTTCCGCAAGCACACTTCAAGCTATTATGAAAGCTGTTCCCGATTGGGAGAAGTATGTTTCGCTTGATGAGAATGGTCAACTTCAAGTAGATAAAGAAGGTTTATTTAATTATGCTAACCAAGATTTAAGAAACAGCAACCAAGAGAAAATAAACACTTTAAAGAGTAATCTTGCTAACCAAATTACTGCCGCGTTTAAGGATAAGTATAATCTAAATCTGGGTGTCGATTTTGAATTAACAGACGACTATGAACAGAACATCGAAAATATAACAAACGCAATAAACAGTAGCTTAGGTTCACTTGACTTATGGCAAACATCAGCTGTAAGAGGTGGTAATCAGATTAATGAAACCCTTGAAGAACTCACTCCTAACATAGAAGAGGCAACCGAAGAAGCAAAACTACTTTACGCTGTTTTAAATGCACTCTTTGGTGAATTTGAGGAAAACCAAGCTTTAGCTGAATTTAATGCGGGTATCGAAGAATTACAGCATAGTCTTTCTATGGGTTACATAAATCAAGCACAATATAATTCGGCTTATGCTGGTAAAGTTTCTAAATTTGAAAGCGATGTCTATGCAAACGGAACTGTAGATGACCCCGAAGTAAAAGACCAGTTAAATCATATGTATGAAACTATTCATACTAACCAACAAAACGAACTTCAAAAACAGTTTGAAAAGGAAAAGCAATCTATCCAAGACGCATATGACCAACATTTGATAACCGCAGAAAAATATTACCATGATTTAGCTGAGCTTGAAGATAGGTATTATGGCACAAGAGCAAGTGAAAACAGTGGTTTAGTTTCTATCGAAGATATTGAAAATTTAAGAAAATTCAATGAAGAAATGCAGAAAACCTACGGTTTAGGCAATGTTGATTTAACCATACGTCCTAAAGTTGACAGTTCAGCAATGAAAAAGGCGGGTTATGATGTTGCTGACGGTGAAACCGCTACCGTTTATTCCTCTACCGAGTTTTTGTGGCAAGGTGATGAAAAGAATGGTAAGTATGTCGCTGTACACTATACTCCCATTTTGCCTGACGGAACTGTGCTTGATGAAAAGACTTTAAGTGATTATATCTACGGAACTCTTGAATCTGCCGACAATATTCTTGAAGCCGATAAGAATAATTTGGGTATTGTTTTAAAAGTCGATACTGATTTGAATATTACAGAAGATGATATTAACAGTTTGCAGACCGATAAGCCTACTCAAAATATTCAGAATATTATTAAGACTTGTGATGAGTGGGACGTAAGTTTGCACGACGTTCAAGAGCAATGGATGTCTTTGTCTGACGCTGTTGAGAATACGCCACTGAAAACTGATACTAAGGGTTTGTTAGATGACCCAGACGGCACTAATATTGACGATAAAATAAGAGAGCAAATCGAACGCAGAAAACAAATATATGAATCGGAAAAAGCATTACTGCAAGAGAAATATGACAGGGGGTATATTGATTTTGCTCAATTTGAAAGCGATTTAAATACACTGCAATCATATTGGCTTAATTTACCCGAGTTAAAGGTAACATTTGATGAGGAAACATATGCTAATACCAACATATTATACGAGGCTGAAGTTGCTGAAATCGAAAAATTAGGTGAACAGCACAAACTAAGCGAAACACAAGTAGCTGCTGAATTACGACGTGTTTGGGAGAAATATTACAAAGACAAAACAGGTTTTGCAGAGGAAAGCTACGAAGCTGAAAAACGATACTTGGAAGCTGCTAAAAATGACATTCAGTCACAAATCAATGGCATACAAGACTTAATGGATATTAATGAAAAATTTATCAATGAACAAATCGAAATAATTGAAAAAGAAAATGAAGAAATCACAAAATCATATGATGAGCAAATTGATTTGATTAACGAACAGATTGACGCTATTGACGAGAAAATCAATGCTATAAAATCAGCGGCAGATGAGGAAGAACGTTTATATAATCTTCAAAAAGCTGAGGAAGAACTTAAAAATGCAAGTCAAAGAACCCGTATGGTATATGGCGCAGACGGAACTGTTACTTATCGTACTGATAATGAAAAATATAAAGAAGCTTTAAAAAATTATAATGATGCCAAACGCGAACTTGTGACCGCCGAACTGGAGAAACAAAAAGAGGAAAAAGAGAAAGAAAAAGAAGGTCTTGAAGAGGCAAAATCAGAAGCTTTAGAAACCAATAATGAAAAAATTGAGGATTTAAATAAAACTTTAGCTGAAATGAACGACCCTCTTGAAGATTTAGTTACTGTTTTATCTGCTAATCTTGCCGAAACTTATGGCATTGACCCAGAAGTTATTAAAGAAGCCTTGAAAACCGACGCTTCCAAATTAGCTTTAGAGCAATTAAATAAGCCAAGAGAAGCCCAAGGTGGAGAGACAACTACAGCGGAAGATTTAGCAAATGCTGGAGAAGAAGCCTCAAAGGAGTATAAAAATCAAACCGTATCGCAAGACACTAAAGATGAGCAAATCAAAAAAGTGAATGAAAATGTCACTGCTGAAAAGAAAGATAATAACGAACCAAAAGAAAGTGTTACTGTTGAACAAAAAGATAATAATGAACAAACCGATGAAACCAGTGAACAAGTTACAGAAACTGTGGATAATATAGTAAAAGTTGGCGAGGGACTCTATACAGTTTTAAGTGATTTGCCTTTAAACGAAATAAACAGTAATCTTGCGGCATTATTAACTTCTAATGTAAAATTACCCGACGGACTTGCTACATTTACCACTGATAGCAACACCAAACTAAACAATACAATAGACCCTAAACTCGGTACGGAAGGTACTGAAACCGCTGTTACAAGTCAAACTAATACGTTCAAGATAGGCGATATTGTAATCAACTCCCCTGTTGGTAGCAGTAATGACTTAGCTAAAGAACTTAGGTTGAATTTACAAAATGCGTTTGAGAAACAGATTTAGAACTTGTCCACATAGAAAAAATATGGTATAATAAGAAGTATGAGATATAC
>JAMPEF010000013.1 GCA_023665275.1 Alistipes senegalensis | reverse complement strand
TCATTATAACAGATTTGAGCGGTTTTTTCTATTTTTTTTATCGAACTCACGTTAAACAAGGATAGGTACTTTGGTGGCGATTGGTATGAGCCTTTTTTACTGACAGAGTATTTTTTGATTGAATGGGTAAAAATAAAGCCAGTAATCCTTAAACATCGTGGGTGTCTCATACCACCGGAAGTTATTGACGAAACACAGGAATTAATAAATATTCTTAAAAAATATAACATTCCATATATGGAAGAAAATAATATATTTACAATATATGGTTACAAGTAAAATACCGGAAATATTTCCGGCATTGAAGTTAAATTATTTTTTCTTTTTGCGGAGCAGGAACATTCTTCCGCTGTATGCAGGAATATTCATATTTATTCTGTCTTTGATGTAAATAAATTCTGTTTTGCCGTCGGGAGTTTCACCACTGTAAATCTGATTATCAGAATCAAGCAGAAGCTCAACATCATAGTCCTCACCGACTGTGACAATATAGTTTACCTGATGCCAGTCTGAAAAGTTCACGACGGTAAGTATATCACCGTCGGCACTTTTACGCCTTATAGCATATACACAACGGTCATTTGAATTGCAGTCCTCCCACATAAAATTAGTAGGGTCATAGTCATAGTGGAGGGCGTTATATTTAAGATATATTTTATTTAAAGTCTTAATATACTGGTGGAAAGAATCATGTACCGGATATTTCAGCATATCCCAGTCCTGCTCCCGTTTTTCGTCCCATTCACGTAACTGCCCTATTTCGTTGCCCATGAAGTTGAGTTTTTTTCCAGGGTGTGACATCATGAACATATAAAACGCTCTTGACTGCGGAAATTTATCTTCATAGTCGCCGTTCATTTTCTGAGTTATTGTAGCTTTTCCGTGTACTACTTCGTCGTGCGAAAGCGGAAGTATAAATTTTTCATTGTAGAAATAAAGCATACAGAAAGTCATTTTATGGTAGTCATTTGTACGATACATAGGTGAACACTGCATATATTCCAGTGAATCGTGCATCCAACCCAGACACCATTTATAGTCAAATCCTAAACCGCCTTCATTTACGGATTTTGTCACACATGGATATGACGAGGAGTCTTCAGCCGAAAGTATAGCCGATGGGTGTCGGGCTTTAAGACCAGTATTCATATTTTTCAGAAATTCTATAGCGGTTCTGTTTTCGCCACGATGTTCGTTACCCTGCCAGTAGATTATATTTCTTATAGCGTCCATGCGGAGACCGTCAAAATGATACATTTCAAGCCAGTAGTTAGCAGCAGACTGTAAAAAAGTACGCACTTCACCTTTAGAGTGCATAAAATTACGGCTGCCCCATTCATTGTAACCCATGTCATTATCCGGAAATTCATAAAGATGTGTGCCGTCATATTCAGTGAGTGCATAGTGGTCAACGGCAAAATGTACCGGTACAAAATCAACGATAACGCCTATACCCTTTTTGTGACATTTATCGACAAATTCCATAAGTTGTTTAGGTGTTCCGTATCGTGATGATGGTGCAAAAAATCCCGTTATCTGATAGCCCCATGATTCGTCACTGGGGTGTTCGCTTACGGGCATAAGTTCAATGAAATTATAGCCGTATTCAATAACATAATCAATAAGCATATCAGCTATTTCAGAATAATTGTACCAGCCATTTTCGTCGCCGTCTTCTCTCTGATTTTCGGGTTTTCGTTTCCATGAACCTAAATGAACTTCATAAATATTCATGGGTTTATCCTTGCAGTCGGTGCGTTTACTCAGCCATTTTGCGTCATGGAATTTATAATTATCAATACGTCTTATTACCGAACACGTTCCGGGGCGCATTTCCATAGAGTATCCGTATGGATCGCAATGGTCTATAAAATCTCCTTTTCTGTCGTAAATACGGTATTTATAACGCATACCCTCCTTAGCCTCCGGACAGGTTAATTCAAAAAAACGTCCGTCCTCAACTCTTTCCATGGGAATATCTTTCCAGTCGCTGAAATCCCCGATAAGTGAAACTTTTGACGCATTAGGGGCATAAGTTCTGAAAATATTTCCTTTTTTGGAGTAATGTACGCCAAGATATTCATAAGCATTGAATACCTCGCCTTTGTAAAATCCGTAAATATCCATTAAAAATCCTCCGTTTCTGATTGACATTTCCTCTTTATGCGAGTATAATATAATTATATGGTGAAGTCTTCAGGATTTCAATAAGCAATTTTTCAATAACAGTCGTATAATAGACTGTCGTCTAAAATCATCTATTACGGGAGGAAAGTGTATGGATTTACGAGTAGAAAAGACAAAACGCAATATTATAAATGCGTTTCTTAATTTACGCTCACGCAAACCGATTGAAAAAATCACAATCAGGGAAATTGCCGAAATTGCACAGATAAACAAGGCAACTTTCTATCTGCACTATCATGATATATATGAACTTTCTGAATATCTTGAAAGAGATGTCATTCAGTCTGCACTCACCAATATCGAACACCCCGATAGTGTATTCACAGATAACAAACAGTTTGTCAGGGAGCTTGTTATATCTATCTTTGCAAATGAACAGCTTATAAGAATACTCTTTGATGGCAACAGAAGCGGTCGCTTTGTTGACCTCTTTGAAGCCGGCATAACTGAATTTATAAAAAAATCCTATCCGGAATACAACCCCAGTCTTGAAAGAAAAATGACAATTACATATCTTATTTACGGCGGATATTATACATATCTCAAATACTGTGACAACGGTGTTGAAACAGTATTAAAAATAATAGAAAAATGTTCGTCGGCTTTAATTGAACCATATAAATAAAATTTTTTCATGCTGAATATTTCATGTTTTTCTGTGATATAATATTAATGGCTTTAAAAGCCGGACAAATAATCACAAAGGAGATATTCATATGGAAAACAAAAAGAAAAATGACCACATCAAATGTACTGTATCACAGTGTCAGCATAATATGGTGACAGAAAATTACTGCTCACTTGGCTGTATCTGTGTAGGCACCCACGAGGAAAACCCTACCGTTCCGGAATGTACCGACTGTAATTCCTTTGTCAAGAGAACAGGCTGCTGTAACTGCAACTGATTTTCTTAATGTCCGGAGTTTTCCGGACATTACATATTCTGCCGGAAATTATCTTTACATACTTGCAATATCTCTTTTAATAATGTATAATATAATGGGGGAATTTCTGAATACATTTCAGGCATTTAAAAGTATTTTCTGTCTGTTTCCTGAAAAATTTTATTATATGCTGAAAATATCTGTAATATTCCCTGTACTTCCGGAGCGCATTCCGGAGGTGATTTCAATTGTCAGGAGGCTTTATTTAATGAACGATAAAACAATGACTTTTTCCGTTAACGACGATAAGGAAAAAGAACTTAAAAAAAATCTCACTATCATCTATGATGCACTTATGCAGAAAGGTTATAACCCTATAAGTCAGATTGTTGGCTATATTCTGTCCGAAGACCCGACCTACATAACAACTTATAACAATGCACGTAATCTGATAAGACATATTGACCGTGACGAACTCTTACAGGTGCTTGTAAGCTCCTACCTTAATTCATGATTTTTAACTGAATATGCACGGACAAGTGCAGTTATTATTCAGGAGAGAGTTTAACAACTTTCCAAAATACGACAGCACCGCAAGCTGTCGTTTTTTAATCAGTCAAAAATCAATTCAAGTATATCAACTATAAATTCCAGTATGTCCCAGCCTAAGCCGTCGGTCTTGATACGTGATTTCTTTTTCTTTATTTTAACTTTTTCTTTCTTTTTAAGGCTGAATTTCATATTTAACACTCCGATATTTTTTATTTTATTATATCATAATATGATATTTTTTTCAATTATTTTTAAAAAATTATATCTTTTGTGGATATTTTTACTTATTATATTATTCTGATATGCGGTTATAATACTTTTGCGGAGGTAATCCGCAATTTCTTAAAAGGAAATTACACCAATGATGAAAAAAGCATTTCCTGTACTGGCGGTTATGACAGCCGGACTTGTTCCGTGTACCTCAGTTTATGCAATCGATAATACCAAAATAGGTTACGGACAGGGAACGGCAGTTGACAGCAAAAACCGTCCGACTGACGCACTTGCATTTAATGACAGATACGCCGATTATGGTGCATCTGCTATATCCGGTGACGAAAACCGCATTATAATAACTTTTGACCAAGGTTATGAAAATGGTTACACTGAAAAAATTCTTGATACACTGAAAGAAAAAAACGTCAAGGCTATATTTTTTCTTACCGGTGACTATGCCAAAAAAGAAAAAGCACTTGTTAAGCGTATGATTGATGAGGGTCATGTATTAGGCAATCACGGTATGAAACACGCAAGTCTTCCGACTTTGTCCAAAAAACAGGCGGAAGAAGAAATAATGTCTCTGCACAACTTTGTACTAAACAATTACGGCTATGAAATGCAGTATTTCCGCTGTCCGTGCGGTGAATATTCCGAACAGGCACTGGAGACTGTTCAGAAGTGCGGTTATAAAACACTGTTCTGGAGCTTTGCATATGTGGACTGGAAAACAGACAGTCAGCCAGACCCGGCGATGGGTTTGAAAAAGCTCACAGAATCCGCACACGGCGGTGAAATATTGCTTTTACACTCCGTATCTTCAACAAATGCCGAAATTCTCGGTGAGGTTATAGACAATTTAAGGGAGCAGGGCTTTACTGTATAACACGCACACAACCGGACGTACTCAAAAGGGTACGTCCGGTTTTTTTGGATTTATTCTGTGAAATTTTCTGTTTCAGGAATGACTTCCGGTGTATATTGTGGTGCTGTATAGTCATATGTGGGTGACGACTCAATGTCATCAAGGTCAATATTGACCAACATTCCGTTGTCACTACCTGTGACTTTAGGAAGAACACCATTCCATTTCTGAATCTGCTGATAGGCTATTACCTTAGGTGTAAGGGATTTTTCAAGCAGTTCATTAGCATCAGCGTTAGCCTGTGCCTCAGCCATGATTGCTTCCGCTTCAGCTTTTGCGGCGATTACTTTCTTTTCCGCCTCTGCATTGGCAATTACAATAGCCTGCTCCTGTTCGGTTTTGGTTTTAAGTAAATTCTGTTCAGCTACCTGTTTAGCCTCAATAGCGTTGTTAAATTCCGTTGAGAAGTCAAAATTTACGATATTGAATTTTTCTATGTAAATTCCGTAACCATTTAATTTTGATTCAAGAGCGGATTTTACGTCATCTGCAACTGTCTGACGTTCAGTGATAAGCTGTTCAGCGGTATAATTGGCGGTTGCAGACTTAAAGCACTCCTGTACCACCGGAGTTATAAGAATAGTCTGATAGTCAAGACCTACATTCTGATACATATCAGGCGACTTGTCGGAAACAAGACGGTAGTTTACCGCAAGGGTACTGCTTACTGTCTGTAAGTCCTTTGATACTGCTGAAGCTGGTGTTTCATATACCTGAATTTTATTTGACATATTTTCTACTGTCTGCACAAACGGTATCTTGAAATGCGCACCCTCCTGAAAAGATGTTGACGAAACTTTTCCCATTGTAAGCACTACACCGGTGTTACCAGCAGGAACTATAGTAAGTGACGACCCGGCTATAGCTAATGCTATAACGGCTATAACAGCATATTTAACGCCTTTGAAGTTTCTTTTTACTGAACCATCACTGTTTAATTCATGTATTCTTGCCATAAAAAATCTCTCCTTAATTATTTAAACCATTCATTTCATTGAGTACTACAGTAAGTACTTTTTCCATCTCGTTCTTGAGACATGAACTTCTGTAGCCCATAACCATTATGAACATCGCATTATGTAATTTATATTCGTCAGACCTGATATGTATTTCATGTGTACACTGACTTAATTCACGGGAAATAAGTTTCTTAACTGTACCCGCATCAAATGCACCCTCGTCTTCTGCTGTAAAAATTATTCTGCACAGAATATTATACCATACATCGTCGTCAATAATATCATCGGAAGTATCTTCAACATCTCCGTTGACGTATTCCATAAGTCGTGCTATATCCTCAAGTTTCATTGAATTTCTTAACATATTTATAAGCAGTATTCTTAAAACCTGTTTCCGTGAGTATTTCTTTCCATGTGTAGCCGCAACCCACCCACGTTTTATCCAGTTCTGTATTGTAGAGCCCGTAAGTCCTGTGAGTTTACATAGCTGTGAAAGTGTAAGTCCGCCGGTAGCCTCAAGTACTGGTGATATGATAGAAAAAGCCTCTTCACGTGCCTGTTCATTGAATTTCAGAGTAGTTCCGGGAATATATCTTTTCAAGTTCGTTGTCTCCTTTCAAGTGATGATATGATTATATCATAAGTTCATATGAACCGCAAGTCTTGTCTTATGGCGGAAAAATATGTTTTTACGGATTTTTTATAATTTATCTGTATTTTTCTTTGATTTTTGTAAATTTTCGCATTAATATAAAATATGATGTCAGGTGATAATCTTTTTTTAAAAAGCAGTTGAATTTTTCTATAATTTATGTTATACTTTAAAAGCAGACTTTTTTAAAAACATTCCGGCATGACTGTACGCCGTTAAAGGACAGTCACCGCTATGTGCGGTCGGAGGGAAAGTATGATTATTTTCAATGCACTTTTTACCATGTCACAGACCGTTGAGGTCTCACAGCCGGCACTTTTTCCGTTTCCTATGGGTATGTATGTAGTATTCTGTATTATTGCGACTGCATTTTTTGTGTTCAGGTTCGTGAAGGAAAAAGCACCGTATCAGATTATAATGGCTGTTGCTATGCCTGTTTCGCTGCTTATAGGGTTTTCCGACGGAAAAACGCTTTTCTATCTTGTGGGAATAGTTGAGGCGTTATTACTTATTGCAGCTTTTGTAAGTTCCATAGTATGCGGTAAGAAAAAAGTATCTGAAACTCCTGAAGAAAACATCATGGCAGAAGAGGAAATTAATTCTGAGGAGGAATAATTATGAAAATAGCTGTCCTTGACTGGTACACTGTAAATATAAGCGGCGATATTTCAACTGCTCCGCTGGAGGAACTCGGTGACGTGAAAATAATTCCGCTTACGTCTCCGGAAGAAACCGCCGAAAATATCGGCGACGCTGAAATAGTTCTGTGCAATAAAGTAATGATTACACGGGACGTAATAAATAAATGTCCGGATATTAAATATATCGGACTTTTTGCGACAGGTTACAACAATATTGATATACCATACGCTACCGAAAAGGGTATAACCGTATGTAATGCCGGTTCTTACTCGACTAATGCCGTGGCACAACAGACTTTTGCATATATCCTTGACTGGTGCAACAGAATAAGAGATTATGACATTGCCGTAAAAAACGGTGAATGGGAAAAGTTCCCGTCATTTTCGTATTTTCCCATACCTATGGCGGAACTTTCCGGAAAAACTCTCTCAATTGTTGGCTATGGTTCAATCGGAAAAAAAGTCGCTGAAATTGCAAGGGCTTTTGATATGAATATCATCATAAGTACACGAACACAACCCCGTGACTGTCCGTATGAAGTAACGGATATAATGTCCGCCGCTGAAAAGGCTGATTTTATCACTTTTCATTGTCCACTTACAGAAAAGACAAAAGGTATAATAAATGCTGAACTTCTTTCACATATGAAAAAATCGGCTGTCCTGATAAATACTTCACGGGGTGGAGTGGTCATTGAAAAAGATTTAGCCGACGCACTCAACAACGGAAACATTGCGGGTGCATATCTCGATGTTCTTGAAAAAGAACCCATGTCACCAGATACACCGCTGAAAAACGTCCGTAACTGTATTATAACTCCGCATACATCGTGGGCGGCGTTTGAGACGAGAAACCGTCTTGTGAAGATAGTCTGTGACAACATAAAAGCATGGCAGAATGGTACACCAACAAACAAAGTAAATTAAAGGAAAGATTTAAATGATAAGAAATATTTCTGAAAAAAAGAGAGTAGTTATAAAACTTGGCACATCAACTCTTGCGCATAAAACCGGAAAATTAAATATCCGTCGTATGAATAATCTTGTACGTGTAATATCTGATTTACATAACTCCGGACGTGAAATTATAATGGTATCTTCGGGAGCTGTAGGTCTCGGAGCAGGCAAGTTAGGACTTTCCGGCAAGCCTAAGGATACTCGTATGAAACAGGCTGTGGCAGCTGTCGGTCAGTGCGAACTTATGCATATATACGATGATATGTTTGAAAAGTACAGCGTTACGGTAGCACAGATTCTGTTGACGAAAACTATTATAAGCAACCCTAATCATTGCAGTAATTTCCGGAATACTGTTGAGACGCTTATAAGTATGGGTGTTATTCCGATAGTGAACGAAAATGACACCATAGCAATTGACGAGCTGGAGCTTGAAATAGGCGAAAATGATTCACTTTCGGCACTGGTGGCAGACCTCTCGGAAGCTGATTTACTGCTGATACTTTCGGATATTGATGCACTTTATGACGACGACCCACGCACAAATCCGGACGCAAAACCAATAACTTACGTTGAAAAAATAACTCCTGAAATAGAAAAAGTCGCTGGTGGTGCGGGTTCAAGTCTCGGCACTGGTGGAATGTCCACAAAAATTAATGCCGCTAAAATAGCATCCAATGCCGGTATTGATATGGTTATCATGAACGGCAAAAATCCCGATTTGCTTTATGATTTGTTTGAAGATAAAGAACTGGGAACTTTTTTCAAGGCTTAAAATTTTAATGAGGTGAAATATTTATGAATTATACTGAAACACTTGGCTTTAATGCCAAAAATGCAGAACCGGCAATTTCTTCTGCATCAACAATGCTTAAAAACAAGGCACTTTCCGCCATTTCAAAGGCACTTACTGAAAATGCCTGTCTGATTATTGCGGAAAACGCAAAGGACTTACAGAACGCAAAGGAAAACGGTATGTCCGAAGCAATGCAGGACAGACTTAAACTTGACGAAAAACGCATAGCCGGTATGGCAAAGGGCGTTGATGAAATTATAGCTCTCAATGACCCTATCGGACAGATTATTGACGGTTTTACACGTCCTAATGGTTTGAGAATCACTAAAACACGTACTCCGCTTGGTGTAATAGGTATTATATTTGAGTCAAGACCAAATGTCACAGTAGATGCGGCGGCACTCTGTCTTAAAGCTGGAAATGCTGTCATTCTTAAAGGCGGTAAGGAGGCTATAAATTCAAATAAGTGTCTCGGCAGTATTATGCGTAAAGCTCTTGAGGAAACAGGACTTCCGGCGAATATAATTCAGATAGTGGAAAATACTTCCCGTGAAACTACTAACGAACTTATGAAATTAAATAAATACCTTGATGTATTAATTCCACGTGGTAGTGCGGGACTTATTCAGGCAGTTGTGAATAATGCTACAGTGCCGGTTATCGAAACGGGTACGGGAAACTGTCATGTATACGTTGACGATTCGGCAGACTTGGAAATGGCTGTTGATATCGCCGATAACGGAAAAACACAACGTCCGTCCGTATGCAACGCTATTGAAAGTCTTCTGGTACACAAGGATTGTGCTGAAAAATTCCTCCCGATGATTGCGGAACGTTTCAAGTCACATGATGTTAAAATTTACGGTTGTGACAGGACTATTGAAATTCTCGGCAACGGCATTGAAAAGGCTACCGATAACGAATACGCTACAGAATTTCTTGATTATGTTATTTCTGTCAAGGTTGTTGAAAACGTCGGAGAGGCAATAGCACATATAAGAAAATTTGGTACACATCATTCAGAATGTATCGTTACAAAGTCTCTTGAAAATGCTGAAAGATTTCAGAAAGAAGTTGATGCCGCTGCTGTTTACGTCAATGCGTCAACAAGGTTTACTGACGGCGGTGAATTTGGTTTTGGTGCTGAAATAGGCATATCTACACAGAAACTTCATGCAAGAGGTCCTATGGGACTTACTGAACTTACCACAGTGAAATATCTTGTCAACGGAAATGGTCAGATACGCTGAGGGGGAGACAGATGAATAAAAATCAGGACGAAATTAAATCACATAACCCCAAACCTGTTAAAAAACTTAAACCTTTAAAGCCGGTAAGCACTTCCGGAACAGCTATTGACAACAAGGAAAAACCAGTAAAAAAAGAAGATAAAAAAAAGTCTGATAAGAAAAAAACGGAAAAAAAAGGCTTTTTTGAAAGTATGAAAGACATAATGTATGCCTCCGCTGACGATGACGCTGAAAAAGAAAACAATGAAAATAATTTTACAGTTGAAGCATTAGAAGAAGATTCTACTGCAAATACTCTTGAAACAATAAGCGAAGTTCTGGCGGAAATAAATGACGAACTCCCGAAAAATAAACCCGAAGAAGAATTAAAAGAAAAAACACCGGAGCAGGTTAAAGAACCTGAAAAGAAAAACAATAATAATAATCGCAAAAAGAATAAAAAATCACAACAGAAAAATAATTCCGTTG
This sequence comes from Alistipes senegalensis, assembly GCA_023665275.1. Classification (GTDB taxonomy): domain Bacteria; phylum Bacillota; class Clostridia; order Oscillospirales; family Ruminococcaceae; genus Ruminococcus. Next base: position 29,589 of record JAMPEF010000013.1, on the reverse strand, counting down.
AGAATAAAAAGTCACAGGAAATTCCGGCAGAAACCGAAACAACAGAAGTACAGAATACTGTTGAAACTCCTGAAAAGGTTAAAACTGCAACAGTTCCGGTACACAGCGTAAAATATAATATTCTTGCACTTATATGTATTATTCTTGCAATAATCGGCGTTATAGCCATTATAAACGCCTGTATTTCGGGCGGAAGTTCTTCCGATGACAAGTACAGAAAAGCTGTATATCCGGCAGTAATCACAGATATAAATGCATTTGAAAACCCGTCCGAACTTCCGGTAAATCAGATACTTAGTACTGCTATATGGTCTGTAATAATAGACAGTGAAAAACTCTCAGCATATCCACAGAGGGTAAACGACATGGCTATTATTCCGGCAGAGGATATTGAAAAATATGCCGCTGAAATTTTCGGAGAAGATATACCGGCACTTACCCATAGCACAATAGTTACATCTGATTCAAAATTCTACTATAATGAAGAGGCAAACTCCTACAGCGTGGAAATAAGTCCGCATACGTTCACGTACACACCGGAAGTAATTTCCGTATCAGGAAAAAGCGGAAAATATATCGTTGAAGTAAATTACATAGACCATCACCCCGAATGGATAGAAGAGACTGTTTCAAAAACTGTTGAATATAGTCTCTCAAAGAACAGCAACGGCGGTTATACAATTGAATCCATGCATGAAACTACAGCAGAATAATTCACACACAAAATACAAAAAAAGACCTTGCTTTTTTTTAAAAGCAAGGTTTCTGTATTATTTGCTGTAATCTTTAAAGCTGATATTTAAATCAACATCTGTTGCAATTCCTGGAACACGTCCATCACTGGCATACTGCCATATCGTGTAGTCGTGATAGTATGTCGGTTCATCTTCTTCATCTTCAATGTATTCGGCAAGCCATATGTCGTATTCTTTTACTCTTGGCAAATCCACTTTAGAAAGAAGTGTACTTGTATTCTGATAAATCATAGGTGTATAGCCTGCTGCCTTTACACGTTCACAGAAAGCTATACAGCAGTCTGCGAGGGAATCAATGGAAATTTCGTCTGTACGGGCGTAATCTTCATAGATGATTTCCCAGTCAAATACAACCGGATATGTTATATTGAAAGGTTCTATACACTTAATGACGGCGTCCGCTTCTTCAATTGCTTCTTCAACAGTTAGTGCCTGTGAGAAGAAATATACACCTGTTTTTATTCCGGCACGGTCAGCTGAGTAGAGATTTTCCTTGAATCTCTGGTCATATATAATGCCACCGTCGGCATATGTCCGGCAACCTATTCTTATGAAAGCAAAATCAATGCCGGAATCTTTAACCTGTTTCCAGTCTATGTAGCCCTGAAATTCTGAAACATCAATACCGTCTATTTCAACCTTTTTTTCCGTTACGGGTGGATTTGTTGTTTCTTCATAGAAAGAGTAACCATTTTTCGACATAGTGGTTACGATAGTAGTTGTAGTTGTAGTAATAAATTCTGCTGTAGTAACTGCAATATCCGTACTTATCGGGATATTGGTATAAAAAATATTTTCCGTGACTGCCTCCGTTGATGGTACTTGTTGCTGATAGACAATTTCCGTATTATAGCCGGCATTGGATTTTGCGCCTGGTTCTTTGTTGATTGTCGGCACAATACTACCGGTTCTGTTATTAAGCAATGTAAAGCATACCAGCGGAACAGCCAGTACAATAATTAAAATAACCTCAATAAGTGCGATAATCTTTATTTTTTTGTTATCCTTAAACATTTTTTCCTCCTCCATAAAAATACTGCTTTTAATATAATATCATATTTCAGAGCTTTTGTAAACAGTTTCCGGTAAAAAATTCTGTTGACAATAATTTGCAAGTGTGATATAATCAGTTTAATATGAAATGAAAGGAACGTTTTTTTATGGAAACTGAAATAAAAAAGGTCATATGCAGTGTATGCGGTAAGGAATCCTCACATACGGTTATAAAAAAAGTACAGGCTGGTGGTGTGCCGGAGCTGGATTTAAGACCCGACGGAGAACACCGTAACTCAATGGAGTACTGGATTATGGAATGTCCGGAATGCAGTTACTGTAATGGTTCTCTTGAAATTCCGCTTGACGCTGACCACAGTTACCTTGAAAGCAAGGAATATACTACTCTTGGTGGGCTTGAAACTGAAAATGTAATTGTTTCAAGATTTGTAAGAAAAGCTCTTGTCAACCTTAAAAACCGTGATTACAATGAAGCGGTGAAGTCATATTTATATAGTGCATGGGTATTTGATGACGAGGAAAACACTGCATCTGCCACTGAATGTCGCAGAGAGGCAATAAGCATAATGGAAAACAGCAATCTTCTTGAAAGTGATGACATGATGTTATTAAAGGCTGACCTGCTCCGACGTACAGGACAGTTTGATAAAGTCATAAGTGAATACGGTGAAAAATATTTTGATAATCCTCTTATGCTTCTTGTCTCACAGTATGAAGTTAAACTTTCCAAAGACGGCGACAGTTCAGCACATAAAATGTCTGAAATACCAGGGGTACAGTTTACAGACTGAAAACTTTCAGAACGGACGGGGTGACCGTCCGTTTTTTTACTTCTTTTTTATTCTGAAACTGCTGTTTCTGATAACATTTCTTTCCGGAGTTTTTCTGTCATGTTTTCTGTATTGCTTTGAAATATCTGCATTGTTGTTAAGTTTCATTGTGAGGGAAATTCTCTTTTTATCTAAATCAACATCAAGTACACGGACTTTTACAGAATCTCCGGTTTTCAGGACGTCCGACGGGTGATTTATGTGATTTTGTGAAATCTGTGAAATATGTACAAAACCCTCTTTTTCTGCACCTATATCAACAAATACTCCGAAATCGGCAACGCTGTAAACTATGCCATCAAATTCCGTACCGGTTTTTATGTCACCTAATTTAATCAAATCATCTGTTATCATAGTCAAAGAAATTCTGTTCCTTTTTACGTCAACGTCAAGTACACGGACTTTTACAACTTCTCCGACTTTAACGGCTTCAAGCGGGTGTTTTATATGTCTTCTGCAAATCTGTGAAACGTGTACAAGACCATCAGTATGTACACCAATGTCGACGAATGCACCGAAATCAATTATATTCCGGACAGTTCCAACAAGTTCCATACCTGCTTTAAGGTCTTTTACTTCCATGATGTCACCGCTTCTGAGTAACGGCGGTGGAAGTTCGTCACGTAAATCACGACCAGGTTTTTTAAGTTCGCCTATGATGTCCGTAAGCGTCGGAACGCCTACCCCTAAATTTGTACTTATGTTTTGAAGTCCGATATTTCCGGCTTTATCAGATATTTCCGGCACACCACCGTTTTTCACGTCATCAAGAGTGAAACCACATTCCGTAAGAAGTGAAGTTGTTGCGGAATAGCTTTCAGGGTGTACAGCCGTATTGTCAAGCGGATTTTTTCCGTCACGTACTCTTAAAAATCCTGCACACTGTTCAAAAGCCTTTTTACCGAGTTTGGAGACTTTCATAAGTTCCTTGCGGTCGGTGAAACTTCCGTTTTCCTCACGGTATGCGACGATATTTTTTGCCACGGCTGAATTTATTCCCGATACGTATGAAAGCAGTGAATAAGATGCAGTGTTCAAATCAACGCCGACGGAGTTTACACAATCTTCAACAACGCCGGATAATGCTTCATTCATACGTGCCTGTGGCATATCGTGCTGATACTGTCCGACACCTATGGCTTTTGGCTCTATCTTGACAAGTTCAGCAAGTGGGTCTTGCAGACGTCGTGCAATAGATACGGCACTTCTTAAAGAAACATCATATTCCGGAAACTCTTCAGCGGCGAGTTTTGAGGCGGAATAAACAGATGCACCAGCCTCACTTACAACCATATAGCTTATTTTCTGTGGAATTTCTTTCAGCAAGTCAACAACAAAATTTTCAGTTTCACGTGACGCCGTACCGTTTCCTATGGAAATTACAGTTACATTGTGTTTATTTATAAGTTCCTTTATAGTTTCGGCGGATTTGGCTACATTCTGTTTGGAGCTTGCCGTCGGATATATGACACCTGTATCAAGAACTTTTCCGGTGTGGTCAATGACCGCCACTTTACAACCCGTTCTGAATCCAGGGTCAAGACCTAATATAATACTGTCTTTCAGAGGAGGTTGCAGTAATAATTGTCTCAGGTTTGAGGCAAATACTTTTATAGAATCCTCAGCGGCTTTTGATGTCATTTCGGAACGCATTTCACGCTCAACCGACGGGAAAATAAGTCTTTTATAGCTGTCCTCACAGGCGGATTTTACGACTTCACCACATGGAGAATTATTTTTTACGTACTTGTTTATGATAATACCTGTTGCGCTTATTTCGTCCATGTGTACGGAAATTTTTAAAAATCCTTCTTTTTCGCCCCTGTCGAGTGCAAGTACACGATGATTAGCGACTTTTGAAACAGGTTCTTTATAGTCGTAATAATCCATATAAACGCTTTCTTTTTCAGGGTCGGAGGCTTTGGATATAATTTCCCCTTTGTTTCCGGCAAGCGCACGGAGTTTTTTTCTTATGTCGGCATCGTCGGATATATTTTCTGCTATTATATCCATAGCACCTTGTAAAGCCGTTTTCGTATCGGGGACGTTTTTTTCTTCATTGACAAATTTAAGTGATTCATTTTCGGGGTCTGTTTCGGGATTCTGTTCCATTATGGTAAGTGCAAGCGGTTCAAGACCGTTTTCACGGGCAATGCCTGCACGGGTACGCCTTTTAGGTTTGAATGGTCTGTATATATCCTCCACTTCCACGAGGGTGGTGGCGGAACTGATAGCCTGTTCTATTTCAGGAGTCATTTTTTCCTGTTCGGTTATGGAATTTGAAATTTCCTCCTTACGCTTTTCAAGGTTACGGAGATACATAAGACGGTCATATAATTCACGGAGTAACTGGTCATCAAGAGAACCGGTAAGCTCCTTGCGGTAACGTGCAATAAACGGGATTGTCTTGTCATCGTCAATAAGCTGTACTGTATTGTCAACCTGTTCTTGTCTGAGGTTAAATTCCTGTGCAAGCGTTTTGTTTATATCCATATTTAGATTTTCCTTTCTGTCCATGAAATAAGGTGGTCTGATATGTCATTCCAGACCTGAATTTTATCCGTTTCGTTAAGAACTTCATGTCTCATGCCGACATAGAGTTTATGGGTGATATTTCTGTAACCGGCATCTTCAAGGGATTTTATTGCTTCAAAGAATTTTTCTTCCGATAACATACACGGGTCGTCCTTGCCTGAAATGAATCTTATCGGCAAATCGGGTTTAGTAGTTTTTTCAAGGGAGTAGGCACGTTTCATAAGTCCTGTCAGAGCTTGATAACCACTAAGTGTATAGGTGAAATTACATAATGGGTCATTATTGAATGCCATAACGGTTTCCGAATTACTGCAAATCCATGAACGTGGAATGTCTTCAAAATTTCTGTTAAGGAATTTTTCCGACCAGTCACGGATAATTTCACTCCGGTAATCCGGTGAAAGTTTCTTTTCAAGTTCAGCAGTGAGCAGGTCTGCAAATGGTGCAAGTCTGCTATAACACGGCGTACCAAGTAAAATAACTCCGTCAAGTTTGTTGTCGTATTGCAGACAACATCTTGCTATAAGTGAACCCATGCTATGACCTATCATGAAATGTGGTATTGACGGATAGTTAACATAATTAATTTTACTCAGACAATGTACAGTATCAATTAAAAGATTATCGGGGTTTTCATCGCATATATAGCCTAAATCGTGAGGAGGATATAAACTTTTTCCGTGACCTATGTTGTCGGAAATCAGCGTAATAAAGCCCTTTTTGCCTAAAAATTTCATGAAATCATAATAGCGTTCCTTATGTTCGGTCATGCCATGAATAATCTGCACGGTAGCAACGGGATTTTCCGGTACATTCAAAGCAAAGTGTATTTTAAGGCGTTCTATGTCCAATTCATAGAATCCCTTGCCAGTCGTCATATAAAGTTCCTCCTTTTATTATAGCATATTTTCCGGAAAAAATCAAGTATAATATATTCCCCCGCCGTAAAGCAGGGGAGTATTTTATATTATTATTCTTCTTCCGCAATGGGATTACTTCTTACTGTCTGTACAATTCCGGCACGTTCACAGAATGAACTATAGAAAGATTGTGCGGAATTTCTGCCGATAAGTCGGCTTTTGTCGATTATGCCGCCACTGTATACATCATTCTTGAAAATGTAACATTTATCGTTTCCGGCGTCGACGAAATCAATTTTAATGTCATCAATATCATCAAAGTGGTATACAGCAGTAAGTACAGGATTAGAGTTGTCGGGTGTTGCCTCAACGTCGGTATCTGTAAATATAAGCGTTGTGAATGAATTATAGAAATTCTGGAAAGATGTATATATTTCTGAATTTTCCATATCAACAGATTTTCCATTCATTTCAAGTTTTCTGTCTGTCATGTTGAGAGTGAAAGAATCCTGAATATCTCCGAATATAAATTCAAATCCGGTTATATTGTATATTCCGGCACTGGCGACTGAATCCGGCAGGAACTTAAGGGGTGTATAGTTTATAAAATTGAGGTCTGATTTATAGTACATCTGAACCTGATTTGTATCTTCAAGGAGAATATAAGTATATGTCTGATTATTATCACCTTTTCCGCTTACAAGGAAGTTTACTTCTGTGCCGTCAATGCCCTTTATAGATACTTCAGCGGCTGGCTTGTCAAAACCATACTTTGTCATGTTGTCAAGATATTCTTCAAGCATTTCTTCCGCCTCTAAACGTGTAAGGGTTGTAAGCATTGAGGTAACGGCTGTCTGGTCGAATGGCAGTTCTGAATATTCTTCCGGTAGTGACCATTCATAATTTTCAGTATCATATGTCAGGTCATAAGTTATTTTACCGTCTTTCTTTACAGTAATCTGTTTTATATCGGTGTCTCCGTATGGGATAAGGTCTTGTGCTTTAAGCATCATACGGCTTGCCTTTAAAACACTGCCTTGTATTGAGTTTATAGTATATACCTTGTCTTTTCCCTCAACCATGAAATAATAATAGTCATTTGTCGGGGTGATGTTTCCGACATAAATTTTATAAGTTTCCGTGCCGTCGGAAAAAGTTATAGTTTCCGACGGATTGTCAAGACCATACATTGCTTTTTTAGCGTCGTCCGGTACTCCGTAATTGGTTTCTGCTGTGAAATCCGATACAAGCGTTAAGAGTGTTTTAATGTAATCCTGGTCTACAGTAAATTCATTTTCGCCAAGTTTCCATGTTTCGTCTTCATAGTATGCTTTATAATGACCGTCCGGACATTCAAAATCTATTTCTGTTATGTTGTCGCTGTCAAAACTGAAAAGAACATTTTCAGCAAGTTCAGATACTTGTTTTTCAGTTTCCTTGTCGCTTTTGTTCTTGACGGCAAGGAACGCTCCGAAAGAACCTCCGGCAACCACAAGTAAAGCAACCATAGCTATAATAACTTTTTTCATTAAGCGTATCTCCTTTTAAGCCATACAGCAACGCCGATAATGGCAACGACTATCGGAATAATTACAAAAATTCTTAAAACAGATTCTGCTTCTTCTGCATCTGAAAAGTGCATTGTATCATAGGAATTTGACTTGTTGCCTATACCCATTTCAATATCTGTATCGTAAAGCCATGTATTTGAGAATATAGCAAGATATTGTGTACCTGAAATCATATAGTTAAGGTTTTCAGTACCGAGAATATCAGTAGTTCCCATGAGTATCATTTTTCCTAGTGTCTGTTTGTTATATGAGTAGTAACCAAAATAAAGGTCTCTTTCGCTTAATTCTTCATTTGCCTCTTTCTGTGATTCGGAGTCGCCGCCCATAGCTACACTTTTTGTTGTGTATTTGTTAGTTGTAGCGTCCATTATGTTCTGTACTATCGGGGATTTTTCAATATAACTTGTCTCCATAGTGTATTCATATACACTTCTTGTGTTTGATATACCAGCTATATAAGTTCCCTGGTCAATAAGAAGGTTTATATCTGTTGTCAAGTCCTGTGTGAAATCGCTTGTAGCTGGTGTATACTGTACACGGAAATAGTTGTCACTCTGTTTTGCTTCTGTATTCTGGAGCTGGTTAACACTGTTTGTTTCTGTTACATAGTTGTAGTCCATACCGAGTTCAAATTTTGTAAGCAGTTTGTCAATATTCTTGAAACGTCCTTTAGTTTCGCACGGTGAGGCGAATATTGCAAGACTTCCGCCCCTGTCGGCGTATGCACTTAACATTTTAAATTCATTGTCTGTGATGTCCTGTGTAAGACCAGCAATATAAATTATGGCTGTATTATCCGGTACTGCACTGGTTTCGTCAAGGTTGATTTCCTGAACGTCATAATTGTTTGCTTTGAGGGTATCTGCATATGTTGAGTATGTGTCGTTTATAGACTCTTCACCATGACCGGTAAGGAAATAAACCGTCGGCAGTGAACCGCTTGTACATACTTTTATAGCACTTGCAATGAGTTCTTCACCGGCATACTGGAAAACGCCGTCTGATGTTGTCTGGAAAATTCTTTCATGGTCGATTTTCTTTACAACATCACCGCATTTTACGAAAATGTCAGCCTCACTTACACCAAGAATACCAGTAGGGTCAAGAGCCTGTGCCTTGTCTGCCTCTTCATTAGGATTAAAGGAAATAAGTTCTATGTTGTCACGCTTGCTGAGTTCCTCAAGAGTATGATAAAGCGGAAGAAATTCCGGCGCACTCTGAAAAGCACTTAAATTGTATTCATAGAGATAATATATTTCTATCTGCTTGTCGGAAACGCTGTCAAGAAACTCAACAGTCTTTTCATTAAGGGTATATTTACCGTTAGGTGTCATATCATATACCTTGTCGGCATATGTGAATATCAGGTTTATCGGAACTGCTATAAGCAATATAAGAATTGACAAAATAAATGCAAATATTCCTGAAAAGTTAAATTTTTTCTTCTGCATGATTTATTACCCCCTGTTCCAGCGTCTTTTTTCTATGGAAATGAAATTCCATGCAATAAGTACGATAATTGCCGAAATAAAGAATATTATATCTGAAAGGCGTATAAATCCCTGTGAAAAATAGGCAAATCGTGGTTGTGCTGCAAATGCGTATAATACTTCCTGTACTTTCGGGAACTGTGATATAAATGCAGTCTGTGAAAAGTCGTCTATGAAAAGGAATATAAACATTGCTATTTCACCGATTATCGCAGCAAGTATTGAACTTTCCGTGAATGACGATACAAGCATACCAAGTGCTATATACATTGCACCCCAGCAGAAAAATCCGATATACGCACATATAAGCTGACTGATTACTACTTCACCGTTAACGGCGGTTACTATCGGGAATATTGTTGAACCTAATATCATAAACATGAACACCGTTATATTTGCAAGGAATTTAGCAAGTACTATCTTCAGTACGCTTACCGGTGATGTCATAAGAAGTACTTCCGTGCCGAATTTTCTTTCGTCGGCATATGTACGCATTGTCATTATGGGGATTAAAAATATAAAGTAGAATATTACATTATAGAAGATTTCTGTGAATGAAAACTGGAGTGTACTTGAATCAATATTACTTATCGGGATATTGAACATGTACGTAAAAAGCAACATGAAAAGTGCCGTCAATGTATACGCAAACGGCGTATAGAAAAACGACTGGAGTTCTTTTTTATAAATGGGAAACATTATTAATTTTCCTCCTTTTCGTCATTATCGGCAGTGTTTTCCGGTGTGATTTCGTTTACCAGCTCCATAAGACCACCGCTTTTTGCCGGACGGTTTATCAGTTCAATGAATACGTTTTCAAGGTTCGGCTTTTCGGAATATATTTCGGCAATATCAACTTTATTCTGTATGAGTTCAGCCATAAGATTACGGCGGACTTCTTCCGCATTTCCGTCAAGCTGTGCTGTAAAGCTGAATGAACCATTATCTTCTTCTGTTATGTCTGTTATTTCCTTGACGCCTTTTGTCATCTCAATAATTGAGGCGGATTTTGTCTTAGAGCCGTTAACCTTGATGTGCAGTACAGATGTTGCACCGAAAGACTTTTCAAGATTTTCAATAGTATCAATAGCCCTTATATCTCCCTTGTTGATAATAACGACTCTGTCGCATACTTCGCTTACTTCACTTAATATATGTGAGCTGAAAATTACAGAATGAGATTTCCTTAAATCCTTTATGATATTACGCACCTCAATAACTTGATTCGGGTCAAGTCCCACGGTTGGCTCGTCAAGGATAATGAAATCAGGATTTCCTAAAATAGCCTGTGCAAACCCTACACGTCTTTTGTAACCACCAGAAAGATTTTTAATCAGCTTGTCCTTTACGTCGGTTATGCTGAGAAGTTCCATAACACGTTTTATTTCGTCCTTTTTCTTTGCATAGGGAATGCGTTTCAGACCGGCACAGAATGACATATATTCCTTAACACGCATATCTGGATATACCGGAGGGTCTTGCGGAAGATAGCCTATTTTAGCCTTAGCTTTTACAGGGTCTTTTGATATGTCAATACCGCTGATAGTGACAGTTCCGCCCGACATGGGCAGATAGCCGGCTATCATGTTCATTGTGGTTGATTTTCCGGCACCGTTAGGACCAAGAAAACCAAGAATCTCATTATCATTTATTGTAAAACTGATATTGTTCACGGCACGGTTATTACCGTAAAATTTTGTAAGATTTTCAATAGTAATCATGAGTTTCTCCTTTCATTATATAATTAATTGGTAATATAAAAAGTATATCACCCTATTATGACAGAAAAATATGTCTGAAATATTAATAAATTATGAACTGTATATTAATTCAGCTGGAACGTCATTCAACAAGAAAAAATTTCATAGTTAAAATCCCTGTAAATATTATAACACTCCTGTGTAAAATATGTGAAAGTTAATTGTTAATAACATGAATTTAAACATATTATATTAAAAAATAAAATCTATTAATATTATATTTATATTTAAATTTTTCAGGTCTTTTTACCGACGGGCAAAATGCACAAAAAAAGCCTCCATATTATGTACATTACGCCAAAAATTTATTTTGACAAAATTAAAATCCGATAAACTGTTGACATGACGTAAAATGTGGAATATAATTAGACTTGAAAGAAAATGGTTCGTAATATCGCTTGCCTCAGATAGCGGGTCGGACTTCTGTATTTTTTCTTGACAAGCAATTTCCTTGTGATGCAATATCACTGTACGGCATGAACCCGTATTCAAAGCCTGTTTTTAACAGGAAGTTCATAACATCTGAGGGTTGTGCAGTACTTTTCCGGAAGACTGTGCATAATATCATTATTTATTCATTAAAATCTTACGAGAGGGGAAAAAAATTCTATGATAAGCAAAAAGACCAAGGCTTTAACAGCCGGTATCCTTTCTGCCGTTATGTCAGCTACAGCAGTTATCCCTGCTATGTCTTCAGCAGCTAACCAGTATGCTACAGAAAACGGTGCAAACGAGTCATATGCTAAGATGTTCGCATCACTCTATGATGACGTTATCACAAATGGTCAGCAAAATGGCTATCTCAGCAGTCAGACTAACGGCGGAGATTCTTTCGGTATTCCTTACCACTCAGTAGAAACTCTCTGTGTTGAAGCTCCTGACTATGGTCATGAAACAACATCAGAAGCTATGTCCTACATCGCATGGGTTGCAGCTATGCACGATATACTCGTTAACAACGGTACTATCGAAGGCACTTCAGGCGACCTCAAAAAAGCATGGAAGACTATGGAAGCTATCATTCCTGGTTGGTCAGAAGCATCAGGCAGAATGAATGATATTCAGTATAAGTCTATCTGGAGCAAGGACAGACTTAAGGCTGACTCTGCACCTGAACTTGATACTCCTAACGAATATCCTACACACAATCAGGGCGGTGACGCTGTAAACCCACTTTACGATGCTTATAAGGGTGTATATGGTAGCGATAACGGTTACTATCTTATGCACTGGCTCGCAGACGTTGATGACTGGTATGGTTTCGGCGGTGGTAATGGTAAATTCACATTTATCAATACTTTCCAGCGTGGTGAACAGGAATCCTGTTTTGAAACTGTTCCGCACCCGTGTCTTGAAGAACTCAAGTACGGTAACTCACAGGACGGTATCAAGGGTATTTTCAACGGTGTAGGCAACGTTGCTGCACAGTATGCATTTACAAACGCTCCTGACGCTGAAGACCGTGCTATTCAGGCTGTTTATTTTGCTAACCAGTTCAAGGCAGGCAATGATGAAGTTACTGCTCTTGCTGGTAAGATGGGTGACCAGTGCCGTAACGATATGTTTGATAAGTACTATAAGAAGATAGGTTGTCAGGATATCATGACAAGCGGTACAACAGGCAAGCTCGGTGACGAAGGCGGACAGCACTACCTTATGGCTTGGTATACATCATGGGGCGGCGCTCTCAATGACTACAGCTGGGCTTGGCAGATTGGTGCTTCTCACTCACATCAGTTCTATCAGAACCCACTTGCTGCTTACGCTCTTATTGACGATAAGACTATGGCTTCTAACATGAAGGCTGCCGGAGCTGTTGAGGACTACAGAGAATCATTCAAGAGACAGATTGAAATGTACCTCTGGTTACAGTCTGTTGAAGGTCCGTTCGCTGGTGGTTGTACAAACTCCTACAGAGGACGTTATGAAAAGTATCCGGACGGTTACCCGACTTTCTATGACATGGTTTACGTTCCGCACCCTGTATACGCTGACCCAGGTTCTAACCACTGGACTGGTAACCAGGTATGGCCTATGCAGAGACTTACAGAACTTTACTACTATGTAAAGACTAACGGCGAAAGCGAAGCTGTAAAGGGTCTCACATACGGTGGTCTTTCACTCGAAGAAGCTCTCAAGGCTGTTATCGAAAGATGGGTTGCATGGTTCGAAGAAAATACACACTTTGATTACACAACAGAAGACGGTACAGTAATGGCTTACGCTATGCCTTCAAGCCTTGACTGGGGTGACTCTGATACAGACTATAGCGTTGTTCCTGATACATGGGACGGTAAGTATGACCCGAACGGCAACCAGAAACTCCACTGTACAATTACAGGTTACGGCATGGGCGACGTTGGTTGTATTTCTTCACTCTGTAATACTCTTATGTACTATGCTAAGGCAGAGGGCGTTGATGCTTCATTTGCTATGGAAGACAAGGGTACTACAACTGCTGAAAAAGGTCTCTACCTTGCTAACAAGCTCCTCAGCACTCAGTGGAATCTCGGTCGTGATGAAATCGGTATCGCATTTGAAGACCACAACGGCAACCTCAAGAGAATCTTTGAGGAAGAAGTTTACATTCCTGCTAACTATCACGGCACAATGCCTGATGGCTCTAAGCTCGAAAACGGCGCTACATTCTCCTCTATCCGTGAAAGCTATGCTAATGACGCAATGTATCAGGCTGCTAAGGCTGAATATGATGCTACTAAGTCAACAGACGGCTACTACTACAAGTTACACAGATTCTGGCATCACGGTGACGCTCTTATGTCATACGGTTCTATGGCTCTTCTCTATCCTGAGGTTAAGCCTCTTAACGACGAAAACCAGCCTTCAACAGATAATACAACAGGCTCAACTGGTGACACAACAGGTTCAACCGATACAACAGGTTCAACAAGTGACCTTAAGGTAACCCTCTGGGGCGACGCTAACGTTGACAATAAAGTAAATGTTGCTGACGCAGTTCTTATCATGCAGGCACTCAGCAACCCGAATGAATTCAAGATTTCCGAACAGGGTCAGCTCAACGGTGACGTTGTTGATAACGGCACAAGCGGTATCACAACTATGGACGCTCTTGCTATCCAGTGCATTGATATCGGTCTTGTTAACCAGTCAGACCTTCCTATGACAAGTGATGACCTCACTAAAATAGGTTGATTATAAAATTAATATAAGGGGACACTCCGGTGTCCTCTTATTTTTTTCTTAAAATGCTTGCATTTTATGGTGATTAGTGGTATAATAATACATATTATTGTAAAGGCAGGCGATTCCCGTGACAAAAAGCATGACAGGCTATGGCAGAGCACAGAAAATTATCGGCGGTCGTGATATTCTTGTTGAAATACGCTCCGTCAATCACAGGTATTATGAATATTCGTCAAGAATCCCACGGGCTTACGGATATATTGACGAAAAATTGAAATCACTTCTTAAAACGGCAGTTTCAAGGGGAAAAGTTGAAGTTTCCGTGACCATTAACAACATTGAAGCCCGTGAATCTGAAATTTCTATAAACAAGGCGGTCGCTGAGGGTTATATAAATGCCCTCCGGAGCGTTTCCGGTGAACTGGGTCTGAAAGATGACCTCGTACTTTCAAAACTTATCAAGCTCCCTGAAATTTTCGTCGTCCAGAAAGCTCCCGACAATCAGGAGCAGATATGGGCTGACATCTCAGAAGTTGCCGTTGAGGCATTGCAGAAATTCGTTGAAATGCGTCAGACAGAGGGCGGAAAGCTGGAAGAAGATATAATCTTAAAGGCTGATTATATTCTTGAAATGGTCTCAAAAGTTGAGGAACTCTCACCGCTGACCGTTGAAAACTATCGTAAAAGGCTTTATCAGAAAATTTCTGAAGTACTTGACGGAAAAGACGTCGACGAACAGCGCATAATTACAGAAGCGGCAATTTTTGCTGAAAAAATAGCCGTTGATGAAGAAACTGTTCGTCTGCACAGTCATGTATCACAGCTTAAGAATATTTTCAGTTCAGATGAACCCGTAGGCAGAAAACTTGATTTTATAATTCAGGAAATGAACCGTGAAGTAAATACTATAGGTTCAAAGGCACAGGATTTGAACATAACAAGAATTGTCGTCGACATGAAAGCGGAAATTGAAAAAATCCGTGAACAGATTCAGAATATTGAGTAGGTGACCGCATGAAGTTTATAAATATAGGTTACGGGAATATGATTTCTGCTGAAAAAATTGTCTCTATAGTAAGTCCGGAATCAGCACCCATAAAACGCATGATTCAGGAGGCTCGTGATAACGGTATGGCAGTTGACGCAACACACGGCAGAAAAACAAGAGCTGTTATTTTTATGGACAGCGGACATATTATATTATCTTCGCTTATTGCCGAAACTCTTGCGGCACGTCTCAATGAATAGGAGGTTATTATTATGAACAAGGGCAGACTTATAATTTTTTCTGCACCATCCGGTTGTGGAAAAGGTACAATGCTTAAGGAAATCCTTAAATGTGAAAATTATCGCTGTTCAGTTTCTGCAACCACAAGACAACCCCGTGAGGGCGAAAAAAACGGCGTTAATTATTATTTTCTTACCCGTGAGGAATTTGAACAGAAAATAAATGAAAATGCATTCCTTGAATACGCAGAATACTGTCATAATTATTATGGTACTCTTATTTCAGAAGTTGATGACTATCTTGAAAAGGGAATTGATGTTATTCTTGAAATAGAGGTACAGGGCGCACTTAAGGTAATGCAGAAAAGACCTGATGCTATTTCTGTTTTCATAGCTCCGCCGTCTGTAAAGGAACTCCGCAGAAGACTCAAAAAGAGAGGCACTGAAACTGCCGAAGTCATAGAGGAGAGAGTTTCACAGGCAGAACGTGAAATCTCACAGGGAAAAAATTATAATTATATTATTGTAAATGATGTTCTTGAAAATGCTGTAGATGATTTTTTTGCGGTTATGCGTGCAGAAAGGCTTAAATCAGAATTTTCAGACGATATTATAGAATGAGGTGTTGAATTATGCTTAGACCAGCAGTAAATCAGATTATTTCAAAGAATGAAAGTTGTTACTCACTTGTAATCGCTGTCGCAAAACGTGCAAGGGAAATTTCAGACGAACTTTACAAAAATGAATTGACCCTTGAGCAAAAGCCAGTAAAAACTGCCGTTGAGGAAATCGCAAGCGGAAAATTCAAGATAGTAAGCACACTTCAACAGGGTGAATAATGCCATCAATAGCTGAAATAGCTGTTAGCAATACAGCTTATTCATTTGATATGCTTTTCAGCTATGTGATACCGGAAAATTTTAAGGCAGAGTGCGGTTGCCGTGTACTTGTACCATTCGGAACAGGCAACAGACATCGCATAGGTATCATAATGAAAAAACATTCCGGAGATATAATAGGTCTTAAGAAAATAATATCAGTTATTGATGATAAGCCGATACTTTCCGGTGAAATGATTGAACTTGCTATACACTTGCATGACTATACATTCTGTACGTATTATGACGCCGTAAAAGTAATGTTGCCTCCTGCAATGAATTTGCAGATACGGGAAAAAATCCGTATCAACAGGGATTTCAGCGGTGATGTATCATTAAGTAAACAGGCAGATGAACTATTTGAAAAGCTGAAAACTTTTCCGGACGATAAACAGATAAATGAATTTATCAGCGAGTTTATTTCGGAAAACGGCAGAAAAACGGTTGACGAACTATGTGAAAGCAATGCGGTTATTTCTGATAATATTTTCCGGCAGAAAGTTCGTGACGCTACCATGAAAATGGTGCGTCTTACCGGAAATTATATCAGTAATCCGGAAAATTTCACGCTTACACGGAAGCAGAAAACTGTTGTTGACTTCCTGCAAGAAAATAATACGGTTTCTGTCCGTGAATCCGCCTATATGTGCGGAGTTACCGGCGTTGTGATTTCAAATCTTGTAAGAAACGGCACGGCGGAATATTACGAAATGGAAGTATTCCGCCATGTTGAAGACTTTTCAGAGGGTCATATTGATATAAATGATACTGTTCTTTCCAGCGAACAACAGGCGGTATATGATACTGTTTCACAGCAGATACACACCGGCAAACCAGCTGTTTATCTGCTTCACGGAGTTACCGGCAGTGGCAAAACAGCAGTATTTGAAAAACTTATTGACTTTACAGTAAATTCCGGAAGAAAAGTTCTTCTGCTTATTCCGGAAATAAGTCTTACGCCACAGATTTTAAAGCGTTTCCGGTCACTTTTCGGCGAACGTGTGGCGGTTATCCATAGCGGATTGACTATGGGTCAGCGACTTGACGAATACAAGCGTATAAAGTACGGAAAAGCTGATATTGTGATAGGTACAAGAAGTGCTGTATTTGCACCGCTTGAAAATATAGGTCTGATAATTATGGATGAAGAGGGCGAAAATACCTATAAATCGGAAATTTCACCACGCTATGATACGCATGACGTCGCCAAAAGAAGATGTTTTTATCATGGTGCAACTCTTTTACTGGCATCTGCCACACCATCAATGGAAAGTTATTATCTTGCGGAAAAAAATATCTATAATCTTGTAAAACTTGAAAATCGCTATCAGAATATGCCTCTTCCGGAAGTAAGCATTATTGACATGAATGAAGAGCGTTCAAGTGGTAATGTAAATCAGTTCAGCCATAAACTCGTAAATGAAATAAATTTAAATCTCGCAAACGGTGAACAGACTATATTATTACTTAACCGTCGTGGTTATCATACTGTAGTAAGTTGCGTTGACTGTTCAAAAACGGTACAATGTCCTAACTGTTCAGTGCCACTGACGTATCACAGAAAAAATGAAAGGCTTATGTGTCATTATTGCGGATATTCGGTTGAATATATCAATAAATGTCCGTCGTGTAATTCTTCACGGCTTAAAAGCGTCGGTTTCGGCACACAACGACTTGAAGAAGAACTGAATATGTATTTTCCGTCAGCACGCATTCTGCGTATGGACGCCGATACGACTTTTTCAAGATATTCATATGAAAATGGCTTTAATGATTTCCGCAACAAAAAATATGATATAATGATAGGTACTCAGATGATTGGAAAAGGGCTTGACTTTCCGGACGTTACACTTGTTGGTGTACTTTCGGTTGACGGCGCTTTATATGCTGGTGATTTCCGTGCATATGAAAGAACTTTTTCACTTATCACACAGGTAGTCGGTCGGAGTGGTCGTGGTGAATGTACCGGACGTGCTGTACTACAGACTTTCAATCCGGAACACTACATTATAAATCTTGCGGCTTTACAGGATTATAACAGTTTCTATAATGAAGAAATAACACTCAGACGTGCTATGATTTTTCCGCCGGTATGCGATTTATGTATTTTCGGCTTTTCCGGCAGGGACAATATGGCAGTACAGAACGGTGCAGAAGCTGTATTCATTCTTATGAAACAGAAACTTGATGCACTTCAGCCGAAAACTCCCGTAAAAGTCACCAGACCTGTTAAGTGTTCCTATGAAAAAATAAACGGTCGCTATCGCTGGCGTATCATAATGAAATGCAGGAATACCGCTGAAATAAGAGGTTTTATAAGCGATATACTTAAAAGTTCCGTAAAGCTGAAAGAAATGAAAGATATTTCACTTTTTGCCGATATGAACGGCGATACGGGAATATAAAAAAATAAGAAAGGATTATGACAAATGGCTTTAAGAAAAATTTTAACCGACAAAGACGAATCACTTCACAAAGTATGCAGACCTGTTGAAAAATTTGACGCAAAACTTGCACAGCTCCTTGATGATATGCATGAAACTCTTGACAAGGCACAGGGTGTAGGACTTGCCGCCCCACAAATCGGGATTTGCAGACGTATATTTATAATGCATCTTGAAGAGGGCAATATTGAGGCAATCAATCCGGAAATTACTTTCAGGAAAGGCAAACAGCGTGTTGAAGAAGGTTGTCTTTCATGTCCGAATGTATGGGGATTCGTTACACGTCCAATGCGCTGCCGTCTTAAAGCTCAAGACAGAAACGGCAACTGGTGGGAACGTGATTTCACAGAACTTGGCGCACAGTGTACCGCACATGAATATGACCACCTCGACGGTCATGTTTTCACTGAAATAGTAGAAGAGTTTTTCATTCCGGAGGAGAATTGATAATTTATGAAGATTGTATTTATGGGTACACCGGATTTTGCAGTACCATGCTTGCGTACGCTGGCGGAAAGTCCGCATGAAGTGGTGGCAGTTTTCACACAACCCGATAAGCCAAAAGGTCGTGGCTATAAAATGATACCTACTCCGGTAAAGTCGGTTGCTATGGAATATAATATACCAGTATATCAACCGTTGTCGCTCCGGAAAGGTGAAGACGCTAAAAAATCTCTTGAAATCCTGAAAGATATTTCACCGGATTTGATAGTAGTCACGGCATACGGACAGATTCTCCCGAAAGAAATTCTTGAACTTCCGCATTACAGATGTATAAATATTCACGCCTCACTTCTGCCGGCTTACAGAGGTGCAGCACCTATAAACTGGTGTCTTCTGAACGGCGAAAAGAAAACGGGTGTTACTTCAATGCTTATGTCAGAGGGTCTTGATACCGGCGATATGCTTATTAAAAAATCAACAGAAATAGGCGAAAATGAAACTTATCAGGAACTCTATACAAGACTTGCTGATATGGGCGGTGAAGTTCTTGCGGAAACCATCACGGCAATAGAAAACGGTACACTTTCTCCGGAAAAGCAGGACGATTCACTTTCAAGTTATTCTCCCATGATTCACAAGGAAATAAGCGCTCTGGATTTTTCAAAAAGCGTTCAGGAAATTCATAATACCATACGTGGTGTAACCGGTTTCACGACATTAGGCGGAAAACGTCTAAAAATTTTTAAATCGGAAATAGTTGCAGGTACTTCCGAAGCGGAAAACGGAACTATTATAAATGCTGATGATTTCACTGTAAAATGTGGTGATGGTGGTCTGATAAAGTTCTGTGAAATTCAGCTTGAGGGAAGTAAACGCATGAAAACTGCCGATTTTCTCCGTGGAAAGAAACTCCGTTCCGGCGAAAAGCTGGGTTAATGGTGGCGCATATGTCAGACGCAAGATATATAGCAGTAAAATTATTATGTAAAACATTTTCCGGCGGAAGTTTTTCCAATATACAATTAAATAATGGGCTGAAAAAATCCGGTCTTGAAGAACGTGACAAGAAATTATGTTCTCTGATTTATTATGGCGTTATCGAAAGAAAAATTTATCTTGATTACGTCATAGAAAAATTTTCGTCCAGACCTTTAAAGAAACTTGATGATGTAATTCTCAACATATTGAGGTGCGGAATTTATCAGCTGGTGTTTGCGGAAAGTATTCCCGAAAGTGCGGTAGTGAATGAAAGTGTCTCGCTTGCCGGAAAATTCGGTAAAAAAAGTGCTTCCGGAATGGTAAACGCTGTCTTGCGTAACTTCATACGACAGGGGAAAACAGTTCCGCTTCCGGACGATAAATATAAAAGATATAGTATTGAGTATTCCGCTCCGCCGGAGTTTGTAAACAGTCTTATTGAAGATTACGGTGAGGAACTCTCAATCAATCTTCTTGCCGATTCTTTAGGAAGTCCACCGGTTACAGTCCGCATGAATCCTCTGAAATGCACGGAGCAGGAATTTATTTCCGCACTCGGAAACATAAAAGCTGTGAAAAATGAAATCATTCCGGATTGTTTTTCGGTTTCCGGCGATGTGATAAATACAGAGGCATTCCGGAAAGGTTATTTTCACGTACAGGATTTGGCATCACAATTGTGTTGTAAATCACTTACACCGTCAGAAAATGATACAGTTCTTGATATATGTGCAGCTCCTGGCGGAAAGACTTTCACTATGGCGGAAATGATGCACGGTAAGGGTAAAATAATGGCTTTTGACCTCCATGAAAAACGTGTTAAACTAATCCGTGATGGTGCGGAACGTCTCGGACTTACAAATATATATGCCGATACCGGCGACGCTTTAAAGTTCAATCCGGATTTACCGCAATTTACTAAAATTCTCTGTGATGTTCCATGTTCTGGGCTGGGTGCAGTCCGGCGAAAGCCGGAAATAAAATATAAAAATTTCGATGATTTTTCAGGTCTGCCGGATATTCAATACAATATTGCCGAAAATGCATTGAATTATCTGAAAACCGGTGGTGAAATGGTTTATTCAACGTGTACTCTCCGGAAATCAGAAAACGAATATATTATAGAAAAACTTCTTTCCGAACACAAGGAACTTGAACCCGTTCCGCTACCTGAACCACTCGGTGAAAAGTTCGGTAGCATGGCTTCAATATTTCCGTGTTATTTCGGCAGTGACGGATTTTTTATAGCAAAGTTCAGGAAAGTAAGGTGAAAGATTTGGGGAAAATTGATATTCTTAGTTTAAGTCTTTCCGAACTTGAAAGCATTTTAACTGAACACGGTGAAAAAAAATTCCGTGCAAAACAGATTTTTCAATGGATTCATGTAAAAAGGGTTTTTGATTTTGACAAAATGACTGATATTTCTGCACAATTAAGAGAATATCTAAATGGAAATTTTTGTATAAATAGACTATTTATACAAAAAAGACTTGAATCTTCTATAGATAATACTGTAAAATATCTATATAGACTTCCGGACGGTAATTATGTTGAAACTGTCCTTATGAAATACAACTATGGTTACAGCATCTGTGTCTCCACGCAGGTGGGCTGTAAAATGGGTTGTAAATTCTGTGCGTCGGCTATTGCTGGATTTGTCCGGAATCTTTTACCTTCTGAAATACTCTTACAGATTTATGAAACTGAAAAAAATTCCGGTGTGAAAGTTTCCGGTGTGGTACTTATGGGTATAGGTGAACCACTTGACAATTACGAAAATGTGTTGAAATTTCTGTCATTGATTTCCGACAAGAACGGAAATAATTTCAGTCTCCGGCATATTTCGCTGTCAACATGCGGAATCGTTCCACGTATCTATGAACTCGCTGAACTGAAAACCGGTCTTACACTTTCGGTTTCACTGCACTGTGCGGACAATAAAGGGCGTTCGGAAATAATGCCCGTCAACAGAAAATATAGTATTGAAAAGCTCCTTAAGGCTTGCCGGTACTATATAAAAACTACCGGACGGCGTATAACTTTTGAATATGCTGTCATTGAAAATGTCAATTCTTCTGACGGTGATGCGGACAGACTGGCAGACTTACTGAGAGGTATTAACTGTCATGTCAATCTTATTCCCGTGAACAAAGTCAGGGAGAGGAATTACCGGACTGCTAAAGCCGGCGTTACTGCATTTGCGGAACGGCTTGGCAGGAGGGGAATAAATGCTACCGTGAGGCGTACTCTCGGTAGCGATATTGAGGCGGCTTGCGGTCAGCTCAGGCGTGATGCCGCTGAACAGAATAAGAATGGGGGTGCGGATTTTTGAGGTTCAAATCCGGTACGGATATTGGTCTGAAACGAGACGAAAATCAGGACGCAGTGCGGTGTGAATATTTCGGGAATAACGTTCTTGCTGTTGTTTGCGACGGCATGGGTGGCGAAAATTCCGGCAAAGAGGCAAGCACTATAGCTATAGAGGAATTTTTTCAGCGTTTTTCTGACGGCTATAGTGAAAGCCTTAATGATGATGAAATCCGTAAACTTCTTATATCGTCGGTTTCGGCTGCAAATTCCGTAATTTATACCAGAGCAAAACTCAATTACAATAATTTCGGCATGGGTACAACCTGCGTAGCGGCATTTGTCACTGATAAATCAGCATTTATCGCAAACGTCGGCGACAGCAGGGCATATCTTATAGTGGAAGGCGAAGGCGTTTTCCGGATAACTACAGACCATAACGTTGCGTCACTGCTGTACGAACAGGGCAGAATTACTGAAGATGAATTGGAAACTCACCCTCAGAAACATATGCTTGTAAGGGCGGTCGGTGTTGAACAGACAGTACAAGCGGATACTTTCATACTTGATTATGAAGATTCAATCAGTTTGCTGCTGTGTTCTGACGGGCTTTCGGGCTACTGCACCGACAGTGAAATATATGATGTTATCATGGATTCTGATTATGATAATATCACAGAAAATCTTATAGCCCTTGCACTTAAAAAAGGTGGTCGTGACAACGTGACTGTTGCGGTAATTTATGAGTAAAACAGGAGGAAAAAAGAGGAAATGGATAAGTACATTGGCAAAAAACTTGACGGGAGATACGAAATCACCGAGCTTATAGGTGTAGGCGGTATGGCTGAAGTCTATAAGGGAATTGACGTAATGGACCATAAGGACGTTGCAATCAAGATTTTGAAAAAAGAATATGCGGAAAACGAGGAATTTCTCCGCAGGTTCAGGAATGAATCTAAGGCTATTGCAGTTCTTTCACATCCGAATATCGTTAAAATCTATGATGTGGGATTTTCTGAAAAAATTCAGTATATCGTTATGGAATATATCGACGGTATAACCCTTAAAGAGTACATTGAGGAAGAAAAAGTCCTTACATGGAAAGATACCGTACACTTTGTTATACAGATTTTAAGGGCATTACATCACGCACACGACAAGGGCATTGTACACCGTGATATAAAGCCACAGAATATTATGATGTTTACGGACGGTACAATAAAAGTCATGGATTTTGGTATTGCTAAATTCGCACGTGAAGAGGGCAAGACCGCTACAGACCAGGCTATAGGAAGCGTACATTATATCAGTCCGGAGCAGGCAAGCGGTGACGTTACCGACGCAAGAAGTGATATTTATTCAGTCGGTGCAATGATGTATGAAATGCTTACCGGAAGCAAACCGTTTGATAATGATAATCCGGTTGCAATTGCCGTTATGCATATGCAGGATATACCAGAACGTCCAAGGGCGTTGAATCCGGATATTCCGGACGGTCTTGAAGAAATCGTCCTCAGGGCTATGGAAAAGAATCCAGAAGACAGATATCAATCAACAGCCGAAATGATGAGCGACCTTGATACTTTCAAGGTTAATCCTAATATGACTTTCGGTTATTATCAGGAAGAAGACGATGAAGACGAAGACGGAGAATATGTTACAGCCGTTCCGGACGACGATGAAGTAATTGAAGAGGTTGAAAACAGCAGAGGTAGAAAGAAAACAAAAGTCGCTGAACCTCCTGTAAAACGTGGTAAGAAACAGCTGGCTTATGAAAACGGATACGATGACGATGATTATGATGACCCCGATGAAGACGAGCCGGAACGTCCCTCACTTGTTGTGCCGGTGCTTACAGCTATAGTAGTTGTTGTAATTATTGTTGCTGTAATTTTCGTTGCAACGCTCCTTAGCGGACTTATCAAGGGTGACGGTCAGACAAATGATTTCAAAATGCCTGATTTCTATGGTATGGATTACAATGCAGCAGTCAGCCAGTACGGAAATAACATTCAGTTTGAAATGGAAGGCTCAGACTACAACGAACTTGACGAAGGACTTATTTTTGAACAGAGTGTAGACCCTGGCACAGAGTTCAAGCGTGGCGATGTTCTTAAAGTAAGAATCAGTAAGGGCATGGAAACTGTAGAAGTTCCTAATGTTGCTAATATGAACTCCGAACTTGCAAGAGACCAGCTCACACAACGTGGTCTTAAATGCGAAATCAAGAACTCCGCAAGTACTGAAATTCAGAAAGGCTATGTAATCAATACAGAGCCGGAAGCTGGTACAGAAGTACACAAGGGTGCAACAATCGTACTTTATGTAAGCATGGGTGTTGACGCAGGACAGGTAAGCGTTGACGACTATGTAGGACAGATTGCAGACGACGCTGTAACACTTGCTGAATATGCAGGTCTTAAGCCGGTAACTGAACTTAAAGCATCATATGAACCGGAAGGAAAGGTTGTTGAACAGAGTATCAGCAAGGGCGCAAAGGTTGACGAGGGAACAGAAATTATTCTTTATGTCAGCAATGGTGTAGCTCCTGATGGTGAAATTCCTTTCACAGTTCCTTTCCCTGAAAAAGCTAACGGCAGATTTGTTATTGATTTTGTAATTACAAATGAAGATGGTTCAACTTCTACAGAAACCACAAATACACTTCTTGTTCCTGAAATGAATCAGGTAAGCCAGAACGTAAAGGGTTCAGGTGAAAACGTATCTGTAGTAGTAGTTCTCACAAACATGAATACAGGTGTAAGGGCTCAGATTGGTTCTTACTTCTTCAACTTCGCTACAGGTGAAGTAAAGGTACAGTCAGAAGACATCAATGCAGCATTCATAGCAGTAGGTGGTCTTGATAGTGCATCATCAACCGAAACACCTACAGAAGCTCCTACAGAAGCACCGACTGAAGCTCCTACAGAAGCTCCTACAGAATATTATGAACCTGAAACAGAACCTCCTTATGTAGAACCTGAAACAACTACAACAACAGAGTATATTGAACCAATACAGGTTACAACTGCTTTTGACCCGTCATTAGTGGGTGTATTTGACCGTGATGCAGGTGACGGATACGGCTATTATGACGTATACGGCAACTACTACACTTATTATTAATTTATGGGTGAGGCTTTAACAAGCGGAATCATAATAAAATGCTTAGGGGGTCTCTACACTGTGGAGACCCCTGACGGTATTTATGAATGTAAGGCAAGAGGAATTTTCCGCAACCGTGGTGATAATCTGTATACGGGTGACAATGTAGAAATAACAAACGGTGTTATTTCCGGAATCCTGAACAGAAAAAACTGTATAATAAGACCTCCTCTTGCAAATTTAGACCAGCTTATATTTGTTGTTTCAACGTGTAGTCCGTCGCCGAATTATCTTATACTTGATAAGTTCATTGCCATTGCAGAGTATAAGGGCATAACTCCGGTGGTCGTCATAACAAAGACGGATTTAGGCGACAGTACAGAAATAAAAGAAATATACCGGAATATCGGAATTGATGTTCTTGAAGTTGATTACAATAATCCTGAAACCATCAACGCCGTAAAGGAACTTTTCAGGGGAAAAATAAGCGCACTGACCGGAAATTCCGGAGCAGGTAAATCAACGCTTCTGAATGCCGTTGACCCGTCACTAAATATCCCGACTGCTGAAATCAGTAAAAAACTGGGCAGGGGAAGACACACTACACGTCATGCACAGCTTTACAGGCTGTCGGACGGCGGTTATATTGCCGATACAGCAGGATTTTCAACTTTCGATACAAACAGTTATGACATAATACGCAAAGAGGAATTAGCAGACTGTTTCCGTGAATTTAAGGAGTATACAGATTGCCGTTTCCGTGATTGTTCGCATACGTGTGAAAAAGGCTGTCAGGTAATTGAAGCACTCAATGACGGAAAAATTTCCGTAAGCCGTCATGAAAGTTATTGTACTATGTACGAAGAAGCAAAACAGTTGAAGGAATGGGAATTATGACAGCTATAATATTTGCTGGCGGTGAAATTCAGGATTACAGTTTTATTGATACAAAAGCCGATTTGATTATATGTGCTGACAGGGGAATTATTCACGCTGAAAAACTGGGTATAACTCCGGATAT
Source organism: Alistipes senegalensis (assembly GCA_023665275.1). GTDB lineage: Bacteria > Bacillota > Clostridia > Oscillospirales > Ruminococcaceae > Ruminococcus. Next base: position 3,205 of record JAMPEF010000013.1, on the reverse strand, counting down.
TATAACCGGTGATTTTGATTCATACACCGGTGAAATTCCATCCTGCCGTGAGGTTTTCCGGAGTGTTCCCGAAAAGGACGATACAGACACCATGCTTGCATTGAAACTTGCCATTGAAAAAGGTACGGACGTTATAAGGCTTTACGGTGCAACCGGCGGGCGTTTTGACCATACATTTGCAAATATACAGACTCTTATATATGCCTATGAAAATAACTGTAAAATGTTAATATATGACGAAAGTAATATAATTACAGTACAAGGTATCGGAACTGAAAAATATGAAAAATATAAAAATTGGTATTTTTCAGTGTTTGCACTTACGGAAGAACTTCACATGAAAAAAATGACAGGCGTTAAATATCAGGTTGAAAATTATATTTTCAGACAGAATTTTCCTATAGGTGTTAGCAACGAAATAACCGATACAGCAGTTATAACTATTGCAAAAGGTCTTGCACTTATTGTGAGGTCAGCAAAATAGGAACAAAACTCCATTTACTGAATATAATAAAAGTATATCAGCAAAGGGGGGATACATAGTGAAAATTGTAGTGATACGTAGTCCGAAATTTCTTTCCGGTTTTCTGAGGGTGATTTTCAAGATAAAAAAAGAACAGGAATAATAAAAAAAGAGGCTGTAAAAAGCCTCTTTTGTTTATATAACGGAAATTTTCTTGAATGCCTTTTTTCCCTTGCGGATAATAACACCGTCGGGAGCTATCTGTGACTTAGGGTCTGTTATTTTTTCGTCATTGACAGTAATTCCACCCTGCTGTACAAGTCTTCTTGCCTCCGATACGGACGGTGCAAGACCAGCTTTCACAATAAGATTCAGAAGACCTATTTTTCCGTCTGTGAGGTCATCGGCTGAAATTTCAGCGATGGGCATATTTTCGTCTGAACCGCTTCCGCCGAAAAGTGCCTTAGATGCGGATTTTGCTTTTTCAGCTTCTTCCTCACCGTGTACGAGTTTTGTAAGTTCATAGGCAAGGAGTTCCTTAGCCTTGTTGAAACCTGCTCCCTCAAGAGTTTTTTCCATTTCCTCTATTTCCTCAACCGGCACGAATGTAAGCATTTTAAGGCACTTGATAACATCAGCGTCGGCGACGTTACGCCAGTACTGGAAAAATTCATAAGGTGATGTTTTTTCAGGGTCAAGCCATACAGCACCTTTTTCAGTTTTGCCCATTTTCTTACCCTCACTGTTGAGGAGAAGGGTTATTGTCATAGCATAGGCATCCTTGCCGAGCTTACGCCTGATAAGTTCAGTACCACCGAGCATATTACTCCACTGGTCGTCACCGCCGAACTGCATATTACAGCCGTATTCCTGAAAAAGTTTATAGAAATCGTAACTCTGCATAATCATGTAGTTAAATTCAAGGAACGAAAGTCCACGCTCCATGCGTTGCTTGTAACATTCAGCGGTAAGCATACGGTTTACGCTGAAACAAGCACCTACTTCACGGAGCAACTCAACATAATTGAGATTCATAAGCCAGTCGGCATTATTTACGGCTATTGCCTTGCCGTCCGAAAAGTCGATAAAACGGCTCATCTGCTTTTTAAAGCATTCAATATTATGCTGAATAGTTTCCGGAGTAAGCATTTTTCGCATATCAGTTTTTCCGGAGGGGTCACCAATCATGCCAGTACCTCCGCCAAGAAGTACAATCGGCTTGTTACCAGCCATTTGAAGTCTTTTCATAAGGCACAATGCCATGAAGTGTCCGACGTGCAGGCTATCGGCTGTAGGGTCAAAACCAATATAAAAAGTAGCTTCACCCTTATTGATGAGTTCTTCAATTTCCTTTTCGTCGGTGAGCTGTGCAAGCAGTCCACGGCGTCTGAGTTCTTCAAAAGTAGTCATATTTTTCTCCTTTATATTAAATTATCTTTTATATACTGTAAATAATCCTTGCGGATTATCAGTTTACGATTATTTATGTACCATTCATAAGACTGTTTTAAGCCTGTTTCAAGAGGTTTGACATCGGATATAAATTCCGTCTGCTTTGTAACATCAAGTATATATTCATAATTCCTGAACGGGAAGTACATACGTTGATTAATTTCAGACTTTACACATCTTATATCAGGAACTTTGCCGAGTACTCCGTAACAGAGTTTAACCCATTCTTCTACTGTTATGATTTCGGGATTGCCAGCGTTAAAAATATGATTTTGTGGTTTAATTTCAATGATTTTTTCAATAAATATGCATAAATCCTCAATGTCAAAAAACTGTAATTTCATTTTCTTGTTTTCAGGTACAAAAAAAGGTATATTTTTTTCAGCACATTCAAATACAAATGCTTCTCTGTAAAGATTATTCATTTTGCCATAAAGATAAGGCGGACGGATAATATAAGCATCGGGAAATTTTTCAAGGAGATATTTTTCAGCATTTATTTTATTTATGCCGTAATCTTCCCAGTGAATATTAAACCCACATTCCTGATTTTCCGTAAATGGCTGTAGATTCGTTTCAGGATATACGGCACTTGAACTAATCATTATATAATTGCCGAAATCTCCAATAGAATTTAAAATATCTTTTATATCGGTTTCGTTGTATGCGGTCACATCAATAACTGAATCAAAATAAATATTTTTCAGTTTTTCGCCGAGATTATGTCTGTCGCAGTTTATAAGAGTTACATTTTCTGACTGTGGTCTTGTATTTCTGTTGAGTACATAAACATCATGACCCTTTTTCACGAAATATTCCGCAGTATAACGGCTTACAAAAACAGTCCCGCCTGTTACAAGTATCTTCATAAGTTTTCCTCTCCTGAAATAAAAAATCCTCAGACGGCATTAAAACCGTCTGAGGACGAATTAATTCGTGGTACCACCTCAGTTTATCAGAATATAAATATTCTGACCTCAAAAGACTATAACGTGTCTGAACGTCCGCACCTACTTAGTTTCAATGCGGAAACTCCCGAATGTAATTCCCTGTTATACTTCCACTTCTCGCACCAACCGAAGCCTCTCTGTACAAGCATTCCAACAGGTTTTATCCGTTCACAGTTTATGGTATTATGATAACATACACGGAAAAGAATGTCAAGACTTTTTAATAGTTAAAACAAAAAAATATTTAAAAACTATTGACATTTCCGGAAAAGCATTGTATAATAATATATGTTGATTGCTGATGTGGCACAGTCGGTAGCGCAACGCCTTGGTAAGGCGT
>JAMPEF010000012.1 GCA_023665275.1 Alistipes senegalensis | reverse complement strand
ATTGGTTGCGGCGGCTGGATTTGAACCAACGACCTTCGGGTTATGAGCCCGACGAGCTACCTAGCTGCTCCACACCGCGTAATATATCATATTTTCACATCAGCTTCATGCGACTATATTAGTATATCATGCTTTTCTGAAAAAGTCAATAGGTTCTGATATATTTTTTTATTTTAACTTATTTATATAATATCGGCAAGCATTTCAGCCAATCTGTTCGCCTTTATTCTCTGTAATTCTTTCAGTTCAAATATTCCGTTGATGCACGTTGTAATTGTTATAACATCAAAAATACTTCCTATATAATTTTTTGTACCAAAATCATATACGCACCATAAAATCATTGTATATATAGTAAGGAATTTAGTTTGTATATTATCCGTCTTCGCTATAAGAAACGCATACGGAATCATAGCTATTAACGGAACATATCCGAACATTTCAGCGCCGTTGCAGACTACAGCCATAATAACGGTCATGGCGGCAATAATTAGGGAAATGTTAAATGTCATCTTGTTCTTATATGTGATATAATCCCGTACACAACTTGTGGCGGCACTGATTACAGCAGTAGGTGCGCAAATAAGTAATCCCGATACAACCGCAAGTATATTATGTATCAGTTGTATCAGGATAAACCGGCTTTTTGTTTTTACAAGTCCACCTACCATTATTAAAATCATAGAACCCATTGAAAAGAAGTTACCTATTATAATGTATTTTTCCATATAAGTCACCTGTTTATTTATTATGAATAAAAGTTTTCTATATAATGAATTATATCATTTTTTTAAGTATATGTCAATGATTTTATGAAATATTTTCTCTTAAGTTTTCAGGCAGATATTATATTTTTTTATTTAACGATTATCTGTATATTATTTCAGTGTGTGCAGGAAAAACATTATCCAGTTTTCCTTTAAAGTATAATGGCACTGAAACTGTTTTCAGTTTATCGCATGCCATAAAAGTATACTCTCTCATAGTTATAATGCTGTCGGGTATTGTTATACTTGTAAGGCTTTTACACTCATAAAAAGCCCCATAGCCTATGCTTATCACGCCGTCAGGGATTGTTATGCTTTTAAGACTTTCGCACCCACTAAAAGCTCCATCGCCTATACTCATCACGCTATTGGGTATTGTTATGCTTTTAAGATTTGTGCAATGCGAAAAAGCCCACTCGCCTATACTTGTAACGCTGTCGGGAATTGTTATGCTTGCAAGGCTTGAACACCTATAAAAAGCCTTTCTGCCTATGCTTGTAACGCTGTCGGGGATTGTTATGCTTGCAAGGCTGTTACAACGACCAAAAACCCACTCGCCTATGCTTGTAATGCTGTCGGGAATTGTTATGCTTGCAAGGCTTGAACACCTATAAAAAGCCTTCTTGCCTATGCTTGTAACGCTGTCGGGGATTGTTATGCTTTTAAGGCTGTTACAACGACCAAAAGCCCTATCGCCTATACTCGTCACGCTGTCGGGTATCGTTATGGTAAGGCTTTCGCACCTATAAAAAGCCTTATCGCCTATACTCGTCACGCCGTCAGGTATTATTACTTCCGTATCGTTGCCGATATAATTTTTAAGTACATCGTTTTCAATTATAAAATCCATAATTATATACTCCATTTAACAACATATTTTATATAATTTTACCATAGTTTTTACATCATGTCAATAGCAATATGCAAAATAATTATTTTATTATCATAAAAAGACTTGCAGTTTTCTGTGAAATGTGATAAAATAATATATTATACAATATTTATAAAGGAGAATTTTATGGCAAAAATAAAAGCTGCTGTTATTTTTGGCGGTATATCCCGTGAGTATGCCCTTTCACTTTCGTCTGCCGCCGATGTTATAGCTAATATCCCGAAAGATAAATATGAAGTTATCTGTATAGGCATAACCCGTAAAGGTCGCTGGCTTTACTATCCAGGTGACGTTGAAGACATAGCGTCGGGAACATGGGAATATAATCCCGACTGCACTTCTGCTGTCCTCTCTCCTGACCCTCTCCACCGTGGAATTATAATCCTTGAAAACGGTGAAGTCTCCATCCGGAAAATAGACGTAATCTTTCCGGTACTTCATGGCAAGTCTGGCGCTGATGGTACTATTCAGGGTCTGCTTGACCTCTCCGGCATTGCATACGTCGGAAGCGGTCTTCTTGCTGCGGCATCATGTATGGACAAGTCACATACACATATGGTAATGGACGACTTCAATATAAAAACTGCTCCGTGGCGTCTGATTACCCAGCGTGAACTAAGCGACATTGATGAACGTTGTGAAAAAATCTCCGCTGAACTTGGTTTTCCTCTTATCGTCAAACCCGCAAACAGCGGAAGTGATGCCGGAACTGGTTTCGCTGATGACTATGAATCACTTGTATCTGCTGTAAAAGTCGCTTTTTCAAACGATAACAAGGTTGTTGTTGAAAAATTCATAAAGGGCAGAAAACTTGAAGTTGCTGTTTTCGGCTATGATTCGCCGATAGCTTCGGAAGTCGGGGAAATAACAGATACTTCACATACTTATAACCCAAGCAATTTCAATGCGGTTTCCGGCGATGAACTGACTATACCCGCCGACTTACCGGATAAAATCCGCCGTGAAGTCCGTGATACCGCTGTTAATGCTTTCAAGGCTCTCAACTGCAAAGGATTTGCAAGAGTTGACCTCTTTCTTACCGATGACGGAAAACTTCTGTTAAATAAAATCGGTGTCGCACCTGGGCTCCGGATAAACAGCGTGTTCCCTAAACTTATGGGAACTCTTGGCATGTCTTATCCTGCTCTTATGCATAATCTGCTTGACAGCGCTATTGAAAATGCTGAACGCAGTTACTAATTATATAAGGAGTTTTATTTTGAAAAAAAATCAGATTATTTCTTTATTAAGTGTTCAGGTAGAGGACGGCGAGCGTACAGAATCGGAACTCTTTACAAATGCGGTTATAAACTGCACCAAAAACAACACTACTATATCATATGAAGACACCGAAGCAACAGGTTTTGAAGGGTCTGTAACGACGATAAAAATTATAAACGGTCGTGAAGCGTCCATTATGCGGACAGGCTCTTCAAATTCTTTCCTTACGTTTGAAACAGGAAAAAAGCATTACTGTCAGTATGGAACACCTTTCGGAATGTTCCAGATGGGAATATACACACACGCCATTGAAGATACCCTGACGGAAAACGGCAGACTTTATATGAAATATACTCTTGACCTCAACGCTTCAAAACTTTCAGACAATGAAATAACTATAACAATTCAGAATTTAAAGAAAGGATAATAATTATGGATTACATCAATAAAGCTTCTCTACAGCTCCGACAGCTTATAACTGAGGCTCTCGGAAAAACTATAGCAGACGGAACTTTTCCGGCTGTACCTGTGCCGGACTTCAATATAGAAATACCGGCGGACAAGTCCCACGGAGATTTTGCCTCTAATGCCGCTATGGTATGCGCTAAGGCTTTCAGGACTGCACCCCGTAAGATAGCAGAAACTCTCTGTGAAAACATTGACCTTGCCGATTCCCTTTTTGAAAGGTGCGAAGTGGCAGGAGCAGGCTTCATGAATTTTTTCCTCTCACGGAAATGGTTTTCAGATGTCGTGAAAAATGTCATTGACGAAAACGACAGTTACGGAAAAACCGGTCACGGAAACGGAAAGAAAATTCTTGTTGAATTTGTCTCCGCAAATCCCACAGGTCCTATGCATATAGGAAATGCTCGTGGTGGTGCTATCGGTGACTGTCTCGTAAGCGTTCTGCAATGGGCAGGTTATCACGCTGAACGTGAATTTTACGTCAACGACGCCGGAAATCAGATTGAAAAATTCGGTAAATCGCTTTCACTCAGATATATGCAATTGTGTTCCGAAAAAGGACAGCAGGCTATTTATGACTGCCACAGCGATACGGAAAAACTCTGCAATGACATCTATGACAGAAGTGAAAAAGGTATGGACTTTGAAATGCCGGAAGATGTATATTTAGGCAGGGATATTATCGCACACGCCGCAAACTACTATAAACAGCACCTCTTTGAACTGGAAAACGTTACCGAAGAGGAACGGCGCAAAGCTCTTGTCGGCTATGCCCTCCCGCTGAACATTGAGGGGCTGGAACGTGACTTGAAAAAATATCGTATTGTCTATGATACGTGGTTCAGGGAAAGTAAACTACATGAATCCGGCGAAACTATGAAAATTGTGGATAAACTCCGTGAAACTGGTCATACTTATGAACAGGACGGCGCAACGTGGTTCAAGGCTACAGACTTCGGCGTTGACAAGGATTTTGTACTTGTACGTGCTAACGGCATACCAACTTATGTTGTTCCGGATATTGCATATCATTACGACAAACTCGTGACAAGAAATTTTGACAAGGCTGTAAATATTCTCGGTGCAGACCATCACGGCTATGTACCACGTCTTAAAGCCGCACTTACCGCACTTGGCGTTGACGCTGATAAACTTGATGTGGTTCTTATGCAGATGGTAAGACTTGTGCGTAACGGTGAAGTCGTGAAAATTTCCAAGAGAAGTGGTAAAGCTATAACTCTTGTTACGCTCCTTGACGAAATCCCGATTGATGCAGCAAGATTTTATTTCAATCTCCGTGAGGCTAATTCACAGTTTGAATTTGATTTAGACCTTGCTGTTGAAAAATCTTCACAGAATCCTGTTTACTATGTCCAATACGCACACGCAAGAATATGCAGTCTTATTGCAAATCTCAAATCAGAAGGAATTGAAATTCCTGAAAGTGCAAATCTTGATATTCTTGAAAATCCCCGTGAAATCGAACTTATCAGACATCTTGCATCACTCCCGAAAGAAATAAATCTTTCCGCAAAAACTTATGACCCCTCAAAAATCACCAAATATGCCATTGACCTTGCAACGCTTTTCCATAGGTTCTATGACGCTTGCAGTGTAAAGAACGCTGAAACTTCCGAACTTATGAACGCAAGAATTTTACTCTGTGTTGCTGTAAGGCAGGTTCTCCGGAACGTTCTTTCAATTCTCAATATTGAAAGTCCGGAAAAAATGTGATTCTAGAAAAAATTACATTTTGTATCATATTAAATTACATTCCGGTTACAAAAAAAGACAGATTTTGTAATTTTTATCACAAAGTTAACACTTTAATTTGTCAATTACGTACATGAAAAGCAAAAAAATTAACACTTTGTTAACAAATAGCTTCTTAAAATATGTTACAATCTGTAATATATAAGGAAACTATTAACAAGTCCTTTAAAAAAACATATCTATTATAACTAACAGAAAGGATTTAAATTCTATGTCAAACAGATTATTTCAGGGTTTAGTGCATCAGATGCGTGATACTATAGACGCTACAATAGGTGTTGTTGATGAAACAGCAACAATTATCGCATGCAGTGACCTTACCCGTGTAGGTACTACAAATGAATTTGTTTCGCTTGACCTCAGCGATTCACATGATATTTTTATAAGAGACGGTTTTACATATAAGCCATTCGGTTCAAGAGTAAAGCCCGATTATGCCGTTTTCGTTGAGGGTGTGGACGATGCCGCCGCTAAATATGCAAGTATTCTGTCCATAACTCTTTCCAATATCAAGCAGTACTATGACGAAAAATACGACAGAAACAATTTTATCAAAAACGTAATCCTTGATAACGTTCTCCCTGGTGATATTGTCATAAAGGCTCGTGAACTGCATTTCAATGCAGAAATCAGCCGTGCAGTATTCCTTATAAGAATAATTTCAGCCAATGATATTTCCGCATATGATGTTATACAAAATCTCTTCCCTGACAAAAACAAAGATTTTGTATTCAATATAACAGAAAGTGATATAGTTCTTGTAAAGGAACTCAAAAGTACAGTTGATTCAAAAGACCTTGAAAAGCTTGCCCGTTCAATTGCTGATACACTCAGCAGTGAATTTTATACAAGAGTCAATGTTGGTATCGGTACGGCAGTTGTAGGCGTAAAGGAGCTTGCCCGTTCATTTAAAGAGGCTCAGATGGCTCTTGAAGTCGGCAAGGTTTTTGATACTGATAAAGTCATTGTAAGTTATGATAATCTCGGCATTGCAAGGCTTATCTATCACCTCCCCACTGTACTTTGTGAAACTTTCCTACATGAAGTTTTCAAGGTAGGTAGCATTGAATCTCTTGACCATGAAACATTATTCACCATACAGAAATTCTTTGAAAATAATCTGAATGTTTCTGAAACATCAAGAAAATTATTTGTACACAGAAATACTCTCGTTTACAGGCTCGAAAAAATAAAGAAACTCACCGGTCTTGACCTCAGGGAGTTTGACCACGCTATTATATTTAAAATCGCTCTTATGGTAAAGAAATATCTTTCCGCTAACCCCGTTAAATTCTGACCAGCCATATTATTAAGGTAGGTGTAAATATTTGGTAGAACTTAAAAACGTATCTGTAACTTATTCAAGCGGTGTCGACGCTTTAAACAATGTCAGTCTCAAAATAAATGACGGCGACTTTGCATTTGTTGTAGGTTCGTCAGGTGCGGGAAAAAGTACCATGATTAAACTGCTCCTCAAGGAAATTGACGCCACAAGTGGTTCTGTAACCGTAAACGGCTATGACCTTGGCAGTCTCAGAAAAAAGAAAATTCCGGAGTTCCGGCGAACACTCGGTTTTGTCTTTCAGGACTTCCGGCTTATACCCTCAATGACAGTATATGAAAATATAGCCTTTGTTCTCCGTGTTATCGACGCTCCGGTAAAATTTATAAGAAAACGTGTTCCGTATGTTATCGGGCTTGTCGGATTACAGGAAAAAGTAAATTCATATCCTGATGAACTTTCCGGCGGTGAAATGCAACGTGTGGCTATTGCCCGTGCGCTTGTCAATGACCCACAGCTTATAATCGCCGACGAACCAACCGGAAACATTGACCCTGAACTTTCATACGAAATAGTCGAATTGCTGAAAGGCATCAACGACCAGGGAACTACTATTCTTATGGTTACTCACGAGCATGACCTTGTAAGGCATTTCGGCGGACGTATCATAAACATCACGGACGGTCAGATTGTATTTGACGAAATTGTAGCCGGAACGTCCGATGACCTCACAGACTTTGAACCGGCTATACTCCCCGTGCCTGACAGTTTCACGGAAGATGACGGCACAAACGCTGAAGAACTTCTTGGAGAATCTGAATTTCCTGATATTGATTTCAGCGATAATGACGAACTGGAAGAAATTACTGAAAATCCGCCGGAAGAACCGTCACCACTGGCTGCCCCTGCTCCCGTTCCTGTTGAAGAAGTAGCAGTATTACAGTCTCCGCAAACTACTTTACAGGAGGAAATTATTATAAATAAAGTTCCTGAACAAAATACCGCTGAAACATCGGAAAGTGCCGACGGCTCCATTGATGAGCTTATAGCCTCACTGGAAAATACCACCGGTGATGATTCTGCTGAAAATTCCGACGCTGACCAGATAATAGCGGCTATCATGGAACAGTCACAAGGGGGTACAGAATGAAATTAAGTGGTTTTAAATATCTTGCCGACCAAGGCGTTGAAAATATCTGGAAAAATAAAATGATGGCTTTTGCAACTTTCTGTGTGCTTTTAATATCACTTCTGCTTGTCGGTGTCGCCGGATTATTCTATATAAATATCAATTCAATGATAACCGGTCTCAGCGAACAAAATGAAATAGCTGTATATCTGAATATAGGCACATCAGATGTAAGAGTTGCGGAAATTGAAAATGAACTCACAAACCTTGACAATGTCAATCATATTGAGTACATCTCAAAACAACAGGCTCTTGAACGTATGCAGAACAGAATTGACAGCCGTGGACGTGCAATTTTCAACTATATTGATGGATACGACTTCATGCCGGACGGTTTCAGCGTTACACTGAAAGATACTTCACTTATTGAAGATACTACAACGGCTATATCAATGATACCCGATATTCAGGAAGTCGATTCCTCAACACAGGTTACTGAATTTCTTATAGAATTAAGAAAAATGGCAACCCTTATAGCCGGTGCGGTAATCATTGCGCTTGCCGTGGTATCAATGATTATGATTTCAAATACCACAAAAGCAAGTGTTTACGCACGTCGTGAAGAAATACAGATTATGAAATATGTCGGTGCAACTGATATATTTATCCGTATGCCGTTCTTTGTTGAAGGTATGGTTACGGGATTCTTTTCCGGCACTGGTGCATTTTTCATAACATGGGCTATATACCGTTCTGTGTACAATGTACTTACTTCACAGCCCGCTCTTATGAGCGCATTTAACATAGGAAATATAATTCCGTTCTCACATATAAGAGTATCTGTACTTATATGCTATTTACTGACCGGCGCATTTATGGGCGCTATAGGAAGTGTTATCAGTACTCAAAAGCATCTTGACGTCTGAATGAAAGGAAAGGCAGACAGCATGAAAAAAATATTAGCAAAAATCTTTACTTTTATTATATGTTCGGCTGTCTCTGCCGGAACTGTAGTTAATTTTTCGTCACAGGAAAAATCTGCTAAGACTATTCCGGAAATTCAGGCGGAAAGAAAAGCAAATGAAGAAAAAATAGCTGAATTTGAAAAACAGATTTCTGAACTGGGTGAAAATATGTCCGATGAACAGGCTTTCCAGCAGACTTTATCTGAACAGATTTCACTGATTCAGGAAAATATAACTCTTCTTAATCAGGAACTGGAAAAATTAAATTCCGACATACAAAAAGCTAACGACAATATAGAATTTCTTGATTACAGCATATCAGAAAGACAAAAGGAAATTGAAGAAAGTATTGAACTTTTCAAAAAACGTCTCTGTGCCATGTATATATCCGGCAACAATGACAGCATGATTTCTGTGCTGCTGGGTTCGTCAAGTTTCTATGACATGATGACCCGTGTAAAAGTCGTCAACAACATGGCGGAATATGACGAACAACTTATAAATGAAATTCTCGGCGATATAAATAGTCTCGAAAAGGACAGAAAAGACCTCGAAACCGAAAAAAACAGTCTTGAAGTGAAACTTTCCGAACAGGAACAGAAAAAAACTGAAAAAACTGCTGAAATACAATCGCTTAACGATAAAGTGGCACAGTCACAAGCTATCGTTGAACAGATAAACGCACAGCAGAATAAAATTCAGAACTCCAAACAGGACGCCGAAATGCTTCGGGCTGACTTCGACAGGCAGGAGCAGGAAATTCAAGAGGAAATCCGCCGGAAAGCTGAGGAGGCACAGAGAATTTACGAAGAACAACAGCGACGGAAACAGGAGGAAGAACTCAGACGGAAACAGGAAGAACTAATCAGGCAACAGCATGAAGAGCAGAAACGGCTTGAACTGGAAGAAGAAGAACGTCGGAAACAACAGGAACAGGAAAGACTTTATCAGCAGTGGCTTGAACAACAAGTACCACAGACGGAATCCGTTCAGCCTGTTATTCCGCCCCCTGAAAGTCAGCCGTATATATGGCCTGTACCTGATTACTACTATATCACAAGCTATTACGGTGAACGTGAAGGCTTACAGCACAGAGGTATTGACATAGGCAACGCCGATATCAACGGCGCTGACGTCTGTGCAGTCCGTGATGGTATAGTAATATCTGTAAATAACTCCTGTGAACACAATTACGGCAAAGAAGAGGGCAGTTGTGGTTGTGGTGGTGATTTCGGAAATTATGTCATCATCTCCCATGACGGCACATATTCAACTATATATGCACATATGGCATATGTCACTGTTTCAGTGGGCGATTACGTCCAGCAGAGACAGAAAATAGGTGCAGTTGGTTCTACAGGCTGGTCAACAGGTCCGCACCTTCACTTTGAACTACGTGCCGACAGCACAGACATCAACCCTCTTGATTATATAAGTCCGTAAAATAGTTTTATGAAAGGAGGCAGCAGTCATATTGACTGCCGCTTATAATGAAAAAATTAATCATAGTAAAGAAAATTCTTGCCTTTATGACTTGTTCCGCAATCTCTGCCGGAATAATTGTCGGTTATCCCACTTCAGAAGATAGTCAGACAGATGTTTCAGCTAAATCAATTGCAGAAATTCAGGAGGAAAGAAAAGCAAACGAAGCTAAAATTGCTGAGTATGAAACACAAATAAACTCTCTTGAAAATGATAAATCAAATCAGAAGGCTTTTCAGGAAACATTAGCTGACCAGATTGATCTTATTCAACAGAATATATTTCTCCTTAACAATGAACTCGATAAACTCACTGACGAAATTTCCGCTACAGAAGAAAATATCAGACATCTTGATTCTGATATAGCTATACAGCAGGAACTTATCAACAGCAATATCGAACTCTTTAAAAAGCGTCTTTGCACTATGTACATTTCAGGTAATAACAAACTCGCCGAAGTGGTGCTTGGTTCAGCAAGTTTCTATGACGTCATGACAAGCGTGGAAATGGTAAACAGAATAGCATCACACGACGAAGAACTTATAAACAAGCTCCTTGATGAAATAGACGGTCTCGAAAAATTTAAAAAAGACCTTGAATTTGAAAAATTCACACTGCAAACCAAACTTGAACAGCAAGCCGAAAAAATAAATGAAAAATCGGCGGAAATTCTCCAGCTTAACGAAAAAATGGAACAGACACAGGAAATTATTGACAGAATAAAACTCGAACAGATTCGGCTTGACCAGACTAAAACCGATACACAGAAATATCTTGACGAACTCGCACAGGAGGAAATCAAGATAGAAGAAGAAATACGCAGACACGCCGAAGAGGCACAGCGTCGCTATGAAGCGGAACAACGCCGCATAGCTGCTGAACAGGAGGCGGCTCGTCTTGAGGCGGAACGTATCGAACAGGAAAGAATAGCCGCTATTGAACAGGCATCACGTGAGCAAGAATCAAGGGAAGTTGAGTCCCGTGAAAATGCATCACGTGAACAGGAATCAAGGGAAATTGCATCTCGTGAAAACGCATCACGTGAACAGGAATCAAGGGAAATTGCATCTCGTGAAGAGGCTTCTCGTGAACTCGAAAGAATAGAAGAAGCGTCACGTGAGGCTGAACGTCAGGAGGCTTCTCGTGAACTCGAAAGAATAGAAGAGGCGTCACGTGAGGCTGAACGTCAGGAGGCTTCTCGTGAACTCGAAAGAATAGAAGAGGCGTCACGTGAGGCTGAACGTCAAGAAGCTTCTCGTGAACTCGAAAGAATAGAAGAGGCGTCACGTGAGGCTGAACGTCAAGAGGCTTCTCGACAGGCTGAAATTCTCGCACAACAGACTACAACTACAACCACCACTACTACAGAAATGCCCGTCTATACTACAACTACAACTGCATTTACTACAACTTACGCTACAGACGATATTTACAAAGAAACAACAACTACTACATCTTCTGCCGTAACAACAGTCACCACTACACAAACTACTACTACAACTACTACAGCAGTGGCAACAACCACAACTACTGCAATAACAATACCTGCTCCGTCGTCCTCAGGCTTCATATGGCCAACACCGAAAAATTCTTACATATCAAGTCCGTTTGCTCAGCGCTGGGGTACTCAGCACAAGGGAATCGACATCAGCGGCACCGGAATTATGGGCGCAAATGTAGTCGCCTCAAAATCCGGTACAGTTACATATGTAAGCAATAGCTGTACGCATAACTATGCCAAAACATCAAGCTGTGGCTGTGGTGGTGGTTACGGAAACTATGTAATCATTCAGCATGATGGCACATACACTACACTTTACGGACATATGACTTCCGCAAACGTTTCAGTCGGTGACTATGTTCAGCAAGGTGATGTAATCGGTACAGTTGGTTCTACAGGCTGGTCAACGGGCGCACATCTTCACTTTGAAGTGCGTGTAAACGGAACTCAGCAAGACCCTCTTGACTTTGTAAATCCATAAATTAACACTCAGAATACAAAAAACAGGTACATTCAAACATGTACCTGTTTTCTTTTTTCCACCTTCATGACGGCAGAACATATAACATCTTCTGCACCGTTTTTCCGCAATAACATGGCAACTTCCGAAAGAGTACTACCAGTTGTGGTTATATCATCAACAAGGAGTATTCTTTTTCCGGAAATATTTTCTGTAACCTGAAAAGCATTTCTGAGATTTAGTTTTCTGCCCGCCTTGCTGAGAGTTTTTTGCTCTTTAGTCTCACGGATTTTGCACACAGAACACCATACAGGTTTATTTATTTCCGCCCCGACAGCCTCGGCGATAAGCAAAGACTGATTATAACCACGTTTCCGCCGTGAACCCTCCGACAGCGGAACGGGTATTATAATATCAATTTTACTTGATATATCGTTATTTTTCAGGACGTCCGCAAGGCAAGCCCCGAATGCATATGCAGAATTTCCGCAACTGCCATTTTTAAGAAGATGTACCGCCGGAATTACTGCCCTGTTATACTCAAGCGCCGCAAAACATTCCGATGCTCCTGCAATGCGTAAATTTCCGGTATACAAAGTTATTTTTTCCGTACAATCTTGACAAAACCGGTCATTTAAATTAATAATCTCTTTGCATATCGGACAGCGGTTAGGAAAAAATAAATTTAAAATTTTTCTTTTTACATAATAATTCATTCAGAAGTACATATAAAGCTGACATTTTATCATGCCATTGTAGAGCTTACGGCGTTTATGGGCATTCTTGCCGAAAAAACTTTCAAACTCTTCATGTGGTGAAATGATATAACTTGATTGTCCGCTACCTTTTCCGAAAACCTTTCCCATCTGACGATAAATATTTTCTGCTTCACGAATTTCAAGAAGTCTTTCGCCATATGGTGGATTGCAGATAACTATTGAATTTTCCGGCTGTCTGAATTTTGAAATATCAGCTTGTTCAATCTTCATACGGGATTTTATACCGGCTTTACGGGCATTATCAAGAGTAAGCGCAATCGCTGAATCGTCTATATCAAAGCCGAAAGCCTCAAATTTTGCGGAACGGTTTACATTATCTATAGCTCGTGTACGCTCTTCACGCCATACTTTATCCGGAATACTTTCCCACTTTTCAGCCGCAAAACGTCTGTTTATGCATGGAGCAATGTTAAGGGCTTTAAGTCCCGCCTCAATAAGAATTGTACCACTTCCACAAAACGGGTCGCATACAACAGAATCCGGACGCACTCTTGCTAAATCGACTATTCCGGCGGCAAGAGTTTCCTTTATAGGTGCGGCGTTTGAATTACGTCTGTAACCTCTCTTATGGAGACCTGTTCCGCTTGTATCAAGATAAATAGTAACCACATCTTTAAGTATACTGAATTTTATTTGTACTGTTGCTCCGGTTTCTTCAAACCACTCTATGCCGTACTTGCCTTTAAGACGTTCAACAGCAGCTTTTTTAATTATCGCCTGACAGTCCGGAATGCTATGTAATGCGGAGTTCAGAGAATAGCCCTTTACCGGAAAGGCATTTTCAGGGCTGATATATCTTTCAAGTTCTATTGATTTGACACCCTGAAAAAGTTCTTCAAAAGTAACGGCTTTAAATTCTGCAAGTTCTATCATGACACGTTCAGCAGTTGAAAGGCATAAATTAGCTCTTGCAAGTATATTTTGGTCACCGGTGAAACTTATTTTACCGTCGTTTACTTTTATGTTGTCTCCGCCGATTTTTGCTATCTCGTATTTCAGAACGCTTTCAAGTCCGAAATGACACGGACAGCACATTCTTATTGAATTATCCATATTTTTTCTCCTTATAAATATACCGGTTAAAATATATTTAACCGGTATTTTTTATGTCTGAATTTTAAAATTATTACCAGCCTGTACCGTCTCCGACACCTGTATTATCATAGCCGGTGTCCCATGTACCACCGCCGGTGCTGTCATAGCCGGAATCCCATGAATTACCGCCGGTGCTGTCGTAACCTGTATCCCACGTTCCGCCACCGGAATAATCATATGATGTGTCATAACTGTTGTCATAGCCGTAATCCCACGAACTACCGCCGGTACTGTCATACCCTGTACCCCATGTTCCGCCGGAACTGCTGTCCGTATAGCTGTTATCGTAACTGTAATTATAATTATTATTGTAACTGTTGTCATAAGTGTTGCTGCTATAATTATTTGCGCTTGGTGTTATATAGTCATAGTTACTGCTGCTGTAGTTATTATTGTTACTGCTGTAATTGTTGCTGCTATAGTTGTTACTGCTGTAACTGCTGCTTCCGGAGCTACTGCTTGTTGACGGATTTGAAACAACACCTGAATGTGAACCAGTACATACCGGTGCATTTGTTGACTTCCAGTAACCAGTTATACCCTTACTGCAATAAGTGCCTGCAATCATTCCGCTTGCAGGACACATAGCAGCTTCAAATACTGAATCTACAGGGTCAAAGTCCGCCGGTGTGTCTGTAAACATTGTATTTGCATATTCACCTATGATATTCTGCCATACCTGTGCCGATTTAAAGTTTGAGGGGAGTGAAAGGTCTCTATGATAATACTTGTAACCTACTGTAATACCGGCTACGAAATCTCTTGTAAGTCCTACGAAAGCCTCGTCATACCAGTTATCAGTTGTACCAGTCTTGCCGACAACAACCTTATTGCTGAGTTTAGCTGCTGTACCTGTACCGTTTTCAACAACATTCTTTAGAAGTCTGTTCATAACCCATGCTGTCTCTTCGCTTACTGCATAACGTGCATTTCCGTCGTTTTCATAGATGACTTCCTGTGTGCCGTCTTCAATTCTTGTAACAATATGTGCATCATTGAATACACCCTTGTTTCCGTAAGGAATATAAGCATTTACAAGATTTTCAAGAGTTATGCCATAGTGCAACGCTCCGAGTGCAAGCGGTGCAATATCCTTATCGTGTTCGGGGTCAAGTTTAAGACCGAGATTTTTTGTACAAAATTCATATACAGCCTCTGGTGTCATGGACTGAACAAGCTGTGCCGGAACTGTATTGAATGACTGTTGTAAGAAGTAGTAAACACTATATGTGCCATAAGAGAGTGTTTTTCCGTAATTGGTAGGCCAAGGCTCGCCGTTGCCGTCTTTCATGATAGGCTCGTCACGGAATGTAGAACCCCAGTGAATAATATCATTTTCAAGTGCAAGTCCGTAAGATGCAATCGGTTTCATTGTTGAACCTACCTGACGTTTTTCCTGTACTGCATAGCTTGTTGAAAGTGATGTGGTTTTTTCACCCCAGTCACCGGCAAGAGCTTTTACAGAACCGTCATAGTTGAGTGCCACGAATGCAACGTGTGGTAAATATTCTTCACTCTGACCGTCGCCGTCAATATCAGCCCACCGGCGTACACTGTCAACGTTTACAAGGTTGCCTAATTCAAGGAACTTTTCTTCAACATATTTCTGCATGGTATCATCAACTGTTGAATAAATCTTATAACCACCCTTGTTTATACGCTTTATAGCTTCTGACTGGTCAATGTTGTATTCTTTCATAAGGAAGTCAGCCACTTCATAGTACATAGCGTCAACTACCCATGAATAAGCTGTCTGCTCCTGTTCGAGTTCTTCCGCCCTGTCCTCAGGGTGCAGACGGAGATATTCTTCTGAATCTGTATATACAAGTTTTGTACTTAAATACTTCTGATATTCGTCAAAAGTTATAGCACCGTTCTTGTACATCTGATAGAGGACATATCGCTGACGCTCCTTGTTATTAGCTTTACCGTCGACAATAAGTCTGTTGTTTTCGTTATAAGTTTCAACGAAAGGTCCGTAATACTGTGGAGATTTCGGAATAGCAGCAAGTACGGCAGCCTCAGGTACTGTTATTTCATCGACGTTCTTTCCGAAATATCGAATAGATGCAAGCTGTATGCCATTGATAGGACCACCGAAACCGATATAATTAAGATATTCCTCTAATATTTCGTCTTTGGTATAGGTTCTTTCAAGTTGCATAGCGCTGAAAATTTCACGGATTTTACGTTGCGGTGACTGTTCGTCATCACCGGTAAGGTTCTTGATTAACTGCTGTGTGATAGTAGAACCACCCTGATTTGAGTCATAGAAATGAAGAAACATATTCATAAACGCCGAAAGTGTACGCTTATAGTCAACGCCCTCGTGAAGATAGAAACGCTCGTCTTCCGTGTAAACGAAAGCATCTCTAACATGCTGTGGTATTCTGTCGATTGAAACGGGTATACGCTGAACGTCGGTTTTTACCCTGTTGAGTATGACAATTTCGTCTTTTCCCTTGTCGTTTTTCTGAATGCCATAAAAGTAAGTATCACTTCCGGATTCAAGCTCCTGAAGTGTTACATTTGTTGAATCGTCCATAAAGTCAAGGACGTAAACAGTGAGTGCAGTCGCTACAATAGTTCCGGTAATGACCATTACAAGAAACAGCGAAAGCAGAGTTGTGGATATTACAGCCAATAATTTTTTTAAAATTCTCACCGGCAGACTTTGTTTTTTCTTCTTTTTGCGCTTACCGGCTGGCTGTACAGTGTTATTAGTAGTACCCATTTTGTTTTTTTACCGTATATAAACGGTGAAACTCCTTTCTGTTATTTATATTCCTGAATCAGACAAGTCTCCGAACTGTCTGAAAAAAGGTCTTTAAAAAAGCAGAATTTTTTAATTTCCGGTCATATTGAACCATCTTTTATATTATACCACATTTTTTTCCGGTTGTTAAGTATTTTTTGAAAAAAAACAGTAATTTGTATAATATAGCAAAAACAGACGATAATATTTACAGAAATTCAGCAAAGGGAGGTATTTTCATGGAAAAAAACATGAACCGGAAAATATTTTTTATGGTATTCGCTTCCGTGGCGACGGCGGGTGTGCTTGTGATATGTACACTTGCACAGAGCGTCAGGAATACGAAAATTCAGACGAAATTTGCCGTAAATGTTCCGGAAGTCACACAACCTGAATGCATTGTCCGTGAATACAACGGAAAAATAGGAGTTTTCCGTGGTGACGGTGATAAGCCATACAAAATTATTGAATACAATGTAAATCTGCTTTCGGACTATGACCGTGAACTTATTTCCGGCGGAATTGTCATCGAGTCTGAAGAGGAACTCCGGAAATTCATTGAAGACATATCAGGCTGAATTTTTCGGTTTTTTCTTTTTTTTCCGGACAGAATAGCCGAAATCACCTAACTTTCTGCCAAGTGCAAAATATTCGCCGTGGGCATATGCTGTAAGTCCGCACTGCTGGAGGTTTAATTTCCCCTTGCTGTCAATGAATTTTTCGTCAACATCAATGCCGACTATCTCCGCAAGAAACATTGTATGACTTCCTAACGGTTTCACCTCAGTGACACGACATTCAAGAGATACTGGACACTCTTCTATAAGCGGTGCGGAAACTTTCTGTGACGGCATGGCATGAAATCCACATAATTTAAATTTGTCAACGTCACGACCGCTTTTCACACCGCATAAGTCGGTATACTTTACCATAGCGGAAGTGGTTAGATTTATGACGAACTCACCGGATTTTTCTATTATATCATATGAAAAGCGTTCCGGTCTCACAGAAATATACGTCATAGGCGGACGGGTACAGCATATTCCCGTCCATGCGACAGTAAAAACATTAGGATTTTCCACAGTACCACACGTCACAAGTGTTGCCGGAACCGGTGCAAGTAATGCACTGCCTTTCCAGAATTGTTTAGACAGAATAAATCACCTCTTTTTTTTTCGGATATATTAATTATATCACCGGAAAGAACTTTTTTCAACATTTTTCAGTAAATTTTTATTACGGAAAAAATTTATATTTCTGTTACCTTTTCCGACAAAATATGACTTACTGATATAGTATAATAAATATAAATATCACATATAAGGGAGGAACAGAAATGACTATTGACATAAAATCAGCCGGTGGTCATGCGGTAGCAGTTCTGTACGGTGAAATCGACCACCACAACGCACAGGAAATCCGTACACGGCTTGATAACTACATAATAACCGTTCAGCCACCGGAGCTGACTATTGATTTTTCAAACATAACCTTTATGGACAGTTCCGGAATAGGTCTTATAATGGGAAGAAGCCGTCTTATGCGTGAGTGGGGCGGAAATCTTGAAATCCATAATCCACAGCCATATATCAGGCGTGTAATGAAACTCGCCGGTATGGAAAGAATCGTAAAAATAACATGATTGGAGCTGAAAAAACAATGGAAATACTTAACGAAATAAAATTTACAGTGCCGTCCCTCTCCGTGAACGAAAGCACCGCACGAGCTGTAGTATCATCGTTTCTTACACAGACCGACCCCACTGTAGAGGAACTTTCAGATATACGTACAGCAGTTTCAGAGGCTGTGACAAATGCTATAGTTCACGGTTACAGACACTCAAAGGGCATTATTGAAATAACCGTCCGCCTGCTCCCTGAACGCAATATATACATAAAAATACGTGATAAAGGGTGCGGAATCCCCGATATAAAAAAAGCTATGCAACCGCTTTTTACTACCGCACCGGAAGAAGAACGCTCCGGACTGGGTTTTTCCGTCATGGAATCTTTCATGGACAAACTGACTGTAAAAAGTGAAGTCGGTCACGGAACTACAGTTGTTATGCGCAAGAGGCTTGCTGTACATGGAAACTGTTAAAAAACCGCTTGCAGAAGAAAATTTAGGACTTGTTCACCTATGTGCCAACAAGTTCAGGGGACGTGGCATAGACTATGAAGAACTATATTCCGCCGGCTGTATAGGACTTCTCAAGGCTGTAAAGGCTTTCGATACTGAAAGAGGCGTTAAATTCTCGACATATGCCGTGCCGGTCATTCTCGGTGAAATAAAAAGGCTTTTCCGTGACGGCGGTACTATAAAAGTAAGCAGAAGTCTGAAAGAACTTTCCATGAAATTACAGAGGATATGCGAAAACTTCCGACACAGTGAGGGCAGAGAACCTACTATCAGTGAACTTTCTGCAATATCGGGCGAACCGGAAGAAAACGTCTCAGAGGCGTTATGTGTAAGTCAGCCGTTGTTATCGCTTACGGCTTCCGACGACGACGAGGGACAAATTGATATACCATCAGAATCTCCCGATGAAGCGATAGTTGATTTACTGGCACTCCGGCAGATTATGGCACGTCTTGACCCGAAAGACCGTATACTTCTTGAATTAAGATACTTTAAAAATCTGACTCAATCGAAAACCGCACAGGCACTTGGTATGACACAGGTTCAGGTTTCACGGCGTGAAAAAAAGCTCCTGTCACAGATGCGACAGGAACTTCTTGAATAATCAGAAAACAAGATACTCAATAACGGAATTTGAAACTAAAAAGCCCGACGGCGTGAGTGATATATAATTTCCGTCATAATTTATATATCCCGACTTGATAAGTACGGGAATTTTTTTTAACAAATCGCTTTTATGTTCCGGAAAGTCATTTATATTAAGTCCCTCCGCAAGCCGTAAACGTAACATTGCGTATTCCTCAAAACCACATGGGTTATCATCTGTTATTATTGTTTTCTGTACCGGATTTTCAATAAAATCTTTTAAATTTCTGTCCACACAGAAACGCTTTCCGGCATGACATGAATGCGCTGACGCTCCTATACCGATATAGTCAAGGCATTTCCAGTAACGGCAGTTATGACGGCTTTCATAACCCGTCACGGCAAAATTTGAAACTTCATACTGAAAAAATCCCTTGTTTTTCAGGAAATTAACCATTTCAATATATAAATCCGCTGTTGTGTCATCGTCGGGGAGGATATTTTTTATTTCGTCACAGTCAAAAGGTGTGCCGGATTCAGTTTTCAGGATATAGCCAGAAATATGTTTCACAGGAAGTACTGTTATTCTTTCAAGGGTATATATAAGACTTTCCGGAGACTGCTCCGGAAGTGCAATCATCACATCGCATGAAATATTTTTAAATCCGGCATTATACGCATCAATGACGGCTTTTTCTGCTCTTTCGGCGGAGTGCGTACGTCCTAAGAATTTAAGTTCCGTATCCATCATTGACTGCACACCGACTGAAAGCCGGTTGACGCCGTTTTTTCTGTAGGCGGAAAGTTTTTTCAAATCAACTGTATTCGGATTAGTTTCAAGGGTTATTTCAGCGTTTTCCGGAAGAATGAAATTATTTTCTACCGCCTGAATTATAGTTCCGACCTGCTCCGGCGCAAGCAGTGAGGGAGTACCGCCGCCGAAATAGATGGTATCAGCCACACATGATTTATCTGAATATGCTTCAATATTCCGCAAGACAGCATTTACATAATCTTCAACTGTACGTTTCCGGTAAGGTTCGGAATAAAAATCACAGTAGGCGCATTTTTTCGCACAGAACGGTACGTGAATATATATTCCGGTATCTTCAGTAATCAAGCCTTATTGACTCCTCCATTTTAAAGCAGAATGCATTTACAATCCGTGGTACTAATAACATTGACAGGATAATTCCGGCAACCACGAATATTTCATAGTTTACATCACCGACGGCAAAATTTTCGGGGTGAAGATAGGTATATACTACCCCGACAATAGCTATCAGGGAATATATTGCATTGAAAATAGTCGCACCCTTGCCGTTTACACAACGTGTATTACATTCTGGACAGCGCCGACCTTTAGAGTTCATCTGTCCTGCCAATGCCTTGGTAACCGGATTGAATGTTTTTTCCTTACAATGTGGACAAGTATAAATATTCATTATTTTTCTATCCTTTCTTTTGTTTCATGACGGATTTTACTGCAAGTTTACGTTTTTTCTGTTTGGTTCTCATGCGGCTTTTTCTACAAACAATAAGTCCGCCGGTTATAAGAAGAATACCCACAATTGCCATGATATAAAGCATAATGCGTCTCCTTATGAATCAAGTTTCAGTACACTCATAAACGCCTCTTGCGGAACTTCAACAGTTCCTAATTGACGCATACGTTTTTTACCCTCTTTCTGTTTTTCAAGGAGTTTCTTTTTACGTGTTATGTCACCACCGTAACATTTAGCAAGTACGTCCTTGCGCATAGCCTTGACGGTCTCACGTGCGATTACCTTTCCGCCTATTGCCGCCTGTATAGGAACTTCAAAAAGCTGACGTGGTATATTTTCCTTGAGTTTTTCGGCAATTTTTCTTGCTCTGCCGTATGCCTTGTCGGCATGAATTATGAATGACAAAGCGTCTACTATATCGCCGTTAAGGAGAATATCCAGCTTGACGAGTTTTGACGGAACATATCCAAGCATTTCATAGTCAAAAGATGCATAGCCTCTTGTACGGGATTTCAGGACATCAAAGAAATCATATACAATTTCATTCAAAGGCAATTCATAATGGAGATTAACTCTTGTATCGTCAAGATACTGCATATCCTTGAAAATTCCTCTTCTGTCCTGACATAGTTCCATAATATTACCGACAAATTCCGATGGTGAAAGTATATCCGCCTTGACCATAGGTTCTTCCGCTGTCTGAATAAGTGCAGGGTCGGGATAGTTTGTCGGATTATCTATATACTGGACTTCACCGCTTGTGAAAGTTACTTTATATATAACCGACGGTGCAGTAGTAATCAGGTCTAAATTATACTCTCTTTCAAGTCTTTCCTGAATAATTTCCATATGGAGAAGCCCTAAAAATCCACATCGGAAACCAAATCCGAGTGCTATGGAAGTTTCCGGCTCAAATGAAAGTGAGGCGTCATTGAGTTGTAATTTTTCGAGTGCCTCACGCAAATCACCATATTTTGCGCCATCTGCCGGATATATACCGGAAAATACCATAGGGTTGACTTTTCTGTAACCCTCTAATGCTTCGTCACATGGATTATCGTTATTTGTTACGGTATCGCCTACCTGAGTATCGCCTATGCTTTTTATAGATGCCGATATATAACCTACTTCGCCGGCTTCAAGACTGCCGTTGTTTACGAGTTTATCAGCGTCCATGAATCCGGCTTCCACTACCGTGAACACCGCACCGGTCGCCATAAGACGTATATTATCACCGGTTTTCACACGACCCTCTTTTATACGGACGTATATTATAACACCCTTGTATGAATCGTAATAACTGTCGAAAATAAGGGCTTTTAATGGCTTTTCGGTATCTCCAGACGGAGCAGGAATATCAGTTACTATTCTTTCAAGGACTTCTTCAATGTTAGTACCCATTTTTGCGGAAATTCGTGGAGCATCCATAGCCGGTATGCCTATTACGTTTTCAACTTCACTACATACTCTTTCGGGGTCGGCGGACGGAAGGTCAATTTTATTCACTACCGGTACTACTTCCAAATCGTGTTCGATTGCAAGGTAGGTGTTAGCGAGTGTCTGTGCCTCTATACCCTGTGAGGCATCAACAACAAGTATAGCACCCTCACAAGCTGCAAGGGAACGTGATACTTCATAATTAAAGTCAACGTGTCCGGGAGTATCAATCAGGTTAAAAATATAGTCCTCACCGTCCTGTGCAGTATATTTCAGGCGGACAGCACGGGCTTTTATGGTTATACCTCTTTCACGTTCAATATCCATGTTGTCAAGTAACTGGTCTTCCATGTCACGCACTGCAACAGTTTCAGTCTTTTCAAGAATACGGTCGGCAAGTGTAGATTTTCCGTGGTCTATATGTGCGATTATACAAAAATTTCTTATTTTCTGATTAGCCAAAATTATTTCCTCTTTTCTTTAATCTGAAACAGATACTTCTTCAGTTGTTTCCATTGCAACAGAAGTATTTAAATATTCTTCCTCAAACTGATTTATCGGCATAGGTTTTGCGAAAAAATAACCCTGAAATACATCACAACCGAAATCCGTCAGGAAGTCAACTTGTTCTTTAGTTTCGACGCCCTCCGTGATAACCTCCATATCAAGAGATTTTGCAAGCGATACTATCATAGCAAGTATAATCTTGCTTCGTTCTTCTCTGTTTTCGGTATGCTTTAAAAATCCCATATCAATTTTAAGAATATCGGCGGTAAGGTCTTTTAGTGTATTCAGCGAAGAGTAACCACTTCCGAAATCATCTATTTCTATAATAAATCCGTATTCCCTGAGTCTCCGGATAAGTTCAAGCTGTACAGCTGGATTATTCATAACAGCAGTTTCAGTTATTTCAAGGTGCAGACATTCCGGACTGATGTTATATTTTTCCACAAGTGTGGTTATTGCTGCATATACATCAAGCAAATAAAAATCTTTCTGTGAAATATTCACGGATAAATAATAATCTTCTATTCCCTCTTCTTTCCATTTTTTAAGCTGTATGCAGGCAAGTTCCCACATATAGCTATCAAGACGACTGATTAAGCCGGTCTGTTCGAATACCTCAATAAACCTGAAAGGTGGTATCATGCCATCAACGGGGTGAATCCATCTGACAAGGACTTCGCCACCATGAATAAAGCGAGTTCCTGCGGTAATCTGTGGCTGGACGTATGCTTTAAACTGTCTGGTTTCCAGAGCGTGTTCAAATTCGCTTATAACTTTCTGTTCATTCAGGAAGTCCTCACGGAGATGACTGTCATAATATGCGACGATATTCTGATAACTGTCTTTTATAGTCTTTATAGCAAGATTGGCACGGTCGCACATTATAGAAACTCTCAGTGACGGGTCTTTGACTTCATATATACCTATATGCATATGAACTTTAAACGCCTTGTTTTCCGGAATCGAACCTACTTTACTTATACATTTAAGGAAATTTTCTTCATTGAATGATTTTTTTTCTATGAATATAGCGAATCTGTCGGCATAAAGTCTGCCATATACACAGTTTTCAGGAACTGAACTTTCTATAATACCGGCTATCCTCTTTAAGAGATTGTCACCGGTTTCAACGCCGAAAATATCATTTACCAGCTTGAAATTTTTGACGTCGCTGCATATTATATAGTACTCTCTGCCGGAATTTTCGTCAAGTTCACGCCGGACGTTTTCATAGAAATACTCTTTATTGTACACTCCGGTAAGTAAGTCATGTGTAGCACGATATTTCTCCGCTGCCAGCTTGTTGGTTTCTTCCGTATGGTCGTGTATGATAAAGAAACACCCTAAATAATGCTGTGTATTATCGAAAATGCTTTTATATTGTATCGTATAGTGATGCATTTCACCTTCAAAACGCCTTATAGTCTCCCATGAACAGTCACTACAATCTGCCGGAACGTTATTTTTAAGCATTTCTGCCGCCTGTTGTTCCACAGCCTGTGGATTATTAAAAACATCACAATAGTTATTTGCATTCTTGTTTGAGTGTACGTATCTTCCGTCAATATCAATACAAATAATGCCGTCTTTCATGTTGGCGATTGTAAAGAAAAGAAGTTTTTCCGTCAGACCGCTTGGAACGTATCGCACAGAAAAATAATACACTGCAAATACCATAAGTACATAAAAAAATAATGAATAGTCAAACTGGAAATTTAAATTTATAAACGAAACGTGAAAAAATAGTATCGTCCCCATTATCACGGCAATACCGGCATACTTCATTTTATAGACAGACGGTATTACAGCAACTTTTCTTACAAGCGTCATGATAGTAATTATAAGCGCCGCATACAGAAGCACCAGATGACAGAAAAACAGGAATTTTCTGTCTGTAACCTGCCAGACCCCCCCGTACTTATCCGGTGAGAATGTGCAGTCATAGACAATATGTGTGAAAGGATTACTCAGAATAAAGCAACAATCTATAAGTGAGGCAATACCCATTATTTTGGTTTCGTGAACGTTTTTTGAACGTATTCCGGTATATTTTCTTATATAATATATAAGCGCCATAATCATTGCATCTACAAGACAATGATATATACCATACAGCGCTAATGCAGAAGTACGGGTCGGCATAAGTACAGCAGTAGCATTTACGGCAACAGCTCCCGTAACGCATAATATAAGCCTCCGGATAGCCTTTTCAAGAACGTTTTTCCGTGGCTTTGCCCTGCTATAGAAAAAGCAGACTAACATTGCTATAGCCGCCAGATATAAAGTAGATACATAAATCAATTTCATTTTATCACCTTTTACATATGAATAATTTTTAATTTCTTAATATTATACCCTGATATTTTTATAAATTCTAAACATCAGAAATTGATTCTGCAAGTTTATAATTTTTTCACGTTTTCCGATTTATTTTATCTTATTATATCACAGAATATTTATACAGTCAAGAAAAAATTGATATAATAAGCCTGTATGAAAACTCTATAGATTCTCTCTTTTCAGTAAAGGACAGAAGAGAGAGTTATTCGTATAATAAATATTATGATTTATAGCTTGTTGTTTTACAAGAATCTGTTAAAAATTCCTTGACAAGCCGGAAAATATATATTATAATATAAGTTACCGGATTGTTACCGGATATTATTATTAAAAGGAGCGGTTTTATCATGGCTGTTAAAAAAATGTCCCGTGAAAGCTACAACAAACTTGTTGCAGAGCTTGACGACCTCAAAATAAATAAACGTAAAGAAGTTGCTGAAAGACTTAAAGTCGCACGTTCATACGGTGACCTTTCCGAAAACGCCGAATACGACGAGGCAAAAAATGAACAGGCTATCCTTGAGGCACAAATTGCTGAACTCCAGTATACTATCGACAATGCAGAAATCATTGACAATGCCTCCACCGACGAGGTCGGTATGAGTTCTAAAGTAACTATAAAGCGTCTTGATACTGGCAAGATAGAAACTTTTACTATCGTAGGAACTAACCACGCTAACGTCCGTGATGGTAAAATTTCCGATGAATCACCTATCGGCAAGGCTGCTATGAAGAAAAAAGTCGGTGATGTCTTTATAGTTGAAGCACCAGCCGGTGAACTTCGTTTTGAGGTTGTTGAAATCTCCAAATAATTAACCACAGAAAGGACGTATATTAATGAATGAAAATAATCAGTCTGTTCAGCCGGCAGAAACTGAACAGGACGTAAACATATTAAAGAAAGTCAGACTTGAAAAGCTCTCTGAACTCAAAAGCAACAACGCAGACCCTTACACGATAACAAAATATGACGTTACCGCAAGAGCCGCTGAATTAAAAGCTAAATTCGAGGCAGATGAAGCACGTATTATCAGCGAGGCAGACGGCGACGAAGAAAAAATAAATGCTGGTCTTGAAGAAATAAAGGCGGTTGATTTCCGTCTTGCCGGACGTATCATGAGCTGGCGCAATATGGGTAAGGCTAATTTTATTGATATCCGTGACGGTTCGGACAGAATACAGGTTTATGTACGTCAGAATGACATCGGCAAGGAAGAGTTTAAAGAGTTCAAAAAGTGGGATATCGGTGACATTATCGGCGTTGAAGGTTTTGTTTTCCGTACACGTATGGGTGAAATTTCCATACACGCACATAAGGTTACACTTCTTTCAAAATCCCTGCTCCCGCTCCCTGAAAAGTGGCACGGTCTCAAAGACCAGGATATGCGATACAGACAGCGTTACATTGATTTGATTGTAAATCCTGATGTTAAAGATACTTTCATGAAGAGAAGCCAGATAATCCGTGAAGTTCGTAACTATCTTGATAATCTCGGCTATCTTGAAGTTGATACACCTGTACTCCATACCCTTGAAATAGGTGCGTCCGCAAGACCGTTTATCACACACCATAATACACTTGACATTCCAATGTATCTCAGAATCGAAACGGAACTTTATTTAAAGCGTCTTATAGTAGGCGGTTTTGAAAGAGTTTATGAAGTCGGACGTATCTTCCGTAATGAAGGTATGGACACATCACATAACCCTGAATTTACTACTGTTGAAATGTATCAGGCTTACACCGATTATATCGGCATGATGAACTTAATCGAGAATATGTACAGAACTATTGCGGAAAATGTATGTGGTACATCAAAGATAACATATCAGGGTGTAGAAATCGATTTAGGCAAAAAGTGGGAACGTCTCACTATGATAGAAGCTGTAAAGAAATACGCTGGTGTTGACTACAACGACTGGGCAGACGACGAGTCAGCACGTGCCTGTGCCAAGGAAAAGGGTGTTGAAGTCGACGAGGGCGAAAACGCTACAAAAGGACACGTTCTTATTGCGTTTTTTGATGCATTTGTTGAAGATAAGCTCATACAGCCAACTATCATTTATGATTATCCTGTTGAAAACTCACCTCTTGCAAAAAGAAAGCCTACTGACCCTGCATTCACAGAAAGATTTGAATATTTCATTTACTGTCGTGAAATGGGTAATGCATTCTCAGAACTCAATGACCCGATAGACCAGAAAGAACGTTTTGTAAAACAGGTTGAAGCAAAAAGGGCACAGGGTGCAAATGCGGAAGTTGATGAGGATTTTGTTACGGCACTTGAATATGGTCTCCCACCAACGGGTGGACTTGGTTTCGGTCTTGACAGACTTGTTATGTTACTTACTGACAGCGCATCTATAAGAGATGTACTTCTTTTCCCGACTATGAAACCAATTCCGGCTAATAGTGGACGTCCTGTCAAGGAAGACGAATAAAAATAATAAAAAGACGGTAAATTTTTCTGCCGTCTTTTTTATTGAAAAAGGAGTGATTTTTTTTGGAAACTTTCAATAATATAGTTAAAAATATAGACGATTTTGTATGGGGTATTCCGCTTATACTACTTATAATGGGTTGTGGAATCATGCTGACCATACGTGTAGGATTCATACAGGTTCGGAAGTTAGGAACTGCTTTAAAATTCATGTTCACGGACGAGGAAAACGCAAGCGGTGAAGTATCAAGTTTTGCGGCATTGTGTACGGCTTTATCGGCTACCATAGGAACGGGAAATATCGTCGGAGTCGCAACCGCTATGAGTGTAGGCGGAGCAGGTGCTTTATTATGGATGGAAATTGCTGCATTTTTCGGTATGGCTACAAAATACGCTGAGGGTCTGCTTGCGATAAAATACAGAACTACCGACAAACAAGGTGCTATAATCGGAGGTCCTTTCTATTATATTGAAAATGGTTTGGGTAAAAAATGGAAATGGCTTGGCAAGATGTTTGCACTTTTCGGACTGCTTGCCGGTGTAATGGGTATAGGAACTATAACACAGATTAACGGCATCACCTCCGCCGCTAACGGTTTCTTTGACCCGAATGCCGAAAATACTTTAAATATTTTAGGAAACGAATATACATATACAACGATTATCGCCGGACTTATAATAACAGTCCTTGCCGCACTGATAATCATAGGCGGAATAAAACGTATTGCCACAGTATCGGAAATTGTCGTACCGCTGATGATTGTGATATATATATCATGCTGTCTAATAATAATTTTCGGTCATATAACTGAAATTCCGTCAGCAATAGCGGAAATAATAAAAAGTGCATTCGGAATACGTTCAGTAGCCGGAGGTGCTGCCGGAATATCTGTTGTCATGCTATCTATGCAGAAAGGCATAGCAAGAGGAATTTTTTCTAATGAAGCCGGTTTAGGTTCTGCACCTATCGCTGCCGCTGCTGCACGTACTAAAGAGCCAGTACGTCAGGGTCTTGTTACCATGACGGGAACTTTCATAGATACTATAATTGTATGTACAATGACCGGTTTAGCTATAGTAATGGCTGGAAGTCACAATAAAGAGGGTCTTGAGGGTGTGGCAATAACTACAGATGCCTTTAAATATGGACTGCCTTTCCCTGAAAAAGTATCATCATTGCTTTTAATGTTGTGTCTTTCGTTCTTTGCGTTCACGACTATTTTAGGCTGGAACTACTATTCAGAAAGATGTCTTTCATATCTTGTAGGTTCTAAGAAATCCACTATAAATATATACAGATGGGTATATATAATAGCAGTCTTTGCTGGTCCTTACCTTACCGTTGAGGCTGTATGGAATATCGCTGATATTTTCAACGGTCTTATGGCATTGCCGAATATAGTCGCACTTATAGGCTTATCCGGTGTAATCACCGCTGAAACAAAAGATTATCTCAAACACCATAAAAATACTTGACAATTATGACAGATTATGTTATAATACGGTATTATTACTTGCCGGAGGAACTATGAAAAAAGATAATGAAAATCTCACAGGAAATGATGAGGATAAAAAAATAGATGTCAAAAAAAGCGTTTTTCAGTCTGCTAAGGAACTGAGAGAACAGCAGGAAGAAGAAATGCGTCATCAAATTGAACTCCGTAAACGTCAGAAGCAAGAAGAATATGATAAAAAAATTCAGGCAGAACGTCTGGAACTTATCAGGCTTAAACAGGGTGTTATTGAGGAAAGTGAAACTATACATGAAGTACACCCCGAAGAAATAAAACTTTCCTTATGGAAAAAAATAACTAATTTCTTTTATCATAACAAATGGTGGCTTTTTTTAGCGATATTCTTTGTGGCACTTGCCGCCTATCTGACATATACACTTGTTACACGTCCTAATCCGGATATGATTGTACTTGTATTATGTGATAACGAAACTATCGGCAATTCTATTGAATTTGAAGACTATATTGAAACTTTCATTGAAGACTACAATGAAAACGGTGAAATAAAAGTATCTGCCTATTATATTCCCTATTCTGATAACTCCTATGTAAACTATCAAACCGGCAATGAAACTAAATTCACTACTGAAATGCAATCCGCCGACGCTGTAATTATTGTAGGTGGTTCAAATGTAAACTCCGTACTTGACCCACATAATACACTTGTTGACTTGTCAGAGATATACCCTGATAATGTTCAGGTGAGAGACTATGGCTTTTTCCTGAAAAATACCGAATTTGCGGAGCGTATCGGCGTTGACCCGTCGGAAATAACCGGTGATTTATATATAGGTATAAGAAAACCCCGTAATCTTCTTTATGCTGATGAGGAAGATATGCAGGAAACTTATGACAGGGATTTCCCGATACTTGACAAAATTATTAAAGACTTGTCCAGATAAAAAACAACTGCTGTACTCAAGTACAGCAGTTTTTGTATATTGCTTGTAAATTTCTTTTCCATTGAGTATAAGTTTCAATATCGCTTTCAGACGGATTCAAGCCATTATTGAGGGCATTATATATACGCTGTCCGGCTTCTGCACCATCACGGGAAATATTTCCGGTACGTTCCTTTGTATTTATCGGACTGCATACGGCTTTATATGAATTTACCGGACTTTTTCCGTCAGAATCGGTTATGGATAATTCCTTTTCTGTAAGGGTGATTTTAGTCAAATCAAGTTTCATGAATGGTGGTAATAAAACTTCTTTTTCTTCAGGTTTTGCATAGAAGTCAAGAGCTTTCGCAACGTCTATACATGGAACGTTTTCAGGAATTGAAAATTTAATTAAAGTAATTCCTTTGCGGTCACGATAAGCATCAAGAAAACCTCCCGTTGAAGTTGACGTGAAAGAAATTGTACGATTTATTTTCCGTATCGGCTGAAAATCATTGTATCTTTCCACACGGTACGTTGTAATATTTCCGTCCGCATGGCATTTCCGGAACGCTGAAAACATATTGTCATAGAAATCAAGAAGCCTGTCCACATCATCAAGAATTGCCGGATTCAGAAATTTTCCCTCTTTGGTACGGGAAATTTCAGTTTCTATGCCATCATAAAAAAGCGAATTAAGTACCAGATAGGCTTTCGGCTCACTCCCGAAAGGGTCAGTTCCGGAAACGTCGCCGATATAATATTTCAGCCATAATTTTTCCCGATTATTTAAGCACTGATTCATGAATTGCAAAATGTTTAGGCACCCCCTGTGACATAATCGGATTGAGTTCACCCTGAATTAACGGCATAAAATACGGAATTGCCAAATCACAGATATTATTTCCGGCTGAATTTATATACTCTTTCGGAAGATGTTTTTCATTGTTGGCAATTTCGTAAGCCTCCGCCGTCTCAATCACGACGGTATATGGCATATCGGAAACACGACGGAATACCATAACTTTTCCGGTCTGACCACTCAGAGCGCATCTCACACCGGCTGCCCCGATATTTTCCGATTCGTCAATATCTGTCTTTGAGGCAAGATGTGAAGAACACCTCTGCATTACGTTCAGTTCCACGGAGCGCACTTTACAGCCAATATCATGACGTACAATATCTTCTAAATACTTGCCTATTCCGGAAAGATACTTGTGACCGAAATTATCCACCACACCGGACTGTACGCCCTCCGGAACTTCTATCCCCTCCGATACGGCAACTATTACGGCTTTATGTTTTGACATTTCCTGTCTGACATCACGGAGGAAATTTTCAATTGAAAAATCTGCTTCCGGAACATAGACAAGGTGCGGTGAACTCTCACCCATATCGTGAAGTACAGCGGTAGAAGCAGTAAGCCAGCCTGCATGACGTCCCATTATTTCAACGATAGTCACGGACGGCATACTATAAACGGTGCTGTCCCTTGTTATTTCGTGAAGTGTGGTAGCAACATATTTTGCTGCCGAACCAAAACCGGGGGTATGGTCAGTAATGCATAAATCGTTATCAATAGTTTTAGGAATACCAATTACTTTCACATCAAGACTGATTGTAGCGAAATATTCAGAAAGTTTATTTACCGTATCCATGGAATCGTTACCGCCTATGTAGAAAAAAGCTCCTATATTGCGTTGTTTAAGAGTAGAAACTATTTTTTTATAGACTTCTTCATCTTCACGCCAGTCAGGAAGTTTATACCGGCACGAACCAAGAACGGTTGATGGTGTCTGCCTGAGAAGTTCAATATCATCATCAGTAAGGAGCATTGATTTAAGGTCAACAAGATGATTGTCAATAATGCCCTCTATGCCGTTTATAGAGCCAAATATTGCATCAATTGATGGTTCTTTAAGTGATTCCCGAAAAACTCCCACAAGTGAAGCGTTAATGGCACACGTAGGACCTCCGGACTGTGCAACAGCAATATTAATCATAATTTTTCCCTCCGAAATATAATTTATATTCAGTATAACAAAAAAATATATTTCTGTCAAGTATTATTTTCCGACAGAAACGGATAAAAGCATTGAAAGAAATTGTAAAAACTATTGTTTCCTCCATGGAATAGCTGATTGAAAATCTGCATATCCTTAAAAAAAGACTGGAGGTTTTATTATGAAAAAAATCACACGGAAAATTATAAGTGGTGTACTTGTTTTCGGCTGTGCAGTTTTCGGACTTACAGCACTTAAACAGATAAGCAATAAGGCGGAAAATAATTCAATACCGGTTTCCATGATGTCATATGATGACGAAAAACCGATTATCATTCTTGACGCCGGTCATGGTGGTATAGACGGTGGTTGTGTTGCCGTTGACGGCACTTGCGAAAAGGGTATAAATCTTAACATTCTCCTTAATTTAAGGGATTTGCTGACTGTTTCCGGATATCAAGTTGAAGTTACAAGGGATACTGATATTTCCATACACGACAAGGGAATTGAGGGTATAGCAAATCAGAAAAGTTCCGACATGGATAACCGGCTTGAACTTTTCAATAAATATGATAATGCTATATGTATATCCATACATCAGAACCAGTTTACAGACTCACGTTACAGCGGTGCGCAGATGTTCTATTCTGAAAGCAACCGCCGTAATGAAAATCTTGCACGTTCAATACAGGGTAGATTTGTTGAATTTCTTCAGCCCGATAATACCCGTGAAATAAAACAGTGTGGTAAAGAACTTTTCTTGTGTTATTACAGCAAGAATCCTACCGTAATGGTTGAATGTGGTTTTCTTTCCAATCCGGAAGAAGCAGCTTTACTTACCGATGAAGAGTATCAGCACAAGGTAGCGTTTACTATATTTGCCGGAATAAATAATTTTCTTATCTCAAAATGATATAATAACATAAAAACAATACGGGTATATTGACATTTCATGACAAAAGCATTATAATTAATCAGTAAAGAAAATTCCGGATTTCTATAAGGGACTTAAAAAAAGGAGGATTTTTTTATGGCATTCTGCAAATATTGCGGTCGTAAACTTTCAGAAAATGAAATCTGCAACTGTCGCACACCGGAAACTAAATATAAACCGGATATAGACATTAATTCAGAAATAATAACCGAAAACATTCCGGCAGTTGAAAATACCGGCGCTGAAAAAACAAAAAAAATATCTGATAAAAATCTGCTTTCCGGCAGAAATTTAATCCTGCTTCTGATTATTCTTTTTATTGTGATTATTATTGCCGGAGTGAGTACATTTTTCGGCAATGCGTATAAAAGACCTGTTCAGAAAGCTATAAGAGGATTAAACAATAACAATATTGAACTTGTTTTAAATCAGATAATGACAGATGAAATGCTTGATAATTTCATGGAAGAAGTCACCGAAAAAAATGAAGTATCATGGGAAGAATACTGTGAAGATACTAATGAAGGAATGAAGGAACTTAAAGAATATATTGAAGACGATTTCGGAAAACACTTTAAAGTTTCTGCTAAAATTCTTGAAAAAAAGGACGCCAAAAAACGTGAGACAAGAAGTATTGAAGAATATTACAAGTCCACCGGTACGGAATGCGATATAGAAAAAGCCTATAAACTTAAAACAGAAATAACTTTAAAGGGAAGAGACAATAAAAAAACTATGAAAGTATGGCTCTATACCGCAAGAGTTGATGATGAAGGCTGGAAAATCGTATTTGATGATGAAACTTCCGATGATTTTGAAGATGAACTTGATGATATTATAGATATGAAAACATATAATGACATTGCCGGTGATATTTTCTGATATTATCTTAATTGACATATTCCGTCATATATGGTAGAATATTATAATAACATTTTTAAAAATTTTTTGGGAGGATTTTCAAGTGAAATCAAAAAAACTTACTACCGTATTTATCGCATTAGCCGTGACAGCTTCTTCTGCTGTCGGCTGTTCAGTTAAAAAAAACGGTTCAGATTCCGACAGCACAGGAATACTCAATGTTTCACCAAGGAGTATTGTTTTTGAGTGGCAACCACTCTATGAACAGAAACTAAATGAATTTATGACATCTGAAAAGTTTTCAGAAGTCGCACAAAGAGGCGTTGAAGAATCACGGTTTGACCTTTACGACCTCAACGGCGACGGTACGCCGGAACTTATTATATCTGCTGACAACCAACATAAAACACAGTGCGAAATATTTACCGTTTCAGACGGTCAGGTAGTAAGTTCCGGTGTTTTCGGTGAATACGGCGCATTTACGTATTATCCGGATTTCAGAATGATTAAAGACGAATATTCCGGAGCGGGTTTTGTTGTCGGAAAGTTCCTGACCTTTGACGGTGAAGGCTTTAAGGAATATTTTTCATATAGTGATAACAGCGGTTCAGCCTCAAAAGGTGCATCAATAAAGCACGAAATAAACGGACAGTCTCTTTCACTTCCGGAGTACGACGAAGCAATGAATGTCTACAGAAACGCCCGTACTTCCTCTATAGGCAGAAAATATACTTTCGGTGCGGAATCAATAGATTATGCGCTTCACTGCTCTGAAAGCTGGGGAGCTGTTCTCACTCCGACGGAAAAACAGCTTTTTAGCGAACAGCTCAGAAGCAGCCTTGATGTAGCAACCGAACTTGAAAAAGATGCTTCCTTTGAGTTTTGTGACCTTAATGGTGATGACGTTCCGGAACTGCTTGTCTCCGAAGGAACTTCCACAAAAGATTTTTGCAGAATATATTATATCTCAAATAATGTACTTCTTGAACTTGAAGGAAAATACGGCTATAGAGGAAAACTCAACTATGACAATGAACAGCTTGTCTTCTACACAACAGGCGGAAGTACTGGTAATGCCTGCTGGTCTCTTACAAACAGCGATATTTCAAGTTTCAATGTTTCAAGAAGTCACATGGAATGCGGAAGAAGATATATTCTTACCGAAGAAAATATAACTGCATCAATGCAGTAACGCTCTATGGCTAAGTCAAAATATGTCTATATCTGCAATCAGTGCGGATATGAAAGCTCTAAATGGAACGGAAAATGTCCATCATGCAATGCATGGAACAGCTTTGAAGAAGATATTTCACAGAACACAACAAGTGCCGGAAAGTCTTCACAGTCCGCACCCGATTTGTCGGAACAGATTTTAGAACTTGAACAGATAGGAATTGAAAGTGATGTCCGCTATGATACCGGCATAGGCGAACTTAACAGAGTACTCGGCGGAGGACTTGTAAAAGGTTCACTGGTACTTTTAGGCGGTGAGCCAGGAATTGGCAAGAGTACTATATTATTACAGATATGCCAGTTTTTAGGAAAAGAACACTCCGTACTCTATATTTCCGGTGAAGAATCGGCAAGACAAATAAAACTCCGTGCGAAAAGACTGGGTGTTGATACTGAAAATCTTTATATACTCACTTCAACCGACGCTGAGGCAATCGCCGAAACAATATCATCATGTACACCGGATATCGCTATTGTGGATTCAATTCAGACAGTAAGCATAAGCCGTATATCGTCAAGCCCCGGAAGTATAACACAAGTCCGTGAATGTACTAACCTTTTCATGCATACGGCGAAAAATCTTGAAATTCCGGTTATTATCGTCGGTCACGTCAACAAGGACGGTGCTATTGCCGGACCTAAGGTAATGGAACACATTGTTGATGCCGTACTTTACTTTGAGGGTGAACGTCACCAGAGTTACAGACTTTTAAGAGCTGTAAAAAACCGTTTCGGCTCTACAAATGAAATAGGCGTCTTTGAAATGCTTGACAAGGGCTTACAGGAAGTCACAAACCCGTCACAGATGTTACTTGACGGCAGACCGCTTAACGTTTCCGGTACGTGTGTGGCGTGCGTCATGGAGGGAACACGTCCGATTCTTGCAGAAGTACAAGCACTCGCCTCAAAAACAAGCTATTCCGCACCTCGACGCATGGTAACGGGATTTGACTTCAACAGGCTTAATATAATTATTGCCGTCCTTGAAAAAAGATTGGGTATATATATGGGTTCGCTGGACGTTTATTTAAATATAGTAGGTGGTTTTAAACTGGACGAACCCGCCGGAGATTTACCGGTTGCAATGGCTCTGTACTCCGGTATCATGGACAAGCAGATTGATGAGGGACTTATTGCTTTTGGTGAAATCGGTTTAGGTGGTGAGATACGTTCCGTATCACATATAGAACAGCGTATCAAAGAAGCCGAAAGAATGGGGTTTACAACGTGCATAATCCCGAAACAGTCGGCAAACTCAATAAATCCCACAAAATATAATATAAATATTATTCCGGCATCTACTCTAAAGCAGGCGTTTTCCGTAATAAAATAGGGGGACTTTAATGTTTGAAGATATTTTTCAGGGGATAATGTTTATATTATTCGGCATTGGTCTGTTTGCTTTTGGTATCGTCACAACACGTCAGAAAATAGGAAATTATGATTTTTATGACGGTGAAGTAACTTTCATAAATCCCGAAACAAGAGATATAATTGTATCGTATAAAGTCGGTGAAGACGTTTATTCCACAAGTTACCATATGCATGATTTGGTGGATATGCCCGAAGTCAATTTAAAAGTGCGTGTTATGACGTATGCCGGAAATCCTCAGAAAGTCTTTAATCTCCTTTTTCAGAGGGAAATGGGCAGGGGTACAAGTGGTAAACATAAATATATTGATAACAACAGTTCCCAAAACCGCAGACATCTTATTCTGGGCAGTATATTATTTATAGTCGGCGGAATAGCTATGCTGTTAGACGGTCTTAATATAATATAATATAATATAAAAAGAGGAATTTAAATGTTTGAAGATATTTTTCAGGGGATAATGTTTATATTATTTGTAATATGATTCTATGCAGTATATTAGGTTAAAATAATAACTAATTTTCGACTTTGGAAAGGATGTTCAATATGGATGGTGACGTAAAATTAGGATGGTTTGATCTTATAATGGGTCTGATATTACTCTTTATATTAATACATTTTTGGATTCGGGATGCAATCCGTGGAGTCAAATCAGTTAATGGAATAGTAATCGGTGAAGATTCAGATACTCATGATGTTCATATAAGATATAAAATAAAGGCTAATACTTATCATGAAGTGTCTTGTCCAAGATACAGTTATTATTTTATGCTCGGTCCACCTGATATTGGTTTAAAAATTGTTCTGAAGGTAAGAAAAGATAATCCTTATAAAGTAGTATCAATACATCTTACACTTCAAACAAAACTGACTTCATTTTCAAAGGATGGTATTTATTCCAATAATTACGTATGGAAGATGCCATTAACTTTATTGTCAATAAGTGCATTTTTTATTACAATTGGTGTTGTATTTATTACAGGTATTCTGTAAAGTTATAATTGCACTTAATATGTATTTCTATATTGAACGTAAGTTAAGTGCAATATAATAGACTTCCTTAGAAACTTATTTATAAAACGTTTGTTTACATCTTGAAATTTCAAAATTCCATATCAACCAGTGTGGAATGATTTGAAAAATTATTAGTTTCCGAAGAGGTCTATTATTTATAGTTGGTGGAATAGCTATGCTGTTAGACGGTCTTAATATAATATGAACTAACACCCCAAACACAAAAAATCCGTATACTTTAAAAGTATACGGATTTATTATTATGCGTGTACTTCCTGTGGAACGGCATTTCTGACGAAAATTTTCTTGAAAATGGTTCTCACAAGCGGTTGAATAAAGAACAACTGCGAAAAGAACGCAAACGGGAAATTATAACATACAAGCTTTATCCAGTTGGCAAGGAGCGTGAAAACGTTAAAATCTGACATTCCATACGGATAGTAGAGTATTGCCGCAATAAAACTCATTACTGGACACATGATACCGACAGTCGCACAGATAATAGCCGTCTCAAACATTACAGGGTGAGTTTCCGCCGGATTGAAAACTTTGCACGCCAACTTGAACGACGCCGGACTTCCGACAAGTATTTCAAGAACATATGCACATACAAACTCAATAAGTACAACCGCCCATATCGGAACATTTTTCCCTAAAACTGCAATTCCGCCCATAGCGTTTATGGCTTTGATAACGCCTGATTCGCCTGTTATGTTCATGAACATACTGCCGTTTATGACATACAGACTATAGAACACATAGGCATGTACCGTGATTATGACGGTAATAAGTGCGAACATCATTCGCTGAAATTTACTTTGTGGCATAAAATATCCTCCTGTTTTTACGCAAAAAAATAACACATCTTTCCAAATGGGTAAAATCCGGTCGGGAAACGTTCCGTAATCAGATTTACATACCCATAGGGTAAAACGTGTGTCGTTTGCGTTTTTCATAATTATAGCATATTTCCGTGAAAATGTCAAATGGAAAATTTTCAAAAATTATATTGACAAGTTTCAATAAAAAGTGTATAATTTTTATATAATAAAAGGAGGTTTTCGGCATGAGATACACTTACAGGACTAAAATTGTCTGTTCAAAGGAAATCAGCTTTGATATTGACGGAAATGTTATAACAAATATCGCATTTAACGGAGGTTGCAACGGAAATTTAAAGGCTATTTCCAAACTTGTTGACGGCTGGACTGTCGAGCAGATAGAATCAAAAGTCAAGGGAAATACCTGTGGTATGAAACCGACTTCATGTGCAGACCAGTTATGCCTTGCCGTCCGTGAGGCGTATGAATCACAGAAAAATGCATAATTTTTCCGAAAGGCTGATATTTATTATCAGTCTTTTTGTTTTGGTAATTTAAAACCACTCCACGAAATATTCAACCGGAATAAATCCTTTTTCGAATTTTCCGTGAAATTTTGCTTTTTTTCTGTAAATATGGTACTTATCAGACTTTTTTAATTCACTGTCAATAACATCGTCTGATTTACTGCTATAATATTTATCAAATGTATTATTATACACTGCATTTTTCCATAATTCCCAATCATCTAATATTCTTTTTTCTGCTTCTGGGTCAATTGGTGTCAGAAAATATTCATTGCTCCATTCATCAACAGTATCATCAAATATTCTTTCATATATACAAATCATATTATTATAATATGCAAGTCCTGAAAGTGCTCCATCCCACCAGTTATTTATAGTAATAACCTTTTCCATTATACACCTTTTTTCTTCATATATTCTTCCTTAACTTTATCAATCGTTTTTCCGCCGATACCAAAATTCTTATCTGATACTTCCTTGATTGTAGTTACAAAAAATTCCTGTGGTACATTCATTATTTCAGAAGATACTTCTGTAAGCCGTCTGATAAGTTCTTCCTTTTGTTCGTCGGATAATGCACCGCTTTCAACTGTAATATATGGCATTTTCCTGCTCCTTTCCGATTTATTATAACTGAATTATATCATAAATTTTTAAATATGTCAATAAATTTATAACCCCTGCTCCAATGAATCAAGAGTACCCCAATAAGTCGAAAAACGATACACACCCTTGAATTTTGACAACTCCGCCCATATAAATTCATTGTCTTCATCGTCAAAAACTTCTCCGATATATGCACCTCCATATTTAAACATTCGGCGTGGAGTTTCGTTTTCTTTAAAATTCGTCCTTGACAGCTTTATTTCAGAAAGAATTTTACAATCATTTTCTTCAAGTCATTTTAATTCTTCTTCAGAATATTCAGTATTAAATATAAATTTCATATTTCAACCTTTACTTTCCCCCAATTCTCTAATCTGTACACTTAGGGAACAGACATTTTTTTTATGTTTATTCTGTGCGTAGACACTTGCTGTTTTGAACAGTTTTGCACCTGTGAAGTCACGTAGTTGTGTTCTTCTGACCACAGGCTCATAACCGAATTCCCCAAGAATGTATTTTACCATTTTGCCTACAGTCTGGCGATTTTTGGCATCATCCATAAGAAATGCAGTGGCATTTTCAAATTTGACCTCAAGCTCCTTAACAATGCCACTGATTGCAGGCAAGCCAAGCTCTGATACTACAATCATATTGTGAATATTTTCAGGTATACACAAAAAATCGAAAATCGCCTTTGCATCCGTGTTGTTTATCAATTTTGTTGAAGTCTTCTTACATAAAGTTACATAAGATATCATTTTAATGTCCTCCTTAATTATTATGTTATATATTCAACGTTGCATATTTATACGTTATTTAATAACACGTATATTATAACACAGTAATTGTCGTTTGTCAAGGATTTTTCAAATTTTTCTATAAATGAGAATGAATCGTCATTTTGCCTAATATTTTGAGGTAATTAAA
Organism: Alistipes senegalensis; assembly: GCA_023665275.1. Classification (GTDB taxonomy): domain Bacteria; phylum Bacillota; class Clostridia; order Oscillospirales; family Ruminococcaceae; genus Ruminococcus. The sequence goes on along the minus strand of JAMPEF010000012.1, from coordinate 1,274 downwards.
ACTAAATAACTCTACCAAATAAGAAGCAAATTTAATCATTCTCATTTAAAAAAGCCACAGCGGTATGAATACACTTTCAAGTTTAAGATGTATAGAATGATTTTTCCTTAAAACAGAACATATCTCTTTGAATATCTTCATTATTATATTTTCTTGCATAATAACATGATGATATTTAATGTAATAGGCAGGATTTGCAAGAGATGGTATATCATGTTCCTCAATATTAAGTGTATTTATTTTCTTTTTTCTAAATCGGAATATATAAACATCCATCATCTGAACCATTATAAATATTTTTATCTAGTAAAAATATTTTCTTTTTATATCTGTCAAGTATTGCGTTTATTTCGGAAACTGTTTTGTCGCTTACTTTAAATTCCCTGCTTTTTGTAATAATGTTTTCTACAATATATTTGTTATATATGCCTGTACCGTCACTGTATATTTCAAACAAAAAGCCGTCATCATCGCCGTCTTCACAACAATCCGCATTAGCCAAACGATAACTGAATAATATTTTTGTTTTCTTGTTCATTAAAATCATCTCTTTTCACGTAAATCAAAATTCGTCAAAATATTTCTGTAATTTTTCTGCATACTGTCCAATGTGCAAACCATCTACAAAAGAATGATGAGCCTGAACCGAAACGGGAATTACTGTTCTTCCGTTTTTTTCATAATATTTTCCCCAGTCAAAAAGCGGTGTGGCATTGTCTTTATTTCCGGAAATCGTATGTGAAATATGAGTATATGTAAGCCACGGCATAGGCGAACACTGAAACACATCATTTCCTAAAGGTCCTGTAAAATATTCTTTCTGTTCATTTGCCGTTTTTAATGCCAGTTTGCAATATTCCTCAAGATTATCTGTCATAGGCACATTGACTACCTTAAAAAGTTCTGTATCTTTGTTTAAATATGTAAATGCAGTATCTATCCTGTCAAATAAAATTACCTTACCATCTAAAAAACGATAACGAAAAGCTTCAATTTCATTTGCACATTTACATACAGCATATACCATAGCCATAGTAAAAGAAAGTTTCTTTTCTTTGACCGCACGCTTAAAATTTGTTATATCTGCCTCAAATGTCACACAAAATGACGGTTCAACACTGTTTCTGAAAATTTTACAATGTATTGCCCTCTCCCATGTTTTTTCGTCAATTACTTTATAATTGTTAGACATATTTTCATTTCTCCAAATCTAATTTATCTAAGAGCCTGTTCAGTATGTTTTAAGAATAATACGAATAAAAGCTAAAGTGACC
>JAMPEF010000125.1 GCA_023665275.1 Alistipes senegalensis | reverse complement strand
CGGAACATCTGCTGTGATAGGTGACGTTAACTGGCTTGCTGTCGGAAGTGCTTCATTGCTTGCTGGTGTGCTGTCTCTTTTGACAAGTGTGGCAGGACTTCCAGAAGAATAACAAAGGAGAAATCAGAATGACTACATTAAACAATTTTCATATGATTGCATATGTCAACGAAATTTCACATATTATAGGCGAAATCTTTGTTGATGATGTATCAGAATTGCCGACACCGGATGGAATTGATGGTTATGAACTCGTTCAGGGTTCAGTTGCCTATGTCGTAAAATCAGGTGAACTTTTCATTATGAGCAGTGATGGTATCTGGCATACAACCAATGGGGAGGAGGTCTCAAATGAATCTGCATGAAGTTTTGTTTGCATCAAAAATGACCGGAAATTCTGGAAATTCTGAAGTTGATTTTTCAGAATATGTTAAAAAAACTCAGATTGATGAAATGCTGTCAACTCTTGCCGGAGAAACCGTCACAGGTAAAGTATACAATGTTGATGGTACACAAGTTACCGCAAAAAATGGTGCTGAGGTTTTCAATGATTATAAAAATAATAAGGCTATTGGAGCGTATTCCCACGCAGAGGGGAATAGCACTACAGCATCAGGTTATTATTCTCATTCAGAGGGTTATAGTACAAGAGCAACAGGTAATTATTCTCACACTGAGGGATATGGTACTACAGCATCAGCCCCTTATTCTCATGCTGAGGGCAGTAGCAATACAGCATCAGGTTATTATTCCCATGCAGAGGGGTATAACACTAAAGCAACAGGTCAAAATTCCCACGCTGAGGGTACAGGCACGATAGCAAAAGGTACAAATTCTCACGTTATGGGAAAGTATAACGTAGAAGATACAGAGAATAAATTTGCTTTTATTATAGGTAACGGGACAAGTGATACACAACGTTCCAATGCTTTTGCTATAGACTGGCAGGGAAATATATATGTCAACAATTCAAGCAGTCCTGTCAATGTTTTGGATTTAATGAACCGCTTATCTTCTCTTGAAGCTAAGGAAGAAAATTAGTTGTGCATAAACAAAGGAGAATGAAAAATGAACTCACCATATATGGGAAAATTTCAGGTTACACAGGAATTTAAAGGACAGTCGCACGACGGCTTAGACCTTGTGGGTCTTGACAGCAAGGAAATTCACAGCACTGTGAACGGAACGGTCCACTATGCAGGCTGGGAAAATTCCGCCAATCACTCACAGGGATTCGGAAAGTTTGTCTGCATCAGAGGTACGGACGATAATTTCTATTACTTCGGACATCTTTCGGAAATCAGAGTGAAAGTCGGTGACACAGTCAGAATCACAGACGTTCTTGGCGTCGAGGGCAACACCGGCTATTCAACCGGAAGTCACTGCCATTATTGTGTAAGACCTCAATTCACATCCGGTAACGCCCTGAATGTCAGTGAAATATCAGGAATCCCGAATACTTTAGGCGTATATGACGACGGCTACACAAGTACCAGTAAAAATTCTGTGAACGTTACACTCTCTGCCGATGGTAGAACCTACTCCGGCACGTTGAACAAGAATTAAAAAATTTAACAGTAAACTAAAAATACTTTAAATGGTACTGGCATTTTGCACAAAGAAAAGAACTAAAAAGGTTGCAAGTGGTTGCAAGCAGATTAAAATTTGCTTGCAACCATTATTTTTGGCTTAAAATAGAATAAAATAGAATATTGGTTGCAAGGGTTGCAAGCAGTTTCCTTAGAAACTTTGAAAAACATACTTTTTCGGCTTTTTTGTAACCGTTTTGTAACTATTATTTTTCTTTTTAAGAAAAATTTTAGGTTTTAATAGTAAAATGCCTGCAACCCTTGCAACCTTAGTGAATTTAATGCTATAAATAGGTAAAAAAAAGGTTGCAAGCACGAAAAAACGAGCTTGCAACCTTTTTGTTGATTTAAGGCTATAAATAGGTAAAAAAAGCGGTTGCAAGCACGAAAATACCGAGCTTGCAACCATCTTGTTAAAAATGCACAAATAAATAAAAAAACTACGTAATATAGGCAAAAAAAGCGGTTGCAAGCACGAAAAACTGCTTGCAACCGAGCTTGCAACCGTTAGTATTGGATAGTATTGATATATATTCTATGGGGTAGTCTAATTACTCTCCGAACTCCCATAGAAGTTTTCTTTGCTTTAGGTTCATATCCATATTTTTTGAGTATCTTTCCAACTATATTGGCATCATATTTTAAATTATGCCTTTGGATAAATTCGGTTACAGTCATTTCTTCCCAAGTACATAAATAGCCTTGTTTAGGTGTTTGTTGTTCTTCCAGTATGTCCAATACTTCATATTCACCTTTCATTGGCTTGACGAATGTGGCATTACGTTTTTCAAGGTATCGCTTTTCTTCTTCATCAAGTCTGAAACAGCTTGATTTGTCCTCGTTCTTAACGATGTTGTATATTTGTGACCATAGCTGTAAAGCGTCAAATGGCTTTATTTGCGTGTTGTAGTCGATTACAAGGTCTAAGGGGAGGGGGATTGTTACAAAACGTCTGTTGCCTGTCTGGTCTATCAGAAACTGTTCATCATTGACCGTGCCGACAAAAGAAGTCATACGTGGATAGTGCAGACTTGCTTTCCCGTAAGGTGTTCTGTATTCATCTGTAGACTTTGTAAGGAACGCCTTGACACTGTCCATATCCTTACGCATTGTAGAGCCTATCTCGCCTAATTCGCTTATCCATTTGCTTGTAGCCTGAATGATGCTATCCTTGTCCCGTGGGTCTAAGCATATGCCCTCTCCGAAAAACTTAGAATTTAAAGCCAGCATTTCAAAAAAACGTGTTTTGCCTATGCCCTGTTTGCCTTGAAAAACAAGGATAATATCCAGTGAGAACGGATTTTCAATGTCATTAAACAGCCCACAGACGCATTGTTTAAGCCATTTGAATATAAAAATACGGCTATATAAGCCCTCTTCTGTGTCGGTAGGTATTCTGAATATGTCATAGATTTGATTGACACGGTCTTTGCCGTCCCATTTT
>JAMPEF010000124.1 GCA_023665275.1 Alistipes senegalensis | reverse complement strand
TCTCATTATAACAGATTTGAGCGGTTTTTTCTATTTTTTTTATCGAACTCACGTTGGAATAAGACTGTTGAAATGAATATCAAAAATTCCCTGATACCCTTTGTCAGCAATTATTAAAATATCCTCTCTTATTCCTGGCAAAGAATTCTTAAGCAGCTTAAAATCGTGTGTTTTTCCCTTTGAAAATTCAATACTGAGAATATCTTTCGCTTTTTCATCAGCGATTATCAGTATTTTTGTTGTGTGTCTTTTTTTCTTACCTGAATAGTATTTTTTCTGTTTTTTTGAGGGCGTTCAATCTCAGTTGTGTCAACTACGATTATTTCAACAGTAGTATCTTCAATTAATCGTTTTTTAGATGGAAGATGAAATTTTTCACTTTTTATTAGTACAGATTCTGCCCAGTGTATTGCATCACATACCGTGCTTTTATTTGTATCATAATCAAAGGCTATGTGTTCCATTGTTCTGTATTCACGGTAATATTCAAGCATTATTATCAGTTTATCAAGAGCGCTGAGTACTGACGGTCTTCCGCCTTTTCTGTGTCTTTTTTCATATTCGGCATTCAGAACTTTCAGTATTTCATCAAAGGTTTCTTTTTTTATTCCGAATAATTCCTGATATTTATTTTCCTTTAATTTTTTTATTCTTTTTTAGTTATTCATTTTTATCACCTTTGAATATTTTACTGCTTTTCTTGTTCTTTGTCAAGGTTTTCGAACAGGTCCAGTATAATATTAACTGATTACATAAATAATTATATCGCATTATTTTTAGTTTGTCAATATGTAATCATATACAATTACACAACATTGCAATATGATATAATTGTATATTTAATATAATATTATTACTTAATATATTATTATTATTATTATTTAATGTAACCAAATATGATTAATTATGTAATTATATTATATTATATAATAATAAGAAAGGGTTATTATTGACACCATTCCAAGCTTATACTATAATTGAGATGAAAGGAGTATGCAATAATTATGCCAAAGACAATAAGTTTTCACAACGGAACAGTATGGAGCAGAGGACACAACGTGCGTGATGAACGCTATACAAAAAAGCAAGAACACATAGACCCAACGCTTTCAAGTCAGAACGTAGTTCTCCGTGATACTCCTGTTCGACAAGCATACAAAGATATTTTCGGTTGGGCGGTCGAAGAATATAACTCTCGGCAAAAGAGGACAGACAGACATATTAACGACTACTATGAAAAAATCAAAACTGACAAGCGAAAACACCCCGTTTATGAGTGCATTGTACAGATAGGCGATAGAAATGATACAGGCAATTCGGCAGAGTTAGAAAAGCAAGCACTAATCAAGTTTGTTGAAGAATGGGACGAACGCAATCCTAACTTACGTCTTATCGGTGCTTATGTGCATTGTGATGAGCCTGACGGAACTGTACATATGCACCTCGATTATATACCCCTTGCGGAATGTTCAAAGGGTATGCTTATTCAGAACAGTCTTGACAGAGCATTACAACAACAGGGTTTCAAGAGCGAAAACATACATCAGACTGCACAAATAGCGTGGCAGGAACGTGAACGAGAAGCTTTGACAGCCATTTGCAGAGAATTTTCTATTGATGCACAACATAGTCAAGGCATAGGCAAGAGGCGTAAATACCTAACTCCGCAGGAATACCGCATAGCCAAAGACGAACAACAGGCACAAATAGACGACGAACTGCAACCGCTTAAGGAAAAACTGGACGAATACATACAGCTTGATGTATCTGCTAAAGCATTTGTAGTTGATGAGAAGAAGTTGCCATTTATTAAGAGAGTATCTGTAGCAACAGATGATATGAAACGTCTAAAGGAACAAGCAAAAGCGTATGGCATAAATCAATTAGAAATCAAGACACTTCGAGAGAAAAAGGATACACTTGATAAACGCCAATCTGAACTTGATGAACGTTCCGAAAGTCTCGATAAGAGAGAACAGCAACTCCAAAAAGACAGACAGACAGTAAGAAACGACTATCAGGCAGTCAAGGAAATGTATAACAAACAGTGTAACATCAATGAATTGTTAGGGAGTTCAGAGACGTATGTATCGGTTTTGACTGACAAGAATCTTTCATTAAGTCGTACCGTTGACAATCACGCTAAAACTATACAGGAACTTCAAGAACAGGTCAAAAAGCTACAGGAGACACTTAGAGGAGCATATGAAAGTCTAACTAATGTTACACAAGCAATAGGTATGCTGAAATACTCTGAGAGAGATTATAAGGCAAGCCTAACAGAGCAACAGAGCCGATTGATTGAAGCTATCGCAAAGTATTCTGAGCGTTGGGCGAACTTAGACGGCTATCCCGATTTAGCCGAGGATATAAGAACACATATCAGCATCAGTGACGGAATACAAGACGAAATCAAAGAACTTATGCCAAAAAGGAGGTCACGAGGAATGTCACTGTAATCAACTTTTTTTTTCCTGCCCTGCAAAAATCATCTGCATCACAAAAAATTGTTATTTGTTCCATAAAAAAACCGCCTTTCTGTTGCTTTGAGTTTGTGGTTATTCTCATTATAACAGATTTCGACGGTTTTTTCTATATTTTTTCATCGAATTCACGTTAATGAACGACAAGAACGGAGGATTTAATTGGAAAGGATTTTCAAAATTTTCATGAAGTTCTAAGAACTGATTCGGCAACGAATGTCACAGAACATAACCAATAAATGTACTGAAAGGGAATGGTCTTGTTTTGAAAGTTCCGTAAGGGGCAGGCAAAACAGGTATTGGGTAAACACTACCAGTTTTGTTTATGCTATGGAATTATATAGCATAGAACGGGGAGGAGCTACAAAAATAGCAAGCACCGTTTGTGCTGTAGAACAAACCAATTTTCAAGTCTGAAAATTAGATTTTATAATTAAATAAAAATCATTCTGGTTTGAGAAAAGAAAAAATAACGTTTTTACATAATCATCACAATTATTTTTTAGATTTTGAAGAATTTTTTGAGAAAATTTTTTCAAAAAAGTTTTGAGTATAGTTGTCCTATTTGACAACAGAAGCAAAATATGGTATAATAAACACATGAGT
>JAMPEF010000123.1 GCA_023665275.1 Alistipes senegalensis | reverse complement strand
ACCGACCAGCCACGTTCGGCAAGCAGTTGTCTTAATCTTTCGTGAGTATCCATAAATTATCACCTTCCATAATACTATTTTACCGTTAATTATAATGAATTTGTACTGTTTACTTGTAATATTTTTACTATTATGTTAGACTGTATATAACAGTTAAATTTGACGGTAAAATATATCAGGAGATGATTTTTTATATGATAATATTCAGAAAAATTTTGATTTTGTGCATTGTGGTAAATTTGATAACAATGTCAGGCTGTAAACCTACAACTGACAGCCATTCAATTACATCAATTTCAGTATCAACAACGGCAAGGACAACTGAAATCAAAGAAACAATTCCAACTACTCAGGAAATAAATTACATTGTAAACACAAGCACCGGAAAATTTCATTATCCAGATTGTTCGAGCGTAGACCAGATGATTGAATCAAACAAACTGTATTATAGCGGAAATAAGGAAGATTTGCTTGAATATGGCTATTCCCCTTGCGGACGCTGTAAACCTTGAAATCAGACAAAAAAATCCGACAATAAGCATATTCAGCTTATCATCGGTTGAAAATCTTTCGTAAATTTGGTTACTTGACGATAATGCAAATCAGCGTTTTTTTCGTCAGCAAATTTTATTTATTATAGCATCTTTTATGAAAAATGTCAATAGTCAGCTGAAAAAATTCAAAATTTTGTATAAACAGATAACTTATAACAATGTTTTTTGTGCGAATTGATATTTATTGCCGTCAGAAATGTGGTAGAAAGGAAAATTATTATGGCAAAAAAGGGGATAAACATTTACAAACGCAGTGATGGGCGATGGGAAGGACGATACAGAAACGGTTTCCGTGAGGACGGAAAGCCGAAATATCATTCAGTGTACGCTAAAACATACAGCGAAGTCAAAGAAAAACTACTTAAACTGAAAGCCACAGAACAGGAAAATATTACTACGTGTTCGCTGACGGTTGAAATTCTTTTAAATGAATGGCTGAATATGAAGAAATCAAGTGTTAAAGATTCAACAATTGCAAACTATGTTTTCAAGATTGACAGGCACTTGAAACCATTTTTCAATAAATTGAAGTTCAGCTTGTTATCGCCAAAAATAGTTTATGACTTCATAGCAGAAAAGAAGTCAGAGGGTTTGTCTGCAAAGTATATTTCAGATATGATTATGATTTTAAAAAGTATGGCGAAATATACAGCGAAAACGTATCATTGTACAAATGAAATAGCTGATGTTGAACCGCCGAAAACTGCTAAAAAAGAGCTGAAACTTTACTCTGAAGATGAACAGAAAATCCTGAAATCCACACTTATGAAAGAAATAAATCCCACAAAACTTGGCATTTTGCTATGCCTGTTCAGTGGGATTCGTATAGGTGAGTTATGTGCATTAAAGTGGTCTGATATTGATTTTAGTAACGGGTTACTTCACATTACAAAGACCTGTCAGCGTATAAAGTGCGGTAATTCAACAAAAATTGTGATTACTTCCCCGAAAAGTACATCATCAGCAAGAATTATTCCGCTTCCCGAATTTTTGCTTAATATTCTGAGAGAATTTGCACCGTCAGACTGTAACAGTTATTTTCTTTCAGGAAGTGAAAAAATTGTTGAACCACGCACAATGCAGTACAGATTCAAGTCAGTTCTGAAAAAAGCAAATCTGCCGTCAATGAATTTTCATAGTCTCAGACATATTTTCGCCACAAACTGTATTGAAATCGGTTTTGATGTGAAAACTCTTTCTGAAATCCTTGGTCATGGAAGTACAGGAATTACGCTGAATCTTTATGTACATTCCTCAATGAATCGCAAACGTGAATGTATGGAGAAATTACGTCTAAATGCCGCCTGATTTTTTAAGCCGTCAGAATTTCCGTCAGCAACTTTAATTTTTCTCCAATATTTCTGCATATTTAAAACGCTCATCGTCAAGTAACCAAATTTACGAAAACTTTTCATAGCTTATTATATCACAAAATTGAGAAGTTATTAAAATGGAGGTTTTCATGATAAATATGAAAAAAACTTTTGCGGGGATTATGGCTTTCTGTATTATTAGCGGAGTTATGCCGTCCGCTGATATGACTACGAATAATGCTATAATTATAGCAAATGCAGAAGATATGACTAATGAACTCATGCAAGGCGAATATGCTGTTGATACAGAAATCTTGGAAAATGCCACGGATATACTCAATGTTGACCTTTCTACAGACGATGTAATTGATATCGTTAATGAAACAACTGTTGCAACTGAAACTACAACCTCGACTGTTATGACTATGTCTGAAGTTCAAGCAGAGTTAATCTATAAAACGTATGATAATTATGTTGAAATAACAGGTTGTAATAAAGATGTGACATCAGTTATTATTCCTGCTGAAATAGAGGGACGACCTGTTACAAAAATCAGCGATGGTGCATTTAAGGATTGTTCCAGTCTTGAAAATATAACAATACCGGACAGTGTTACAAGCATTGGCGATGGTGCATTTGATGGTACACTGTGGCTTGAGGAAAAGAAAAAAGAAAATCCGCTTGTTATTATAAATAACATTTTAGTTGATGGTCGTAAATGTTCTGGAGACGTTGTTATTCCTGATGGTATTACAAGTATTGTCGGTAAGGCATTTTATGAATGTGAAAGCGTTACAAGTATAACAATTCCTAATAGTGTTACAAGTATCGGAAGTAATGCGTTCTGTAGATGTTACAACCTTGCAAGTGTAACACTTCCTGATAGTATCACAAGTATTAGCGAATATATGTTTTACAGATGTGATAACCTTGCAAGCGTAACAATTCCAGACAGTGTTATAAGTATTGGCGAAGAGGCATTTGCTTACTGTAAAAGTCTTACGAGCGTAAAAATACCTGATAGTATTACGGAAATCTGCGATAATTTATTTTATTCATGTAGTAATCTTGAAAATGTAACTATTCCTGATAGTGTCACAAAGATAGGAAGCGAGTCTTTTGCCTACTGTAAGAGTCTTACTAGCATAGTTATACCAGATAGTGTTACAAGTATTGGAAATGATAATGTATATTCCCTTAACGATGAATGCTATATAAATTCCACATTTTATAAGTGTGAAAATCTTACAGACATAAAACTTTCCCATAATCTTAAAAATATCGGAAATTATACATTTTTCGGTTGTTCAAGTCTTACAGCAATTCCATTATAGACAAATCAATAAAGATACGATATAATAGGTAGTA
>JAMPEF010000122.1 GCA_023665275.1 Alistipes senegalensis | reverse complement strand
CGATTTTGGAGTAAAAATCCAATTTCGAGGCTTTTTAAATTTTTCTTTAAAAATCGTTTAAATGCCACTTAAAAAGTGTTTTAAGATTTTAAAAAATTGTATAAATTCCTAAAAATAGCGTTTAAATTGATTTTAAAAATTTAAAAACTTTTCTAAGTATCAGGCTAAAAATTCAATTTTAGCAAGCAAAAGTGATATGCGAATATGCGAACAAATTTCAAGTTTAATGCGAACCTGTTCGCATATCATTTTTATACATATTGTATTTTTTTATGTACTCGATTTTTTGTATTGTTCTTCAAAATCATAAATCATCGTAATTAACTTAGAACGCTCTTTCAGCGGAAGAGCTTTAATGATTTTTGAAAGCTCCATACAAATTTCATTTTCTTCATCATCATTGCTGTTAACCTGAACTTTAGAATTTTCACCATATGCTATGTTATTATTGTTAAAGCTGTTGTTTGCATTTGATTGGTACTCTTTTCCTAATAGCAAATAGTCTGTAGATACGTTTAAACGCATAGCTAAAGCTATTACAATACTACTATTAGGCATAGAGCCTTTTTTCCAACCATTGATGCTACCAGGAGCACCGCCACATTCAATAACTATGTTTGTTATTTTTAAGTTCTGTTTTTCACAAATCGCTTTTAAATTGTCATAAAACACAAAAAAAACTCCTATAAATTAGTTACTTTTCATAAATATGCGTATAAAAGCATTTTTAGCTTGATAAATGCGTTTATACGTTGTATAATATAAATGGTGCTTATATTTGAGGGCATAAAAAGCCACAGTATAATTTTATCACAAGTAACCTAAAAAGTAAATAGAAAGGACTGATTTTATGACACTGGGACAGAAAGTAAAGTCACGTCGCATGGAGCTTGGTTATACTCAAGAAGAACTCGCACGAAAAACGCAGACTTCTCAGCCGTATATCTCTCAGTTGGAGAGCGATAAATTCAATCTTTCAACTCAGATGATTGTGAATATAGCGGTGGCACTTGGTGTTAGTATTGATTACCTGCTCCTTGACAAAAGAGAGGTGATTTTATGACTTTCGGACAGAAAATAAGAAACCGCCGAAAAGAACTCGGCTATACACAGTTTGAACTTGCAGAACTTGTACATACTACACAGCCGTATGTTTCACGTCTGGAAAGAGGCTGGTTCAATCCGTCAATGCAGATGATTGTAAAAATATCAACCGCATTGAATATCAGCGTTGATTATCTGTTGTTTGACGACCGAAAAGCAGTTAGTGTTCTGAAGGGCATCACTATAAAAAAAGCCCTATCCCACAGCGGAATACACAGCAGTCACCGACCAACGAGAATCGCAAGGTAGCAGACGGAACGGGGCGAGAGTGGCACAAGCTGAAAGAAACTTGAAAACTGAAAAGAGGTGAATTTATGAACTTTTTATGCAAGGCACAGGCTTACCTGAACAGTGTGACTTCTACAGTCAATTCACTTGCCGGAATTGTGATGAGTGACGAACTCAATGACAATATCGAGGCACAGTATAAGACGGTCATGATGCTTATCGAGCTGGAACAGTCAACATCTGAATTTATTTCAGATGTAGGACTGGACAGAGAAATTCCGCAGTCTGTATCAATCAGCAAGCGTAAATTTATTGACATAAACACACGCCTGATTAAACACTTAGAAAAAATCCAGCTTCAGGGCTATCATTTTGAAGCAGTGATTAGCACTCTGAAACTGGAGAACGAAACATTAAAAGAAGAATGCCACTTCCTTTAATGTAAGTTTTAAGTGTATCACAGAAACACGAATTTGTCAATACCTATGAAAAAAAATTTTTGTCGGAGTGTATCTGCTTCGGCAGAAAGGAGAAAAAATGGACTACTTAACAGTGGCGGAAATGGCAGAACTTAAAAATTGCTCTGTTCAATATATAAAAAAGTTGTGTAAAGACGGAAAAATTCAAACTGAGCAGGAACTCAACTGCAAAAGAAGAATGAAATACATGATACCTGTATCCACCCTGTCGGAAGACCTGCAAGCTAAATACTATGCCAAACTAAGAAAAGATGCCGGACTTGCACCTGAACTCACAGAGAACAAGCCTGAAAAGCCTAAAAAGACCAAAAAACAGTCAAGGAGTTTTGAGGAACTTTCTGCTGACGAACGCAAACGACTTAACTTCTGGTGCGAACTTCTCAAAGAGTGGCAGAGCAGACGCTCCCAGTATAAAAGCAAGACAGAATTTGACCATAACTTCGTGGGAGAATGCCGTCTGAAATATGAGGGCATTGAAATCAGCGAGCGAATACTTTACCGGAAGTGGACGGCTTACAAAAACAACGATTATGACGGAATTTTAGGCGTTCGTGGTGCATGGAACAAAAACAATACCACCATTCCTGAATCAGTATGGAATGACTTTTTGTATGAGTGGCTCGACGAAAACAAACCCACTGTTTCGCTCTCCTATCGTTCAACGATTAAGTGGACACAGGAATTTTATCCGGAACTTCTCGACCTGATACCCAGTGAAATGACTTTCCGGAGACGCATAGAAAAAGACCTCGCATATGCGGTGAAAACCCTGCTCCGTGATGGTGAAAAGGCGTTCAGTGACCGTCGTTCACCGTATATAATGAGAATGTATGATAATCTTGAAGCTAATGACTGTTGGATTGCAGATAATCACACGTTTGATATATCGTCATATGACGACAACGGCAATATCCACCGGCTTTACCTGACAGCTTTTCTTGATGCGAAATCCGACGTAATGACCGGCTGGAACATCACAGAAAGTCAGGATTCACAGTCAACAATTCTTGCACTCAGACACGGAATAATGAGATTCGGTGTGCCAAAATGTATCTATGTTGACAACGGACGGGAATTTCTCACCCATGACATCGGCGGAAAAGGTCACAGAACTCACGGCAGAAAAAGTGAAGAACAGTCTGAACCGCCGACAATCCTGAAACGTCTGGGCATTGAGATGCGTAATGCTATCGTCCGGAACGCCAAGGCAAAACCGATTGAACGGACGTTCTATACGGTCAAGAATCAGTTTTCAAAGCTGTTTTCAGGCTATTGTGGTGTATAGAAGCAAAACCTAAAAAACGATATTTAAAAAAAAAAGCGGATTTTTCATATACATTATGTTTATCAATTGGTAAACTGAAACACTATCGGCTAAAGCCGATAGGTTCAAGTAACGGCTGAAAGTCGTCTAAAGACTACCAACATTAAAATTATCATTATTAGAGTGTGTTAACATAAAATATTGACAAGAAAAAGAATATATAGTATAAT
>JAMPEF010000121.1 GCA_023665275.1 Alistipes senegalensis | reverse complement strand
GCGGATAATTTTTGTATGTTATCCGCCTGTTTTTGCGTTTTTAGTCAATTGATTCCGGTTTTTTAGCTTTTTCCTTGCTTTTGTCGGTTTTTTGCTTTGATACACGCATAGCCTCTTTTTTTAGTTTGGCACGTTCAAAATAGCAGGTTTTTTCTTTTTGCGGAGCGTTCTTTTTTGCATCAATTGCAGCCTGATTAAGTTCTTCAGTAAGCGTTTTCAGACGGCTTTCCTTGTCGGCAAGTTCCTGTTCCTGTGGGAACGGTTCAGTTACAATTTTCTGTGCCTCATTGAAATCAACACGAAGTTTGGAAAGCTGTGAATTTATATCACTGATTTTACGGTCAACGTTGTACAGACAGCCCTCAAGTCGCCTGAGATTGTGTGCAAAACTCTCAATCAGTTTTGTTGTGTGAGGATATGCACCACTGATTGTGGCAGATACTCCACCGCCCATTGCCGGACTGTTCATTGTAACCGACAGCGGAAAGCCTTGAAATTCACCGATTTTTACTGGTCTGTCAGCCTGTCTGATTGCAAGTACAACAGTTTCAAATGCTTTTGCTGCCTCTTTTCTGTCCGTGTATTCAGTTTCACCGACAGTAATTCTGAATACGGGCAGTTTCGTTTCTTCATCAATCGGCAGTTTTCTGAGATGTTCCCTGTCCGAATGAAGATTGTTAAGTGCAGTCTGTAAATTCTTTTCTTTTTCGGGAAATGCTTTGATTTTATCCTCCATTTCAAAGACCGTGTTCTGATGTTCAGCAGAAAGCACACGCAGTTCCTTGACATCATTGTCAAGCATAAGTTTTTCCTTGATACGTTCATCACCGGTACAAAGAGCCTTGATTTCGGAGTATGTAAGTGCCTGCTGGTCTACATCCTGACATTTAGATGAGTATTCATACAGAAGTATCAGAAAAATCAAATGGCACTACAGCAAGTTATAACAAATTTTTAAATTGATTGAAACCTGCTCCTGCTTTATAGAGCAGGCTTTTTTTATATTTATTGGTGTAAAAATACTGAAAAATTTTAAAAAAAATATTGACTTGTTGTACAATATGTGATATAATAGAATATATTTTACTTTGTATTTCCTATAGGTATAATGGAGTGTGGAATATGGATAAAAAGAATAATGCCAATATTGGCTTTGAAAAGCAGATTTGGGACGCTGCCTGCGTTTTGTGGGGGCATATCCCTGCTGCTGAATACAGAAAAGTTATCGTAGGACTTATTTTTCTACGTTACATATCAAATGCATTTGAAAAACGCTACAATGAACTGGTGACTGAGGGTGACGGTTTCGAAAATGAACCCGATGCTTACATGATGGAAAATATTTTCTTCGTGCCAGATAAGGCTCGATGGTCGGTAGTTTCTGCGGCGGCACATACACCCGAAATCGGACAGGTTATTGATGATGCAATGCGTGCAATCGAGGAAGAAAACAAGACTCTGAAAAACGTTCTCCCGAAAAATTACGCAAGCCCTGACCTTGACAAGCGTGTTCTCGGTGATGTCGTTGACCTGTTCACAAATATGGATATGAGCGACGCAAGCCGTGATATTTTGGGTACGACTTATCAGTATTGTATAAAGCAGTTCGCAGCTTATGAGGGTGTCAAGGGCGGTGAATTTTATACGCCAGAAAGCATAGTAAAGACTATTGTTGCTATTTTACAGCCTTTTGAAAACTGCCGTGTTTATGACCCTTGCTGTGGTTCAGGAGGTATGTTCGTACATTCTGCTGAATTTGTGGAGGCTCATCAGGGTAACAGACAGAAAATTTCAGTCTATGGGCAGGAATCCAACGCTGATACATGGAAAATGGCTAAAATGAATATGGCTATCCGTGGCATTGATGCGGATTTCGGACAGTATCATGCAGATACTTTTTTCAATGATTTACATAAATCTCTGAAAGCTGATTTTATTATGGCAAATCCGCCGTTCAACCTCTCCAACTGGGGACAGGATAAACTCAAAGACGATATTCGCTGGAAATACGGTACGCCACCGGCAGGTAACGCCAACTATGCGTGGATTCAGCACATGATACACCACCTCGCACCAAACGGCAAAATCGGTCTTGTGCTTGCTAACGGTGCATTGTCTACGCAGTCGAGCGGTGAGGGTGAAATCCGAAAGAATATTATCGAGGCTGACTTGATAGAGGGTATCGTTGCACTGCCGACACAGCTTTTCTATTCGGTAACAATTCCTGTTACGCTCTGGTTTATCAGTAAAAATAAAAAACAAAAGGGCAAGACCTTGTTCATTGATGCTCGCAAAATGGGATATATGGTTGACCGCAAACACCGTGATTTCACAGATGATGATATTCAGAAACTCGCCGATGCGTTCAGTGCTTTTCAGGACGGCACGCTTGAGGAAGTCAAGGGATTTTCCGCTGTTGCCGATATTTCCGAAATCGCAAAACAGGACTATATTTTAACTCCCGGACGCTATGTAGGTATTGAGGAGCAGGAAGATGATGGTGAACCTTTCGACGAGAAAATGAAACGTCTGACCTCTGAACTTTCGGATATGTTCAAAAAATCCCATGAGCTTGAAAATGAAATCCGTGAAAAACTGGGGGCTATTGGATATGTACTTTAATAAATTCGCCAGTTTTTATAAAAATCAAACAGGTAACATTATAACGAGAGATGAGTTAAATAATCAAATCTTGATTATCATTGATAAAGTAAAATCAGCTACTGAAATATGCGATTTTTTAAAGAAAATTACTCTTAAAGTAATTGATGACAGAATGTATTTTATGAAAACTGGTCATCAAAAACATGGTATAACTAAAAATGATTATAAAAATGCTATTGATGTTTTATCAAAAATTGCTGAAAAAGATATGAAAAACGAACAAGAAAAAACGTTTTTGAAATTTATAACAGAATTTATAAAGAAATCTATAGACAATAGTTAACTTAAAAGAAAGGCTTATATATGGCTATAAGTTTACAAGATATATGTATTTATGTTAAAGGTAAAGTTCCTGTGAAAGACTTGACAAATGAAAACTATATTTCAACTGAAAATATGTTGCCAAATAAAGCAGGAATTACTACTGCAACAACATTACCTACTACATTGAAAACTCAAATATATCAAAAAAATGATATTTTAATATCAAATATCCGCCCTTATTTCAAAAAAATATGGTATGCTAACAAAAACGGCGGTTGTTCTAATGATGTACTTGTTATTAGAGCAAAAGATGGTATAGATTCCAAATTTTTATATTATGTTCTTGCAGATGATGCTTTCTTTGAATACTCAATGGTAACATCAAAAGGAACAAAAATGCCTCGAGGAGATAAAACATCAATAATGTCTTATGTTATTCCGGATTGCGATTTAGTTACTCAACAATGTATTGCATCTATGCTCTCTGTCCTAGATGACAAAATAGAAATCAACAACCGCATAAACAAAAATTTAGAGGAGCAGGCTCAGG
>JAMPEF010000120.1 GCA_023665275.1 Alistipes senegalensis | reverse complement strand
TTGTAATAGACTACAACACGCAAATCAAGCCATTTGACGCATTACAGCTATGGTCGCAGATATATCATATTGTCAAAGATGAGGAGAAGGCAAGCTGTTTCAGACTTGACGAAGACGAAAAACAATACCTTGAAAAGCGTAACTCTACATTTGTAAAGCCAATGAAAAGTGAATGCGAAGTATTGGACATATTAGAAGAACAGCAAACACAGGAGCAGGGTTACATCTGCACATTCAAAGAAATGACAGTATTACAATTTATTCAGCTTCACAACTTAAAATATGATGCAAGCGTTATTGGAAAAGTATTAAGCAAATATGGCTATACAAGCAAAAAGAAGAAAGTCAATGGAACAGTATCAAGAGTGTTGATTTTACCATACAAATATAGGATATATGATACAGTAATATAAATAGTTGACGGTAGGTTGACAGGTAGGTTGACAGGTAAAAATGTACCTGTCAACCTTTTTTTTGCCTATTTATAGGGCTTTTTTCTTTGTATTTGTGTATTTTGCACAATAGAGGTTGACAGTTACTAAAAATTAACTGTCAACCGTATTTTTGCCTATTTATAGCCAAATTTTGACATTTAGGTTGACAGGTGCATTTTTCTAACTGTCAACCGTTTTTTTCTCTATTTTATGGGAAAAAATAGCAAAAGGTTGACAGGTAGACAGTTATTTCCTATTAAACTCTAAATTTTTTATAGTTAGTAAGTACTAATAGTTACAAAATGGTAACAAAAAAGTGAAAAAAAGCACTTTTTCAAACTTTTACAAGAAATTCACTGTCAACCTGACAACCTTTTTTTGTTTTGTGGCTATATATCGTAAAAAAATGGTTGACAGTGCAACTGACAACCTCTGACAACCTCTGACAACCTATTTTTTTTGTGCATTTTTTCAGATATGCACTTACTTTTGTTAAATAAAAAAAAATTTTCACTTCTCTAAAAGTGTTCTATTGCAATAAATAAATATTATAATAGAAACAAAAAAATATTGTATAATATAAAAATACTATAAACAAAATAAATATATGATATATAATATAAATTTATTATATAATAAATTTATATCAAAATTAAAATATATTTTTATTACAGTTAATAATTATGATATAAATAATGAATTAATACTATATAATATATAATTAACATAAATACAATAAAATTTTATAACATATTATGCAATAAATAAATATTATATAATAAAGTTCAGACACTAATAAAATAAATGTATATTATATAATTCAAAAACAGTATATATATAATATTTTTTTGTAATAATTTTGTAACTTGACATTCCAATAAAAACCATGATATAATTAAGAAAAAATCAGAAAGAAGGAAAGTAAATGGGCAGAAATCGCATTGAAAAAAATCCATTGAGCTTTAAAAAAGGCTATTTTCTTTTGTTGGCACAGCAGAAATTAACTCCGTGTGAGTTCAGGTGCTTGCTTGTACTGGCAGAGGGTGAAGAACGTACAAAGGCACAAGTTGCTGTCATATTGTCTGATACGCCACAGCACGTCGGCACGGCAATGATACACCTTGAAAAACTTGGTTTAATCACAAACACACGTATAGAGGGCAGAAATTCGTTTTTCAAGATTAATCTTGATATCAAGCCGGAGTGTCTGAATGCCGACCCAAATCAGCTTACTATATAGCGTTTAAGGGAGGCTGAAAATGACCGATACAAAGAAAAAATCAGCAAAAGAATTTGTACAGCTTTGGACGGACAAGGGTTATGAAAAGGGCGAATCGCAGAAGTTTTGGTTAGACCTGTTGCAGAACGTCTTAGGTGTTCCGGACGTGACAGAGTACATTTCTTTTGAAGAACAAGTCAAGTTAGACCATACAGCTTTTATTGACGGATATATTGAAACAACGCACGTCATGATTGAACAGAAAAGCATTAACAAAGACCTAAGAAAAGGTATTAAGCAATCAGATGGCACACTTTTAACGCCGTTCCAACAGGCTAAACGCTACGCATCAGAACTTCCATACTCAAAACGTCCTCGTTGGGTGGTGACTTGTAACTTCTCGGAGTTTCTTGTTTATGACATGGAAAAGCCGAATTGTGAGCCGGAACAGATTTTCTTAAAAGACTTACCAAAAGAATATTATCGACAGCAATTCTTAGTTGATACAGGCAATGACAATATCCGAAAAGAAATGGAAATATCGCTAAAAGCCGGAGAATTAGTCGGCAAGCTGTATGACTTGATACTAAAGCAATACAAGAACCCTGATAGTCCGGAAACGCTAAAAAGTCTGAATATGCTTTGTGTGAGATTGGTTTTCTGTTTATATGCGGAAGATGCCGGAATTTTCGGACAACATAAGATGTTCGGAAATTATTTGAAACAATTTTCCGTAAAAGATGTGCGAAAAGCATTGATTGAACTGTTTCAAGTCCTCGATACAAAACCGGAAGAACGTGACCCATATCTTGATGACGATTTGACAGCGTTTCCATACGTCAACGGCGGACTGTTTGCGGAAGAAAATATAGAAATCCCACGATTTACAGATGAAATTGTAGATTTATTGGTAAACGGTGCAAGCAAGATATTCAACTGGGCGGATATTTCGCCGACAATCTTCGGAGCAGTTTTTGAAAGCACTCTGAACCCCAATACAAGACGTTCAGGCGGTATGCACTACACGTCCATTGAGAACATACACAAGGTAATTGCCCCGCTTTTCTTAGACGATTTAAAGGCTGAATTTGAAAATATTCTTGAAATTAAAGTCAATAAGACACGTTTCGCACATCTGGAGGACTTCCGTAACAAGCTCGCATCACTAACGTTCTTAGACCCTGCGTGTGGCTCTGGTAACTTCCTTACCGAAACTTACATATCACTCAGACGGCTTGAAAACGAGGCTCTGAGGGCGATTTATGACGGACAGAAGATGTTTAATATGGACGGTTTAATCAAAGTCGGCATAAATCAGTTTTATGGAATAGAAATCAACGATTTTGCGGTTACTGTTGCAAAGACGGCTTTGTGGATTGCCGAAAGTCAGATGATGAGAGAAACGGAAGAAATAATTGAACATGACCTTGACTTTCTGCCGTTAAAGTCTTATGCGAATATTGTTGAGGGTAATTCTCTCCGCATTGACTGGGCGGACGTTGTGCCTAAAGAAAAATTGTCCTATATTATGGGAAATCCGCCCTTTGTCGGCTACTCTTTGCAGAGTAAGGAACAAAAAGCGGATATTTTGAGTATTTATGTTGACGAAAAGGGTAAGCCATACAAGACCGCCGGCAAAATTGACTATGTAGCCGGTTGGTATTTCAAATCATCGTCTCTGATGCACTCTACAGGCATTCAGACGGCTTTTGTGTCAACCAACAGTATAACACAAGGCGAACAGGTTGCAAGCGTCTGGAAGCCTCTCTGTGAGCGTTTTGGAGTGTCTATAGATTTTGCATACAGGACGTTCCGGTGGGATAGTGAAGCGACCTTGAAAGCACACGTTCATTGTGTTATAGTCGGATTTAGCACTATGCACAATAACAACCCTAAAAAATTGTACAATTCAGAGAATTTCCAGCTTGTAAAAAATATTAGTCCTTACTTGATAGCCTCTCCAAATATTTTCATTG
>JAMPEF010000011.1 GCA_023665275.1 Alistipes senegalensis | reverse complement strand
AGTATTTTCTATTATATCACATTTTTTCTCTTATTGCAAGCTATTGGTACGGTTTCTAAATGCTGCAATAAATATCAGAAACGGTCGGCATTGATGAAAAAATCATAAAAGTCGACAGCTATTTTTATGACATCATCAATTTCATGTTTCAACTTGGATTTCCACGAATTATTTTTCTGATTTTTTGTCCTGATTAAACTCAGTTTTAAATATTTTTTAGTAAACATATTTGTATTATCCACAATTATCAGCCGATGCTAACAAAAAGCTCGCTATAACTCAACACGCTAAAACTCAAAAAATGAAAAAAGCCGGTAAAATCCAGAAAAAGCCGCAAAAATCTATATATAGCCAAAATCACAGAAGGAAATTTTTCCCATAATGCTATGTCAGATGTTCCAAGGTGTAAAAAATATCCCCTTGAAAAGCAAATTTTCAAGCAGGATTCTAAGTTCTTAAATTTTATGTTCGATTCGCTTTTACATACGTTTACATTCTGTATAGTTTCTTTATAATTTCCCGAAAAACAGCATTTAAATTGCTTTTTTCAATGTAAACGCCCTTTTAATACAGATAGTATAAAAATGAAAAGATTTCTTTAAAAAAGGGTTCGGAAGTCCGGAACTTTTTCTAATTCGGATAGGAAGTAGTTCCCATCTGTTTACAAAAATAAAAATCCCCCTCATGGTACGACAAATGCAACGCATTTGCACTGTTATTTTAATTATACATTTTGTATATTGACGGTTACAAAAATATATGTTAAAATATTTAAAAGGAGGGTGTTTCTTATGGTGGACATCGAAAAAATAGTTAGTTTTGAACAGCTGACAAACGATAAAAAGGAAATTGCAAACGTCATCGGGCTGGAAGCCTACAAAAAACTTGTACGGCATTTCGGCGGAAGCTATATTTACGTCAACAAGCCTGAGACGGTCGTGCGAAATGAACGCAATCAGGAAATCTGTAAAAAATTTAACGGTTCAAATTATTGCCAGCTTGCTCAGGAATATCAGTTGACTGAAAATAGAATCAGGTCTATTTTAAGGCAAAAACGTTAATTATTAAAATATTTTGCTTGACATATTAAATTCAGTATGCTATACTAATTATACAATTAGTATAGCTTTTTTTGGAGGCAAAATGAACTTAACATATTTAATAGTAGCGCTTTTGGCGATTTCAAGCGTAATTACAGGCATTTTTCTAAAACGTACCATCGACGAACTGGAACGCTGTCAGCGTGATATTGAAAAAATTAAGGAAGATTACATCACAAAAGAAGATTTTTTCCGTGAACAGAACGAAAACCGGCGGAAACTTGACAGAATCATGGATATTCTGCTGGAAGTAAAAGGAGAGATTGGCAACGGATAAACAAACACTCAATAGGCGTATTTTTGCCCGAAATTTCGCAGAAAACAACGGTTCAGTACTTCGCACTATAAACATTCTGAAGACCAAATACAATAAGTTAAAAAATTTACAGTTTGCACTCAACATGGAAAAAAACGAAATTGAAAACAGCGTCAATTATCTTTTTGAGGCGGGCTATCTGCACCTTCGGAACGCCGAAACCAAAGCACCGACTTGTCTGGCTGATGCCGATTTTGATTCGATTGAAGGCAAGCTCACCGCCAACGGAATTAAACTTCTTGCCGGTGCTTTTGTAGATGAATGCGTGGATATATGAAGAAAAATCGAAATCACCCGACAATAAATAGACTACCGTCGCATATTCGTGAAACTGTCGATGAAATGATAAAATCTGATTTCACATATGGCGAAATAGCTAAATTTATTCAGGAAAACGGTACGAAAATTTCTATTTCCAGCGTCCAGAGATACGCTGCCGGACTGAATGAAACTCTCGAAAATCTGAAAATGGCACACGAAAATTTTAAAATGATTATGGCAGAATGCGAAAATTTCCGTAATTCTGACGTAACTGACGCTATTTTGATTTTACTTCAGAATCAGATTTTAACGGCTATAAACAGCCAAAAACTAAACGTCGAAAGTCTCGAAAAACTGATAAAAAATACAGCAGCTCTAATTAGGGCGGTGGCGTTCAAAAAACAAATTGAAATTGACTCTGAGAAAATTTTTCAGGAATTTGATAATATGATTTTTGGCGCACTTTATGACGAAAAACCACAACTTTATGCCGAAATCAAGCAATTTATCGAGGAAAAACGACAATGAAAATGTACGTGATTTTTGTTGCCACCGGACGTGAAATAAAAGTATACAGAGAATTGAAAAGACGGGGATTTAATGTCATTATGCCACAAAAAACCGAAGTCGGAAAGTCTGGAAAACCTTTTAAAAAAGTGGTTTTTCCTAATTATCTTTTTCTGAAATGCGAAATGACCGATAAAATTTACTGCGAAATCTGCCATATACGGAATGTAAAATATTTTTTGGGGTTCTACTCCGGCGGCGTGCCGTTTCTGCCACGCCATGAACAGCGATACATTGAGGAATGGAGGAAAAATGAAATCTGAAAACCTGGATACTAATAAACTTCTGACAAGAATTTCAGGATTTGAAAAGTTCCAAAAGGCAGATTATACAAATTGTAAATCTTTTTTTGAATCTTTTTTGAATACTCCCGACCCCGACGAAAGAAAGCGGTTGGCCCTGGAGTTTAAAAAACGTCATACGGAACTTTATAATTTTATTGAAAATAATCAAGAATTAATTTCGGCAGAACACAATATTTCTAAGCTGACAAACGGAATTTTTCCCGAAAATTCGGAAAATTCCGGCAAAACAAATTTTTTTGAAATCATCCAGGACAAGTTAAATGATTTATAAAAACTTTTCTGACCGTCAGCTTGAATTAATGTTGTGGTGGTGTCGTCCTAATACTAAAAATTTTGACGCCGTCATATGTGATGGGGCTGTGCGCTCCGGAAAAACTATGGCGATGACTATCGGTTTTGTGCTGTGGAGTGCGGAAAATTTCAGTAATGCGGATTTTGCACTATGCGGAAGAACGCTCGACAGCCTAAAGCGCAACATTATTGAACCAATGAAGCTCTGGCTTGAAGGAATTGTAACAATTCGTCAGGGAAAAAATTTTATCGAAATACCGGCAAAAAACGGCGTTAATCGCTACTATTTTTTCAGCGGTCGTGACAGCTCTTCATATAAAACGATTCAGGGCGCAACGCTCTCCGGCGTCATGCTCGATGAAGTAACGCTTATGCCGCAAAGTTTCGTAAATCAAGCAATTGCCCGATGCTCCGTGACCGGCTCCCGAATTTGGTTCAACTGCAACCCCGACAGTCCGGCGCACTGGTTTTATAAATCGTGGATTTCGCAAGCTGACGGGAAAAACGCCCTACGCCTTAAATTTTCAATGAATGATAATCCGGCGCTGGACGAAAATATAAAAAACCGCTACAAAAGGCTATATTCCGGCATTTTTTATGAACGTTACATACTCGGCAACTGGTCAGCGGCGGACGGTCTTATTTATGATATGTTTGATAAAAACATTAACATTATTCACAAAACGCCCGAAACTACCGGCGATTATTACGTTTCGTCAGATTACGGAATTCAAAATGCAACAGTTTTTTTATTATGGCGCAAGGACAAAACCCACAAAAACCGGTGGATTTGCCTAAATGAATGGTACTATTCAGGACGTGACAGCCATCGACAAAAAACCGTTTCAGAACTTGTAAACGAATTACGGAAATGGTTAGGCAACGTTCAGCCCACAACCGTTTATATTGACCCGTCAGCAACTGCACTTATAACTGAGTGCAGACGCTCCGGATTTTCCGTAAAACCGGCAAAAAACAACGTTGTCGAGGGCATCGCAAAAGTTTCGTCAATGCTTGCCGCCGGAGAACTTACGTTCAGCGACAAATGCGCTCATACAATAGAGGAATTCGCCGGTTATTCATGGGATACCAGCCGCCCGGAAAGCGATACCCCACTAAAAATCAACGATCACTGCATGGACGCCGTCCGATATTTCGCTAATTCTCGCCAAAAATACACATATATTACAAAATTTGCATAACACAGAATATACTTTTTCATTATTATACAATATTTTTATTTTTTTGTCAAGGGA
Source organism: Alistipes senegalensis (assembly GCA_023665275.1). Taxonomy (GTDB): domain Bacteria; phylum Bacillota; class Clostridia; order Oscillospirales; family Ruminococcaceae; genus Ruminococcus. The sequence goes on along the minus strand of JAMPEF010000011.1, from coordinate 38,226 downwards.
TTCAAGAAAAATTTTTCTTTTAACTAAATGGGAGGCATAATGTACACCTACAACGATTTGCAAAAAATCGGCGATAATTCGGGAAAAATCCGTTTTATACAGAATGTAATATCTGCACATGAAAACAGCGAAATTTATCAAAACGGCGTAATTTCGGGGCTTTTTTACCGTGGACATGACCCCGATTTAGAGGCAATAAAAAAAGTCGTCTACGACCGGAACGGCAACGCACACGCCGATACTGTCTCACCAAATCATAAACTAACTTCAAATATTTACCATTTGTTAATAAATCAACTCGTGTCGTATCAGCTGGGAAACGGCGTGAGTTTTAGCAACGCCGAGTTGAAAAAGTCTCTTGGAGGGGCTGAATTTGACTATATATTGCAGCAAATTTTGATTTACGCTGCCAATGACGGCGAAGCATACGGGTTAGTCACGGATAACGGAATTTTGCCGATGTGTTGCGCCTGCAAAGTGAACGGAAACGAGCCGATTTTTGCGCCGCTCCGTGATGAAGACGACGGAACGCTTAAAGCTGGCGTGCGTTACTGGCGTTTAGCACCTGAAAAGCCGCTCCGTGCGACGCTTTACGAGCCGGACGGTTTCACGGAATACAAGACGGATAATGCCGGAAATTTGCAGATATATCGCCAAAAAATGCCATACAGAATCCGTCGGCATTGCAGTCAGGCGGAGGGTACTTTTTTATCATATGATAATAATTACCCGACTTTTCCTATAGTTCCCATGGGTTTTATAAGTAATCAATCATCAATTGTCGGAAATCGTGCGAAACTTTTCGCCTATGATGTGGTTTTGTCGGGATTAGTTAATTGTATTGACGCAAACACGGTATACTGGACGCTCCGCAACGCTGAAGGAATGTCACCGCAGGACGATTTGAATTTAGTGGCAGACATAATTTACCGCCGGATTATACACACGCCGGAAGACGTCGAACTGAAAAAAGAGGAGATTACCACCAATCATGAAGCGTTTTCGGCGGTATTAGGCGTTCTGCGCCGACAGATTTTCACAGATTTCTGCGCCGTCGATACGGAAAGCATCTCCGCCCAGAACATCACAACAGTTGCCATCAAGGCGGCTTATGAAAATCTCAATCTGAAATGCGACGAAATAGAGCGCTATATTTCGGCATTTATCCGAGGTTGCCTGAAAGTTAAAGGATTTGACGAAAACGAACCGTTTCATTTTAAACGTCCAAACAATATAAATGAACTGGAATACGTCACAAAAATTGCAGCAATATCGCCACAAATCGGCGACGAAATGGCAACACGTCTGATTTACGAAGCACTGGGACTTATCGACGAGTATTCACCTGATTTGACCAATGAAATTTGATAGCGCATATCTTGCAACGCAAGACATCTTTAATAAAATTGTTGCGGAATTAAAAGACATTTACGGTCAGGCTTATAACTCTTTAATAGAAAATATGCCGGAAACCTGCTCCGAAAGTATCAAAATGAAAAAAAGGCTTGAAACCGGCAAAATCACGCAAGAAGAATATCAGGAATGGTTAACGGAAAAACTTCTTATCGGAAAATATCAGCGAAAAAGGCTTGATAATTTGTCAGAAATTTTAACAGAAACCGACCTCAACGCCACCGATATAACAAATAGAAATCTTCCGGAAATTTACTGTCTCAACAATAATTATACAGTTAGTAGAATCGGTGAACATTACAAGATAGACATTAATTTTCTGATTTTCAATGAAAATGCGGTCAGACTTCTTATTCAGGAAAACCCCGATTTATTGCCGAAAACTAAAATTCACGACCGGCGATACAATTTAAAGAAAATAAATTCCGCAATTGCTTTAGGCATCGTGAACGGCGAATCAATCGACGAAATCGCCAAAAGAGTTGCAAAAATAGCCAACACAAACCGCACATCTGCAACACGAACCGCCGCAACAATGGTCACAACCGCCCAGAACGTCGGGCGTATGCACGGTTATAAACGCTGTCAGCAAATGGGTATGACGATAAAACACAGCTGGCTTTCTGCAACCGACAAACACACCAGAGCTTCACACATGGCTATAAATGGACAAATTGCCGCTATCGGCGAAAAATTTTCCAATGGTCTTGAATATCCGGGCGACCCTAACGGAAATCCGGCAGAAGTTTATAACTGCCGATGCTGTACCGTTGCAGTTTTTGACGATATATAGCACAATATTAAACTTATTTTCTACATTATATAATATTTTTCGGATTTTGTCAAGAGTTTCAAGAATTTTTTTTCATTTAACTAAAACGGAGGCAATAAAATGAATGATAACACTTCACAGATTTTGGCGGAAATCAGGCAAAAAATAGACGCTGCACTTGAAGAAATCGGACAACGTGCGGTTTGTCATGCAAGAGTTAATGCGCCGGTCGGCACGCCTGAATCGACGGGCATTGAAAAATATCACGGTGGTATGTTAAGACAAAGTCTTACATATAAAATTATTGATGACATCGTATATATAGGAACTAATTTAACTTCAAACGGCGCTCCGTACCCCGTTTACGTGGAGTACGGAACGGGAATTTTCGCTATAAATGGCAGAAAAACGCCGTGGGTGTGGATTGACAAAAACGGAAAAGGTCATTATACTCACGGTATAAAACCGACCCATTTTCTGCGTAACGCTATAGACGACCATAAAATTGAATATATTAACGTAATAAAAAAATATTTTAACGATTAAAAATCAGATTTGCCTGAAAACAGGCAAAAAAAGGAGGTCAACAAATGTCGGTTACAAGGGAATACCTTATGTCTTTAGATATTGAAGAAAATAAAATATCAGCGATACTTGACGAATTACATGCAGACACTGAAAAAACCGCTGAATTAAGCCAAAAATTAGCTATCAGGGAAAAAGAAATTGAAGAAATGAAATCTCAGAGCGATACGATACGCCGCCGCACCTTATTAGCGGAAAACCTCGAAAAATCGGGATATTCTGCTTCTGCCGCCCGTCTTATCGCCAATAAAAGCGACTTCGCCAGCCAACTGATGACCGGTGATGACGGCTCACCGACCAACGTGGACGAGGTCATTTCTGCAATTCAGGCAGACGCCGATTTCAGCTATTTTACGCCGAAAATTGAAAATTTATCGCACTCACCGGCTACCCCGCCATCGAACTCCGGCGGTGGCTGGACGAAAGATAAAATTATGGCGATTAAAAATACCGCTGAACGTCAAGCACTTATTGCCGAAAATCCCCGAATTTTCGGCATTTAATGGAGATGAAACACATGGAAAATTTAATTAAATCAACTAATTTAACCGCCGTCCGTGAAGTCGATTTTGTGTCCCGATTTACCCGTGATATAGGCATTTTGCGTGATTTGCTCGGTTCAATCCGCCTTGAAAAGCTCGCCGCCGGAACGCAACTCACGGCAAAATCGGCGGCGGTCACGCTGAACACCACCGCCGTCGGCGAGGGCGAGGCAATTCCGTACAACAAAATTGAATACTCCACTACTCCTATAGGAATACTCGAATTTGACAAGCAAGCGGTGGGAGTTTCACTTGAAGCAATCGCCAAACATGGCTATAATTCGGCAATTCAAGCCGCCGACGATGACATGATTTACCGGTTGGAAGCCCGTTTAATGAATAAGTTCACAAGTTTCTTGCTTACCGGTACTCTTACAAAATCAATTAATGAAACCGACTTCCAGATGGCACTTGCTGAAGCTCTCGGTCAGGTTCAGAGCAAGTGGGAGGACATGGACAAGGGTTATTCCGGGATTATTGGATTCTGTAATACATTGGACGCTTACAGATATCTTGGTGCATCAAATATTACAGTTCAAAATGATTTTGGAATGACCTATCTTTCAAATTTCCTCGGTTTTTCGAGACTTTTTCTTAGTTCACGAGTCCCATTCAGTAAAATTATTGCTACTCCGGCTGAAAATATTGTCATGTCATATATTGACGCTACAGATAATGATTTTACTAAAGCCGGTTTTAACTTCCGAACCGATGGCGACCTTAATTTAATAGCTGTCTACGTCAATGGAAATCATCACAATATGGTTTCTGATTTAATAACTGTTACCGGCATATCACTTGCAGCAGAATATATTGACGGAATTTCAGTCGTGGATTTTAGCGGAAATACAGCCGAAAAACCTGCGAAAGGTACTGACTCCGAATGACAGATATTACACGAATGTGTACTATTTTACACAATTTTTTCACAGATAAAAATCACATTTTCTACAATACATATACTATTCATGACAATATAATAAATGTCGATTTTATAAATAACGGACAATATTTTAGAATAACAGGTTCTTCCCTTAACAATGGTGTGTACTGCAATGACCCTGATGACCTGAAACGTCTTAAAAATGAAACTTTTACGGGGGCTGTCTGGGTCATGGACGTGCCGCCGGATTTCGTCAGACTGTGCGACGAGGTGGAACGCTTCAACGCAAAAATTGCCGAATTATCGGGAAATTTTCAGGGTTATGCCTCTGAATCGTGGGGCGGTTATTCATATACGTTGCCGACTTCTGCGCCGACGTTCATGCAAGAATGGCAACACAGAATAAAACAAGGCATGAATTGTTATCGTAAAATTAATTAACATAATTTATTATAAAAGGATTGTGGTTGTATAAATTTGGTCAATAACAGTTTTGAGGATTTTTATTATATTGTCACGTCAGTTATTTTTGATAATGAAGGTGGTCATATTTTGGCAGAAACTGACCGGAAAATATTCAGGGCGGCGGTCAGGCGTGAACACTCCGGACAAGCGGAAAATGCCGAAAAACAGGAAAAAAACGTCACTTATACTATTACCACACAACGTAATATCGAACTTAAATTTAATGATTTAATCAAACGAAAAAGCGACGGAAAAATTTTCCGAATCACTTCCGATGGTTTGAGTTCGCCCGAAACCTCCGGACTGGATATGCGACAGGTGACCGCTGAAGAAAGGTTAATACTATGAATCGTTTTGAGGCAATATATCGTTATTTTTCGGGGTTTGGACTGCCGGCGTATGAAGAAAACAGCGTACCGGAAAACGCACCTCTTCCCTACCTGACTTACGAACTAAAAACCGATTTATTTGGATATACCGTTAATTTCTGCTGTTCGCTCTGGTATCGCTCGCAATCATGGACGGAAATCAATGCCAAAACGGACGAAATTTCTCGAAAAACAGGCAATGGCGGAATCCTTCTTCAATGCTCTGATGGTAAAATATGGCTGCGACGTGGTACACCCTTTGCGGTCAGTATGGGCGATTACTTAACAAAAAGGAAAATTTTAACCTTTATGGCTGATTTTTTTACAGAAAATTAAAGTAAAAGTTGAGGTAAAAAATGTCAAAATTTACGCAAATTCGACCCGATACATTCGAGTCAATCCAGATTAATGCCGGTATTCTCCTGACAGATTTTGATGCAGACACCGGCGAATACGAAAAAACCGCTATAATTGGGGCTACAACCGGCGGTAACAGCTTTTCGGCAACCCCTGAATTTAGCGATTTTGGCGAGGACATCGACAACGTGCCGAGCAATACCCGACAGATGAAGCGCATCACGAGCTATACTGTTACGTTGAGTGGTTCGTTTGTCACGATTGACGGTATAACGGCACAAAAACTATGCGCAGCGGCGGATTTATCCACGGACAGAGCGCATATTCTCCCCCGTTCTGCCCTGACTGAAGACGACTTCCATGATATTTGGCTTGTTGGCGATTATTCGGCGAAAAATGGCGGTTTTGTGGCTATCCATGTGAAAAATGCGCTGTCCACGGGCGGTTTTCAATGGCAGTCCTCCAAGGACGGTAAAGGCACATTCTCTTACGAATTTACCGGACATTATGACCTTGACAACATCGATGAACCACCATTTGAAATTTTTATAAAATCACCAAAAAACGAACCTGAAATCACTTAAAAAACGTCATAATGACGTAAAATTTTACTTAAATAAAAATTTAAATTTAACGGAGGTCTTTTAATGAAAACTCTTGCAAACTGTACACCTAAAGAGTTCGCCGCCCAGTCGCTGAAAATCGCTGAAAGGGTCAGGAAATACGCCGACGGCATTTCACGTATAAAGGAAAAATGCCGAAATACAGCCGCAAACAGCTCTGATAACATATTTGAAATTATAAGTTATATTTGTGGAAATAATATTGATGAAACTATGGCACTATGCGGTGAAATGTGCTTCATGACAGGTGATGAATTTGCGGCGCTGAACCCCGAAAATGACGGGGAGGACGGCATAATTGAATTAGTTAATATTTTTAACAGTAAAAGGGTGGTCAGTTTTTTTACTACGCTTCTCAATTTACAGAAGATTTCCAAAATGCTGTAATAAATATTGATTTGCATAAGCTGGAGGCTTTCGGCACAGATTATTTTTTTCAACATATATTTTATTTTATAAAATATAAAAATCAACAGTTTATCTATCAGAATTATGTATGTAATTGTCTGAAAGTTATTGCCGAAAATACTGCACGTTTCGCCGGTGGACATACTATAGCTAAAACTTTAAACGAAATACTTGCATACAAACCACCGGAAAATAAATCAGTAGGGCAAATTATCGCCGAAATTACGGCAAATGCAGGACTTGTCGCAAAATAAATAGACACGTGTCTAAAAAGTGGAGGTGCGGAAATGGCGGAAGAAGTTTTCAGACTTCAGGCGGCTGTGGAGCTGAATTTAAACGAATTTGAAAAGGAACTTAACACCGCAAAAAGGGGTTTTGCGTCGATATTTGATAATTTAAAGGTTCGCACGCCAGCGCCCGAAGTGACCGCACCTGATGGCACGCCTATAAAAAAATTTACCGACGAAACAAAATCAAACGTTGCAAACATGACCGAAAACGTCGGAACGTCGATTAAACAACTACCGTCTAAAATCGGCGAATCTTTCAAAAATGTTGCCGGAACGGTCGGCGGATTTCTCGCCGAAATTCCCGAAAAAGTAAGCGGAATTTTCAGCGATACGGTCGGAATTTTACAGAATATCGCCGCAAAAGTCACTACAACGGGCGTTAATTTTCTGAAAGAATCGGTCAACGCCGGAGCGGATTTCGATAAAAGCATGGCGCAGGTCGCCGCAACAATGGGAAAATCCGTCGAAGATGTCGGAGGTCTGCGTGATTTTGCGCTTGAAATGGGCAATTCCACGGCATTTTCCGCCACCGAAGCCGCCGACGCCCTCAACTACATGGCGCTTGCCGGTTACGACGCTGAAACATCTGTTTCCATGCTCCCGAATGTGCTGAATTTGGCGTCAGCTGGCGGAATTTCGCTCGCCAACGCCTCCGACATGGTCACCGATTCACAGTCGGCGCTTGGTCTTTCGCTCGACGAAACCGCCGAACTTGTCGATAAAATGGCGGCGGCGTCCTCAAGCTCCAACACGTCGGTTGCGCAGTTAGGCGATGCTATCTTGACCGTTGGCGGAACGGCGAAAAAACTTAAGGGCGGAACGACGGAACTCGCCACGGTGCTTGGCATTCTTGCGGACAACGGCATCAAGGGCAGCGAGGGCGGCACGGCTCTCAGAAATATGCTTAATTCGCTGATTTCGCCGACCACAGAAGCCGCCGAATTGCTCGATTCTATGGGAATTTCGCTCTATGATGAAGCCGGAAATATGCGCTCACTTAACGACGTTTTTCTTGACCTCCGTGGCGGCATGGAAAGTCTGGCGACACAGGCGGAGCGTGACCAGATTCTGACCACGATTTTTAACGCCCGTGACCTGAAATCCGCTGAAGCACTCTTGTCAAACGTCGGCACTCGATATGAAGATTTATCCCGAAAAATAGCCGATTCCGACGGTGCAGCCAAAAAAATGGCGGACACTCAGCTTGACAATCTGGCGGGCGATATCACGCTTTTTCAATCCGCACTGGAGGGCGTGAAAATCTCGCTTTCCGACAAAGTTACGCCGGCTCTCAGAGACGCCGTACAAATCGGAACAAAAGGTCTTGAAAGGGTCACAATTGCCTTAAAATCGGCGGATTTCGGGACTGCTATGCAGCGTCTTTCAAAGCTGATTCAACCGACAATCGACGATATAATTAAAAGAATTACTGATTATGTCCCAAAAATTGTAAAAATAGTTTACAGTTTAGTGCAGGCTTTTAAACAAAGTCTGTTAAAAAATACACCAATTATAGCCGAATCCGCTTTAAAACTCGTCCTTGAATTTGCCGAAGGAATTTCACGGAACGCCGGTTCAGCGGTTGAAGAATTTTCCGAAATACTGGGAAAAATCGTCGATTTCCTGAAAAATTCATATCATCAGCTGGTTTACGCCGGAATTGATATGGCGATTTCGATTATTTCCGGTTTCCGCTCCAAAGGTGAGGAAATTTCCCGAAATATAGCCGAAATCCTGACTATTGCCGCCGATGCGATTTCAACAGTTCTTCCCTTTTTCGTTTCGGGAATCGCCGAAATTGTCGGAATTTTAGGCGGCGCACTGATTCAGGCACTGCCCGAAATTTCCGATTCTACGGCAAAAATCATTGAAAGAATCGGAAATACTCTGATTGAGTCACTGCCGGAATTGTTTGCAGCCGCTAACGAAATTATATCTTTTATAAGTTCGTCCATGACCGACAATTTGCCACAAATTCTTACGGTTGCGCTGGAAATTATTGTACAAATCGCCACCGGAATTATTGACAGTCTGCCGCTCCTCGTGGAATCTGCGGTCAACATTATAGAGAGTTTAAGCCGATTTATCGCCGAAAATCTGCCGTCACTCGTCCCGACTGTCACCGGAATAATAATTAAAATTATCGATGTATTAACAAACCCGTCAACTCTCGGCGACCTTGTCACCGCCGGACTGTCCATTATAGTGACATTGGCGCAATTTATAATTGATTCTCTGCCCGAATTGCTGAAAGAAGTACCTAAAATTGTTGAGAGTCTTGTGACGGTAATCGTCGAAAATCTGCCGAAAATCGTCAATGCGGCAATCGAAATCATGGCCACACTCGGCGAATGCCTCACAAATCCCGAAAATCTGCGGATTCTCACCGATGGCGGCAAAAAAATTTTGCAGTCCCTGATTGGTGGCATAAAAAGTGTTTTTTCGGAACTGGCAGAAGTCGCCGGCGGAATTATTGGCGAAATACGGGCAAATGTCGGCGATTTGTACGATTCCGGCGTTGATATGATTAAAAGTTTTATCGACGGCGTGAAAGATAAGGCAAAAGATTTAATTGAAGAAATCAAACATCTTGCATCCGGAATTGCCCAATATATCGGCTTTTCGGAGCCAGATAAAGGACCACTCTCGAATTTTCATACTTTTGCACCCGATATGATAAATCTTTTTACTAAAGGTATTAAAGATAATAAAAAATCTATTATCGATGAAACTAAAAGTATTGCCACGTCAATTAAAAAAGCTCTCAATATTGCGCCGTTCACCCCTGAATTTGCCGATATTCAGTCTAAAATTAATGTTTCCACCGAAATAATAGATAGCAATCAATTAAGCGACATTTTGCCGGAATCAGTTGCAGAAATCCCTGTCAATTTCGATGTCGGGAAAATAGACGCAAATCAATTAGACGACGTTTTATCTAAATTCGTTGCAAAAATTCCGGCTGAATTGGACGTTGAAACAAAAATAGACAGCAGTCAAATAAGCGACATACAGTCAATTTTACTTCCTTGTTTTGTGTCTGCTGATGAATCACATGAATATGTTGTCAGGTCGAATTATGACCGATATTATGCGGAAAACTCGCAAACGACTACCGTCGAAAATCTCAACATAACGCTTGAAAGCGGCTTCCGTCTTTCGTCGGATTACGACACCGAAAGATTCATAAACACGGTTGCTGAACGTCTGCAAGCACGGCAGATGCGAATAAATCGAGGCACGGGAGGGGTTCAATTTTGAGGTCGATTGACTGGTTTAAAATTAACGGAATTTCAAGTTATACGGTCGAAATTTACGTTGATACGCCGTCAGTGCCGCCCATGGCGCAACAGCGATACACGACGTATCAGGTCGGCGCTGACGAAGATAATACATATCCCGATGATATATTTGAAGATATAATATATTCTCTTACTTTTTATACTTTTGGTAAAGATTACGACAACACCGATATTTATTCATTTCTGGCAAATGCACAAACCCTTGAAATAAGCCGTTTGCCCCGATATTACTATAAAATCCGACAATTATCGCTTGATAATCCGGAAAACGTCTTCAGAGGTGAAAAAATCCGCTATAAGCTAAATTTCCGGCTTGCACCGTTCCGATATTTTGCCGAAAATCCGGCAATTTCCCTGCAAAATGGCGGAATAGTCGTCAATAACGGCACACGCTACAGCAAGCCGACTTTTCACATCGTCGGAACGGGTGATATTTTTGTTAATGTAAATAATCAAATGTTTGAAATCAGAGGTCTTGCCGAAAATCAAGAAATAATTGTGGATTCGTCAAAATTTATAACATATTCCGGCAGCGAACTTTTTCACAACCGCACAATCGGACAATATCCATTTTTGACGGTCGGTGAAAACGTGATTTCATGGGGCGGAGACGTGAAAAACGTCGAAATATCGAAGAACGAGAGGTGTTACTGATGACCGGCACGGGTACGGCGGAAGCCCCGTACATCGTCGACAACTGGGCTGATTACCGCCAAATTTACACGGAATCGGCGTATATTGAGTGGGACGGCGGGGCGACTAAAAAAGTTATTGATTTTAACAAAATCTGTCCGGAGGGATTTACCACACAAATTAAGTTCTCAAAATACACAAAATTTAACGGCTGGAAATTTGAAAATTTGTTCACAACGTCAAGCGCTCCGCTGTTTTTCGGAGCTGCCGGCGCTGCTCTTGACGGCTTTATTCTGGAAAATTTCTACTGGATTCCGCCGGCTTCCAACATTGAGTGCGTTTTTCTGAATTTTGAAGCAAATCATGGCAATATTTCAACCCTGAAAAACTGCGTAATTTCGGGAAAAATTGAGGCTCTGAGCAGTTGCAGGATTACAACCGCAAATTTTCATGAAAGTTCTGCAAATATCGCCGTAAATTCGGGGGATTTCACGATTTCCAGCCATTCCGTGCGAAATTCCGAAATCATTCTTGATATTTCCGCCCCGACGGTGAAAATTACGCCGGAAATCATTCTAAATAGCCGATTTTCCGGCAAAATTGCGACTGAAAACCCCGTCGTCTGCGGAAGCGAGGCGTCCGGCTACAACGTTTTTGATATTAATTCGACGCAACCGCTTGAATACTCCGGAAAGGGCGTAATGGTCTATAATTCGGGAAAAACAGACGCTACCGGCACGGGAAATCATAAGCCTTGCACAAGCGAACAGCTGAAAAATCCGGAATATTTAAATTCAATCCGGTTTCCGATTGGAGTTGATTAAAATTTTAAATTTTACGCAAGGGGGCGTAAATGCTTCCGGTGAATACGATTCCACATCAACATTGCGCTCAGATTTTGCCGAAATACCGGCAGGAACTCAAAAAATACAGGGCGTCCCGAAAATTGTTAAAAAGCTATACAATAGTAGTTTAAAAAATTACACATACTCCGATTTTACCGGCACGCCGATTTGTTACGCCTATATTTTCGACGCCCAACATACGTTTATTGCCTATTTTTCGGCAATAAATGAAGTCGACATTTCGGCGTATCCGTGGGCGCAATACGTGCGTTTTGTGATTTTAATCAGCAATTCGACGTTGCAACCTGATGACAGTCAGGAAACAACAAAATATTATTATTTTTTACAAAGTTTCGATTTTTTAACAGAAATTGTGTCGTGGAAATTTGACGAAAACGGCGAAATTTTCAACAAAAAAAGCCCCCGTGCGCCTAAAAAATCTATGCAAGTTCCCTATCCAGCGGCTCTCTGGCGACTGGACGATTATAGTCCGAATATGCCCCGACATCTGCTTTTTCCCGATTTCAAGCCATTTGTCCGACCAGTCAAACAGGCGGAATATATTACCGTGTATTCGATGCACACGGAACAAAAAAATTTTAACAATAACGGGCTTGCCGTCCTGACGCCGATTTCATGCACGGTCACCGAAAATTTTAACGCCGACTGGAGCGTAACACTCGAACACCCGAAAGACAGCGGCGGAAAATGGCGATATTTGGTTGAATTTAACATTTTAAAGGTTCTCGGGCAGCTTTTTGTTATCCGGAATGTGACGTACACACATACAACCGTGACGGTTTTTGCCGAACATATATTCTATCAGCTTAACGACTGCTGGATTTATTCCGGCGCTAATATAGTCGGAGCTAACGGTGCGCAAATTTTAAGTAATATCCTTGCAAACTCGACTTTTCAGGCACGTCCCGAAGATACAATTTACCGTTTTGAATCCGGCTCAGACCTGACCGCCGAAACCGTCGGCGTGGATATGGAGTTAGTTATTGCTAACATATGGCAACCACTTGAAAATGGAACTACTCCGCTTGACCTGATTCTTGGTTCTGGTGGATTTACAGACAATTTCGGAGGCGATTTGTACCGGAATAACTTCTATTTTTCGCTGAATGAACACATGGAAAACCATTTAGAAAATTCTTTTGACATAAGAATGGGTGCTAATCTTAAAAAAATTACTCAAAAAACCGAAACGGCGGAACTCTGCACGCATTTCACGGTTTTTGACCAGTTCGGTTCAGGTCTTTCGGTTTTCTGGGAGGTTCACAATGGTATTCCACATCATATTGTGCGCTCGCAAACCGTGAATTTTGGCGAAAAATACACGGAAACTGACTTTAATCTTCTGGCACACGAGGCAAGAAAATATTTCGGTCAGAATATGCAGCCTAAAATTTCTTACGAAATCAGCCTTGAAGATTTGCGGAATAATCCCGATTTTTCGGAGTTTTCCAACAACCCCCGCTATAACGTAGGCGACAGGGGTCGCATATTCGACGAAGAGTTGAATATTTCCGTGGATGCACATATTGTACATACGATAAAAGACGGTATATCGGGAAAAACTCTTGAAATTGGTTTCAGCAGTACCGGCGGTTTCGGAAATATGGGCATCGAACACGGAAATTAATTCATTTTTATAATTTATACCATCTGTATAATAAAAGGAGTGATTTTTATTAAAAGTTTTATCCCATGGATTGGCGGAAAAAATCTTCTGGCAAAGAAAATAATTTCTATGTTTCCGGACGATTTTCAGCGATATATCGAAGTATTCGGCGGTGGTGCGGCGGTACTTTTTCACCGTGACCGGCACGCCAAAACTGAGGTTTACAATGACCTTAATGACGGACTTGTGAACCTCTTTCGATGTGCAAAATTTCACCGGTCTGAGCTTCAGCGGGAAATTTCCGGATATTTCAATTCAAGACAGTTTTTCAGCGAAATAAAGGCAAAAATGGAGCTTCCTGGGCTGACGGATATTCAGCGGGCGGCTATGTTTTTTGTCGTGGCACGGCTTAGTTTTGGCGCAAATATGCGGACTTTCGGCGGTCAGCCACGTAATCTTTCAGCGGACTGCCTCGAAACCGTGGAAAAACGCCTTGAAAACGTCGTCATCGAAAACCTCGATTTTGAAAATTTAATTAAAAAATATGACTGTAAAGATGCGCTTTTTTACTGCGACCCACCCTACAGCAACTCCGAAAGATATTACGACAAAAAATTTTCATCTGAAGACCACCAACGTCTAAAGGCTATTTTAAGCCAAATTCAAGGTAAATTTATTCTTTCATACAACGACAGCGAAAAAATACGTGAAATCTATCGGGACTTTGACATAGTACCGGTGCAGCGGCAGAATAACTTTTCTGAGGGATATTATAAAGAGTTGATTATAAAAAACTTCTAACTATTTGTGTGGTGTACACACATTTTCTGGTAAAAATGGCGGTAAAGTTTGGTGGTATGTGTGACTTGACTTTTCGGGCAAAATAGCGTATAGTGTGTGTACAGGCAAAAAACGACATAAATCTACAAAAAAGACCACCCCCGCAGATGCGGGGAAAAGATAATCTTTCTGATGGCTTCTATAAAGAGTTAAGGATCACCCCCGCAGATGCGGGGAAAAAGAAAAAGCCATTTTTTGCCTGTAAAATATTTTAACCCCAAAGGAGTTACATACTATGAAAAACATCAAACTACTCATCAACGGCAACTCTGCAAAGTGTGCAGAAATCGCTACCGAACTTTCGGCATTCGGCATGAATACCGTGATACGCCCCGATTTTTCGGGAGGAATCGCCTCCGAAGTTAATGCGGTCATCTTCGACAAGTCCGCTGAGGCAACCCCCACCGTCGACGTCGTAAGAGGCGTAAAGAATTTCGTCCTGACAAGCGGTCAAAATCCCCTTATCTCAGAGGAAAAGGGCGTTTTATACATATCCGCAACGCTCCCGACGGAAAGCATCGTGAATCTCGTCCGGCATAACGTCGGTAGCATGGAGCTTCAAAAGATTGTGACGCAATTTCTGCTTGACCTCGGAGTACCTACGCATATGAAAGGGTATCTCTACGCCGTAGAAGCTATAGCGCTGGTCATCGAAAACCCTCGATATAAGGGGGCTTTCCATAAAAAACTTTACCCGATAATCGCAGAAAAGTACGACTCAAACACGTGGCAGGTGGAGCGCAACATCAGAACTGCGATTCAAGGTACTTATGAACGCCATGAAATCGGCTATTTTAAGCAGTTTTTCGGGTACGCAATGCAGAAACCGACCGTCACGGAGTTTATCTCCCAGTGTGCCGAAAAAATCAGGACTGAAATGCTATAAGAGAGTGGCGCACCCCACCCCCGCAGATGCGGGGAAAAGGGCGGTGCGGAAATTCAAAAGACCGTGACACAGGGATCACCCCCGCAGATGCGGGGAAAAGACTAAAGAGGGTGCGCCTTTTTATATATTATATAGTATATCATATAGTTTTCCCTTTGTCAAGGGGTTTTTGAAAATTTTTTTAAAAGACTTTAAACGCCCACCTATAGAGGTAGGGCGTTTTTTATACATTATAATAGTATACAACAGATTACATAAAATTTACAGTTTGTTCATATTTTCTGATGCATAATAGCTTGACTTACATAAAAATTTATGCTATAGTTTATATATAAGTATTTTCCCCGCCCCTATTTTTTCCCCGCATCTGCGGGGTTGGGCTGGGATATTCGATTATAAATATAGTAAAGGAGTATTATTAAGATGATTTACTCACATGAAGTGCAGGAAATGTGCCCTGTTAAACAGGGCGTGGCTCACGGCGCTGCTCCGATTCCGGAAGAAGCACAATGGGTAAAGGCTAAAGAGATTAAGGATATTTCCGGCTTTACACACGGTATAGGTTGGTGCGCACCTCAGCAGGGTACTTGTAAGCTGACCCTTAACGTCAAGGAAGGCGTAATTCAGGAGTGCTTGGTTGAAACTATAGGTTGCTCCGGTATGACACATTCTGCCGCTATGGCTTCCGAAATTCTCCCCGGAAGAACCATTCTGGAGGCTCTCAACACCGACCTCGTTTGTGACGCCATCAACACTGCGATGAGGGAGCTCTTTTTACAGATAGTTTACGGACGCTCACAAAGTGCGTTCTCTGAGGGTGGTTTAGTTATCGGCGCTGGTCTCGAAGACCTCGGAAAAGGTCTCCGCTCACAGGTCGGCACGATGTACGGCACACTTGCAAAAGGTCCACGCTATCTTGAAATGACCGATGGCTATGTTACCGGTATCGCTCTTGACGAAAATGACGAAATAATCGGCTACAAGTTCGTTAATTTTGGCAAGATGATGGACTTCATTAAAAGCGGCGACGACGCTAACACCGCTTTTGAAAAAGCTCAAGGTCAATATGGACGTGTTGCCGATGCAGTTAAAATTGTTGACCCACGTAAAGAATAAGAGGGAGGGCGTTTAAGATGGCTTTATTTGAATCATATGAAAGAAGAGAGAAGCAGATTTTAGCAGTTCTCGGACAGTACGGGGTTTCTTCAATCGAAGAATGTGCAGATATTTGTAAGGAAAAAGGTCTTGACATTTACAAGCTCGTTGAGGGCATACAGCCTATTTGCTTTGAAAACGCTAAGTGGGCTTATACTGTAGGTTGCGCAATCGCTATAAAGAAGGGCTGTACTCGTGCCGCTGATGCCGCTGCCGCTATCGGTGAGGGCTTACAGGCTTTTTGTATCCCCGGCTCTGTTGCCGACCAGCGTAAAGTTGGACTCGGTCACGGTAATCTCGGAAAAATGCTCCTTGAAGAAGATACAGAATGTTTTGCATTCCTCGCAGGTCACGAATCCTTCGCAGCCGCTGAGGGCGCTATTGGTATCGCTGAAAAGGCTAACAAGGTGCGTCAGAAGCCGCTCCGTGTTATTCTTAACGGTCTCGGCAAGGACGCTGCCCAGATTATCGCAAGAATTAACGGTTTTACATACGTTGAAACTGAAATGGATTATCACTCCGGCGAAGTAAAGGAAATTTTCCGTAAGGCTTATTCTGACGGTCTCCGTGCTAAAGTTAACTGTTATGGGGCTAATGATGTCGTTGAGGGCGTGGCTATCATGTGGAAAGAAAATGTTGACGTTTCTATTACTGGTAACTCCACGAACCCGACACGTTTCCAGCATCCTGTAGCAGGTACTTATAAAAAAGAACGTACAGACGCCGGTAAGAAATATTTTTCTGTTGCCTCCGGTGGTGGTACTGGTCGAACACTTCACCCCGATAATATGGCTGCTGGTCCGGCTTCATACGGCATGACCGACACAATGGGTCGTATGCACTCCGATGCACAGTTTGCCGGTTCTTCCTCCGTACCTGCCCACGTTGAAATGATGGGTCTTATCGGTATGGGTAATAATCCGATGGTTGGCGCAACAGTTGCTTGTGCAGTCGCTGTTGAAGAGGCTATGAAATAATACTAAAAGTATAAAAAAGGGGGTTCACCATACCGGTGAACTCTTTTTTTTGCGTCCGAAAATTAAGAAATTTATAAGATTTTAGACGGGACAAAATAAGATTTTCCGGCTATAATATATTCAAAGGAGGTACAATAATGGAAAATTTTGAAAATGCGTCGATTCTGGTCGTCGATGATGACCACTATATTGTAAATGCGATTGCTAAGCTCCTCGAAAAAGAGGGCTACCGGATTTTTAAGGCTTACAACGGTTTTGAGGCTATAGACAGCCTTATGACGAATAACATTCAACTGATTCTGATTGATGTCATGATGCCGAAACTCGACGGGCTTTCCGCCATGATGAAGATTCGTATGACCCGAAATATCCCGATAATCGTTCTTTCGGCGAAGTCCGAAGACAGCGATAAAATTTTAGGTCTCTCGATGGGCGCTGACGACTACATAACCAAGCCATATAATCCCATGGAGCTGGTCGCACGGGTCAAGTCGAATTTGCGGCGCTATCTCAGCCTCGGCTCTGCCGACAGCAAGTCAGAAACGGATATAAAAATAGGTGGTCTGACCCTCGATACTTCCGCCCGTCAAGTTTTCGTCGACGGCGAACCGGTCCGGCTGACCGCCACGGAGTACAAAATTACGGAACTTCTGATGAAAAATACGGGGCGGGTGTTCTCGGCGGAGGAAATTTACAACCGTATCTGGAATGAAGATTCATTTTCCGTTGAAAATACGGTCATGGTTCACATCCGACACATTCGTGAAAAAATCGAAATCAACCCCAGCAACCCCCGTTATCTGAAAGTTGTCTGGGGAATCGGCTACAAAATCGAAAAAGACAGGAGGTAATTTTTATGCAAATCAGAGAATTTTTACTAAAAAAATCAACCCGATTTGTTGCTTTTGTCAGTGCGTGCGTAATTTTTGCGGTCTGCGTGAGTTGCTGTATAAGTAAATATATTGTCGTGGCAAGACATCTTGAAGATTTTCGGGAAAACAAGACCACAATTTATGAACTCTCCGACGAAAAACAGGAACTTTTTTCTAAACTGTGGGTAATCGGCACGATGTATCTGCGAAATCTCGACGAAAAAGGCAAATTGAACATATCAGGACAACTGGCAAAATCAACAATTAATACGCTTCAAGCACTCGGTCTTATGGACAAAAACAACAAAATTACAATAACTCCCACGGAAAATTTCCGCTACTACGTCTCTTGGGGTGATAACTCAATATCTTCAGATAAAAATATATTCGACGATATAAACTATTTTTCCGATTATTCTACTACGTATAATAATGGCTCGCTAAATGATAGTATGCATTTCAGCTACTATAATTTTAACTGGTACGAAACCGACTACGGCATGGCGTACTACGATTTTCCGCATGAAATAGCCGGAAAACAGGCGGCGGCTATCTACGATTATGACACCTCAAACCTTGATTACTCCGTTGATAAGCTGAATGTTAAAATTTATGACAAACCCGACGGCACACCCGCCTGTTTCGACTACAAGGAATTGCACAAAAGTGCGTACATCGAAAGCGCCTACACCTACAACGCCTACTATGATGAATTTTCCGATGAAATAGCCGAAAATTTCGCTATGCCGTCCGATATGATTAAAAATATCAATAATCAGGATTACTATATATATTACGACACCGAAAATCAGACGTGGACGAAAATTAAAAAGTCGCCCGTCTGCAAAGGGGACATTTCAGGGCTTAAAATAGGCATAAAACCCGTTGACACCATTCTTGATGATATAATAAACGTCGATACGGTGGCACATCAGGAAGAAGTTAATTTTATTAACTATCTGCTGAAATTTATACCATTTGTAATATTTTCGCTGCTCCTGATGACGTTCTTCATCGTGACAAGCGGTTACAATCCGGAAAAATCAAAATATCTGACCGACGACTACACACAAAATAAAACGTTTGTACTATCTTTCGGCGACACAATATGGGCGGAGTTAGTAATTGCTATCGGAATTATTGCGGTACTGACCGGTGCGGTATTCATTCAGGAAGTCGACGAAACACTATACTTGACATCATATGTTTTTGCCGATAATCCGACAATTCCCACGCTCCTATGGACTACCGCCCTAACCGTATCTTTCTCAGTTCTGTCACTGGCGGTCAACAGTATTATTAAAAGATTTAAGTGTAAAAGTTTCTATCAAACTACCTTTATTCGACATATTTTTAATATTTTAATTAAAATCTGCCTGAAATTACTGGGAAAAATACAGTCAGTAATAAAAGCCGTCTCAGAATTGAAATTTTCAAAAGAAATGGCGGACACCGAAATTATCGCCAAAAGATTTCTTATACGTTTTGTATTATTTATTTTCGGGTGCATCATGTCAGCCCTATGGGAAAACGAATTTTTGATATTGTTATCGTTTGTCGGATATGCATATTTTTCTTTAAAAGATATTGTCGGACTGGTTAAACTTTCACGGCAGATAAATGACATCTACAACGGTGACTACTCCCCTACTGAGATTGACCAAAATTCCCCTATTTATAGCCTTTCTAAAAAGCTGAATAATATTTCTGACGGCATTCAGACCGCCGTTGACAAGAAAATTAAGTCTGAAAAAATGAAGGTTGACCTTGTGGCTAACGTCTCCCATGACCTCAAAACGCCGTTGACGTCGATAATTAGTTATATTAATTTACTTTCAATGGAAAATGATTTGTCACCGGTGGCAAGGGATTACGTCAACATTCTTGAACAGAAATCCGCCCGTCTGAGTGAAATTGTTGCCGATGTGTTCGACATCGCAAAAGCTACAAGTCGTACAGATATTAATTTTGAAATGATTGACGCCACAATACTATTAGAACAGGTTTTGGCGGATATGGCTAACAAAATTGAAGCCTCCGGACGTGATATAAGAAAGTCAGTTTATGCCGATTCTACGCCGATTTTTGCCGACGGTACACGTCTTTACAGAGTTCTTCAGAACATCATTGACAACGCCTTGAAATACTCTCTTGACAACACAAGAATTTATATTATACTGAATGTATATTCTGAAAATGTCGTCATCACCGTGAAAAATATTTCTTCCTATGAAATCAAGTTGACGCCTGAGGAACTGACGGAACGTTTCACCCGTGGCGACGAATCCCGAACTACTGAGGGTAGCGGTTTAGGGCTATCTATAGCCAAAAGTTTCACGGAAGCCTGCAACGGAATTTTTGAAATTGACATTGACGGCGATGTTTTCACCGCTAAAATTCAGTTTCCAATCATGAAAAATTAAACCAAAAACACCGGTTTTGCCGGTGTTTTTATTTCTAATTTATTCATAAAAAGTTTACAAAAAAAACCGCACATTTTATCACACTCAAACGTTAAACTTTATAGAAACCCATAAAGGAGGAATTTTCATGAACACGAAAAAAATTCTTACGGCGATAGCCTGTTTATGTATGGCGTCGTCAGTTTGTGGCTATATGCCGACGTTTTCCGCTAATGCGACAGCCGTTGAAGAAGTCGTACAGACGCAAATTTATGATATATTCATGTATAAAAATTTGGGAAATTATATCGAAATTACTGCGGTCTCAAAAACGGTTTCTGGAAAAATTGAAGTTCCGGCGGAAATTGACGGTCTGCCCGTTCAGGTAATCGGTGAACACGCTTTCGCTTCTACTCCGAGTATAACTGAAATTGTTTTACCTAAAACGGTAAAATCAATTAATAAACAGGCTTTTACTCAATGTACATCTTTAGAAAAAATCAACATTCCGGAAAGTGTAAAGCAAATTAAAGACGAGGCTTTCCTCAGCTGTAAGGCGCTGAAAGAAATTAAACTTCCGAATTATACTTCCAGTATAGGAGTTCGGGCGTTCTGGGGCTGTACGGCGCTTGAAAAAATCAATATTCCAAGTACTGTAAAGACTATCGGGGAGCAGGCATTTCAGGACTGCAAATGTCTTGTCACGATAGATATTCCCGACGGCATAACAACTATAGAAGCAAATACTTTTAACGGTTGTGATAGTCTGGAATCAATCAACGTTCCGGCAAGTGTAACGTCAATCGGAATGAATGCATTTTCTAAAAGTCTTCAAAAACTGACTATACATAACCCTGATTGTGAACTTCATGTTTTTGCCGTAAATCCGGCAAATACCACAATTAAGGCACTCTCCGGAAGCAAGGTACATACGTTTGCAATCGAACATAACATTGATTTTCAGGCGTTCACCGGCGTCATTCTGGAAGAGGACGTGAACGCCGACGAGGAGTTTAATATTGCCGATATCGTCGCTCTCAACAACTGGTTGCAGGGGCGGGGCTCGATTGGCGCTGGCTCGGGCGACCTGAACCATGACGGGACTGTTGATATTTTCGATTTGTGCTTGATGCGGAAGGAGTTTGCTAAAAGTTTATCTAGTTCCCCCGAAGTCGTGAACCTTACTGAAAATGTAGTTTCCGGCGAAATTTCGGGAAAAACTGCCGATAGTCAATTGATTTCCTCACAAACTGATTTTGCCGTGAAACTTCTGAAAGAAACGGTAACAGAGCCGGAAAATGTCCTTATATCGCCGTATTCTGTCATGCAGGCGCTCGCTATGACCGCAAACGGTGCGGACGGAAAAACTCTCGAAGAAATGGAGCAAACACTCGGCGGTGTCGCTCTGGACACTCTCAATGAATATTTGTATACTCTCCGTATAAATCAGCCCGATGACGAAAAATGCAAGCTCCTGACCGCTAATTCTGTATGGTCTCGTGATACCGATAAACTGTCGGTAAATGCCGATTTCTTGCAGAAAACTGTTGATTACTATGACGCCGATATTTTCCGTGCGCCGTTCGATGACTCAACCGTTAAAAGTATTAACAACTGGATTTCCCAAAAAACCGAAGGCATGATTAAAGAGGTAATCCAGAAAATAGGCGACAATACTATGATGTATCTGATAAATGCCGTCACTTTCGACGCCGAATGGCAAAAAAAATACGAAGAGGATAATATTAGGGACGCCAATTTTACCACCGCTGACGGTAAAAAACAGACCGCTGAAATGATGTATTCAACTGAATATACCTATATTTCGGGGGAAAATGAAACTGGTTTCATGAAAAACTATAGCGGTGCAAGATATGCATTTGCGGCAATACTTCCAGATAAAGATATACCAATTGTTGAATACGTCCAAAATCTGACACCTGAGACGCTGCATACTCTTCTTTCAGAAACAAAAAATACACCCGTCAATGCGGGACTGCCAAAATTCAACTATGGGTATAATAAAGAACTGAAGGAAAGTCTTTCCAACATGGGTATGCCGACCGCTTTTACTGATTCTGCCGATTTTTCGGGGATTTCCAATATCAGTCTGATGTTAGATAGCGTAATTCACCAGACTTTTATAAACGTCGACGCAAGCGGTACGGAAGCCGGAGCTGTCACGATTGTTATAGCGGCTCCCACCTCTGTTGCTCCACAATCAAAACAGGAAGTCATTCTTGACAGACCGTTTGTTTACTGCATCGTCGATACGGAAACCACGCTACCCGTTTTCATAGGTACGCTGACAACTCTTGAGTAATTTTACATTTTGTATAATTTTGCTGTTTTACATTTTGTATAACATAAATATTTTAACTCACTCGATACCCCCGCCTCTGCACAACAGCGGTTGGTATCTGTGATAAATTCCAACGGGGACAAATCATTTAACAAAAAGCCGCACCTGAAAAGGTACGGTTTTTTGCGTTGCGCTTGTGAGCTTTTTTGTGTCTTCCCTGTTGGTTTTTTGCGTTTTGCTTGTAATCTTACAATTATGTTAAATCTTCTGCAATTTTACTACAAAGATTTTTCCAGTCGGAAAACCCTGAACCATCACCAGTCCAGAAAGTACCGGCGGACATATCAAAAAGCCTTGCACTGAGTTTTTCAGAAAGCAGTGATAAAAACTCTTTAGGTTCGGTATTTCCTCGTACTTGCAACTCTATTGTATCATATGTCATGTCTTTTTCAGAATATGTACACCAATTATAGAAACATAATTCAATACTCCAGTTTTTTCCGTAAACGTGGACAATAAAAAATGAATCCAAATCAATTTCAGTATCTTCAACAGTGACTATTTCTGACTCTTCAATGCAAATATCTATTATTTTGGATATTTCGAACAAGGTTTTAATTACTTCATCTTTCTTAAATGGTATCAACTTCTCGTCTTTTTCTTTGCCATAAGGTTCAGTGTTAGTTTTCGTTCTGATTATGTCCAGTGACCAGCTCATTATTTTACTCCTTTCAATTTATAAACACTACAACCATATTTCTGAAAATCAGCTTGTGAAATATCAACAAGCATATTTATAACATTGGCTAATATAGACCATTCTTCCGGTAGAATACACCAACAACGATATTTTTTAAATTCCGGACAGTATACTTCTATAAAATAACTATGTCCGTCACGCCCATGTGGTTTAAGTACATCTTCATTTATACCTTTTTTCAGAAATGTATCAATTATATTTTTCTGCTTTTCATTCAGTACAGACGAATAAACGGGACTGTATTCTTTCAGAAGTTCTTTATATTCCTTTGTTTTTGAAAGTTCCGACAATGGAATAAATTCAGTAAACAAACACACCGCTTTACACATAAATTCGCCACGTCTATGTTTTTCTGGGTCAGTACGCCAATAGGCTATATAATTATTTTCATTTTCACAAATCTGAAAATACATATTTTCAAAAAAAGAACAACTTATTTCTATCTCAATAAGTTTTTTACCATTTTCTTCAAATTTATATCCCTCGAACATAAAAAAACAACCTTTCATATAAAAAATATATTTATTATTCCAACGGAAAAGAATTAAACCACGCTCTTTCATCAAACTGTTTCTTTTGTGGAATAATTATTTTTTCTTCTGCTACGCCTACTGGCAGAAAGCAGACAAGTTCATAATTATCCGGAACGTTTAAAATCCTTGCCATTTTGTCACATATTCTGTCGTCGTCAGTAATATGACCCTCATACCAGCAACTACTATAACCAAGTTCCGTTATAGCAAGTAGCATATTTTCGATAACGGCGGAATAGTCCTGAACCGCAAAGCATTTGTCCCTGTATGCATTTATTCTTTGAGTAAGAACGCATATTATCGCCGGAGCAGTTTCGGCAACAGGAGGGTCAATAACACTGAAAAGCCTGTCAAGAATTTCATGGTCATCAACGGCTATAAGACTTGTGGTCTGCTTATTACAGCCGGACGGTGCATTTAAACCACATTTCATAATAGTTATAGGGTCTTTTTTCGGGACATTAACCTGTCTGTATTTTCCACGGTAACTGTGTCTTGTGTTTATTGCTTCAATTGTGTTCATAAGTGTCTCCTTTTTCATCAAATTATTGACTTTTTTTATGAAATATGTTATAATAAACTGAGGTGATATTATGGAATATGTAAAAGAAATTTTTGCACACTATGATAAAAAATTTATCCGTGTATATCAGGCTTATAACCCGACTATCGCAAATCAGGCGGTAAAACTACAAAATTTCGGCGAAAGTTTCAATCTTAACCGCATGACATGGATTAAACCATCATTTCTATGGCTTATGTATCGCTCCAACTGGGGAACTAAAAAAAATCAGGAGTGCATATTATCAATTGACATACACCGTGAAGTGTTTGATTCTCTGCTTGCACAGGCGGTGCTTACTTCTCCCGATTCATCTTTTAGCGATGGAAAAGAGTGGGAAAAACAATTCAATGATACTGCTGTTTACTGTCAGTTCGACCCTGACCGTAATATTAACGGAAATCCGATAAATCGTTCAGCTATTCAGATTGGTGTTAAAGGTTCGGCACTGAGTCAGTTTCTTGATGGTATATACAGAATTGAGGATTTAACGCCGTCTGTCCGGAAATGGAACGCTTTACGCAAAAACGGGAAACTTAATATGAAAGACCTTCCAGTTGAAAGGCTTTATCCCGTAAATGACCGCAAAATAAGAAATCGTCTTGATATGTAGTTACATAAAACAAAAAATCCGGAAAACCGGATTTTTCTGCATAATATGTAATGGCGTGCCTGGAGGGATTCGAACCCCCGACCTACTGGTTCGTAGCCAGTCACTCTATCCAGCTGAGCTACAAGCACATTTTTTTGCCTTACGACAATAAATATTATATCACGCTTTTTCTGAAATGTCAATAGTTTTTTAAAAAAACGTGATATTTTATATATTTTTTCGTATTTTAGCAAATAATATGTAAAAAATATAGAAATCAAAAAATATCTATTGACTTTTTGGATAAGCTGTGTTATAATAAATAACGTTGTGAGAGACATTAGCTCAGCCGGTAGAGCATACGCCTTTTAAGCGTAGGGTCGAGGGTTCAAATCCCTCATGTCTCACCAACTTTTTTATTTTAAATTACGGCTGTAGTATAATACACGTCGTTGAAGTGAGACATTAGCTCAGCCGGTAGAGCATACGCCTTTTAAGCGTAGGGTCGAGGGTTCAAATCCCTCATGTCTCATCAGAACAAAACGTCCGGTTAGTCGGGCGTTTTTTATTTCCGGAGGTTTTTTCTATGGATAATGAAAGAATTTTACATATATATAAATGTCTGTGCAGATGTACTGACGAAAAAAACAGTGTTACTATCAAGGATATTCAATCTTATCTTTCTATGAATACTAACATGGACGACGTTTCAGACCTCACTATAAGACGTGATATAAATCGGCTTCAGGCGGCTGGCTACAACATAGAATGCAGACACGGAAATCATAACACGGCTTATTATTATCTTGTAAAACTTTTTTCTTTCAACGAAATGCGCTTTATTGTCAATTCTATTTCGGCAAACAGAACTCTTTCAGACAATGAAAAGAAAAATCTTATAGAAAAATTCAAGGGTATGTGTTCCGACAGAGAAGTAACCAGACTTATTAAAGAGACTTCCGGAAAACGTCAGCTTATGGAATGGGATTTAGTCAATAAACTTGATGTTATTTATGATATTATTGAAGAAAAAAACAAAATAAATTTTGATTATGGAAAATTTGACATCAACAAAGAAATGACCTATTATCGCAAGGACAGGGAAATGATTCCGGTTAAAGTTGTGATATTCAGTGCAAGGTACTATCTTAAATGCTATGACATGGAAAAAAAGATGTTTCGAACTTACCGCATTGACCGTATGAAAAATATCAGTGCTGGTGCTAAAGCTGCTGCAGTTCCGTCACTTCCGGAGTATAAGGGCGCTGTTTTGGATATGTTTCAGCCTGAATATTTTGAAATGGTAAGGCTTCGTGTACGACGTTTCCTGATGGACGATATGATAGAATGGCTTGGTATTGATGCCGGTATCCGCAAAGATTTGGAAGATGAAAACTACATCATTATAAATGTGAATGTTGGTATAAGTCACGGTTTTTACAGGTGGGTCATGAAGTACGGCAATAGTATGGAAATTCTTTCACCGGTGGACGTCAGGAATAATTTCATTTCTGAACTTCAAAAGGTAATAGGACTTTATAAATAAATCACACTGGAGTTTTTTCAGTGTGATTGTTTATTTTCTTCAAACTTTTCCATAGATATATCAATTCTGAACATCTGATATGCTATAATAAAAACATAGAATAAATATAAAGAGGTGTTAATTAATATGTCAGAAAAAAACCCTATAATCAGGCGCACGGACTTCAAACAGAATCAGGATTCTGAACTTGTTGAAAGAATAGAAAAGTATCGCAGAAAGTATAAAATTACTTTCATCAATGCGGTAAGGCAGTTATGCAGAAAAGCTCTTGACCTTGACGAAAATCCCACCACAAGATATTTCTAAAAATAAACCTGCTCCGAAAAATATTAACATAAAAATCCGCTTGTAACAAACGGATTTTTTTACTTGTTATGATATCTTCTTAATATCCTACAGACTGTACACCATATTCAGCCTGCTCCTGAGTAAAGCCCTCAAAAATCAACTGTGAAAGCAGTTCCTCCCGTGACATTGACATTATATCTATATAACCTTTTGCAGCATCTGCCGCCTGCTGATTCCAGTTAGCACCACAATTATCTGCACCATAGACAGCCTGTTCATGTGTGAATTTTTCAAACTCAAGCTGTGAAATCAACTTTGTATATGAAAAGCCCGACATTTCTACATAAGATTTGGCGGATTCCAACGCCTCAGCATTCCAGTCAGCACCACAACTATCAGCAGCAGATACAGCTTCTTCATGGGTAAAACCTTCATATTCAATCTGTGAGATAAGCCGTTCATAAGAAAAACCGGACATATCTATATAAGATTTAGCTGTTTCCAAAGCTGCATTAATTCCGACGTTTACAGGTGGGGAGCTTTCAGCCGGAGCTTCTGTTACAGGTTTGGTAGTTTCTTCTGTTGTTATCGGTTCTTTAGTATCAACAGATTCAAATTCAAAAGAATTAATAATTTCATGCTGTAAATCATATGCTTCTTCGACTTCTAAAAGCTGTGATTTTGCAAAAGTAAGTATATAGGCATTATTTTCAGAAAAGAAACAATACAAAGTACAATCATATAATGATAAATATGTTGCTTCTTGAGTTATAGCCAAAAATCCCTTAACATCAGTTTTAGAATATTCAGAAGTAGTTTCAAAACTTCCACCTGACACAAAAGAAGTTAATATTGCATCTAACAATAATTCCTTATCAGAATCAGCAGAAGAACAAATTTCTTTTGTAGTTTCCGTTGTTGCAATTTGTATTATAGAACTATCAGAAAAACTAATAGTAATATTATCGCCATTATCGGTTACTTCACAGTTATCAGGAATTTTAAATGAAAGTTCCCTGAAAGTATATTTTTTATTTAGTTCTGTCATCTCAGCTGTCTTTTGAGTTGTTGTTTCAACTTCTGATGTTTTGAATTTCATTGTTTCAATTATTTTTTTAACAAGTTCTTCATCTTCATCATCATAATGAATCCTGCCACTTGCTACTTCATTTGTAAAAAATATTGTTGTTGGGATATATGCATCAGGGTCAACCATACATTCAGTCTCGTTTATAGTAAATGTATCAATTACATTGTTTTTGTCAAAGCTTCCACTTTTCTTATATGATTCAGGGTCTTTGTAAAAATGGAACTTAATCTCGTGTTTTTTATCTTCTTTCCAAGATACATGTAAATAAGCATTATTTTCATTTTCCTCCTCATATTCAATATCAAAAGAAGATGGAATAGAAAAACTTGCAATATCAAAATCAATATCTGAATCCAAATCATAAACTTGTTTCTGAGTAGTAGTTTCTGGTTCTGTTTTGCCTTCAGTAGTAACTTCTGTTGTTGTTTCGGTTACTGTTTCGGAAATACTGCTTTCTGTTACTTTAGAGCTGTCGGAATTGCTGTTACTGTCACCACAGGAAGTAAAAGCCGTCAGTGTAAGCAATACACATATAATAGATAAATACTTTTTCATTTTATACCACCTTATTTTTCATTTCTTCGATAAATCAAGAAAGCTATTAAAAAATCAGCCGTCTGTGGAAAATCCACAAACGGCTATATTTAGCGGACAGGGAGGGATTCGAACCCTCGGATTTATACTTTTTGTCCCCTATTTACCGTTATTTATTTGTAGTCGTGTCATATTTCGTGTCATATATTTCTGAAAAGGTATCAGAGACAGTTTGAGCGACTTCTTTTTCTTTGCTTTCATATAAATGCTGGTAGACATTTTTTATCATATTAGGAGACGACTGCCCCAGACGTTTCATAGCATACTTATCCGGAACTCCCTTAGCAAGCATTATTGAAGCATTACCATGTCGTTGAGCGTGCATCGTAAAGCGTGGCAGACCGTTTTTATCGCAAAGGCTATTTAGTCTTTTCAAAACTGATTGTGGTAATAGAGGTGAAATAAATTCGCTTTTACGCTCTGCACGGTCAAGGCGTTGCTTTAAAAGCATATCAACTTCAAGCTCTCTTGTACTCGCTTCTGACTTCGTTGTATTTTTTATAACGTAGTCATTATTTTTATCCGGAACTTTAGCAGAATGAATTTTCAAAGTTTTTCCGTTGTAGTCTGACCATTTCAGCGCTGCTATTTCTGACTGACGCAAACCAAGAGTGACAGCGAGGGTTATAGGCAGTTCTACGGACGTTCCCTCAACTATATGCAGTATTTTTGCAATTTCCTCTTCTGTAGGTATACGTTGCTCTTTCTTATGCAAACGTGGCAGTTTTATGGAATCAAAATCAAGTTTTACATGATTTTGCCTTAGAGACGCTGATATTAAGCCATACTGGTTTTTCACTGATTTTGGTGCATAAGCAACAGAATTTTCATTGACCCAGAATTGAAGGTCTTTTTCAGTAATGTTAATTATTTTTTGGTTGCCGAGAGTACCGAGAACATTTCTGAGAATTATATAGTACCCCCTTATTGTCGAGGGTGATAATATATTTTCCTTGCTCTGTATATACTCTTCAACGCACATATAAACGGTTTTATTTGAGTGAATATCTTTTTTGCTGCTTCTGCCAGTCTGCCATTCCTTAGCCATAAATTCGGCTTCATTTTTGCCTGCCTTGCCCTTAAGTTCTGATGTGAATGATATATACTTTCCTGTTTCCCTGTCATAAACTCGCACTCTCCAAGAACCTGAAGGTAATTCTTTTGCGGTTGCCATTATATCACTTCTTTCAAAAAACACCTCATTATTTTTTGATTTGTCTTGACAATCGTAAAATTTTATGATAACATAAATAAAAAAAGAAAGGAAACGGGAAATATGACTCAAAAAGAAATTAAAGACGACCATAGACGGCTAAAAGCTAATTTGAACCTGTGTCAAAAAGTTCTCGGTCGCATTGCACTATGTAATGCTATTGGTGTGACTCCTTCCACATGGACTAACCGAATGAAAGAACCCTGGAAGAAGTTCAGCTATGATGATTTCAGACTTATAGCACAAGCGTCAGGCGTTGCCGTTGAAGTCTTACTATTTGGAACGGTAAAGCTGGATTGAAAACATGTTTTAGGTCAAATATTATTATCTTGATTTTGCATTTTGCCCATCATAAGAATAATTTCCGACCGTTGAATAAGTGTAAGACTTTTAAACATCTCTACAACTTCACCGATGTCTTCCGTAGAGGCTTTTCCAAAACTAACAGCATTGTTTATAGCCCCGATATTATTTCCGCCGATACTTACAACGTTTGACATACTTTTAACTTCTGGTTCATCCGTTCTGCCTAAAAGATAGTCGACCGACACGTTAAGATAATCTGCAATTTTTGCGAGGCTGAAAGACGCCATTCCACGATTATCGGTCATACGTTTTAATGTATTTTCGTTAAGTCCACAATCAGCCAGTACTTCTTTTTGTACTAAGCCTCTTGACCTTATTATAGTTTGAATTCTATCAATGGTAACTTGTGCAGTATACATAAAATTGCTCCTTGAAATTAGTAACAGTTTACAAAGTCTTAAAAAAATGCGATTATATATTGACAATCGAAAAATAACGAGGTATAATAGTTTTATACTCTTGGTCATGCACAGGGCAAGAGTCATGAAAACTATATAGTTTTCTGCAATTAAATTACCGGAGTTCTGCTTGTTCGTAGCTGTCAGAACTTCGGTATATGGCGGGGTGGAGCAGTTGGTAGCTCGCAAGGCTCATAACCTTGAGGTCGTTGGTTCAAGTCCAATCTCCGCAACCACGGGGACAAATCTAATAACTCTCTCTGAACAGTCTTGTCCGGTTTGCGTTTTAAGGTTAGGCGTGAACCCGACAAGGCACACACATGACGATATAGAGTATGGAACTCGCCAGGTTACAGGAATTGGAGATGTCGGTTCGAATCCGGCTGTCGTCACCATGATTCTTGCATAAGTAAGAATCTCTTTGGTATGGTTGTGGGTCTGTCCGGAACTTTGCTTGGATAAGGCTAACAGAGTTCCGGCAGGCTCGCACACTGAATGTGCTGATTTTCTTTCAAAATACTCCTTTTTATTCAGGACAGGTATAACCCGATTTTCAGTCGGGTTGCACCTGACTATTTTTTGAATTTTCAGCATTTAAATCTTCCAAAAAATCATCAAAAGATTCAAAAGTTTCTGAAAGATTTCGATTATTTTCGATATCATTGATTCTTGCTGACAAATCATTTTCATAAAGATTTGTTATTTCTTTTCCGTGCATAAGTATTCCCTCTCTGTTTATAAATATCACCTCCGCATTTAGTATACGGTGGTCATATAGTTTATATTACAGCTTGATGTCAAGTATATTGGCACGTGTCATGTACTCAATATATAATAAAACTTTACATATCATATTAAAATGAAGTTTCATAATTCACCTTGGTTATTCTTTTATGCTTCTTTATTTTTAATCTCATCATCCAAAAGAAGCATGACTTTTGCCTTGTCACTTAAACTTAATTTTTCAAAAACACGCCAAAGTTCAGAAACGTCATCATCAAAAACAGTAACAAGCTTTGAGAAACTATCATCAACTTCAACAAGTGGCAAAAAATCATTAAGGGTACACATAAAAGTTTGTAATTGTATTTTACTCATACGACAAATGATAGTTGTAGCATTCATAACTGAATATTCATACTGTTCAATAAGAGGTTGTACTTTATCCATATTTATACCATAAAATGTTTTGTTATCCTTTGTATAAACATATATAAATTGTTTATCCTCTAACCATTTTATATTTTCGGCAATTGTCTTTTCATCACAATCAGTATATTTCAAAAAAGTACTCATAGGAATATATATTTCATTAATGCGTTCAATTACTGCCAAAATTTCAGTAGTGAGCGAATATATAATTGATAAAATATTTCTTGCATAAGTCATATCACATGGTATAACCTGTGTAATCCAAAAATATACAAAAACACCATTATTTGAAATTGGATAGCTTACATCATTTAAAGTTCTTTTTCCTAAATGTCCTCCTTCATCTTCTGCAAAGAACAGATGTTCTTCAAAAGTGTACTCATCTGGGTCAATATATTCCTCTGTTTGAACTTCTTGAATGTTAGTTATTTTTGTTTTTCGTCTTTTCATTTTTGTCCTCCATTTTCGTATTATGCATATTTTTCAAGCACTTCAAGTACATCTGCAATGGCTCTATAGCGTGATGCACCCGTAAGTCTTGAAATAATTGTTTCAATTTCGACAATAGCATTGTCATTACTTTGTGCGTCACTGTTTACTGTAGCTATCCTACTACTGTTATGTCCAATAACCATTCTGTTCTTAACGCTGGCATCAGGATTGTCTGTTAACCCAAGAAGATAATCAGTAGAACATTCAAGAAGTTCAGCAATCTTTACAAGGACATCTGCTTTTGGCATAGTTCCATTTTTCCAATGAGTAGCAATTGCATTAGATAACTCTAATTTTTTACAAACAGCATTGGGAGTAGTGCCTTTTGCTTGGCATATGTTATAAAAGTTATTCCAAAACATAATATCCCTCCTAC
This sequence comes from Alistipes senegalensis, assembly GCA_023665275.1. Lineage (GTDB taxonomy): Bacteria > Bacillota > Clostridia > Oscillospirales > Ruminococcaceae > Ruminococcus. The sequence continues at coordinate 5,717 of JAMPEF010000011.1, read as the reverse complement.
AAATTGTATAAATTCTACAAAAATTAATGCTTATTTTTGTAATTTAGATAGAACTTCAAAAAGTTAGTAAATTTATATTGACATCTTAATAAATTTAGGTTATACTATACTTGTGTTCAGTGGAAACAAGTGCGAAAAGTCACCGGAACACAAAGCTGTTGATTTGGCAATTTTTCCGTTTTGGTATGGAAACTCCCGAAAAATAATGCGTTTTTGCGGACGTATTATTTTTTGACGGATTTCCTAACTATTGTAAAATTTGCGGATAAAAAAAATTTCTGTTTATTTTATTTTATACTATTTCGGAGATTTTGTCAAGAGCTTTTTGAATTTTTTTAAGACGGGGTATCAAAAAAATGAACTTTCCTGAAAAACTGAAATGTTTCCGATTGGAACATGGCTACACGCAGGCGGAACTCGGCAAACTGGTAGGCGTATCTGATGTATCCATCTCCCTGTATGAGCAGGGTAAGCGTACACCGGATTTATACAAATCCGTCAGGATTGCAACCATTATGGGAACGACCTGCGAGGAACTTGTAAACGAGAGGAGGTGTGAATAATGCCGGTATCATATATTTTGCAAAAACTGGATGATTTAAAAAAATCATTAGATAATTTAGGTTGGTCTCTCAGCGAGCATAAAAGAGATACGTGTGAAAACATCATAGAACTTGAAAAGCGAATCAAGCTGTTAGAACAGATGCATTCTGCAAACAGATTGAAAGGAGATGATAATAATGAAAGAAAATGAAATGAAAGAGATTCTCGGACTTGCATTGGAGGGTGTTTCTCTTAAAATCGAAAAGAAATGCGGATTTATCTCAGAAACCTGTGCAAGTTACAGCAATGTTAAAGACCTGGATAAGCTGATTAAGCAATTTCTTGAACTCAGGGAAAAATGGAACGCAATCCCATATGATGATGAGGATTAATCAGCCGACCTAAACCGCCACATCATATTTATAAGGCTTCTGAACGGTTGAGCCTATCAGCCGTATCCCATATCATCAAGCGGACAAGCTTATGATAATTTCAACCCATACCAAAGGAGGAAAAAATTTATGGCAGTTCATAAAACAAAACTATCTGGCAACTTCACCCAGATACCGAATGAATTAATTCGTAACAAAAACTTGACACCTAAGGCAAAAGTTGTACTCTTCACAATGTTGTCACTTTCTTCGGAATGTGAAACAACAATGGAAACAGTCATGGCAATGTGTGGTTTCAAACGTGATGCCGCAACCAACGCTATCAACGCACTTAGAGAAGCAGGGTATTGTCGCAAGAGAGACGACAGAAAAAAAGGTAAATTCGCATGTGAATATGATTTCTACAATGTACCGACTTTCGAGTCGGTAAAAAAAGACCCTGTTTCTTTATCCGTATCGGACGAACCGTCAACCGTTCAACCGTGCCGTGAAAAACCCTCACGGTCTACTATATATAAGAAAGATAAAGCTATAAAAAAAGAAGCTGTAAAGACGGAAGCAGAAAAAGCCGAGCCTGCTCGCCTGCCTTACGGAAAACATCAGAATGTCTTCTTAACCGACGACGAATACAAAACACTCGTTGAGACATACGGCAAGGAACAGACCGATTACAGCATTGATACGCTTTCAGACTTCAAGCAGGAAAAACCGAATCTTAAGAATATCAAAGACTTCAGCACGCTTATGACTTCATGGATAAAGCGAGACATTGCATGGGGTAAGACACCACAGATACCCACAATTTACAGACAGACCAGTTACAGAAATAAAGATTTCGCTCCGGCTCTTCCGGTACATGAAAAAACAAGGGAAACTACAAATAAACTTCGTGAAAGAATGAGAAAATTTTCTTGTAAAGGGAGGGCGGACTTATGACGCAGGATGAACTGACGGCAAAATTTATAGAAATGTCTGTGAATTTTATGAATCAGAATAATCTTATTGACCCTGAAAAATGTTATCTGAATCCCGCTGACGGATTATGGTATTGTAAAAAATGTCATACAGCAAAACAGGGCTTAAAAGAGTGTAACGGACAAATACTCAGACACAATAAGCAGTGTGACTGTGAATATACAAAAGAGCAGGCGAAAGAAAAAGCTGTTCAGGAACAGATGAAAAATGAGAACATCGCACGGCTGAGATATGATGCTTTTCCGGCTTGCAAAAACAGCCCCGATAGCACTAAAAATATGCGTTCATGGACTTTTGCCAATGACAAAGGCTATCAGCCTGAATTAAGATACAGGGCTGAAAAATTCGTAGAGAATTTCGATATTTTTTACCAGAAAGGAAAAGGTCTTCTGTTTTACGGCGGTGTCGGAACAGGAAAAAGTTATATGGCTGCCTGTATTGCAAATGCACTGGTAGAACGTGAAAAGTCTGTACTTATGACCGACTTTGCAACGATTTCAGCTGCTGTTTCAGGTATTTACGACAAGCAGGGCTACTATGAAAGCCTTAATAACTATTCCCTGCTTATACTTGACGATTTGGCATCAGAACGTGACAGTCCATATATGCATGAAATCGTACACAAAGTTATCAATTCACGCTGTGATGCAGGACTTCCGATGATTATTACTACAAATCTTACAGAAGACGATATTTTTAAACCTAATAAAAAATTTCTTCATGACCAGCGGATTTTTAGCCGTATAACTTCAAAGTGTGTGATATTAGAAGTAACAGGTCCGGATCTTCGTCAGGAAACCGGCTATGAAGAAATTGATGAAATGGAAGCACTTCTCGGACTGTAAAGGCGGTGAAAGTATGGGCGTGATATTTTACGGACTGATATTGTTTGCCTTTGTGAAACTTTGTCAGTTGCGGAATTCTCTGCCATCAGACGTTCCGGAGAAAGACGATGACATGAATTTCAGTCGTGTGGTGGAAGAAACAGAAAAAATGGAAGTCCTTAACAGGCAGTTACAAGTCCTTGAAAACCTGCTGACTGATATTACTATCTGTAATAGCGGTCAGCATCACAAAGGCTTTACATTAAGCTGGATTAACGAGGCTACCGGTGAGAATATGAGTTTTGATTTCTGGGCAATTGACCCGTCGGCTGATACTGCAAAGGCACTGTCGGAACTTGCTTGTACAGAACGTTCACAGCAATAACTTTTATGAAGAAGTCGAAGAAGAAATCCGGAAACAGACAAAAGAAAGAAACTTAATTTACTACGGTTACGAAGGAAGTGAAGAAAAATAATGACATTCGGACAGAAAATAAGAAACCGCCGTGAACAACTCGGCTATACACAGATAGAACTTGCAAAGCGTGTACATACTACACAGCCATATATCTCACGTCTAGAACGGAATAATTTCAATCCATCAATGAAGATGATTAAAAACATTGCTGATGCACTCCGCATCAGTACCGACTATCTGCTTTTTGATGACAGAGAAGCAATATAAAAGGAGGTGAAGACATGGAAAACAAGAAAAAGTTTATTGAGGGACTCGGTACACTTCTTTTGATGTATTCAAGGGAAAATGTTGAAAAACTGGAGTACATCAAGAAAGACTCAGAGGAACTTGCGTGCATCACATACGTCAACGGATATAAAAAATACGTCAATATATGGGGCGATTCCTGCATTGCAATAATGAAAGACATTTATAAAGCAATGTGTTGATTTCAAAACGTTTCTGAACCGTTGTACGTTAAACAGCGGTATCCCACAGCTTACCAGGCACAACTGGAGCTGAAAGAAACTTAAAACAGAAATGAGGTGAAAACAATGCGTGAAATTTTATTCAGAGGGAAAAGAACAGACAACGGCAAGTGGATTGATGGTTCTTATGTTAAAATGCCAACTGAAGAAATTTGCATTATGACAGACAAACAAGAGACAAAATTTGTTTTCAAAGTGCTACCTGAAACTGTCGGGCAGTACACAGGCTTGATCGACAGAAACTGCACTAAGATTTTCGAAGGGGACGTTGTTCACCTTATTGGCGGTGAATTTTACCAGGGCTATCATGAGATAGACAAAAACATTGTCGTAAAAGACATTATTGATTGTGTCTACTTTGGAGAAGTTGAATTGCCGGAAGTCATAGGAAATATTCACGACAATCCGGAACTGATGGGAGGTGAAGAAAATGAGACTGATTGATGCGGACAAGCTGAAACCTGATATGAAAGTGTTTTTATCTGCTTATGCCGAAGAATTAACAGAATGTTACTAACAGGAAAAAAATTGACAAATCAATGACAATTGATGCAGTACCTGTGAGATATGGCAAATGGATAGCTAATAAAGTAAAAGAACCTACAAAGCTTTTTTCTTGTTCTGAATGCAAAGGTTTGATTCAGCTTAGTCATTATGCTTACAAATGCTATTATAATTACTGTCCCACCTGCGGTGCAGAAATGGACGGAGGTGATTAAATGACCATAGCAGAACTACTTGAAGAACAGAATATCCGACTGCTTGATTGTCCTTTCTGTGGGTGCAAGATATCTGATTTTTCATTATTTATCACATTGAAGCCAGTACATTCCGAAGAATATCTTATGGCTAAGCTTGAACATGGACGCTTTTTAGGCAGCGATAATGGTTATGCCGTAAACTGTCCTGACTGCGGTGCGACAAGTGGCAGAGATACTTCACCGAAGTTTGCCTGTAAAAATTGGAACAGACGAAGCGAATCTGTAAGACGTGGCAAATGGAAGTATGAAAATTATGGAGACTTTGGTTGTGTGCCTTGCTGTTCTGTTTGTGGTGAACCTGATGCACTTAGTCGTGCTGATTACGATTATAGTGAATGCGATAATATAGACAACAATTCTGACTACTGCCCGAACTGTGGAGCTAAAATGGACGGAGGTGATGAAAATGCGTGAAATTTTATTCAGAGGACTGCACAGACGTAAAGGCGAAAAGGTCAGGCTGGACGGCACACCCGTTGAAAGCAGGTGGGTGTATGGCGGATATTGTAAGTACAATGAAGAACGTAGAATTATTTATCAGACAGAACCCGAGATAGCCAAATTTTCTGTCTATGCCGATACTGTCGGACAATACACGGGTCTGACTGACAGGAACGGTGTGAAGATTTTTGAGGGTGATATAGTCTCATTTGCTGATTGTTGGGATGAACAACATAAAGGGTTTGTTTATTGGAATTCTGGAAGTTATAATGTTGACTGCTCAAAATCCAGTAATAAAGAACATGGGAATTATTTCAGACTTTTTACTGCTTACGCTTGTGTTGCAAAGGTTATCGGCAATATCCACGACAATCCGGAACTGTTGGGAGGTGATGAAGAATGAAAGAAATGGTTTACATGAACAAACCAATAGCAGAAATTCTTGACAGCGGAGTGCATGATGGTTACGAGTATGCAATAGTTTCAAGAGGTCTGCACCCGTGTGCCTATGTGAAACTTCCGGAGGGGCATAAATAATATGGTCTGAAATATGATGACATTCCGGTTGATTGTCACTGGGGCTTGACTTATTCAGACGGCTGGTTTGATGTTCTTCCTGAGAATGATGGCTGGTGGATTGGCTGGGACTACGGACACTGTACGGATTACAGCGGTTTCATGATGCATGAACACTGGTTTGACATTGACACATCACACTTAAAAAAGTGGACAACCGCTGAAATCTTCGAAGAAGTAAAAAAGGTAATATCCCAACTGAAATAATAAATCAGTCATTTAGTTGCAAACAATGAAAGCTGATTATTATTATCACACAA
>JAMPEF010000119.1 GCA_023665275.1 Alistipes senegalensis | reverse complement strand
GGTGACATTATCAAAATTGACAATCAAGGTAATATATCACATTCTGAATTTGAGAACAAAGAAGATTTCAGATATGCTTCTTTCATAGGATATTATGATGACTGGGAGGACAATTATTACACACAGCATGAACAGCTACTCCTGGAGATGTGCAATTGTTACGGAGTTGACGAAGATGATGTTATGCTTCTTCTTGATTATGGCTATGACGCTAGCGAAATTGAGGATATGCTTATTGACTACAATCTGATACATGATACTGTCAAAGCGATTAAGAACGAAGGTTATGATGATTTTCTTATGGAAATGTAATAAACAAAGCTAAATGAAAATTAAAAAATAATGCCGCCTAACATATAAATAAAAAAATATATGAAAGGCGGTATTTTTTTATGAATTTACCAAAATTTAATTCCAATGAGGAACTTCCTCTCGTGATGACGGCAAAGGATATTGCAGGTTATCTCAATATTTCGCTGACATCAGGCTACAATCTTATGAATTCAAAAGGATTTCCAGTCCTGAAACTCGGCAAGCAGTTACGTGTGACCCGTGATAATTTTCTGAACTGGCTCAACAACACAAACGAGGTGATTTACAAATGAAAAAAGGAAACAACGAAGGCTCAATCCGCAGACGTTCCAACGGCACATGGGAGGGACGTTATTCTGATGGTTGTGACAACAAAGGCAAACAAATACAGCGTTCAGTATATGGCAAAACACGCAAGGAAGTCTCTGAAAAACTCAACGCTGTACTCCACAATAAACAGACAGGCTCCTATGTTACTCCGAACAAATTCCTGCTGAAAGACTGGCTGATTCAGTGGCTTCAGAACTACGCTTCCGTAAGCATCCGACCTTCAACCTACATAAGCTATGAGGGATATGTACATAACCATATTATCCCAATATTAGGCGATATTCCGATACAACAGATTACTCCTGTCGTGATTCAGAATTTCTATAACCAGAAGTTTGAAAACGGCAGAACCGACGGCAAGGGAGGTCTGTCCGCTAAGACAATCCGCAATCTTCATAATATGCTCCACCAGGCAATGGAGCAGGCTTGTATCAATGGTATAATTATAAACAATCCTACTCACGGAACAGTAATTCCACGTCAGGAGAAAAAGGAAATGAGAGTGCTTTCTGTTGAAGAGCAGACAAAACTTCTAAGTGTTATACATACTCATCGACTTGGTTTTGCAATTCTTTTTGACCTTGCAACTGGCTTGCGTATCGGCGAACTTTGTGCATTACGCTGGACTGATGTAAACTTCAACAAGGGTACTGTCAAAATCAGCCGTACCCTTCAGCGTATCAAGAAAAATCTAAATGAGCTTGAAGAAATCGATGATGACGATGAGAACACCTGCTCCACTACTCTCATTGAGGGCAATGTCAAAACTCCAAAAGGATATCGAGAGATTCCAGTTCCGCAGAATGTCTGGACTATGCTTCTTGAACACAGAGAACGTCAAAATCAGGAATATATGTCTTTGGGTGTTCCTATTATGCCTAATGGATTTGTATTTTCAATGCCGTTCGGTACCTGTGTTGAACCACATACTATGCGTGACGCCCTAAATTATCTGCTTGCGGTAGCTGAAATTGAACATGCTAATTTTCACGCTCTCCGTCATACTTTCGCAACAAGAGCTATTGAAAACGGTGTGAATATCAAGGCTCTCAGTGACATATTAGGTCATGCAACTGTACAGATAACAATGGACTTATACTGCCACTCCTCGCTCGACCTTATGCGTGACAGTATGAACAAAATTGCTGGACTTTTCTAAAAATATGGGCGGAGCTTAATTGCTCCGCCTTTTATTTTTTATTAAGCGTGAAAAATCAGTTAAAACTGCTCAAAAAAAGCAAACTGTTCCATACTCTTTCGAATTTTCTCAGGCATTTCAGTTTCAGCGGAATATCCGACAGCAAGAATATTGACTGCCTCCAGATTATCGGGAATTCTAAGCTCTGCTTTCAGAATATCAGGCTTGAAATAGCATATCCACACACTTCCCAAACCAAGTCCCTCTGCCTGAAGCATCATATGGTCAGTAACAATTGACGCATCAATATCTATTGTCTGTTTACTGTCAAACGGTCTTTTCCATGCATTATTGCGGTCTGAACAAACAATAAAAGCAAGCGGAGCATCATAAATATTAGCTGCTTTTTTCAGCTTTGCCAGACTTGATTCGTTCTCCAAAACAAGCACTTTTACTGGTTGTAAATTTGCAGCAGTCGGTGCAATTCTACCTGCTTCAAGAACAGCGTTTCTCTTTTCAGCTTCTACCTTTTTGGGCAGATAATTTCTGACAGAGTGACGATGTGCAACAAGTTTTGAAAATTCCATAAAAACCTCTTTCTGCTGTACAGCTTGCAATTTTTAATCGATTATGTTATAATTATAGCGTGAAGATTTAATTTTGTCAAGTACGTACTTTTTTGTAATGTACTATCAAAAAAGTAAGTATAAAGGGGTCTTATATATGAAAAAAATTTCTGATAACTACAACTGCCCAGTTGATGCTACTATTGACTTAATCGGTGGTAAATATAAAGCAGTCATATTATGGCACTTGATAGAGAACAAAAAGCGGTTCAGTGAATTGAAACGCCTGATTCCTAAAGCTACTGAGAAAATGCTGACTCAGCAGCTGAGAGAACTTGAACGTGATGGCTTGATTATAAGAACCGTTTACCCTGTTGTTCCACCAAAAGTTGAATATAGTCTGTCTGATTTCGGCAAGACAATTATTCCTGTTCTGAAATCAATGTGCAGTTGGGGCGAAGATTACTTATCAAGTATCAATATGAACCACACTTGCTGTTCTGAAAGCAATATCAATCAAATCGCAGGAGAATAATATGATTAACGAAAATCTAATTTATGAAATACTTGCAGTTGTTGAGGAAATACCAAAGGGCAAAGTCTCCACATATGGTCAAATTGCAAGGCTTATCGGCAGGGAAAGAAATTCAAGACTTGTCGGTAAAGTCCTGAGTATGTCCGAATACTATGGCAGCTATCCCTGTCACCGTGTGGTAAACCATGCAGGACGACCTGCTCCCCACTGGACGGAACAGGCAGAACTTCTCAAAGACGAGGGAGTAATTTTCAAAAGCAATGGAAACGTTGACCTTAAACTATGTCAGTGGGAATGCTGATACTGAATATTATCGTTAACCCAAGTTAACATAAAACACATAAAAATAACCCCATACCCATAAACTCAAAACTCCGTAAGGGTACGGTAAGGGTATGAAGCATTATTCTAAGTTATACAGATAAAAATAAAATCCCGTAAACAACGTGTTTACGGGAAAATTTTGGTTGCGGCGAGAGGATTTGAACCCCTGACCTTCGGGTTATGAGAATAAGGGTCAAAAATCATAAATAAAATCTAAATCTTCCTTTACTATGACAATGTGATATAATTATTATATCATTTTTTAGTTTAGGAGGATTTTTTTATGACAAAAACACTAACTCTTGGCGAATGGCTTGACAAATGGTATGCACTTTACGCAGAACCATATTTGAAACAGTCAACACTTGTAAGCTACGAATGCTATATTCGCAAGCATATCAAACCATTTCTTGGCAGCATACCTCTAACAGATATAGATGGTATGCTGCTACAGAACTTTTTCAACGAAAAATACAAATCTGGCAGACTGGATAATCGTGGCGGTCTGTCAGAAAAAACGCTCTGTAATCTGAGAATGATGCTCCATGCAGTTTTCCGAAAAGCACTTCAAAACGATCTTGTGCAAAAGAACTATGTCGAACACGTTCTTCTTCCAAAAGTTGTTCATAAGGAAATGCGTGTTCTGACATTGGACGAACAAAACAGAATACAGTCAGTTCTTTCTACAGAGCGTGATGAATATTCTTTTGGCATTCTTCTTTGCC
>JAMPEF010000118.1 GCA_023665275.1 Alistipes senegalensis | reverse complement strand
CCTGAGCCTGCTCCTCTAAATTTTTGTTTATGCGGTTGTTGATTTCTATTTTGTCGTCTAATGACTGGAGCAGAGAGCCAATTTTACATTGAGTTACCAAGTCTGGAATACATATTTCAAGGTTTTGTAATACATCTGTTTGCACACGCTGTCTGCCGGATGAACCAACCATAGACTTTATTGCAGGATTTCTTACAATTGGACTGCATACAAGATAGTATATAAAATCTTCATTTGTGACACCCTCAACAGCCCTGAAAACGATATATTCTGTAGAACCGAAACCTATTTCATCATCTTCTAAAATGTTTACTTTTGCAGTTTTTCCGTTCTCAAGACAAGGTGTAATTCTTGCCATTAAAGTATCTCCATTTCTGAATTTAGTACCACCTTTGAATTCAGTAAATTCAAATTTTGTAATGTCACGACAAAATGGTTTCAACATATCCATAGTTACTTTTTTGGCGAGACTACTTTTTTTAATATTTTCCTTTGGATTAAAAGTGACAATATCTTTGAATTTCCTGTTAGTCCACTCAGCCATTTATATTATCTCCTTGTATTTGCTGTTTAAGATAATTTGTAATTGCTTTTCTTTCAAGAGCGAATAAAGGAATTAGGCTGTTTAAATAATTTAATTCATTCCAAGTTTGAATAGGAGTTTTTTGAGGTGGATTGTTAGTTAAATGCATACCATTTCCTGATAGAATAGCAACTGCATTTATTTCTTTCCCATATTTGTTAATAAGCTTATCAATTTGATTTTTGGCAGTTTCTTCTTCAAATGGGCATGAATTCAAAATTTTTCTATTAGTTGAAATTTCATTCTCATAATCTATATAGTCTTTTAATTCTTTTATTTTATCATACTTTTCATAAATATCTTTAAAATCCATATCCAATCGCCCCCAGTTTTTCACGGATTTCATTTTCAAGCTCATGTGACTTTTTGAACATCTCCGAAAGCTCAGAGGTCAGACGTTTCATTTTTTCGTCGAACGGTTCGCCGTCATCTTCCTGTTCCTCGATACCTACATAGCGACCGGGCGTTAAAATATAGTCCTGTTTTGCGATTTCCTCAGTAGTCGCAACGGCACAGTAACCTTTGACTTCCTCAAACGTGCCGTCCTGAAAAGCACTGAACGTATCAGCGAGTTTTTGAATATCATCATCTGTGAAGTCATGATGTTTGCGGTCTACCATATAACCCATTTTTCGTGCATCAATAAATAAAGTCTTACCTTTTTGCTTTTTGTTTTTACTGATAAACCAAAGCGTAACAGGAATTGTAACGCTGTAGAAAAGCTGTGTCGGCAGTGCTACGATGCCTTCAACTAAATCAGCTTTAATAATATTTTTGCGGATTTCTCCCTCACCGCTTGACTGTATAGACAATGCACCGTTAGCAAGCACAAGACCGATTTTTCCGTTTGGTGCAAGGTGGTGAATCATGTGCTGAATCCACGCATAGTTGGCGTTACCTGCCGGTGGTGTGCCGTATTTCCAGCGGACATCGTCTTTGAGCTTGTCCTGTCCCCAGTTTGAGAGGTTAAAAGGGGGATTTGCCATTATAAAATCAGCCTTTAAATATTTATGTAAATCATTGAAAAAAGTATCTGCATGATACTGTCCGAAATCCGCATCAATGCCACGGATAGCCATATTCATTTTAGCCATTTTCCATGTATCAGCGTTGGATTCCTGCCCATAGACTGAAATTTTCTGTCTGTTACCCTGATGAGCCTCCACAAATTCAGCAGAATGTACGAACATACCTCCTGAACCACAGCAAGGGTCATAAACACGGCAGTTTTCAAAAGGCTGTAAAATAGCAACAATAGTCTTTACTATGCTTTCTGGCGTATAAAATTCACCGCCCTTGACACCCTCATAAGCTGCGAACTGCTTTATACAATACTGATAAGTCGTACCCAAAATATCACGACTTGCGTCGCTCATATCCATATTGGTGAACAGGTCAACAACATCACCGAGAACCCTCTTGTCAAGGTCGGGACTTGCATAATTTTTCGGGAGAACGTTTTTCAGAGTCTTGTTTTCTTCCTCAATTGCACGCATTGCATCATCAATAACCTGTCCGATTTCGGGCGTATGTGCCGCAACAGAAACTACTGACCAGCGAGCCTTTTCGGGTACAAAGAAAATATTTTCCATCATGTAGGCATCGGGTTCGTTCTCAAAGCCGTCACCCTCAGTGACAAGCTCATTGTAACGTTTTTCAAACGCATTTGAAATATACCGCAGAAAAATAAGTCCCACTATAACTTTTCTGTATTCAGCAGCGGGAATATGTCCCCAAAGAACACACGCAGCGTCCCAAATCTGTTTTTCAAAACCAGCACTGGCATTATTCTTTTTATCCATCTTCAATACTCCATACATCTATAAAATATACTTTTATTATACCAAATACTGCACAACAAGTCAATGATTTTTCTGAACTTTTTCAGCATTTTTCACCGATTAATATAAAAAATCTGCTCTATAGAATAAGAACAGACTTTAAAAGAATACCTTCTATGAGGTATGTTACGCTATGTTTATAAGTGAACATTACAATTTATTTATGCTGTTGCTTTTTTTCACTGTATATGGTATAATATCTTTAAGAGGTGATATAATGTCCGAAGACAAAGCTAAAAAAGAGCGGAAGGCTTATGATTCACTTGCTAAATCTCTGCTTGCACATAAGGAAATTGTGGCAAATATCCTGAAATATGCTGTAAAAGAGTTCTATGACTGCTCTATTGCTGAAATAATTTCATGCCTAAATGGTAATCCTGAAATCTCAAATGAACCAGTTGACGATGATTACCCGCCTAAACTGGACTCCGCAGGCTCTGAAACCGTTTCACCGTCCGATGGAACACGCACATATGACATAAAGTTCAAAGTACAGCTTCCAAAGAGTAAAGGTGAAGCAGAACTCATTATCAATATTGAGTCGCAGAACAAATACAATCCTGGATATACTCTTGAAAAGCGTGGTATATACTATCTCAGCAGACTGATTTCGTCGCAATATAACGTTGAATTTAAAAAATCTGACTTCAACAAGCTGAAAAAAGTATACTCTATCTGGATTTGCACACATTCTCCGCTTGAAACAGCCAACACAATAACTGCATACGGATTCAAGCCTGAATGTATCGTCGGAAGTGTTCCTGACCGTCCTGAGAAATACGACCTGATGTCACTTGTGATGATTAATCTTGGTGAATCCGGTGAAAACTATAAGGGACTCATTAAAATGCTTGACACACTTCTCAATAAGTACATCGAAAACAGGGAGAACGCACTTACTATTCTGGAAGATGAGTTCAATATTCCATTCAAATCAATTAATAAGGAGGTCGATTCTATGTGTAACTTGAGTCAAGGCATATATGATAAGGGGCTTAACGAGGGACTAAGTAAAGGCAAAATCAAAGGTAAGATTGAAATGATTCAGAATATGCTCGAAGATGGGATAACACTTGAGTCTGCCCTCAGAGCTGCAAGAATTGACAGAGAAACCTACGAAAAATATATCAACGAATCAGAGGATTCAGACAATCTTTAACTAATATTATCAGAAAGCAGGGTAACACCTGCTTTTTGTTTTTATATAAAAGAAATGACACCAACATGAGAGCAATCATTTTCACCATTATGATAATTTTAATGTAACATTTCGCCTTGGAACAGATTAAAAATATTCTCATTTAAACACATTCATTTTAAGAAAAAATACATTTACAGAAAATGTTCGTCATTTTGCACAATAAAAAAAGGTTGTCAAGGGTTGTCAAAGGTTGTCAAGGCTATGACAACCTTTTTTTTGCTGATATATAGCCGAAAAACGGAAAAGGTTGTCAAGGTTGACATGAAATTCCTTGTGAAAGTCCGAAAAAGTGCTTTTTTTGATTTTTTTGTTACCATTTTGTAAC
>JAMPEF010000117.1 GCA_023665275.1 Alistipes senegalensis | reverse complement strand
TCAAACATCTGAGTATAAAGCATTGCAACAAGAAAATTATACGTTGAATCAGTTGTGGGAATAATCAGGAATAACGCTGTTTTTCTGTCGCCCATAGTTTCAAGTCTGATGTTGTCGCAACAAGTCAGATTCATTATGTTGTCCATGTTGAACATGAAAGTTTTCACGTTTGCACTTGACAGAAATGACTGTCCCGTTTCTTCCGGCTTAATTTCGGAACGTCTTTCAAGCCCCTATGCGTTGTAGAAACGAACAAGCATTGTTTTGAAAAAATCCGCATTAATGTTAAGTTTGCTATAGCCTTTGGTTTCCGTAATATCCACACCGTGAACTGCTTTAAGGTCATCAGAATTTCTCAGCTTATAATCTTTCAGACCGTTTTGAACGTATGTCTTTTCAAGCTCTTTTTTTGTCATAGCACTCCCTCCTTTCTTGATTGCACTTTTCCGCTTTGTTGCAGACTTCTGAATACTTACATTTCTGACATTCTTCATCTTCACTGTTATCAAGGCAATCTCTTTTAAAATAAAAAACTCCGTCCATTCAGAACGAAGTCTTTTGCTTGCATACTCCGTGTTTGGTGGTATGCGTAAATTATATAATAATCCGAGGTAGCATTGATGCCGAAATCTTTTGTTGAACAGGCACTTGCAAGGTGTTCCTTGGAAGGTTCAAAAATGTGGTTTAACTGCAATCCTGAATCGTTGGAACATTGGTTTTTCAAAGAATGGGTTGACGAAAATTCTGAAAAAACCAGTAATAAAAATCGTCTTCATCTGCACTTCACTATGGACGACAATTTTTCCCTGTCCGATGAGGTAAAACAGCGTTACGAGAGAATGTATTCTGGAGTTTTTTACGACCGATACATTAAAGGCTTGTGGGTTCTGGCGGAAGGTCTTGTATACGGTACGACATTCAGAAAAGAACGTCATATTGTCGAAAATTACACTCCGTCAACTGATGCGGTTTATTATGTATCTGTCGATTACGGCACTTTGAACCCGTGTTCAATGAGACTGTGGGCAGTCGAAAAAGATAAGGCTGTCCGCCTGAAAGAATATTATTACGACGGTCGAAAAAAGAGCATTCAGAAGACCGACGAGGAGTATTATTCGGCACTCGAAAAACTCACCGAAGGTTTCGATATTAAAAATGTGATTATTGACCCGTCAGCCGCAAGTTTCATTACCACGATAAAAAAACACGGAAAATTCAGCGTGAGAAAGGCAAGAAACGACGTTCTGAACGGCATTCGCACAACAATGACTTTACTTGACAATGACAAACTTTTTTTCTGTAAGTATTGTAAAGATACAATCCGTGAATTTGCTTTGTACCGGTGGGACGAAAAATCCGGAAAAGATGCGGTAATCAAGGAAAATGACCACGCTATGGACGACCTCCGCTATTTCTGCTATACCGTTCTGCGACGGATTTTTCTGCATGAGGAGGGATAATTTTTGAATTTTTTCAGCCTGTTGAAATCAGCGATAAATAAATTTTTTACCAAAAATGAAACAGTTGTTTCACACGAAATGCAGACCCAGAGCGAATTATGGCACGATATCTACACAAACAACGGAATATGGCTGAAAAATGACGTTATTTCACTCTGTCTTCCGACTGCAATTACGTTAGAACTGTCAAGGCTCGTTTTCACGGAAAGTGAAATCAAAACCGACGAAAAAAGTCCGTATAAAGCCATAATCTACGATTTTACAAGCCATCTGGACGACGAATTTGAAACAGCATTAGCTTTCGGCGGAATAATATTCAAGCCGTATTTGTCGCACGGAAAAATTTTTATTGACCTTATTCGTGCGGACTGTTTTACACCGGTCGCATTCGTCGGAAAAGTCATGACATCGGCAATTTTTGTCAGCAAGAAAACTGTCGGAAACGCATATTTTACGCTAATTTAATACCACGATTTCAACGCAGAAAATCGTACTCACACGATAAAAAATAAAGTCTGTAAAAGTCTGAACAGCGAAATAATCGGCTGGGAATGTCCGTTCAGTGAAGTGCCGGAATGGTCAGGACTTGTGCCGGAAATCGTTTTTAAAAACGTCGAAAAACCGCTGTTTTCTTACTTCCGTGTGCCGTTTGCAAATGACATAGACCTTGATTCACCGCTGGGTGTGTCGGTCTATGCGAGGGCGGTTGACCTTATCCGGCAAGCCGATGAACAGTGGGCAAGAATCGAGTGGGAGTACGAGTCAAAGGAAACCGCACTTGATGTCAGTCAGGATATGATTAAGGAAAACGGCTTACCTAAGCGGAAAAACCGCATTTACAGAAAATACGACGTTGACAGTCTGGACGGCAATTTCTATAACATATTTTCGCCAGAAATCCGTGATTCCGCACAGTTTAATTATTTTAACAGAATTTTACAGAGAATTGAATTTAACTGCGGTCTGGCTTACGGAACGCTTTCCGACCCTCAGACAGTCGAAAAAACCGCCGAGGAAATCAGGACTTCAAAACAGCGTTCTTATACGCAGGTATCGGCAATTCAGCGGAATCTTGAAACGGCAATAAATGACTTATTCTATGCGGTATCGGTATATGCGAAAATCGGCAGTATTTCGTCAGAAAATGCAGAAATCGTATGTACTTGGGGCGACAGTGTTCTTGAAGATACCGACAAGGAGTTTCAGCGGCGTTTACAGATGGTGAGTGCCGGACTTCTCAGCAAGGAAAAATTTATTTCGTGGTATTTCCACTGTGATGAAAATCAGGCAGGAGAATATATTCCGCAGGCTGATGCACTTTTCGGAGGTATGTAAATGCTGTCGCCGGAATACTATGAGGGCTGTGCAGATGATATTTTAAGTCTCTATGAACAGCTTGAAGATGACATAATTTCGGACGTTATCCGCCGGATTATGAAAACCGGAAAAGTCACCGCTACTGCACGCCACCGGATTGAACAGCTTCAGGAAACCGGACTTTTATATGATGATATTTTGTCCGAAATTGCCAAAAGAACCGATGCGACAGAAAATCATGTCAAAGCACTTTTTGAGGACGCAGGAGTTGAAACCGTCCGTTTTGACAACAGAATTTATCGTGAAAACGGTCTTACTCCGGTTGATATTCGGCAGTCACCGGCAATGCGTCGGACGCTTGAAGCCGGTTACAGAAAAACTCTCGGCGACATGAAAAACTTGACTTTGACCACCGCAAATACTTCACAGACGGCTTACATAAATGCCTGTAATTCAGCATATATGCAGATTACAAGTGGGGCGTTTTCGTATCAGGAGGTAATCAGGCAAGCTGTTCAGAAAACAGCTCAGGACGGCGTGAAAGTACTTTATCCGTCTGGATATACAGAGCGTATCGACGTTGCAGTAAGACGTGCGGTTCTGACCGGAGTGGGTCAGACGTGCCGTGAAATCGGTCTTATGAACGCCGAGGAATGCGGTTGTGATTTGATGGAAATTTCCGCACATTCTGGTGCGAGACCGTCACACGCACAATGGCAGGGAAAAATTGTATCGCTGTCCGGACGGAAAGGTTATCTGTCAAAGTCTGACATCGGTTACGGTACGGGTGACGGCTTCGGTGGTTGGAATTGTCGTCATGATTGGTTTCCATTTTTTGAGGGTTATTCCAAGCGGAATTACTCCGCAAAAGAACTTGAAAAACTCGACGAAAAAAACATTGAATACAACGGAAAACTCTATAATCAGTATGAAATTTCGCAGATTCAGCGACGTTATGAACGTGAAATACGCTCCGCAAAACGTGAACAGGTTGCTTTTAAAGTCGCCATTGAAGAATCTGATGACCCTGAATTGATGCAGGTCATGCTTGACAGTCTGAATTATGCAAGTTCTCTTGTCAGGGATAAACAGGCAAAAATGCGTGATTTCATTCGTCAAACTGGACAAAACAGGGATTATTTCAGGGAGCAGAATTATCCGAAAACTTCCGAAAATAACTTGACTATTTCAGATAACAATGGTATAATAAATGAAAAGAAAAGCTTTAGAGCCTGTTCAGTATCTTTTCAAAGAGAGAAAAAAGTGGTATAATGGAATAA
>JAMPEF010000116.1 GCA_023665275.1 Alistipes senegalensis | reverse complement strand
AGTGCGAACTGTGGACAGATAACGTGATGAGTATATAAAAATAAATGCTTTCAGAGTTTTTCTGAAAGCATTATTTAATTTTATTCAAGCTGATTATTCTTCTTTTTCTGCTGTAAATGTTTCAAAACCTGATTACGGCAATTTCTTCTTGATGCTCCTTTTCCAAGTTGGATTTCTTACGTCTAGAAAACGTTCTCAGTCCATCAATAACAGGCTTGTGTTTCAGTAATGTGACAACAGCCTGTTTCTTTTTCAATAAGCTGATTTCTTTATGTAACGGCTCTGATTTTCCATTCCATTCAGCAATATTTTGCGAAAATTTTGCCTTGAGAATCAGCCTTTGATTTTTAAAAGTTTATCAATAGAATTTTGTATTTTTCCTCATTTATTTTGAACAAAATTTCATGATTTCTGAGGTGATTTTCCATAAATTTTTGCTCCTTTTTTCTGAAAAAATTAAGGGTCTTAGGGAGATTTCCCTAACAAGCAGGCGTAACTTGTACGAGCATTTTGTCGGACAGGTTACCGAGCTTGCTACATTTCTTTCTGACTGACAAAACAGCACTGTCTTTAATTGGACAGTGCTGTTATTTTAGCTTTTCAAGTTCTTTCTGAAGTGCCTGTATATCCTGCTGTATTCTGCACTTGTCGGAGCAAAAATGTTGTGAACATTCCCCAGCTGTTATCGGAAAAAGATTTTCCGAAATTCAAAGTCTGAGACATAGCCTGCATATTCAAATCTTCAATATATACGCAGTCATAGGCAATGACTATTTGTGCAGGAAATCTCTACGCTGATTTGCAACTTTTTCCTAAATCGTTCTAATTGTAAATTTTTTGTAAATTTTTGCGAAATTCTTGAGGAAATCCCCAAATTTTTCGGTATATAAATAGAGGGCTTTGCAAATATAGCAAGCAAGGTATTCTGTGGGTACAAAAAACTTTGCCCACCCGAATACAGATTGTTAAGGAAACATCCCTAAAACCCTTTTTTAATTCACTTTTCACAAGTAAAAAAATAAAAATTCATTTTACAGAAAAGAAAAAATTTGTTCTCAGATGAAAAAAAATTCTTATTTGAAATTGAAAATTTTCAAAAAAATACCTCAAAAAATATTTGAGAGCATCTAAATTATTAAACATTTATAATTACTAAAGGTTTGTTCTGTATCACTTTTTATGAAATCACATTTACATATTTATATTATCATTTTATTTTTGCTTAATGACTTGAAATTATTTCTTATATGTGATATAATAAGCAATGGGTGCAATGCGCCTACTGTCTGACCTTGGTCGGCAAACCTTAGCCAGACGCTGAAACAAAGTTATCTCGACTAACTTGAATCAACTGTAAGAATACATAACACCCAAACTCTGATTATTATTATATCAGACTTCTTGAAAAAAATCAAGAGGGAGTTTATAATTTTTTTGATAAAATAATTTTATTTTTATCAGTTATACAGTGAAATAAAAGTTGTGGTTACTTTCTTTCAGTTCCGCAACTTTTTTGTTGTTCGGAACGAAAAAATTTTAGAAAAGGACTGATAAAAATTGAATGACAACAAAGAAACCTTAAAGAAATTTCTGCTTGATTATATCGAGGAAATCACAACAAAGTCTAAAGGCAGAAATCAGTATATATGCCCATTGTGTAATAGCGGAACAGGAGCAAACGGCACGGGTGCATTTACATTTAACCCTGAATGGAACAACTTTCATTGCTTTGCCTGCGGAAAAAGCGGAGATATTTTCACACTCTATGCAGAAATAAACAACCTGTCGCTGACTTCTGACTTTCATACTATCTCTGATGAACTCTCAAAAAAGTATCATCTTCTTTCATCAACATCGGAAAATACTCCAAGCTATTCAAATTCAGGTAAATTGGTGAAAATCCGTTCTCATGTATATCAGAACATGAACCATGACAAGATAGCTGTAAAGACTATTTACAAGAAGTCTGATGGCTCAAAAACGGCACGCTGGGAACGTTATGAGGGTAATACCCTTGTGAAAGGGCTGAACGGCTTGAAAATGCCATTATACCACGTCTATAACCTTGCTGACAATACTAAACCTATATTCATTGTCGAGGGCGAAAAAGACGTTGAAACAATGGAAAAACTCAGATATATTGCGACAACAAGTCCAAATGGTGCAGGAGCTAAATGGAAACCAGAGTATACGCCACTTTTTCGTGATTTCGATGTTATTATCCTTGCCGACAATGATGAGGTAGGCTTGAAATCCGCAACAGCCACGGCTGAAAATGTTGTTACAGTGGCTCGTTCCGTCAAATTAGTACCCTCACAGGCTTTGTATGCCAATTTGCAGCCTAAAGGGGATATATCCGACATTGTGGAGTGCATAGGCTCTGAAAAGACTATACAGCTTATCGAGGGCGTTCTGAATGGCAACGAATATATTTTCACATTTGATTCGTCATCTTCATCGGAAGCACAACAGGATAACTCAAACAAGAAAAAACAAATGATTGACTATGAAATATTTGCTGAATTTATTGAAAAACAGGGATATTCAATAAGATACAATCAGATTACCCATAATTTTGAGTTTTTCGGCTTTGATGAGGGCGAAAGCAAGGAGCATTTAGCAGAGAACGTGCCGACAATTCTGTATGACCAGTTTAAAAAGCTATATACCCATGTAACAAAGCAAATTATCGTGGACTACATAACCCGATATGCGACGAGACACAAATATAATCCTGTTCTTAATGCTATCAAAGCGGTAAAATGGGACGGAAAAGACCGTGTAGGACAAATTTATAATATATTCAGAATACCTACAGATACGGAAGAGGGAATATACAGCCGTATTTTCATTTTCAAATGGCTTAAACAGTGCGTCTGCGGACTTTTCAATGACATTGAAAATCCGTTTTCACTTGATATTATTCTTGTTTTTCAGGGCAAACAGGGTATAGGAAAAACACGTTTCTTTGAAATGCTGGCGTTAAATTCGAGATTCTTCGGTGAGGGCATATGCTTAGACCCTCGTGACAAAGACAGTATCATTCAGGCTACAAGTAAATGGATAAGCGAATTAGGAGAGTTAGGCAGTACCATGAAAAAAGATATGGACAGCGTTAAGGCATTCCTCACGAAGTCTACAGACGAATACAGAACGCCTTACGGTAAGGCAAGCCTACATTATCCTCGTATGACTTCTTTTGTAGGTACAGTTAATGACGACCAGTTCCTGATAGACCAGACTGGCAATAGACGTTTTGTAACAATCCCCCTTGCTTCTGACCTTGTAATTGACTACAACACACAAATCAAGCCTTTTGACGCATTACAGCTATGGGCGCAAATATACAACATTGTCAAAGATGAGGACAAGGCAAGCTGTTTCAGACTTACGGAAAATGAAAAGCAATACCTTGAAAATCGCAATTCTACATTTGTAAAGCCAATGAAAGGCGAATGTGAAGTACTTGACATACTGGAGGAACAGCAGACGCCACAGCAGGGATATGTATGCACATTCAAGGAAATGACCGTGACAGAGTTCATTAGAATACATAATTTGAAATACGATGCTCGCACTATCGGACAGGTATTAAGCAAATATGGGTATAAATCGCAAAAGAAGAAAATAAATGGAACTGTAACAAGAGTAATCAAATTACCATACAAATACTATCAGAGATTCAATTATAACAACAATTAAAAAAATTATCAAGGGTTGTCAAGGCTATGACAACCTTTTTTTGTTGAATAACCAAAAAACGGAAAAGGTTGTCAAGGGCTGTTTTTTTCATGTCAACCGTTGTTTTTCCCTATTTTAAGCCGTTTGTTTTTAAGAATTGTGCATTTTGTACATCAAAGGTTGTCAAGGGTTGTCAAGGGCTGTTTTTTTTCATGTCAACCGTTGCTTTTCCCTATTTTAAGCTAAAAAACAGTATTTTTTTATAAAAAGGTTGACGTAAAGTAAAATTACTTCATGTCAACCGAATTTTTGGCTATTTTAAGCCATAAATTGGCTAAAGGTTGTCAAGGTTGACATGAGTTTTTTACTAAACTCTAAATTTTTATAAAAAAACACGTCAAAAAAGTTACAAAATGGT
>JAMPEF010000115.1 GCA_023665275.1 Alistipes senegalensis | reverse complement strand
TCTTGGTCGTAACTTTCAGAAAACAGAAGAATTTATGCAGCGTATTTTTCCGAAAATGGGAGTACGCTTTATTTCTGTAAATGACTTTTACGACAGCAACCGTGAACTGTCTGCAAGTGAACGCCTTGCGAACCCGATAATCAATCTGATGAACGAATATCATGTCATGGAAACTTCGCAGAAAGTGCGTAACGTTCTGGAGCATTACCGCCAGAACGGAAAATTTATCGGAAATCGGACGGTTTACGGTTACATAATAAAAAATAAACAGCTTGCGGTTGACCCTGAAGCCGCAAAAGTTGTGAGAATGATTTTTAACCTGAAAATTGAGGGAATGAATCATCAGGCAATCGGAAATTATCTGAATGAAATGGGCATAAATTGTCCGTTAGAATACAAAATTGAAAAAGGTGTAAAAGCTATTTCAACACATTTCAGAACCGGCGAAAAGGCTTTGTGGTCGTCAATAAACGTCCGCAGAATACTTGAAAATCCGGTATATATCGGCACTCTAATACAGGGGAAAACTACATCTTTGAGTTACCGTGACCGCCGACGTTTCAAAAAAGACCCGTCTGAACTAGTTGCATTTTAGAACGCCCATGAAGCAATTATTTCCGAAACAACTTTTTTAATAGTACAGTATTTGCTGAAAAGAGATACTGCCAGTGGCAAAAATCTGAATAAAGTCCATATTTTTTCAGGATTTTGTTATTGTGGAAATTGCGGAAAAACCATGTACCATTACAAAAGAAATGAAAAATACGAAGCATTTTGGATGTGTACTAACAAGGCGTGTAAATGCAGAAGCCGGATAAAAGAACCGATTCTTTCAGAAGTTATTTTTGAGACCCTGAAAAAGCATATGGAAGTAATCCTGAATCACTCTGAACCCATGATTAAATCCGATTTTATGCAGAATATCAATGTTACAAGTCTTGAAATAATAGAACTTGAAAAACAGATTGAACAGCTGAAAAAATCACAGGAAAATCTTCTTTTGCAGAAAGAAAACGGCGTGATTTCTGAAAAAGATTATTCAGAAATGTCCGAATTTTACAATAATAAAATCGCCGGAACTGAATTTGAAGCGGAAGAAATACGCAGTCAGAAACTCCGGCTTTTGGAGTGTGCCGATGAAATAAAAAATCAGTATGAAAAATATTTTTCTGCTCTGGAACTCACACGTAGTATAGTCGTGACTTTTATTGAAAAAATAGAGGTTTTCAGCAAAACTAAAGTAAAAATCCATTTCAGATATGAAAATTTTTTCAGAACGGGCGGTGAAACAAATGGCACGTAAATCAAGAAAAAATCTGTCTGACCATACTGAAAAAATAAATTTCAAAATTTATAAAACTGCAATTTATGCCCGTTTGTCAAAAGAAAATCAGCATGGCGAAAAAATTGAAGCTCAGATTGAGGAAGTCCGGAATTATACTGAAAATCGCCGGATTTTTGAAATTGTTGATGTTTATGCAGACAACGGTTACAGCGGTACAAATTTTCAGCGCCCTGAATTTGAAAGACTTATGGAAGATGTCCGTAACCGGAAAATTGACTGTATAATTGTCCGTGATTTGAGCCGTTTTGCAAGGGAACATATTGGTGCTGAAGATTATTTGAACAACATATTTCCCTTTCTTGGAGTGCGGTTTATAGCCATAAACGACGGTTACGACAATCTC
This sequence comes from Alistipes senegalensis, assembly GCA_023665275.1. Taxonomy (GTDB): domain Bacteria; phylum Bacillota; class Clostridia; order Oscillospirales; family Ruminococcaceae; genus Ruminococcus. Next base: position 2,547 of record JAMPEF010000115.1, on the reverse strand, counting down.
AATCTTGAACCACAGGAATATTTTATGACAGCGTTCAAAAACCTTGCCCATGAATATTTTGCACAGGAAACGTCCCGAAAAGTAAGCATGGCGAAAAGAGAACTTCAACAACAGGGCAAATTTATCGGTTCTAAGCCATCATTCGGCTATAAGCGTGACCCTGATGACAAGCACAGGCTTATTATAAATGAAGAAGAAGCAGTTATTGTGCGTGAAATTTTTGAAAGAGTAGCCAATGGTGAAACAACGACAGAAATTTCAAAAGATTTGATTAAACGTGATGAAAAAGGCGGTATTTGGAGAGTTTCAAAGATATGTAAGTTCCTGAAAAAAGAAATCTATAAAGGTACTTTGGTACAGCATCAGACCGAAGAAGCACTTTATAAAAATGAAAAATTTCATAAAATTTCCGAAAATGAACGTATCAAGATTGAGGGTGCAGTTCCAGCAATTGTAAGTCCTGAATTATGGGAAGAAGCAAATGCAAAAATTTCCGAAAGACAGGCAAAACAGCATGAGGGAGTGTCGGAAAATCCTTATAAAAATCTTGTTTTCTGTGGTAAATGTAATAAAAAAGTTTCATACAGTTTTCAGAGAAGAAATGGTGATTTTGTTTTCAATTGCGAACGCTGCAGATTTACTTAATAAAAAATTTGGAAAAATCATTATTTTTGACAGAAAAAATATCGTTTTCACAGACAGAGGTGACAATGAATGACAATCGCCTGTTATGCCAGAAAATCAAATGATAAAGAGAATGACAGCATAGAAAATCAGATTTCTATAATCAGGGACTACATAAGCCGTCAGAAAGACTTGCAGAATGCGGAAATTCTGCAATTTTCGGATAATGGTGTAAGTGGAATTGACATGAACCGTGATGAATTTCAGGAGCTGTTATCCAGAGTCAGACTGCGTGAAATTGATGTCGTAATTGTCAGGGATTTATCACGGCTTGGCAGAAATTATCTTGATGTCTGCAAACTTACAGACAGTATTTTTCCGTTTATGGGAGTACGTCTGATAGCTGTTTCAGAAAATTATGACAGCAGATACAGAAAGATAAATTCTATGGATTTGCCGATAGCGTTCAGGGCGGTTCTGAATGAATATTACGTTCTTGAATCGTCAAGAAAAGTCAGAAATTCATGTGTTTCAAGAATCAGGAACGGCGAATTTATCGGCAGTCTGCCCTATGGGTACATTCTGAAAGATAGGTTCACGCCTGTCATTGATGAAAAAAAGGCGGAAACAGTCCGTGAAATATTCAGTTTATACCTTGAAAATAAAACATATATTGCTGTTGTGAGAATTTTGAATGAACGTAAAATTCCGACAGGTACAGGCGGAAAGTGGACTTCTGAATATGTTCGCAGAGTTTTGAAAAATGAACAGTATACCGGAAAACGTGTTTCTCTTATGCACAGAAAAGACCTGAAAACAAGGAAAAAAATCATGGCTGATAAAAGTGAATGGTATGTCAATGAAAACGCATTTCCGCCCATAATCAGCCGTGAACTTTTTGAAGAAGTTCAGGAAATTCTGCCGGAGAGTAAAATTCCGAAGTTGTCGGGAAGCCACATTATGGCAGGAAAACTCTACTGTGCAGACTGCGGAAAAATCCTGAAAAGAAATGGTAACTTTTACTGTAAGAACAACTATTTAACAGGTGAAAAACCATGTTTTGAGGGTTCACTAAAACGTGATGTTCTGTATCTGACGGTGCTTGAAAAAGTAAAAGATTATATTTCCGCTGATGTTCCGGACTGTAAATTGAAATTTTCGTTTTCAGATGTAGCAAGGATTGAGTCTGAAATTACTTCACTGAAAGAAAAAAAGGCTGAAATCTTTGAACAGCTTTTCAATGGCAGTATAACTCAGGTTGAGTTTGAAAAACAGAACTCAGACGTTTCATCACAGCTGACTACAAAGCAGAATGAATTAAAATTATGTCGAAGAATAGTTGCCTTGAATACAAAGTATGGTTCGGAACGTCCGGTTGATACTTTGAAACGCCTTTATGTTTCTGATGAGCTGACCAAAGAACATATGCAGTTTATAAAACGAATCAATGTGTTCGATTCAGAACACTTTGAAATAATCATGCAGTCGGACAGTCCACTGGCTGTTTTGTGTAAAAATATGGACATTTATGAGGAGGTGTAATTTTGAAAAAAGTCGGTGATTTATTAACGGCATTGGGTGCTGTTGGATTAATTTTCATAGTATTAGAATTAATAATGGATTGGAAAATGTTTTCAGACGAAATGATGATTTTCTTTTTTGTCATTGGTAGTTTAGTACTGCTTCTTATTGGAATAATTTTAAGAAGTATTGGAAAACCTAAAGAAACAAAGTCTGAAAAGAAAAATTAATCTGCTTATCGAATGTTATTGGTAGAACTATACAGATTTGTTGAAAAAACTTTGTGTAGTTTTCTACCAATAAAATTTGAAAAATCTATTGACATTATCCTCATCCATTACTACTCCATGAATGTTAAAGCCGTGCTTGCTGAACGCCTCCGACGAAAGAACCTGATAAAAA
>JAMPEF010000114.1 GCA_023665275.1 Alistipes senegalensis | reverse complement strand
TTGTCACGCTTGTAACCTCCAAAAGCAATAACAGTCTGATTGCCATTCTGATAGTCAATAATGTGTTTACGCCGTCCCTCAAGACTGGTAGTATACCAACCCGGAGTAATAGGAATTTCAAGGAAGTTGTATATATCAGATTGTAGGGGGCTTTCGTCAAAGTGTTTGCGTTGTTCCTGTTCCGCCAAAGCAAGCACTTGACTGTCTTGTATATAGATACTCTGACCGCTGTTGTAAAGCTGTAAAGCCTCCGCCCATAGTTGTGAGATATATTCCGGCGTTAAGTCTTTGTCTATGTTCTTTGTGGCTTTAGAAATATTAACATCTATCGGATAATAACGACGGTCGCCGGTTTCGTCTTTCAAGAAGTCATAATTGTTAGTCGTACCGAAAAACACACATTGACGGGGTCGCTCCTCTGGATGCCGTCCATAAGGCTTGCGGTAAAAATCTTGTTGACTTGCAATAGCCTGTTTACTCCGTTCTTTGATTGACTTTTGGAACGCTGTACCCTCTCCGAGTTCAATAATCCATTTACCTTGAATACTTTCGTAGAAGTCTTTACCGTCGAATGTGGTTACACCGTCGGTGAACCATTCAGGCTTAACAGCTATCTTGCCAATAAACTTTGATTTGCCTGTACCTTGCTTGCCGACAAAGACCGTGCAGGTATCAAACTTGACACCAGGCTGAAATACTCTTGCAACAGCACCGACAAACGTTATAACGGCTACAGATTGTGTATAAAGGTTATTAGTAGCACCCAGGAAGTCGCTAAACACACTCTTGATACGGTGAATACCGTCCCACTGTATAGAGTTCAGATAGTCTCTTATAGGGTGGAAAGAGTGTTCAGAGGCTACAATATTACAAGCATGGTTAATACTCTCTACAGACGTTACTAAACCGTATTCCTGTTCTAAATATAACTTTAAATAGCTGTCTTTTAAGTCGTTCCAGTCCTCACTACCATAAGACCGCATTTGCTTTAACTCATTAAAGCCAATTTTTCCCTTGTAATGCTCATCATTGCTAAGTATCAAGAAAATATTATGGAGGTAGTTTTTTACAGCATTGTCAGTCAAATTACGCTTTAATTGTTTTTTCCAGTCTGAATTATCGCTATTTTCCGCCAATAATTGCATAAGCCATTTATCTTTATCCAGGTTTACAGCACGTTCAGAAAATGTGTGTAAGTTCCTAATAAGTGTTTGTCTGTCGGATATAAGAAGTTCATTAGCGTCCTTGCAGTTACTCCAAATGTCAGCAGGAGCAACAATATAAGGCGTTCTATGTTCTTTACATAGCTTTTCAAGTTTAACGGAGGCTTTACGCCCTCTGTCGTCATTATCAAGTGCAAGAATAAGCACAGTTTTTGAAATATCATAGTTAAAAACTCTATCTATATTGCTTGTTGAACCTAAGCCGATACAAGCAAAACCGCACTCATAAACACTCATACAGTCAATTTCACCCTCAACAACAAAACAATATGGAGAGTTCAGAGCGTTAGCATTAAGAATACGCACAGCCCCTCTTTTTCGCTTTAAATTTTCAGTTGTACTCCGCCACATGAAAGAATAGTTAGAAGTCGGAATTATAACCGCTGGTGTAGTCTGATTGTTCTTGTATGTAAAAGTCTGCATATATCCACAATGAAAATCACGTTGTGTTTTAACAGACAAGCCACGATTAGTAAGGTAATCCGTTTCATGTAAATGCTGTTCGGCTATGTAGAAAAAACTGGAGTAATCTTTCTCATCAGACAGCACAGGCTTTGAAGAGAGTTTCTTTTGTCTGATTGGTTGTGTAGAAGATAATCCATATTTAGCTTTTAATTCATTTGCTATGGTGGCAAAGTCTTTGATACCATTCATTTCACCGTAAAGGTTGAATATATCACCTCTTGCATCACAGGCAAAGCAATAATAACTATCAGTTTCAGGGTACACGGTAAAAGCTCCGGAATGGTTTTTACCCGTTCCGCTGTTGCATAATGGGCATATATACTGATTTTTACTGCCGTTAATGGAGGGAGATGTAATTTCATTCACATAATCCAGTAAAAACGGCTTGAGGTTTTCTATTAAATCATTCATTTTTTCACTTCCTTACTGAAAAAGAAAAATATTATCGTTCTATTCAAGTAAATATTCGTGGGGGCGCTGGTTCGCCCCCCACGCACGAACTTTTTACTTCTAATCAAATTTTACTTTGCCCCCCGAACGTGATTTACCATTTAAATTTTTTAGGAAAAAATTTAAATGATAAATCTTTCCTAAAAAAAACATCACGCTTGAAATTGTGGAGGCTTTTAACACGTACCGCAAAGTCTATAAAAAAAGATTATACAAAATGCCTAAACAAGAAAAGCTGATAAAGCAAGTCTGATTAGGCATTATGCACAAATAAAAGTTACGCATTAAAAAGAAAGAAAGTATATCTTGTTATACATTCATTCGTCATCATCTTCCGGATAGTCTGGTACGTCATCTAATTCAAATTCTGAAATATCGTCGTCTTCAACAAAGCCCGATTCAACTAAAAGTCTGAAATCATTAACCAAGCTGTCTAAAAGTTCTTCAGAAAGTTCTAAAACTTCTTCAGATAAACAAACACGTTCAGAATATACACCAGTTGTAAAAATATCCATTCGATATAAGATAAGAGCTTGTACGAGTTCCAAACGATTAGAACAATCTAAAATTCTATCTTTAACACGTCTAATATTTCTATCAGTCATTTCTTTCACCTCATTTCCATGATAGATTTTTTATCCGGCAACAAAAAAAGTTGCAGGACTGAAAGAAAGCCACTGCAACTGTATTTACACTGCTATTAAAAAATCCATGCACAGAAAAACCCTCTTGACAAGATTATATAACTATGCTATAATCAAGTATGGGTGTAGTGTGCTTACAGCTTAAACAGGTTATCGAGAGTAACTTTGTTTCAGTGTCTTTCTTCCGTTGTCCAGACAGAAGTCAGACAGTAGGTGCATTGCACCCATTAACTATTGTATCACAGTATTTCCCATTTGTCAACATTTTTTTTTCAACCGGTATAAAAGCCGGTTTTTTTATACTTGCAGGGCAGGACCGAAAGAAAAGTTAGTCTATTGGAAAAAAAAAGAAAATGGCAAAAGTAACGCCATATGACTTTTGACATTCCGTGCCTACACATCAAAAATCTATGGCGTTTGAAAGTATAACAAGATATACAATCAAGTCAGACTATCAACATATTCATAACCCGAAAAATCCGGAAATTTTGCCTTTTGCTTTTGCGTAAAGACTTCCATTTTAACACGTTCTCTGGTAATGCCCTTATTGGAATTATCCTCAATCTCAAGTTTCTTATATTCGTTGCCGTCTTTGTAATGGTACACATAAAAGTGAATACGCCTTAAAATCTGCTTAATGCTGTCATACTTTCCAAGGTTAGTAAAGAGTTCCTGAGGCAACAAAGGGCTTGTAATGTGGACTTCCTGCCACAGCATAGTTTTATTATGATAGCGAGCTGAAACGTCAACAGTCCGGCAGTCGCAGATAGAAAGCAAATTCGAGTAAGTGAAAAAGCGTGAAGTCTTCCGGAGTTCGTCAATAAACAATATCTTCTGAGCGGTGTAACTGTCAAATGGGTTAGCATCGGAAGCGGTACAGTAATGAACGTGTTCACGACCATGAATGTTTATCAGCTCATCAGCCGAGAACGTCTTTCCAGTTCCCGACTCTCCGAAGTGCCAGTAAACGTCATTGACCCTTGAAAATGGTGTTTCTTTTTTGATTTTATCGTAATAAATACGCTCAATGTAGTTAGCAAGCGTATAATATTCCGGATTGCCGTCAAATAGGTTTTGAGGAGTAAGACCGCTATAAATCATATCTTTTATTTCTTGCAAGTCAGAACGGAAACCCATTCTACAAATAATTTCACCCTTTTGAACCCTGGAAAGAACAATTTCACCCTTTTCAGCAAAAGCCCCGACTTTATTAATATAGTCTTCCACTTGCTTTTTAGTGCCTTTTGTAGGCTCAATATGTGCGATATTGTTAAAAGTTTTCCTAATTTTTGAAAAACGCATAGAAATAGAATCTTCCACAACCATGTGCATATGTTCAAGACCTTCTGCCGACTTGCAAAATAGAAACGCTCCGGAACGAGTTCCAGACGTACACCACAAGTCACAAAAGAATTGTGCAACATCGTCATCAGACTTACCGACAAGTTCCGGAAAATGTTCTTTAGGGTTATTCAGAACCAAGAACCAGGATTTAGAAACATCATTATTATTATTCATTTACACCTCCATGTAACAAAACAAAATGTTATAATTAGAAAATTTTAGTCTAAAAATACAAGCACTTTTCAAGAAATATCCATTAATTTAATTATTAATTAACTTTAGTAACAAAGTGCGGGGTAATACTATGCCCGCACTTTGTGCTGGTGGGGGGGCAACCCCCGGCGAGCCGGGGGCATTCCCCCCACCGCCCGACCAACTAAGCACAAAAAAAGCATAGCACAGCAAGGTGAAAGAATGTTAAAAATTTAGTGTATAAATAAAGAAATCTGAGTTGATGAAAAGCATTCCCGTTGCGTCCGGCACACACCGCATTTGCGGTGTCCGTCCGGACGGC
>JAMPEF010000113.1 GCA_023665275.1 Alistipes senegalensis | reverse complement strand
ATGGCTTTTAGACATAACGCCCAGTGAATTGAAGTCAATGCCTGAGATTATGAAAAGAGTGAAAGCCGTTCACGATTTCAGAATGGCAAGCAAAAAAGAGGCAACAAGGAAATTTGCGGAATATTCGACAAGATTTATGGAACTTAGACAGCCAAACACAAGTTATATACTTATACCACGTCATTCATCAGAGAACAGAAGATATATTCCTTTAGGCTTTATGAGTGCGGACGTGATTTGCGGAGACGCTAATAATATTCTTCCTGATGCTACACTTTATCACTTCGGAGTATTGACTTCTAACGTTCATATGGCGTGGATGCGTGCTGTTTGTGGACGGCTTGAAATGCGATACAGATATTCAAATGACATCGTATACAATAACTTCCCATTCCCTGAACCTACACAAGAGCAAATGGAACGCATAGAACGCACTGCACAAGCTATCCTGAACGCAAGGGCTTTATATCCAGACTGTTCGCTTGCCGACTTATACGACGAATTGACAATACCTCCAGAACTCCGCAAGGCACACCAGCAAAACGATTTAGCCGTGATGAACGCTTACGGTTTCGACAAGAAGATAACGGAGAGCGAATGTGTTGCCGAACTCATGAAACTCTATCAAAAACTTACAAAATAATAAATAAAAACTCCTGAAAATACATTCAGGAGCTTTTTATTGTTACTTAATTGGAAAAATTTGGAATAAATATTGGTAATATATTGAAATATGTCGAAATTTGTAGTATAATGATTAAACAAGGGAGTTGACAAGAATGATACGAAAATATCTGGAGATAAATGTATATGAGGCATTTCAAAACCGTATGAAATATATTTTTCAGGAATTTGAAAATGTGTATGTTTCTTTTAGTGGTGGAAAAGACAGTGGATTACTTTTAAATCTTGTACTTGACTACATGAAGGAACATAACATAAATAAAAAATTAGGGGTATTTCATCAGGACTTTGAAGCACAGTATTCCGTTACAACAAAGTATGTTGAAAGTACATTTGAAAAGAATTTTGATTTAATAGAACCATACTGGGTTTGTCTGCCAATGGCTACAAGAACAGCTCTCAGTAGTTATGAAATATATTGGTATCCGTGGGATGATACAAAAGAAGAAATATGGGTAAGACCTATGCCGGACAAGCCTTATGTCATCAATCTAAGTAACAATACTTTTTATTACTATAAATACAAAATGCATCAGGAAAATCTCGCAAAACAGTTCGGAAGATGGTATAAAGAAATTCACGGCGGAGGAAAGACAATATGTCTTCTGGGAATCAGAGCCTCAGAATCTTTACAGCGATACAGTTCAATTATTAACAAAAAATATGGATATAACGGAACTTGCTGGATTTCAAAAATGTTTAAAGATGTCTGGTGCGGTTCTCCGTTATACGACTGGACTACAAATGACATATGGACGGCAAATTATAAGTTTGATTATGAATACAATCACATTTACGACCTTTATTACAAAGCAGGTCTGAAGCCTGACCAGATGCGTGTTGCTTCACCTTTCAATGATTATGCCAAAGATAGCCTACATTTATACAGAATTCTTGAACCAGAAACATGGGTAAAACTTCTTGGGCGTGTGCGTGGAGCAAATTTTACTTCCATATATGGAAGAACGACTGCTATGGCATATAGAAATATTAAATTACCGGAAGGTCACACGTGGAAATCATATACAGAATTTCTGCTTAATACACTACCTAAACGTCTTAGGAAAGGATATGTCGAAAAATTCAAAACATCTATAAAATTCTGGCATGAAACAGGCGGAGGACTCTCAGAAGAAACTATACATGAATTGATTGAAAATGGATACAAAATAAAACGCAATGGTGTATCAAATTATACACTTGATAAAAAATCAAGAATTGTATTCATTGGTAAAATTCCTGATGATACAGATGATATTTTATCTACTAAAGAAATTCCAAGCTGGAAACGTATGTGTGTATGTATACTGAAAAACGACCATACTTGTAAATCCATGGGATTTGCAGAAACAAAAAAACAAAGAGAACGAATTGATAAAATTAAAAGAAAATATAAAAGTCTGGAGGAATTATAATTGAAATTCACAAGTCCTGTTTATAATGTAAGAGCTGTACCCATTGAAAAAGTTGTCCCTAATACATATAATCCGAATTCAGTTGCTCCGCCTGAACTTAAGCTGCTGTATGATAGTATTAAAGAAGATGGATATACTATGCCTGTTGTATGCTATTACTCCAAGAAAGACGACTTATATGTAATCGTTGACGGATTTCACCGTTATCGTGTAATGATGGAACATGAAGATATTTATGAGCGTGAAAACGGAATGCTTCCTGTTTCAGTGATTGATAAACCTTTAGCAAAAAGGATGGCAAGTACAATACGTCATAACAGAGCAAGAGGTTCTCATAATGTTGACCTTATGGGCAATATAGTAAAAGAACTGCATGATTTGGGAAGGTCTGATGCATGGATTTCAAAACATCTTGGAATGGACAAAGACGAAATTATGCGTCTGAAACAAATAACAGGACTTGCTTCCTTGTTTAGAGAAGTAAATTTTGGTCAGGCATGGATTCCGGAAGAAGAATTAACTGAATCAATAAATACTGATATCATAAAACAGGAAAAAGAACTGCAAACAATAGGATAAAAATATATGTCATAACACATAATACATAAAAACTCCTATCAGATTCATATCTGGTAGGAGTTTTTTAGTTTTGTTAAAATATATTTAATAAGGATTATTAAGTTATTTTCAGCGAAAATAATAATTCAATAGAGCTTGACTTATATTATGCTTTCAAACCAGTTTTTACTTCAAACTCCGCAACAGTCATATTAGCTGTATTAGCTGCATCAGTTATAGTGATGAGACCTTTCTGTACAAGCGTTACAAGTGTATTTAAAATGCCTTCAGCTTTTCCTTCTATTCTTCCTTCCTCACGCTGTTCTGCTAAAGTTCTGGATTCATCATATTCAGTTATACACATATGTTTCACCTCTGCTTTATTTGCCATAAGAAATGGCTTGATTAAGAAATCATCAGGCATTTCAGCTAATGCCATGTCAACAGCTTCTTCAAAAATATTTGTTTTACTGTTGCGGACTTTATCAACAAACCACGCATACTCATTTAATGGCTTACAGGCGTTTAACAAGTCCTTGTTGTATCCATAGTTGATGTTAATCATCGTAACTTTTACTTCAATGTCTGGCTTAGAATCTTTTTTAAAAGCATCTGCCAAACTAAGAATAACTCTGTCCTGCTTGTTGTCTGTTCCATTGTAAAAGCAGACGCATTTAGGTGTAGGTGCTTGCTGTTGCTGTTTACTAAATCTGTGATACCCATTATTACCATCAATATACTTGCTGTAAAGCATTCCAGCATAAATTAGGAAACGCATTGGCATATTAGGATTAAATGTTGACTGCTGTTCATAGAGGTTCATTGTATTGCCTATCAGAAACGAAATGTCATTCTTCATACCCATATAGACAACGTTGTCAATCGTGTTCAGATTTATGTCATCAGGGTTTGTATAAGCAGAACCATTTACCGCATTATACAAACTTAAAGTCCAGTCTTTATTTTCAGAATTTCCAAATATGAACGTAAACAGTCTGTCTTTGTACTCACGATTTATTCCTTTGCTATTTGACATCAAACATCACACTCCTCTTCTTGATTATATCAGAAAAATATTGCTTTGTCAATCATGATATGACTTCCTGCAACAGAAATTATTTCTTTTTCAGCTTAGTAAAAACACATTCAAAAGTTGACATATGTGTCACTTTTTTCTTTTGTTAAATTAATAAAATAGGGTTCGGGGTACACCACAATTGATGGAGTCAACAGAAATTTTTTCTCAATTTTTTTGTGATGGTTTTGTGAAATACTTTTCAAAACCATTCAAAAAATTTTGATTATATTTCTTACAACCTTAACCCAATACGTGTATTGGAGAGAAACATTCTGTTTTGATAATCCTTTAAGGGTTGTCAAAACAGGTATTGGGTAAACACTACCTGTTCTGTCATAACAACTCTAATTTTTTATTTTACTCAACACTTTTTTGAAAAAATTTTCTCAAAAAAATTCTTCAAAATCTGAAAAAATAATTGTGATGATTTTGTGAAAGTTCATTTGTTCTTTTATAAAAACTTTCCATATTTTATTTGATTATAAAATTTAATTTTATATTTTAGAGGGCTTGGGAAACTTCCCAAAAGTATTTTCAAAACCTTGAAAATCGGTATGTGGTACACCACATACGTTGCTTGCTAT
>JAMPEF010000112.1 GCA_023665275.1 Alistipes senegalensis | reverse complement strand
CATTTACCATCTCCCTTTTTTCATATTTACTTTTATTGCCTGCCGGAAAGTAGTCTTTTATAATTTCTCATTGTGCATCTGTTAAATCACTTGTATATCTCATTACTCTATTATATCACTTTTTCTCTATGTGGACAAGTTCTAATCTTAAATAGTAACAGCGAACACTTTACTGTAGGAAATAATGCTTTTGAAAATTGTTCTATCGACTCTATACCATGGCCTGAAACCTGTACCAGTATCGATATTGGGGATAATGCCTTTTCCCATACAAATATTTCTAAAGTACATTTTGACTGCGATTCTGTAATTGGTTCTGATGCTTTCACGGACTGTGTAAAGCTTTCATCTGTCATATTGAATAATTCTAATGTGCATTCAAGAGCATTTCGTGATTGTATTACACTTGATACAGTTATCATAAATGGTAACTCCAGTCTAGGAGAAAAAAGTTTCTATGATTGTCAGGCACTGGAAAACATTACTGTTGAAAACATTAATATACCTATGGCAAATGCAATTAGTGAGTGCAAGAATTTTATGAGGATAAACAATCAGGATATTTTTAATATTACTACCGGAGACTTCCGTAAAGAACTGAAAGATTTTGCATTCAAGAATTTCTATGGCGTTGACGATGTGGGCTTCATGAATCTGTATGTCAAGGCACAGGCAGAAAAGATAATAGCTGAAATAACATCTGAAAACATGACTGATGTTCAAAAAATAAAGGCGGTTCACGACTGGGTATGTAATAATACCGTTTATGATGACGGATTATCCGGCAATAAGAAAAATCATAATGATGCTTCCGTACTTATGAATGATTCCACAGTATGTGAGGGGTATGCAAAGATTTCAAATATTCTTTATAATACTGCCGGCATTGAATCTTATTACATAAGCGGTGTAGGTCACGCCTGGAATATAGTTAAGGTAGGTAATAATTATTTTCATGTTGATACAACATGGGACGACGGCGACAAAATTTCTTATGACTGGTTTATGAAATCAGATGATGAAATGAGAAATTCTGATGAATATCATGCTTCATGGAAAACTTATATTCCGTCATCACTGCATAGTTTTTAGCAAGGACAGACATTACCAGAATGCAGTTACAGTATGGGAGATATTAATCAGGACAACTCTATTAGTGTTTCAGACTTAGTAATGATGCATAAAGTAATTATTAATCACAATAGTCTTGATTACGATAGCTATGTACTTGCTGACCTAACTTTTGATGAACTTGTTGATTCTTTTGACTTAATGAAAATGAGACAGTTAATAATCAAACAGAAATCTAATAATATTTAAACAGGAGGAAAAATAAATGAAATTTAAGAAATTTATTTCTAAGCTTATGGCATTAGCACTCATCAGTACATCTATTGTTATACCTAATGCTTCAGCAGCAACAACAATCAAACTCGGTGACGTTAACCAAGATGGTGGTGTAACTCCAATGGATGCTTTATGTATTCAGGTGTTTTTAAAAGGTGAGCTTACTGCTAACCAACAACAGTTAACCGCCATGGACGTTAACCAAGATGGTGTTATAGATAATACAGATGCTAGTGACATAATGTATAAGATAGCAACTGGAGGTTCTTTTGGCACAACAACTTCTTTAAAGCAGTCTACTGTAGATAATGCTACAGAAAAATATTATAAATATATCTGTAGCAGTAATCCTAATGTGAGTGGTGCTTCAATTTATACAATAAGCAAGACAGATGCAACACCACCCAAGTATGGTACTTATAGTTTACCTAACATTGGAGATGAAACACCTGATAAGGAAAATTTTGGTTGTGTTGATTTAATTAATCGTAGTACTGGTGAACATATTGGAAGTGGTGTCATGGTTGATAATCACGTAATACTTACTGCGGCTAGAAACGTGTATAATTTAAAAACTAAAAAGCTTACTTCAACTATTGACATACAGTTCTATGGTGCTAATGGAGTTGAGAACACAAAATATTCTGTTAATAGTATACATGTTCCATATAAGTATATAAATTCTAGTAATAATGCACACCAGGAATTAAATTATGACTATGCTCTCCTTTATGTGAATGAAGACTTACCTGTTTATGAGGTAGATTTAGGTGTAATGACTGATGAATTTTTTACTAAAAGTGATGAGAAATCAAGAAAATTATTTACAACTGGATTTACTACGGAGAATGGAATATTTAACAGATACTTTAGTAGTGGGGCTGCAATACCTATGGATTCTATACCGGAAGAAAAAGCATATCGTTTCCATTCTTATGGTTATAATACCCCCAGTAAAATCGGTGGTATGGTATACTATCCCACGACATCTTTTAGTACTAAAGCATTTAATTCTTTTGTTGGTGTTATAACTAATACTTATAATGATAACACGGATAATCATGAAACTTTTGGATGCAGAGTAACTACTACAATGCTTAGATTCATATTCCAGAATGATAATCTTTGCTAATTGTAGGTATTGTCATGAAGCTAATTAAATGACTAAGTACGCTGATAGCTGGTATCTTAATACTAAGTACATATGATGTCAGATGTTATGCAGCTAATGAGGAACTTTTTAGACTATATAAAGATTATTATGTGACTAATTATGATGCTAAAGTGCTTCAAGAATATTTTTTGAATAAAAGACTGGTTTGAAAGCATTAAAAAATCGTCTGTCAGAATTATATCTGGCAGGCGATTTTTAATATATACAAATGTATACACTGTATACATTACTTGACTTGCTGTTTAGCTGTAAATTTCTGATATATTTTCATAAGTTCGGCTACACACTCGCTTTCCGTTATCTTCTTGTCGAAGCCATAAGCAGTCATCACGGCTAAGTCGTTCTGCTGATGTGCCTTGCGGAGCTCTGGTGGCATTGCTAATTCGTCGTATAAGTCAGCAAGGGTACAAGTATGGTAGAGGGTGCGTGCGTCTAAAATAGCCCTTGCAGTGCATTCTATGCGTTCTCTCTGCTCTGGTGTAGGCTCAGGGAACGGAAAGTTATTGTATACAATGTCTTTAGAGTATCTGTAATCGCTCTTTAAACGTCCGCAGACAGTACGCACCCACGCCATATGAATGTTAGAGGTAAGCACTCCAAAGTGATACAAGTTAGCATTAGGAATAATCAAGGCAAGATTAGTAGGTATAGTTTGGCTATCAAGAAAACCTATGGGAATATACCGCCTTTTTTCCGATGATACCGCCGGAATAATTATATATCGCTCAGGATTCTTTGTTTCCCTAAAGACCGTAGGCGTTTCGGCTAACTTCTTTCTGTCGTCTGCTCCTTGTAACCTGTCTTGACGACAAGCCTCAACCCTTTTCATGACTAATGGCATTGAACGTAATTCATTAGGAGGGCAGTTTACAAGCCACAAACAATATCTGTCTTTATTGTTGATATATTCAGCTGAATCAGTTAATTTTTTTATATATTTGATTGCATTAGGTTCTTTGCGGATAAATTCTTTGTAGTCATCAGCCTCAATAATCAGATTGCCATCATCTGCCGGTCTGTTGTCTGTTGTCATCTCCGGAACATCACAGACGGGCTTTTTTCTGCTCTCAATAAAAATATTATCCGCACTAATCAAGTAAGGACTGATATTTTTTACAAGCTGGAATTTATCAGAATTGTATAATTTTTTCAACTGTTTGTCCACATTATACAGCGTTATGCAAGAAAATCCGACTATAACACAGTGGACATGTGCTTTTAAAGTCGCTTCACTGTCCCACCGGAACGTCCTGTAAGCAAAATCAATAGAAACTCCGAAACGCTCACAGAGAGGCTTCCAGACGCTTGCAACCTGTTCCCCTTGTGTTATACTGTTGGTCGACACAAAAGCCGTCTGAATGCCCGTAGAGTGCATTAGAGACGATGCCCTGAAATACCACCCTGCTACATAGTCAATTTTTCCGGCGGTCTTGTATGGCTTGCCCTTTTCGTCAACATAAATACTCAAAATATCCGCTTTTTGTTCCTTACTTTGCAGTGAGTAGCCAACAAAGGGCGGATTTCCCATAATATAGGACAGCTTTTCTTTAGGCACAATGTCCGTCCAGTCAATGCGGAGGGCGTTTGCTTCGGTTATGTTCGCATAGCTTTTGAGTGGCAGAAAGTCAAGGTCATGCTCAATGATTTCTTCTGTCTCTCTCATCATCTGACTTTCGGCAATCCAAAGGGCAGTTTTAGCAACCGTAACCGCAAAATCGTTGATTTCTATGCCATAAAATTGGTGTATTCCAACCTTAATCAGACCGTCCATGTTAAACATCTTCTGCCCGTCGTAAATTGCCCTCAGAGCCTCATTTTCAAGCCGTCTAAGGCTTATGTAAGTCTCCGTCAGGAAGTTGCCACTACCA
>JAMPEF010000111.1 GCA_023665275.1 Alistipes senegalensis | reverse complement strand
TTTGGTTGCATTCGAGAAAGATTTTTTCAAAAAAGTCTGAGCAAAAAAGCTGATTCCCTTGTTGAAATTCGCATCGTCAAGTATGTAGTGTGCTTCATCGAATATCAAATATCTTGCCTGCGAACAGAAATCCAAAAATCTATTATTCCGCAACATACATTTCAGAGCTGCACACTGATAGGATATTATCATGATATTTTTGTAAGCTCCGAATATTACCATATTATCTTTTGATATATCATTATATTTCAAAACTTCTGGGTCAATTTCCGAGATAATATCTATAATCTGCTGTTGCATCAGTGACTGCCTGTTTTCAAAGATAACAACTTTCTGATTTCCGCAGTGTTTCAGTAGTTCATTTTTTATAAAAGTATTTTTTCCTCTGCCAGTACCAGCTGAGATGAATACTTGCTCCCCTGGTTGCCAGAACTGCCATATTTTCATTGTAAGCACATCACTTACATACCTATACTTTGATTTACAGCCTTTCGTAAGCCTGAATATTCTCATATCAGGAGGAAGAACAGATTTTGATGGAGTAATCAGCATTTCTCTCACTCTTTTAGCTATAGCTAAACTGTCTTTTTCATCAATAGGTTGTGTTTCATTTTCAGAAGCATTTACATCATCAGATTTATCATTCTCCTGCCTATCATACGTAACTGAACCATTTGTTACTGCATTGAAAAATTCATCGTAAGTATGATACATAGTTGAATCAAAGCTTTCATGATTTAAAAGATTTTTCGTAATCTCTTTAAATCGCTCATCATATACAATTGTTCCGTCTTCATTTCTTTTCAACTTGTCAAAATCATACCATAATAAATTTATGATTGGCATTAAATCCACACTGATTTCACTCCTTTTCCTGATAAATAATTTTATATTTACATTATATCACATTACAATGGCAAGTTCAACAAAAAATTTAGGAGCAGGCTTTATTCCTGCTCCTGCTTTTTAATAGAAATCAATATAACTGGAATCTACCCAGCCGTAATAATCGCCATCATCGGAATCCCACAATTCGTACCATGTAACACCATAATTATCACAAGCATTTTTCGCTGTTACATGCCATGTATCACCTAAACTATTTCTTACTTTTCCGACTATTCCGCCGTTTACAACATAGTCTGTTGTAAATCCTGCAACTGTTCCTCCATGGCAATTGATTTGACCCTTCATATTATCTACAGGATAGGACGTGCCGCCTGATTGGATTGTTCCGCTTGCATATCCTGTGCAGGAAACTGTCTCACCTGCGATACCATCAGCACTATAGGGCGTTACATATGCTGTTACAGAAGTAAAAGAAGAACCAGATGTTAAGAAGATAGGTGAGCTGCTCCCCGAAGTATAGCTATTGCTGCCACCGCCTGCCTCATTGGTACAATATGATACTTCAACATATGAAAAATCTCCATCTACATAAAGATTGTATTCATATCCATCTCCACGTGTTAAGCGAGATGCTTCTATATCAGCATTTACATAGGGTTTATCATCAGAAATCTCACCGACAGTTTTACTGATTAAAAAGACACCTGAGTCAACAGGATAAGATACTGTTTCACCTTCAAACATATCTAAACCATAAGTTGTAATCGTACCTCCAAGAACGACCTCACCTGCTTTTGCACCAGTTACCTCAACTCTTACAATCGAGTCATAAGCATAAATCGTTTCTGTTTCAATATTTGCATTACCGTTACTGCATGTTAGATTGCTAAGAATTGCAACCCCTACATGACCGCCCAGTTGCAAACCTGCTTCCGCTATCAGTTCATCTGCTTCAAAAGTGATACTATACGTTTTATCGTCTGATTTCGCCTTGGTTGTTGTAGTTGTAGTTTTAGTTGTAGTTACTGACGTTGTTGTAACTTTTTGATTAGTAATTTCTACTGTCGGTTTAGTTGTATCTTTGGGTTTAGATTCATTGTCTAAATTAAATATACTATGTGAATCTATTTCCTCTGACATACGCTTCTCTTTAACCCACTCGTAAGCTGAATATGCTACAATTGCTGCAATAAACAATATAACCGCCGAAACAACCGCCAGAATAATCGGCTTCTTTTTAGACTTTTTCGACATTGCAATTGTATCGGTTACTTTGTCAGTTGAAGTAGTATTATCATTTATATTAGCTCCGCAATATTCGCAGAATTTTGCATTATCATCTATCTGTTTTCCACAGTTTTCGCAAAACATGGTTATCTCCCTTACCTGATTCCCGTTTCATTTTTTAGATATATAAGGAACTCATCCGTTTCCCGATTCTTTGGAACAACCTTGATTTTAAAAACTTTATTATCAGTAGTCACAATTGAAATCTGACGCATTTTTCTGCACAATATTGATAATACCGCCAATGCCGCAGCTATGAGTGCATAGCCAACACCACCACAGGCAATGCAGACAATTCCTACAAGAACAAAAATTGCAATGCAGAAAATCACATAAGGACTTGTTTTCATTTCGTCCTTTATTTCTTTAATCATACCATAAGGAACTTGGGTTTTACTCAAGCCCTTACAATACAAAAGATGGTCATCGTTAAATCCCACCGCACATCTGCTAAGTCTTAAACTTCGCAGATTTATTCCGACATAATAGAAAAACGTATATGCTTTTCCAATATATGTATCTCTTGAAATTCCGTTGCTGTTTGTGGCAGTAGCATTGTTTGATTCCAACACAGCTCCTGAATCACCTTTCTCGGCTGTTACAACCTTTGTACCACACTTGGAACAAAAAGCTGTTCCTTCCTTAATTTCGTTTCCACAATTTTTACAAAACATAATTAAACACCCTTTCCTTAAATATAATGTATCTTCATTCCATTAAATCCAAACAGTTTTTCAGATAATAATAAACTTCTTCATCTGATAATTCATATTGTAAATCGTCAAAAATGCCATATGTATAACCTGTATCAATAATTTCTTCAACACAAAATTGTTTTCGAGTTGCTTTGCTAAATAAATATTCCTTCCATCTGTATTTTCTGAAATCAATACGTACATTCTGAATTGTACCATAATCATCTATATATGTTCCTGTAAATTCTACAATGTCCCATTTTCCACCCAAGCCATCATTTGCATTTTCTTTATATTTCCATTGTGTATTATCAAAACAGTATTCAAGAACTTCACCTATTTCAACATCAGAAAATGTTTCAAGATATAATTCGCCTAACTCCTTATCTTCTTCTGTGCGATGCTCAGTATAAAATGTTGGACTGCCTTCCTGAACCATTTCAATCGAAAATTTAAATCCATTTACAAAATTTACGATAAGGATTATGATTACAATTAATACAGCAATTGGAATAATTATTCCAATTGAACCAATTATAACATCTGATGCAGTTAATTTTTTATCTTCTATATTTTGACTATTTAGGACTTCATCGTTTGTTTTTATATCTTCTTGATTACCGTTGCTGCTTTCTTCAGTTTTACTAACAAACTCCGCCTTCACTTGCACACCGCACTTTCCGCAGAATTTCACACCGTCTTTAATCTCATTACCACAATTCTTGCAAAACATATTAAAATTCATCTCATCTCACTTAAATTAAGCTAAAACACCATTCCTCAACATTATAACACTTAAAGTTCCATTTGTCAACCCTTTAAGCTAATTTTATTTCAAAAAATTTTCCTGTACAATAGAGTAGTATAATTACATTTACAGGAGGATTGCCAGCGATGAAAACAATTAATTACCATGAAATGGGCAGCAGAATCAGAAAGCAAAGAGAACTTTTAGGGTATACCAGAGAGCAGCTTGCAGAAAAACTTGATGTATCTACAAAGTTCTGTTCCGATATTGAACTTGGCGTGAAAGGTGTTTCCATTCAGACCCTTGCCAAACTGACCGAACTTCTGCACCTCAGTTCAGATTATATTCTATTCGGCGAATGCACACAGGGAGATTCTATGGAACTAGAAATGCTTTCCTTACTAAACCAGAAATGTCCCGAAAAACATAGAAATAATTTGATTACCATTGTTAATGCGTTTGTTCATTCTGTCTCTGAAGAGTAAAACGACTGCGGATTTCCTCCTCTGATAAATTAGGATTCAAATCCAAAATTTCATATAGTTTGAGCAAGATATAGGCATTCGCTTTTGAAATTTTGCTTACCTTTTCAGCCTTCTCCGTCTCACCGATTTTCCTGAGCCATATTTCCAGTTCACCGCTGATGTAGTCGTAAATTAGCTCATCAATGCAAAAGCATCTTTTTAAATCCTTAAGCGTTTTGAGATACTCGCCATTCATCATCATACTTCCACCTCCCGAAAACAGAATACCACAGACGTTCAGATAAGTAAATACAAAACAGTTCCGAAATATTTTTTCAATTTCGGAACTGTTTTAT
>JAMPEF010000110.1 GCA_023665275.1 Alistipes senegalensis | reverse complement strand
TTTATTCTGCTTTCTACTATTATTTTTCTTACCTCTACTGGTATCATTTTTATCATTTCTACTACATATTATATCGTATCTTTATTGATTTGTCTATAATGGAATTGCTGTAATATTAAATGATGTTTATATTTATTATATAATTAACTAACTAAATATATTATAAATATACAATTAAATTATTAAATATAATTATATTATTTATAATTTATTTTTATTTAAAATAATAAAATTTATTAATTTATATTATCTTTAACAATATGTGCAAGACAGAGGTAATCGTAATACCTCTGTCTTTACTCATTTTATGGGAATTATTTTAATAGAGTATACAAGTTTGAAAAGTAATCTGTATTATAATTTGCATATAAAGGTATTACTTTTTTACTTATATGTTATATATTGCTGTAAAAAAGTAATATCTTTTTTCTTCAGTTATATATTATTTCTATGAATCTATGTCAGTATCTGCTATTACGAGTAGGGAAAACCGCATAGATGCGGAACATAGTGACATAGAAAATAAGTAAAGGAGGCGAAAAAATGTTTGACAACAAGCGTTACTTAACAAGGAGCATTGATGCTGAAATTCCGTTTGAATTACAGATTTTCATGTGGAACTGTATCGACAGAATGTCAGAACCAAAAGACTACTTCCAGATTTTCGAGCTGAACGACCTCGGCGGAATACAGCATATAATTCACCATTCAGAACAGCCTGAATACAAGATGAATTACTACATTCCAACCGGCAAGGCTGTGACAGCAAAAATCTATGTCATTGACAACGAGGAATACAGCACAATGCTTTTAGCAAGCGAATATTAAAGTCAACCCACGCACAAAAGCCCTCCCGATTCATTTCGGGAGGGCTATTTTTATTTTATGGAGGTCAAATCAATGGAAGAAGAAAAAATTTACTGCTCTCACTGTGGTGACATCATCGAGGGTGATGACTACGACACTATCTACGGTGACCCAATCTGTCAGGACTGCATCGACAGTTATGCAGTTACCTGCGACAGGTGCGATGAGTTTATCTGGGACTCCGATGCATACAGCGACGGAAATATCTGTCTTTGCGGTCACTGCTATGATAACTACTACACACGCTGTGAACAGTGCGACACAATCATTCACAATGATGACACATACGAATACGACGACGGTTATTACTGCCACGACTGCTATCAGGATATCCGCAGAAATAATTCAATCCACGAATACAGCTACAAGCCAGAACCAGTTTTCTACGGTGATTCAAACCGCTATTTCGGCGTGGAACTTGAAATCGACGGAGCAGGCAAAGACAATGATTATGCCGAAGAAATCCTTGACATTGCCAACGAGTACGACGAACGCATCTACATAAAATCCGACGGCAGTCTTGATGATGGAATGGAAATTGTCACAAACCCTATGTCCCTTGACTATCACAAGAGCTTCTGCTGGGAAGATATTATGCACCATGCTGTAAGACTTGGTTATCGTTCACACCAAACAAGCACCTGCGGACTTCATGTCCACATCAACCGTGACAGTCTCGGTCTTGACCGTGATGAACAGGACGAAGTTATCAGCCGCATTCTGTATTTTGTCGAACATCACTGGAATGAAATGCTGAAATTCAGCCGCAGAACAGAGTACAATATGAACCGCTGGGCAGCACGTTACGGCTACGAAAATTCACCGAGAGCAATCATGGACAAGGCTAAGAAAAACTATGGTCGATACGTCGCTGTGAATCTCTGTAATTATCATACTATCGAGTTCAGGCTTTTCAGAGGTACACTCAAATACAACACTCTTATCGCAACACTTGAACTCGTCAACAAAATCTGTGAACTTGCTGTTCTGATGGACGATGACGGAATTTCCAAAATCTCATGGTCTGAATTTGTATCAGGAATCACTGAACCAGAACTCATTCAGTATCTCAAGGAGAGAAATCTTTATATTAACGAAAAAGTTACAACAGAGGAGGAATTTTAATTATGTGTGCATTATTCGGCTGGCTTGACTACAAGCATATCATACCAAATAAAATCTTAAAGAAACTTACACAGGCACTTGCTAATGCTGCTGAGGAACGTGGCACAGATGCCGCTGGAATTTCATATGTCCGTGACGGAAAAGTCGTTATCTTCAAACGTCCGAAACCTGCTCATAAAATACGTTTTAATGCTCCTGAAAGTACAACAGCAGTCATGGGACACACTCGCTTAACCACTCAGGGAAATCAGAAATTCAACCAGAATAATCACCCATTTTATGGTCATACGGATAAGAAATTTGCCTTTGCACATAACGGTGTACTTTACAACGACGAAGAACTCCGCAAAGAAAAAAGTCTGCCTGTAACCAACATTGAAACCGACAGCTATGTTGCTGTACAGCTCATAGAACAGCAGAAAAAACTTAATTTTGACAGTCTTAAAAGCATGGCTGAGACGGTACAGGGTAATTTCAATTTCACTTTACTTGATGAAGAAAATTCTCTGTATATCATCAAAGGTTCAAATCCTATGTTTCTGCTTCACTTTGAAGAACTGGGACTTTACATTTACGCCTCGACGGAATCCATAATGAAAAATGCACTGAAAAAAGTCAGTATGCAGAATTTCCCTTACACAAAAATCAAAACAACTCATGGTGATATTATCAAAATAGACTATAGAGGATTACTCAGCCGTTCGGAGTTTGAAAATAAAGAGTTTGATTTGACTTCATGGTACAGATGTTCCTGCAATTATGAGGACGATTATTACACACAGCATGAACAGTTGCTTTTTGACATCTGTAATACTTTCGGTGTTGTCAAGGAAGATGTCATACTTCTTCTTGATTATGGCTATAGTTCTGACGAAATTGAAGATATGCTCATGGACTGTGACCTGCTCCAATCGACAATACAGAATATCAAGTACCAGAACTACTATAACGATTTCCTTATGGAAATTTAACTGAACATAAACCGTCTCAAAAGTATAATTTTGGGACGGCTATTTTTTTATACATTCAGTACCGGATAATCCTGATTTAACGCAATATGAACTATTCCATAAAATAAATTTCAGGAGGTATTTCTATGAAAACAAAAAGAGGTCATCATGAAGGTAGCATCAAACTCAGAAAAGACGGAAGATATGAAGTCCGTGCAACAGCCGATATTGATTATGAAACAGGAAAAAAGAAACGTATTTCACGTTATGCACAAACCAGAACAGAGGCAATTCAGATTCTTCATGAACTGGAATATCAGATTCACTGTACAGAACAGATTGACCCAACTTCCACAACATTACTGGGCTGGCTCAGGCTGTGGCTTGAAACGTATAAGAAAAGCAATCTGAAACAGTCCACCTATGTAAGCTATACCGGATATATTGAAAAACATATCGCCTCTGCTTTTCCTAAAACAAAACTGAAAGACCTGACAGCAAGAGATTTGCAGGATTTCTACAATTACAAAATTTACACACAAGGGCTTTCTCCGAAAACCGTCATAAATATTCATCGCTGTCTCCATGAAGCTTTAAAACAGGCTGTTCTGGAGCATTACATTGTATTCAATCCAAGTGATGCCGTGGTACTTCCCAAAAACGAAAAACCTGAAATTGAAATCATGACCTTAGAAGAGCAGAAAAAAGTCATTGAAGCAAGCTATCAGTTCCGTTATGGTATTTTCATTCGCCTTACCCTTTGTACAGGCATACGTCTTGGTGAATTACTGGGGCTGACATGGGAAAACACTGACTTACGTTCTGGAACATTGTTTATCCGTCAGACACTCAACAGGCTGAATAAAGTAGATTACAATGGCGTCGGAGATAAAACAGAAATTGTAATCCAAAGTCCGAAAACTAAAAATTCCATACGTTCCATTCCGCTTCTTCCGTTTATTGTGAAGGAACTCCAGAATTGGAGAAATATCCAGAATGACGAAAAAGAAATGGCTGGCGATAATTATCAAGACTCAGGAATGGTAGTAACCAATCAACTGGGAGGCTACGTAGAACCAAGAACATTCAAAGACTACTACAATCAGATTCTTGAAGCTGCCGGCGTAGGACATTTCACATTCCACGCATTACGCCATACTTTTGCTTCCAGAGCTATGGAGCAGGATATGGATGCAAAAACACTGTCCTCCATACTCGGACACTATTCTGTTGCATTCACTCTGGACACATATGCCCATGTTCTTGATAACCATAAGCGAGAAGAGATGATGCTCATGGGCAATCTGTTTGAATCTCTCAGTAAGCCCCAGAATCAGAACACATCATATCCGGTTATAGTGACACCTGCTCCAAACGGATTTATTATGAATGCTGTTGACTTTGAAAATTTAAGCATTCAAACTGATAATATCCAGCATGGTCTGAATTGTATTCAGTCAGCAATCACCAAAAAATTAATGGGAACTTATCCTCCTGTACCTACCCCTTACAGTGAACTTATACTTAATACAGGCGAGTTTATTATCATGGTTAATATATAATTTATTTGCAGGAGGGTTTAGTACTCTCCTGCTTATTTCAGTCGATTATTCATAAGTTTTCCACTCACTATAAAACATTTTTCAAAAAATTCTTTAAATACTGTAAATTTTAGAGAATAATCATATTATTTTTTAAATCA
>JAMPEF010000010.1 GCA_023665275.1 Alistipes senegalensis | reverse complement strand
TATTTCACATCTGCACACTCGGTTAAAACGTTTTTAGCTTATTGGTACAAGTTCTAAATAACATTTTATCATAATATCATAAAAAAATCAAGAAAAAAGACCGCCGGAGCGGTCTTTTAGTATTATTCGGTTATTGTAAGTATTTCTATTTTATAGACCGTGTTTATCTGCATAGGATAACTTTCAGCTATACTTCCGTCAAAAGTTATTATAACACTGTCCCCAACATTCAGATTTTTAACATCTTCTGAATCGGCAACATCTTTAAGCGATACAACATATTCACTTTCCGTATTCAGTTCACGGCAAAGTATACTACTGTCATTTACTTCCAAAATTTTGCATCCCATAACCACTTGACCGTTTTCCTGGTCGGTAGATTCTTCTGTTACAGATTCTGTAGTTTCTTCTTCCGTTTCGGGTTCAATGGATTCTTTAGTTTCCGGTTCAACAACAAGCGACTGATATTCTGTTGCATTATCAAAATAAACTTTATCGCATTCAGTGATTGTTTCAATATCTGCTGATATAAACTTATCTCCGGACAATGCATAAACATAATCACCTATATATACAGCTCTATCGAAACCTTCAATCCATGCATTGTTTTCAGTGGTACTGATTTCACCTTTTAAAGTAAATTCGCCGTCGTCGTATGAGAAGAACATATATTTAGCAATATTGTTAAATTCTGTTTCTATGTCAACGTCATAATAGTTGTATTTTTCAATTATTACCGGTATGCCGATTAAATTCTTTTCCGGAGCTATCAGTAATGCTTTACGTTCCCATACGGCACTTGAATAAAGCCACTCATCACCTTCCCTGTCAAGTGTGTATGTTGCAACCGCATTAAGATTATATGGGTCGGAATTATTAAACATTGTAAGTTTTATACCTGTTTCAATACCGTTTTCATCGGCATTCACACCAAATCCCAGTAAAAGACCGTCATTCCATTCCTGCATATACGTACTATAGCCGAGTATCTTAAATTCGTCAAGAATTGTCGGATTAGTCGGGTCACTCAAATCTATTGCAAATAACGGGTCTGTCTGTTCATAAGTCACGACGTATGCCATGTCACCACTGAACTTAACGGATTTTATTGTTTCGTCAATGCCGAAATCCTCAATACTGCCGACAACATTCAAATCCATGTCAAGAACATATACTCTGTTATCACGCTTTACGAGTTCATGCGAATAATAACCGCTTTCCTCACCTGTAATTTTATCTTTTACTCTGTCAAATAAAGTCTCATCATCGTAATAGCTGTGATATTTATCTTCATACTCATCATTCGTGACGGCAATTCTGAAATATCCATTATACTCACTCATCGAAAACTGGTCATTGACACGTCCGCTCACTGTGCAGGAAGCCTCCGGAGTAATCGTACCGCCGTTTATGGAAATCCGTGTAATATCTGTTTCTTCCCATCCGGAAGTCGTATACATATTGCCACCGGAACAGTATATCTCACCGGTATATCCGGCAAGTGCCTTTGTATCGACTGGTGTGAAAGTTCCGGATTGTGTCAAGTCAAGACTTCCGATAACCGAATAACTTAAATTATACATATCTTCAAAAGCGTCTTCAGGAAGTAATATATCACCTGCCGGAATACATTTTATATTATCTGACACACCACACGTAGGGATATATCTTTCAATATCTTCATAGGTATCAATTTCATAAAAATCCCATGACGAATAATTGCTTATAAGGTACATATAGCCCTCCGGACTTATGCGGACATCACTATAATAACCCTCCTGATAGTATGTGTCAATAAGCTGTGGTGTTTCGTCGGTGGTGTAGAAAGTAACAAAACAGGAATTTTTATAGTCATACCAGTTATTATGACAATCCTGCTTCTGACAGTGACCGTTTACCGTTCCAAGTACTATCAGCATATCATTATATAAATACATATCCTGTACATATACATTTGTTTCGTATTCGTCGCCGAAACATCCTTCAATGGAACTGTCAATATCTATAGTTCCGTATCCTGTGAAAATCCCCTTATCAACAGTCGCATAGTTAACTAACGCCGTACTGTCCTTGTTATAGTCATTACGGGCATAATATATATTTTTTCCGTTGGTCTTGACAATATCCGCCTCAAGGACGTTTTCTTCCTGATTATATGTTTCGGAAAATTCTTCACCTGCTCCGGTGTCCAGTGATGCGGATTCGTCTGATGTCGCTATATCAGCGGTTTTCATTGCGTCTTCATATTCGACACCCTGTACAGTCTCCATGTCGTCATAATCATAATCATATATAGCATCATCTTCCATTACTTCTTCTGCAATGTCTTCATTTACCGCCATTGCACCTTGTGTAATTGCACCGTCGCCGTTATCCATTGCACCATAAATCATTGCTGTATCTTTCGTGTTTTTTCGTTTGTCGGCTACTTCCTTGAAAAGCGTGTAAATCTGTTCATAATCTTCTGCACCCGTCATGTAATTACCAGTATTTGCCAACTGCTGAACATCTTCCGATGTTTCCGGTGCTATGGCATTTTGACTTCTTTCAGGTATCAATGTATAATCAGGACAGTTGTGTTTTTTTTCTGTGCTTGTATATGCAAGAGTACCGCCGGCAATTACCGCCAGTGCCGCCGCTATTGCCCCCACACGTCCTGCAACGCTTATATTCTTACGCTTTTTGGAGGGTGCTTTTTCGTCAAGCATTTTCTTTATATTTTCCGGAGTGAGTTCTTCCGGAATATCTTCTTTTTCAAGAAATTTTTTAACTTTTTCGTCATTGTTATTCATAAAAAAACTCTCCTTTCTGTTCAGGTGGTAAGTTCAAGACGTAATTTTTCTTTTATCCGTGATAACCGTGAACGCACTGTACCGGATTTTATTTCGCACATTTCTGAAATCTCATCGCTTGTATATCCGCCGAGTACTGACATTGACAACATCATTCTTGACTGGCTGTCAAGTTTATTCAGTGCCTCTTTAAGTTCTACTGAATCATAATCAAAATCGCTTATATCAGGGAAATCATCACCGATTTCTTCGGTTACATTGAAATACTCTTTTTGTCTGCGTTTTATCTTTGCGGAAAGTATTTTCATTATCCAGTTCCGGAACTTTTCAGGGTCACGGAGCTTGTCTATTGAACAAAATGCATCAAGTACAGTATCGCTTACAACGTCGCTTGCATCATGGGAACTTTTCAGGCTGTACAGGGCTATATGATACAAATCTTTATAGACTGTTTCATAAAGCCTTGAAAATGCCGTTGTATCGCCTTTTTTAGCAAGTTTCACGTCTGCTGAAAAATCTTTCATATGTATCACCTCTTTTTGAAACGTTTCATTTATTAAGTGTCGGAAAAATGCGAAAATGTTCCACGTGGAACAAAAAATCAGCTATATGCACAAAATTTCATAGCAAAAACTGTACATATCGCCGAAAAATCACAGGCGAAACGTAAAAAAAAGACTGTATGTATAGTAATACATACAGTCCGAAAAATTATTTAATTAAGCGTTTGCACGTCCGAGGAATGCCGCACCGATAATACCTGCATCGTTTCCGAGTTTAGCTATTACTATTTCGGTGTTCTTTTCGGAGTTACGGGTATAAACTTCGTTCTTTACAAGAGCCTTTACAGGAAGTAAAAGCGGGTCGCCTTCATTGCATACGCCACCGCCTATGCAGAGTATATCAGGCTGGAAAATATTTATAGTATTGGTTATTCCGGCGGCAAGATACTTTATGTATTTGTCAACAACGACTTTAGCCGGATTGTCTCCGGCACGCATAGCGTCGAAAGATGTACGTGCAGTAACCTTGCCTTTTTCTTCTGCCATTTTATTCATGATACTGTCGGGACATTCACCCATAGCTTCTTTAGTCATTCTGATAAGACCTGTTGCAGAAGAATAAGCCTCAAAACAGCCCTTTCTACCGCATGAACATGGTGCACCATCAACCTGTACTACAGTATGTCCGATTTCAGCACCGGCAAAGTTTGAACCGGAGTAAATTTTTCCGTCGATAACAACACCTGCTCCGACACCCGTTCCGAGAGTAATACATACAGCATTTCTTGCACCCTTTGCAGCTCCTGCAACGTACTCACCGTAAGCGGCAGCATTTGCGTCGTTTTCAATGAAAACAGGCTTATCTATAGTTTCCTGAATGTACTTGACCATTGGAACGTCCTTGAAACCGAGATTATTGGCATATTCAATAATGCCTGTTGCGCTGTTTGCGATACCTGGTGTACCGATTCCGACCCATTCTATCTGGTCAATGGTCAGATTGGCATTCTTTACAGCCTGAAGAGCCATTTTAGCCATATCGTCGGCTATTTCCTTTGCGGAACGTGGACAGTTTGTTTTTGTGCTTGCTTTGGCGATGATGTTGTATTCCTCATCAACGACGCCGGCGACTATATTAGTACCGCCGAGGTCAATTCCGATGTAGTATTTCATAATAAAATACACTCCTTTTATTTATTTTTCAGTCCTGAAAATCTTCGGACTTAATTTCAACGTTGTTTCAGAGCCGGAACACGTTTTATTATGCACTCAAAGAGAATTACGGAAAAAGTAGCCCCCATGATTCCTTGTATGGCATTTTCCGGAATGCTTAATAATGCGGTCTCCGCTGAACCGTATAAAATTCCGGCAAACAAAGCATATCCGGAAATCATTATCAGTTCTGATATAATTACGGAAACTATCCTTGATGCTAAAGAATTTAACTTCTTTCTGCATACGTTGTAAACCTTACAACAGACAAACGCCATAAGGAACTTTATAATAAGCGTTGCCGGTGCATATGCAAAATAACCGGTTATTATATCCGCAAGAGCTGAACCTATTCCGGCAACTGCACCGCCATACATTCCGCCTAAAATCCATGCAGAAATATTAACAACAGTATCACCAAGATTTATATATCCCTTTGTTACCGGCACGGCTATCTGTATGACTATAGTTGCCACTGTAGTGAGTGCTGTAAACATTCCCATAAGTGTAAGTAAACGTATTCTTTTATTATCTGATTTCATAAATAACTTCCTTGTATGTTAAATTTCATTAAGACAAAATAATAAAATATTTAATTATTATTATCAACTAAATTCCTGATACGCTGAATATCCCCGTCTACCGAATCGGTACCAAAACCGAAATTCATATGTTGACCATTAGTCATCTTACAGATAAAAGTAGCATCAACCATACTTTTTTCAACTGTAAACATTGAACAAGAATCCATTTTATTATCTTTCATATAACATGCAAAAATATACGCCTTACAATATACTTCTGACCCTTCATGTTCGTCGGGCAATGATATATGTATTATCTTCATTTCATCATCAAAGTCTTTTTCAGTAATAATAAACTGGTCTTCAGTGAAATGTTTCGGATTGTCCTTAAAGAATGTATTATTTCCCGCTTCATCGTAAAATGAATTAAAGATATTACAAAGTATACTTCCACGACTTTCAAGAATTGAATTTGCAAAATCAACTCCCTGATTATCTGCAAATAAGGGAATAAGAATAAAATCAAGTTGATAACGCACATTATTTTTTTCCATAGGCAAACCCTCCTTTAAAAAATTTTATTTCATGGAAATTCCGCTAAAAACTGTTCAACAGTACCATTGTATACATTAAGGTCAATATATTTTTCCTCTCCGACATAGCCGTAAAGTTCACCCTTGTCGCAATACTGCCAGAACTTCCAATCCATAAGGTCGGGCTCAAAATTGACATTTCTAATCCATAGCGGATAATTGCTGAAATTTTCCCTCACGTACCGAAGATATACCGGAAAAGTCGTATAAATAATTGGTTTCACTCCGTAGTACTCTTCAAGATTTTCAAGGAGCGGACGGAGTATTTTTTCTGCTTCGTCCTTATCGGGTTTGTTGGATTTCTTATCGGCATAATATTCAATGTCAACAACCGGTGGTATATCTATTTCGTCCTTGCCAACCACTGAAATATAATTTTCCGCCTGAGTTTCGCCGGAACTGTCAAAACTGAAAAAGTGATATGCAGACTTCTTTATACTTGTTTCGGCGACTTTTTCAAGATTACGCCGTGCAGATTCGTCAATATGCCCGCTTCCCTCAGTAGCCTTAATAAATGCAAAAGAAACGTCCTGTTCTTCCAGCTTATGCCAGTCAATAAGACCCTGATAATTTGAAACATCTACTCCCCATACCTGATATTTTGAGCGGTTAAGTTCCACCGACGAGAAATAACAGCTGGCTGTTATTGTTGCTCCCGTCATAAATGCCCCTAAAAGAGCCATGATTATTTTTCTTGATTCAGGCATTATTGAATATTAGTCCTCTCGTTCCGGAGTGCTTCCGTTTATTTGAATTTAACATACACTTATATAATACCCTATTTCTGAAAAATAGTCAATAGTTTTTTGAAAAAATTAAACCGTTATTTAACAGGTATATTTTTTAACAAGTAGCTACTTTATGAATATATTATATCATAACCGGATAAGTTTTCAAGTACCAGTTTCAGTTTATTTTTAAATGCCAGTTTTTCAGTTGAATAATTATATATAATAATTTGTGACTTCTGAAACAAAAAATTTACAATTTAAACATATAGTATTTTTCCCGTTTCATTGACAAAATCCATAATTTACGGTAAAATGAAATTGTACAAAACAATACAGGAACGGAGTTATACAAAATGTCTAAATCTATTCAGAAAAAAATTACCAATTCAATAATGATAATAGCAATTCTTTTTATAATATTGAACTTTGTTTTTTCTGTTTTATGTATAAACTTTATAAGCCGGAAATATCAGCGTGGTATGGCTGCTTCTGCTGTAGCGTTCGCCGAAGCCGTGATAAATGCCGATGATGCAAAGGATTTCCTAACTACACGGACAGCAAACAATTATTATAAATCCGTACAGGAAAAACTTATTGAGTATCAGAAAAAAAACAGCAGTGCCATCATAAGCATATCGCTTATAAATTTCAGTAATTCCGCCGGAAACTACATCTATGATACTTCTGGAAAAGAACTCGGCAGCCGTCTTGAATACAATGATTATATAAGCTCAGTGAAAACTGACCTTATAGGCTGCCGGAACTCCTGGTCTGTATATTATAACAAAGTCCTGAACGTATTCCAGCCCCTCCGGACTGTTGAGGACAAAAGCGCCGGCTATATAATTGTTACTGTCAGAAAGCCTTTCAATGCAAGATACATATTATATATTGCCGTTGCATACCTTGTAATTCTGATTGTGAGCATAGGTTTTGTTATTTTCTTCAATCTTTACATGAAAAAACAGCTTTTCAGTCCTATTAACGTATTCATTGAAACAACAAGAAGTTTTACCGGTGAAAACCACAAGGAAATAACAGATAATCCGAATATATTCGCTGAAGGTCGTGACGACGAAATAGGTCAGCTTGGCAGTGAACTTAAAAAAATGCTTCTGAATATAAACAGCAACGTGGAAAATCTCTCAAAAGCCGTATACGATGCCAACCACGACGGTATGACACAAGTTCTAAACAAAAGATGCTATCAGAATATGACGCCTGTTTTCCGGAAATGTTCTTCAATATGCGTTATCTATTTTGACGTCAATAACCTTAAAATTATGAATGATACCATGGGTCATGAAAAGGGTGACATGGTTATAAAACGTGCAGCGGAGTATATAAAGCAGTTCACCGGACAGAAAGACTATTGTTTCAGAATGGGCGGTGATGAATTTCTTATGGTAATGACTGAATGTACTTTCCGTGAAATTGATGAACTTATTGAAAAGCTGAACCATGATTCACCGTATATACTAAACCGGAGCGAAGACCCCGTAAAATGTGCATTGTCATTCGGCTATGCCTATGCAAAGGAAGAATATTCATATGATGAACTTCTTACAGAGGCAGAAGAAAATATGTACACAAAGAAAACTGAACTTAAAAAGCTCCTGAATATGCCTGAACGCTGACGGAGGTAATATATTTGAAAAAAATAAAACATCATCTGAAAACTTCTGTAGTTTCAGATATTAAACTTAATACAAAATCGGCTGTTATCAATATAATTTCAATATTATCATCAGTTGTTGTTATTTCAGCTATGATAAGGGGAATTTACGTCTCACAGCAACAGAAACACTCCGATATGCAGAAAAAAATCGTCACCGCCTCAGAACAGCTTATGGAAATGACCATAGATAGCGGAGTAAATATAGCAAAAAGCATATACATCAATGAACATATGTATGAATTTCTTAACACTGAATACAGTTCCTCCGGTGAATACTATGACGCTTTTTATAGCTTACAGCATAACAACCCTATGGCAATAGCTGATACTAATATTATAAATCACTATTGCGTATATACTGAAAACCCTACTATTCTTAAAGGAGGCAATATAAACTCTTTTGAAACTGTACTTGAAACTGACTGGTATCATGAATATAAAAAACTAAACAAACCTATGATATTATACATTGACGATGAAACAGATGTAGTTTCAATAATACGTCGCCTTGATTTCCAGAACCTCACAACCGGTGAAAGTTGTCTTAAACTTGACCTCAATATGAAACTTGTTACTGATTACTGTGATAATCTTGATTTTGACGGCAAACTTTACATAATAAACGGCGGTTCGCTTATATACAGCAACATTCCCAATATTGACATTGAAGAAACTAATATAAATCAGGATTTTGAATGCTATATAAAGAATTACTATACTTCCGATATAGAATACTATGCATATGAAAACAGAAAATCTCTGAAAAATTTTATTATGGATAATATTTTATTTATAATGATATTTATTCTGCTTACCGTTGCTATGATTTCCATAATGGGTGTTTTCAACTCAAATATCAAAAAACGTATACGTCGTTCAGCAGAAGTAATTTTAAATGAAAACAGTATGAATATATACAGCAACGGCAAGGACGAAATAGGTGAAATCCTTGATATGTGTATAAAAGCCTCTGAAAGACTTGCGGAAAATACTACCCATAACAGACGTAAAAATGAAGAAATTCAGGAAAGCAGTTCACGGTACAGGGAACTTCTTACTACTGCAATGCATCTTGATGCTGAACTTGCCGTATCACAGAAATACCACAATGTATTCCGGAGGTATTCCGATAATATACCTCTTTCGTATGAAATAAACAATATCCGTCAGATAACGCCGGACGTCATTGTTTCCGGAATACTTGATATTAAAATACCTCCGTATTCGCTTTTCATGATTGCGGAAGACCTTAAAAATGAAAATCTTTCCGTAATCGTTTCACGAAACAAAAACAATGTTGACATTACATTCCGGAGCGACGTTCAGGAACAGTTTAAAGTACTCAGACTTAATGCCATATTTGAGGAAAACAACATCACAAATGCGTATTCATTCAGCTATAATAACCCTTATAATCCTTATATGCGTCTTATACACTGCTTAGGCGACAGAATATCAGTAAAAATAAAATCAAAAAATAATTTTACCTTATGCATAACTATAAAACCGGAAAAGAGTGATACAAATGAATTTTAAAAAAATAATTGTAATGTCATTATCCGCCCTGATGATTTTTTCCGCCTGTTCGTGCGGTGAAAAGGAAGAAGAGAATGAAATAAGAGTTTATACAAGCTGTTTTGGTGCAAGAGGTACGGAAATAAGCAAAAATAATGAAATCCAACAGCTTATAGCCGAAAAAACCGGCGCTATGTGCGTGGAAACATGGCTTAAGGAACAGGAAGATATGAATACTGTCTTTGCTGATATGATGGTTTCAAACAAGTACCCTGATTTTGTCGTACCGGACGGTGAAAACTGTCGTAAGTTCATGAATGCCGGCGTACTAATTCCGCTTGATAATTACTGGAATGATTATCCTGATATAAAGAATTTTTATTCAGATACTGAGTGGAACAGAATCCGTGCCGACGACGGTCATATATATTATATACCGCTTTTTTCAAGCTGTTATGACCATGATACGTCCACAAGCCATAATGACGAGGCTTTCTGGATTCAGACACGTGTACTTGAATGGGCAGGCTATCCGGAACTGAAAACCCTTGACGATTATTTCAGTCTGATTGAAGATTACATTGAAGCTAATCCCACCGATACGGACGGAACGGAATTTATCGGCTATGAAATACTTGCAAACGATTCCTATTTTTTCAGCCTTGATAATCCGCCTATGTTCCTTGATGGCTATCCAAATGACGGCGCTTGTATCGTCGACCCTGAAACACTGGAGGCTAAAGACTATAATCTTACACCTACTGCTGAAAAATGGTTCAGGAAACTCAATGAAGAATACAAAAAGGGCATAATAGACCCTGAATGTTTTGTACTTACAAGTGACCAGTATTACGAAAAACTCTCAAAAGGAAACGTCCTCGGCATAGTAGACCAGAACTGGAATTTCAACATGGCTGTAGTAGACTTGCCACCGGAATGTACATATATACCGTTCGGAATAACCGCTGACGAAAGCATTAAGGGACAGTATCACTCTATAACGGCATTCAATGACTCAACCGGTCTGGGTATAACAACAAGTTGCGACGACATAGAGGGTGCATTGCAGTTCCTTAATGATTTACTTACACCGGAAATACTTACATTACGTTTCTGGGGAATAAAAGATGTCGATTACAGCGTTGACGAAAACGGTGTTTTTTATCATACCGAGGAGCAGGCTAAACAGTGGCGTGATTCTGAATATGCTAAAAATCACATATGCCTGTATAATTATTTTCCGTACTATTTCGGCATGAATTACGACGGAATAAACGCCTACTGTCCGAGTAGTCAACCAAGCGAGTTTTATAAAAACCGTTCTGATGATGTAAAAAGATGTTTTGATGCATATGGTGTACAGACATATGTTGAATTGCTGAACGAGGCTTCTGAAAATCCGCCGTGGTATCCTATGTGGAGTTACGTTCCGGAAGAAAATTCAGAATCGGGTAAAGTATCTAAAGAAATAGACCAGCTTAAACATAATTATCTTCCAAGAATAGTTATGGCGGATGATTTCGACGCCTTATGGAGTGAGTACCGTGAGGCTTACGGAAAAATCAACACACAGGCTTACTTTGATGACCTGACACAAGAAGTCCGTCGCCGTAAAGCCCTTACTGAAAATAATTAAGGAATTTTTCTCTATGAAAAAAACAAAATCCAAAATACAAAAGCCCAGTAAATATGAAATAATAACATTAGTTTTTGTGATACTGTTTGTAATAGTAGTCATGGTAGCCGGTGCGGTATCACATTCGCTTATGAATACAATGATAGGTGCGGACGGTCTTAAAAATATAAACATTTCAATTATTCTGAAATTAATAACCGGAATTATTTTAGCAGTACCGGTGTTTTTCAGCGGAATATATGGTTTTATTAAATTTCATAATTCAATGAACTTGTTTACACGTATAGGAATAATATTTCTTACGGTTGTTGTATCGACTATGTTTTTTCTTATCGGAGTGGACAGCCATCTTGACGAACAGCATTACATAAGAAAAGAATACGGCAATAAAACTGATTTCAATATATTATTTAACAATATATCAGATTTAAAAAATGATGATTATAAAACATATACAATAAATAATTGTTATGTAGACTGGCATAAATACAGTGCCGAAGGTGGCAGAGGTGGCACCAGTTACTATTATAATTATACAGCTACTTTCTATAATGGTAAAAAGCAGATAGTCAAGGCACAGATAGGCATTGACGATTACGACTACTTAAAAAATCTTCCATACGGTTTTGATACGGAAATAACAGTCTATAAGAAATCGGGTTTTTTACGGAGCGTTAAACCGTCTGTTGATTTCGACAGAACAACAAGTTATGAACATTTCCTTACTATATCGATTTACGGAGACCAGATTGTATATAAAAAAAATGTCGATATGAAATTCAAAGATATACAGTGGTGCGGATTCAAAAAAAATATGCACAATGATGTAAAAAATGCACTTTTCGGTATAGGGATTTCTGAGGAAAGACCCTCTCTTGATGCCGATTATATAGGCTTACTTTGTGAGGAAGTCTGCATATATGGTACAGTGGACGGTAAATACAGACGTTTAAGCAACATACTTAACGAAAATGACTTAAATAAAAACTCCGGTACATAATGCACCGGAGTAATAAATTATTCTATACCTGCAACATCAAAAGGATATTTTTCCACTTCTGATTTCAGTTCCCGTTTGAAGATTTTTTCAGCAGTTGTTTTAGCGTCACAACCGTTATATATCACATCATTCATACCCTCAACAATAGGCATTTCAACGCTGTATTTTTCGGCAAGTTGCATGACCGGCTTTATAGCGTTTATGCCCTCAACAACCATACCGACTTTCTTTACAGCCTCATCAACGGTCATTCCCTGACCTATATAATAACCTGCTCTGTTATTTCTGCTGTGCGTACTGGAAGCCGTAACAATAAGGTCACCTATTCCGGCAAGTCCGTAAAAAGTCTGTGGCATACAACCCATGGCAATACCAAGCCTTGTCATTTCCGAGCAACCTCTTGTGATAAGTGCCGCCCTTATGTTATCGCCGTAACCAAGTCCGGCAGAAACTCCCGACGCCATAGCGATTATATTTTTTATACAACCGCATATCTCAACGCCGAGTGTATCAGGATTGGTGTATACACGCATAGTATCGTTAGTAAAGACTTTCTGTACTATACGGGCATTTTCTATATTTTCAGAGGCTGCAACTATAGTAGTAAGCATACCCTTTACGACTTCTTCCGCATGGGTAGGTCCTGTAAGAGCTACTATATTTGTGCATTTGTCGCCGAGAACGTCTTTTATTACTTCCGTCATTGTTAAGCAGGTATCTTTTTCAAGACCTTTTGCAACGTCAATAATAATTTTCGTACTGTCGACATAGTTGTGAATAATTTCAGCAGTACCACGGACGTACACCGACGGTACAGCCATGACTATATATTCACTTCTGCACGCTTCTGTAACATCTTTTGTAAAACGG
Source organism: Alistipes senegalensis (assembly GCA_023665275.1). Lineage (GTDB taxonomy): Bacteria > Bacillota > Clostridia > Oscillospirales > Ruminococcaceae > Ruminococcus. The sequence goes on along the minus strand of JAMPEF010000010.1, from coordinate 32,110 downwards.
ATATTATCAGATAATTTAACATCATTAAGATTAGGGTGAACATATGTTGAATTAAGGTTATCTATTTCACTTTCTATTGCAGACCATACAGTAACATTACAATATGATGACAGCATCTGTGCTATAGCTATACCCCACGTTCCTGCACCCAGTATTGATATATTGTTCATAATCTTCTCCAGTAAAAATTTTAATATAAACAGCCGGAAAATTTCCGTCATCTTATTATAATAGTATAACACATAAAACAGATATTGTCAATTAAAAATTTACAATATTTTATTGACAGGATTTTAATGAAAATTTTCAAAAATCCAGTACTTTTGCCAATTGATTTATTTTTCAATGTATGTTATAATAATAATATAAAAAATTTTTCGTTATTGACGTAAAGGATGATTAAATGAATATATTAAAAAAATCAAAAGAAGAAGAATCAGAAAATGAATTGCTGAATATGAATGGTTGGGAATGTATTGAAAAAGCTTTTTCGGATGTTTACCCCAATCAGGATAATCCAAAGCATTATGGCACACTTATTCCGTTTAGTCTTGGCGGAAATAATCCTCTTGACCGAGTAAGTGTCTACGACGGTGGGGATTACTGGCACTTTGTCACATTCGGTCTGACAGAACTTTATGAAAAGGAAACAGATAATCCGGAATATAGCGGATATGGTATGGAATTTACTTTACGACTGAAAAAAGACTGTTATGATACAGAAAATGAAGAAAATGAAATTAAATGCATTATCGGAATATTACAGCAAATTGCAAAAATCACTTTTAATTCAGGCGAACTTTTCCAGGAAAATGAATATATTTATACAGGACAGAAAAAGGGTATTGACTTTTATCAGAAATCATTGCTTACAGGTTTTATAACAGTTGCTGACTCAAAGGTAAAAAGTATAAATACTCCTAACGGAAAAGTTAATTTCATAGAATTTATTGGCGTTACTGACGATGAACTTATTATGATTAAAAATAAAAATACGACAGTACAAGAATTTTACAAAATATTAGGTAGTGATGTAACAGATTATAGGAGAAAAAGCGTATTTTAAATCTGTTCTTATAAAATTTTAACGAATATTTGAAAAAATACGGCAAATAATATTCTCACAAATCCAAATAAAATTATTCATTGGAGGATATTATATATGAAAGCTACTGGCATTGTCAGAAGAATCGACGATTTAGGTCGTGTTGTAATTCCAAAGGAAATCAGACGCACTATGCGTATCCGTGAGGGAGACCCTCTTGAAATATATACAAACAGCGACGGTGAAGTTATTTTCAAGAAATACTCCGCTATAAGCGAAATGAGTGAAAACGCATCATATGTTGCGGACATAATGTATAAAATAGCCGGCTGTCCGGTTGTAATATTCGATAAAGACCACGTTGTTGCAACGGCTGGTGTACCGAAAAAGGAATTTTCGGAACGCCGTGTAACTGGTCAGCTTGAAGAACTTATGGAAAATCGTGGACAGTATTTCTGCCCGAACGGTGAAACAAATAATTTCTTTCCAGCTGAGGGCGTGGAACGTACAGCTATTGCAGCTATTCCGATTATAACAGCCGGTGACGTTTCCGGAGCAGTGGCATTTCTTTCCACTGAACAGAACACAGAAGCCAACGACTTACAAAAAAGTCTAATCAACGCCGCTGCACAATTCCTTGCAAAACAGATAGAATAATAAAATTATTCCCCGTCCGCAAAAAGACGGGGTTTTTTTAAAGTGTTTTTTCAAAATAAATCATATCTGTTAATTTTTTTCCACATTCAAAAATTTCATGGTCATAATTTTCCGTAAAAAAATTTTTTACAGTATAAGTTTTTCGAAAACCACATTTTTCATAAAAAGGAACTGTCAATGAACTGTCGCCAGTACCAACTTTTAAAATATTATAAGATTTTCTGAATTTATTTTCAATAAATTCAATAATCTTTCTTCCATATCCCATATGCTGATATTCTGGCAAGACAGCAATATTTTTTATTTCAAGGACTGAACTTCCCTCATCAGTAACCACACAAACGGCTTTTACTCCGTTATCATAGAGTATGTACATAATACCTTTATCAAGATAACGGTCAATCATATCTTCCTGTTCGTCCGCCAGTAAAAGCAGTTCAATATATGACTTTTTATCATATTTTATTTCCTTAAATTCCATTAATCAGTTCCTTTCCTGTTAAAACATATCATCAACTTGATGGATATAACAACAAAAATTTCTTATTTCCATCTTACCGAAATGATTATTAATATCAATCCTAAAATTAACATCATATTTTTTTCCGTCTATTTCATAAAATTCAGTATATGGTGTTTTGTAACCGTGTGTACTGCTATCGAATTTTGTTATTGGTCGTGTATCAATAATCATATTTTCCAGTTTCTGATACATTCTAAATCGGTTTTGCGGATTGGTGTCTGAAAATTCTTCTTCTGAAATAATTTCCTGCAAATCATCGGAAAGCATATCATAAGTAATATATCTTTCCCACCCTCGACTATGTATGCTGTATACCATATTTTCCGCTTTAACTACATTCATAATACGATACTGAACCGCAAGAAAAGCCAGTACTATTATAAGTACTATACCTCCGACCATTTTTATTAATCTATTTTTAGATTTCATATTATTCACACGCTCCTAATAAAATGTACTCATACATACACTTCCCGTGCTGAATTATTATAATGCATCTTTCGGACAGCTTTTAACACACTCAAAGCAAAGAATACACTCCGTACCATTTTCCCGTTTTCTTGAATTGTCAGTCATATCAACGTCCATAGGACAGACCTTTTTACACTTGCCACAGGAAACACATTTTTCCTTATTGCACGTGATTCTCAACAGTGCAAAATAACTCATCGGCTTTAAAAATACTGTAATCGGACAAATATATTTACAGAATGCACGATTATCCTTAAACGCAAAAGCTAAAATAATACCGGTTATGTAATACACCAGATTTCCGATAATAAAAGCCAAGAACATAATTTTTTCCATATTTCCGGCATGACTGAGAAACAATGCCAGTACAAACATAAACGATACACCAAACATTATATATCGTATAAAGTCGATACTTTTTCTTTTCTGTTCCGGAACTTTATACGGAAGAAAGTCTAATAACATTGCAGTCCAGCAAGCATATCCGCACCAACCTCGTCCGAATAAAAGAGGTCCGAATATCTTTGCGACTGCATAATGAATAGTCGCTGCTTCAAACACTCCGGTAAATAAGTAATACCAGAAACCCTCTATCTGCATATTTTCATTTGAAATCAGTCCAAGATAGACAAGCATATACAATCCGACTAAAAGCTGTGTAATGCGTCGTGCGTACTTATATTTTCTGATAAACAGAAACAATCCTAATGAAATTGATATACCAATATAGCTGAAATTGAATAAATAAAATAAATTATCTTTTGTAAGCCACAACGTAATGGCTATTATTTCAAATATAGTCAGCATTACTATCGGAAACAAATATTTTTTCATATCAACACCTCTTATTAAGATTGATATTAAAATTATAACACACCATATCCGAAAAATCAAACTTGTTTCACTATAATATCAGTAAGAGGGAATTATTCTGAATTTCCATTCATAATTCTGTGGATTATTTTCAAAAGCCTTTTTATCTTCCGGATTTGGAATATAACTACTTGTTATAACATCATTATAATATTCAATGCATTTAAGCTGATAAATAATCCCACTAATTTTATCCGCATTTATAAGATTCATCTTTTCATATGAAGAACGTCTTTCCCATTCTATATTACATGGCAATACTTCAAACTCCTCATCGTCCGGCAAATAAGAACGCTTCACAAGAAAGGCATATATGTCACGGAGTGCAGAATGTGGTATAGGTATTTCATCATCTTCATCTGTATAATTTGTATTCATATGCCTGTTGCATATATCTATCATTTTATGCATAATATCATAAAAGTCATCAGTGTGCCACGAACATACTTCAAAAAAACCGTTTTCCTCCTTTATTTTGTATGTGTAACCGTTCAGACATGTTCCGCAGTTGTAACCGTCCTTATATGGATTAGAAATTACTCTGCCGGTTTTCTTTTCTTTTATTAAAGCCTCAATATATAAATCCAGTCCCATAAAATAATCTCCTTTTAATTTATTCTACCGTTCCTACAATAAAAAGTACAGCCCATTCGTCGTATGCAATGAAAAAATATTTAAAACCCATATATAAATATACACGTCCTAATATTTCAACGTTTTTGTGGTTAAATGATTTATCTACATATATACCCGTCGGCTCTTGCAGATACCAGTTAAGCTGTCGGAAAAATTCTCCTACTTTTTCAGGAATGTCTTTTTCAGATGAATATTGTGAAATCGTATCACAAAGAATTTTTTCATCATCAGTATTTACTTTTTCCAACTGTAAATTAAGTCCGTTTATATACTCTTCCGGTAAGTTTATGCCGTCTCTCTTGTTATAATAATTCAGACGTTTTTTAATAGTATTGTTAATGTCTGAAATGTCATTATCTTCAATCCGGAAAATATCAGCTTCAAAAGCATAATAGAAATCACAGAGTGGAAGATTACAAGTTAAAACGTCAACCACTCCTGCAAGAAATCCTGTATCACCTGTTTCATTTTCAAAGCAATAGTATTCTTTACCCATAAATTTTCACCTCAAATATATTAATAATATGTATTATGTCCCTGAATACGATATAATTCTGAAAAGAAAATATCTGTTTTTCTTATAATATCAGCTATATACGTCTGGTCAAGTTCAAAAGAAAAGCTGATACCGCTTTTATAGAAATTATTTTCATTAAAAAATTTTCCTTTAATCTTACAATGACCTTTGTTATCAAAAATCACAGATAAATTAGTCCTGTTCAGTGAGCCGTAATTTTCAAGTATAGCTTTTCTGCCGTTCAGATTATCATAAGCATTTTCCAATGCAACGGCAAAATCACGAACGTTTCCTATAGTTATATCACAATCAAAACTACATTCCATACCTTTTCCGGAATATATTATCCCGAATTTTCCGGTCACACCGCATGTACTTATAGAATAATCAGTCTGTTTATCATCAAATTCATTAAACTGAAAAATAAAATGTTCACCCGCTTCCTCAATGTCAATCAACCTGTAAGGTAATTCAAGTTTACTGTTTATTATAATTTCCTTATATTTCATATTATTTCCTCTTTTCTATTTCTGCAATTTCATGAAGTATTTCTGAAAATTCTTCTGATTTAGATTCTAACAAACCATGTGTTGTATCTTTCATTATATACATTTTTTTATATGGTGCTATTACTGAATCAAAATACTCTTGTGCAATCAAATAATTTGTCTGATAGTCTTTATCTCCATTAATATTATAAAATGGTATTTGATAGTCGGTTTTGCCAAGCAATGAAAATTTACTAAATTCCTCTGAATTTAAGAAATTTTCATATATGCTGAAATCCGCATTGATATACTTATAAAAATCCCAAAGTGAATAGTAGGGGTTAAATATTTGTGTGGTTATCAAATTATAATCTGTTCCATCTGCAAATATATCATATCTGTACTTTTCCATCAAAGCATTTCTCGCCCCGTAATATTCCATTGAAAAATCACCAATAGTTAATTTTTCAATAAGCTGTTTGTCTTCTTTATCATTTCCTACCCATTTTACTGCTTCTTCCTTAAAAGCAACTTCATTCTGATAGAAGTCAACAAGCTGTCCCGTACCTATATAACATTCGTAATACTCAGGATATTGTAAAGCAAGGTTACTTCCCAAATATGTTTCCCATGAATGACCAAGCAATGTTATCTTATCCTTGCCAAGATAGTCTAACAGATATTTTGTAATTTCTATACTATCACTCATCATCAAGTCATATGTAAGTATAGTATCATTCTGGTCGGAAGAATAACTTTTTCCGCAATTTATCTGGTCCCATGTAACAACTGTATATACATCAGACCATTTTCTTGTAAAAGCATAATCATAAAGACTTGTAGACGAACCCGGTCCTCCATGTAAATATAATAATACAGGATTATCTTTATTTTGTCCATATATACTTATCCATTGCTTTGTTCCGTTTATATCAACATACATATTTTCATTAATTCCGTCGGTCAGTGTTTTGCTGTTTACTTTCTGTCCGATAAAACGACAAATCAAAAAAATAACTATAATACTTAACAAAATAATTGCTATCCACTTAAACATATTCAGAAAGAAATGTACAAATTTTTTCATTCAATACCTCACATAAATTTTGATGCTATTTGTTATATTCAAGTTCATTAGGAAGATTATTCCAAATATCTGTCCTCGTTTTGCTTTTTCTCAATTTTTCCAATATATTTATATCAGGGTCAGGATATACTATAAAGTTATCAGTTTCTCCCATTTCTGAACGTACCGGAAATGCAAGCTGTTCTGTTTCTATTGAAAACTGTGCATTCACACCAATTTTATTTCCTCTTGCATCAAGCCTTATCCATTTTTTATAGTCATCAATATATACACCATTTAATCCATGATAAATTAGTACAGGAGCTGTTTCATCATCTAAAATCAGCTTCTGATAACAAAAGCCTGTTGGAACAGATTTGCAACGTAATAAACCCGCCAATAAGTGAGATTTAGCAAAGCAAATTCCATGACCTGCTTTTAACACTTCTGAAGCAGTACACGTAATTATATCTTCATTTATATCTGCGGAATGTGCAATACTATCCCTTACAAATTCATAAGCTATTTTAATGAAATTCAACTTATTATTTGCTTTCTTGAATAACGTATCAGCCAATTCTGCAATAGATTCATTATCATAATCAATCACATTATCGCACTTTAAATATTCATAAATTTTATTTGAGTATAAAATTATATTCATTTTTCCACCCACCAAATTTTGATTAATATTATTGTTTAATTATAACACATTAAAAATGAAAAATCAACCATATTTCCATAAAAAACAATGAAAGCCGGATTTCTCCGGCTCTCACTGTTTATAGGGTGGTTTATATGAAATTAGAAGATAGCATAATTTACTGACGGGGTTGTTTAAAATCACGACCGCCGTTCATGTCGGGAGGTTCTGGCATATCGTCGGGACGTTCATGCATTCCGTCGTCATTGCCGTGCATATGCATACCTCCACCACCGCCGAAACCTCCGCCCATCATGGACTGTTTACCCACATATGAAACATAGCTTTCAGCCGTGAAGTTTCCGGATTCCGTACCGTCGTTGTTATAACCGCCGTTTTCGTAAAGTCCGTGTACTTCACTCTTAGAGGTAGTCCCCCCTGTATAGAATGTATAAGCCGTTCCGGTGCGTATATCCGGAGTGCTTATTACAATATTATCAAAACTTTTTGCCGGTGCAAAACTGATTATTTCATTTCCGGAACTGTCCAGAAGTGTAACAAGAGTTCCGCCCTCAAATGTATTATCGAAAGTTGCAGAAACTGAATTTTGTGTTGAATTTTCCGACGGGCTTTCAGCCATTTGGGACATTCCGACCGCAACAAGTGTACCACCTGAAACGATTATTTCACCGTTGCTGTCCAGAGCACCATTACCGCCGTTTTCAGGACCGTCTACTATAATAGTTCCGCCTTCAATATTTATATTTCCGTTTGAGTCGAGACCGTCACCGCCGGCATTTACATAAACAGTTCCGCCACTGATATTTACCATAACTGAATCTGTATATGTTCCCATACCGGACTGATTAGTTTCACCGTCGCTTGCATTGAAGCCGTCGTCAGAAGAAACAATTTCAATTTTACCGTCCGTAACGGTTATAATAGTTGCCTCAATTCCTTCATAGGATTTTGTGATATTTACCGCACCGCCGTTAATGCTTGCAGTAGTATCGGCATGAATACCCTTGTTACCTGTTTCAAGAGTAAGAGTTCCGCCCTCTATAGAAATATCTGCATCTGAATGTACTGCGTCATCTGCGGAATTTATATTGAATGTTCCGCCGGTTATGTTTATTCCGGCAGAAGCCTTTATACCTTTTGTGCTTACCGTATCAGAAGTATCATCATTTTCAGGACTAAAAGCAAGCAGTTCGGGATTATCAGGAATTTCAAGATTTTCAGGATTGAAATTATCGAAATCCGACATTTCAAAATCTTCAGGGTTAAAGTCCCCGAAATCTTCCGGCATATCTGGCTTTTCAACCTTATTGAATCCGCCACCACGTCCGAAACCTCCGCCCTTGCCGAATCCTCCGAAGTCATCGTTATGGACTTTAGTTGAGGCAGAACTTCCGCCACCGGACGTTATATTAAATACACCGTCTATGGCTGAGAAAACTGTTTCCGCCTGAATACCGTCACCGTCCGACGTGATATTTAACACACCGCCCTCGACGTAAACAAATCCCAATGAAATATCATCAGTATTTGTGGACTTTATACCGTCCTGACCGGCTGTAATATTCAATTCACCGTCTGCAATGGCTATATAGTCCTTGCCTTTTATGGCGTTGCCGACTGCATTCACGGTAATCTTACCGCCCGTAATAACAATATCGTCCTTTGAACGTATACCATCATTATAATTGCCGATTATTTCAAGTTCACCTGTACCGTTTATAGTCAGGCTGTCATGACTGAAAATAACTGCATCGGGTTCATTTTTTTCAGTGTCTGTAAAAACATAATCTGTACCGTCTGAAAGTACATTTTTAGTACCGTCGGCAAGAGTTATAAAAGTTTTCTTTGCATTTCGTACGTAAATTGCAGACGAATTACTACAATTTATTACAGCATTTTCAAGAACAATCTGAACTTTTGCACCATCGGCATCAATAATAATCTGTCCGTCATTGAGAGTACCATTTATAAGATAAATACCCTCTTTGGTAATGGTTACTTTTGAGCCGACAACCGTTACGCCTGCTCCGTCCACCGTTGCACTGTCACCAATAAGATTTATTGTAGTATCAGGTGCGGAGTAGTCGGGGTTAAGGTCTCTGTTTGAAAATAACTCACTTTCAGAAGTTTTTACAGATGAAGATAAAAGAACAGTATTTTTTTCTGTCACTGTCTCGCTTGATTCTGTTGTTTCAACTGATTCAATTGTCTGTTTGGTTTCAGCCGGTTCTGTAGTCTCAGCAGTTCCGGCTGAAATAGTTGTCATTTTCTCGGAAGTCGTCTTTCCGGAATCAGAAGTACTGTTATCAGTACAGCCAACCGCTACGACAGCAAAAGTCATAGCAGCCATCATAATACGATTGATAAAATTATTCATAGAATCACCATTTTTTTAATTCCCAATTCCGTGTTTCTTTCTTTTGTTTTTCTTTCTATGATGGTATTATAAACCGCTGATATGTAAATTATGTGAAAGTCTGTTGAATAACTGAAAAAAATTTATGTTTCTGTTTTGTGGCAGAATCTCACAAAATCCCTTATTGAGTCGCTGCAATTTGCAAGCATATTAAGGTCTGCTATTTCAATGTTGTATTCAAGATTGTGTATCAATACCGGAATATCTTTCCCGAAAGTATTTACAATAAAACCCGTTGAGTGAAGTTCCTGTACAATATCGGCAAGAAGTTGAGTGAAAGCCCTTGTTATTCCGGAATACTTTTCACTGTCGGAGCTGTCGGCATCTTCATTGTATTCATAGCCACTGCTTATAATCCACTGCCTTACTATCTTTGCCGTATCGTCCGTGCCGAAACTTAATTCATTATTCTGTAACCAGAAAACATAATTCCAGCGTGCCTCCTGCGGACTGTCTGCAAATCTCACATTTCTTTTATATTCAGATTCCGTATTATAGCCCAGTACAACAGTAGGCTTGCACGGATTGTCTTCATCATCATACATAAAAAGCGATATAGCATATATATCCGGTTCGTCCCACGAGGCTATTGTATCTTCAATAAGTACCGATATAAAAGCCTTTATGTCGTCTGTACTTAAAAATACATCGTATCTGTCATTAGTGCTTTCCTCCTCTGAGGAGTTGCGGAGTTCGTCAATGCAAGTTTTCAACATACTTATATTAAGTATACCAGCACACGAAATATCATCACCCACACCGTTGGCGCTGATTTCCGGAAGAAGTGTAGACATTTCCTTATCAGCCTCTTCAAAACCCTTTTCAGCAAATTTTATAGCAAGTTTTCTGTATAAATCGTAAAGCTGTTCATCATTCCAGCATGACTTGTCGACACCGTCCGTCCCGATAAATACCGCCGGTGGTATGGAATTCTTTTCAAAATAACAGAACCGTGCAGAATTTACGGCGTCGTCCTGACACATTGAAGAAGTTATATTCCCGTTGCATAACGGGTCGTCGGGAATCGGACTATATGCCGAACCATCATCAGCGACTATAACACACTTTCCGTCACCTATCTGTACACCAAATGCAAATTCCTTTGATACAACAAAAAATTCAAGAGTAGTGCCATAAGCCACAAGAAAATTACCGTCTTTGTAATACTTTCTGTATTCCTTCAGTTCTTCCGGAATGCTGTTCAATTCTTCTTCCGTAAACGGATAATTTATATAATCATTTGTTATTCTGTCGTACCAGAGTGAAACGACATTCCGCCAGAGCATTGAAAACATTTTCCGTCTTTTTCTTTCGACATTCATAAGCATTTCTGCACCATCAAGCAAATCCATAAATTCTTCAGTACATTCATATGCACACTGCACGGCAAGCCTTGCGCCTCTGTCCGTGCGGATATATTGAGGGCTGCCGTGACCGTCTGCCACTGCCACAAATGAATATTTTAAACCATCATATGACATGGAATAATCCTGACATATTATCCCGTTCTTTACATGAAAAGCCCCCGCAAATGTATGCGAAAAAGACGAATAATTATTCATATTATCACCCTCCGTTCATTTAAACAGTACAAAACATCATTTTAATTTTATCATAAATACGTGAACTTGTCAATAAAAAAATCCGGATAGTATATAATATTATCCGGAAAAAAATATAAATCAATAATTCCAGTCGTAATTTTCACCGGAATAATCATATTCATTGTCAGAAAGAGCATCAAAAGCATCTGTAGTAATTTCATTATAAATATATCCGTCCGAAAAATTATCAAGTGTATATCCGTCTGAATTTATATCTGTTATAATCATGTCAGTGTTTTCTTCCGGAGTATCAACCGGTATAGTATTCATACAGAGCCATTCACACCAGTCCTGATAATATTTAGCAAGAACGTGTACACCGTCGTTACTACATTCCGCCATAAGATTTCCGTCAGCGTCATCAAATATCGGGTTTATGTCGATATAGAAAATAGTTTCATTATCTGCCAATTCAGCCTGTGCGTCATTCAGTGCGTTGAGATTTTCATTTGTTATGGCGTCGCCCTGTGATTGTCTTATTGCGGAAACATGAAGGTTTGACATTATATAAATTAAAGCGTCGGGCTGGTACTGTTTTATAGTGTTTATCAGATTAAGATATGAAGTAACTGTATAATTAAAATCATTGCCGACTTCATTTATACCAAGCATGATATAGATTTTCCCGTAATTATTTGCAGAAAGTTTATCATATATTGTCAGACCGTTTGCGTCATATTCGCTGTCAATCTTGTATGAAGCAAGACCCACATTACAGAAATAATCTGCGTTCTTGAGTGTACCGTATTCATATATTCCGACCGTTCTTGAATCTCCTATAAATAAAGCGTCGTCAAAATATGAAGGGTCGCTCTGTACAAATACCGGAGCAGGTTTTGCAGATTCTGTAGTTTCTTCCTCCGTGTCAAGAGGTGCTGTTTCTTCCATATCTCCGGAAATATTTTCCGTCGGCAGAATCGTTTCAGCAGGCGGAGTGCCTGTATTTTTTATATCTATAACCGGCGGTTTTTTTGAAGACGCCGGCTCAACGTCCTTACTGCTTTTCCATATCTGCCTGAAAATAAGCGGTGATGCAATAAAACACGTTACTATAAGCAGAAATGTATATATCCACTGACGGATATTCTGTATCATTTTTATATCTTTCATTCTGCAATCTCCTAAATTAAAATCTGAAATACATAAACGGGTCATTCATACCCTTGTACATACAGTAGACAGCCCCCCAGAATACCGCAAGCAGAATAACCGCACATACAACAGTTTTTTGGTATTTTTCATAAAATTTCTGTGGAATCCTTGTTGAGAATAATATACCGGCTATGAAGAATTTCCAGTATATCTTCAGATATTTTATATAGTCACCATCAAGTATCACACTTTCTTCCTGTGGTATGAACGGAAACAATCTCTTAAAGTATATGCCGAGTTCGTGAAAATCAGTAACAGCAAATACAAGCCATGTCAATGGAATTATCAGGAACATATAACAGTGTCCGGCAATTTTGTATTTATTTAAAAATTTTCCTGTCCAGAATTTTTCCGTTATTATCAGAATGAATAATATAAGTCCCCACAGAACGAAATTCCAGCTTGCACCGTGCCATAATCCAGTAAAAAGCCATACGGCAAGAGTGTTTATTATCTGCCTTGTCTTGCCTTTTCTGTTGCCACCCAGCGGAATATATATATACTCCCTGAACCATGAACCAAGCGTCATATGCCAGCGCCTCCAAAACTCCGTCATTGTAAGCGAAAGATACGGATAATCAAAGTTTTTCGGCAAATCAAAACCCATAATCTTACCCAGTCCGATAGCCATCATGGAATAGCCGAAAAAATCAAAATACAACTGGAATGAATAGGCAATAATTCCAAGCCATGCAAGAGGTGTGGAAATACTTTCATATCCTATCATTGAAATATCATTCCACAGTCCCGAAAGCTGATTGGCAATAAGAACTTTATAGCCAAGACCAATAGTGAATATTTTCAGACCGTCTTCAACTTTTAATATCGTATGAGTACGCTTTTTAAGCTGTTCGGCTACAGTCTGATATGTAACAATAGGTCCGGCTATAAGCTGTGGGAACATACTTATATATGCACCGTAATTTATTATGCTCTTTTCAGCGTCGGCATTTCCACGGTAAACGTCAACTATGTATGATACATTCTGGAATGTATAGAAACTTATCCCGATGGGAAGTATAATATCTTTCAGCGGAAGTGATGCATTGAAAAGTACATTGATATTCTCAAATGCAAAACCCGTATACTTGAAAAATAACAGCCACCAGAAGTTAAAGATAATTCCGGCGGTGAGAAAATATTTCTTATATTCCTGATACATTTCTATGAACTGTGCTATTATAAAATTGAAAAGCAATGTCAGAAGAAAAAGCATTATATATACCGGACTTTTAACGCCCATACTATAGAATATAATACTTCCGGTAAAAATAACTGCATTTTTATACGCCGGCGGACTGAACCCGTAAAGCAACAGAAATGCAGGAAGAAATATGAAAATAAATTCAAGACTGCTGAAAACCATTTTACCACCCTTTTCTTTTGTTCCTTTATTTATATTACAATCAATTCACAAAAAATATGACTGCTAATAATATTCTACACGGTATTTAAAAAAAAGTCAACTACTTTCATATTTTGTAGCAATTTGTAATAAATACCAGTTATTACGGGGAATTTTTCAATAAAAATGACCTATCGAAAAGCCGACAGGTCATAATTTATTCATTAATTTATATGATAATCTGATATTTATTCAATACCTGCCTGCTGTTTTGCGGCTGTAAGAGTATTTTTCATAAGCATTGAAATTGTCATAGGTCCTACACCACCAGGCACGGGGGTTATGTAGGAGGCTTTCTTTTCAGCTGACTCAAAATCAACATCACCACAAAGTTTTCCGTTTTCGTCACGATTCATGCCGACATCAATTACAACTGCACCCTCTTTAATCATATCGCCGGTGACAAATTTTGCCTTGCCGATTGCTACAACAAGAATATCAGCACCAAGACATATTTCTTTCAGATTTTTTGTACGTGAATGACATATAGTTACTGTACCGTTTTTCTGTAAAAGCAGCATTGCCTGAGGTTTGCCGACAATATTACTTCTGCCGATAACCACACACTGCTTGCCGGTAATATCAGTTCCGGTACTTTCTATAAGACGCATTACACCTGCCGGAGTACACGGAAGGAATGAATAATTTCCTATCATGATATGACCGACGTTAACAGGGTGGAAAGCATCAACGTCCTTTTCAGGTGAGATGGCGTTTATAACTACTGTTTCGTCGATATGTGCCGGAAGCGGTAACTGTACAAGTATACCGTTTACCCTGTCGTCACGGTTGAGGACGTTTACAAGGTCAAGTAACTGCTCCTGAGTTGTGTTTTCGTCAAGGGCGTACTCGAAAGACTGGAATCCGACTTCTTCACAAGCCTTTTTCTTGTTGTTGACGTAAACCCTTGATGCTGAATTGTTTCCGACGATTACGACAGCAAGACCCACTTTAAGACCCTTTTCGTCCCTGAGACGTGCTGTTTCCTCTGCAACCTCAGCCTTGACAGTTGCGGAGACTTCTTTTCCGTTAATAATCTGTGCCATTTTTTTCTTCCTCCTGAATTTTTTCATTATTTTCAATATCATCAGTTATTGACTGATAATTTTCATTGTCATCGTCTTCACCGGAACGGCGTTTCCGTGCCTGCTCCAGAATCTGTTTGGATTCTTCCGTATTGCAATAGAGTACAGATTTTTCAGGGTGAAATTTCAGCCTGATAAGCATGAAAATCTGTAGTGCAAGCGAAATTATACATATCACGGCAGAAAGAATCTGTGATACTCTTAAATCACCAATCATAAGGCTATCTGTCCGGAGACCCTCAACGATAAATCTTTCTGCACCGTACCATGTCATGTACATTAATAATATCTGTCCGTCAAACTTGCGCTTTCTTGAATACAGCGATATAAGCAGAAATCCCAGCAGACACCACACCGATTCATACAGGAAACACGGGTGTACAGGTTGCAGATAATTCATGCCGGAAGACCTGTCCGCTAAAATAGTTGCCTGAATTTCACCGCCCGTCATGCAGAAAAGACTATCTGTATTAGTACCAAAAGCCTCCTGATTGACAAAATTTCCCCACCGACCTATTCCCTGACCTATCAGAAAACCAAGTACAGTTATATCAAGCATGGGAAGAAATTTTATCTTGCGTATCTTACAGATTATAAGCCCGACGGCAACCGCTCCGATTATTCCGCCGTAAATGGCAAGTCCGCCGTTACGGGTATTTATAATTGCCTTTATATCTCCCCTGTAATCGTCCCAGTTGAATATGACATAATAGGTTCTTGCGCCGACTATTCCGCCAAGAACACCACCTATTATGGCATCAAGTGCTGTTTCGGCGTCAAGTCCGAAACGTTTCATTTTAGGCATTACATATATCATGGCAAGTACAAGCCCGAATGTTATTATAATTCCATACCATTGTATATCTATGCCGAATATAGTGAATGCCGTCGGTTTTATATGAAAAGTCCAGCCAAGGCGTGGAAACTGTATTTCTGTAGGGTCGGCTATAGCCTGAATATCAGTCATTTTCCATGCCCTCTACTACCGACATTACAAGTTTATCTTCACGGAGTTCACGGCGCATATATTCAAGTACTGTATCACTTGTCATTTCAGAAATCATATCTATCATATCATATGGATTTGTACCGGACATATGTGCGCCTAACATCATACTGGCGACCGCTTCAACGTTATTTAACTGTCTTATCATTGCACCATACATTGATTTTTTTATGCGCTGGAATACCTTTTCAGGTATACCGTTTTCGGAAATTTTCTTTATTTCTTCTGCTATAGAGTCACGGACTTTTTCAGGGTCATTTGATTCACCTGCAAAAATCACGGAAAAATAACCATCACCACAGAATATCTCACCACCGAAAGTTGAATTTAATATACCCTCTTTAAGAAGTTTCTGATACATATCAGAAGAAACATCTGTAATCAGTGAAGACGCTATACACATTGCCACATTTTTTTCAAGTCTTTCACGTTTACTGCACGGAGTACATTTATAGCCTATATGGAATATCGGCGTACCTACTGGCTGTTTTTCGTAAATTTCGGACTGTACTATAGTTTCAGGTTCTTCCGGAAATACAGTCTCAAGCCCTTTATCCTCACAAGGTTTAAGATATTCGTCGCATATTGCAAGAACTTCATCAGCTTTTATGTTTCCTGCAATCGAAAGAACCATATTATTTAAATTATAGAAAGTATTATAGCATTTATAAAGCAAATCAGCGTCAATCTTTGCAATACTTTCAATAGTTCCGGCAATATCAATCTTTACAGGGTGGCTATGATACATACAGCGGAGCATATTAAAAAATACTCTCCATTCGGGGTTATCATTGGTCATCTGAATTTCCTGACCTATAATTCCCTGCTCCTTGTCGACGTTTGCTTTTGTAAAATATGGTTTCTGAACGAAATCAAGCAGAATTTTCAATGATTCCTGATAATTCTTTGAACAGCTGAATAAATAACACGTCCTGTCAAAAGATGTATATGCGTTACCGCTTGCACCGGTCTTTGCATAGAGTTCAAATACATCACAGTCTTCATTTTCAAATAGTTTGTGTTCAAGGAAATGCGCTATACCCTCCGGAACTGTTGTATATTCCTTATCGTCACGCATCTTGAACATTGTATTTATAGAACCGTATTTAGTACCAAAAAGCGCCTCAACGGTGCTGAAACCTTCCATTTCACATATATATATGTCAAGTCCGCTGGAGTGCTTGACATATATGCAGTTATCGCCGGTTTTTGAACTTGTAAGAATTTTTTTATTCATTATTTCTGCTCCTCCTTGTCATACATAATATATATGCTGTCAAGAGTGAGTGACTTTGCAGCATTTATAATATCTTCCTTAGTGACAGCCTTATATTTTCTGAAACACTCTTCCGGTGTGATGATTTCATTATCACAGAGGCAATTAAAATACCAGCCGGAATATAAAGACGGAGTATCTCCTACTGAATTAAGTGCATTATCAAGGCTTAAAAGTGCGCTTGAAATTTCCTCGTCAGTGATATTGCCGTTTCTTATCTCGTCAAGCTGATGCAAAATTTCAGCCTTTGCCTTTTCAATGTTATTTCTTTCAACTCCTATATCAACGAATACAGCTTTTTTGTACTTGTTTATACGTGTTGCACAGTAATAACACAGACTAAGTTTTTCACGGACGTTCAGGAAAAGTTTAGATACAGGAGTTTCACCCCATATGTTATTCAGCATTTTCACGGCATACATATTGTCATAGTCATGCTTGAATGCCATTACCATTTTACACTGTCTGACATCAAATTCTTCTGATTCAGTCACGACTTCCGATTTTATCGGACTTGGTGTATTGAAATTTATTTTTTCCGGTATACGTTCCGTTTCTGAAAAACTCTTCCGGAACATCTCAAGAACTGCCGGATTTTCAGACGGTGCAACGTATGTGATTTCAACCAGAGCGGTTTTAAGAAGATTGAGATAAGCAGAATATGCACTCTCCGCCGTGACGGTTTCGGCTGTTTTTCTTGTGCCGTAACTCATACATCCGGCAGGTTCTTCCCTGAAAGCTGTTTCAGCAGCTCTTGCAAGAGCATAGCCACGCTTGTTATTTATTTCGGAATCTATACGGTCAAGAAGTTCTTTCTTTGTAATCATGAAAGATTCTTCATCAAATTTTCCGTCTTTTGCATTCGGGCTGAAAATACTTTCAATAAGAAGAGATGCCATTTCACCTTCTATGTCCTCACCGTCGATAGCATAGCGGTTAACGATATATGAAACGTTTATTTCTAATATCTGTGAATCGCCTTTCTTTGAGGAATATGACGAAAGATTAGCACCGTAAAGTGATGACAGCTTTTCATTGAGAAGTGAGAGAGTCGGCAGACTGCTTGTTGAGTAGGTCAGTACGTCCGTACCGATAACATTTGCGGCGGCTGTCTCTTCGGAAAGCCTTGTTATAAACCTCACTGAAATATGTGCGGTCTTGAATTTTCCGTCTATTATAGAAGTAAATCCCACATTGTTTTTCAGTTCTGTTCTGTTGTATTTCATTAATATCAACGCTCCTGTCTGATAAAATATATCCTTTTTTACTATACATTATACTATTGTGTGCAGGTTTTGTCAAGTAAAATATTACATATTATGCACAGACAACAGATTATAAATAAAAAAATTTTTTAAAAAAATCCACGAATGTTATTAATTACTGCTTGACATAATAAAAAAAATAATGTACAATTATTCTATCCCGAAAAATATATTTTAATCTTCAGGAGGATTTAACATGAAAAAATACTTGTCATTAATACTTTCTGCTGTCATGTCACTTTCTGCAATTGCTCCGGCAGTGGTATCTGCTGAGGGTACAGCTCCGTCCCTTGATAGCATTGTTGTTCTCGGCGACAGTATCGCAAGTGGTTACGGACTTGGTGAAAATGAACATTCATACGGTGAAATCTGTGCTGACTATTTCGGTGCTGAACTTGCAAATTTTGCGAAAGATGGTCTTGATTCATATGAACTTCTTGATATGCTTAACAACCTTACCGACGAACAGAAAGAATCAATTAAAAATACCGATGTTGTTGTAATATCTACCGGCGGTAATGACATAATGAAGTACACTATAAAACAAATTCTTGATTTTGCTGCCAAACATGATTTACTTGCAGACGGCTACACGGCAGATGATGTACCGGAATCTCCGTCAGCAAGCTCAATGAAAATGCTTGACAAAAAGGCTTTTAAGGAATACGCCAACAGCGGTATGACTGCAACGCTTGCCTTAAATACTACAATAAGGGTAATGTCACAGAATCTCCGTCTCACTGAGGGTACAAATGTTTACGGTCAAAACAAAGGTATTATCCATAATGAAATTATGGTAAATATTGATTCAATGGTAAAAAAAATAAGAGAAATAAACCCCGATGCAGAAATTATAGTCCAGACTGTATATCAGCCGTTACAGCTTTCCCGTGAATATGTAAACAAAAACTATAGTGTCGGTTATGCTACTATGCTTACAACGCTCCGTGATACTATGGACGATATAATGGATACTTTCAGAAAAGAGTTACAGCAGATTGAGGATATTGAAATAATTGATGTTCTTGATACATACACTGCAAACGGAGCTGTAATATCTTCTAATTCTAACCCTGGTCATGCATACTACTTTACCAATATGCAGAAGCCATACAACGAATCAGGCGGTGAAGGTTCTATGGACTTGCACCCGAATCAGAAAGGTCATCTTGCCATTGCCTCACTGCTTATCGGCAAAATAAAAGTCAAGGACAACGAAACCGGCGAATTGGTTCAGCCTGCTTCTGCTGAACGTCCGGTAGACGAAACAACAGGTGAAGAAGTCCCCACTGTTTTCAATCAGGTTTATTACAGCATTGAAGATATTGCAGATTATCCGCCTCTTGCTATGGAAAAGATTGTTGAAACTATTCCGGATAAGGTTATACCTGGCGATATCGATAACGATGGTTTCATAGATGCAAATGACTCTACTGCTATTCTTGTTGAATATGCAAGCCTTTCAACAAAAGGTGAAACAACCCTTACCGAAGAAGAAAATATGAAAGCTGACGCCAACTATGACGGCGCTGTAGACGCAAGCGACGCTACAATAGTATCTATGTATTATGCTTATCTTTCAACAGAACATGAAGGCGAAACGCTTAATATCTTTGGTTACATGAATAGTGTTCAGGCAGAAGAAAATCTTAAATAATATATAAAAATGAAAAAGTTCCATATCAGAAAAAGATACTCTGTACTGATTATAATATGTCTGTTTATGGTACTTCTGAATGTACTGTCAAGGCTTTGCAGTCCGTTTGCCGATTTCTACACAAAGAAAATTTTTCCGTTGTTTTCAAATCCGGTTTCTTTTCTGACCGGTCTGTTTCCGTTTTCGGTCGGCGAAATATTTATATTATTCGGAATCCTGCTTGTACTGGTGGGTGTTCCCTGTACTGTTTTACTGCTGATTTTCGGAAAAAATTTCCGAAAAAAAACAGCCTCAACAGCTTGTTTTATCTATCTGCTTGTCTTTACATTCATTCTGACAACTGAAACTATGAACTGTTTCATTATGTATCAGTGTACACCGTTTTCAGAAAAGTATCTTAAACATTCAGACCACACCGAAAGTCAGATTACAGAACTTTATTCCTTACTTATCGAAAAAACCAACGATTTAGCCGAAAAAGTCTCACGTGATGATATGAACTGTTTTGAGTTCACGGAAGATGTCAACCCTGAAGCTAAAAAGGCTATGAAAAAAGCCGGTGAGACTTTTCCACAGCTTAAAGGCTATTACCCTAAAGCAAAACCTATACAGTTTTCATATTTTATGAGCCAATCGCATCTTACGGGGATTTATTTTCCGTTTTCGCTTGAATCGAACTACAACGACGATATGTGCCGTACTAATCTTCCGGAAACAGTCTGTCATGAATTTTCACACCTGAAAGGCTTTATTCAGGAGGACGAAGCTAATTTTATTTCATTCTATGCAACAACTCAGTGCAGTGATAATTTAAGTTTTCAGTATTCCGGATATCTTTCAGCCCTTGAATACGTCCATAATGAAATATACAATCAGAATATTTCCGGTGCATTTTATCTGACGGACAACATTTCCGATAACGTCCGCCGTGACTGGTTCAGATTCATGCCGGATAACTACTGGGAGGAAAATGTGGAAAAAGAAGTTATTCCCACTGAAACGGTAAGTACAGTTTCTACAACCGCAATTGATACCAACATCAAGGCAAACGGTCGTACCGACGGCATAAAGTCTTATTCGCTTGTCGTGGAGTTACTGCTTGATTTTTACTATCCTGCCTGATGAATACTAACATAAAAAAGGACGTTTCTTTTAAAGAAAACGTCCTTTTAATTATATTTTTAATATTCCGGAAGTTCGTCTATCGGAAATGATTTTACAAGATTAATATCATACATCTGCAATGCAAGTGCGTCATTGGTAGTTACGCCGTCGCTCTTTCCGACAACATCAGCATTCTTTGCACCCTGCTCCGAAAGTTTATATTCATTCGGATTAGAAAGTACCTGCATGATAAGTACAGCGTCAGCAACATTTATTTTGCCGTCTTCATTGGCATCACCGTATGATATACTGCCGGAAGAAGTATTTTCTTTTGTATTTGCTGTAGTAGTCGTTCCTGCTGAACTTACTGTAGTAGTTGTAGTATTTGTTGTTCCGGCTTGTGTTGTGGTTGTAGTTCCTGAACTGCCCGAATCAACCGGCTTTCCTGCTTTGTCAAGAATAGTACCGCCGTCAAGATTACTGCCTTCTGTTGTAGCATAACTTGTATAGAATTCATTCAGTGAAAGTCCGTTATTGCCGAGTGCTTTCTGGTGGTCAAGACCAATATATTTTCCGGTTTTCTGAGTTTGCCAGAGGGATTTTTCCATGAGTGCATACTTTTTTTCTTCCCATTCAATCTGTGTAGAACCTTGTTGCTGACCACATGAAATATTTTTCCATAATCCGCCCGTATCACCGGAGTTTGTATTCAGACACCAGAAAGTATGGTTAATATGATTTTCAATCATATAGTCACGGAGAAGTTCCATCCATTTCTGATTTTCTGCATCGTCCATGTGTCCACCCCATTCGCCTATGAGTTCCGGTGCGATGTCCTCGGCATTGATATAAGCCCATGTATCATACCAGTAGTCATCAAGAAGTGTCTGTGTGGTGAAGTCCTTTTTAAACCAGTCCTGTGGCCAAACCGAAGGACCGTAATCGTGAGGGGAATAGACTATCTGACTTGTACCCTGTTTCGGCTTTATAGGATATTCCCTTGCACCGCGGAAGTTGCCTCCCCACCATGCACCAATATATGGTGAATTGTCACGTCTGTCCGCCATACCCCAGTAATCACCAGCCATAGCACCACTCAAGGACTGTTCAACGCCCTCAATGAAAATAAGTGCATTCGGGTGTACATCAAGAATAGCTTCAGCACACTTTGTGGCGGCATAAGCCCAGTTGTTTTCGTCGGTTGAGCCGTCCCACTTGGCAGCCTTATCGCCCTCCTGACCTTTTCCGTGTGGTTCGTTCTTTAGGTCATAGCCTAAAAGTGTATCATTATTCTTGTATTTTTCGGCAAGCCATACAAGCGACTCCTGCCATAATTCAGTAGTAACCATTGTACCGTCTGCTGTTTCCTTGCCGTACCATAAATTATAGTTATGTCCGGAGTTATCAGCGTGCGGGCTATGAATATCAATAAATGCCTTGATACCGTACTTCTTACACTTGTCAAGAATTATGTCAAAACCACGGTCACTTGTGATAAGGGTTTTGCCGTCGGATTCAACGAAATCTTTATTAAGATTACCATACGTTCCAGCCTTGACAACACCACCGTTGCCATCGTCCTGGTCAACAGGCGGATTATATACAGCCTGCATACCACCTGCACTTATCTGAAATGGTGTGCCGTTCATCCATGAAAGAATTAACTCCGTTGAAATCGGGAAACGTATAACATTAATGCCTCTGTCGGCTACCTCCTGCAACATATCATCAATATCACCGGCATAAAGATAATGCGGTGAGTATTCAATGCAGTTCAGACCGAACCAGTTAGCACCAGTAAGCCATACTTCATTACCGTTCATGTCATAAAGACGGCTACCCTCTGCATGAAGCCAGTCGTCGTTGTTATCATCAACGGCATAGGCTGTAACAGATGTGCCGACTGTCCCGAACGTCGCCGGAATTGCCGGAACTGCCATTACTGCCACGGACAATAAAGCAGTTAATTTTTTTAATCTGTTCATGATAAATTCCTCTCTCCGATACAAATTTTTTTAAAACGTATCTTTTAATAATATTTTATCATTAAAAAAATAAAAAGTCAATAGAAATTAGAACGCTTTACGGATAATATTTTTTATATCGGAATTGTTTTCAAAATATTAAAGTATATTATTATATCATATATTAAAACATTTAAGAAATTCATTCCAACCACCTATAAGATTTATACACAGAATGAAAAGTCCGGAAAAAATCAAAACCGAAATTATTTTTAATTTATTGTCTGTTTTCCAGAAAAAACGCAAATACGACGGTAAAGCAAGAATAATCCATATCAAAAGTTCCACGCACCCTAAAAAAACAGACACACTTTTTTCGTCGCCTAAATCATAGCTGTAACCTTTGGAATGTCCGGTTATGTCCATATATATCCAGCCTATGCATACCGGCAAGGTAAATGCAATAAACCCACACCAAAGAAAATTAAGTCCATATAATATTTTATTCTTCATGATTTAAATACCCCTTTATTTCAGACTTTACTTTTTCAAGGTCACTGCACGATAATAACGGAATTAAATTATTTATTTCTTCAATACTCTTGTCCCACCAGCGAAACTCAAGCATAAGGTTTATTAATGCGTTGTCAAAACGTTTTCTTATTGTACGTGCCGGATTTCCGGCAACTATCGTATAAGGTGGGACATCACTTCCCACAACGCTATTCATGCCGATAATTGCACCGTCCCCGATATGCACACCGGCTAAAATAGTGGCATTCTGTCCTATCCATACATCATTACCCACGACGGTATCGCCTTTATGTGGCAGTTCCGAAAGTGGCGGTATATCCTGCTCCCACCCCTCCATGATATAAAACGGATATGTGGAAACGGCATTCATCTGGTGGTTAGCACCATTCATGACAAACTCAACTCCCGACGCTATTTGACAGAATTTTCCTATTATAAGCCTATCGCCGTAAAATTCATAATGATGTGTAACATGACTTTCAAAATCAATGTCACTGAAATATGTAAAGTCCCCGACGATTATATTAGGATTTTTTATTGTAGGTTTAACGTAAGTTACAGTATCACAATTGGATACGGGAAAAATTTTGTCCGGATTAGGTGTTATTCCGTTTTTCATTTGCTCAATACCTTTCTTTAAATATAATATTACCGTTTTCATCTATGTCCGGAACAGGTGAATTATAGTAAATCTTGTCATATACAATAAATCTTCCATATTCACTGTTTAATTTCTCCCACTGTTCAGGAGTACCGCCGTAATATACCTGTAAATTATCTGTTCCGAAAAAAAGAAAAACTTTCAATGAAATCATTTCCAAAGTTGATGGAAGATATATTTTTTCAACATTTTTACTGACCGCAAACGCATATTGATATATATGTGTAACGCCTTCGGAAATGACAATATTTTTCAATTCAATACGGGAAAAAGCATCTGGTGCAATAATTTTAACACCCGACGGAATTATATAATTTTCGTTTTTCTTTTTCTGCATATATATATAAAGATTCGTACCGTCCTTTGAAAAAAGTACATCGTCAATTACTTTAAAATATTTATTATTTTCACTTACTATAATCTTTCCGCTGATTCTGTCATTAAAATCCTCAAGATTACTAAAACCTTTTACGTCAATGTCGTTTATCTTGTCGGGAATTACAAAATTATCTGTTTTACCCTCTATATATTCAAGAAAATAACCCTGCTCGTCCTCGTCATATTCATAATATACTTTTGCGTTATCGACCGTGTAATAGTTTGTTTTTATGGCATAAAATCCGCTCTGCATATAGGAGTGCCAGAAGATTTCTGATGTTTCAAAACCTGTTTTTCTTAGCAAATCAAGGTGTTCAGAAACATTCAGCGGAAAATATTCCACATTATACCTTGCCGAATGTGCCATAGCGTCCTCACGGCTACGCCCTGCATTAACACTGAACTCCTCTACTCTTTTAAGAACAATATTTTTACCGGTTTCCGAAAATGGTGCAGTATTTTCCGTATATATGAATATACCACCAGATTTCAGTGCCTTGAAACAGTTCATAACCGCACGTTCACGCATTTCACGGCTGAAGTAATGGTGCGACTGTATAGCAACTATAACATCAAATTTTTCCGTGTAGTCAAGATTTTCAGAGCCGATACACCTGAAAATACAATTTTTGTCCTTCAACTTATTTTGTGCATCAGACAACATCTTTTCAGACGGGTCACATAATACCATTTCTGATATATTCAGTTCTTCGCAAGCCCTGACCGCAAACGTACCACTTCCGCAACCCGTGTCAAGTATACTGAATGGCATTTTGTATTTTTCGCCTTTAGCATAATGTGTATGTATAATGTCGAAAATTTGATTATATATCTCGTCATAGAACGGTATTACTTTACGGACATTGTCGTCGTACTGACTGACATTGAATGCTGATTTATTATCCATAATTAAAAATCCTTTCTATAAAAATTCAAATCAGAAAGCACAAAAAATCCCAGTAAGCATGGAGAATTGCCGGAATTATAATATTTCTGCTTCTTATAAAAGTCAAACTGAAAACAGCACTCAATACTATAATCTGCAAAAATGCACCATTCGTTATATAAGTAAGAAATACTCCTTCCCTTATCCACACCGGAAAATGTATTGCAAGAAACAAAAGCGAGTTGATTATAACTGCTGTATACTTGTTTTTTTCATTCAGCACAGAATTAAGCAACCACCCTCTGAAAACCATTTCTTCCGAAACACCGACAGAACAGGCTATAATTATATCGGACATTCTGAATGAATCATTTATCGAAATTCCGCCGTTCTGAACAAGTGCAGAAATAACTTGAAATACTGTAAAAAGAAATAATATTATTATAAATTCAGTCGATTTTAATTTAAATGAAAATATATATTCTTTTTTCACAAACATAAATTTATTGAAATATCTTTGCAACACAACCGCCGGAATAAACCATACAAAAATTTTAATAAATACTTCCTTTATAATATCAGAAAAACTATAATATTCAATATATGGCATTATAACAATTTCCAGTACTCCCCATAAAGTAAAAAGTCCCAGACAATACAGGATATATATAGTATTAAACTTTTTATACTTAGTCATAAATTTACCTTTCCATATTAAAAACTCCGGTTTACTGTTGATTGTAATTCAAGAATAAACCGGAATTTATTTATCATTCGTCCCACTCGTCAGCTTTGAAATTTGTATAGTATTCTATAAATATTTCTATCAGTTTCTTTCGTGACCAACAGTATTCAGTTTCTTTTCCTTCGTTTTTCAGACTTTCAAGCCATTCCCAGTCAACCATACATCCAACGTCCATATTTATACTGTACTTTGCTTTTTCTATCAGTGGAATATCAGTTTTATCACCAATACAGAACAGATAACCACATAATAGTCTTATATATTCAGAACTTCCCTCCTGATAGTTTTCAATTTCAGTTTCAAGCAAGTCTGTTATCTCACTTTTAGGGATTTTTTCAAAGTCAAAGCCGTACTTCTTTACAAGTTTTTCTGCTCTTTTTAAATTTTTCATAAAATCAGTTTTTCAGGCTCTGCATAGGTGCGGGAATACGTCCGCCACGATTGATAAATTTAGCAGATGACTTTTCCCGTATCGGCATTACAGGACCACTGCCAAGAAGTCCGCCAAATTCAAGCATTTCACCCTCTTTTTTGTTGATAGCCGGAATCAGTCGTACAGCGGTGGTTTTTGAGTTGACCATACCTATAGCAGCTTCATCGGCTATGATAGCGGAGATAGTTTCCGGTGTGATGTCCCCAGGAACTACTATCATGTCAAGTCCGACAGAACATACAGCGGTCATTGCCTCTAACTTTTCAAGGCTGAGAACTCCGGCTATAGTAGCATCAATCATGCCTGCATCTTCCGATACCGGAATGAATGCACCTGAAAGTCCGCCTACTGTAGATGATGCCATAACTCCGCCCTTTTTGACTGCATCATTCAACATGGCAAGACAAGCTGTAGTGCCATGTGTACCACACATTTCAAGACCCATTTCTTCTAAAATATGTGCCACGCTGTCGCCGATTGCCGGAGTAGGTGCAAGTGACAAGTCAACAATTCCGAAAGGTACACCAAGTTCCTTTGAAGCTCGTGAACCGACTAACTGTCCCATGCGGGTTATCTTGAATGCTGTCTTTTTGATTATGTCAGCGAGTTCATTTATAGAGGCGTCGGGATATTTAGCCAGTGCAGAACGCACAACTCCAGGACCCGACACACCAACGTGTATTTCACAATCCGGTTCACCTACACCGTGAAACGCTCCAGCCATAAACGGATTATCTTCAACGGCATTACAGAAAACAACAAGTTTTGCCGGTCCTATACAATCACGGTCGGCAGTTCTTTCGGCGGACTGCTTTACAATCTGTCCCATCAGCTTTACGGCGTCCATATTGATGCCAGACTTTGTAGAGCCTATATTTACAGATGAACATATATTCTGTGTGACGTCCAGAGCCTCCGGAATAGACTGTATCAACGCCATATCTCCGGCACTGAATCCCTTATGGACAAGTGCAGAATATCCGCCTATGAAATTAACACCACACGTATCGGCAGCACGCTGTAAAGCCTTTGCGAACTTCACAGGATTCTGATTCGGACAAGCACCGCATAACATAGCTATGGGAGTAACGGAAATTCTCTTGTTGATAATCGGGATTCCGTATTCCTTTTCAATCTGCTGTCCAACAGGAACAAGCCTTTCTGCACGGCTGACTATCTTTTCATAGACTTTTTCACACGCCTTGTCTATATCCGTATCGATACAGTCAAGGAGTGATATTCCCATTGTTATGGTGCGTATATCAAGACATTCGTCCTGAATCATTCTTATAGTTTCGAGTATATCATATACATTAAGCATTGAACGTACCTCCGGTTAAATGCTGTGCATTGAGTTGAAAATATCCTCGTGCATTGTATGGATTGAAAGGTTAAGCTCCTTGCCGAGTGAATCCATTCTGTCCACGAGTGCGGAGAAGTCACCGGACATTTCGGTTATATCCGCAAGCATAATCATTGCAAACATATCCTGAAGTACACTCTGTGTCACCTCAAGGACATTTGCATTGTATTCCGCACATATGCCGGAAACTTTATGAAGTATGCCGACATTGTCTTTACCTATTACAGTTATAACTGCTCTCATATAAAAAAACCTCCTGAAAATTTTGGGATAATATCATTATATCACATATTCCACAAAATAGCAATAGTTAAAAAAAAACTTGCATAACACTCCGGAATGTGATATAATATATTATTATCTTAGAGAGGAGACTGAACACATGAACTTGATTGACTGTCATACACATACACAGTTTTCTATGGATTCAGAAGCAGATATAGACTTATGCATAAAAAGAGCTATGGATATTGGACTTTCTGCATTTGCCATAACTGACCATTGTGAGTGCAGTTCATGGTATCCGGAAAATCATTATTCAGATAAAGAAAATATTGATTACTTCAATTATGAAAAAGATTTCAATAATTCGCTTGACGCCGTGACCAGACGCAAGGAAATATATAAAAATTTCAATCTGATATGTGGTATTGAAATGGGTCAGGCTACACAGGACAGAGAAATTGCCGAAAAAATAAATTCCGACAATAGACTTGATTTTATAATAGGCTCTATGCATCAGCTAAGGGGCGAAAAGGATTTCTATTATATAGATTATGAAAATATGTCAATGGACAGCATATATAATCTTCTTGAAAGATATTTCACTGAAATATATGAACTCTGCAAAATGAACTGTTTTGATGTTATCGGACATCTTACATACTGTCTCCGGTACATGAAATGCCGTAATAACATAAATCCCGATATAAGCCGTTTTGACGAAATTATAGCCGAAAGTTTCCGTATACTTGCACATAACGGAAAAGGCATTGAAATAAATACTTCCGGAATAAGACAAGGTTTCGGTGATGTTTTCCCGTCAGTGAAATACGTCAGACTTTTCAGAGATATGGGCGGTGAAATTATTTCCGTCGGTTCGGACTCACACATAGTTGAGGATATCGGAAAAGATATATCTTCCGCACTGGAGACCGCTAAGGCGGTGGGGTTCACCCACCTGTGCTATTTCAAGAAACGCAAACCATACTTTATTAACATAGATTAATTTTATCGAAAGGAACTTTTAATTATGACTGATATTGTGAAAATCTTACAGCAGAATGCAAGAATTTCAGATACTGAACTGGGTGAAATTCTCGGCATATCTCCGGAAGAGGCTTCCGCTGAAATAAAACGTCTCGAAACTGAGGGCGTTATAAAAGGCTACAGCGTAATTGTCGACGATGAATTATACGACAATTCAACCGTATACGCTACTATCGAACTTAAAGTAGCTCCGCAACGTGACTGTGGCTTTGATGACATAGCTAAAACTATCATGATGTATGACGAAGTCGAAAGTGTCAATCTTATGTCGGGAGCTTATGACCTCGCCGTTGAAGTAAAGGGCAATAACCTCAAGGACGTTGCACTTTTCGTATCGGAGAGACTTTCCACTATAGAGGGTGTACTTTCTACCGCTACACACTTTATTCTGAAAAAATACAAGGAAAAAGGAATTTTCATTGACCGTGAGGAAAATGACGAAAGGGGACTTTGTTAATTATGATAGATTACGACAAAGTGCTTTCCGAAAAAATAAAGAAAATGAAACCTTCCGGAATACGTAAATTTTTCGATATTGCCGGAACTATGGAGGGTGTTATAAGTCTTGGTGTCGGTGAGCCGGATTTTTCTACACCTTGGATTATAAGAAAAACTGCTATTCAGGTACTTGAACGCAAGCATATTATATATGGTGCTAACAAGGGCATTGAACCGCTCCGTAAGGCTATAAGTCAGCATATAAATAAAAAACACGGTGTTGAATACTGTCCGGAAAATGAAGTAATCGTTACCGTTGGTGGTTCGGAGGGTATTGACCTTGCTATTCGTGGAATCGTTGACCCTGGTGATGAGGTACTTGTTATTGAGCCTTGTTTTGTATGCTATGCACCACTCGTGGAGCTGGTCGGCGGTGTTGCCGTACCCGTCCCGACGAAAATTGAAAATAATTTCAAGCTCACTGTTGAGGACTTCAAGGACAAGGTCACAGAACGCACTAAAATGATTATTATGCCGTTCCCGAATAATCCGACGGGAGCTATTATGACCCGTGAGGATTTAGAACCTATTGCAGAATTTCTTAAAAATACTAATATAATGGTTCTTTCAGACGAAATATATTCCGAACTTACATACGGAAGAAAACACTTCTCTATTATAGAACTCGATGGCATGAAAGAACGTACTATATATGTGAACGGTTTTTCAAAGGCTTACGCAATGACCGGTTGGCGTTTAGGATACGTCACAGCCCCTGAACCCATTATATCACAGATTGCTAAAATTCACCAGTACGGAATTATGTGCAGTCCTTACATAAGCCAAAATGCCGCTGTAGAGGCTCTTAATTCGTGCGACGCTGAAATTGTCAAAATGCGTGACGAATATAATACACGCCGTCGCTATCTCGTGAACGAATTTAACAGAATAGGTTTGACCTGTTTCAATCCGGAGGGTGCATTTTATGTATTTCCGTGCATAAAGAGTACTGGACTTTCAAGCGAGGATTTCTGTGAGCGTCTGCTCTATGAAGAAAAAGTAGCTGTAGTCCCCGGAAGTGCTTTCGGTGACAGCGGTGAGGGTTATATACGTATTTCATATGCTTACTCCCTTAAACATCTTATGGAAGCTATGAAACGTATCGAAAATTTCCTTGAAAAGCTGAAAGGTGAAAATCATGAAAATTAAATCCGCCGCAAAAATAAATCTTGCACTTGACGTTACCGGAAAACTTGATAACGGCTATCACTCCATTGAAAGCGTTTTCCAGACGGTCAGCATTTACGACGAAATAACAGTTGAATTGACAGATTCCGGAATTTCACTGACGTGTGAAGTGCCTGATGAGTTCCTATCTTCCGACCCCATACCATGCGACGAAAGAAATATAGCCTACAAAGCCGCACGGAAATTTTTTGATGACAACAATCTTGATATTGGTTGCAGAATACATATTAAAAAAGGTATTCCCTCACAAGCGGGTATGGGTGGCGGAAGTTCCGACGCTGCCGGTGTTCTGTACTGTCTTTCAAAGATGACCGGCAAGGAAATTATTTCCCCCGAAAAATTAGGGGCGGACGTGCCGTTTTTCCTTACAGGTGGTACGGCTTATGTTTCCGGAATAGGCGAAAAAATAACTCCCATTGCAGACTATTCGGGATATTTTGTTATCGCAAAGGGTAAAGAGGGTGTTTCCACGGCGGAGGCATACAGAAAAATTGACTCCCTTGTAAATCCTGTCCACCCACAAGTAAATAAACTTGTTGAGGCTATTGAAAATTCCCCCGAAAACGCACATAAATATTTCGGAAATCTCTTTGAAGACGCTATACAGCTTGATGAAGTAAATACTATAAAGTCAATTATGCTTGAATTTAATTCTCTTTCAGCTGTCATGACCGGTAGCGGTTCGGCAGTTTTCGGACTTTTCGGAAATAATTATCGTGAATTTTCCGGCGGATATGGGGAATTTTGCACAAATGAACTTTTATATGCAGGATTCTATGCAAGGATATGCACATCTGTAAATAAATCATTTATCGAAATCTAAGGGAAAATAAAATGGTTCACAGAGAAAAAACAAAAAGAAAACAATTAAAGATTTGGCAACCAAAGTATATGATAAAATATTGCTTCTTGATGAAGGTGCAGAAATATCCATTTCAGAGATAGTACACGAACTGTACGAAGAACAAGGCTATAAATGTATATATCTCAACCCACGTTATGGGTGGGTCTGGACAAAAGACGACGGAGCTACATTCTCAATTGAAGATGATGACCAGTTTGAAGTACTGGATATTGTAGAAGATAAACTTAAAAGTCAAATAATTCTTGATTTCAGCAAGCATGACGGACTGGACGAGCGACTGCCATATAATCTGTCATTTATTGTCAGAAAAACTAAAATATAAAAGTTAACTATACAACATAAAAGTGATACAATTTTATTAGAATGAATCGGAATTTATAGAGGATTTTAATTATGCAAACAATTATTATTGTACT
>JAMPEF010000109.1 GCA_023665275.1 Alistipes senegalensis | reverse complement strand
GGGATTTTTCGTTTCCCTTACTGTGATTATATTATATCATTGCTCCGGAATTTTTTGCACTCACAAACGGAGTTATTTTCCGTAAAAAAACAGACATAAAAAATCCGGAAGACCAAGTCTTCCGGATTTATTCAGGATATTCTCAGGTTATATATTCGTCGGACTCGAATATGATTTCAGACCGCAAATAACAACCATCAAAAAATTTTTTAATATTTTCTGCAATTTCTATTTCCTGTGAAACAGTGATTTTGTCATCAATCGGGAAAAAATCCATATGTGTATTATAGTAAAGCCAGCCGTCCTCACCTGTCGAAAGAATTTTGTCATAGTCTTCATTACAATATATTTCACATATATTTCCCGACATAAACCAGCTTTTCGCTGAACGCCTTACTATATTATACCGGCTTTTCATAAGCAAAACTACATTTTCCGGCGTTTCATTGACCGTAATTCTGAACTGCATAATAAATCACGACCTTATCAATTATTTCTTGAAATTTTTTTATAATTTATTCCTAAACTGGTTATATTTATATCTTCAGCATTTTTATTAAAATAATGTCGTCGAATGCGTCGGTAATATTTTGGCGTTTTAAACTGATAACGTTTGCTATATTTATTTATCTGTCTGATAGTTCCTTTTTCATCTACATAATATCCATTGAAAGTACAGATAGTTCCGCAATATAATGGCAAACTACTGTTTAACTTTTTTGTATAGGAATATTCATGTTTAATGCGTTTTTTTAAATTTCTTTCTTTAATTATTCTTTGTAAATGTCTTTTATAGCCTTCTCTAAATCGCATTGTCGTAAAAATATTTATTATTCCTGTGAAAGAATTTCCTTGTAAAATTCAGCGTAATCCTTACGCTTGTCGTTTGTGAACTGAATAGCGGTTCTTGGGTGCTGATTAAGAAGACCGGTCATCATGTACTGTAAATCATATCCCCATACAATGCCGTCCTCACGGAGTTTTGACATATGTTCTTCAATAAACTGCATAACCGGATAAACGTTATATTTAGGATTCTTGAGGAAACCTAAAAGAAGCTCCATAGCACAGTTGCCTGCTCCCCTACCCATTTCGGAGTATGTAGCGTCAAGCCAGTCAACGCCATCACCTACAGCCTCAATCGTATTAGCAAAAGCCAGTTGCTGATTATTATGTGCGTGTATGCCGACTTTCTTTCCGTACTTTTCAGCCATATTGCAGTACATATCTGCAATTCTTGCTATCTGTTCCGGATAGAGTGAGCCGAAACTATCCACGATATAGAAAACATCAACCGGAGACTTGCCGAGAATATCAAGAGCAGCCTTTATATCACCCTCCTGTGCATTGGAGATAGCCATTATATTACAGCTTACTTCATAGCCTTTTCTTTTGGCGTCTTCAATCATATCAACGGCTGTCGGTATCTGGTGAATATATGTAGCTACACGGATAAGGTCAACCGGACTTTCTGAACGTTCATGAATATCCTGCTTGTAGTTACAGCGTCCTACATCTGCCATGACGGCTATTTTAAGGTCTGTGTTGTTCTCACCGACAATTGACCTGATATATTCATCATCACAGAACTTGCACGGTCCGAATTTTGTTTCGTCGAACATTTCACGGTCAGCCTTATAGCCGAACTCCATGTAGTCGACGCCAGCCCTCAGATTTGCGTTATAGAGATGCTTTACAAAATCATCACTAAAACGGAACTCGTTTACAAGTCCGCCGTCTCTCAATGTTGCATCAACAACCTTTATATCCGGTCTGTAGTCCATTAATTTAGAAATTTCCTTCATTAAAAAACAATCCTTTCGATATATATTTTACCGCTTTAAAGCGGATAGACTTAAACCTTATATAGTATATCATAAAAAATACGGTTTGTCAAACATTTTTTTAAATTTTCCGGAAATTATTTTTTCCCGTTCCGGTGTTGACAAAATACCATTAAAATTATATAATATGATTATCTATGCTGATTAGGAGGTATGCGAATGAATACATTTCTATCCATTACTGCATTTATTATCACCGTTTTAATTATGTTGATTTTTCTGCATGAAATCAGAGAAAATAACAAGTCCCCTGCTCCGTTTCTTGTGAATATCCGGAGCATAACAAGAGGCATGGCAATTTTTATGCTTACCGTCGGCATAACGGACAAGTTCGGACTTATAAATTTCGGAATTTATTCCGGAACGTATTTTTTAATGGGTGTCTGTTCTGTTGCGGCATATATCTTGTGCGAAATAAACCGAAAACATAAAATGCCGTCTGTAGCCTATGCATTGAAAATAATCATAACAGCGCTTGTGCTTGAACTTACTGTATTTAACATTTCTTCCTACCGGACGTGGTTCGGAGACTATCCACAGATTACATATGAAGTAAGCCATTCCATGATTGAAAAGGGTGGTATTTATCGCAAAACCGATAATTCAATAGCCGTGCGTGACGGTGAGGAACTTGTAATCAAAATACCTGACGTGAACAGACGGTTAAGCACGAT
Source organism: Alistipes senegalensis (assembly GCA_023665275.1). Taxonomy (GTDB): domain Bacteria; phylum Bacillota; class Clostridia; order Oscillospirales; family Ruminococcaceae; genus Ruminococcus. The sequence goes on along the minus strand of JAMPEF010000109.1, from coordinate 2,159 downwards.
TTATATGGATATGTATCTTGATAACGGCACACGCTCTGCTGAGCTTTCCATTGACGCCACCGACGAAACACAAACCTTTGTACCACGCCGGAATGTTGCAAATACAATCGTTTCAAGAAATCAGGCGCAAACACATTATTTACAGTGTGAACTTTCCGGAAAAGTCGATGAGCTTATAATAAGGCTTAAACCTGTTAACTCGGGTTATGCACACGTAAACAGCATAACGCTTAATCAGGCAATTCCGATTGAAATTTCATGGATAAGATTTTTATTGATAGTCCTGTTAAGTATATTTATTCACGGAATTATAAAAGGAACTTTCCTGAATAAAAGCATTAATGAAAATATACGGTTCTGTAGGTGCGCCGTCGTATGTATAACGGCTTTTGCTTGCGTATGGGCTGTATGGGTTACAAATTACCGCCTTGATGGTAGGACGTGGAAAGAAGAACTTTCAAAAACAACCGGAAATCAGGTTACACAACAGCTTGTTGACGCTTTTGCAGACGGTCGGACGTATCTTTATCCACAACCTGATGACTTACTTAAATCTTTTGATAATCCATACGACAATCAGCACCGTGAAGCCGAACTAGTTCCGCTATGGGAAGATGATTATGCTAAAAATTCCGCATGGGACCACGTCTATTTTAACGGAAAATTCTACTCTTATTACGGAATAGCACCTGTTATACTGCTTTTTCTGCCGTATCATATAATTACGGGATATTATTTCCCTGACTCTATGGCTGTGCTTGTATTCGCACTTATCGGAATTATTGGTCTCTCAATGTTTTTCACGAAACTTACAAGAAAATTCTTTCCTACACTACCCACCGGAATATTTATAACAAGTCTGATAATAATTCAGATGATAAGCGGTATATGGTACAGCATAGGAAGACCTCTTTTCTATGAAATAGCAATGTCTGCCGGATTTGCATTCATGACATGGGCGTTTTATTTCCTGATTTCCGCAAATATAATAGGCAAGGGAAAAATTTCACTGCCGAAAACTGCTATATCATCACTGCTGTTTGCGGTTGCGGTACTCAGCAGACCGACAATCATTCTGTACTGTATATGTGGAGCAATATTCATGATTTGTGCCGTGCCAAAATTCTCACACGGAAAACAAAAACTTATTAACAAGCGGAGTAAAAAATATCTTGCGTGTGCTGTTCTGCCTATGGCTTGTTTAGGACTGGTGCAGATGTGTTATAATTTTGTCCGTTTCGGGTCACCGTTTGAGTTCGGAATACAATACTCACTTACTATAAATGACTTCCGGAATACACAATTTCACTGGAGACTTTCTCTTATACCTCTATGGAATTATCTGTTTAACGTACCTGTATTTTCAACAGAATACCCGTTTATATCGGCGAATTTTCAAAATATGAACGTCGGAGGATTTTTCTACAATGACTATCCTTCAACACATAATATATGCGGATTATTTTTCCTTGCACTGCCTATGCTTGCATATGCACTGTCCGGAAAAGCTATGAAAACAATCCCCGATAGAAAAGACAGGGTGAAAAAATCTCTGTATATTCTATTTCCGTGCGTGGTTATTCCGGTAATAATAATCTGTTCCGTATGGGAAAGCGGTTATTCAATACGCTATATGACAGACTTTGCATGGCAGATGCTCACCGGCGCTTATGTGATTCTTTTCTGCATATACCTGAAATCACAAAACCCGACAATAAAAAAGTTGATAAATATATTTTTTTGTGTGTCTCTTGTATGGACTGTTGTTGTAAGCGGTGTACAATCATTCAATCAGGCATTCCGATACTGTGAAATGCATCTTGATTATCCGGAAATGGCGTATGAAATGGAAAAAATATTTATGTTCTGGAAATAGGAGATTTATTTATGTATTTCAAAAAAATTGACAGAAATTCTGATGATATTCCCATGCTTGAAAGTCTCAATAATCAGGCTTTTCCTGAAAATGAACGTATAGAAACTGATGATATGTTCAGTTTTCCGGAGGAATCCGGAAGAGAAGTTATCGGCATATATACGGAAGATAAATTTTCCGGATTTATTATTACTATAAAATACAGAAAATGCGTCTATATATGTTATTTTGCCGTATGTCCGAAAAAACGTTCACAAGGCATAGGCGGACAGGCTCTGAAAAT
>JAMPEF010000108.1 GCA_023665275.1 Alistipes senegalensis | reverse complement strand
ACATAATTACTGATTTTCAGTTAAATTTATAAATTGATAAATTGATTTTATGTTAAAATAAAATAATAATATGTATATATTGATATACCTATTGACAATAAGAGTATATATAGTTATAATTAATTATAGACAATTATTTCAATTTTTGTAATAGAAATTTGAAAGTTCGACTGTTCACTACATACAAGTTTAAATTTTTCTGCATGATTCTGCACAAACCGTAACATTATCTATGTGTTATAAGAAAAGCAAACATATAAAGTATGAATTTTAATATGCACAGTGCTTTGTTAATAGATAATGTACTAATTTTGTCATTTAAATGTATCATTTTTGACTTTTTATGCTATAATGTTATATGAAGATATTAATCAAAAAGTTACCAAATGAGAATTTTGTGAAGCATTTAATGTTTACTTCGGAAGATGAAAAAATCTGAAATAAGCATTTCCAAAAACTACCTTTATGTTTCAATCCTTTATAACTTTATATTTTGAAGGCTGCTCCTTTTGTTTGCAGGATAGAGGCTATATAGATAAGTTAATCGTTGAAAATGCTATTTTCCTTTTGTGTTCTCATATCTCATATTAACTAATGTCGAAATATTGAAAATGAGATTGATTTGCAAAAAAAGATGAATGAGTGGAGTGCTTTATAAAAAATAAAGTAATGGAAGTAACTAAAGTATTAAAGTGATTAAAAATTATGGGGACCCAAGATTATGAGTATTTCAATTTTTTTAAGCTATCCTAAGCCATTTTTAAAGAAACAAGAAGATTTTATTGAGAAAATAACTCAATATTTACAGGAAAGAGAAATGCAGCCAAGAACATTGGGGGTAACAGATTATGATATGGATGCTCCATTAACGGCAATAAGAAGATTAATGTTAGAATCTAATGGATTAATAACAATAGCATTTAGACGTAATTTAATTAAATATGGGATAGGAAAGCCACAAAGTGATATTGGAGAAAAGGAATATAATTTATCAAATAAGTGGCTAACTAGCCCATATTGTCAAATTGAGCCATCTATGGCTTTTCAGTTAGGCTTGCCTGTATTAATATTAAGAGAAAAGGATGTTATAGCGGAAGGAATTTTAGAAAAAGGAGTTATGGGAGCTTATATGCCAGAATTTGATTTAAGTGGTAATTTAGACAATTATTTTAAATCGAAAGAATGGATTCAAATAATCCAAAAGTGGGAAAGTTGTGTTAGGAAAGTGGTAGAAAATAAGGGAAAACCGCCTTTGCTTTATTAAAATCAAAAGTATGGCATTTTATTATGTAAAAAGAATGTGTGTGAAGGTAAAGTGCCATTAAAGGCGATTGCAGAAAGAGTAGAAGAATAAAAAATCGAGTGACCTACAATAGGATAAAGGAGTGCATAAAATGCTTCCAAGTACATATCGCATATATTGTGAAGGTAAAGATAGATTTAGACTTGCTGATGTATGATGCTTTTAATGTGGTATAGGAATTGAAAAATTCGAGAAAATATCTGATACCTGAAAAGATGGAAACAATTAAAAAGCTGGCAAACTAAGATAGGAGAAACAAAATGTATATCAATATAAATAATAATTCATTAAGATATGGTGCATATCTTGGGTTTAAGTTATCTCGTTTAGAATGGATATGGAAAAGCTCATTTACAGTGGCACAAAATGAGTTTGAATCAAGTAAGGAGGAAATTTTGATACAGTTGTCATTAGAAGATATTCATATAAATGAATCAGATTATAAATCCTTTTCGCAAAGCATATTAGATTATTTTTTACAAACTGATATTGCTACCTATTCGTCAATTTTAATTGGATTTGCAATACATAGATGTACATTAATTGGAGTATCAAAAGATTTAAAAAACAATGATGAGTTGCAGAACCTTGCAAAATCATCATTAACGTCTATTCCTAAAAAAATCGTTCCGGATAAAGAATATCTATTTAATGAAATATATAACAACAAAGATAAAAATTTTTTTGAAATACTTGACCTATTAAAACAGTTATCTGAAGAAAGAAGGTCATTTGAACAGGATGTATCACATAGAAGGCTTTTTGGAATAAAACCAACTCTTTTTTTGTCTTATTGCGAGAAAGACTCTTCAATTGCAGATATTATTGAAAGTCAGCTTAAATATGAAACTAACAATAATATTGAAATTTCAAGGTACACAAGAGTTCCATATAAAGGAAGTTTTAAAGCTTTTATGAACAGTATCCAAGAGCATGATTTCGTATTATGCTTAGTTAGTGATAATTATTTAAAGTCACAAGCCTGTATGTATGAAGTTGGAGAAATTATTAAGGACAACCATTTTCAAGATAGATTACTCTTTGTTGTGATTAGTGAAAATGATAGTAAATACTATTCTGATAATGAGATAAACTTTGCGGCTGCGAAAATTTATGGAAGTGAAATGAACAGACTATCATATATACAATATTGGCAGAAGGTATATGAAGAATTACAGGAAGCAATAAATAAAAACAATGATACGATAGCTTTTAGATTTGCCTTGAACGAATTATGGGAGATTAAGAAAATATATGAAAATGATATTAGTGCATTTCTTACATATTTATCTCAATATAATGGAAAGACCTTTGAACAATTATATATTGATGGATTTTCCGACATTATTAAATGGATTCTTCCGAATTGGGAATCTAGAATGTTTAAAAAGTCAAAAAATATATCGGAACTTTTAACAAATGCAATTGAAGAAATTTGGAAAGTAACACAAACAGATTATAATCAAGTTGCTTTGTGTGTTAGAATTTCAAGTCATGAAATAGGATTGATGGTATATGCAGATAATGTAAGTGAAAAGAAGCAACGATATCGTTTAGTTGTTATGGATGGAATTATGGGAAGTTCTTTTTCTACAGGTAATATAATTAATATTGGCAATACTCAAAATGACCACAGGTATTTTGTTGCTGTGGAAGAGACAAAATCTGAACTTGTAGTTCCGATAGAATTTCAAGGAAATATTATTGGTGTTATCAATTCTGAAGCTGAAAAGAATAACTATTATTCAGAAACAACTATTAAGAAATTATGCAATATATCAAATAATCTATCAATTGCTCTAAACCGACTTGGCTATGTTTCCAATATGAATGCGGACAAAATTCCATATGTTCACATAGAGTTTTGCTAAATCACCTCTAACGAATTACATATTATAATAAATATGAAATTGACATAAATATATCAATAGTGGTTTTTTATCATTTTAAAGTCAAAAAAATATAGTGTAAAACTATGGCTGTTTTTTGCCTATTTTATCGGCTGAAATGATTTGAATCCTTAAGAAAGAAAAATAAAGAGAATAAATGCATAATATAAAAAACAAAAACGCACCTGAAAAACATTTTGCAGTCTTTCAGGTGCGTTTTGTGCTTATTTTGCTGTTAGAGTACCAGAGTATTTTTTTCCGTCGACTGTTACTGAAATTTCAGCGGTATTTTTTGCTGGACTCTGAGTATCAGATTTTGAAAAGCCATTCAGTCCGACATTTTTTATAATCGCCAGATAGTCTTTGTAGGCGAAGTCCAAATCAACATCACCGGAGATGCCATCAATACGTCCCGTCCACGAATACTGCCACAATCCATAGTTACCGGAATAGTCAGTCTGTTCCACACCAATGTGCGACAGAAAAGTATCATATCTTTCTTTAATATCGCTTATGTTGCTTTCAAATGCCGATTTAAAGCTGTAAACTGCCGTATAATAACCGGCTTTTTCAAGTTCAGAACAGAAAGCGTCACATAATTCTGAGGCTCTGAAAAGACCTGCCTTTTCTTCTATGTCGAAAGCTACCGGATATTCAAACGACTTTCCGGCAAGCGTTCTGAGGCAAACATAAGCCTCCTGTTTTGCCTCATCAGCGGTGGTGGCGTAAGTATACCAGTAAGCACCGACGGGAATATTAAGCCGTTTACATTCGCTGTAGTTGCGTTCAAACTGCTTGTCAACCTGACTGATTTCCTTTCCGTAACCGGCACGGATAATCGCAAAATCAACCTTGCCTGATGCCTTGACTTTATCCCAGTCAATTACACCTTGATGTTCTGATACATCAATACCTCTTGCAACGATTCCTGAGATTGCTGATACGTTTCCAGAAGATTCCGGAATACCATAATAACTGTAGAAATCATCTGTTACAGAATAGTCGGAAGTTACTACTTCGTCGCCTTTCCAGAAGTTAGAAGTCCGGACATCAACGTGTGTTGCTGTGTATGTACCATCAATGTTTGCGATACCGCCGAAACCAACGTCCTGAGCAACGCATGAAACTTTCTTTGAGGATATTTTATTTCCGGACTGGTCATAACACACAATATCAGCGGCGTAACCTTTTGTGTGAAAGTCTGAATAACTTCCACCGGTGTTCACACTATACGTCGGACAGCGATAGCCTGAGTTTATGACTATCGCCGAACAGTTCAGGGCTTTGAACAGTCTTTCAAGTTTTTCAGGCAATTCAGGATTTATAATTGTGTCGTGAGTTCCGCCACATTTACAGCAGAACTCCGAAACGCTAAAATGTTCTGTAAGCATGGAATTGTCATTGAACTTATAATTATTCGTCATAATCTGCGCCTCTTTATTATTCTTCCGGAAGTCCGGCAATGCTCGTAAGGAGTGACAGTACACCTGCAAGCAGTGAAGCACTTCCGACAGCAAGCCAGTTAACGTCACCTATCACAGCAGATGTTCCG
>JAMPEF010000107.1 GCA_023665275.1 Alistipes senegalensis | reverse complement strand
CCATTGGTTTTCTGCATGCGGCTATTATTAATCTAAAGTGGAATTGCTGTAAAGCTGTACAAGTCACATAATGCCCCTTGTTTATAGAGGTTTGCAGAACCGAAATTACCGCTTGCGTCGTCCATTAAGAGAACGTCCGGAAGATTTCCGTCAAGCATATCTTTAGCAAAAGCGTCATCACCTTTTAAGTTTGGTTGTTCACCGCTGTAATCGTTTTCATAAAGTTTAATATCAATCTGCATATCGTCGTGTGTATCATTGAAATTGCTAACATAGTCGTTCAGCGAATAGTCTTCATATCTTGCACCTACAGTTATATGCGGAATATTTTCATATTCCTCACGGGTACATTCCGTATAAGTGCGAACTTTCACACTGAAATCATTGTATTTGTTTTCAATGACCGTAAATCTTCCGTCATCGCCCATTACGAAACCTTGTATATTATCCGAACCAAGACCGGAATAATTTATACTGAAAAGCGGTTCAATGGCGGAATTTTCGGAACGTATGCCGTAAATTGTACTTCTTGAACGTATAAACATTGAATATTCACCAGTACCGGCAGTTATATTGTCCTGAATACTTTCACTGAAATCATACGTCACGGAGGATTTTTCAATTTTTCCGTCAGAGTTTACCGGACGTATCTGTAATTTATCGTTGTCCGTACTTACGGCACATACAAGTGAGCCGTCTTTATTATGTCCGATTGCCTCAACAGTGCCGTCATCGGCGGTAAATTCCCCGATATATGAACCATCGGTTTTAAATGTATAGTAAGTTCCGTTTATGCTCACAATAAGTAAATTGCTGTCGGAAACGATTTCTTCAATTATAGTTGACTTGTCGGGAGTTTCCGGAAATTCTCCGACAGTCACCGACGTAATAAGTTTACCGCCTGTGGAGTACGTATTTATTTTAAAACTGTATTCGGCGACAGATTCATATTTTGCCTCGTTGTAGTCTTCAGAATAAGGGTCAGGGTCGGGCAAATCTCCGTAATCAGCGTCGGCGAAAAATTCAATAACTGTGCCATTTTCGGCAACGTCCATATTATATGATACACCTATATCGAAATCAGGGATTTCTATTTTTTCAAAATTCTGTAAATACTTGTCTGTCGTCCAGAACTCCGGAACTGTCAGACCTGCTCCGAGAATGAAATAATTATTTCCGGCATTGTATGAATTGAAACAGTAAATCTGATTGAGACCCTCCGGCAGACCGACAGTTTCTTTTTTATAGGCAATATCGCTTAATTTTTCTGCTGTGTATGATTTCGGAGCATCGGGGATATTTTCCGTTCCGGATGTATTTTCCTTTTTACTGCACGAAAACGCACATAACAGAACGGCTGTTATTAATATTATTTTTTTCATAATTTAAACCTCCTTTTAAAGACAAGTGATTTTTAAAACCTGAAAAGACGATATTTTTCTTAAATTCAGCATACTGTACAAATTGATTATATATTTATTGTGCGTATTGACGATTTTTAAAAATATACTTTAAATTCTGTCTGAATAATGTTAAAATAGATTTAAATAAGTCCGAAAAAATCCTATGAAAAATGGTGAAAAAAATGAATGATGAAAAAATTATACATATTGCCGTAGTAGCTGCCGGAATCGACGAGGAATACCAGAATAATATCATTACTGGCATAAATAAATATACTAATGAATATAACATAAATATTTCATGCTTTGCATCATATGTAAATGCTATGCACGGGGAATTTTCCGGCGGAAGTATAGAAGTATCATACTTTGCTGCACATGGTGGTATGCTTAAAAGCAAGCGCTTCGATATAGGCGAATACAGCATTTATAACCTGATAAATTTCAGAGCCTTTGATGGTGCTATCCTTATGACTAACACTATATGCGATACGGAAACAAAAGAAAACATCATAAAACGTGTAACTGATTCCGGTATACCGGCAGTTGTCTTTGATTGTGCGGATTATCCGGAACTTTACAACATAAGCATAAATAACAGCTCCGCAATGACCGAAATAATAAACCACGTCATTGAAGTACACGGCGCAAAAGTTATAAATTTCATTTCAGGACCTCTCTCAAATCCTGAAGCGACAGACCGTTATAATGCTTTCCTGAACGTCATGAAAGAACACAATCTACCTGTTGAAAATGAAAGAATATTTTTCGGTGAGTTCAGAACTCAGGACGGAAGACAGGCTATTGAAGAATTTCTACAATCGGGCTTGCCTATTCCCGACGCTTTTATATGCGCTAATGACGCTATGGCTCTTACGGCAATATCAACGCTGGAAAAAGCCGGATATAAAGTTCCGGCAGATGTTATTGTTACGGGTTTTGACAATATATATAATGCACGGAATTTTACTCCGGTGCTTACTTCCGTCGACAGACCTCTTGAGGAAATGGGCTATAAATCCGTTGAAGTTATCATGGAAATACTAAAGGGTGGCAGTCCCTCAAAAGACATACAGCTTGATTCAAGACCGGTATTTGCCGAAAGCTGTGGCTGTCAGACCCATGATAAAGAAGACTTCATGAAATACAAGAAGAGTACATACAAGAAAATAGAAAACTTCAATTCCGGTATAAGTATGCTTAACAGGCTTATCGCCGGACTTGCTGAAACTGAACAGGTCGGCGAAACAATGGACGTATTAAGCAAATTCGTTGAGGAGCTGGGTTGTGAAAAATTCTGTCTGTGTCTTACGGAAAACTGGCAGGATGCTATAATTGCAAATACTCCGCTTATTGAATATGATACACATTATTCAAGCTACATGACAGCTCCGCTTATATGGGATAACGGCGAAAAACGTTCATGCGGATATTTTCCAAGCCGGAATATGTTCCCTGAACCTGTCAGAAAAGGCGGAAACATCAATTATTTTCTTCCGTTGCATTTCCGTGAAAGATGTCTTGGATATTATATTATAACTAACAGCGATTTTCCTATTTACAGCCTTTTATGTCATAGCCTGACTATGAATTTAAGCAATTCACTTGAAAACGTCCGTAAACTTATACATCTAAATAAGGCTATGGACGAACTCAACAGACTTTATGTAATTGACCCTATGTGCAATATCTACAACCGTAACGGCTTTATAAACCTTGTTGACATCAAGTTCAAGGAGTGCGCTGAACGTAAAGAAACTATCATGATTACTTTCATTGATATGGACGGTCTTAAATTTATTAATGACAATTACGGTCACGATGAAGGGGATTTTGCTATACAGCGCCTTGCAGGAGTTATTCAGGACAGTTGCATAGATGGTATATGCGCACGTTTCGGCGGTGATGAATTTATAGTCTTTACTGCCGGAGTTGTCGACGGCGACGACGAGGCATTTGTAAGGCGGTTCAATTCCAAAATTGACGCCATCAATAATATCATAAAAAAGCCTTATACCCTCTCTGCAAGCGTCGGAAGCGTTATTGTCACCACTAATGAAGATACTACTCTTTACAGCGTTATCAAACAGGCTGATGAAAAAATGTATGATGTAAAAAAAGAACGAAAAAACTCCCGTCGTGGATTATTATAATAAAAAAATCACCCTTGATTTTAGGGGTGTTTTTTTTATTATATTGATTAAATATTTTAATATTTATAAAAAACATAATGACAGAAAATTTCTGATTTTCTAAAAAATTTTAATTTACTTTCTGTTTTGTTTTATGAAGTCGGAAAACTGTTCATATACTTCTTGTTCAAGCGGAGAAGTAAGAAACTTTTCACGCTTATAAAGCACCGACATTCTTCTTGCCCTTATTTTAGCAGAAGACAATGATATATTGCAGATTTTGGATATATCTTCAGCGGAATGAATATCCATTCCCCACAGAACACATGCCGGTGCAAGTATACCTGTTGCAAATCTTTCAGCGGCGTATTCGTCTATGTAGGGATTTACTGAAATTTCAGTATGTCCAAGTACTATATGTCCGATTTCATGGGCAATAGTATAACGTTTCTGCTGTAAGGGAGCATCACGCACTATTATATGAAAAGCGCCATGTGCGTTCACGGTTATGCCAAGTTCATTAGGCATAAGCACACCTGCATTGTCATGGCGGACTTTCACACCCATTTCAGAAACTATTTTCTTTAAATCAAGCGGAAGAGTTGAAACGCCGTATTCAAGTAGAAATCTCCAGCTTGCATCTCTTGAGTTTTTATAAATATTATACAAAAATAAGCACCTCCAAGAGTTATTTTAACTGCTTGGCGGTGCTTTTGACTATATCAGAAATCAGTTTCTTCAGGGAGGTTTTCTATTACTTTAAGTTCTTCTGAAGTCACTTCCTTTCTTACCGGAATTTTATCAGTAGTACGTGCTACTTTTATTCCGACAATTTCACGGCTTATTTCGATATTATACATTTCCTGTATTCTGCCTATAAGTTTAATCTGTTCACGGTTATCAAGCCTCCGGAAAACATCAAGTAATTCCTGTTCATTTTCGGTGAGTTCCGGTCTTGATTCCTTCCCCGTGATGAGATATTCAACAGATACGCCGAAAAAATCAGCAAGTCTTACAAGAGTATCAGGAGATATATTACCTTTCTTCCATGCCGCCATTGCGCTTTTACTTGTCGAAAAACGACCTACAATATTACTGACAGTAATATTTTTTTCGTTGCAAAGCTCTATGATGTTGTTGAATATTAAATGATATTCTTCAGATTTTTTTAACAATTTTAATCACCTCAGATAAATTTTTTAAAACAATAAAATTATATAAAACGACAAAATTCTAATTTTGGTACT
>JAMPEF010000106.1 GCA_023665275.1 Alistipes senegalensis | reverse complement strand
AGGTATTCTGAATATGTCATAGATTTGATTGACACGGTCTTTGCCGTCCCATTTTTCCGCTTTAATCATGTCAAGAACTGGGTTGTAACGGTTTCGGGTGGCGTACAACGTTATGTAGTTCATAATGGACAATAAACTAACTTTTGAATATTCTTTCCTCAGCTGGTCATAAAGAATAGTAGGAACGTTCTCAGCAAGATGTTCTGGACTTTCCTGTTTTCCAAAGCCGATAAATTCATAACAATGGGTTATCTGATTGTATCGGATTGAATACCCATGACGGAGCATAAAGTCATCAAACAAGCTGAAGTCGTCAAAATCAGGCTTGTTCTTGTTTGAATTAGTCTGTTGTGGCTTTGATGACGGCTTAGAGGTGAAAATATATTCATTGCCATTCAGAACGCTTTCAATGAGCTGTGTAGCCTTTACAGAGCCTATGCACTCTACAATGTCGGATATATCCCCTTTAGGCTGTAAAGGCACATACAGTGCTTGTGAGGGTACTAATTTGACAGAACGTGCTGTCTGAATAACATTTTCTGCAATATTTGTAGCATACTTCAAGCCGACTTCATCATTATCAGCAAGAATGATTACATCAAATCCCCTGAAATATTCAGTATAGTCTTTTCTCCAGTGAGAACCTGCACCATTTGGACTTGTTGTTGCGATGTAGCCAAGCCGTTCCATTGTCTCAACGTCCTTTTCGCCCTCAACAATGAACACAGGCTTTGTATTATCAGCAAGGTTATAGACGTGGTATAATGGCATTTTCAAGCCGTTCAGACCTTTCACAAGGGTATTACCTTCATAACGTTCCCAACGTGCCGTCTTTGAGCCGTCAGGCTTCTTGTAAATTGTCTTTACGGCTATCTTATCATGGTTCATATTCAGGTATACGTGGGAACGAAGCTGTAGCCATGATTCTGAATTGTAATAGCTTTGAGTATTTTTAGAGTCTGATGACAGCAGATGATATTTTTTTGTAAGTTCGTCTGTGATGTAACGGAAGTCAGATAATAGTGAAAGGTTATTCATTTCAGCATACAAGTTGAATATATCACCATTAGAGCTACAAGCAAAGCAATGATAACTGTTGGTATCAGGATAAACTGTAAACGCTCCTGAATGGTGTGAGCCTGTTCCACTTCTGCATAATGGGCATATGTACTGGTTCTTACCGCCGTGTCTTGATGGTTCTGTGATTTCTTTCACATAGTCGAGCAAGTATAGTTTGATTTTTTCTGTCAGGTCATTCAAATTTTATCAGTCCTTTTCAAAAATATTTTTCGTTCCGACAACACAAAAAAAGTTGCGGGACAGAAAGAAAGTAACCGCAACTTTTATTCACTGTATGTAAAAACTGATAAAAAGAAATTTGTTTCATCAGAAAAATTTTATAACTTCCCTCTTGATTTTTTTCAAGGACTTTGATATAATAATATTAAAGTTTGGGTGTTATGTATTCTTACAGTTGATTAAAGTTAGTACAGGTAACTTTGTTTCAGCGTCTGTCTAAGGTTTGCGAGACCGAAGTCAGACAGTAGGTGCATTGCACCCATTGCTTATTATTATACCACAAATAAGCAAAAATTGCAAGTCATCGGTAAAATTATTTTTGTCCGGTGGCTTTTTCTTTTTCTCAAAGCCTTGAAATTTGGTATGTGCTACAGCACATACGTTGCTTGCTACTATTGGATTTAGGGGGTAATAATGCTATGGTATTCCATAGGGGGTTAGGAGGGAAACCCATGTAACGGAATAGGTGGTAAAACAAAAATAGCAAGCAACGTAAGTGGGTTTCCACTTACCGATTTTCAAGGTTTTGAAAATACTTTTGGGAGGTTTCTCAAGCCCTTTAAAATATAAAATTAAATTTTACAATTAAATAAAATTTGTCGGATTGAGAAAAGAAAAAGTTGCCACGAATGGCAACTTCTTTTTAACTGATTGATAAAATTTTTTGTATCTGTTCATCTGTCATTCCAGACTTTTTCATCTTTGAAACAAGTTCATTTTTTCCTTGCTCTATACCTTGCTTAATACCCTGCTGACGTTCATATGCTCTCGCCGAAACTTCATCTCTGACTGCTTTTTCACGCTGTTCAATTTCGTACAATTCTTTCTCATCGGCACTCATCTGACGGAGAACGGCAACAGCTTTTTTCATAACCGGAGACCCTGTTGCAAGGCGATCAAGAGTTTCATCATCTTCTGCATTGGTGTTCAGGAAGTCCATCCACATCTGTTTCTTGTCCATCATAGAACCACGCTCCTTACACTCCTTAGCCTTACGGAGTTCAAGAAAATCAATCCTGAATTTGTCCGTAAAAAGTTCCTGTCGGTGTTCTTCAAAGATTTTGAAAGTCGAATGATATTCCTTGCAATCAAAAAGATTGAAGTCAATAACGTTGATGGCGACTGCATTCTTCAGGTTCAGATAGTCTTCATTCTTCTGAAGCTCGCCAGTATACATCTTCGCCCAGTAAAATAATGTTCGCTCTTTGTAGTTGCCATAGTTCAGCACCTGTATCTCAATGTTTACCGATGTAACTCGGTTAATAGTTATTCTCAGGTCGAGTCGGCTGAATTTGGAAAGCAATACATCAGGAACGACTTCATTGTCCAGAATTTCTATGTTTGTGATTTCAGATGGATTAATTCCAAGAACCGTTGCAAGAAAATCGGCTAATATATCAGTGTTCTTGACATCTCCGAATATCTTCTTGAAAACAAGGTCAAGTTTTGGTGTGACTTTTGATTTTTTTGACATAATAGCCTCCATTCAGGTTAATTGTAATTGGTTCGGGTCTTTTTCCTCAACTCCTGAAAAGTTCATATTAGGCTTGAAAAAAGAATTTCTTCCTTCTATTCTTGTATTGATAACCAAACCTAACTTTTCAAGGCGTATCATTGCTGTACCGACGTGCTGTGGCGTATCTCCCAGTATAACTGCAATCTGTGCTTTGGTACGTTCTTCACCCTCAAACATCACCATAAGGCATCTAAACTCACAAGGAGTAAGTTTTAGTTTGGCGATATTGAGAAAAAAAGACTTTTTAAAGCTAAGAGGGTTCTTCTCACTCTTCTTTTTTACCATATTTTCACCTCATTTCGTTGATTTTCCTATATTATACCATGTGTTTCAGTGTAAGTCAAGTTACAATATTATTACAAATTTTTATTATATATGGTGTATTTTTATATTATGTACTATCTAACAGTTTTATTGATAATATAATTTTATTATATAATAATTATTAATTGTATAAATAATATGTATTTATTGCTATTTATATCAATTTTATGTTACATAATATAAAATTATTATTTTTATTTTAATAATTTGTTTTATAATAAAAAAATATTATAAAACAAATTTATATGATGTTAATTATGATAAAATATTATATAATATATAAATATTACATATATAATATTTATATATTTAACCAATTCATAAGTTGTAATAATTAAGTTGTTTAATTAAATGGTTTTGTGAAATTGATATTTTTTTAACAAGTAAAAAAAAGGGTGAAAACACCCCAAAGGTGAACAGAGAACAATTCTCTGTTCACCTCAAAAATCCCCTATTTATAGCTGTTTTATGCGTTAGGGTGAACAGGTGAACAGAGGATTCCTATATATTAATATGAAATTTCAAAAAACACTGTTTTTTGTGAAAGCAAAAAAAATAAAAAATGTTTTTTTGCATTTTCTCTGTTCACCGTTCACCTTTCCTTAAAAAGAGCCTATTTATAGGAAAAAAATAAGGTGAACAGAGAGGTGAACAGAGAAAAAATGTGCTGTTCACTGTTCACCCTGTAGAACAAATATTCTCTAAAAAAAAAAGAAATGGTGACTATAATAAGTCACCATTGTATATATTGTTAATAAAAGTCTTTAGGTACTGAATTATGGCGTTTTATTGGCAAATCTAAGTATCTATCAATTTTTCCTGACACTTTTTTTCTTTTGCTTTCATAACCATGTTTTTTTAATATTCTGCCAATTTCAGCAGCATTGTAACGAGCCAAACTGCTATGACGTTGCATGAACTGCGTAACCGTCATTGTTTCGATAGTGCAAGTGTAGCCTGTTTCGGCACGCTGTTCTTCTTCGAGAATGTCTAACACTTCGTCCTCTGCTCTGAGCGGTTTCATGAAGTGCTGATTGCGTTCATCAAGCAACTTCTTCTCCTCGGTTGTAAGTCTGAAACAGCTTGCTTTGTCTAAATCCTTGACAGTTTGGTATATTTGCGACCAAAGCTGTATGGAATTGAAAGGCTTAATCTGTGTTTCATAGTCTATTTCAAGGTCGGGAACGAGAGGGACTGTAGCAAAACGCCTGTTGCCTGTCTGGTCTACAAGGAACTGTTCATCATTAACCGTTCCGACGAACGAGGTAATACGTGGATACTGAAGCATAGCTCTGCCATAAGGTGTCCTGTATTCGTCTGTAGAACGACTCAAGAACGCTTTAACGCTATCAATATCCTTTTTCATGGTACTGCCTATTTCGCCTAATTCGCATATCCATTTGTTAGTAGCAAGCATTATGCTATCCTTGTTTCGAGGGTCAATACAACATCCCTCAGCAAAGAATTTAGGGTGCAAAGCTAATTTTTCGAGAAATCGTGTCTTTCCTATGCCTTGATTGCCTTGAAATACAAGCACAATATCGAGGGAAAATGGGTTCTCAATGTTGTTAAATAATCCACATACACTTTGCATAAGCCATTTATATATCAAAACACGGCTCAAAGTGTCGTTTGCTGGTATTCTGAATATGTTGTATATTTCAGTCACTCGGTCTTTTCCGTCCCATTTTTCCGCTTTAATCATGTCAAGAACTGGGTTGTAACGGTTTCGGG
>JAMPEF010000105.1 GCA_023665275.1 Alistipes senegalensis | reverse complement strand
AATCGTGAAATGTCATCAAGTGAACGTCTTGCGAATCCGATAATTAATCTGATGAACGAATATCACGTAATGGAAACGTCGCAGAAAGTGCGTAATGTTCTGGAACATTACCGTCAGAACGGAAAATTTATCGGAAGTCGCACAGTTTATGGCTACATAATCAAAGACAAACAGCTTGAAGTTGACCCCGAAGCAGCTAAAATTGTGCGAATGATTTTTGACTTAAAAATTGACGGAATGAATCATCAGGCAATTGCTGATTACCTAAATGAAATGGAAATAAGTTGTCCGTTGGAATATAAAATTGAAAACGGAATAAAAACTATTTCAACACATTTCAGAACTGGTGAAAAAGCCATATGGTCGCCTGTATCTGTCCGTCGAATACTTGAAAATCCGGTATATATCGGCACTCTGATACAGGGAAAAACTACATCTTTGAGTTACCGTGACCGCCGTAGATTTAAAAAAGACCCATCAGAACTGATTGCATTTGAAAACTCCCATGAAGCAATAATTTCCGAAACTACTTTTTTAATAGTACAGGATTTGTTGAAAAAAGATACTTGCAGTGGAAAAAACAACTATAAAGTGCGTTTTTTTTCTGGATTTGCTTATTGCGGAAATTGCGGAAATGTTATGTATCACATACAACAAGGCAAATATCCAGACACTTGGAGGTGTACAAACAAAGAATGTCACAGTAAAGGCAGAATAAAGGAAGATGTATTGTCAAAGGTTGTTTTTGAAACACTGAAAAAACATATGGAAGTAATCCTGAATAACTCCGAACCTGTGATTAAGTCTGATTTTATGCAGAATATTAACATTACAAGTTTGGAACTTAAAGAACTTGAAAAGCAGTCTGAACAGTTGAAAAAATCGCAGAAAAATCTTTTGTTGCAGAAAGAAAATGGTATGATTTCAGAAAATGATTACAATGAAATGAATGAATTTTATTTAGGTAAGATTGCAAAAAATGAGTCTGAATGCAAAGAAATCCGCAGTCAGAAAATGCGACTTCTGGAGTGTGCGGACGAAATAAAAAGTCAGTACGAAAAGTATTTTTCAGCTTCGGAACTGACACGTAGTATGCTTGTGACATTCATTGAAAAAATCGAAGTTTTCAGTAAAACCAAAATTAGAATTTATTTCAGATATGAAGATATTTTCAGAACGGACGGTGACACAAATGGCTCGTAAATCAAGAAAAAATCCGACGGACAGCACTGAAAAAATAAATTTCAAAGTCTATAAAACGGCGATATATGCACGTTTGTCAAAGGAAAATCAGCAGGGTGAGAAAATAGAATCTCAGATTGAAGAAATCAAAGATTACATAAAAAATCGCCGGATTTTTGAACTTATTGACATTTATGCGGACAACGGTTACAGCGGTACGAATTTTCAGCGTCCTGAATTTGAACGGCTTATGGAAGACATTCGCAACCGAAAAATTGACTGCATAATCGTCCGTGATTTGAGCCGTTTTGCTCGTGAACATATCGGTGCAGAAGATTATCTGAATAATATTTTTCCGTTTCTTGGAGTCCGATTTATAGCCATAAACGACGGCTATGACAATTTAAACATCGAACCGCAGGAATATTTTATGACGGCTTTCAAAAATCTTGCCCATGAATATTTTGCAAAGGAAACTTCCAGAAAAGTCGGAATGGTTCAGAAAGAACTTCAAAAACAAGGAAAATTTGCCGGTTCTACACCATCTTTCGGCTATTTGCGTGACCCTAATGACAAATATAAACTCGTGATAAATGAGGACGAAGCTGTAGTTATTCGTGAAATTTTTCAAAGAGCAGCTGACGGTGAAACAACAAGGCAGATTGCCAAAAATCTTATTCAGCGTGAAATTAAAGGCTGTGCGTGGAGCGATTCACGGATAAGTGCTATTCTGAAAAAAGAAATTTACAAAGGAACTTTGATACAACGTCAGACTGAAACATCTTTTTACAATGATGAAAAAAGGCATAAAATAGCAGAAAATGAACAGATTAGAATTAAAAATGCTGTTCCGGCAATTGTAAGCTATGAGCTGTGGGAAAAAGCAAATACTGTTGTTGCTGAAAGAGAAGCAGAACGTCATAGAAATTCGCCGGAAAATCCGTATAAAAACCTTGCATTTTGCGGAAAATGCGGTAAAAAACTTATATGCGGATTTGTCAAAAAACGTGGTGATTTTGAACTGAACTGTACGAAATGTAAAAGCGGTGTTTTTATCAAAGGCAAGGTAATAAATGAAGCAGTGCGAAATCACCTTAAACTGCCTGAAAATGCGGAAATAACAAAGGATTTGCTCAATGAAAAATTTGAAAAAATTTGTATTTTTGAAAGAAAAAACATTGTTTTGATTGACAGAGGTGATTCAGAGTGACAATTGCCTGTTATGCTCGCAAATCCAACGATGTGAAAAATGATAGCATTGAAAATCAGCTTTCGATAATCAGAGATTATATAAGTCGTCATCAGGATTTGCAGAGTGCGGAAATTCAGCAATTTTCGGACAATGGTGCAAGTGGTCTTGACCTGAACCGTAACGCATTTCAGGAATTGTTGTCAAAAGTCAGACAGCGTGAAATTGATGTTGTCATTGTAAAAGACTTGTCAAGGCTCGGTAGAAATTATCTTGATGTCTGTAAACTCACAGACAGTATTTTTCCATTCATGAAAGTGCGTCTGATTGCAATTTCCGAAAATTATGACAGCAAGTACAAAAAAATAAATTCAATGGATTTGTCGTCTGCATTCAAGTCTGTTCTGAATGAATATTATGCTATGGAAACTTCAGAAAAAATACGAAATTCATACAGACAACGTATAAAAAATGGCGAATTTACCGGAAGAATTGCATACGGATATTTTTTGAAAGACAGATATACAGTCGCAATTGATGAAGAAAAAGCCGAAGTAGTTCGCAAAATATTCAGCTTGTATCTTGAAAAGAAAAAATATATTGATATTGTAAAATTTCTGAATCAAAATCAAATTCCAACGCCGTCATCCAGAACTTCTAAATGGGTTTCCGGAACTGTGAGAGGAATTTTAAAAAATGAACAATATATCGGAAAACGTGTTTCACTTACCCATTATAAAGACCTGAAAACAAAGAAAAATATTCCAAATGACAGAAGTGAATGGTACATCAATGAAAACGCATTTCCGCCAATTATAAGCCGTGAAATGTTTGAAAAGGTTCAGGAAATTTTACCGAAAAGTAAAAAGGTGTCTATATCTGGAAGTCACATTATGGCACGGAAAATTTATTGTGCTGTCTGTGGTAAAGCATTACACAAAAATAAAAACTTTTATTGCAGAAGCAGTTATCAGACTGGCGAAAAGCCTTGTTTTCAGGGTTCACTTAAATGTGACATTCTGTATAAAGATGTACTTGAAAAAGTAAAAGAATTTATTTCATCGGACATTCCGGATAACAGATTACAATTTTCTTTTTCAGATATAGCCAGAATAGAGTCTGAAATTACTTTACTGAAAGAAAAAAAGGCAGAAATCTTTGAACATCTTTTCAACGGTGATATAAATCAGAAAGAGTTTGAAAAAAAGAATGAAAATATTTCATCACAGATTGCTGAAAAGCAGAATGAGTTGAAAATTTGTCGTAAAACTGTTGCTATGAATACGAAGTACGGTTCAGAACGTCCGCTTGATACATTGAAACGTCTTTATATTTCCGATGAGCTGACCAGAGAACATATGCAGTTTGTAAAACGTATCAATGTGTTCGATTCAGAACACTTTGAAATAATCATGCAGCCAGATAGTCCGCTGGCTGTTTTGTGTAAAAATATGGACATTTATGAGGAGGTGTAATTTTGAAAAAAGTCGGCGATTTATTAACCGCACTGGGTGTGGTCGGTTTCATTGCTGTGGTACTGGAACTTATAATCGGTTGGGGAATGCTTCCACAATCAATAATTCTTTGGTTCATTATCGGTAGCTTTGTTTTGCTTGTTATTGGGTTAATTATCAGAAATTCAGGTGAAAATAAAGAAAACGGAAAAGATATGAAACAGATTGGAATATCAATGTTGATTTTTGGTGTTGCTTTGCTCGGAATAATGTTTGCCGGAATGTTTTCATCAGACCAACAGTCAGTATTAGCACAGTTTGTCAATGACCGTTTCTTTTTTATGGTTGTCTTCGGATTGGTATTTCTTGTAATGGGAATTATTTTCAGAAGCATTGGGAAATCTAAAGAAGTAGCCTCTGAAAAGACCGAAAAATAGCCTTTACTTGATGTTATTGGTAGAATTACACAAATTTCTTTGAAAAACTTTGTGTAATTTTCTACCAATAATATTTAGAAAAACTATTGACATTATCCTCGCTTGATAAAAGCATGGTTGAGTGGTCGCCGTCGTCAATGACATAAATCTTTGCAGTAATTGGATTACCGTACGGAATAAAGTAATTCATGCAGTATTCGGGCTGTTCCGATGTGTGGACGATTTTCTGTAAAATGCCGACTGCTTCAAATGTGAATATCTGAAAATAGTCTTTCGGTTCGGGCATTCTGTCAATGCATTCCCATATGAAAATCTGCAACTCAAACGGAATTTCAGCATCAATACCTCTTGTGATGTAACGCTGATTGTCAAACATCTTTTGTCCTCCTTTCGTTGATTTGTTATGCTACTACGCTCCTACCAAAATTATTGGCAGAGCTTACCATAGCACTTCAATAATATATAATCAAGAAAGAAGATTTTTACATATTTTGATGAAATTCTGTTGATTTTTTACACAAAATGTGGTATGATATAACCATAATACCGATGATTGGAGGAATTTCGATGTCTAATGGTTACTTAGATTTGTTGGAGCAATGGCTTTGCAATATAGATACTCATTCAAGAAATGAAGAAGGCAGTATTGAATATGACAATATGCTATCACAGTTTATAGAGAATATAATTACCAGTAAAGAGTGGGAAGTTCATGAAGGCGAAGATTATATTGACTATGATTTGAGAATCAATAAAGCTTTTGATGAAAGTAATAACTTGCGCAATGATGAAAAATATTATCCCTATCCCCTTAGAGCCTGTTCAGTATCTTTTAAGAATAATACGAATAAAAGCTAAAGTGAC
>JAMPEF010000104.1 GCA_023665275.1 Alistipes senegalensis | reverse complement strand
GCTGAAACGGCAAAGAAAGACGCTTCCGGACGCATTCAGAGAACGACGGAGCAGGTCTGAATTAGCGTTCTGTAATATATTGTTTTTTTTATTGACTTCAAACTTGAAAAATGATATAATAAAAAAGTACAGAACGCCAATTCTGTACTTTATGCCATATACCGTAAAAAAAATAACAGTTTTTGTTGCAAGCAGAACGCCAATTCTGTATGCACCGATATTTTCTTACTTCTTATTTGTCATTATAACAAATTTTTTTCTGTTTGTCAATAGAAAACAAAAAAATTTTTTTGAGAGTAAGAGTAATACGGCGGTTCTCTTATTCTCTTTTTTTATATGAAAAAATTCGTAAAAAAACAGATAATTTTAATTGTTTTAAAGGCGTATGCTTGTACAAAACGTAGAAATTTAGGAGGAAATAATGATTTTAGACACACAACAGGAAAGAAATTTTAATGACTTTACGTCACATTTTGAAGTGAAAAAGACTGACAGCAACGGCGAAATAACAGCCGTATGCCCTTCATGCAGACATGAAAAACTTTACATTACAGCAAAAGAAAGTAGCGATGGTAAACCAATAGTTCTTATGGACTGTAAGCATAACTGTACATTGGATGAAATCATGTCAGCCGCCGGACTTCCGAAAAATGCAATTTATTTGACCCCACCACGCCCGAAATTTGAGGATATAACACAACAGCGTGAACACATCTATACGGACATTCAGGGTGTGCCTGTTGCAAAAAAACGTATAACAAAGTATCTTGCAGAATACACTAACAAGCGAGGCAAAACGCATAAAACAGGGGATAAAACGACATCATGGCAAAGGTATGACCAGCAGACCGGAGAATATCTCAACGGCTTGAATGGCTTGAAAATGCCCTTATATCATCTACATAAGCTCTCACAGGCAGAGACAGTAATTATTGTTGAGGGTGAAAAAGACGTTGAAACGCTTGAAAGAATGGGCTATACTGCAACAAGTTCACCAAATGGAGCAGGTGCAAAGTGGAAATCAGACTATAATAAGTATTTGACCGGAAAAAGCTGTATAGTGCTTACTGATAACGATAAAGCCGGTGAAAATGCTGGCATTCAGACCGCTGAAAGCCTTGTAAAAATCAATATTCCCGTAAAGCTGATAAGAGCGGCGGAAATATATAAGAACGTCAAGAAAAAAGATGATATATCTGACATTGTGGAAGCTGTCGGAATTGAAAAGGCGGTTGACCTGCTCCATAACGCTATCACAAATGCGACTGAATATATTTCTGTTCCATTGCCTGTTATTCCGTCCGGACAGACAGCACACACGCCTAAATACCCTGATTTCTTTGTTTTCAGCGAAAAAAAGCAAGATTATATTGTACATTCTGCATTATGTGCGGAATACATAAGGAAAAATGAAAAATACTGCTTTACGGAGAACTCAGACAGCATTACACAACGCATTTACTGGTATAGCAACGGTGTATACAGCAATATCACTTTTAACCGCTTACAAGCCTATATAACAGACATTATAGCGAGTTATGACCCGTTGAAAGTAAGAATGAAAGATGTGAACGAGATTTCAAAAAATGTGTGTGCGGACATTCACCGATACCGTGATGAAAAAGAGTTGAACGCAGATGAAAGTATAATAAATTTCAGAAATGGCATTCTGCACCTTGACACAATGGAACTTACACCACATACTCCGGATATATTTTCATCTATTCAGATACCATGCGACTTTAAAGGGGAGCAGGCTACACCAATATTTGACAAATTTTTCAACGAATTTACAGACGGTGACAAAGAAAAACAACAACTTCTGCTTGAGTTTGTCGGTGCGGCTGTCTCTAATGTACATGGCTACAGATTCAGAGGACACAACGGTAACAGCTTATTTCTTGTCGGTGAGGGGCGCACGGGTAAATCTGTTTTAAAACGATTTGTTGAAAAACTTATCGGAGAGGATAATTGCAGTAATGGTGACTTGCAAGACCTTGAACAACGTTTCGGAGCTTACAATATTTATAACAAGCGGCTTTATGGTAACTCAGACGCAGGCTTTATGCCTATTAAGGAACTGAAAATATTCAAACAGCTTACAGGTGGTGACTCAATCATGATAGAGGGCAAATGCCGTGACCCATTCAATTATACATTCAAGGGCTTTTTATGGTTCTGTTGTAATCAGCTGCCTAAATTTGGTGGTGACAGAGGCGAACACGTATACAACCGCATTATCCCTGTAGCCTGTACTCACCGTGTATCTGAAACAGAACGTGATGCGAACTTAGTTGACAAGCTGGTAGGCGAAAGCAGCGGAATTATTTATAAAGCCATTCAGGCTCTTAAAGTCGCTATCACTAACGGCTATAATTTTTCAGTACCAAAGAGCAGTAAACAGTTACTTGAAACATACAAGGTGCAGAACTCCCCATATCTGTTATTCTTTGAAGAATGTTGTGTCACAAGACCAAGCAGACGGCTTGACAGCGTAACAACTAAAGTCCTTCATGATGTCATGATACAATGGTGCAGGGACAACACCGGTCTGCAAAATCCAAAAGTGACAGACTTTAAAAAAGAAATTGTACAATATCTTAAAATGATTAATGAAAAAGACCTTATTAAAAAAAGTAATGGAAAACAATATTATTACTTTACATTAACAACAGAGATAAAAGAAGCTTATCATATTTTTGATTCAGTTCAATAAAAACTACATAACAAGTAGCCGTAAAGAAATAACCAATCTTTACGGCTAATATTTTCCCTGTTTTCCCTAAAAATATTCCCTGTTTTATTTGGCTATTTATAGCGGTTTTTTTTAGTTTTAGGGAATTTAGGGAATTTGTATTTTAAAATATTCCCTGTTAATATTTGGCTATTTATAGCGGTTTTTTTTAGTTTTAGGGAATTTAGGGAACGTTTTTTATATTTTACGCACAGGAAAAAATAAAAGAATAAGAAGAAAAGAATAAGAAGAATAGAAGATATAAAAAAATATATATGGATTGTAAAAAACGTTCCCTTTTTTCCCTGTTTGTGCTTTTTTTGGCTATTTTTAGGCAAATCGTACAGGGAAAATAACAGGGAAAACAGGGAAATAACGGGGAAAACAGGGAAAATAACAGGGAAAATAACAGGGAAAACTGAAAATCAGTTTATCCGAATACTTATCAGATTATTATAACGGCTCTGACACTCCGGCAATGGAATGTAAACACTTGTAAACGCTGTTTCAAACATAAACTATCAAAAGTTACACGCAGAACGCAAAATATAAACCCGTCATCTGATTCAGACAACGGGATTATATCAATTAGTATAGGAGTAAAAGAAGTATGATAACGATTTTTTAATACTTTCAAAGACTTTTAGTTCTAATTTTGGTACTAAAATAATAAATTAGTACCAAAATTAGAATTTTCATTCATTTCTGAAAAAATACCGTCCCTGACCTGCTCCGGCATCTCACGAAAGGAAAAACCACGACCCACAATTTGTGGGTATGTACATTATATCAGGACTTCCGCCGTAAAGTCAACGAAAATAAATAAACTTTCTGCAACTCAAAAGCCATGAAAGCCCACAGCGGAAAATTTCCGCATCAGTCCTGTGATTGATGTTAAGAACGGAGCAGGCAGCAATATAACATTAATTGCTAATTCAGCAATTAATAATAAAAAATATTGTTACATTATATGTTGACAATAAAATAATCATTATGTATAATATATAGTGTTTTATTTTGACTTAAAAATAAAACCTTCTTTCATTCTCTCCGATACCGTAAGGTGTCGGAGAGTTTTTTATTTTGCACTGTAGGGCTGATTTCAAGAGCATTAACGCCCAGTGCGGAAAGTTTCCGCCGTGAATTCAAGAGGGCTTACAAGGCGTTTCAGGCGCTTTTACAAGCGTGATTTCCCATCAAATTACCGGCTTTTCCCACAATGTCCCGTTTTTTCCCACAAAAGAAAATAAAAAAAGCCGTCCTGAATCGTATCGGGACGGTTTTTTTATTCAGTCTGATTGTATCTTGCTATTAAGAAAATTTTTTAACTCTTTATACAGTTCCGGCTTTTCGTCTGCAATCGCACTGAATACCATGTTATCAAATTCTTTCGACACCGTGTCGAATATTGGCGTATTTCTATAATCTGAATTTTGCTTGTATGCTACCGCTCTGATTAGTGCTATCGTATGCTTTAAAAGTTCTTCTGGTGCAATTTCTGTATCTGATAATCTGCCAATCTGTGCAAGAAGTTGACCGCACAGAAGTCTGATTACCGGTTCTGTGAAGTCTATATGGTTGTATTTTCCCGCCTCTTTCATAATGGCTGAAAAGGTCTCCTGTGACGTTTTAAGAGCCTGTGCGGATTGCATAAGGTTAGCAGCATAGCGCTGTATCGCTGAAAGTGATACGTCATTCCCTGAACTCCGGATATAGTCAGCGATTTCACGGTATGTAAAATCTGCTTTTACCATTTCGTCGACTGTTTCCTTGACTTCCGCAGGCAATTTGTTTATGGCGTAATGTCTTCTTTTTCTGCCCATTCAACGCTCCTTATACCTCTATGCAGTCATCATCAAGGAAGCCCCGAAGTATCAGCACACCTTTTCCCGTAAGCGAAATATCGGGGTTTTCTTTATTGCCGGTCTGCTTTATATACTCTCCTGAATCAAGGTATTTCAGACTATTCAGGAGGCGACAGCGATTCACACCGCTGAATATGTATTCAAGCCCTGAAAGGCTGCACCTGCCGCCGGAAATTACATTCAATGTCCGGAGGACAGAGCCGTTGACCTGCATAAAACCACCCGTTCCGGCTATTTGATGCATCTGTTGTACGCTGTTATTCATAATGAAAAGTTCCTTTCACCTTAATTTGTAATATTATTTACTTATTATACCACAAAATACCTTAAATGTCAATTTTTTTCCAAAAAAATACATAAATATAAAAAAGCAGTCTGATTATTCAGCCTGCTTTATTTTTTGTATTCGTTCATCAATTGCTTTATTAACAAATCCATTTATAGAATCACCGTTCTTTTCGGCTATATCCCTTATTATGTCTTTTTTTCCTTTTGGAACTGTTAATGCTATTCGGTCATATGCCTTTTCATTGTATTTACGTTTTGA
>JAMPEF010000103.1 GCA_023665275.1 Alistipes senegalensis | reverse complement strand
ATTTCTCATCTTGCTACTCTTTTAAAGCGTTTTTAACTCTATGAACACAGGTTCTAAATTCAGTGGAAAAAACGGCAATGCTTCTTGACAGAGAGTGTGCAGCAGTGCAGTTTCATAAGCGTTTCAGACTGATTAAACATACATTCCTAAAATAAGACGGTTTATCCTGTCGAGCTTTTCGAGTTCGGCAGGATTTTTTATATTCGTGGAGAGGAATGTCCCACAAATTATGTCAGAATATGCTTTGTTTGACACACACTTTTGGCTTTATTTCAGTTGAAATATAAGGAACAATTCAGGCTGAAAACAAGATGAAAAAAGCGATATATGCAGGTGTTACTTTGCTGTGCAAAGATAAAACTAAAAAAAGTGATTCAAACAGAA
The DNA here is from genome assembly GCA_023665275.1 of Alistipes senegalensis. GTDB lineage: Bacteria > Bacillota > Clostridia > Oscillospirales > Ruminococcaceae > Ruminococcus. The sequence continues at coordinate 4,826 of JAMPEF010000103.1, read as the reverse complement.
AATTTCAGATTGTCAGGTGTCACATAACGATTGCAAGATATGATTATGTAAGTGATTGTAAATCAATCGGAAACTGATTTTTGCCTTATGTATTACGCACAATATGCTGTTTATGGGGTATCTGTCGGAAAAAGAAGCAAAAAATTAGGTGATTACAAAAATGATGGGAGGTGATAGAATGTCACAGAATTTTTTTAGTCAGATTACAGAAACAGAAAATATGATTTTGGCAGAGTCTCAGGAGGGACAGGAGCAGTACGACTTATACAGACTGACCGCTTTAAGAGAAATGAAAACGGCAGTAATGTCATGTGCGTGGTGCGATACGGAGAAAACAAGGCAAATTGAATATGAGGGCAGTTGACGCAGCGAAATATCAGGGCATCTCTCCGAATACTATTCGAGGTGCAAGGAGCAAGGCGTCAAAGCGATTATATGATATTTTCGGAAATGATGTTTTTGAGGGTATCACTTGCGGTGATGAGAAAATATGTAATCGTACAGTTGCACTTGCGAGGGTTTTACAAAGGGATACGACAGAATTGAGAATTTTATTCCTGATACGGTAATCCGCAAGTATGAGAATAAAGGCTGTTGCAGTGAAAATCATTACGAGCTTTCTGAAATCAAAGAGGAACTTAAGTTTTTTAAATATTATAATCAGATTATTATGAAAGAAAGACTTGATAAGCTTGACTTTGATAAATTGGCGTATATTTTCAGTATACTGAAACTAAGTTTGCTGACTTATGGGGAAGATACTTCGGTGAATATGCAGAAACTGCGGTTTCTTAACAAAATCATATAATCTAAAATTGAATAGCATGGAGGACGGTATTCTGCCACATAAAAGTGACAACCTCCTTAAAAAATGTTGGTTCGGTCAACTGGAGAGAAGCAGATGAAATCGACTCAGGTGTGCATATGGCAGTCTATACATAGCACTCTTGTCGGGGAGAAAATGCCTAAGCTGCTCCTCATTAAGCCTAAGTTCTGAGGAATATGGTTAAAAAACTGGCGGAGGCAGACTGGTCTGGTACACAGTATCAGACGGAACAGCATAAATTCGGGAAACTGAATGCAGTAAGGGCGGTTTGATTACTGTTAAGGTGCTGGTGATATTGTATCACGGCTCATAGACTTGAACGGCTCTGCAAGGACGGAAACCTCATGAAAAAGTGGGTCAGTTCCAACGGAGAAAGAGTTTTTCCTGTACTTTTTTGTCACGGGAAAGCTCTGCCCAGATACAGAAGCGTTTCCTAATTCCCTATGGGTCATTTAGATGTATGCTTCACAGTTCATAAAAGTATAGTTTTATGAACTGTCCTGAAAGACATGAAAAACCGCATATAAAAGTCCAGATAATAGATTATGAACGTCCAAAAAGTAACAGGGACAATTACAGACTATTTGGAGGTCATATGAAATGGAAAACAGGGTTTACGGATATGCGAGGGTATCAAGTAAGGAACAGAACGCAGACAGGCAGGTACAGGCATTGATTGAGTATGGGGTAGACGAGCATAACATCATAATTGACAAGAAATCGGGCAGGAATATGAAGCGTGAGGGGTATGCTTCACTGAAAAACTTTATGCTGAGAAGCGGTGATACTCTTGTAGTCAAGGAGCTTGACCGTCTTAGCAGAAGCAAGTCAGACATCAAGAAAGAACTGGAGTATTTTAAGGAACATCACATTCGTGTGAAAATGCTTGATATACCAACTACGCTTGCAGAATTTTCAGCAGAGCAGGAATGGGTTATGGATATGATTAATACGATTCTCATTGAGGTACTCGGCAGTATGGCAGAGGCGGAACGTCTCAAAATCAGGCAGAGACAGCGTGAGGGTATTGATTCGGCGAAACAGCGAGGGGTTAAGTTCGGCAGACCGTGTGCCGAAAAGCCAGCCGACTGGGACAGTGTTATGGAAAAGGTCAACAGGGGGATTATTCGTCCTGTTGATGCGATGAGAGAAATGGGACTTAAAAAAGGTACATATTACAATTTCGTCAAGAGATATTTAAAGTAGAAGCAATAATGAATACTTGTGTTGAAAATACAATGCAAAGCACAAAGAATATACCAATTCTTATCACATATAATGTGAATACGGGAGTTGGTAGAATGGGAAAAAATCAGACAAATACGACAGTTCTTGAAGCCAGCAATCAGCCTGCATTTAAGGCTCTTGTCAAAATTGGCATTTATAAAAGCCTGTACTCCGAGAAGCTGATAAGTCAGACACAGCTTAAAAAACTCATAGATAATCAAAAAGAGGGTAATGAAGTATGTCATTAAGAGTTGCCGCATATTGCAGAGTTTCAACAGAAAAAGAGTCACAGGCAAATTCTCTTGAAAATCAGCGAAAATTTTTTACAGATTATATAAATAAAAATAAAGAATGGACATTGGTAGAGGTATACTATGATGATGGAGCAAGCGGTACATCAACAGAGAAGCGTGATGGTTTCAACCGAATGATTGATGATGCGTATGCCGGTAAAATTGACCTTATTCTTATCAAAGAAGTCAGCAGATTTGCAAGAAATACAGTGATTGTTCTTGACTATACAAGAAAGCTGAAAGAGCAAGGGGTAGAAGTAATATTCATTAATGACAACATTAGTACTCTTGACTCTATTGGAGAAATGAAGCTTTCAATTATGTCAACTATGGCACAGGAGGAAAGCCGTAAAACTTCTGAACGTGTGTGCTGGGGACAGAGAATGCAAATGAAAAAAGGGGTAGTTTTTGGAAGAAATATGCTGGGGTATGATGTAAAAGATGGCAAATTGTACATAAATGAAGAGGGTGCTGAAATTGTCAGACTGATTTTTCATAAGTACGTAAATGAGGGCAAGGGAACTCATGTAATTGCCAGAGAACTAATGGAAAAAGGTATACAGCCTATGCGTGTAAAGGAATGGAGCAATACAGTTATTCTGAGAATTTTACGTAATGAAAAATATGTTGGTGACCTTTGCCAGCAGAAAACTTTTACTCCTAATTATCTTACACATAAAAAGAAGTATAACAGAGGAGAGAAAGAAAAAATATACATAAAAAATCACCATGAACCAATCATTGACCGCAATACATGGGAGAAAGCACAGGAAATTCTTGCAGCACATAAGCCTACAGCTGAACAGAAATCAAGACATAGTTGTCGTTATTGGTGCAGTGGGAAAATAGTATGCGGAGAGTGTGGGGAAAAGTTTGTAAGCCGTACAAAAAAACTTAAATGTGGTTCTGGTTACAAAGCGTGGAGATGTGCAAAAAATGCTAAGCATGGTGCAGAAAAAGTAAACAAATCCGGCGATAAGATAGGCTGTAACAATCGTTCTGTTAATGAAGTGGTATTACTGGAGGGTACAGCATATTTATTGAGTATTATGAAAATCAATCGGAAAGAGTTGATTTCAGAAATGATTTCAGAAATACATACCGTGTGCAGTGTTCCTGAAAAAACAGATATAAAAAAGCTTAAGAAAGATATTGATAATATTGCAGGAAAGAAACGCATGCTTCTTGATAGACATCTGGAAGGGACAGTCACTGCTGAGGATTATAAAAGTCAGAATCAGTATTATGACAAACAGATTTCTGAAATCCGAGAGAAAATAGAACGTCACCAGAAAATGCAGTCAGAGCTTGATTATCAGGCAAGAAAAATGCAGAAGTGCATTGAATATGTAAAGAAGTATCTTGATTTTGAAACTGCTGACGAGCATATCTGCGGTGAGGTTTTGGAAAAAATTACAGTTTACAGTGAAAAAATACTTGAAATAAAACTGAAATATGTTCCTGCTGTCAGACTGCGTTATAGTACATCAGGCAGAGGAGAGAATTATAAAGTAAAGTTTGAACTTCTGATTTAATTTTAACAGAAACCTGCTCCATGCTTGTACGGAGCAGGCTGTTTCTTTTGAAAAAATAAATGTGCAAAATAGTTAATGATATACCTATATCTGTGAGAATGCCTTTCACTTCGGAATAGGGCATAGCATAACGCTGATTAATATATCTTAATGCCGCTGCAAGTTCTCCGTCAGCACCTCCAAGTTGAGTTATTATAAATTGTGCCAGTTTAGGATTAGGATTCTTTATATTAACAGGATATTGCAATTTTTTTTCATATTGCCACATAATTTACCACCTTTCCCATGGCCATGGGTCGTCAATCCATGACCAGTGTTGTGTGTCGTTTGTCTGAGTAGGATTTATAGGACCAAAACGTCTTGAAAACTCCTCCTCTGCACTTTTAAGAAGTCCGTTATACTTGTTGAAGAGCGTCAATGCACGTCGACAGTCGGGGTGCGTATCAAGATATAAATTGAGTTCCTTTATGGCAAAACTATATTTTTGTATCTTGTTGTAAAGCTGTTGTCTTTCATTCATGATTGTCAGCTCCTCTCGTAAACGGGAAATTCAGGTCAGGGAAAAGCGTTCCAATAGGGAAAGCCTCGTCATCGGTGTAGACGTCGCCCCACTCCTGAAACGGCACGTACGCCATAGCAAGAGGTGCATTCTGTGGGAATTGTGGCGGATTGTTATTCTGTGGTGGCTGAACCGGTCTTCTGAAAGTTTCCGGTGAAGTGAGATTGTTTTCACGTTCACGGAGTATAAGACCGTCCATGTCGTCGAAAAGATTTAAATTCATGTCAGTTCCTCCTTATTTTAGTTGCGGAGGTACACCGTGCAGATGTTCTCCGCACGTTACATTATATTCAGCGGACGGAAAAGCAGTTACACAAAAAAATAACGGACTTTAAGAGCCTGTTCAGTATCTTTTCAAAGAGAGAAAAAAGTGGTATAATAGAATA
>JAMPEF010000102.1 GCA_023665275.1 Alistipes senegalensis | reverse complement strand
GGTCACTTTAGCTTTTATTCGTATTATTCTTAAAAGATACTGAACAGGCTCTAAGCGGTTTCATGAAGTGCTGATTGCGTTCATCAAGCAACTTCTTTTCTTCGTTTGTAAGTCTGAAACAGCTTGCTTTGTCTAAATCCTTGACAATTTGGTATATTTGTGCCCAAAGCTGTATGGAATTGAACGGCTTAATCTGTGTTTCATAATCTATTTCAAGGTCGGGAGCGAGAGGGACTGTAGCAAAACGCCTGTTGCCTGTTTGGTCTACAAGAAACTGTTCATCATTAACTGTGCCGACAAATGATGTGACACGTGGGTACTGAAGCATAGCCCTGCCATAAGGCGTTCTGTATTCGTCTGTAGAACGGCTTAGAAACGCTTTTACACTGTCAATATCTTTCTTCATGGTACTGCCTATTTCGCCTAATTCGCATATCCATTTATTAGTGGCAAGCATTATGCTGTCTTTATTTCGTGGGTCAATGCAACATCCCTCAGCAAAGAATTTAGGGTGTAAGGCTAATTTTTCGAGAAATCGGGTCTTTCCTATTCCTTGATTGCCTTGAAATACAAGCACAATATCAAGTGAAAATGGGTTTTCAATGTTGTTGAATAATCCACATACGCACTGCATAAGCCATTTATATATTAGGGTTCTGCTCAACTTGTCTTCTGATGATATTCTGAAAACCTTGTAAATTTGTTCTATACGGTCTATTTTGTCCCATTTTTCCGCCTTAATCATATCAAGTACCGGATTATAGCGGTTTCGTGTAGCGTACAGCGTTATATAGTTCATAATGGACAGCAGACTAACTTTAGAATATTCTTTCCTTAGTTGGTCATAAAGAATAGTAGGGACGTTTTCTGCAAGGTGTTCTGGACTTTCCTGTTTTCCAAAGTCGATAAATTCATAACAATGGGTTATCTGATTGTATCGGATTGAGTAGCCATGACGTAACATGAAGTCATCAAACAAGCTGAAATCGTCAAAATCAGATTTTTTCTTGCTTGAATTATCCTGAAGAAGCTATCCGAATAATCTCTGTTCGAAAAGCAACTAAACAGGAAAGGGAGATGTATTATGATTATTCGTAAAGAAATTGATTTTAACAAACCTTTGACTGATGAACAAAAGAAAATGCTTGAGGAACTTAAAACAAGACCAGTGACACCTGATGACGACTGCCCTGAACTTACGGCTAAACAGTTAAAGCAATTTGCACGTGTATCAGAAAAGAATCGTGAAGAACGCAGAAAGCAAACCGTAACACTTCGCTTGTCTCCGCAAGCTGTACGCACTGCTAAATCTCTTGGCAAGGGTTACACTTCTGTCTTAAGCAGAATACTTGAAAACGCACTTACAGATGCAGAATTGAGTAAGCGTTATTTGTAATTACAAAAAGAAAAATGGGTACTCGTACCACATTTTCTTTTTCAGCTTAGTAAAAAAACGAATGTAAAAGTTGCCAAAGCAGAAAGCAGATTGATAAGGAAATTGGTCACACTACGATGTCTGAAAAGAACTTGTACCAATAGATTGAAAAGTAAGAAAAAAGTGATATAATAAAAATATTATGTTAAAACATTTTCAGCTTATTGGTATAGTTTTTAATATAAATTCAATCAGTTTTGTCTTTTGTTTTACAGGATTTATCTCTTGACTAATATGGAACTTTATGGTATTATATAATCATAAATTAGTCGGAACAAGAAAATATTTTGTTAAATTGTGTAAAATAATAAGCGGAGGTGTTTTATGTATGAAAAAATATCAGAAAAGAACAATTGCCTTTCTATCTGCTTTAATGATGACATTTTCTGTGAGTGGTTTTAACTTAAAATCAGATGTTGTCGCTGATGCAGCTGATAAGATAATTGCCTTTCCGGGAGCAGTAGGAGGTGGAAAATATGCTACTGGTGGTCGTGGCGGTGAAGTCTATCATGTCACCAATCTGAACGACAGCGGAGCAGGTTCTTTCCGTGATGCTGTAAGCAAATCAAACAGAATCGTTGTTTTCGATGTAAGCGGTACTATCGAACTTAAAAGCAATATTCTGTGTCAGAGCAATATAACGATTGCCGGACAGACAGCCCCTGATGGTTCGGGAATAACACTCAAAAACTACAAAATGGGTATGTCCGGAGATAATATTATCTGCCGTTATATAAGTTCACGTCCCGGACCTTATACCGCCACCAGTTCCGGCAACGACGCATGGGGTGGTGCAAATGGTTCAAATTCAATTATTGACCACTGCTCTATGGGCTGGACAACTGATGAACAGTGGGGACTTTATTCCAATAATGAATACTATACAGTACAGTATTCCGTTATAGGACCAGCGGACTCATGGGGTGGTCATAAAAAGGGTCTACATGGTTTCGGTCTTATGATGGGTAAGGGCTACAGTACTTTTGACCATAATCTTATTATACATAATGTTTCACGTAATTTCAGAGGAAAAGTTCAGGGTACGGAAACAGCCGATTTTACAAACAATGTCATCTATAACTGGGCTTATCAAACGGCATACGGAACTATCGGTCATCTTAACTATGTAAATAATACTCTTAAAATGGGTAATGGCACAACAGGCGGTAAGCATTATGTAAATGTTGACAGCAGTACAAAGCCAGAGAATTTCGGCATTTTCCTTCAGGGAAACCGTATGTTGAATAAAGATAATTCGATATATGATGCTGTGACCTCTGATAACTGGAACGGCATAAGCATTAAACAAAGCATTACAGATACTTACGGAGTCACGAAGGAAACACTGAAAAGTGACAAATCTTTTCAGACTATTGTAAATGGTGAGAATGTCTCCACTGCTGATACGTGCGAAAGTGCAGAAGCATCTTATGAACACGTAATAAGTTTTGCCGGAAACGGTATCTCACCCGACAAGAGAACCGCTATAGACCAGCAATGTGCATACGAGACTGAAACGGGTACGGGTAATATGTCCGGTACAGCCTCCTATGATGAGGCAACCGACGCTAACAAAGAAAATATCGATAAATATAATATTGAGTGTGGTGTTACTTACGAATACCCACAGGCTGTACTTACTAAGGAAATAACCGACGCTGACAACGACGGCATGGACGACGACTGGGAACTTGCGAGAGGTCTTGACCCCACAGACCCTTCCGATACAAACGGCGATTACTGTGGTCAGGGATATACAAATATCGAATACTATATAAATGACCTCACTGTTGACTCATTCCCTGAGGGTGTTGTTACGCTTTCGCCGGAAACTTCCACAGTAGTTCAACCGACAATTTCCGCATTCGAGACCATAGAGGCGGAAAACTTCACAGACCAGAACGGCATACGCACCGAAGATACTTCCGGTGGTGGTCAGAATATCGGTTTTATTGAAAAAGGTGACTATATTATGTTCCAGAGAGTCGATTTTGAAGACGGTGCGAAAAGCTTTACTGCACGGATTTCGGGAAATACTTCCGGAATGGAGCTGTATCTTGATAAGCTTGAAAGCATACCTGTTGCATCACTTGAATTTTCTGGAACTGCCGGCTTTTCCGATTATCAGAGCATAAATTTCAATATTCCAGAAATTTCAGGAATACACAATCTTTATATAAAATTCACCGGTGGTGACGGATATCTTCTGAATATGGATAGTTTTGTTTTCGGAAAAAAATCCGTGGCACTTAACGGAAATCTTATAAAAAATCTCAATGTTTTTGATAGTGAAAATTCGAGTGACTGGTATATTAACGAAAGTATATCAGACAGTGGCATTGTTTTCGGTGACAGAGATTTCACATTTACAAGTATGCCCGAAGCTCTTTCCGGTTCTGAATATATCCGTACAGCCTGTGATTCAAAAAATTCACTTGAAAATCTTGCAGAATTTACAGCAGATAAAGACATTACATTATATATAGCCCTCGACAACAGAGTGGAAACTTTGCCGGAATGGCTGAGTGACTTTAATAAAACTGACATGACAGTTTCATACAGCAATGATGTCATAGCAGATATTTACAGCAAGAATTACAATTCAGGAAACAAAATAACACTCGGAACTAACGGGCAATCAGCATACTGTGTAAACTATACAGTTTTTGTTAAAAAATCTGAAAATATCGTTACAGGTGATATAAACAATGACGGAAAATTCAATGTTTCTGACGCTGTCATTTTGCAGAAATGGCTTCTTAATGTCTCAGATGAACTCATAAACTGGCAGGCTGCTGATTTATACAAAGACAATCAAATTGATGTTTTTGACCTTGTAATGATGAGAAAACTTCTCATTCAGAATAAATAGCTCTTTGTCTGCACAATAAGAGGGAATATAAATAGTTTTATTCCTATATAACGGGACAAATCAGAACAGCACCATAGGAAAAATATAATCCTGTGGTGCTATTATTATGTTGATATAACTTGTACCAATAGTTTGAAAATCAATATATACATGAAATGCAGTACTGTTTAAAAAGATAGCATATATGTCCTCTCTTTTCTTTTTCAGTTTAGTTAAAAAGAAGCTTGAGTATTTCCTCTGCAATCAAAGCAGTTAATAATTTCATAATATTTTTTTGAAAAGGATTTTCAAAAGTTCGGTTACGTTCTGAAATATTATTTGGCAGTTAGCGTCACGAAACGTAATCAATAAATGTACTGAAAGTGAATTGTCTTGTTTTGATGAACTGTTAAGAGCAGTCAAAACAGGTATTGGGTAAACACTACCTGTTCTGTCATAACACCTCTAATTTTTGGTTTTATTCAAAACTCTTTTGAAAAAATTTTCTCAAAAAAATTCTTCAAAATCTGAAAAGCTAATTGAATTTTGTTAATTATAATATTTACTTTTATATTAAAATGGGCTTTGGAGACTCCAAAAAATGATTTTCAAAACCTTGAAAATTGACAAGTGGACACCCACTTGCTTTGCTTGCTATTTTAGTAATCAGTCCCATTCCATATGATGTATAGCTCCTTGCATAAACAGAACAGATAGTGTTTATCCAATATCTGTTTTGACATACCTTGACGGTGTATCAAAATAGAACGTTCCTCTTCGATGTACTTATTGGGTTAAGAACTTGTACCAATAAGCTAAAAACGTTTTAACATAGTGTGCAGATGTGAAATAATAACCATAGTTTCAGCATAAACAGTTTTGAATTCATAGTCTTTTGATAAACGTCTGGAATGGCATAACCATGAAAAAGTGCGTTCGACTTTCCAGCATTTAGGCATAACTTTAAAGGTAGAATCAAGTCTTTTTGTAATACTGCACGCAAAAAGTGAAAAAAATAAGACTAAGGAACCAATTTTGTTGGTAAAGTTCCTTAGAGCCTGTTCAGTATCTTTTCAAAGAGAGAAAAAAGTGGTATAATGGAATA
>JAMPEF010000101.1 GCA_023665275.1 Alistipes senegalensis | reverse complement strand
TTCTTAATTTTGAATCAAAATTAACAAATTCTTTATTATATTTATCTAAATATATATTGTTATTATTTTCTTTTATAGCTTTGGAAACTTCATTTTCTTTATCAAATTCCGGTTTAAAATATTGTTTTTGATTATCACAGTATGCCAGTAAAATCATTTCTACATCATTAGCTCTCACTAATCCAAAACTGAACATTAAATCACCATCAGGATTATTTCCATCTTTTGTATACCATATCTCGTTTTGAGTAGTTTTAGAAATATCACATATTACTGGCTGCAATCTACGATCAATATGTTCCTCATCACTATATCCATAAAGATCACTTAATCCTAATGCATGCCCCAATTCATGTGCAGGTGCTGCAAATCGGTTAGTCTCAGGTAAATCTACAATTATTTTCTCATCACCCTTTTTAATCACTTTTTTTGTAGACAATTTAATATAGTTTATTTTATTGGTAGCCCAATCATCATTTGACTCAACTGAAGTTGAATTTTTTCCATCCTCTCCCACAATAAATCCAATATATTTTTCATCAGCAACTTCTCTTAAATCTATTTTTACTTCAATAGACATTCCTGGATAAAAGTCAAATATGTTTCCTTGTATTTCAGTATTCCATTTATCCTCAATTGATTTCATAATAATTTCTTCATTAGTGTAATATTCGGTTGAATCAGGTTTTCTAATATAGGATAATTCATATGCCTTATCATTAAGTTTATACTTAACATCTATATATATTGTGTTCTTGCGTATATCAAGATATATAGGATTAGTATCAATATTAGTTTTACTATTTCGGGTTAATTCAGGATATAAAGTTTCAAGAGTATCTGCTTTCAAAGGATTAATATTATCATATCTGCTGTCTGTTGTGATGTTAGTATATTCATCATGGTCTAAAATGCCATCTTTATCCGAATCTTCCATTGTAGGATCAGATATTACCGGCAAATAGTAAATAGGTTCATGAATGTTGAATAACCATTCCGGATCATCAGTGTATATATTTTCTGTCCTTACGATTAAATGAGAAATAGTAGTGTATGGAAGTGTATAATCATTATTATCTAATAATACTAATTTATCCTTATCTACTTCTTCCCAGTCAGTTAAAGAATCTTCATCTGAATTAATACTATTTGTGGGACTCAATTGTCCTTTTAAAGTAATTTTTTTCCAGTTAGTTGGTAAGAACACTTCATACACAGCACATTTATTGTTAACCTTGCTTTTGATATGATTAATAAGTTCATTAGTAGTACTATCAGATAAAGCTCCAAATATATCATTGCGTCCCTCAATAGTTTGTTTAATTCGCCTATTATAATCATTATCCACATAATTCCAATCAGGATTATAAATTTCAGAATATGAATTTAAACCCATTCGATGAGTTATCGTTGCATCAAATCCAGCATCAGTAAGTGTATTTCCATTAATAAATCTATAAACAGACCTATAAGAACCCTGCTGATAATTAATACCATAAAATACTTTACTAAAAGATGGTGCTGTATGACATAATCCAGATGTTATAGTATACGTAATTTTAGATAAAGCCTCTCTAACATCTGAAATAGACGTTAAATACATTGAGGCAGAATTATTATACACAGTATCAGTCTTTCCATAACCAAATGTAATTAGCATAATCCTAACATCGTTATAATTAGAAAATAAAAATTCAGAATAATTTTGGATTACCAATTTAGAATCCTTAAATGCTTTCTCATCAAGACCTTCAGATTGTAAAATAAATACAATATCTATAGGTTGATTTGTAAATGTTGGAGTCCATACTAAATTACCACCAGATGTACCAGTATCAGTGACTGAATCATTATTACTACTAAACATAGTTACAGGCGTATTAGAGTATGTGGAGCTTTCTATAGCATTTTCATTTGGCATCTCAATGCCAAGATTATTAAGCCATATTTCCATATCCATGATACAGTATGTACCTAACTCATCAACTTCTGCATAAAGCAGACCATTTTCTACATCGAACTCTGTTTCAACAGGAAGGAGCATATTTTTATTTTCATCAAATTTGAAAATATTAAGACGTTTTATTCCTTGAAACTCATCAAGACTTGAATAAATATTCAATGTATTATCAATATATGAATCCTTTATGTTATATTTCAGCACAATTTTTTCTGGATTGCAAGTATCAGAAATAGATATATCTGCACTTAAACCAATCATCGCATCATTTTCAATTGCACAAGAGTACCCGCTTTCTGATACTCTGACTTCCTTTTCAGCATATCCATTGGTTTTGATGTCTATGGAAAGTTCATAGGCATTTTCGTCTGTATTTATTGTCTTTAATATGTTACTGTCAGATGATATTGTCTGTTCAATCTGATATTCGGCATCGGGAACACCAAAAGTTTCTGGATTTGTCGGATTAAGTCCGATTGGCAATTCGTCACCATCTTCTAATCCATCATTGTCGGAATCAGGATTAAGAGGGTCTGTTCCATAAACATAAATCTCATCATAATCAGAAATGCTGTCATTGTCGGTATCTTTTAAAAGTGGGTCTGTACCCGTTTCAATTTCATAGATATTTGACAGACCATCTTCGTCAGAATCTGCATCTGCGTCTAATATGCCTGATGTTACAGAATCATACACTGTCGGGTCTGTTCCAGTGATGTAAACTTCCTGATAATCAGTTAAACCATCATTATCAGTGTCCGGTTCATTGATATTTGTACCAAATGTTATTTCTGAAACATCGGGGATTCCATCGCCATCACTGTCAAGAAAATCTACAGAATATCCTTCTTCTGATTTTGTCACTATGAATGGTATGGATTCAATATACTCTCCATAGTTAGTAGTAAGAGATACCTTGAAATATTTTGTTTCAAAATCCTCAGTAATTGGATACTGATATTCAGTCGTATCTGAAACAACAGCTACTGAAGTATATTCCACATTATCATCTGAAACCCATACTTCATAGGTACCGTTTTCATAATTACTAAACCATTCAATATCTATTGAATCGGTTTCATAATTATAATAACCCATTGCATAAATATTCGCATTAATATCAACATCAATATCTGATTCTGTGCCAATCAACTCAGCCATGCTGTCATTGTAATTAGCATTGATACTTGGACAGTCAATTGTAATAGTCTGTCCGATAATGATAACATTGTTGAGATTCAAGTTATCAGTATCAATCACAATATCACCATAAGGAGCATAAATCAAACCACTGAAATTTGTGTTGCTTGTATTGATATTAACATCTCCGGTTTCAGAGAAGATAACAGAATTATTTGTATTCTTTACCTCTCCGTTGAGATTTACATCCTCAAGTGCCTTTATTCCAGAGTTCAGATTGATATTTCCGGTCATTTCAAGTGTGCCATTAACCTCCATAGGATTATTGATGTTAATGTTCAAAGCTTCAAAATTGTAATCATCAACATATGTTTCTACATCATTTCCGCTGAAATAGGAATAATTCAGCTTTTTCTGAATGTAGAGCATTTCTTCATTAGCATTTTCGGTCATTGTGCCATTTACGCTAACATTTCCACTTGAAACAATTGTGCCGTTTGTAGCAACGTTACCGTTTACGCAAAAATTATTTGCATTGATAGTTATTGCACCTTCAGCATCAGATGCTGCGAACATTATGTATGGATACTTTTCCGAATCTTCCGCTGATACGGGGAAATATGGAACAATAGTTGCCACTATAGCCATACTGAGTAAACCCGATAATGTTCGTTTAAATTTGCTTTTTAAACTCATGCTTTTTTCCTCCTTTTCGCATAGCATTTGTAAATCCGACTCATAAGAACGAGAATTATAAAAATTATAACAAATATTGTTGCTTAAAATATACAGAGTCGGAAGAACAATTGCCGTAATTTTCAGATTGTCTTTTCCTTGCTGTACTTAGTTATCGTCTCATTTGCTGTTCCTGCATAGACAGTAGCTACTGTTTTGAGGCGGTATGTACCGCTTGATAATGATGACTTTGTGTTTGTTACTGAACCACAATAGTTATAAATAGTATCATACCAACTGTATACATATTCCCAATCGCCCGAAGAATTTTTCTTCTGCAATGTTTGATTTACAACTATTTTAGTTGTTTTGTTATAGTAACCGGTAACAGAACTTTTGCAGGTTGCGGTTGTACCTGATATAGACAAAGTAGAACTGCATTCACTGGTATATGAGTATGCAGGAACATCGGGCAAAATCGCAGCGGCTGATGCAACATTTCCAACAGCAAAAGATGTAGAAAGAACAACTGCACAAAGTAAAGATGCAACTTTTTTTATCAATTAAATCACCCCCTGACTGTATTATATTAAACGAGAAAATTTTAAACTTCCCTGTTCAATAAATAATAACAAATCAGAGGGTTGAATCCTGACAAAAAAACACAATTTTTTTATTATTCTACTTTTTGCACAGATTTTGCTATTTCAATCAGTGTATTTTCACTAATATTTGAACTTAAACTTATTATATAATCTCCATTATCCCAAATAATATGGTAATAATCATTATTATCAATAAAATATATTGCCTCATGTCCGTTTATATCAACTGTTAAGATTTTGGCATTTTCTGTATTAATATCTGAGTCATACATATTTTTAGTACATTGTTTGAAATAAATTACTATATTATCCTTATTATAATGGATAATATTACTGTATTCATCATGTTCATCATATATAATTTCAAAACCGTTCAGATTATAGGTTATTTCATAGATTTCTTCAAGAGTAGTGGGGGATGTATCATCTTCAACGGGCTGAACTGTCGAAAATTTTTCATAAATGCTTACAAAAAAGTCCGAAAACGCATTTCTGAGTGCTTCAACGTTCATAATCGTAACTGAAGATACAACAAGTACGACCACAGCAGCACAAGCGGTTCTTTTTCCGGCTGTATTTATTATTTTGTAGTATGGCTTGTTGCGACGATTTATAAGTTTTTTCATATTCTTCTCAAACTCCGTAGAAAATTCATGCTCATTGGCAACGTCCTGCATAGCCATTTCGTATTCAGGAGCGAGAGCATTATATAATGCTTTTTGAAAATTACTTACTGCCATATTCACTCACCTTTTTCCAGTTCTTGTTTAAGTAGCTTTTTAGCACGTTCTATTCTTTTCCACACTGCATCTATGGAAATATCAAACATTTTTGAAATTTCCTTAGTTGTGTATTGGTTAACATAGTACAGGAACAGAATATCCTTGTAAATCAATGGAAGATTTGAAATTGTTTGAATCAACACATCTCTGTCGATATTTTCAAAAAAATTAACATCAATTGTTAGCTGATTATCATCAAATTCGGCAAGATATTCGCTGTCTTTTTTGTTCTTCCTGTAAATATTGATAGAACTGTTTCTGACAATAATAACAATATATGATTGCAATTCCTGACAGGAAAATTTTTGAATCATTTCAAAGTTATCTGCAATTTTTAAAAATGCATTATGAACA
>JAMPEF010000100.1 GCA_023665275.1 Alistipes senegalensis | reverse complement strand
TATTTTTATTATATCACATTTGCGTTCTTTTGTAAAGTAGGTTTACTATATCTCACACAAACCTCCCGTTGCATCACAACTTTCAGGAGGAAAAACAATGAATAAAAATGACTATATTATCCGTCTGGAAACAGAGAAAGATTATCGTGAAGTTGAGAATCTTGCCCGTGAAGCGTTCTGGAATTTAAGCGTTCCCGGCTGCGATGAACATTACTTTATTCATGTAATGAGAAAGCATAAGGATTTTATTCCTGAGCTTGCTCATGTTATGGAAACTGATGGAAAAATTATCGGTTGTATTATGTACACAAAAGCTGAACTTGCAGACGAAAACGGCAATATAAAGTCGATTGTCTCTATGGGACCGCTTTGTATTCACCCCGATTATCAGCGTATGGGATACGGTAAGGCTCTCTTGGAACACACCTTTGAAATCGTAAATAAAATGGGATATGACATCGTTATAAATTTCGGCAATCCCGACAATTACGTTTCCAGTGGCTACAAAAGCTGCAAAAAGTATAATGTTTGTTTCGAGGGTGACGTTTTCCCTGCTGCTTTGCTTGTGAAAGTTCTTAGCAATGACGCTCTCGACGGAAGAAAATGGTTCTATCACCCAAATAATTCCGACGAGCCTTGCGGCGATACTGAGGCTGTTGCAGAATTTGACAAACTCTTTCCACCAAAAGTTAAGGCATGGCAGCCCAGTCAGGAAGAATTTTTCATTCACTCACATTCTGTTATCAGATAATAATTGATTCAAACCGCTATAATCAAATTTTCTGGTCATAGCGGTTTTCTTTCTTTAAAAACCTGCTCCCAGAAAAAATTTTCAGAATTTTTCACAAAACCCCTTGACAAACCATAGTCCCCTATGATATAATATTAAAGTAATAGCCGCTATGGCAAAATTTGCAGAAATAGCAGACTCAAAATCCTCTTAGGTTTTTGATATTCCTTTCAAGGTTTGTTTTTCCAGTATTCAACAGTTTTCCCTATATTCCGGTGTTTTACTTGATTGCTAATGACTTTTGGTAGAAAATCTTCGTTACGTTTGAAAATTTTTCTATCAAAATGTCTACCAAATTTCAGCATCTTAGTTCATTTTTTTGTTAACCTTGGTAAACAAAACGGACTTTTTATCTTTTATTTCTTAAATATTTAATTATTTGCCGGAGTGGTGGAATGGCAGACACAGTGGACTCAAAATCCACCGGTAGCAATATCGTACGGGTTCAAGTCCCGTCTCCGGCACTATAAAAACAACGTAAAATCGGACTTTTTTGAAAGTCCGGTTTTATTTTTTTGACCAGAATTTTTCTACCATATAGCCAAAACGTCTACCGTTGTTAAATCTGTTTACTTTTTAGAGCTTCTTTCATCATCATCTGAGCTGAATATTTTTGCAATGGTTTCAGCCGATACGATTTTTGAACTGTATTCGAGGTGACTGTAAAAATCAGCCGTGACGTTGAAAGTCGAATGACCGAGCCACTCCTGAATTGCTTTCATAGGAACGCCGTTGGCAAGCAACAGACTTGCACATGAGTGTCTCAAATCGTGAAATCTGATACGACGAAGATTATTATTTGCAAGCACAATCTGAAAGTGCTGCGTTGTGTAATTAGGCGTTATGATTTTGCCGAGGCTGTCCCTGCACACAAAGCCGTCAAATGTACGGTCAAAATCGTCCTTTAGCAGATTTGAGTAATACTGTTCAAGAAAAAATCTCTCTTTCAGCATTGCTTCGATGTGCGGAATAAGTGGCAACGTTCTGACACTCGCCCTTGTTTTAAGTTCTTCCTCAACCACCAGTTCGTCGCCGGTCTCGCCCATTCTATAGATGAGTTTTCGACGGATTGTGATTTTCTTTCTGTCAAAATCGATACAGTCCCATTTAAGACCGAGTACCTCACTTCTACGCAGTCCATAGTATGCGGCGATATGTACAACCAGTTCGAGCCTGTCGCCCTTGAATGCCTTGAAAAGCTCCTCCAACTCCTCAGCGTTGTAAAAATTTGCCTGAAACTTTTTAAGTTTAGGAAGTTCAGCCTTTTCGGACGGATTATTCGGGAGCAAATCCATTTTTACGGCGTATTTTAAAGCCTTGTGTAGATTTGCGTGGTAGTGCTTGATTGTATTCGCTGTCAGACCGCTGTTGTATTTGTCGTTGTAGAACTGCTGAATCTGCAAAGCCGTGATTTCGGTCAGCATAAGATGCGGATAATTTTCGTCAAAATATTCTGTCGTCTTGCGGATAACGTGTGTATAGCTTTCATAAGTTGCATCAGCGATTGTGGGTTTGATTGCCTCAAGCCAGTGTACAAGAAACTGTGTAAACTCAAACGCTGAACTTTTTCTCGATAACGAACGTGAAAGAAACTCGGCATTTTTTGTGTTTTTGTTGATTTTCTCTCTGGGCTTTGTAGCCTTTCCTGAACAGTAGTCCTCGTAAAACTGAGCAACAAGTTCGTCAACTTTTTCATTGAGAACCTTTTTCGCACATTTCATGGGCAGACCAGTGCCGACCCATCGTCTCTGACGTTTTCCGTTGTCGTCCTTGAAATCAAAGACAACATAATACTTGTCTCTTTTTGTTGAAACAATGTACTTAAATGGCAGACTTGTTTTCATTTTTTCCTCCTTGTCGAAAAGAGGCAGAGCCTGCTGTTGACATTCTAATTATATCACAACGCAACAGATTTTTCAAGTATTTCTACCAATTTTCTGAAAATTTATTTAATTTTTATAAGCATCATTACTTGCTAAATACGCTTATTGTGCGCTTTGCAGAACGTAATTTATAACTGTAATCTTCGCAACCCTGATTTCACGACTGCACGGAATACGCTTTAAAATACCGCTGTTCACAAGCTGATACGCCTTGCTTTTGCCGATATTCAGCATTTTACAGATGTCAGCTATTCCGACAACTTCCGGATAGCTCTTGAACATCAGGCTATAAGCTGTATTTACCGAAATTGTGTTTGACATAAAAATCCTTTCTTTGAACTCCTATGAAACAAGGAGGCGACACGGCAGATTTTGTCTGCCATGCCGCAGAGGTGTGTGTATCCAGACAACCAGTCTGCCATTCGGAAGTCTGACCTCTAATATATAACCGAGAAATTTGGCATTTCCCTCATAAAAAATGGCAGTTTTTTTAAAAAATTTGAAATTTCGTATGATTGCACAAAAATCACTTGATATTTTTGCGTGATGTTATGTATTTTTTAAGTAATTCTTTTGCCCTTTTAAGTCGGTACTCAACTTGCTTTACACTCAGATTGTATTTTTCAGCAAGTTCGAGTGTCGATAAATTTTTGTCCGATAAAAAACGGTCGTTTATTATACTATACTCCAAAGGAAACTCATTTTTTAGCTTATTGAGTGCTGACGGAAGGCGTTTTCGTCTCTTATCCCAGATAATTTCAGACTTTGAAATCGTATCATGTGGTGGTTCAGGGACGTTGTTTAGGAGAGCATCGTAATCAATGTGAATTAATCTGTGGGCTGCATCTCGTTCCTCAAGATACTGTTCCTTGCGACACAGCTTGTTGTATTCAATCTCGATATTTTTCGGAACATCGTCACCAAAGTGTATGTAATTGTATTTGCTCATTACGCTCCACTCTCCCTGTCGGAAATAAGAAGTTCAAGATTAAGTTCTTTCAGCCTCACCTGGCAATTGTAAAGATTGAATTTTTCTGCATATGCACAGCCTGAAAGATACTCAACAAGAGTATAGTAACGCTCTGAATTTTCGTGTAAAGTGTAGTTGGTCAGTTCAAAGAGATGTTTCGTTCTGAGTGGGTGCAGTCTGAGAGCAAGACAGAGTGAAATGAGTGTATTAAATCCGACCAGACGCTCTCCGCTGAAATAGTAGTTGACCGCCGACTTTGAAATACCTGTCAGATTTGCAAGTTCTGTGGCATTCACTCCGATGTCATCGGCATAGCGTTTAAGAGCCTTGCCTAAAAAATCGTGTTTCTGTTCCTCTGCATCTTTAGTGCCGTATATGTACATATCGAAGTCAGTAACTTCTTCCCTTTCGGTGTACAGCGGAACTCTGATTGATTTGTTATCCATTGATAAAAACCCCTTTCTATACAACGGGATTTCACCAAATGGGCGTGATTAGTTTGTCGTTCGGGAATCCCGTCTGACAATCAAACCACTCAACAAATCTGATTGATTTTTTTCTTACAGCGGCTGAGTAACTCTGCGCAGAAGTCCGCCATAAAGAATTTATTACACTTACTATTATGCACTATATCGGCAAAAAAAGCAAATTCAAACCGTCCACTTTTTGTTGCCGGTACATCTAAGGAATTTTATGTTTCAGACCGCTTTTCAGTTAAAAAACGTTTCAGAAACATTGTTTTTCCTGCTGACGTGAATGAAATATTTTTATGAGCGACAACAAGTTATGGACTGTTCACAAAAAATTTACAATTGAATTTTTTTGGTATATTAAAATGACTCTGCTCTGAAATAACCAGACAGGGCTTTTTAATTGTAAAC
Organism: Alistipes senegalensis; assembly: GCA_023665275.1. Classification (GTDB taxonomy): domain Bacteria; phylum Bacillota; class Clostridia; order Oscillospirales; family Ruminococcaceae; genus Ruminococcus. The sequence goes on along the minus strand of JAMPEF010000100.1, from coordinate 1,037 downwards.
TTTTTGTAAATTTTTGCAAAAATCATGAGGGAAACCGCAAATTTTTCGGTATATAAGTGAGGGGTATTTTCAAATGTAGCAAGCATGGTATCCTGTGGACACAAAAATTTCGTGTCCACCTGGATACTGCTTGTTAGGGAAAACTCCCTAAGACCCTGATTTTTTTACAAAGTGAGATGATGAAATTGTCAGACGACAGCAGAAAAATTACAATAAAATTCCGAGTGAATGATGAAGAAAATAAACTGCTTGAAGAAAAATTTCTGATGAGCAAATGCAAATCAAAAAGCCAGTTTATCAGAGCGATGATTTTCAAGGGATTTATCATAAAATTTGATGACAAAAAGCTGAAAAATATCATCAGAAATATTTCGGGAATTGCATCAAATATCAATCAGATTGCCGTGCGTGTGAACTCAACATACAACATTTATGCGGAGGATATTTCAGAAATTCAAAGGGATATAAATGAATTATGGCGACAACAAAGATATTTCCAATCCGAGTTACAGAAGTTTCAGCAATAGCCTATATCGCCGATGATGAAAAAACCGACAACGGCAGACTGATTTATACATTCGGTTGCGATAAAAATCCGGTTCAGGCAAGCAAGGATTTCGCACAGGTTCGTACTATTGGAACGGGTTTAAGTTCTGTACTTTCACAGCATTTTATTCAAAGTTTTTCCCCTGGTGAGATTACTCCGGAACAGGCTTTAAAAATCGGGATTGAACTTTGCGACCAATTCCTTAAAGGCGAATATCAGTATTATCTTGCCGTCCACAAAGACAAGGAACACATTCATCTGCATTGCATTTTCAATAACGTGAATATGTTTGATGGACGGACTTTTGAAACGCACGCTGACCAAGGTGATAAAAAGCATCGTAAATGGGTGACTTTGAGAAATTTATCTGATGAAATCTGCAAAAATCATGGGCTTTCTGTTATTGAAAATCCCGAAAAAAGCAAGGGAAAATCACACTATGAATGGGATATGAACCGACAGAATTTATCGTGGAAAGCCAAGCTGAAAT